>NZ_JACIAC010000002.1:0-1172857 GCF_014193935.1 Rhizobium sp. BK377
GTGCCCGGGATGTAGAAGTAGCCGGTGCCGTAAGCGTCGCAGACGCGAACGTACTCAACCGGTTCCGGCTCGGCAGCGACGATTGCGTCTGCTGCAAGTACCGGAGTCGATGCAGCAAATGCTGCTGCCGACGCGAGCAATACCATCTTGATGTTCATTGTAGAATTCCACTCCTTTGTCGATCGGGGCTTTACCCTGTCTCCGAAGATCCAAAGCCGACCCGTTTGAACAGCCTCACGGCGTGCGGATCGATCGAACCGCCGAACGTTCATCCCACAGACATCAGACTGTAGCAATTCGTGAACGGCCCCCACCCGCAAACGCAGCATTCTTTCTGCGCAAAGCGTGGTTTTTATACAACAATTTCAACGAATTGGATAGGTGACGCGCAAAAACCGCCGCGACAAGCAGCGGCTGTCGCAAGCGGTTGGATAATCCTCCCAAGGCATCGCGAAACGGAGCAAGCTCAAACGCTTCGCGAAACAAGGGAACTGTAGCGCCGGCTAAGGACTATATAAAGATCGGAGATTGGGACATTGTGTCCTGAAATCGAACCTAATGGTGCAGATCGCGACCATTTGATCGACCTGAAGGCCCGCTGGGCGTTGTCTTATCAATCAAGATAGATACGCGCGTTGCCATTGGCCTAACGTTTTGGCCAAGAATCAAAAATATTGCAGCGCGCGATATTGCGCTGCACGGACATTATCCAGATATCCCCTGGTCTCTGCCCGAATCAGCACTTGCGCCTCCCCAACGCCCAGGCCAATTCACGACCAGGGTGGCTTCGCACAGTTCCATGACAGGAAGATTACAATTTGGAAAGGTTTAGCGCTCGACGTCGAGATGTAGGTTGTTCGTCTGAGAAGTCACGGATGAACTCCTGAGTCTCCGCGGCTCGTCTGCGCAGATATGTCTCCAAGAGGAGCTTCTCCCCTCGTTAAAGCAGGCGTGATTCGCTCGCGCCTGCTTGAATTATACGCACTTCATTGAAGGCGCCTGCCCGCCTCAGTCCTCGTTGGACTTGGCGTTTTCGATTAGCATGTAGTCGAGCGGCAGCTGCGTCGAATACTTGATCTGCTCCATCGCGAAGGCAGAAGACACATCCCGAATCTCGATCTTGGCGATCATCCGCTTGTAGAAGGCGTCATAGGCGGCGATATCGGGCACGACGACGCGCAGCAGATAGTCGACATCGCCGCTCATGCGATAGAATTCGACCACTTCGGGGAACTCCGCCACGACCTCGGAGAAGCGGCGCAGCCATTCGATGGAATGGGTCGCGGTGCGGATCGACACGAAGACCGTGACCTTGGTGTTGACCTTTTCCGGATCGAGAATCGCTACCCGGCGCTTGATGACACCGTCTTCCTCCATTTTCTGGATACGCCGCCAGCATGGCGTCGTCGAAAGCCCGACCTTTTTGGCGAGGTCGGCGACGGCGAGCGTCGAATCTTCCTGGAGCAGGCGCAGTATCTTTCGGTCGAGGCGATCCATGCGAAATTAAGTCCCTTTCGAATTATTTTCTTTGTATAGCGCGATTCCGGCCGACGAAAAGAATTTTGTTTCAGAAGGCAAGCATTTTGATTCGCCGACGTAGCTCGGGAAGCAGTTCTTCCTCGAACCACGGATTCCGTTTGATCCAGCCGGTATTGCGCCAACTTGGATGCGGCAGCGGAAGAACAGCGGGCTTGCCTGGAAGAGTGAGGCTGTCGCGCCAGGCCCGCACCGTCTCTGTCATGTTTTCGCGCCGCATCGACCCCATATGCGAGGCCTGCGCATATCCGCCGACGGCAAGCACCAGTTCGATCTGCGGCATGGCCGGAAGCACGCGGCCCCGCCAGACCGGCGCGCATTCCCGTCGCGGCGGCAGGTCGCTGCCCTTGGCGTCGTAACCCGGAAAGCAGAAGCCCATCGGTACGATCGCAAAGCGATCCCGGTCGTAGAAGGCGGGTCGGTCCACCTGAAGCCACTGCCGCAGCCGGTCGCCGGAGGCATCGTCGAACGGCAGCCCGCTTTCATGGACGCGAAGCCCCGGCGCCTGGCCCGCGATCAGCACACGGGCGCGCGTCGAAAGAACGGCAACCGGCCGAGGCTCATGCGGTAGACGATCGTCTATGCCGCGGATCGGCGCGTCGCGACAGATCCGGCAGGCGGCGATGGCCTGCCGTAATGCCTCCAGCCCGTCATCGGGCTCACCATCAGTCATTCCCATCCTGTCCATTCGCCGATCAGCCGCCGCAGGCTGGAGCTTTCATGCCGCGCCTGATCCCTGACGTCGCGCGGCATTTCGAAACGACCTGCCCAAAGCCCGAGCTTTTGCACCCGCGCCTGCTCTTCCTCGTGCTGGTAGCCGCCATAGGAAACTGCCATGCCCGAGGCTACCATGCGCGCATTGATATCGCCGGCGTTGCTGCGGCAGACGACCAGAAGCCGGTCGTAACGATCCCGCTCGCTTCCCCCGCATTGGGTGCCTTTGTCAGAAACCAGCTGCTGCAGACTGCGCTGGGCAAGTCTGCCGCAGGGCCAGTCTTGTCCTGCCCGCTCGCATGTCTGCGACAGTTCCGGCGCGTCAATGCCCTTCAGCCGCATGCGCTCGCCCTCAAGAGCAAGGCTGTCGCCATCGGCGGCATGGAAGGCCCCCTGATGCTGGATGTCGGGCCTGTCGTTGAGCTTGGCCGCGATTAATGCAACGAATACAAGAAAAGCCAGAGCGGTTGTACCGTCCCGGGTCAAGACAAGAAGCCGCGCCACGCTTTTGCCTCCTTCAAAAACAAACCCTTGGCAAAGATGGCAAACATCTTCTTAAGACTTTCCGGTTAAGCTCTTATTCATCTGCGGAACAAATTTCAACGTGCACATGAGTACCGGCGTCAGCACATCGACCGACAAGATCATTGTCGACAAATCGCGCGGCCACCGCAACAAGGCGGTCTCCAGGGCCGTAAGGCAGACGCGCGAACGCCTGCAGTCCGGTCATACCTCCAGCTCTGCCTTCGATCGTGATGTGCTGCAGATGTATGTCACTGCCGTGCTGCAGGGCGCGGCGATCATGCCGCTTTTCGTCATCATCGTCGCAGCACTCGGCACCTATTTCGCCGAGGATGCGAGCCTGCTCTTCTGGGCGTTGCTGACGCTGACCTGCCATACAGCCAATATTCTTCTGGCACGCCACGCCAGGACGAAGGAAATAACGGCTGAAGCGGCGCGCCGTTGGCGCAACCTGTTGCTTGCGGGCCAGTTCCTGATCGGCTGCTGCTGGGCGGTCTTTGCCCTGCAGGACTGCTCGGCCTGCGAACCTTCGAGCTTCACGCTCTATAAGGGTGCCACCCTGTTGATCGCACTGTCGGTCACGACCATGTCGAATTTCATGCTGACGCCGGCCGTGCTCGTCGGCTTTGCGCCCGCTGTCGTGGCGCTCGCCGCAAAAAGCGGCCTGTCGCGCGATATTCTGGAACTCTCGCTGGCCGGTGTCTTCACCGTGACGGTGGTCTTCTTCAATTATATCAGCGACCGGCTCTTCCAGTTCAGCCTGAAGATCCTTTCCTTCCAATCGGAAAAGGATGATCTGATCGCCGAGCTGGAGGTGGCAAAATCCATGTCGGACGAGGCGCGCCGCCGTGCTGAGGAGGCAAACCTCGCCAAGTCTCGCTTCCTCGCCTCCATGTCGCATGAGCTGCGCACGCCGTTGAATGCCATACTCGGCTTTTCCGAGGTCATGTCGGCAGAGGTCATGGGTCCGCTCGCAAATCCGACCTATAAGGAATATGCCGGCGATATCCATCGCTCCGGCCAGCATCTGCTCGATCTCATCAACGAAATCCTGGACCTGTCACGCATCGAAGCCGGCAAATACGAGCTCAGCGAGGAGGCGGTCTCGCTGCTCGACATTACCGAGGACTGCATCGGCATGGTGCAACTTCGCGCCCGCGCCAAGAACATCACCATCCACGATCAGGTCGAGCGCCAGCTTCCGGCGATCTGGGCGGATGAGAAATCCATGCGTCAGGTCGTGCTCAACCTACTTTCCAATGCCGTGAAATTCACGCCTCAGGGTGGAGAAATCAACGTCAAGGTCGGCTGGACGGCCGGCGGCGGCCAGTACATCTCCATCAAGGATAATGGCCCCGGCATTCCCGAAGACGAAATCCCGGTCGTGCTGTCGGCCTTCGGCCAGGGCTCGATCGCCATCAAGAGCGCCGAACAGGGCACCGGCCTCGGCCTGCCGATCGTTCAGGCGATCCTTGCCAAGCATGACGGCCAGTTCATCCTGAAATCCAGGCTACGCGAAGGCACCGAAGTCATCGCCATCCTGCCGGCCAAGCGCGTGCTGCAGAGCATCCCGGCTGTGGAACAGGCTCAGCCGGTTGCCAAGAAGCGCCGCAGCTTCGCTTAGTCCATCCCATAACTTAAAAGAACAGATGCCTGATGATGACGAAGCCGAGATAAAGGCTGCAGGCAGCGATCATGCAGGTCACGGCGAAGGAGCCGAGATCCTTGGCATGTTTGCCGACGATCGAAATCTCCGGTGAAATCCGGTCGATTACTTCCTCGACCGCCGTATTCATCGCCTCTATGGAAAAGAGCCCGAGGAAAAGCACCGTGGTGACGACGAATTCCGTGGCGTCAGCACCGATGAAGAAAAGCACGATCAGCGCCACGGCAAAGAAACCGATCTCCTGCCGGAAGGCCGCTTCCCTGAAGACCCGCAGGAAGCCGGCCCAGGAATAGCTGGCCGCTGCCACGAAATGGCGAAATCCCGTTTCCTTGATCACGGCAGGTTTCGTCAAAGGCGCCTCGTTTCCTCCAAGCCGGTCTTTTTGCCGACGCTTTCATGTATGAGCGAATACGCAGATACCGTTTCCCCGATCTCGGCGCAAGCAATGCGCTGGCAGGGTTGCGGTTTTGACCGTATCAATGTTTGCCGGAAACGCCGGCCTGGCTGAAGGTGGCCATGCCGGAATGGCAGGCGGCAGCCGCCTTGACGATGCCGGCAGCAAGCGCTGCCCCCGTGCCTTCGCCAAGCCGCATCCCGAGCGCCAGAAGCGGCGTCTTGCCGAGCTGTTCGATGGCGCGCAGATGTCCCGGTTCGGCCGAGACATGGCCGATCAGGCAGTGGTCGAGCGCAGACGGATTGGCCGCCCTGAGGATAGCGCCTGCGGCAGTTGCCGTATAACCGTCGATCAACACAGGAATACGCTCCATGCGCGCCGCAAGAATGGCGCCCGCCATCGCCGCGATCTCGCGACCGCCGAGCCGGCGCATGATTTCCAGGGGATCGTCGAGGTGATAGCTGTGCAGCTCCACGGCGCGCTCGACGGCATCGATCTTGCGCTCCAGCATCTCGCCTTCCGAACCGGTGCCGGGGCCGACCCAGTCGCGCGCCGTGCCGCCATAAAGCGCGTAGTTGATGGCGGCCGCAATCGTCGTGTTGCCGATGCCCATTTCGCCGATGCAGAGCAGGTCCGTGCCGCCGGCAATCGCTTCCATGCCGAAGGCCATGGTGGCGGCACAATCGCGCTCGGTCAGCGCCGGTTCCTGGGTGATGTCGCCGGTCGGGTACTCGAGCGCCAGATCGAAGACTTTTAGGCCGAGATCATAGGCGACGCAGATCTGGTTGATTGCCGCCCCGCCAGCCGCGAAATTCTCGACCATCTGCTGCGTGACTTCAGGCGGGAAAGGCGTGATCCCCTGCCGCACGACGCCATGATTGCCGGCGAAGATCGCCACCAGCGGCCGATTGACGGCGGGCGGCTTGCCCGTCCAGGCGGCGAGCCAGAAAGCGATCTCTTCCAGTCGTCCAAGCGCACCCGGCGGCTTCGTCAGTTGTGCGTCGCGTTCGCGGGCGGCGACCAGGGCGCGACCATCCGGTCCCGGCAGCTCACGAAGAAGGGCGCGAAAATCGTCGAACGGCAGGCCTGAAACGCTCATCTGAATGGCTTTCCTTGTATTCTTGTCTTTTCCCGGCAAATCGGGTTCTTTGCGTGGCGACTCTCTTAAAGCGAGCGGCTCAGGCTCACAACTCAAAAAGCCCGAAGATGGCAGTCGTCCGAGAAGACCAAAACGCCGCAGGGGAGACGGGGGCCGCCGAGAATGATCCCAGGAATGATAAAGGACATTGCAGTCGATGCCGCGCGCGCAGTGGCGTTCTTAAGCCGCATTCCCATGCCGCCATGGCTCTTTACCGGCGATGACGGCAAGATTAGCCGGCTGGTCCGTATCTTCCCCGTGGCCGGGCTCGTTATCGGCGCCCTGCCCGCTCTCGTCTTCCTGCTGATGCTGGCATTTTACGCCGACCGCTTGATGGCCTCACTCGCAGCGCTCGCCGTGCAGACGATCCTGACCGGCGCACTGCACGAGGACGGGCTTGCCGATACCGCCGACGGTATCGGCGGCGGCAAATCCCGCGAGCAGAGCCTTGTTATCATGAAGGACAGCCGCATCGGCAGTTACGGCGCGATCGCCCTCATCCTCTCTTTTGCCCTGCGGGCCTCGGCACTTGCCGCCATTGCACGTGAAGCATCGCCTTTTGCCGCAGCACTCGCCATTCCCGCCGTCGCCGCACTCAGCCGCGGGGCCATTGCCTGGCACTGGCAGCGCCTTCCCGCGGCAAAGCCGGATGGGCTCGCGGCCTCGACCGGCAGCCCCGCCGAGGTAGCCATGCAGATCGCCCTCGTCACCGCGGGCTTTATCACCGCCATCCTCGTCTGGCCGACACTCGGTCTGCTGCCGTTGGTTTCGACCCTTCTTGGCGCCGGTTTCTCGACGCTGGCCTTCACCTGGTTCATCCGCCGCAGGCTCGGAGGGCACACCGGCGACACGCTCGGCGCCACCCAGCAGATTTGCGAGGTCGCAGCCTTCTGCGCTCTTGCCATGGCGCTGTGAAATTACGATATATCGCCCATGCGAACACCATGCATCCGCGTATGCTCCTTGGATCCTCTCACCGGTCTTTGCGCCGGATGCGGCCGCACAACGGATGAAATTGCCGGATGGATGCGCTTCTCCGACAAGGAGCGCGAGACCATCATGGAAAACCTGCCCACCCGCCTCGCGGCACCCGCTGCCGAATCGACGAAAACCCTGGAGGCCATCGGTTGATGCGCCTCATTCTCCTGCTTTCCGTCATTGTCATCGGCCTTGCCGTCCTGCTCCTCAACAATGATCAGAGTCCCATCATGGGCCTTGAAAGCGATGATTTCGGCCGCTTCGTCTACCTGTTGCCAATCGCTCTGATGCTGGCAGCCGGAATCTGGGGCAGCCGCCAGAATATCGGTCAGACCCTGCGCCAACTGACGATCTGGGTCGTCATCATCCTGGCGCTCGCCACTGCCTATCTCTACCGGCAAGACGCGATGGCAGTCGGCAACCGCCTGCTTGCCGGCCTCGTGCCCGGCCGCGCCGTGGTGGTTACGACCAGCGAAGGCGGGCAGGAAGTCATCGTCCACAAGATGCTGAACGGCCATTTCGAGACCGAGGTATCGGTCAACGGCCAGTCCGTGCCGATGCTGGTCGACACCGGCGCCAGCATGGTGGCGCTCTCGCACGCCGACGCGCTGCGCATCGGCATAGACCCGAAGCAGCTCACCTATTCCATGACAGTGATGACCGCCAACGGTCGCGCCCGCGCCGCCCCTGTTACCCTCGATCAGGTTGCGATCGGCCCGATCGTGCGCAGCAATGTCGCGGCATCCGTCGCCGAAGACGGCAGGCTCGACCAGAGCCTGCTCGGCATGAGTTTTCTTGAGACACTCGGCTCCCTGCAGATGCAGACGGATGAGTTAAGGATGCGGGACTAACAGCCGCATCCGCCTTGCGGCACGGATCCTCTAGCCCTAGTCTCTCCGCATCCCCGCCATAGAGGGTCACATCCGCCAATGTCCATTACCATTGCATTGTTCGGCGCCGGCGCCATGGGCAGCGCCGTTGGCCGCCGCCTCGCCGAGTCCGGCGCCAAGGTCATCACTTTTCTCGACGGACGCAGTAAAGCGACGATCGATCGCGCCCGCGTAGCGGGCCTCATCCCCGCTCCGCTTTCGGCATTCGCCGAGGCCGATATCATTCTCTCCATCGTCCCGCCCGCCGAAGCGCAGGAGGTTGCGGATCTCATCGCTCCGCTGCTGCGCGGCAGCGGCAAGAAGCCGCCCTTCGTCGATCTCAATGCCATCAGCCCGAAGACCATGGAAAAGCTTGCAGCGAGCCTTGCTCCATCAGGCGTTAAGGTCCTCGACGGCTCGATCATTGGTGGCCCGCCGGTATCAGGCAAGGCCGGTCCGGTCGTCTGCCTCAGCGGCGATCTCGCCTGCGAGCCGGATTTGCTCTCCCGCTTCGGCCTGAAGATCCGCCCCTTAAAAGGCCCGGTCGGAGCCGCCTCGGCTTTGAAGATGTGTTACGCCGGCATCAACAAGGGCATCACCGGCCTCTCCGCCGCCATGCTGCTTGCCGCCGCCCGCAACGGCGCCAGTGAGGCATTGAAGGTGGAGCTGGCCGAAAGCCAGGCCGAACATCTGAAGCGGCTGCGCCAGTCCATTCCGGACATGTTTCCGAAGGCCTATCGTTGGGTGGCGGAAATGGAGGAAATCTCCGAGTTTCTCGGAGCCGATGATCCCGCCGCCCTCATCTTCAAAGGCATGGCAGGCGTCTTCCGGACCATTGCCGATGATCGCGCCGGCAGCCGGGAGCTGATCACCACTCTTGAGCGGATGCTCGAGGACGGAGATTAAACCGGTCACAGGCCCTGCGCGAAATCTATAATCGCGCGGCTGACGATCTCCGGCCGCTCCTGCGGCAGCCAATGGCCAGCACCGGGCACGAAGTGCGTCGCCCTGAGGCAAGGCGCCAGCCCTGGCATCACATCGATAACCTCCCGCATACCGGGGATGGCGAGGCCCGTGTCGCGTTCGCCGGTCATGAACAGCGAGGGAACCTCTACTTTCAGCCCCGCCAAGGCTTTCTGCAGTTCCCAGTTCCGGTCGAGGTTCCTGTAATAATTCAACCCGCCGCGAAAGCCTGACGCTTTGAATGCATCGGCAAAGACGTCGAGCTCGGCTTGCGGCAGCCATTCAGGCAGCCTTTCCTCGTCGGGCAGATCAGCAAGCAGACCGGATGCGCGCGAGACCATGCCGAACGGATTGGGCGTTCCGTCGCCTGGCAATCGCGGACCCGCCTCACCGCCGGCAGCGCCATAGATCTTGCGCAGTGTGACATCCACATTCCGCTCGAACTCGGTTTCCGCCAGTCCCGGCTCCTGGAAATAGAGCACATAGAGCAGGTGATCCGCTGTCGCCGGAAAGATTTTCGTCGGCGGCACGGGCGGCTGGCCCATGAAAGGCACGCTCATCGCGACAATGCCCCGAAATCTGTCCGGCCGCATCAGTGCGGCCTGCCAGGCAACCGTCGCACCCCAGTCGTTGCCAACGATAACAGCCTTTTCCTCACCAAGCGCATCGATGAGCGCCACCATGTCGGCCACGAGATCAAAGACTGTATAGGCGCCGGTCTCATCAGGGCTTTCCGTTCGGCCATAACCGCGCATATCGGGCGCCACGGCATGGAAGCCCGCCCCGGCAAGTGCGGTAATCTGATGGCGCCAGGCATGCGAGGTCTCTGGAAACCCATGGCAGAGCAGCACCAGCGGCCCCTCGCCGGCTTCAGCAATGTTCATCCTCAACGTTGCGGTTTCAATCATGCGCTGCTGCATCGCTGCCTCCTCGACAACAGGCGCGCTCCGGAAAAAATGCACCCGGGCGCCATTGAATCTTTAATTCCGTATCTTTTTACGTTACAGAAAACAGGAGTCAATAGAGCGTAACACTATTTGTTACGCTATCGAGAGGCACAGATGCGACAAGACGGAAGACTGGCGCGGATGATCCACGTTCTCGTCCATATGGGATTGCTGGGCGGCCGGGAAACGAGTGAGCGCATCGCCCAGATGCTCAACACCAATCCTGTGGTCGTCCGCCGCACCATGGCCTCGCTGCGCCAATACGGCATCGTCGAATCGGAGGGCGGTCGCGGCGGCGGCTGGTCGCTGACGAGACCGCTTTCCGAGATCACCATTCTGGATGTGCAGCGCGCCCTGCAGGGCGAAACCATTCTCGATGCGCCGCTCTCAAACGATCACCCTTCCTGCCCGGTCGAGCGCGCCGCCAACACCAAGCTGCAGCGCGCCTTTGAAAGCGCGGAGCAGACGCTTGAGCGGGAATTCCAGCAGGTGACGCTGGCCGAAATCGGCGAGATCGCTATGGCTTCCGCCTAGGCTGAAAAGCGGGCGTGACCGGCGTCATCCTTGTCGGCAATGCCTGACGCCTGCCTTACCGACAGCCGTAGCTGCGGGAAACGACGGTCATCACCAGATCGTCGCCCTCGGCACTGCGAACGCCTGGATTCTCCTGCAGGAAGTGGCAGAGCATTTCGCCGATAATGATCGGTGTCGTGCCCGGCGGCAGGCAGATATTCCACCCGACCGAATGGCCGAGACGGGTTATGCTGACCATCGCCTGCGGATCCCCGGCCGCATCTGCGAACGCACGCCGCGCAAGAAACTCATCCCGGTTCCATTTGTCGAGCCAGCTGGAAACATAGCCGGTGACGAACTGCCGCGAACCGCCACAATCCGAAAAGAGAAGATCGCCGCTGGCATATTCCATCGGCGCCTTGGCCGAGACAGTCGCCAACAGGGTTGCAATGAGAATGCCCGGCATCTGATCCCTCGCCCGCATATCGATGCCGGAAACTTCAGCCCGAACATGTCGGAATTAAGCTGGAACTATTGCCGATCCATGACGTCGGAGAAGATGGTAAATGCCCGAATCGGAACTGAAATTCCTTGTTAATGGGGGTAAATAGCCTTCAATGCGACTTGCCTTGCAGCAGCACATCAAAGACCATCTGCTTGAATGTCTCGAGCGGCGCTCCGATGCGTTCTGCGCGCATACGTAGAAGCGCCCCTTCCCAGCCGTTGATGGACGAGTTCGAGGCCAGGCTCTCGGCCTTCAGCACTCCGCCCTAAGCCATTCATTTCCCCTGATAAAGTCGGATGTCGCAGCAGCTTCACGCAGCGGCATGTTCAGCCTGCCGGCTATCCCACCATTTCAGCACCCTGAGCGCCCTGAGCGTCACCCAGCGGGAGGGTTCACCCTCGCCGTCATCCATTACAAACCAGGTCCGGCCGGAGACGCGCCAGTCAAGCGGCCAGCGACCGTCTTCGAGTCGTCGCGATCGGAGGTATCTGATTGCCTCCTTCAGTCGCACATCAGGCGCAGCCCCGGTCAGCAAGCTTGAGGCGCGAAAATAATCGAGCCCCCGCAGCACATCGAAGCGCCAGCGGTTCGGGTGCAGGAACTGCATGAACTTCTCGTCGACCGGTTCGCCGGTGCTGAGCCGCCACATCAGGTGCCGCGCCAGCAGATAATCCTCCCCCGACCGTCTTGCCTCGCGCGATAGCTCCGTGCCGCCGGTTGCCCGCTCATATTCCAGAAGCCCCTCCAGTACATTGATCGTCGTGTGGAAGGAGGAGCGCAGCGAGCCATTCGCCCGCTCGCAGTTCCAGCCGCCGTCGGACTGCCGCTCGCCAAGCAATCTTTCGACGATCGTTGAGACATCGACGCCGAAATAGGCGCCGTCACCAACCGTGCGGCCATTGATGCATTCCTCCACCTCGCCCTCCCAGAAAGGCTGCCCGCCCTCGTCCCAGCGGCAATTGGCGCCGATGAGCGCGACGGTTCTCTTGGCGCTCTCGGAGTGCGGATCGAGCCCGAATTCGCGAAGCTGCGTCAACGAGAAATTCGTCGCCGTCCAGGGCTGGCCAGTCGCCTGCCATTCCTCGCGCGTGAAATCGCGGGGAAGGAAGGAACCGCCCGCCCATTGCCCATCGGCATCCTGAAAGGACAATAGCTTGGCACCCCACCCCTCCCGCTCGACCTTCTGCCGCTCGGCAGACCAGACGGGTTCGGGCGCGTCCAGAAGATCGCGCAGCACCTGCCAGCGGATAGCGGGATCGGAGGCGAGCAGCCAGTCGATCACGGATGTCTCAGATGGCATCGGCAGGTCTCCCTTTGTTGCGAAGACGGTTTAAAGTTTGGCCAAGCATGCGTCTGCCGTCAATATTGCGAGGCTCTACGCGAGGATCCCCCCGGAGACTCCCTCTGCGCATGGCAGCCTGATATAGGAGCGCCCATCCTTGCCATGGAGCGCACGGAGCTCGAGATGAACCCACGACAATTGAAAACCTTCCTTGCGGTCGCAAGGCATTGCAACTTCACCCGCGCGGCCAGCGAGGCGAACCTCGCCCAGTCGAGCCTCAGCGACCAGATGCAGGCGCTCGAAGAGGAATTGGGCGTTCAGCTTTTCGAACGCTCCCGGCAGGGCGTGACCCTGACACCGGCCGGTGACACGCTGAGGGCCTATGCCGAAGAAATCCTTGCCCTGAACGACGACGCAAGGACTGCAACCCGTACAGCAGCCGGTCTTGAGAAACAGGCTCTGACGATCGGTACGCTCGAAACCATTGCGGTGGAGAAACTCGCGCCCTTTCTGTCGCGATTTCGCAGGGTCCATGCCGATATCGCTCTGACGCTGAAGGTCGCCGGCAGCGGTGAATTGCAGGGGCGGCTAAGAGATGGCTCGATCGATATCGCCTTCACATTCGATCGCGGAGAACAGGACGAACGTTTCGCGACCCGTCTCGTCTCGCAGGAACCGCTGATGCTGATTGGAGGCCGCAATTCCACGGCCACGCCGCCCGAGAGCCTTGCAGATCTGAGCCGCCTGCCCTTCATCGCCACGGAACCCGGTTGCGTCTATCGCCGCCTGTTCGACACCGCCTTCGCCGAGGTAGGCATTGCCGCACCCGCTATCGTCACGCAAGCCGACAGCATCCAGACGATCATCCGCCTCGTTGCATCGGGCGCCGGTTACGGTCTTGTCCCGCGTCTAGCCGTCACCCCGGCCGTCGAGCGCGGCGATGTCCTTGAATTGCCCTGGCCGGGCGACACGCCCACCGCCTCGCTGATCTTGATATGGCGGCGCCGGCGTGTGCAGCCGCCTGCGCTCTCCATGTTGCTTTCCGCAGCAGTAGAGGAACTTCGGCCGGTCAAACCAGCCGATGCCCGCCTTCGACGTGCAGGATAGCGCCTGTGGTAAAACCGTTGCCGATCAGGAAGCGGATTGCATCGGCAATATCTTCGGCTCGGCCCACGCGGCCGACCGGCAGGCGCTTGGCCATCGCTTCCAGCGTCGCCTGTTTGGCGTCGCCGGCCACGAAACTCCAGATCGGTGTATCCACCCATCCCGGCGACACCGCGTTGACGCGCAGAGGCGCAAGCTCCACCGCAAGCGCCCGCACCAGCCCTTCCAGCGCCGCATTGACGGCCGCAACGACCGAACCGCGAGCCGCCGGCCGATAGGCCGCGACGCCTGACGTATAGGTGATCGAGCCAGACGGCGGCAGACAGGGCGCGCCGTATTTGGCAAGCAGCAGCGGCCCGTAGAATTTGCTCTCGACCACCCGCTGCGCCGCTAAAAGCTGCAGATCCGGCAGAAGCTGGTAAGCCCCTTCGATGTCCGCCGCCGTGCTGACGATATGATCGACCGGCCCGCAATCGCGAAAGAAGGCCGCGATCTCCTCCTCCCGCGCAAGATCGAGGGTGGCGGTCTTAAGATCGGAGGGATCACCGAGTTCCCGCCGCGCCGCTTCAAGCCTCTCCTCACTGCGCCCGGCAATCGTCACCCGCGCCCCCTCGGCCAGCAGCCGTCGCGCCAGCGCCAACCCCATGCCGGAACTACCGCCCACGATGATAATCTCTGCGCCTTCTATTCTGATCTCAGCCATCTGCATCTCCTTCTTGGCTGGGAGAGCAGATGCCTCGCTACGGACTGCAAGAAAAACGGAAGAAACCGATGACGCCATCGGTTTTTCCGATGATGCTGGCAAGGGCGGCGATGCCTCAGGTCGGCCAGAGCATCCCGGCGACGGCGCAGCCGAGCAGCACCGGAATGACCGCCAGCTTGAACCGGAAGATCGCGATTGCCGCCGCAAGGCTCAGCAATAGCGACGGCAGCGACAGCGACGTCCAGACGGGCAGCTCGATCGAGATAGGTCCGATGCTGTAAACCCCGGCGCTCCGGAACAGGAAGTGCAGGCCGAACCAGATCGCGAGATTGAGGATGACGCCGACGACGGCCGCCGTGATGGCCGACATCGCGCCTGCCAGCGCGGCGTTGCCGCGCAGCTTCTCCACGAAGGGGGCGCCGAGGAAGATCCAGAGAAAACAGGGAACGAAGGTTACCCATGTCGTCAGGATGGCGGCGAGCGTGGCTGCCGTCATCGGACCGAGGCTGCCGGGATCGCGATAGGCCCCCATGAAGCCGACGAACTGGAGAACCATGATCAGCGGCCCGGGCGTCGTTTCCGCCATGCCCAGACCATCGAGCATCTCGGTGGGCGTCAGCCATCCGAAGCGCTGGACGGCTTCCTGCGCGACGTAGGCAAGCACGGCGTAAGCGCCGCCGAATGTCACCATCGCCATCTTGCTGAAGAACACCCCGATCTGCGTGAAGATATCGCCGGGGCCGAGGAAGAGATAGAGCAGCAGAAGCGGCAGCAGCCAGAGCACCAGCAGGACCGACGAGATCTTCAGCGACCAGCGGAGGTTCGGTCGCGCGTGATCAGGTATGTCTTCCCCGAGCAGCGCGTCTGCGTCGGACAGAACCGCGCCGCCGGCTGCCTTATGCCCGCCGCCGACCTGGAACAGGCGCGAGCCCGACTTCGATCCTAAGAAGCCGATGATGGCGGCCGCCAGGATGATGAGGGGAAAAGGCACATGCAGGACGAAGATCGCCAGGAAAGCGGCTGTCGCGATCCCGATCATCGCCCTGTTCTTCAGCGCACGGCCGCCGACCCTGACGACCGCCTGAATGACGACGGCAAGCACCGCCGCCTTCAGACCGAAGAACAGGCCTTCGACGGCATCGACGCTGCCGAGGGTCACGTAGAGATAGCTAAGCGCCAGGATGGATAGGAAACCCGGAAGCACGAACAGGATCCCAGCGACCAGGCCGCCGGCGGTCCGGTGCATCAGCCAGCCGATATAGATGGCCAGCTGCTGCGCCTCCGGCCCCGGAAGCAGCATGCAATAGTTCAGCGCATGCAGGAAGCGGTGCTCGCCAATCCACCTCTTCTCATCGACGACGATGCGGTGCATGACGGCGATCTGCCCGGCCGGTCCGCCGAAGCTGAGGGCTGCGACGCGCACCCAGACGCGAAAGGCCTCGCCGAAGGCGACGCCATGTGGGTCCGGCGGCGCCCCGCTATCGGGCGCCGCATGGGTGACGGCACTGTTCACGTCAGTTCCCCTTCTTCGCGGAAGGCCAGTTGTGGGTTTCGTCCGTGGCATCGCGGCACCAGCGGTAGAAGGCATCGTAGAGCAGCATGCCGGCATCCAGCTGCTTGAGGTCGTCGACGAACATACGTGACAAGCCGAGCGAGGCCGCCAGCAGCCCGGCGGCTTCGGGGGCTATATCCGGCCGGGCGGTATCGGCGCCGCGAACGATCGTTGCGAGCCTCGACAGCGGCCCCGACGTAAGGCCGAATTCCGCAACCATTACATCGAAGGTGCAGAGCTCGCCGCGATGGCTCCAGAAGACCTCTTCGATATCGAAGGGCACGGCGCCGAAGCGGTCGGCAACCAGTAAGACGTCTGACGTAGGCACGAAAAGAAAAACCGCGGCGGGATCGACGAAGCGCCGGATGAGCCACGGACAGGCGATGCGGTCGATCTTCGGACGCGCACGTGTGACCCACACGGTCCGTCCCTGCCGGTCGCGCGGCGGAAGCCTGTCGACGGGCACGGCCACGCCGCCCGAGCCTATCCACGCTTCGAAGCCGCCTTCCAGCACCTCCGCAGCGCCGCCCGCATGGCGGATATGCGCGGCGACCCCATGGCTGAGCTTGCCGCCTGCCTGGCAGACGACGACCACCGGCCCGGCGAAGCCGGCCGCCCATTCGTCGATATTGGTATGGGATTTACGGATCGAGCCCGGCACGAGCCTCGGATCACGGGCGAAATCATCGTCGACGCGCACGTCGACGATGACAGGCGCATTGGGTGTGCCGACCATACGGTTCAATTTGTCTGAAGATATTTCGAGAAATGAAGGCATGACGCGTCCTCCGGTGTTCGGTTTCATGGACGCGATTCTTCGGCATGTCGCCTCGTGGGGTGATCGCAACCCCATATGGTTTTTATGCGCGCCGTCGTTTTTCGTGTCAAGCGGCGGAGGAACTCAATTCCGCCCGCCATTCGCCCTGATCACCTGCCCATTGACCCAGCCGCTTTCCGCACTCGCGAGAAACGAGACGATGCGAGCGATATCCTCCGGCTGCCCAAGCCGGCCGAGTGGGATTTCGTTCGTCAGGCGCTGGATCAGCTCCAGGGAGCGGCCGGCGAGCAACAGTTCGGTCGCGACAGGCCCGGGCGCCACGGCATTGACGGTGACGCCGCGGTGGCCGAGTTCCTTGGCGAGGATATGCGTCATCGCTTCCACCGCCGCTTTGGTCGCCGTGTAGACGGCATTACCCGGCGAATAATGGCCGATGATGCTGGTGGAGAGATTGATGATGCGGCCGCCGTCGCGCACCCGTCTTGCACCCTCGCGCATGCCGTTGAAAGTGCCGGTCAGGTTGACGGCGATCAGGCGCTGATAGTCTTCGTCGCTCACGTCGGAAAGCGGTCCGAAGGTGGTGACGCCGGCATTGTTGACGAGCACGTCGACGGTTCCGAACTCCGCTTCCGTGCGCTGGAAGAGGTCGGCAACCGCCCCTGAGTCCGAGACATCGGCGCGGAGCGCGAGCGCCCTGCCGCCGCCTGCCGCGATGGCCGCGGCCACTTCTTCGGCCTGCGTAGCGCTTCCCGCATAATTGACGACGGTCCGGAAGCCATCGGCTGCGAGCCGTCTGGCAATCGCCGCACCGATGCCCCTGGATGCGCCGGTGACGATGGCGGTCTTGATCTCGTTCGACATGTGTCATTCTCCGTTCTGTTCCGGCTCAGGCGATCGCAGGCACGCCAAGGCGTATGCGCCTCACCGGCTCCGGTGACGCGTCAAATGAACTCGACCTCGTTGTGCTACCCGATCGCTTGTGCGCTTGATCCGACGTCGGTAATGTGAGCGATAACTCGCTTTCCCGCTACTCGCATTTCAAGGCCCGTTTCAGCGATGTCCGAAAGCCGCTCTGCGCCCAGAAAAGCGCCCAAACAGGCCCGCTCGCTCGCGACGGTCAGCGCGATCGTCGAGGCTGCCGCTCGCATTCTGGAGGAGCGCGGCCATGAGGGTTTCTCTACCAATGCGGTGGCCGAAAGGGCCGGAGTCAGCGTCGGCTCGCTCTATCAGTATTTCCCGCGCAAGGATGCGCTGATCGGTGCGCTGATCCTGCGCCAGACCATGTCACTGATCAGAGATGCGAAAAGTGCTGCCGATCAATCGACGGGTGAAGCGGCGCTCTCCGCCCTGATCGCCCCATGCGTTCGCCAGCAGCTTGAACGCCCCGCCCTTGCCCGCCTGCTGGACTATGAAGAAGCGCGCCTTCCGCTCGATGCGGAGACCGAGCAGGTCAAGCGCCGCTTCTTCGAGCTCACCCGCGAGGCGCTGCTGCGGCCGGACATGCCGGCGCAACCCGATATCGATGTCGCGGCGCGCGATGTGGTAGCGATCGTCAAGGGCATGATCGATGCCGCCGGCGAGCATGGCGAGGAGGACAGAAACGGGTTGACGCTGCGCGTCAAACGCGCCGTCATCGGCTATCTCAGAGCTTCACCGGAAGGCGGATAATCCCGGAACCAGATTTAAATCCGGATAAAAGACCCCTCGGTCCGGGAGCAGGACCGAGGGGTCTTCATTTGCAGGATAAACGCGGCGATCGCTGGGAACGACGAACCTTCGGGAGGGAACAAGGCTGCCGCGTTGCATCAGGAACGACAAGGATCGCGCTTGGTTCCCAGAAAATTGTCAGCCGCCAGCCTGCGCAGCAGAAAATCCGCGCGGGTTTCAACGTCTGTCTTCGGCAGGATGACGAGTTCATAGCCGATTTCAGGAAAGGCCGCAGTCAGCCGCTCGTATTCGGCAACCGCCTCCTCGAAACCATGCCGCCGCTCGGGATCATTGACATAGATCTCCGGCCACGGCGGCGTCAGAAACACCGTCTGGTAATAACGATGCCGATCCCGGAGGGTCTCCAGCACCGCTTCTCCGGTAGCGGCCTGCAGCGCGGCGGCGCCATCGATCAGACCGCGATCGAAAAACGTCCAGCCCGACTGCGTCTCTGCCAGCGCCTGATCATCGAGCGCCATCGCGATCGCGCGTCTGGCAAATGCCACCGGATCGACCCAGGGCAAGGCTGCGCCCTGCCCGGCCAGCTCCTCTTTCACGATCCGCCGTCCGGGCTCCTCGACGGTGGCGTAGCCGCGCCGGGAAAGCTCTTCGAGCAGAGTGGATTTCCCGCCGCCGGAGCAGCCGGATATGACGACCAGTTTGATCATGGATATCTCCAATCAGTGACAAGGATGAAATGCCGGGCCGGAGCGCCACGAGTCCGTTACGCCACCGGCGCTTGAGTGCTGAGAGGGATTGGGATTGCGGGGCCGAACCGCCTCATCGCTGCGCGAAGCATGAGGATACGCCACCCGTTTGGAAAATCAGGAGCCGATTTCCAGATCGAAGGCGTGGCCCCGCTGGGAGCCGGAGCAGCGCAGTGAACCCCGATGAATCGCGGCGATGCGCTCGACGATCTTGAGGCCGATCCCGAGGCCGTCGCTTTGCGTGGCAAAAGTGTTGACGGCGGCGGGATGCTGATCCTCGACTCGAATACGGCCATTGGCAACACGCACGATAATGGCGGTACGGATAGGCGTATGGCGCACGGCATTTTCGATCAGGTTGCGCACGGCATCTTTGAGCAGGGCCGGCACACCCTGCACGATGGCGGCATCGACCTGCGCGGAGAATTCCAGCGAATGGTCGTTTTCGTAGACCCAGGGCGCAAGCTGTTCCACGACGCTGGATGAAAGCTCGACGAGATCGACCTCCTCGAACATGCCGTGATCGAACGTGTCAAGCCTTGCGAGGGCGGTGATCTGGCTGACGAAGCGCACGAGATCGTCGAGGTCCGCCTCCGCCTTGCGCGCCCGCGGATGGTCGATATGGCCAAGCTCCAGCTTGATCGCCGCAAGCGGCGTGCGCACCTCGTGCGCGATGCCCGATGTCAGGATCTTCTGGGATTTCATCAGTTCGCCGACACGTTCGAAGGCCCGGTTGACGGCCTCGGCGAGATGGGCGATCTCCCGCGGCATATCCTGGAATTGCAGATGCGAACGGGAATCCATCGGGTCGATCCGTTCGGCCGCTTCGGCCGCGATCCGCACCGGCTTCAGCGCCTGGCGCACGGAAAGCAGGGTGGCGCCGAGCACGAGCACCAGCAGAATGCTCATCGGCACGATCATATGTTCGATCACCTCATTCCAGAGGACATCCGATACGACATCCTGCGGATCCCCCATCGTCGCGACATCGACGAGGAAGCGCCGTCCGCCGATCGTGAACGCGCGCCCGCCCACCAGCGTTAGCGGTTTGCCGGCTTCCAGCGACCGCAGCCAGAAATCCGGAGGGTTCACGTCCGGCGGCAGGAAACGGCTTTCGCAGGCGGCGTCGCAGGACTGGAAAACAAACCCGCCATCGGCCTCGCGGATGCGGGCCACATAGCCGGTCTGCGCCTGCCCGTAGCGCCCCTGGACGCTCTCAGGAAGCCAATAGCGGACGGCGCCGTCCTCCACCGCGATGCCGGAGGCCAGCCGTTCGGTCTCCTGCTCCACGAAGAGCCGTGAAAGCTCCCCCACATTCCAGTAATAGTCGGAGAAGATCACGGCGAGCTGCACCACCATGGCCAGCACCGCGAAGAAGGCGATACGCCGGGCCAGGATCGCGCCCAGTGTCGGCGACCGGCCGCTCATGCGCGCGCCTCCCGCATCATGTATCCGACACCTCTGACGGTCTCGATCAGCACCTTTGTCGGATGTCCTTCGAGCTTCTTGCGCAGCCGGGAAACAGCAAGCTCGACGGCATTGCTGCTGCGCTCATCTCCGAATTCCGAGAACGCATGCTCGATCTTCGGCTTGGGCACAACCTGGCCGCCATTGCGCATCAGAAGTTCGAGCAGCCCTTTCTCGGAGGGCGCAAGCGCAATCTCGGTACCCGCACAGACCACCCGGCGCGAGGCCACATCATATTCAAGTGCGGCGAATTCCAGGACGGGCATGACGGTAGCCGGCGCGCGCCGCGTCAGGGCGCGGATGCGGGCGATCAGCTCACCGTTGTGAAACGGCTTTACGAGATAATCGTCCGCGCCGGCATCGAGCCCGGCGATGCGTTCGTCGATCGCGCTGCGCGCGGTCAGCACCAGAACCGGCATCTGAATCCTTGCGGCCCTGAGCGACCTGAGAAACGCGATCCCGTCCTCATCAGGCAGGCCGAGATCGAGAAGCAGCAGGTCATATTCCGCTTCCTGCAATGCGAGCCGCCCCTCCTGCGCGAGCGCGAAGGCATCGATCTTCCAGCCGACATCGTGGATGGCTTCGCAAAGCAGCTCGCGAAGCCGGGAACTATCCTCGATCAGCAGTATCCTCATGCCCTCTTTCGACCCGTGACCATCGACCAGACGAGGTTTTCCTTGTGTCTCCAGCTTTCGACGATGGCCGCACCCGCATGGATGAGGGCAAGCACCATGATGCCGTTTGCGATGGTGCCATGCAGCTTCTCCAGCCACTTCTCGCCCCAGAAGGCATCCAGCGTCGTCATCCAGCCGGTTAGCGCCGTTGCCGCCAGCAATGCCATCAGGGCAAGCATCATAACCGATGCCAGCGGGTTGTGACCAAGATAGCGTCTCTCGTTGCCGTCGATCATATCGAGGATCTGCTCCATCACCCTGCGCGGCGTCGGCAGGAAATCGGAAAAGCGAGCGTGTTTTGTACCGGCGAAACCCCAAATGATGCGAATGACAATTGCCGCAGCCACGATATAACCCGTGATGCGGTGCCAGTATTTGCCCTCTTCGAGGATGAAGAGATTGAGCGCGCAGGCCGTAACGACAGTCCAGTGAAACAGCCTGACGACCGGGTCCCAGACCCTGATTGTCTCCGTGGCGGCTTCGGAGGGCTCTTGGCCCTCCTCCTCCTTCTTCTTCAATGAGATGGCGGACATCGCTCAATCGCCCTTCTGGACAATCTCGCCGGAAACCGGATTGAAATAGACTTCGGCGCGCTCGCCGTTCTTGTCCTTGCCGTAGATCTCGTAGCAATTGCCGGTGACCTCGAAGGTTTTGATCTTGTAGCCCATGGCCTCGATCTTCGCCTTCATGGCCTCCTCGGACATCCACTTGGATTTCGGCTCCTTCGTGCAGCTTGGGCTCGCGAGCGCCAAGGCCGGCGAGAGCGACAGGATTGTAAGAGCGGCGATCAGTTTCAGCTTCATGATTTTACCCTTTTGCTGCGGCCCCTAGCGGGCGACGACAATCGGGTAGCGCGACGAAGCTGTCTGTTTGCTGTCGGGAATTGCAGACTGATCTCTTTCAGCCGGCGGATACTGAGCTCTCCGCCCTATTTGCTACGCGGCAGCGGCCGCAGGAACAGGCGCTCGTAACTCTTGAACGGCGGATCGGCGCCGAAGCGCGCGTTGGCTGCGATACTGTCGGGATCTGCAGCGACATTGGCGCGGTAGCTGAGATAGGTCTCCTCATCCGGAAAGGTGAAGAGCGCTATCGCAATATTGCCTGCCCCATCCGCCCCGGCGCCGGGAAAACTCAAGCCTGCACCATCGGGCTTTTCGCGCGGCATGAAATATCCGTGATGTGTTCCGCCATAGCGCTCGATGAGCTGCATCCAGACTTCGGCATAGGCTTCGAATTCCGCGCGTTTGTTCGGATCGAGGCGGTAGCGCACCTCGCAGGTAACAGGCATGGTCGACTTCAAGGAAATTCCTCCCATGTCAGCATATAGCTCATAAGAGGACGCCGGCCATGCACACAGTGCCAGATCTGACGGAATTGCAGGAAACGCGGCTGCGTATGGAGGTCAAATACCTGCCCGCCTCGCCGTTCCGGCGGAGTTATGAGCGGCTCTGCCGGCGCTTCGAGGAGGATCTCGCCGATGAACGGGACCGCCTGCTCAGCCAGTGCGCAAGCCTGATGCTGATCAAATTCATTCAGGAGGATATTGCAGGTGTGACGGATTGATGCCGGCTCTGAGCCCTAACCGGTCCGTCATTCCAGCTTGCCGCGAATCGCGCCGCCCGCTACCTCTTGGGCAAGGCTCGACCCAAGCCTCCTCCCTCCATCCGGGAAAGCATCGTCCATGCGGGGCAATCCACCATCGAACCATCTGTTCGAGCACCGCATAAGGAGGGGTTGCGTTTCCGGCTCGCAATGGAGGTTTGAATGAAACTGTCTGCACCCATCTATCAGCTGAAGCGCCGGGCGAAATTGCTGGCGCGTACCGACACGATCCCGCTCCATCAGGCGCTCGATCGCATCGCGCAGGAGGAAGGCTTTACGGCCTGGAGCTTGCTTTCTTCCCAGCATGAGTCAACTGCATCTCCCATGCTATCGCAGCTTGCTGATGGCGATCTGCTGCTGATTGCCGCCCGCCCCGGCCACGGCAAGACCCTGCTCGGCCTGCAGCTTCTGCTCGATGCCGTCAGGCAGGCCCGAAGGGCGACCTTCTTCACGCTCGAATATACCGAAGCGCAGACCCTGCAGCGCCTGCATGCCCTGCCCGAAGGCCACGTGCTGGGCGAAAAGATCGAGATCGTCACCTCGGACGAGATCAGCGCCGATTACATCATGCGCCATCTCGCGGGCGCGCCCAAAGGCACGGTTGCCGTCATCGACTATCTGCAGATCCTCGACCAGCAGCGCATCAAACCGAGCCTTTCTGAACAGGTGACCGCGCTTCGTAGCTTTGCCCGCGAAACCGGCATCGTGCTGGCCTTCATCTCGCAGATCGACCGGTCCTTCGAGGCCGACGACAGAGGCCTGCCGGACCTGACCGATATCCGCCTTCCTAACCAGCTCGATCTCAGGCTGTTCAGCAAGGCCTGCTTCCTGCACAATCGCGACGTCCAGCTTCAGCGCGTCGGCTGAACCGGAAATCGGGGCCGGCGCCCTGCCTGAGCTGTCATGGCGGGCAATGGCAGAGCTCTGCTCGCGTGATCTTAGGCAGAAAGTTGCAGAAATGCCGCAGACGACAGTTCCCTCTCGTGGACTGCGGTATGACACTCCCGTTCGGCCGGATCATTTGCTATCCCTGCGCCCGAAGAGCATGGGCGCATCGAGGTAGACTTTGCCTAAGTAAGAATCGGTCTCAACCCAGTTTCACCCGTACGGCTTGGCGGCTATGGCTGCCGGCGTATGAATGCGTTCATCGGGTGGCGGCAAGAGACCGGTTTGGCATTGTTCTCAATGTGCCAGTGCAGTTCCGCTGTCTCTGCTCTTCAACCACCCCAAGGCATCGCCACACCGCGCCCTCAAGGCATTTCTCTCGCGCCATCTTGGTGGACTTCCGAACGGAAGACCAAGACTTATGTGCGATACTTTACGGGTCCGATGGACCGTTACGCCGAAAACCGCCCCCCAGCCCTGGATCGCCTGTGGCGGATGCGGCGGATTGAGAGCCTTTCAATCCAGTGACAAGATCAGGCTGAATGCCAACGGCCGCAAGCTGGATGCCTGGCTCATCTACAAATGCCTCACCTGCGACAAGACCTGGAACCGGCCACTCTTCGAGCGCCAGAACGTCCGCGATATCGATCCGGCCACTCTGGAAGCGCTGCAATCCAACGATATCAGATGGATCCGGACGGAAAGCTTCAACCTCGATGCCTTGAAACGCAAATCGCAGCGCATCGACGAATTCCCGGAATTCGATATTGCGAGAGAGGTGCTGTCAGAGACTGCCGGCTGGACGCGGCTGGAAATCGAACTGGTGGTACCGTTGCCTGCGGGCATACGCCTCGACCGTCTGCTGGCGTCCGAGCTGAGGCTTTCGCGCACGCGGCTTCAGACGCTCCACGGGAGAGGTCTGCTCGGAACGAGCTCGGATCGCGCCGACATCCTGCGGCGGCGTATCAGGACCGGTATCGAAGTGGTGATCGATCTTGCGACCGTCGCGGATCGCGAGCTCTCCTGGGGACCTCTGGCAACCGGCAGTCCCAGGTAGCCTATTGCGCGAAGGCCCGTATGCCGGGCCTTCGCCACTCCATGGGGCATTCCACAGAAATGGGGGCAGTCAGTGTGAGGCCGGCGACGTGGCGAGCGACACTGCCGGCTCATGCACCGGTCGCCGACCGGCGATCCTCCGAGGCTTCAGCCGGTCCTGCGATGTCAGGGGATTGTCCGCGTCGATGGAGCGGAAGAGCGCCTGCAGCTCAGGCTCCTCGACAAGCAGCGCTGCCTCTGCCGGCGAAATCCAGATCTTCTGCCTCTGGGCATATTCGCGGAAATGCGCCGCCTCGGTCGCCAGCCGCAACAGATGGATCGAAACCGTCAACGGCGTCTCATGATCTTTCAGGTAGGTGTAATAGCCGAGCGGCTTCTTCCTCACCTTGCCGATGATCCCGGCTTCTTCGAAAGCCTCGCGCTGAGCACAGCGATAGGGCTTTTCCCTCCGCTCCGGATAACCCTTGGGGATCACCCATCGTCCGGTATCTCGGCTGCTGATCAGCAGCACGCTCAGCCTTCCGCCCCTCTCGACGCGGCAGCAGATGGCACCGCTCTGGTCAACCCAGCGGCCGCCCGCCTTTGCCGGGACTTTCTTATTCAATTCAGATAAATGCCTGGATGGATGCATAGTCCGCTCGTTGTCTCCTTCTCCTTGCATGAAGAATAGAGCACAACGCCGAATCGAAAATAGCGACCCCTAAAATTAGGGTATCCGATGCACGAGCAACCCCTTGCCCTCAGGCAAACAGGTTTGCAATCCCATAGCAGGCGGCGGCGATAGCGGCGGCAGCCGGCATGGTGATGATCCAGGCAATGACGATATTGCCGGCAATACCCCAGCGCACGGCCGAAAGACGCCGCGCCGCCCCGACGCCGATGATCGCGCCGGTGATCGTATGCGTCGTCGAGACGGGGACGCCGAGCCACGTCGCACCGAACAGCGTCAGCGCCCCGCCGGTTTCGGCGCAAAATCCCTGCATCGGGTTGAGCCTCGTGATCTTCGAGCCCATCGTGTGAACGATACGCCAGCCGCCGAAGAGCGTGCCGAGCGCCATGGCCGACTGGCAGGAGATGACCACCCAGAGCGGCACATGAAAGCTCCCGCCGAGATGACCCTGGCTGAAGAGAAGAACGGCGATGATGCCCATCGTCTTCTGCGCATCGTTGCCGCCATGACCGAGCGAATAGAGCGATGCCGAGACGAACTGCATGAAACGGAAGGTGCGGTCGACGGCGAACGGCGTCTGGCGCACGAACATCCAGGAGACGACGAGCACGAAAAACAGCGCCAGCAGGAAACCGATTGCCGGCGACATGACGATCGCACCGACTGTCTTCAAGAGGCCACTCCAGACGATGGAACTGAAGCCGACCTTCGCAAGTCCGGCCCCGACCAGTCCGCCGACCAGCGCATGCGACGAAGACGAGGGAATGCCGAACAGCCAGGTGACGATGTTCCAGACGATCGCCCCCATCAGCGCCGCAAAGATCACCTGCGGCGAGACGATTGAGGGATCGATGATGCCGGTGCCGAGGGTTTCGGCGACATGCAGGCCGAAAAACAGAAATGCGATGAAGTTGAAGAAGGCCGCCCAGGCGACGGCATATTGCGGCCTCAGAACCCGGGTGGAAACGATCGTCGCAATCGAATTCGCCGCGTCATGCAGTCCGTTCAGGAAATCGAAGAACAGGGCCACACCGATCAGGCCGATCAGCAGCGGAAGGGAGAGAGTGGCTTCCATCAGACGTTCTCGATGACGACGCCGCTGATTTCATTGGCCACGTCCTCGAACCGGTCGACGATCTTTTCCAGGTTCGAGTAGATCTCGCTGCCGATCATGTAGGCCATGGCATTGCCGCTGGCACCATGCCGGCGATAGAGGTCCTTCAGCCCCTCGTCATGCAGTTCGTCAGAACGGCCCTCGACTCGCGTGATCTCCTCGGCGATCGCCGACAGCTGATGGGCATTGGCGCCGATCCTGTCGAGCAGCCCGATCGCCTGCTGCATCAGGCCGGCAGCCTTGACGATCTCGCCGCCCAGTTCCCGCATCAGCGGATCGAAGCTCGATTGCTCGAAAAGCCGTATGATCTTCACCGTCTTGTGCATCATGTCGATCGCATCGTCCATGGACTGGATCAGGTCCTTGATGTCGCCGCGATCGAAGGGCGTGATGAAGCTGCGCCGGATGGCAAGCAGAACTTCACGTGTAATCTGGTCGGCATCGTCCTCCAGGGCGATGATGCGATCGCAGTTCTCCTGAACCGCCTCGCCTTTCAGGAGCTTCTCCATTGCCTCGGCTGCCGCCACGACGGTTTTCGCATGCCTGCAGAACATCTCGAAGAAGCGGTCCTCCCGCGGCATCATCTTGCGAAACACGCTCATCATATCAGGCGATCCTTCCCTGTGCGGGCGACGGTCATCGGAGACTGTCATAAATGTGTCATAAAGCGTCGCAGGCAATTGATCGAAAAAGTAAAAGTTGACAATGCTTGATGTCATGAAATCCAGCAAAAAAGGTGCAAAATCTCGCACCGGTCCATCGAGACCCCTGTTGAAGCAGCTTGCAGGACGGCCGGAGAAGCTCTTTTCCGGCGCCTTTCGCCAGCAATATGGCGCGCTCTGCTTCCGCTATACGAACCCCGGTGCGGAGACCGACCACCCCGAGATCGAAGTCCTCGTCGTCACCACGCGTGACAGCCGCCGCTGGATCATTCCAAAGGGCTGGCCGATGAAAAAGAAGAAACCGCATGAGGCGGCCGCCACCGAGGCCTGGGAGGAAGCCGGCGTGCGCGGAACCGTCAGCAAACAGCCGGTCGGCCGCTATACCTATCTCAAGGAACTCGATGACGGCGACGTCGTTCCCTGCATCGTCGATATCTTTCAGATCGAGGTGGCGCACACCCAAGAGCAATTCCGGGAAGTCGGCCAGCGCGTGCTGGACTGGGTGAGCCCGGACGAAGCAGCCCGGCGCGTACGCGAACTCGAACTGAAATCCCTGCTCGTCGATTTTCGCCCCCGGTCCGGCAAGGGGCAGCGCAAGAAGAAGGGCTAAGACGTAGAGCAACCCTACTCCCGGTCGCCCCGCTTCTCCTGCGACATAAGCTGGCTGAGCGTTGCCGCCGGGATCGCATCGGCGGCATAAGTGAAGGTGCCCGATGATTTCACCTCCTCGGCCGCCCGCAGCAGTGCACCCAGTGCGGCGCGCGCAAAGGACCCGCCCACACTCACACGGCGCACCCCGGCAGCCGAGAGTTCGGTAACGCGATAGCGCGGCCCCTTCAGCCCCATCACGACATTGACGGGCTTGTCGACGGCGGCGCAGACCGTTCTGATCGCTTCGATATCAGGCAGGCCGGGCGCATAGAGCACATCGGCGCCGGCTGCCGAGAAAGCCTGCAGCCGCCTGATCGTGTCATCGAGATCGGGACGCTCCCACAGAAAATTCTCCGCCCTTGCCGTCAGCAGGAAAGGCAGTGTCCGCGCCGCTTCCGCCGCGGCCTGCACACGCTCGACGGCCTGTGAGAGATCATAGATCGGCCTTGCCGGATCGCCGGTTGCGTCTTCGATCGATCCGCCGACCAGCCCGGCAGCAGAGGCCAGCCGGATCGTTTCGGCGCAGATCTCGGGCGCGGCACCGAACCCGTCTTCGAGATCGGCGGATACGGGAAGATCGGTCGCTCCGACGATCTCCGCGGCATTGTCGAGGATCTCGCCGCGCGTCAGGCTGGCAAATGAATCCCGCTTGCCCTTGGAAAAGGCATAGCCGGCGCTGGTCGTTGCCAGGGCTTCGAAACCAAGGCCTGTCAGGATCCGCGCCGAGCCGGCATCCCATGGGTTCGGAATGACGAATGCCTCATCCCGCTGATGCAGTGCCTTGAACCGCTCGAACTTCGTCTGTTGCTCCGCCACGACTCTCCTCCTCCGCATATGACAGCTAGGTCAGACTAGCATCCGCGAACAAAATGTGAACGACTTTGTACTGTCTATACAGTTTTTGCCGATGGCGGTCCGCCGATCAGTTGCGTAGCCGATAGCCCGTCTTGAAGATCCAGCCGAGCGTGCTGAGACAAATCACCAGAAACAGCGAAATCATGCCGAGGCTGACCAGCGGGTTGACGTCAGCGATCCCGTAGAAACTCCAGCGGAAGCCGCTGACGAGGTAGAGCACCGGGTTGAAATGGCTGACGGCCTGCCAGAAGGGCGGCAGCATGTTGATCGAGTAGAAGCTGCCGCCGAGGAAGGTGAGCGGCGGTACGACGAGCATCGGGATCAAGTTCAGCTGTTCGAAATTCGTCGCCCAGATGCCGATCATGAAGCCGAACAGACTGAAGCTGATTGCCGTCAGCAGGAAGAACAGCACCATCATGAAGGGGTGCTCGATGCGGACATCGACGAAGAGATTGGCAGTCAGGAGGATGATGGTGCCGATGATCAGCCCCTTGGTGGCCGCCGCCCCGACATAGCCGATCAGGATTTCCGTCATGGCGACGGGGGCCGACAGGATCTCGTAGATCGTGCCGGTGAATTTCGGAAAATAGATGCCGAAGGAGCCGTTGCCGATGCACTGGCCGAGCAGCGTCAGCATGATCAGGCCGGGCGTGATGAAAGCACCGTAGGAGACGCCCTCCACCTGCTGGATGCGCGAGCCGACGGCAGCACCGAAGACGATGAAATAGAGCGAGGTGGAAATGACGGGGGAAACCACGCTCTGCAGCAGCGTGCGGCGCGTGCGCGCCATCTCGAAATAGTAGATCGACTTGATCGCCTCGAAGTTCATCTTGCGGCTCCCACCAGCGATACGAAAATGTCTTCGAGCGAGCTCTGCCGCGTCGAGAGATCCCGGAAATGGATGTTGTTCTCGCCGAGGCGCGTCAGCAGCGATGCGACGCTTTCGTGCTCGTCGCGCGTATCGAATTCGTAGACCAGCCGGTTTCCCTCTGCCTCGATCGACAGGCCGTTGCCGGCAAAACAGTCCGGCAGCGTGTCGAGCGGATCGTTGAGTTCGAGGATAAGCTGCTTGCGGCCGAGCTTGGCCATCAGCGCCTGCTTGTCTTCGACCAGCAGCAGCTCGCCGCCATTGATGACGCCGACGCGGTCGGCGATCTCTTCGGCCTCTTCGATGTAGTGTGTCGTCAGGATGATGGTGACGCCTTCGGCACGCAGCCGCTCGACGACCTTCCACATATCCTTGCGCAGCGTCACGTCGACGCCGGCTGTCGGCTCGTCGAGGAAGAGGATGGAGGGTTCGTGCGACAGCGCCTTAGCGATCAGCACGCGCCGCTTCATGCCGCCCGAGAGCTGGCGCAGCGTATTATCCTTCTTGTCCCAGAGCGACAGGTCGCGCAGCACCTTCTCGATATGGGCCGGCTTGGCCTTCTTGCCGTGCAGCCCGCGCGAAAAGCTCACTGTGTTCCACACCGTCTCGAACTGGTCGGTGGTCAGTTCCTGCGGCACGAGGCCAATCAGCGTGCGCGTGGCACGGAAATCCTTCACCACATCGTGCCCGTCGACCACGACCGCGCCGCCGCTCGGATTGGCGATGCCGCAGATGATCGAGATCAGCGTTGTCTTGCCCGCCCCGTTCGGCCCGAGCAGCGCCAGGATTTCGCCGCGCTCGATTTCGAGGTTGATGCCCTTCAGGGCCTGGAAGCCATTTGCATAGGTCTTGGTGAGATTCTGGACGGAAATGATCGGTGCCATAGGGGCTCTTTGCGGATATCAGTCGAATTTGGCCCGCTATATAGCCCCATTATGAAGCTTTGACATCCCGGCGGGTCTGAACACTGAATTCACACCATTGTCCCATCCGCCGATCCTATCAGGCATTGGACGCTATCGCGGGTCATCTGCCGCGTGAAAGAAAATCACCTCCCGGCTTCCCATGTCATCAATCGGTGATGTTCATCCCCCATAAACACACGCGAGGACAGCATCGGCTCCCGCCCGCCGCCACCCCTTTGCGGAGCCGCCCCTTCGGCGATCTCGTTACGCCTCTCTGCTGACCTCGGCATTGTAATGAAATTTATTGTCAGTCACGAAATGCAAGGAACCGGCCCAGTATCCCCTGTTCAGCCGTGTTCGTCTAAGCCGGCCCCTGGCCGGCTTCTTTTTTGTCGAAGCACAGCCTACGGCACGGCCTCATGCTCCTCCCGCGCCGCCTCCCAAACTTCCTTCGCCGCATCGAGGTTGATAAGCGCGATGGCAAGCCCGACGACGAGATCGGGCCAGATCGAATGCCAGAGATAGGCCGTCACCAGACCGGCGGCGATGATGGCGATATTGGCGGCCGCATCGTTGCGGGCCGACAAAAATGCCGCCCGCGTCAGCGAGCCGCCGGCATGGCGGTGGGCGGCGAGGATATAGGCGCAGAAAAGATTGACGGCGAGCGCCCCGAGACCCGCAAGCGACAGCGGCACGGGCAGCGGCGGCACCGGATGGACGACCTTGCCCCACGCCGTCACCAGGAAGGCGAGCGCCGGCACGAGCAGGATGCCCGCCATGCCCATGCCGACCCGCGCCCGGCTTTTCGCCGACCATGCCATGGCAAAGAAGATCAGCAGATTGACCGAGGCATCTTCGAGAAAATCCACGCTGTCGGCAAGCAGCGAGACGGAACCTATCGCCAGTGCTACCGCAAATTCCACGCCGAAATAGCCGAGATTGAGAAGCGCGACCGTCATGACGGTGCGCCGAAGGGCCTGTTCCATGCTGCTGTTCCCTACCCGATGGCGTTTCGTCCGAAGCCCCTCGCCTTAACCCGACCAAGGTCGAGGGACGTGCATACGACGCCTTGGAGAGTGCGGAGACGTTTACGACATACCTCTTCTCCCCGCCGGGGAGAAGATGCCGGCAGGCAGATGAAGGGGCTCCGGGCGCAAACGGACCTTTTCAAAACCCTTCCCTCACGACACTCGTTGCTCGATCTTGGACGGGTTTGAAACAGGATCTTTTAAACTGAACAGGAGAAGCGAAGAGAGCCGCTTCAGTCGTTGACGCTTTCGAGGATATCGTCGAAAAGCCGTTCGGCATAGCGCATCGTTTCGATCTGCTCTTCCGGCGAAAGCTTGTGTGCAACGCATTCCGCCCGTATCGCGGTCCTGAGCTTTGCCAGCAGGGCTGCCTGTTCATAGGGCGTGAAGGCGCCGTCGCGAACGGTGATCTTTGCGATCGTTTCCAGGATGGCGATACGGCCTTCCACCTGTCTAGCCGAGCCGACATAGAACGGCCGCGGCGGGCGGAGGTTACGGCGCGGAAATGCTACGATGTTGCTCATAGCCCGCTCACAGGGCTGGTGTCTTGAAATCGGAGCCTGACAACATGGTGTGCAGCTTGTATTCGCTGTCGGCACCCTGCCGGTAAAGGTCGATTGTCACACGAGCGAGTTCACGCGCCTCAGTGCAGTCGCGTGACCAGCCGCGCTCCGCGCAAAGCCGGTCGAAGGCCTTCTGCACGATCGCTAGTTCCACAGCGCCGATCCAGCGATCCGCAGGCGCATCCGTTCTGATCTTCGGTTGCATGATCTCCTCCCGATCGCTCCATAAAGATGCTGCCAAACGCATGAATGTGGAGAGAGTTCCACACAAAATGCGGAACGCAAAAATCTTCCTTCGGCTCCCCCGCACGCCTTGGTTTACCGCCTGAAAGCGTCCCCGCCGGCCGCCGGAAAAGGAAAAATTGTGCGTTAAAACTCTTAGGAATCGTCCAATCCGCGCTTGTAGATCGGTCTCCCGCCTGACGGCCCGCGCCTCCTACGGCCCGGCCCCGAAGAACGCGAGCCGGGTCAGGATCGTATAGTCCGCTTCCGATACCATCAGGGCCACAAAAACCAGCACCAGGAGCGGCGGCAGCAGGATCGCGTAGACCAGCGCCAGCCGTTCCCAGGCCATGTGCATGAAGACGGCGACGATCAGGCCTGCCTTCAGCATCATGAACACCAGGATCAGCGTCCACCTGAGATAGCCCTGGATGCCGAGATAATCGACCATGTAGGAACCGGCGCTGAGCACGAAGAGCAGGCCCCAGACGAGGAGATAGAGCCGGATCGGGTGCTGCTGCCCGCTATGTGTTTGAGCAGGCGCCGTCTGGCTTTGTGCATGCGCCGTTGTCTCGCTCATGACGACCTCACCACAGATAGAAAAACGCGAAGATGAAGACCCAGACCAGGTCGACGAAGTGCCAGTAGAGGCCCATGATCTCGACGGCCTCGTAGCGGCCCTTTCGGCTGGTGAAGAAGCCGCGGCGCTCCACATCGAAATCGCCACGCCAGACCTTGCGGGCAATGATCAGCAGGAAGATGACGCCGATGGTGACATGCGTGCCGTGAAAGCCCGTGATCATGAAGAAGGTCGATCCGAACTGCGCAGCACCCCACGGATTTTCCCAGGGACGCACGCCTTCGGTGATCAGCTTCGTCCATTCGAAGGCCTGCATGCCGACGAAGGTTGCCCCGAGAAGTGCGGTCAGCAGCATCAGGGCAGCGGTCCTTCCCCGTTCGTGGCGATAGCCGAAATTGACCGCCATCGCCATGGTGCCGCTGCTCGAGATCAGCACGAAGGTCATGATCGCGATCAGGATCAGCGGAACGTCCTGGCCGCCGATGTGGAGCGCGAAGACCTCGCTCGGATTGGGCCAGGGAACCGGCGTCGACATGCGGGCCGTCATGTAGGCGATCAGAAAACAGCCGAAGACGAAAGTGTCGCTGAGCAGAAAGATCCACATCATCGCCTTGCCCCAGGAGGCGGTCTTGAAGGCGCGCTGATCCGAGCTGAAATCGGCCGCGACACCACGCAGGCCTGGTAGCCCGACGCCGGGCTCGCCATGTGTCTGGACGGGATGTGCCATCTGCAAATCTCCTAGTTCAGTAGCGTACGGCAGAGATCGACGAAATCATTCGCCCAGCCGGCAAAGAGCGCGAAGAGCAGAAGCCAGACGGCGAGCATGAAATGCGAATAGATGGCCGAGAGATCGACGCTGAGCCGCAGCCTTTCGGGCTGGACATCGGCTGAAAATGCCCTCACCGTCGTATGCGAGAGAACGGCAAGCCCGCCCAGAATATGCAGGCCGTGCAGGCCGGTGAGCATATAGAAGAAGCTGTTGGCGGGGTTGTCGGCAAGCACGTAGCCGGCCGCGTCAAGCTCCCGCCATGCCTGGATCTGGCCGACGAGGAAGAAGACGGCAAGAGCAAGCCCTGCAACGAGCGCCGGCCGCAGGCTTTCCATGCGGCCGTGCCGGGCTTCGCGTCTGGCCCATTGCAACGCAACGCTGCTCAAAGCGAGTGCTGCGGTATTCACCCAAAGCAGGCGCGGAATCGGCATCCCCCACCAGTCGGCGGAGGCCATGCGCATGAAATAGGCGCTGACGGCAAGGCTGAACAGCGCGCCGACGACGCCGAGAAACACGAAAAGGCCGATCTTCACCGCCGGCACCGGTGACTGCTGCCTTCGGGCATCGTCATGAGCCGGCAGCTGCACCGACCCCGTTTCGAGCCATGGCTTCGAGGTCAGCCGCTGCCCCGAGAGCCACCAGATGATGATGGCGCCGATTGCGGCGAGAAAGATCAACGTGACGTTCATGCCGGAACCTCCCGCGTGACGCCGCCGCTTGCCGGCACATTCTGAGGAATGAAATCCTCGGCCGCGCCAGGCACGCTGTAATCATAGGCCCAGCGGTAGACGACAGGCAGTTCCTTGCCCCAGTTGCCGTGCGCCGGCGGCGTCTGGGGCGTCTGCCATTCGAGCGTCGTTGCCCGCCAAGGATTGCCGCCTGCCTCCCTGCCCCGGAAAAGGCTCCAGACCAGATTGAACAGGAAGACTATTTGGGCAGCCCCGACGATCAGCGCCATGATAGTGATGAAAATGTTCAGCGTATGGGCCGAAGGCGGAACGAAGGCTGTCTCCCCCATCTCGAAATAGCGGCGCGGCACGCCGAGCAGGCCGAGATAATGCATCGGGAAGAAGATGGCATAGGTGCCGAGGAAGGTGATCCAGAAGTGGATCCGGCCGAGCGTCTCGTCCAGCATGCGTCCCGTCACCTTCGGATACCAGTGATAGATCGCCCCGAAGATGACGAGGATCGGCGCGACCCCCATGACCATGTGGAAATGCGCGACGACGAACATCGTATCCGACAACGGCACGTCGACGACGACATTGCCGAGGAACAGACCGGTGAGCCCGCCATTGACGAAGGTGACGATGAAGGCAAGCGCAAAGAGCATCGGCAGCGTCAGGTGGATGTCGCCGCGCCACAGCGTCAGCACCCAGTTATAGACCTTGATCGCTGTCGGCACGGCGATGATCAGCGTCGTGGTGGCGAAGAAGAAGCCGAAGGCCGGGTTCATCCCGCTGACATACATATGGTGCGCCCAGACGACGAAGCTCAAGGCTCCGATGATGACGATCGCCCAGACCATCATCCGATAGCCGAAGATGTTCTTGCGCGCATGCGTGCTGATCAGGTCCGAAACGATGCCGAAGGCAGGCAGTGCCACGATATAGACCTCCGGATGGCCGAAGAACCAGAACAGGTGCTGGAACAGGATCGGGCTTCCGCCGCCGTGCTGCAGCTGCGTGCCCATCTCGACGATGGCAGGCATGAAGAAGCTGGTGCCGAGCAGGCGGTCGAACAGCATCATGACGCAGGCGACGAAGAGGGCCGGAAAGGCCAAGAGCGCCATCACGGTCGCGGTGAAGATGCCCCAGACGGTGAGCGGCATGCGCATCAGCGTCATGCCGCGTGCCCGCCCCTGCAGCACAGTCACCACGTAGTTCAGGCCACCCATGGTGAAGCCGATGATGAAGACGATCAGCGAGGTGAGCATCAGGAGGATGCCCCAGTCCTTGCCGCCGGGCGTGCCTGACAGGACGGATTGCGGCGGATAGAGCGTCCAGCCGGCTCCTGTCGGGCCGCCGGGCGCAAAGAAGCCGGCGACCAGGATCAGCACCGCAAGCAGATAGATCCAGTAGCTCAGCATGTTCGCGTAAGGAAATACCATGTCGCGCGCGCCGACCATCAGCGGGATGAGGTAATTGCCGAAGCCGCCGAGGAAGAGCGCGGTGAGCAGATAGATCACCATGATCATGCCGTGCATGGTGATGAACTGGTAATAGTGGTCGGCATCGATGAAGGAGAGCGCGCCGGGAAAGGCAAGCTGGATCCGCATCAGCCAGGAGAGCACCAGCGCCACCATACCGATCGAGATGGCGGTAATCGAATATTGCACGGCGATGATCTTCGCATCCTGGCTGAACACGTATTTCGTCCACCAGCTGTGCGGATGATAAAGCTCGACATCCTCGACTTCGGCGGATGGGATGCTGCCGGATGGAATCTCGACCATGATCTCTCTTCCCTTCCTTCCCGATGCGGCCTCCGGCCGTCATCTGCCGGTTGCCAGCCGGCAAGTGGCCTTTGGCCACTTTCGCCGGCTTCAGTTTACCGGCGGTGGCTCTCCCGATGACGCCGTAAGCTGGGTGAATGTCTGCTGCTGATCGAGCCAGGCCTGATAGTCCGCCGTTTCGTCGACCACGACGGTCCCGCGCATCTGCGGATGACCGACACCGCAGAGTTCGGCACAGAGGATCTCGAAGGTTCCCGTTCGCGTCGGCGTGAGCCAGAAATAGGTGACCATGCCGGGGATCATGTCCATCTTGGCACGGAATTCCGGCACGTAGAAATCGTGGAGCACATCCACGGAGCGAAGCAATATGTGGACCGGCTTACCGACAGGCAGATGCAGCTCGCCGCCCTCGACGATGAGGTCGTCGAGGCCGTTCGCGTCGTTCTTGTCGAGGCCGAGTGGGTTCTCAGGGGTAACGTCGCGCGTCTGCGCACGGCCAAGCTTTCCGTCCGCGCCCGGCAGGCGGAAGCTCCATAGCCATTGCTGGCTGACGACCTCCACCGATGCGGCATCGGCAGGCACCGTGATGAACTGGTTCCACACGAAGAGCCCCGGCGCCAGCATGGCCGCGACGCCGACCGCCGTTCCCCCTGCCAGCAGCAGCTCCAGCCTGCGGTTCTCGGGCTCGTAATGCGCCCGGTTGCCCGGCTTGTGCCGGAAGCGGAACACGCTATAGGCCATGAAGGAAATCACCGCCACGAAGACGATGCCGGTGATCCAGAAGGTGATGACGAGCGTGCTGTCGATATAGCTCCAGTTGGATGCGATCGGCGTCCACCACCACGGGCTCAGCACATGGAACAGCACGGAGCCGACGACAACAAGGACGAGAACGAGCACAACAGCCATTTCCGCCCCTCCCTGGGCCGACCGACCGTGAAACCGCATTCCGAAATATTGTGTTTATTATCGCACAGATAGAAAATATGGGCAATTACCGCTATTTAGGCATAGGTAACGGCCCGGTTCATCACTTGGAATATTGTTTGAGATAGGCGATGAGATCGGTGATTTCCTGATCATCCTTCAGGCCGACGAAGGCCATCTTCGTGCCCTTCACCTTGACTTTCGGATTGTGCAGATAATCGCGCAGCGTCGCCTCGTCCCAGACGAGCCCGCCATCGCCGGCCGCCTTCATCGAAGCCGAATAAGCGAAATCGGGATGCGTTCCGGCCTTCCTGCCGAGCACCCCGTTCAGCGATGGACCGACCTTGTTCGTATCGGATTCGACGATATGACAGGTCGCGCATTTCTTGAAAACAGCGGCACCCGCTGTCGGATCGCCCTCCTGCGCCCCTGACCTGCCAGGGGAAAGAGCAATCACGGATGCACCGATCAGCAGAACGACACGATAATCCACGGCAAACCTCATCCTCCTAAAGGTCGCCCCGCCACTCCCGCCCTCCGCTGGCATTCGCGCGCGGATCGTGGTTGCGATGGCCGAAAGCTTAATCTTTCGCGCAAGCAAGTCAATCGGTTCCCCAATTGGGAACTGGGGCATGCGGCAGAGCAGCCGCCAAAACTGACATATGATGCATGGTGGCGATATCAGGCTTAGTCGTCGCTCGACCAGCGGACGCCGGCGTCGTCCGCCGCTTCGATGAAGGCTTCCCGCGCCTCGTCGGGAAGAAGCTGGCCTTCCAAGACAGCCGCAAAGCAGGCCAGCGCATGCTCGAAGGCCAGACCATGGGTGACAGGCCATTTTTCGGCAAGAAGCACCGCCGCATGGCCCGTTCCACGCACGGTAATGGGAATCTCCTGGCCCGGAAGCCGGATATGCAAGGGTATGGTCCAATCTGGCATGATGAATAGCGCCGCCGCCCAGGATCGATCGTTCCGCGCCCAAACGCGGCGACCGGGAGAAAGTTCCCGCACGAGCACTCTGGGTGTCCTAAACAGGATTACCATTCGGTGATAGGGATCCCTGCCTATCGGCAACACAAACGGCCCGATACCGTCAGGGGATAATTCCGGCCAATGCGTTAGTGATGGTAGCCAATTTCGTGTGCGATGCGCTGGCGGGCACGGTTCACCCGGCTCTTGATGGTGCCGATCGGGCAATGGAAATGGTTTGCCGCTTCCTCATAGGAACGCCCGTCCACCAGGATGAAGGCAAAGGCGGCACGATAAGGCTCCGGGAGGTGTCCGCAGGCAGCTTCAAGCTCATGGCCGCGCAGATGCCATTCCTGATCCGCAGGCACACTGCCCTGCGACGAAGCGCAATCCTCCAAACCGAACGTCTCGCGCTGCCTAAGTCGGAAGCGCGTGCAGAAGGAATTGCGCATGATCGTAAACAGCCAGGATTTCATCCTCGTGCCCTGTTTGAACTGCTCTATATTGGCGAGCGCCCTGACTAGCGTTTCCTGCACGAGATCATCAGCATCCGCTGGCGTCCGGTAAAAGGTGCGGGCAAATGCCCTCAGCGCTGGAATGTGCGCGACTATTTCCTGTTGAAGAATTTCGGGGGAATATTTCACGTCCCAGCTCCCTGGCCCTTGATATGGATGGCCGTCGAGATGACCCACACTATCGCGGGCCTTCGATATAGAGGGGAAAGGGTACAGACCTCTATTCGTTCCACGACCGAACATATTTGAGAGGAAGCCGCGCGGAGGGAAGACTGACGGCATCCGGAGCGCCCCTGACGTCAGCTGCCGTTTTCGCTTGGTGCAAAGAGTGCCTTGGCGATCTCGGCAAGTGCGACCGGGCTCCCCGATGAGCCTGTAGCCGCCGTATCTTGCGGCACATTCACGTCGACCCGTGTCAGAACTCGATCCAGGTTTCCAGCCGGGCCTTCCGGAAGGATTGTTGGGCACTTGCCGGCGCCGCGCTGTTAGCCGCTCAGTAGGCTCAAGAGATGCTGCACATGCCGATGAACGGCATCCGCACTCTCCTCTGCCGATAGCGAGGTAACATCGAGGTTGAGTTTATTGACATGCTCGGGATTGAGCACCTGCAGCGTCCGGCTGCGTTCCCGCGAGGCTTCGGCATCGACCGATTTTAACCGCTTGCGCCGCTCCGCTATGGCAACCCGCCGCGCCAGTTCCTCCACCTCGCAAAGCAATCGCACCGGCACCAGCAGCGATCGCCGCTGCTCGGCAGCGTCGGCAATCTGTTGGAAGGTTCGATGACTGCGCTCGTCGTCCTGAATGCCGGCATGGGTGAAGATGAAATTGACTGAAGGCGTGCTGAAGGCGACGATCGTATCCAGAACCGCCTGCCGCACCCTGCCCGTTTGCTCCCAAATCTCCTTGGGCAACGGCGTTGTCAGATCATGATCGAGAACGCCGAGCACCGGGTTGTTGACCCAGTGATTGTCGATGATTTTTGCCGAAAGAAGCGGGCTCAACTGCTTGGCGATGGTGAGCTTGCCGCTGCCCGGAAAGCCGATGAGCAGGAGGAAGATGCCATTCATGGGGGCGCAACTTCATGAACAGGTTGACGACAATAGTTTTGTGCGAATGGGCGCATGACACCTCTCAAGCTTCAACAAATATTGTTAGATATTGATAGGGCGAAACTGTCGCTGTCACCGTCGGCATCAGCGACGCTGACTCAGACCTCTCCGTAATGTCAGCTTATTTGCAGACGGCTCGTCCGCCCCTGCGCGACATGAGATCAAAGTGGAAATGGTTCCAGTGCTCCGGATTGTAGCCGGGGCCGAGCACGGTAGTGAAATAATTGCAGCTGTCGCTGCGCACCGCCTTCAGCAGGCGCCCTTCGCGGAAGGAGAACAGTCCCTTCTTGCGCACGTCGATTTCATGGCCGTCTTTCAGCACGAACTTGCCGACATCGATGGCGTTGCCTTTCGCGTGTTCCGATATCGGATTGTATCTCTGGCGGCTGTTGTTCATGCGCCGGCAGGAGTAGCCGCCAAGCGGCTCGATGGTGCGAATGCCGGTCCAGTAGCGGAATCGGGCCGACGGTGCGAGTTCGTTCTTCACCCATTTGGCGAAGGCGAGTGTCACCTGGCAATTCAGAACCACCGCCGGCTTGACGCCGATATTACCCGAAAGGCCCTTCAGCGACACCGGATATGGCACTTGGCATGACGGCCCGTTGGAGATCGGCGGGCGGTCCTCGAAGATCACGCCCATACGCTTCAGTTCGCGCCGGCAGGAAAGCTCCGAGGCCGGCATGGCGCCGGGATCGACGGGAGTTGCCGGCTCGCTCATCATGGGATTGTTCGGCCGCAGCATGGCGACCTGTTCCGGCTCATCCTCTTCCGGTACGCGCGTCGGCGCAAGAACCGGGCTGCCGTCGCTCCAGGTCTGCGCACGGTTGCCTGCGGCGCGCATCGGCGCACGGCTCATCTGGCTGGCGGCGACCGGCTGCGGCATGGTCCGCTGGTTGAGTTGTCTCGGATTATCGGTGCCGATACCGTCGACGACGGGCTGGGTGGCGTTGCCCTCGGCAATCTGCTGCTGCTCGTCCTGCGCCAGCCCCACCACCGGCTCGTTATCAGATCCGGCGCCGAGTTCCTCATCCATATTGACGCCCCCTTCGGGAACGGCGAGCGGCTTCACGCCGCCCCAGTTGCCGCCGGATGCCTCTTGCTGCTGGCCCTGTTGCTGGGCGAGCGCCTCGTCGCTGTCGATCATCGGCAAGCGCCGCCGCCCTTGCTGGGGCGTGCCCATGGGCGCCGATGGCTGTGCCGGGGCGCGCATCTGCTGGCCCGTTCCGGCAAGGTTTGGCGTATCGAGATAATCGATCTGCCCCTGCGTATTGCCGACGGGAGCGCTGGCGACAGGATAGGGTTGCTGGCTCTCGACCGTCGCCATGCGCGCGGCCCCGCGCGCCGGCGTGATGGAGCTCACCCTGGTGCCATGATCGACATTCTCAGGCGGCACCAGGCCGTCGCTGATCGAACAGGTCGTCAATGCCGCAGAAAGCAGGACTGGCAAGGCGGTACGCCGGAGAAGGGAAAGGAACGCCATACTTATCGCTTCCGCATGCGGCCTGTGATCGGAAAACCTCGATTCAAATTTAATTAAAAACGGTGAATGAAAGCTTTACGTGTGGAGAATGGCTTATCGTGAGGGTCAACACTCGCTGGAGAGGTATCTCGACACCGCGGGATTAGAGGATGCCCTTGAAAGCCGTTTGGTGAGCCGGTCCGCTCAAGCTTTCCACCGCACATCGCGAAAGGCGCAAACGAAATGAACACACTTGAAATCCGCATCAAAGAAATCCGTGCACGCGAGGAGGCCTTGCATCGGCCGGAGATACGCCGCTCCCGCCAGGCCTTGGAAGATCTGCTGGCGGAGAGCTTTTGCGCATTCGGCGCATCGGGGACAGTTTATCGGCGCGCCGACATGATCGAACTTATGCTGCAGGAAAGCGACAGCGCCGGTAACGGCGAACTTTATTCCGGCGACTATGCCTTAAGACCGATCTCGGCCGATGCTGCCCTCCTGACCTACCGCACATGGCGCAAGCAGGCGGACAGATCGGAGCGGCATGTGCTGCGCAACTCAATCTGGAAATACGACGGACGGCGCTGGCAGATGCTCTTCCACCAGGGCACGCCGACACGGCACTAGCGCCGCAAGCGGATCGTCGATCCGGCGCCGGCGCCTCCGCGAAGGCCGGTCATTGCTTTGGGCCTATTGGCATCCCCAGCCGGCACCATACCTACTGCACCATAAGCCCGTACTCAGAAAAACAACCGATGGAAGCGGCAGTAGAAAAATTACTCGAGCGCTACTAACGCCTTTTCCGGCAGGCACTCGCCGGCAAAGCCGATATGGATGAGGTCGCCACCCTCTATGCCTCCGATGTCATCGCCGCCTCGCCTGCCGGAGTCAGGTCCGGCAAGAATGACGATGGACTCAGGCGGATGATGGCGCAGGGGTTATGAGCGCTATCGCTCCATTGGCACCAAGGAGATGACGCTTCGGCATATTCGCCTTTCGACGATCGATGAGAGCCACTGTGTTGCCCATGTCGCCTGGAGGGCAACTTATGCCCGCAAGGACCAACCGGACACCGACATTGACTTCGAGGTCCATTACCTCGTGCAGGTTCTGGATGGAGATGCGAAAGTCTTTGGCTGGGTCTCCGGCGACGAGCAGGCGCTCTTGAAGCAGCATGGTATCGGCTGACGCGCTGCCAGACCTGACCTGTCTTCGGAGGAAAAACATAGGGCCGCGGCAACCAACGCCGCGGCCCTTTGTCGTCACATCAGCAGCCTGTCAAGCCGCCCGGCCGTACTGGGCACCCTGCCCGGCCTGACCGCGCAGCCGGAACTTCGACAGCAGCGCCCGCAGTTGCTGGCTTTCCTCCGCAAGGGTCTGGCTGGCGGCCGTGGTCTCCTCGACCATCGCCGCATTCTGCTGGGTCATCTGGTCCATATGATTGACCGAGGTGTTGATCTCGTGCAGCCCGGTCGCCTGTTCGCGGGCGGCGGTGGCGATGGTGTCGACATGGGCGTTGACGCGGTTCACCAGGGCCTCGATTTCGACCAGCGCATCGCCGGTGGAGCGCACCAGCGCCACGCCGCCTTCGACTTCGGCTGCCGAGCTCGAAATCAGCGTCTTGATCTCCTTGGCCGCATTGGCCGAGCGCTGCGCCAGCTCGCGTACTTCCTGCGCCACAACGGCAAAACCGCGGCCCGCCTCGCCCGCACGGGCCGCTTCCACGCCGGCGTTCAGCGCCAGGAGGTTGGTCTGGAAGGCGATCTCGTCGATGACGCCGATGATCTGGCTGATGCGGCTCGAACTATTCTCGATGCGGCTCATGGCCGAGACGGCGTTGCGGACGATCTCACCGGATTTGCCGGCACTCGTCTTCGTCTCCGCCACCATGCTGCGTGCCTCATTGGCACGCTCGGAGGCGGTGCGCACCGTGGCGGTGATCTCGTCGAGCGCGGCTGCAGTCTCTTCGAGCGCTGCGGCCTGCTGCTCGGTGCGCTTGGAGAGGTTGTTGGTCGCCTCGCTGATATCTCGGGCGCTGTCATTGACGACATGGCTCGATTCCGCGATCGCATTGATGACGCTGTTCAACGCATCGACGGCGGCGTTGAAGTCGGACCTGAGCTTGGCGTAATCCTGGCCGAGATCATCGATTGCAACCGTCAGGTCACCCGCTGCAAGCCGTTCCAGCCCGGCGCCGAGCGCGCGCATCGCCGCCGTCTGGCGTTCGGAGGACGAGCGCAGGCTCGCCTCGTTGCCGCGCCGCTCGCTTTCGATCTCCTGCCGGCGCTCGTCTTCGCGAACGCGCAGTTCCGCCCGCTCGGCAACGGAGTCGCGCAGCACGATCAGCGATTTCGCCATCTGGCCGATCTCGTCGCGCCGGTCGGCGTCTGATATCTCCACGGAAGCGTCTTCGTCGGCAATCGCATTCATAGCGGCCTTCAGACGTGCAACCGGCGTCGTCACGCTGCGCACGATGGCATAGGCGATGGCGAGGGTGGCGATGGCGCCGATCAGGCAGAGAGCCGCGGCCCAGATCGCATTCTGGCGATAGAGCGCAGCAAGGTCATCCGCATAGACGCCGGTGCCGACGACCCAGCCCCAGGGCTGAAAACCTGCCACGTGCGAATATTTCAGCACCGGCTGGTCGGCGCCGGGCTTCGGCCAATAGTAATCTACGAAGCCTTGCCCGTTCGCCTTCACCGTATTGACGAATTCGACGAACAGGAACTTGCCGTTCGGGTCCTTGTTCTGTGTGAGATCCTTGCCGTTGAGTTCGGGCTTGACCGGATGCATCACCATCGTAGGATGCATGTCGTTGATCCAGAAATAGCCGGTACCGCCGCCGTAGCGCATCGAGGCGATCACTTCCTTGGCGGCCTCCTGCGCCTGCTCGCGGGTCATCGTGCCCGCCTGCTCCAGCTTGTAATATTTGTCGAAGATGGCAAGCGCCGTGGCGTCCATCTGCGCCAGACCGGCTTTGCGCTCGGCTTCCAGCTCGCGATAGGAATAGTTGAGGAAGAAGATCATCGTCGCGGCAAGCACGACTAGCGCGAAGGCGACGAGGCTGTAGAGGCGGGTTGAAATCCTGATGTTGCGCATGGGGTTCCGGCGGCTCTCATATGTGACAATGATCAGATACTGATGGAGGTCGCTTACCGGACGGTAAAACTTGATTAGAATATTTTGAAAAAACGCTGCGTAAGGCGATCAGGCGGCCACGATGCAACATCAAGCAATTGAATTCAAACCGCATTTTAACGACTGACGACTTTGCGCAACCAGCAGATATCTTTCGGGTACACGGCCCGAACAGTCGGTTTTGCGGGCCTTCGCACCGCCTGGCCTTTGCATTAGGGTGATTCTACATGAATCACCGGCCAGATAAGGAGCCCTTGATGACCGATGCCGCCAAGCCGACAGGCGAACTCACCTTGCGTACGCTCGCCATGCCTGGGGACGCCAATCCGGCCGGCGATATTTTCGGCGGGTGGGTCATGGCGCAGATGGACCTGGCAAGCGGCATCCGCGCCGCCGAGCGCGCAAGGGGCCGCGTCGTCACCGCCGCCGTCAAGGAAATGGCCTTCGAACTGCCGGTCAAGATCGGCGATACGCTGTCGATCTATACCGAGGTGGAGCGCGTCGGCCGCACCTCGATCACGCTGAGGGTTGAAGCCTGGGCGCACCGCTCACGCTACAACCAGCAGGAAAAGGTCACCGCCGGCACCTTCATCATGGTGGCGCTCGACGAGGACGGCAAACCCAAGGTCGTCCCCCAGGAGTGAGATGATGCAGGCGGCGGCGACACCGGAAGTCTACGTCTACATCCGCACCGTGATGTCGATGGTGATCGGCCTCTCGCTCGCCCGCCTGCTGACCGGCCTCGGCGGCATCGTGCAATCGCCTGGCAAATTCAGGGTCTACTGGGTGCATCTCGGCTGGGTCGCCTCGATGTTCCTGTTCATCATCCATTTCTGGTGGTGGGAATATCGCCTGCAGTCGCTCGCCGTCATCTCCTTCGGCGTCTACCTCTTCCTCATCAGTTTCTGCTGCCTGTTCTTCTTCCTCTGCGTGCTGATCTTTCCGACGACGATCGAGGATTACGGCGGCTACGAGGAATATTTCATCTCGCGGCGGCGTTGGTTCTTCGGCATGCTGGCCGTGACCTATGCAGTGGATTTTCTGGATACATTGCTGAAGGGCAAAGCATATCTCGCGGCGCTCGGGTGGGAATATCCGGCGAGGAATGCCGCCTATATCGTTCTGTGTATCGTGGCCGCGTGGACGGCAAATCGCCGATTTCATGCGGTGTTCGTGAGCATTGGCCTCATCTACCAGATTACGTGGATCTTCCGGCTGTATGATTTCATTTGAGGCTCTCTTCTCCCTCATTCCTGTGACAAGCACAGGAATGAATGCCTTAACCCCGCAAAAACTGAGACCCCTTGTCGAAACTCAGCCCCGGGAAAATCTTCCCCGTCAGGTCCCCGGCCGAGACATCGAACTGACGATAAAGCATCGCCGCCGCCAGTTCCCGCACATCGGCGGTCGGCATCAGGTCGCGATCGTCGAGCAGGCTGCCATCTGCAATCCCCGGCCATTTACCGAGAATGCGCCCGCCATCGATTGCTCCGCCCGCCAGCACCGCGCAGCCGCCCGTGCCATGGTCCGTGCCGCCGGAACCGTTCTCGCGCACCGTCCGGCCGAATTCGGTCATGGCGAGCACCACCGTCTTCGACCAGAGACCCGCACCCATCGTCGCCTTCAATGTCGTGATCGCCTGTGCCAGATCCTGCACCGGCCGCTTGAACTGGTTAAGCTGGCCGACATGCGTATCCCAGCCGGTGATCGAGAAGCTGGCAATGCGGTAATCGCCCTTCAGCATGTTGCCGGCAAGAGCCGCCACATCGGTGATCTTCTCGCCGCGCTGGCTGGAAGGTTCAGCCATCATGGAAGCGCTGTTGGCCCGCATCGCCTCGTCCATCGCCTTCGCAAAGGCCGGATCGCCGTCATAGAGGCGCATCAGGAACTGCATCTCGTCCTTGGCAGGTCCGAGATTGGAATCGGAAGCCCAGACATCGACATTGTTCGGGCCTGTCAGGATCAGCTCCGTGGAGGTGTTGACGTCGATCGCCTTTCGCGCATCCGATCGCGGGATGACGGCAAGCGCCCGATTGAGCCAGCCGGTCCTCTCCTCGGCCACATGTTCGCCGCCGGATTCCAGCATGTCCTGCCCGTCGAAGTGGCTGCGCTGGTCGCGATAGGGCGTCGAAACGGCATGGACGAAAGAAAGCTCCTTCGCCTTCCAGAGCGGCATCAGATCGGCGGCGGCCGGGTTCAGGCCGAAATGCCCGTCGAGATCGATGAGCCCCTTGTCCGGCGTCAGCGCCAAGGTCGGCCGAAAAGCCGCAAAACCGGCATCGCCGTAAGGCTGTACGAGATCGAGCCCGTCCATCGCGCCACGCAGCACGATCGTCACGAACCTGTTTTCGCCTGGCATCGCCGCGAAAGTGACGGGCGTGACGATGGGTGCTGCGGCAAGACAGCAGGCGGAGGCAAGGAAACCGCGCCGGGAAAGCGTAAACTCTGTCATGACAGGCTCCTATCGGCGATTGAATTCGGGAGAAGCGAGCACCAGCGTCAAGCCGCTGATCTTGTTCGGTGCCTGCGAGACGACACGGATCGTCTCGTCACGGGCGGCATCGGCGAGCGTCGCTTTCAGGAATTCGCGCGGATCGGCATCCTTGCCGAACTGGGCGCTGGCGCGGCGTGCCCATGACAGGCGCTCCGAAAGCTGGCTTGCGGTGATCCAGGCGGAAAAACCTTCCTCGAAGCCGGCCGGGCTTGGCGGCAGCCATGTCGGCTGGCCCATGCGGCGAAGAGCACCCTGCCCGAGCGCACGCGCCGTCTGGAAAGCCTTGCGCCGCTTGATCCTGGCCTCGTCATCGACGCTCGGCGGCGCGTTCGTTGCTTGAGCGTCGGGGGCCTGAGCATCGGGTGCTTCAGTATCAGGAGCTTGCGCATCCGGCGATCGCCTATCCGATCCGGCATCCTCCGTCCGCGTCATTGCCATCATGTCGTCGCCATCGCCATCTTCCTGCTGATAGGCCTGCATGAAGGCAGCGACATCGCCCGCGCCCGCGCCGCTGTTCAGCGCCCGAAGCCCGGTGACGATAAAATCGAAAGGCTGGCGCGCCTTGGCGCCCTCATCCCGCCAAGCGGCCGGATGGTCGAGCATGGCACGGTAGACGGCCGATAGCTCGCCATCCGTCTTCTTCCATGCTTCACTCATGGCAGCGATCATATCCTGCGGCGGCTGGTCCGAGATGAAATGCACCGCAAGCTTGCGGCTGATATGCTCGGCCGTCTTCGGATTGGCCGCGAGATCGTCAAGCATCGCGAGATAATCCTCGCGCCTGCGCTTCGCCCCGCCATAGCTCACACCGAGCACTTCATGTCTGCCGGGCTCGGATATCTGCGGGCGGAAGTCCGTCTCCATCTCCTTCTGGTCGACGGTGAGCCCGGTCAGCACCATGGCCGCCGAGCGCACGTCGGCCTGCGTATAGCCGCTGCCGGCGCCGAGTGTGTGCAATTCCAGAAGCTCGCGGCCGAGATTTTCGTTCAGTCCCTTATTGCGCCGCATGCCGCCTTGGGATCCGGCCCGAGCGACTGGGCCTGATCGAGATAGATCAGCATGGAGGGATGCTCCGTGGCGCGGCGCAGCAGCGTTGCGAATTTCCCGCCCATGTAAGGCCGGATTGCCTCTGCCTCGTAAAGCGGCACGATCAGCCGCATTGGCAGGCTCTTGGCGGCACTCGTAGAAAAATGGTTGGTCCAGAAGGTCGCGAGCCGCTGGTTGAAACCATCGGGCGAAAGCACCGCCTGCATCAGCCGCGCATTCGCATCCATCTGGAAGAGCATCTGTGCGCGGCGCTGCAGAAGCCGCCGCTGCTGCCGGCGATCGAGATCGTCGCGATCGGTCTGCCGGATCTGTTTCAGCCGGTCCTGCAGGTCGAGCAGCGCAGCACGCCGCGCCTCGATGCCGCCGACCGGAAAGCGCGGCACGCTGCCGGCACCGCGCGTTACCTGCGCGATCAGATCATCCTTGGTTTGCGGCAAGGCCTCGCCCGGCCGCAACCCATAGCCGAAACGGATCGCCGCCATCGTCGGAAAAGACAGGCTCATGACCACTCACCTCCTCATCACCAGACGGTGACAGGGTCTCAGCCAATTGCGACGGCAGTCTGTAGGAAATGCGGCGATTTTCCGACATGGACGATTTGTAATCTATTGAAATCGTTAGGATAGACCTGCTGCATCGCCGCATTTGCCACGCTGCCTGCCCTTGCGTCGTCGACTTTGTCAAAGCCTGCGAAGCGGCGGACACACCGGCCGAACCTGTCGTTATCGTCTGGTGGTGGCGGCCGGCGACAGAGCCTCCAGCCTCCCGGGCAGATATCCCGTCAACCCCGGAAGATGAAAGACGCGCCGATTGCAATCAGCGCAAAGCCGATGGCATGGTTCCAGGTCAGGTCCTCGCCAAGCCAGAAAATCGAGAAGCCGGCAAAGACGATCAGCGTAATGACTTCCTGCATCGTCTTCAGCTGCGCCGTCGAATAGACGGCCGAGCCGATGCGGTTGGCGGGAACCGCCAGGCAATATTCGAAGAAGGCGATGCCCCAGCTGGCGAGAATGGCGAGGAAGATCGCGCTGCCCTTGTGCTTCAGATGCCCATACCAGGCAAAGGTCATGAAGATGTTGGAGGCAAAGAGCATGATCACCGGCCAGAAGGCGGCCGGGTTGAGCGAAAACGGCATGGGCTGATCCTGTAGGTGAAGCCGAAAGTGGACCGCACGTTTAGCAGCGGTTTTCAGGCAATCAAGTCTTGATCGACCAATATTGCCTCAGCCGCCGTGCTTTTCCGATGCGCGATAAAGACGCGGGCTCGACATGTCGCTGGGCGGCTCGCCCTCGACCATCACCTTGTTGCGCCCTGCGTCCTTTGCGGCGTACAGCGCCTTGTCGGCCCGCGCGATCTGCTCATAGAGAGAATGATCGGCAGAATTGGCGGCGGCGACACCGAAGCTTGCGGTGATCCCGCCGTCGAAACCGATCGGCCCGCCGTCGAAACCGATCGGCCCGCCGTCGAAGCCGTTCGGCTTGCGGTTAGCGCTGGCAAAGGCAAGCCGCAGCCGGTTGGCGAAATCGGCAGCCGAAGCCAGCGGCGTTGCGGGCAGGAAGATCACGAATTCCTCGCCACCGAACCGCGCCGCAAAGCAGCCCTCCGGCAGCCGCGCCTGCAGCATCTCGGCAAAGGCGCGGATTACCTCATCGCCGGGTCCGTGGCCAAACGTGTCATTCACCCATTTGAAATTGTCGATGTCGCAGATGATGACGGCGCCTTGCGCCCCTTTCCTCTCCTCGACCATGCGATCGAAGCCGCGCCGGTTCAGCATGCCGGTCATCGGATCGCGCTCTGCGGCGTCGCGATGCGCGGCGATCGTATCGAGCGTCGTTGCCGAAAGCGCCGAAAGCGCAAACATCAGCGCCAGGATGGAAGCCGTCGCCTGCATCGTGAAGGCATATTGCGACGAGATGAAATCCTCATGGCCGCCATAGGATGGCACGATGAAGACGAAGACCACATTGCGGATGATGATATCGGCAATGACGAGGCCGGAGACGGCAAGCAGCAGCTTGTCAGCCGCATGGCGCATGTGCCGCAGACTGACAGCGACGGCAAAGCCGAGCAGCACCACGCAGGCAAGATCATTCAGCAGGAACTCTGCCGGAATGCTGACGGCCACCAGCGCCGCATAGAGCATGCCCGCATACATCACCCCGGCAAAGGCAAGACGCAGCCGGAAATAGGAAGGCCGTTTGAAACGGGCGAGCACTGCGCCGGAATAGAAAATGAACGCGAGAAGGAACAACGCATCGGCAATGGCAGAGGCGGTGCGCTCTTCAAGCAGGCTATCGAAAAGCGGAACGGAAAACGCGGCCGCAGAGAAAAGATAGCCCGGCCCCCACAACTTCGCTTCCCGCGACCCGAACCGGCCGACGAGCAGGAAGGTGCAGCCGAAAATCAGCATCATGACCGGCAGCAGGAAGGCGAAATTACTATCCATGACCCCTCGCGGCGGACGCAATACAGAACCGGCGCTTCAGAGACGCTAGGACAATGATCTTAAAAAAGGAGAAACCGGCCGGGATCAGAAATTCGGACCAGAACTAGGCATTACGCAGCGGTCGGATGCCCGCAAGGCGAAGACGGACACGATGACCATCGCTGTCCGGGAGCGATTGCATCGGCGCCCCTCCTCGGAGGCGGCCCAGCAAGACAGAGGCGCGCGCGCCCAGCACAGCCCCGCCTTTCAGGTCTTGGGAGCGCAGGGGGCTTCGTGTCTCTCGCCGCCCATCCACCGTAACCACGGCCCGACATGGAACAGGCTCATCAGCCCATACATGGCCGCCATGCCGCTGAGGGCCGATGCGCCATGCATCGGCATTCCGCCCATCGAGCAGATCATGTCTACCGCCGGATCGCTTGCCGAGAGCGCAGCCATCACGGCAAAGGTGGGCGCTGCCGCAAGCGATAACCCGCGCGCGATACCGGGCAGAAGCGGGCCGGCGCTGAGGCCGGCCCCCATCTTCGAAGGCGTGCTCATACCCCTGCCTCGTAACGGTCGTGGTGACGCCACCACACACCCGTTTCGTTGCGCCCCAGCGGTGCGCGGTCGAGCAGCTGGTACATGCCCCAGATCCCGTCCAGCCCGCGGGCATAGGAGGAGTAGCTGTGGTAGATCTCGCCGTCCTGCAGGACGAAGGCGCTGAGGCCGGGGCGGTCGCGGGTGTAGGTGGAGATATCGGTGCCCGTCGTTGCGGCCATCTGTGCCACCGGGCCTTCGCCGCCGCGCAGCTCCCATTCCTGTACCCTCTTGCCGGCCTGCGCATCCGGGTTCGGCGGTTCGCGGCGATAGTTATATTCGATGCTGCCGTCGCGCTGTTCCTGCAGCGTGAACACCACATTGAAATCACGGTTGAAATCGCTGCCGGCCGACGAGGCCCAGTCGAAGGTCCAGCCCATGCGGCGCTTGAATTCCAGGAGTTTGGCCAGCGGCGCGCGGGAGATGGCGGTAAAGGCGACATCGTGATTTTCCAGATGCACGATGACGCCGTTGAAGCCATCGGCGATCGCCGAGCAGGATGGGCAGCCGGCCGTATAGTCCGGCCCGAACATGAAGTGATAGACGAGCAGCTGCGAGCGGCCCTTGAAGAGTGCCGAAAACGGCACGATGCCGGCTTCTGTCTCGAACCGATAATCCTTGTCGATCTTCACCCAGGGCAGCTCCTGGCGGCGCTCGGCCAGTGCATCGCTGCGGCGCGTCAGATCCTTCTCCTCGTCGAGCAGCGCCAGCCGCGCCTGCAGCCATTCCGCCCGTGTTCCGGTCTTGTGCATCATCATGGATCTTCTCCTCACTTTACGTTGAAAGGTCAAAGCCGACGGGCCGTTGCCTGCCGATGGGGAATAAACTAGGTCTGATATCGCAAGGGTGGGAGTTACAAGTGTGACGGGATTCCGATGGACTCGCTGATCGTGGCTGCCGCACAGGCGTTGGCCGTGGGCGATGCGCTGGGCGCAATGAAGCGCGTGGCGCTGCGCGACGACCCACCGGCCCTGGCGCTTCGCGGCATTGCCATGGCCCAGCTCGGCGACCTCCCCCGCGCCAAGGCACTTTTGAAGAGCGCTGCCCAGGCATTCGGTCCGCGCGAGGCAGTGGCCCGCGCCCGCTGCATCGTCGCGGAAGCCGAAATCGCCCTCGTCTCGCGCGATCTCACCTGGCCGGAAAAGGCGCTGGAAGGCGCGCGCGTGACGCTCGAAAGGCGCGGCGACCGCGTCAACGCCGCCCATGCCCGCCACCTGCAGATCCGCCGCCTGCTCCTGATCGGCCACCTCGATGCCGCCGAAAAGCTCCTCGCCGGTCTCGACCCCTCGCCGCTGCCGCCGGCCGCCCGCGCCGGCCATGAGCTCGCCCTTGCCGGCGTCGCGATCCGCAGGCTGCGCACGGAGCCGGCGCGCCAGGCCCTGGCGAGGGCGGCAGAGGCAGCATTGAAGGCCGATATACCATCCCTCGCCATAGAGGTACGCGATGCGGCAAAGGTTCTGGAAGCACCCGCCGCCCGGCTGATCGATGGCGGCACGGAACGGCTGCTGCAGCTTCAGGAGGTCGAGGCGCTGCTTGCCTCCGATACGCTCGTCATCGATGCCTGCCGCAACGTCGTGCGCGCGGGCGGCGAGATCGTGCCGCTCGCAAGCCGGCCGGTACTGTTTGCGCTCGCCCGCGCGCTCGCCGAGGCCGCGCCATCCGATGTCTCCCGCTCAACCCTGCTTGCCCGCGCCTTCCGCGCCCGCCATGCCGATGAATCCCACCGGGCGCGGCTGCGCGTCGAGATCGGCCGGCTGCGTGCGGCCCTTGCCGATCTTGCTGACGTAAAGGCGACGAGCCACGGCTTTGCTCTGATCCCGCATGATGGACGCCCCGTTACGGTGCTCGCGCCACCAATCGAGGAGGAGCATGCCTTCCTGCTGGCACTTCTCGCCGATGGCGAATCCTGGTCCAGCACGGCGCTGGCGATTGCGCTGAACTTGAGCCCGCGTACGGTGCAGCGGGCGCTCGACGCGCTTGAAGCGGCCGGCAAGGTGCAGTTTTTCGGCAACGGGAGAGCACGCCGCTGGATGATGCCGCCTGTCGTCGGCTTCCCGACGACATTGTTACTCCCCGGCCCGCTGCCGAGCGACTAACATCTCGCCTGTAACAGAGGACGGAAACACCATGAAAACATCGCAGGCAGAGATCATCCGCGAATATGGCCCCTTCGAAGGCGCGCGCAACATCGGCGGCGTCACCTATGACGGCAGCAAGGTCTGGTTTGCCGCCGGTGAAAACCTGCGGGCGCTCGATCCCGAAAGCGGCACGGAAATCACCGCCATCGACGTCGCCGCCCATGCCGGCACCGCCTTTGACGGGCGCTATCTCTTCCAGATCGCCGAAGACAAGATCCGCAAGATCGACCCTGAAACCGGCACCGTCGTCGCCACCATCCCCGCCCCCGGCAAAGGCGCCGATTCCGGCATGGCCTGGTGCGAAGGCAGCCTCTGGGTCGGCCAATATCGCGAAAACTGCATCCACCAGATTGATCCGGAGACCGGCAAGATCCTGCGCACCATCGAATCCAAGCGCCATGTCACCGGTGTGACCTGGGTGGATGGCGAGCTTTGGCACGCGACCTGGCAGGATGACAAAAGCGACCTGCGCCGCATCGATCCCAAGACCGGCGACGTTCTGGAACGGCTGGACATGCCTGATGGCACGGGCATTTCCGGGCTGGAATCGGATGGCGGCGACGTATTCTATGCCGGCGGCGGAAGCAGCGGCAAGGTGCGGGCGATCCGCCGACCGCGGTGAGGAACGGCGGGGCAACGAAACCTTAACCATAGGAGAACCGCTTCGGAACCGTCTCTCCTGCCGGAAGTTTTCCTTCTGCAATCGAGCAGGTGAAGTGCCATGGTTCAGTCGTTTCGGGAGCGGTATATCACGCGCGAAGAGCATCAGCGGATCGTCGATTATTACCGGAAGCTGGTGGCGCGGCTCTATGGCGATGTCCGGGACCTGCGAGCGCAGGCTGAGGTGCCGGTGAAGCAGGCTCAACCGGCTGCCGAACGCGCGGGCAAAGCGCCGCATGACCTTGGGCCGAATGTCGTCAGCCTCGGTTCTTACCGCGACCGCCGGAAATCCCGTATCTGACAACCGATATGCTTCAGGGCTGACACGCTCTGCTGCCCGCCGGAGTGGAACCTTCCGGAATCGCACCCGTTGTCATCATAAGGCGCCGAAACCGGCTGCGAGAGCAGAGGCGGCATCACGCGCATCGATGATGATCGAATGCCAGGGAGTGATCACATGGCAAATCTTCACACCGAAAACACCCCGACCTTTGCGACGGGCACGGCCACGAGCAGCCTGACCGCCTTCTTCGACAGCCGCGACGACGCCGAACGCAGCGTCGAGCGCCTCAAGGATGCGGGCATCCCGGCGGACTCGATCCGCCTGTTGCCCGGCTACGAGGCCGACGGCGACCGCGCCAATGTCGCAAGCGACGACCGCTCCGGCTTCTGGGCGATGCTGGCGGGCTGGCTCTTTCCCGACGAGGATCGCGCCGTCTATGCCGAGGGCCTGCGCCGCGGCGGCTTCCTCGTTTCCCTGCAGGTCGACGATGCAAACTATGAGACCGCGCATGATATCCTTGACGACGAAGGCTCGATCGACATGGACGAACGCGCCGCCCACTGGCGGCGCGAAGGCTGGGAAGCCCAGCGCTCCACCGAAGCCCATGACGTCTCGAGCGACGAACGCAACGGTGCGGCGGAAGGCGACATCACCGTATCGGAAGACGCGTTCGCGCCGGATCGGTCTGCAACGGAACGCGCGATGGCATCGTCGACCGTATCGGATGACGCCGCGCCGGCCGCCGACGAACCCGCCGTCTCCAATGACGCTCAGGTTGGCGAGGAAACCGGCGTGCCGAAGATGGCATCCGGCCGCAGCGAGACGCTCGAGGAAAGCGCGAAGAAGATGGAAGCGAAACCTCGTAACGATCAGGCAGGCCAATCGCAATCGCAGAGCAGCAGTGGACAGAGCCAGTCGCAGGGTTTTCGGCGGGAATAGACCACGGCAGCTAGCGCCGGCTCACCCCGGCACCCTGCCCCGGCAGGCCCAGGCCACCGACGCAAACGACCGCGGCCCATCAGGCTCTCCGGCCTCATAAGCATCCCTGACCGCAGCATCGACCCTCCTGCGCATTTCCGCATCCAGCCCTGCCACATATTTGCCGAGCGGGCCTTCGCCGGCAGCGATCGGCGCCCAGTAGTCGGCAAACGAGCCGTAATCCATGCGGATGGTCAGCGAGGTCTCCTCGACATCGACAAGGCCGTTGCCGACAAAGCTCGCCTTCATCTCTCCCGGCTGCGTCATCGGCTGGAAAGAATAGCGGTGGCGCATGGCCCGCGCATTGGCGTCGATCATCACCACCGTATCCCACATCATGCGCATGCCGGACATGCCGCCATAATGATCCCAGACGGCCGCGGCAACGACACCATCGGGACGCACGACCCGCCGCATCTCGGCCACCGCCTTGCCGGCCTCGGGTACGAAATGCAGCACGAGCAGCGAGAGCGCCCGGTCGAAGCTGTTATCCTCGAAGGGCAGCGCGCAGGCATCCGCCTGCCGGATCGTGACGCGCAGATCCGTGTTGCGCCGGTTTGCGGCCTCGACGAAGACAGGCGAAAAATCGATGGCCGAGACCGCCTTGAGACCGGGACTCTGCGCCAGCGTGAAGGTAAGGCTTCCCGTGCCGCAGCCGACATCGAGAACGCTTTCCCCATCCGTAAGCCCGGCGAAATCGATGAGCTGGGGCGCGAGCTTTCTGCTCCAGCGTCCCATCAGCTGCTCGTAACCATCGGCACTTTCGACATTGAAACTCGACGCCATCGCAGTCTCCCCCTCGAAAACGGCACAATGTCCGCCCCATTTTTACGACTGCGTGCCAATCACCGCAAGCAGAACCAAACCCCTAATTCATCGAGACGATCGCCGCATTGAGCGCAGTCGCATACCCGACCCACAGGCCGTAGGGAATGAAAAGCGCCGATGATATCAGGTCCCGCCGCCATGAAAGGCCGATGAAGGCGAGGATCGAGAGCAGCAGGACGATGATGATCGCCAGGCCGAGTGCGGGAAGCTGCAGGCCGAAGAAGGCCGGCGACCAGGCAAAGTTCAGGACAAGCTGCGCGATCCAGGCGATCATCGCAGGCGAAGTCCTGCTCTGCTCGAAGGTCCGCGCGCCTGCTGTGCCGATCAGGACATAGAGGATCGTCCAGGCGGGACCGAACAGCCAGTTCGGCGGCGTGAACCAGGGCTTGGCAAGCGAGTCATACCATTCGCCCGGCATATTGATGAGGCCGATCAGAAGCCCGCCGCCGAGGCTCAGCAAAATGAAAACCAGATAATGATCGAAGCGATGCACCGGAACCCCCGCTTTAAGTGACGGTTGAAGTGGCGTCCGGCCGCCGGTCGTCAAGAGCGGTCTCTTCTTCGCCCTCCGTTTCGCAATCACCCAGCTGCCTCCCGACAGCGCAGGGGTGAGAAGAACGTTGCCACGTGAGCAGAGGCCCGGCCCCACCTCCGTCATGCTCGAGCTTGTCCCGAGCATCTGCAACGCCTTTGCGAATAGGACCAGGATTAGATCCTCGGGACAAGCCCGAGGATGACGGAAGCTGCGGTTGTCACACCTATAAACCTACGCCCCTCACGCCTTGTCGAGCACGCTCCAGTCGTACCCCTTCGCCCAGTCGGCATAGCTGTGCCAGCCGACCTCGGGGAACTCCCGGCGCAGCGCTGCGATATCGGCGGAGTAGCCCGTGCGGTCGAACCATTCATACATCAGCGCCGCATCCTCGCTTTGCTGGCGCATGGCCGCAATCGGCAGCTCCTGGAAACGGATCGGCCGGCCGATTGCCTCGGTGAGAATCCTCGCCTGCTCCTCGCCGGAGAGTTCGTCGCCGGCAATATCGAAACGCTTGCCGAAGACCTGTTCGCGGCGCTCGGCAAGCGCGGCAACGAAATGGCCGATATCGTCGATGGCGATCTGCTGCAGCTTGCGGGCCGGCGGCAGGGCTGCGGCATAGACGCCCTGCTTCAGGCCGCCGATCGCCCAGGGAGCCACGGTATTTTCCATGAAGGCGACCGGGGCGCTGATCGTATAGGGAATGCCGAGCCCGGCGACATGCTGTTCGACCAGATATTTGCTGTCGAAATGCGGAATGCCGGTCTTCCTGTCGGCATCGGCGACCGAGCCATAGATGAGATGGCCGATCCCGGCCTCCCTGGCCGCATCGGCAGCGGCGATCCCCTGACGTGTCTCCGCCTCGACGCCGGCCTCGTAGCTGTTGCCCATCAGGTACATCGTGTCGACGCCCCTGGCGGCCCTGACGACCGACGACTTGTCGTCGAGATCGCCGACGACGACCTCGACACCGTCAGCGGCAAGCCGTTTGGCACTGCCGCTGTCCGGCCGGCGCGTCAGCCCCTTGACGCGGTGGCCGCGTGCGGCGAGCGCACGGGCGACGGCGCCGCCCTGCTGGCCGGTCGCGCCCGATACAAGAATGGTTCTGCTGTCGCTCATGTCTCTGCTCCTTCTATTGCCGATGACAGTTGCTGATGATGCAGATTTAGGATTGTTGCATTGGGTCATAATGGCCTAAAAATGCCAAACATCGTCCCATTCAGAGCAACAATGATCGATCTCAACGATATCGTGATCTTCTCCCGCGTCGTCGAAACCGGCAGCTTCACCGCGGCTGCCCGGCTGCTTTCCATGCCCAAGACGACGGTCAGCCGCCGGGTTGCGGCCCTTGAACGCGACCTCGGCGTGCGCCTCCTGCAGCGCACGACCCGCAGCCTCGGCATGACGGAGGCCGGGAGGCTCTACTATGCGGAGGCGAGCGCGGCGCTCAGGAAGATCGAGGCCGCCAACGTCAGGCTCGCCGAAGCGCAGGCCGAGCCCTCCGGCACGATCCGCATATCGGCTCCCGTCGGCTTCAGCAGCCATTTCCTGCAGGAGGCGATTTTCGAATTCATGGCGACCTATCCGAAAGCCAAGGTCGAGCTGCGGCTGACCGACGAGCGGCTGAACCTCGTCGACAATGGCATAGACCTCGCCTTCCGCACAGGACTGCTGGAGGATTCCACCCTGATTGCCCGCCGCCTCGGCCCCACCTATCGCCTGCTCTGCGCCAGCCCCGCCTATCTCGCCCGCGCCGGCCGGCCTTCCGCACCTGATGATCTCGCAGGCCATGACTGCGTCATCGCCGGGCCATCTGCCGCCCATGCGCAATGGGTGCTGGACGGCCCACAGGGGCCGGAAACGGTGTCCGTATCAGGACGCTTCGCCGCCAACGAGATGCAGGCGGTCATGGAGGCGGCGATCGCCGGCTACGGCATCGCACAGCTGCCTTACGGGGTCGCCTTCGCCTGCATCGCAGATGGAAGGCTGCTGCGCGTGCTCGATGATTATACGACGGCCTCGGGCGGCCTGCATGTGGTCTATCCCAGCAGCAAGCACCTCTCGCCGCTGGTGCGCGCCTTCATCGCGCTCACCGAAAAGCGGCTGCGTGCGGCAGACGCGCGAAATGTCCTGCCGGACAGCGCATAGGCACCCTGCCTCAGCCTGAACAGTTGCCAAAACCGCCCGATAGGCAGAAGCTCCTTTTCTGTCATCGGGAGAATGCGGCAATGGCGATATCAGTGATATCAGGACAGCCGGCACGATCCGGCAGCGCAGGCATCTGCCGCGGCTGCTGGGACCAGATGCTTATGCCGATCCCCTTACGCGGCCCGCTCTCGCTGCCGTTGCGCGCCTTCGGCATTACGCGCAGCAAGATGAACCCCGACATCTGCACGATCTGCGAGCGCTCCTTCCAATATGTGAAGAAGCAGCGCCACATCACCGCAGGCGCCACCATCCTCTTTGCCGATATCCGCGGCTATACCGGCCTGTCGGAACGGATCGGCGCAATCGAGCTCAGCCAGATCGTCAGCCTGTTTCAGGATCGCGCGGCACAGGCGATCTGGGCCAATGACGGCATCGTCAACAAGCAGATGGGCGACGGATTGATGGCGATCTTCAATTTCCCGATCAAGCGCGCCGACCATGCCGCGGCCGCGATCATGGCGGGCAAGGACATCCAGCGCTACTGCGGAGAGGCGCTGGCCGCCCTCGATATCGGCCAGCCGCTCGGCATCGGCGTCGGCATCCACACCGGTGATGTGCAGATCGGCGAATTCTCCAGCTTCCACAGCGATTTCACCGCGATCGGCGGTGTGGTGAACCAGGCGGCCAGACTTGAATCGCAGGCCGCCCCCGGCGAAATCCTCGTCTCGCTGGAAACCACCCTCCAGGCCCCCGAACTGATGGGCGGCACCGAAGCACGATCGCTGTCGCTGAAGGGGATCGAGCAGCCGGTAGAGGCGCGGGTTCTGCGGGTCGTCTGAAGCGAGGGCGTGCCACGTGGCACCCACCGATCGACGCCTCGACCATCCGTGCTATATCTGCCGTCAACCTCTCGCCGCCGAAAACCACAGCAACCGGGGAAGCCCCATGCCATCCACCTTCATCGCCAAGGGCGCCGACGCCTATGAAGCCAGCATGGGCCGCTGGAGCCGCCGCCTTGCAGACCCTTTCCTCGCCTTCGCCGGCGTGCCCAAGACGGGCCGCGTGCTGGACGCCGGCTGCGGCACCGGCAGCCTGACACTGGCGCTATCAGCCCACCCCGAACTCACCGCCATCGAAGCCCTGGATTTCGAGGAAAACTTCGTCGCAGCACTCCGCACCCGCACAGATGACCCGAGGATATCGGCCCGCCAGGGTGACGTCTGCGCCCTGCCCTACGAAGACAAGAGCTTCGACGCCGCCTATTCCCTGCTCGTCCTCCACTTCGTCTCCGACGCCGACAAGGCCATCACCGAAATGCGCCGCGTCCTCAAACCCGGCGCCACCGCAGCCGCCGCCGTCTGGTCCCATGACGGCATGCCGAGCTGGCGCCTCTTCTGGAACACGATCCGCGCCGTCGAACCCGAAGCCGAAGGCAACGGCATACCCTCCGGCCCAAGGCCGATGACGGCGGAGGGTGAGCTGCGGGCGCTGTTTGAGAGCGCCGGCTTTGCCGATGTCACCGAGGCAAGGCTGACGATCATGATGGACTACGCCAATTTCGACGATTTCTACCTGCCGAAGGTTTATGGCCAAGGACGGTTTTCGGCGTTTTTCGAGGCGTTGCCGGAGGCGAGACGGGAGCGGCTGCGGGAGGCGCTGAAGGTAGCTTATCTCGATGGCAGGCCGGAGGATGGACCGCGCGGGTTTGAGAGTGTGGCCTGGGCGGTGCGAGGCAGCGCGTAAGACGGTTTAGCGCCGCCTGCCCGTATTGGTGGCCGAACCCGGCTCTGTCAGTACTTCATGTTCCGCAGCTCAGGAAAATCGTAGTAACGCAGCCGCTCATCGCGGCAGCGGTAGTCATTCTTTGAGACGCCCATGATCATGTTCTGCTTTAAGGTAAGGTCGATATAGGACCAGTTCGGGTTGGCACGCTCCGTCGTCCGCGTGCAATAAGCGTAGACCTGCTTTTCAGGATCGAGCAGCACAACGCTCGAAATCTCAGCCTTCACGAAATATCCCGGTTTGATGGTCCCGCGCAGGGCATCCACATTCTCGCGTTTAACCGAGCTGGACGGAGGACGCTGCGAATCCAAGACAGATTGTGGTGCTGGCGTCTGGCAGCCAGCCAGTGTCATCGCGGCGGCACAGAGAAGTAAAGGCGTCCTTATCAAGTTCAATCTCCAAAAAAAGCAAAGTACAAGGCACACAATATTTCCTACAAATATTACGAGAATAATATCCGCAATACACGGTCATCCACAGCCGATGCCGCGAAGCGACACCGGCTTTATGCAAAGGTCAAGAATGCGCCCGACCAATCACCAAGCCTGCTGCGTCGGCATCACAAACACCTCGGCAATATCCATATGCCTGGGCGACTGCAGCGCAAACAGAACCGTCTCGGCAATATCCTCGGCCTTCAGAAACTCCATCTGCGTCTTCAGGTCTTCCATCTGCTGGCGCACGGCCGGATCTGAGATCTGGTCGTAGAGTTCGGTCTCGACAGCGCCCGGCTGCACGCAGGTCACGCGGATATTGTGCTTCTTGCCAAGCTCCATGCGCATGCCGTCCGACAGCGCCGTGATGGCATGTTTCGTCGCGCAATAAACCGTCAGCCCCACAAAGACCTTGCGGCCGGCAATCGAGGAGGTGTTGACGATATGGCCGGATTTCTGCCGGATCATGTGCGGCAGGACAGCGGCCGTGGTGTTCAGCACGCCCTTGATATTGACGTCCACCATCCGCTGCCATTCATCCACCTTCAGCTCTTCGATATCCGAAAGCGGCATCAGGCCGGCATTGTTGAAGAGAATATCGATACTTCCGAAGGCCTCGGCGAGCCTGGAAACGCCAGCCTCTACGGAGGCGACATCGACGACATCCATTTCCAGCGCGATCGCCTGCCCGCCGGCCCGGCCGATCTGCGAAACAAGTTCTTCCAGCCGCTCAGTGCGACGCGCGGCAAGCCCGACCTTGGCGCCATTGGCTGCAAGCTTGAGTGCCGTGGCAGCGCCGATCCCGCTCGACGCGCCAGTGATGAGAGCGATTTTTCCTTGGATTGACATGGTCATTCCCTTTCATTGCCGTCCCTGAGACGGTTGGTTTCGACGGGAACAAACTAGAAGAACCAGACCGGTCCTTCGCTCGGCCGCTTGCTGAGACTGTCGCGGATTTGCTGCAAACAGGAGCAATGCCAGCAAAACTGCGCAACGGCTTTACGCCCGGAATGCGCAGGACAAAAGGCGCTAGCCGCGATACTCACGCGGGCTGACGCCCACCTGCCGGCGGAACACCTGCGCAAAATGGCTGGGGCTGGAATAGCCGAGATCGAGCGCAATAGAGACGATGCTCTGATCCGTCTCCCGCAGCAGCCGGCGGGCCTCGGCCATCTTGAGCTGGATGAAATAGTCTGACGGCGACCAGCCGGTCGACTGCTTGAAGACGCGGGAGAAATGAAAGGGGCTAAGCTCTGCCTCTGTAGCCAGGCTTTCGAGATTGAACGCCTGATCGAGCCCCGCCTCCATCAAGCGAACCACCCGCTGTAGCTTGAACGCTGGCAACGCCCCGCGCCGGGCGGGCGCCGAGAGATCCCGCTTGCCATAATGCCGCACGAGATGAACGGCGAGCGCCTGCGCAATGCCCTGCACAACCATTTCGCTCGGCCCTGCCGATCCCTTCAATTCCCCAAGGATCATCCCCATCAGCCCCGAAATCCTCTCGTCCCGCTCCCCGGAAATATCCGCCAGCCGAAACCCCTCGCCGCCCCCGGCCCCGAAGACTTCCGCAACCGCCCGCTGGTAGATCGGCAGCCCGAGATAGAGATGCATGACACAAAGCGCCTCCCCGCTGCACGTCTCCCACCGCATCTCATAGGGCGTCTCACTCTGCGTCAGATAGAAATCACCGGCGGAGACCTCGACCGACATCCATTCGCCGCCGATGTCGCGCTCATCGATGCGGGCCGAGCCGGAGACGATCCAGACGAGAAGCGGCTCGGCGACGGCGGGGACGAGGAGATTGGTTTCGAGTGGCTGGTGGGAGAGAAGGTGGACGGAAATGGTGCTCCATGCCGGGCCTTGACTGCGCGCGAGAAGGCGGGCGTGGATGCGCTGGCTGAGGGCTTCGGGGGTGGTTTTTACCGGCATGGGGTTATGGCTTCGGCCACGTCCTAAGAAGGACGAAGCAAACCAACTTCAGTAGCATCACACTAGCACCATCGCAGGTAACGGTCAGCATTACAGCCGCCAATCCACAGACAACTAAAATAATCGCCCAGCCGCCAACAACTAACGATTGAATCTAATTGCAAAACAACCGAATAATTTCCCAAAACACGAGAGAGAGGGGGAACCAATGTCCGTTTACCTTGTGACTTGGGATCTCAATTATCAGAAAGCAAACTATAATCAGGCTCGACAAAACCTAATCGATCATTTGTCGCAGTATGACCACATCAAGGACCCGGGTTTAGATTCCGTTTGGTTCATCAGCTCTTCGGCAACAGCCGATGAACTCCATACCGATATCCAAGACCGTATAGATGCTGACGACACGCTCATGGTGACCAAGCTCGCCAACGGGCAGCATCAAGGTTGGCTCAACAAAGATACATGGACGTGGATCAACGCCCGACTTTGAATATTGCGATCTTAGAAAGGTGAAGAGTAATGGATATAGCAACCGGGTTGTCATTGCTGGCCCAAGCAACTGGTATCGTCAAGGACCTCCGCGAGATCGACAAGAGCTTCGACGCCGCCGCAATTAAGGCGCAGATGGCCGATCTCTACTCCACGCTCGCTGATGTAAAAATTGCGTTGTCTGACGCCCGCGAAACGGTCCACGATCGGGATCAAAAGATCAAAGCATTGGAAGATAGGATCGCTGCACTCACTTCCGGTGAAGCGTGTCCCATCTGCACTACCGGCCGATTAAAGGTTACCGCCTCAAAACCGCATCCAGTTTTCGAATTTGCAGGGGTGTTGGAACGCACTCTGAAATGCGATAGCTGCGGGCATTCCGAGAACCACCTCCATGATCCAAATGGCGTAACCAAGCGCCGCTGAAAATAGAAAATAATCTTTTGATCGAAAGTCCTGTTCGGCAGAAGAATTGCCAATGGAGAAACATCATCTCTTTGCGGAAGAAGCGATTGCCAAGCGTAAAGGCCGGGCGAGGCGCAGAAGCGCGAACAATTCCGTAAATTTCACCGTCAAAACTATCACTTCGTTTTTGGCAGCGCTTCTCCCTTACTTGCCTTCTTCCGACGTATCTTGGCTGAAGATGTCGCACTCGCGTCCTCGAACTCCGTATCGATTTGGACATAGTGAGACGTTTGCCCACCATAAATCGGCTCATGACAAAGCTTATACAAATTATAAAAGACGTCCTTCGGAGACATCAGCAGATGCTGGTTTTTCTCAAGTGCGATCATCTCTGCTTGGGACAAAGATCGAGCCGCAACACTCGCGGTGCCGTCGGGGCCGGTCAGCTTTACATATAGTATCGATCCAATTTGAACGGCGACCTGCTTTTCCGAGGCCGTTGCATTCGCTATCTTTTCCAGCGCCGCGCCAAGTTTCTCGTCTATCTCAGCCTGCGGCTTTCCGAGACCCTGCAACTCAAGAGCTCGCTCCATACGCTCGAGTCGGTTTTGTATTTCGGGCTGAGTGAGGGCGTCTGCCGTCTTTGCAAACCACTTTTTGTACCAAGATCCTTTTTCCTCGGGAAACTCATCAGATTGATAAAGGCCGAGAGAATGAAGCAAACCGGTTACAGCCGTGGTGAACTTCTCTATCGCGCCCTCGCCGCCTTCCGACAGGTATGCACGGACAGGAAGGAAGCGGTTAACGGGGACATTCTCTACATTTATTCCAAACGACATTAACGATAGCCAAGCATGTGTCTCTTGTTGGAGAAGCGCGGTTTCGCCCTTATGTTCGTTAAATACTTTAATCTGCTCTTCAAAATGACTGAGCATTCCTCTCAACTGCTCACCGTCACGGGCAATGTGTTCTGCTGCTTTCTCCGCTCTATCAGCACCGGATACCAGTCGATTTATATGATCAATTATGTCATCGAATTCTCGATCCGGGTAATCATCCAGTAACCAATATTTGAGCCGACTGCCTGGACCCCGCAAATGCGGCCCGGCAACAAGAACAGCGATCAAAGCCTCGATGCGCTCCATACGTTGCCTAAGATTGAAACGATCCCCCGCTACCATTTAGTCTCCTTCGTCCCCTCACCAACAGCAGACAGGGCATGTCTACACGCTTTTGTTGCGCAAACCTTACGTTTCTACAATTGTAGAAACATCTTTTCCCTGCCTTTCTGGAACAGAAGATGCATTGACAGATTGATAGCCGCTGCCGTGATCAGGTTAAAGATGGGATAATTGCTTCTCACTCCCCCACCACCCCACCAGCCTTCTTCCAAGCATCAATCCCACCCTCAATATGACACGCCGTCCCCACCCCCGCATCCTGCGCCGCCTGCACGGCCATCGCTGACCTCTCCCCGAACGCACAGTAAAACAGCACCCTCTTGCCCGTCGCCACCGCCAGCTCATGCAGCATCCCGCCCTCTGACAGGTTCTCCTGCAGATCCGCATAGGGCGCATGCAGTGCGCCCGGGATCACCCCGTGCCGCTCCCGCTCGCTCTTCTCGCGCAGATCGACGATCACCACATCCGCCCGCCCGCGTAGGCCCAGCGCATCCTTCGCGCTCACCGCCCAGCCCTTGCGCGCAATCTCCTCCTGATGCAGCCCGATGTGGATGTTGGCGGGGACGGCGACGTCCATCATTTTCGGATTGGGCAGGTGCAGGTTGTTCATGAGGTCGACATATTCGTCGATCGATTTGACCTGCAGGCGCGGGTTGAAGCGTTTTTCCTCGCCGATGGTGGAGACCGTGTCGCCCTTGTAGTCATGGGCGGGGAAGAGCAGCGTTTCCTCCGGCAGGCGCAGGAGCTTGTTGAAGATCGAGTCATATTGGGCGCGGGGATCGCCGTTCTGGAAATCGGTGCGGCCGGTGCCGCGGATGAGCAGCGTGTCGCCGGTGAAGATGCGGTCGCCCATCAGGTAGGAATAGGAATCGTCCGTATGGCCGGGCGTATAGAGCACGTCGAGGCTGATGCCCTCGATGCCGACGCGGTCGCCTTCGGAAACGCGCATGGCCACGACATCGGCCTTGGTCTGCTCGCCCATCACGGTGATGCAATGCGTCTGGTCGCGCAGCGCGCCGAGGCCGGTAATGTGGTCGGCATGCAGGTGGGTATCGACAGCTTTTACCAGCTTCAGGTCCAGCTCGCGCACGAGCTGCATGTAGCGCTCCACCTTTTCCAGGACGGGATCGATGATCAGAGCCTCGCCGCCGCGCCTGGAGGCGATGAGATAGGTATAGGTGCCGGAGACACTGTCGAAAAGCTGGCGGAAAATCATCTGTCCACTCCATTGCGCCGGCGCCAGCGCTTTCTGGCTCTGAAATCGCCAGCCTCGCCTGCTGCTGTGAACTGCATCGGACGTCTGCCGATGATATCTTCATGCCGGTAAAAGCGGAAGAAGCCGGAGGGGATGAGCGCCATGGTCCGCCCTCGCCCAATGTGAGTAGCTGACGTAAGGCAAGGTACGTTCTCCCCTAAGGTAAGGTCCCGCCGAGACGCTTTTTATTGTGTAAAAATAAAGCAAATGACCGGCGGCAGGCGCCGCCGGTCATTAATTAAGCAATAGCTGAAATAATTCGCCGCGACTCAAAAAGTGAGCTTACGGTTTCGTCATTTCGGCCTACACTGCTCCACGCTGGATGCTGCAAACCAGTGGAGAAGGACTGCCCACCACTCCTGTATCGCAGGCGGCCCTTCTCCTTCCATATCGCAAGCGCCGGCCGGTTTCTATTACATGCGTAACATTGTGCGTCTGCATTTAAGAATTCTCCTTGGCGGGCCAGGGTGCACGATGACGTGATCTTCCGAAAGTTGAAGAACGCAATCTGCGCGCTACAACGTCACCGGGGGGGACGTTTGAGGAATGTCGATGATCAGAGAGAAAATGTCGGCGAGCCAGACGCCGATGCAGGAAGAGGATGTCGCTCTTTGCCAGCGCGTCTATGAGCATATCTGCGCGGCGAGGCAGATCGCCAGCGACGGCGAACGCGAGGAACTGGCCATTCAGATCCTCCATTTCTATCAGCATGGGGTGAAGGATCAGGGGAGCCTGGAGCGGTTGTTGCTGTAGGTGCCTACTGGACAGTCCGAAGGCGTGAGGATGGTCGGCATATTGCTCCGCTACGCTGATTGGCTTTGGGCAGCGCGGCCACCCAATCTCCCTCATTCCTGTGCTTGTCACAGGAATCCAGCAGCCGCGTGTCCACGCGGCGGAAGAGTCTGACGTAAGCGCGTCCCAATCGATGAATGGTTTCCGCAAGCACTCTCGTTCAAGAGTCCTCTCGGCTTGCAGACGCAAGCCGGCTGGATTCCTGTGACAAGCACAGGAATGAGGGAGATTGGGTGGCCGCGCCGCCTTCCCCGCCACACCCCACCGCCCCCGACAGTTGACCTCCCCATATGAGCCCTACCTAAAACCCGGCTGATATGCTCAGGAGGCACAGGTGACGGCACTTATCGAGGATTACGCGCTTATCGGAGATTGCGAAACCGCGGCACTCGTGTCCAGAAACGGCTCGATCGACTGGCTCTGTTTTCCCCGCTTCGATTCTCCCGCCTGCTTCGCCGCCCTGCTCGGCACGCGGGATAACGGTTTCTGGTCGCTCTCGCCCTCGGGCGGCAAATACAGCGTTTCGCGCCGCTATCGCCAGGACACGCTCATTCTCGAGACCGAGTTTCAGACCGAGACGGGCACCGCCGTTCTCACCGATTTCATGCCGCTGCGCGATGGAACGAGCGATCTGATGCGCATCGTCGAAGGCAAGAGCGGCACCGTCGCCTTCGATATGGAGCTCAACCTTCGCTTCGATTACGGGCGAACCGTTCCCTGGGTTACGCATGGCGAAGACGGCGGCATCACCGCCATTGCCGGGCCGGACAGGCTGACGCTGAATTGCGCCGTGCCGCTGGAAGGCCGCGGGCTGAGCACGGTCGGCTCCTTTTCCGTTGAGGCAGGCGAAAGCCAGGTCTTCACCCTCACCTGGTCCCCCTCGCATCTGCCGCCGCCGGCCCGGCGGCAGGTGGAATATGCGCTGCCGGATACGGAGGAATTCTGGCAATCCTTCGCCGGCAAGTGCCCCAAGGTCGGCAAATGGACGGAGCAGGTCAAACGCTCCCTCATCACGCTGAAGGCGCTCACTTACATGCCGACGGGCGGCATCGTCGCTGCCGCGACCACCTCCCTGCCGGAAAAGATCGGCGGGCCGCGCAACTGGGACTATCGCTATTGCTGGCTGCGGGACGCGACGCTGACCCTGCTCGCCCTGATGAAGCTCGGCTATTACGAGGAGGCCCATGCCTGGCGCAACTGGCTGCTGCGCGCCGTCGCCGGCTCGCCGGCGCAGATGCAGATCATGTATGGCGTCGCCGGCGAGCGCAATCTGCTGGAATGGCAGGTGCCCTGGCTGCAGGGCTACGAGGGTTCCGCGCCCGTGCGCATCGGCAATGCCGCCGCCGAACAGGTGCAGCTCGATGTCTATGGCGAAGTGGCCGACGCCATGCTGCAGGCGCGCAAGGGCGGCCTGCCGCCGCATCATCGCACGCGCGAACTGGCGACCGCCATCCTGCCCTTCCTCGCAAAGACCTGGGGCCAGCCCGATGAGGGCATATGGGAGGTGCGCGGCCAGCGCCAGCATTTCACCTATTCCAAGGTCATGGCCTGGGTGGCCTTCGACCGCGCCGTCAAGATCGCCGAGGAGGACAACGAGCCCGAAGCCGCCGCCCGCTGGCGCGCGCTCGCCGATCGCATCCATGCCGAGGTCTGCAGGAAGGCTTTCGATCCAGAACTCGGATGCTTCACCCAGGCCTATGGTTCCAAGGCGATGGATGCCAGCCTGCTGCACCTCGGCATGGTCGGCTTCATCGCGCCTGACGATCCGCGCTATATTGCGACTGTCGAGGCGGTGGAGCGCAAGCTGCGGCGCGACGGCCTGCTGCTGCGCTACGAGACGCAGGAGGTCGACGACGGCCTGCCATCAGGCGAAGGCGCCTTCCTCGCCTGCAGCTTCTGGCTCGTCGACGCCCTTAACATGATCGGCCGTCGCGACGACGCGCTCAGCCTGTTCGAGCGGCTGCTGGCGATTTGCAACGATGTCGGGCTGCTGGCGGAGGAGTATGATCCCGACGCCAGGCGGATGCTCGGGAATTTCCCGCAGGCGTTCAGTCATGTCGGACTGATCAACAGCGCGCTGAACCTGGCGCGGGCCGAGGGGCCGGCGGATCAGCGGTCGGCTTGATGGGGGTGGGTTGGGCTCCGGCGACTCCTCCTCTCCCTCATCAAGTCAGATCAGGAGAGGCTATGCGTTGCGCCCCCTCATCCGCCCTTCGGGCACCTTCTCCCCGCTGGGGAAAGTGCGCTGCAATGCTCCAGCCCAGCAAAGCATTTTATGTTGCGGTAGAACCGCGTCCTGGTTCCCTCTTCTCCCCCTCGGGGAGAAGGTGCCCGAAGGGCGGATGAGGGGGCTCCGGGCACCACCATCTCGCCATCATCCCTATGCTTGTCTTAGGAATGAGGGAGGATAGCGTGCTACGCCGTCTGCTTCGCATAGATCTCGGGATCGAAATCGACGCGCCTGGCCTTACGTCAGGCGTTTTCAGGACGAGTTCTACGCCGCCGCCGATCTCTTTGGGGCACCAGCGCCAACCCCAATCTCCCTCATTCCTGTGCTTGTCAGAGGAATCCGGCCGGCTTGCGTCCGCAAGCCGAGAGGACTCCTTTGAAAACTGTCCGGCATGGAGCGTTTCTTCACAGGCCAATGGCTGATAAGACTCTTCCGCCGCGTGGACACGCGGCTGCTGGATTCCTGTGACAAGCACAGGAATGAGGGAGGTTGGAGTTGGCGCCGGTGCCCAAAGCAAGGTTGGCGCCCATAAAGACACTACTATTCCAAAATCCGAACGATTCATTCGTTTCCCTTTTGTACTCTCAACCCCTTCCATTTCCGCATGACAACAGCCATATTCCGCGCATGGCAAAATCTCCGAAGAAATCTCCCGCCTCGACCGGTTTCGAGGAAGCTCCCCAATCGTCCTTTGAAGGCGCCCCGCTCAGCGGCAGCGTCGCCGACTGGGTGAAGCAGCTTGAGGCGGATGCAGAACAGGCTGGCATCGAGAGCCAGCGCGAAATCGCCTCGAAAGCGGGCAAGCACCGCAAGAAGGTGGAGAACGAGGCGCGCAAGCACACCGAGGCCGTCAGCGTCAACAAGAAGGCGACAGTGAGCAAGACGGCGCGCGGCGTTTCCATCGGCGGTTCGTCAGACCCGAAGACGCGTGCCGCCGCCGGTCTCAATCCGGTCGCCGGTCTCGATATCTCGCTCGAGGATGCCGGCAATCTGGCGCCCGGCGGCGTCACCGCCACGGTCGAGGCGCTGTCGAAGCTGATCGAGAGCGGCAACCCGCTGCACAAGAACGGCAAGATCTGGACGCCGCACCGCCCTGCCCGACCGGATAAATCCGAGGGCGGCATCACCATCCGCATGGCCTCGGAATACCAGCCCGCCGGTGACCAGCCGACGGCGATCCGCGATCTCGTGGGCGGGCTGGAGAGCGGCGAGCGCAGCCAGGTTCTGCTCGGCGTCACCGGCTCGGGCAAGACCTTCACCATGGCCAAGGTGATCGAGGAAACACAGCGCCCGGCGCTGATCCTGGCGCCGAACAAGACGCTGGCCGCCCAGCTCTATTCCGAGTTCAAGAATTTCTTTCCCGACAACGCGGTGGAATATTTCGTTTCCTACTACGATTACTATCAGCCGGAAGCCTATGTGCCGCGCTCCGACACCTATATCGAGAAGGAAAGCTCCATCAACGAGCAGATCGACCGCATGCGCCACTCGGCGACGCGCTCGCTGCTTGAACGCGACGATTGCATCATCGTCGCCTCCGTCTCCTGCATCTACGGTATCGGCTCGGTCGAAACCTATACGGCCATGACCTTCCAGATGAATGTCGGCGACAGGCTGGATCAGCGCCAGCTGCTGGCCGATCTCGTGGCTCAGCAATACAAGCGCCGCGACATGGATTTCCAGCGCGGCTCCTTTCGCGTGCGCGGCGATACCATCGAGATCTTCCCGGCCCACTTGGAAGACGCGGCCTGGCGCATCAGCATGTTCGGCGACGAGATCGACGCCATCACCGAATTCGACCCGCTGACCGGCCAGAAGACCGGCGACCTGAAATCGGTGAAGATCTACGCCAACTCGCACTATGTCACCCCGCGTCCGACGCTGAACGCCGCGATCAAGTCCATCAAGGAGGAGCTGAAGCTTCGCCTCGCCGAGCTGGAAAAGGCCGGCCGCCTGCTGGAGGCCCAGCGCCTGGAACAGCGCACCCGCTACGATATCGAGATGCTGGAAGCGACCGGCTCCTGCCAGGGCATCGAAAACTATTCGCGCTATCTCACCGGCCGCGACCCCGGCGATCCGCCGCCGACGCTGTTCGAATATGTGCCTGACAATGCCATCGTCTTCATCGACGAAAGCCATGTCACCATTCCGCAGATCGGCGGCATGTACCGGGGCGACTTTCGGCGCAAGGCGACGCTGGCCGAATATGGCTTCCGCCTGCCCTCCTGCATGGACAACCGCCCGCTGCGCTTCGAGGAATGGGACGCCATGCGGCCGGACACGATCGCCGTGTCGGCCACGCCGGGCAGCTGGGAAATGGAACAGGCCGGCGGCGTCTTCGCCGAACAGGTCATCCGCCCGACCGGCCTCATCGATCCGCCCGTCGAGGTGCGCTCCGCCCGCAGCCAAGTGGACGACGTGCTCGGCGAAATCCGCGAGACGGCCGCCAAGGGCTATCGCACCCTCTGCACCGTGCTGACCAAGCGCATGGCCGAGGATCTGACCGAATATCTGCATGAACAGGGCGTGCGCGTGCGCTACATGCACTCGGATATCGACACGCTGGAGCGCATCGAGATCATCCGCGACCTGCGCCTCGGCGCATTCGACGTGCTCGTCGGCATCAACCTCCTGCGCGAGGGCCTGGATATTCCCGAATGCGGCTTCGTCGCCATTCTCGATGCCGACAAGGAAGGCTTCCTGCGCTCCGAGACCTCGCTGATTCAGACGATCGGCCGCGCCGCGCGAAACGTCGACGGCAAGGTCATCCTCTATGCCGACAACATCACCGGCTCCATGCAGCGCGCCATGGACGAAACCGCCCGCCGCCGCGAAAAGCAGATGGCCTATAACGAAGAGCACGGCATCACGCCCGAAAGCGTCAAGGCCAAGATCTCCGATATCCTCGACTCCGTCTACGAGCGCGACCACGTCCGCGCCGATATCTCCGGCGCCTCGGGCAAGGGCTTCGCCGATGGCGGCAACCTCGTGGGCAACAACTTGCAGGCCCATCTCAACGCGCTGGAAAAGAGCATGCGCGACGCCGCCGCCGACCTCGACTTCGAAAAGGCCGCCCGCCTGCGCGACGAAATCAAACGCCTCAAGGCCGTCGAACTCGCCGCCATGGACGACCCGCTGGCGAGAGAAGAAGCCAAGGTGATGGAAGGCAAGAGCCGCAACGGCTCCTCCCCTTCTCCGCAGCGGGGAGAAGGTGCCCGCAGGGCGGATGAGGGGGCCCCACCCACCTATTTCGCCAAACCCCACCTCGACGAAATGGGCCGCCACGTCGCCACCCCCGCCGACGGCAAGAGCCTCTTCCGCCGCAATACGCTGGACGAGATGACCGTCGGCCGGACGGAAAAGCCGGTGACGGGGCACGTGCCGGAGAAGCCGGATGCCGCCAAGGGGACGAACCGGTTTTCGCCGTTACTGGAGGGGCAGCCGGAGCGCGATGACATGCGGCCGCTGGTGCGAGGGAAGACGGGTGTCGGGAGTTATGAGGATCCCGGCGAGCAGCGGCGCACGGGGCGGACGAAGAACAAGACCGGGCAGCCGGGGCGGTGAAGATTGAACTGGCCTAAACGGTCCTTACCTGCAGCTCATTTTGATGCTCGAACAGCCGGCCAGCAATGTCGCGCGTCACGCCGGTATAGAGCGTGCCGTTTCTCTGTGACGCGAGGATGTAGACGTAACCCTTCATGATTGAAGAGTGGCGTAAACAGGCATTGTTTTTCAAGAGTCTTTTCGGCTTGCGGACGCAAGCCGGCTGGATTCCTGTGACAAGCACAGGAATGAGGCAGGGGAGAAGCGCCGTCCCTCCAGCGATCACCAACACTCCTGACAGAAACTGTCAGCATACATCCCGCATAATATCCGCTCCGCAGGTTTGCCAACGAACCTCCCACCGCCGGAATCTCCTGCTCATGCCGAGGGAATGGCCGGGCTTCCATTGAGACCCGATCGGAGCAGCCCAGAAATGAAGCCGCACCACCGCATCTTCTTCATCCAGTTTGCCGTCGCCCTTTCGCTCGGCGCCTTCGTCTCGCGCCTGCCCGATCTGCAGCGCAAGTTCGGCGTCAGCGAAGGCGAGCTTGGACTGCTGCTGGCGGTGATGTCGTCGGGCGTGCTCTGCGGGCTGACATTCTCGGTGCGCTTCATCGAGAAGCTCGGGGCGCGAAAAACGGCCTTCATCACCGTCTTCGGCGCGTCGTTCTTCTTCGCCCTCATCCCCTTCATGCCGTCGGCCCTGCCGGCGCTGCCACTGTTCTTCATTGCCGGGCTTTTCACCGGCGCCTTCGAGATCAATGCCAATATCGAAACCGACCGTCATGAGGCATTGCTCGGGTACCGCATCATGAGCCGGGCGCATGGCATGTGGAGCCTCGGTTTCTGCATCACCGCCTTTGTTGCCGCGGGCCTGCGCCAGGCCGGCGTCTCCATCGAGCTGCACAGCGTCCTTGTCCTGCTGACCATCCTGATATCAGGCTCGATCGTCTTTTCCGGCATCAGGACCGCGCCGCCGCGCCACGAGATGGAAACGGAAAAGACGCCGCTCGTCGCCGTTCCCACATCAGGGCTCCTGCCGCTTTGCCTGATCGGCGCCGCCCCGCTTCTGGCCGAAGGCGCAAGCGTCGACTGGTCGGCGATCTATATGCGCGATGTCTTTGCGGCGGCACCCTTCATCGGCGGGCTCAGCGTCACCATCTTCTCGCTCTGCATCGCCATCGGCCGGCTCGGCATGGACCCGATCATCGACCGCTTCAATCCGCGCCCGGTGGCGCTGACGCTGCTGGCGATCGCGGCCGCCGGCCTCGTCATGGTCGCGACCGCCATGCACCCTGTCGTCGCGCTCGTCGGCTTCGGCCTGACGGGCATCGGCTGCTCCTCGGTCTATCCGCTGGCGATCTCGGCGGCCGCCCGGCGGACAGACCGCGCGGCCTCCGTCAATGTCGCAGCGCTCGGGCAGACGACGTTCATCGTCTTCTTCGCCGGGCCGCCGCTGCTCGGCTTCATCGCCGAACATTTCGGCATCCGCTTTTCCTATTGGGCGGTCGTGCCGGTCATCGCCGCCGCGCTTCTGGTCAGCAGGGCGCTTGCGGCACCGGCGGCTTCGATTGCCGCGCAGCCGGAGCCCATGCGGACGCATGGCTAAACGGTGGCATTTTCTGTAGCCTGCATCGCCAGATCAGCCCGGAAACCTCCATGCCAGAACTCCGCATCGACCCCTTCCCCTCGAATAAGGAACTCGCCGAGCTCTGGGCCGCCGCCTGGGATGGCGCCGAGGCGCCGGATTTCACCCGCATCCTGCCGCGCAGTCTCGTCCATCTCGGCGCCTATCACGACGGCCGGCTGATCGGCTTCGTCAATGTCGCCTGGGATGGCGGCATCCATGCCTTCCTCCTCGATACCTCGGTGCATCCGGATCTGCGCCGGCAAGGTATTGCCACACAGCTGGTGAAGGAGGCGACGCGGGTCGCCCGCGAGCGCGGGGCGCAGTGGCTGCATGTCGATTTCGAGCCGCATCTTCGGGGCTTTTACCGCGCCTGCGGCTTCAGGCCGACCGAAGCCGGGCTGATCCGGCTCGTCGAAGTGTGAAGCTCAGGAAAGAAGTGGCCGGTACCCGCCGCCGGGTTCGCGCCGGGTCAGGAAGAAATGCAGGAGGTTGGCGTAGCCGCGGGCATCGTCGATGGCGCGGTGCGTGTGCTCGATATTGCCGAGCCATTCACGCGGATAATGGGCGATATCGCATTCCCAGGGGCTGCGCCCCGTCGCACCCGCCACCAGCGACAGGATGCAGAGCGGCGGATGGCGAAAGAGACGATCGGCGATCCACGGCCCTTCGAGCAGCGGCCGGCCGGTGAAGCGCTTCAGGTAATAATCGAGCCACGGGCCATCGAGCGCCACGGGATGGGCGGCAAAGATCGGCTCGGCCTTGAAGGCTTTCACCCAGGCGACGAAGCGGGTCAGGACCTCGGCCGCAGCGTCGGGCTTTTCAGTCGCGGCCGCAAAGGCTTGCGGATGGGCCTGCCAGAAGGCCGTTGTCACCGGGTCGCGCCCCGCGCCCTCCAGCGGTTGCAGCACAGCCTCGAACTCACCGAGGATCTGCCCGGTTTCGGAAACGGCGACGGAGGCGAAAGACAGCATCGAATGGGCGCCCGGTATCGGGCCATCGAATTCGCAATCGGTGACGATGTAGATATGCGGCACGCGCGGTGTGCTCCTGCTTCAGCGTTGCGGGCAGCATAGCGGGATATTTACGGGTTGCCATGGGGGTTCGGTCCCGCGCTCCATTGCCCCTCAAGCCGCTGCAATAGCGCTCCTTTACCCCACAAGAAAACGCCCGGCCATCGCAAGACGACCGGGCATTTCTCGACCCGCGCCATATTCGGCTTCGGGAGATCAATTATTATGTGACGCGCAGGCTTCGTCCATCGGGGTGGCGTTGCTTGTGCCGCCCTGGGTCTGCAGCTTGCCGGATCCGGTGCCGCTGCTGCTGGCGTGGTCGGGGCAGCGGACCTTGTTGGTCTTCGTGCCCATTTTCGTGCTGCCGGTCTTCATCTTGTCCGTCGCCATCGGCTTCTTGACGGTGGTGCCGGCGCCGCCGCCGGAATCGGTGGTGTTCTTGTCCATCGTGGTGCCGGTCGGGGCCGGATTGGACTGGGCGAAGGCTGATGTGGCCATGCCGAGGGCAAGCAGCGATGCTGCGACGATTTTCATCCGCATTGTCATTCTCCTGACAGGATCAATTACTGACCTCTAGGGAACCGCCGACTGCAGACATTGTTCCCTGTATTTTACCCCATGCGCCCGGCACCCCTTTTCAATCGCTGCGCGAGCACCATCTCAAGCTTCAATCACTCTCTGCCGACAAGATCATTCCAGAGGGGAAAACGGCCCTATAAAGAGGCATGCGGAAACGAGCCGCCACGCCCATCGAAAGACTTCAAGCCCGGAAAACCCCGCCGGGCTTTCTTCTTGAGTGCAAGCTCGCGCTCGGCCATGCCCGCGAGCAGCATCCGTCAACGAGCGCCTTCCCAAACTGGCGATCGTGGTCACGGTGGACGAGGTCTTCATGCATTGCGCCAAGGCATTCCGGCGCTCTCACCTGTGGAGCCCGAGCATCACCAGGATCGCAGGGAGATGCCCTCGCTCGTAAAGATCATTCTGGACGAAACATCAGGCGCGCCGGATGACAAGGATGAGCAGCGGGCCCACCCCCTACTCCGCAGCCTCCCCGCGCTGCGGTTCCACCACGTCCACCTCCTCCACCGGCCCCAGGACTTCCACCTCATACGAATAGCCTTCGAGCATCGTGTAGGTATGCTCGATCGTCTCGATCTGCTTTTCCGTCTTGCGAATGGCCTCGGCGATGGCTTCGCCCCGGGCGCGCAGCATGGAGCCGAGCACGTCGGTTTCCGGGCGGCGGCCGAGGCGGTCTATGTGCTTGCGCACGCGGGCGCGGTGGCGTTCTAGCTCCAGGACGTGGAAGCGGCTTTTGACGATATCGTCGGAGAGTTTGCGGCGCATGGCGGCAACGGGGTCGAAGCTGCCGGGTTCGCGCTCGTCGAGGATCACCTCGTTGACGAGCGATTCCAGCATCAGCACGCCTTCGAGATCCCTGGGGTCGGCGAGCTGCGGATCGTAGCCCGTATCGTCATAGACGCGCCGGCGCACCGGATCCTGCAGGAGTTCGTAGGCGATCTGCAGCCGGTTGAAATGATCGGTGTCGCCGCCGGCATCCGGATGCGCGCCCTTGGCGGCCTTGCGCCAGGCAAGCCTGATCGCCTCGGCATTGGCGTCACGCTCCAGTCCAAGCATGGCATAGGGATCGATCACGCCGGCACTTCCTTCATTCACTGCTTCGTCCCTCCGAGACCTAACCGCAGGCGGACGCCGCATCAAGCCCCGAAACACCCTGCCATAATTGCGGCCGCTCGGGACGAAATTGTGGAACGCGCGGATTTTCCCACAGGTGAAGGGTTCAGGCGATGGGTTTTTCCGGTGTTGTGACTGGGAGAGAATTCAGGTGGCGCTGGCTGTCAGGACGGCCGGTCTGAACCAGCCGGAGCCCCCTCACCCTGCCCTCTCCCACAGTGGAGACGGAGTGTCGCGCCTGCCGCAAATGTCTTCTCCCCATCGGGAGAGGATGCCGGCAGGCAGATGAGGAGCTCCGGGCGCCGACCTCGCTCTCTTCCCACTTGGCAAGGCAAGATTGGAAACCCGCACGCACCATCATCTGCAAGTGGCGCCTCGTCATCCACAAGTTGCATCCTTCACCCTGCCCCACCTTGATACACATCCGCCACTTTCTGCTAACGCCCCGCCAACCATTTGAATAGACATCATTTCCCGCATCGCAAAAGGCCATGCCACAATATTGCCGCTTGCTTTTTGCCCGAAATGCTGGCACGAACTGCAACACTCGGGCATTTCGCATGCCGGTGACTGGACTGAAGTGGTAATGCCTCGTCGGAGCGCCAATTCCGATAGGGCGGTATGGGTGACACCCATGCGCGTAGATGTTCTTTCCCCGTACGTGACGTCTCGACTGACCCTTCGCGTCCGGCTTCCAGGGCCGAAAGCGCGAAAGCTAAAGCCGTCCGCCTCCCCACCGCCGGGGGTGCGGATAAACTAACTACCAATGGGAAAAGGACTATCCCCATGGCCACCAAGGGCACCGTAAAATTCTTCAACCAGGACAAGGGTTTTGGTTTCATCACGCCGGAAGGCGGCGCCAAGGACGTTTTCGTCCACATCTCCGCTCTCCAGGCTTCTGGCATCCAGTCGCTGCGCGAAGGCCAGCAGGTTTCTTTCGACACCGAGCCGGATCGCATGGGCAAGGGCCCGAAGGCTGTCAACATCCAGGCCTTCTGATCTGATTCAGATCTTTCTGCGTTAAGCAGGCGACGGCGCTCCGCAAGGGGCGCCGTTTTTGTTTTCAGATGGTGCGAGAGGTGCTTATCATATTTGCCTCCCCCCGGAGCCCCCTCACCCTAGCCCTCTCCCCGCTGGGTAGAGGGGACGTGGCCTGCGACGCCTTTGAGAGTGCGGAAACGGTGCGGCAAAACCCCTTCTACCCAGCGGGGAGAAGGTGGCCCGAAGGGTCGGATGAGGGGGCCGCCTATTCGACGTGTACGGCTCGAACGCGGATAAGCTAGCCCTCGGTCAGATACCTCGCGAAAATTCCCGCGCCGCCATCAGCACCGGCATCAGCGCCCTTCCCGCCTCGGTCAGCCGATACTCCACACGCGGCGGCTGCTCGCCGTAATCCTGCCGCTCGACGAGCCCGTCCTGCTCCAGCTCCCGCAGATGCTGTGTCAGCATCTTCTGCGAAATGCCCGGCATGTCCCGCTTCAACTGCAGGGTCCGAACCGAGGGCGCGGCAAAGAGCCGGAACAGGATCGGTAATTTCCAGCGCCCGCTGATCATTTTGAGCACCCGCGTCACATGCGCGACGGAACCGTCAGGCCCAAGACAGACGGAGCGATCTTCCTGTCCTACAGGCACTTTTAAGTGCGTAATTGTGTCGAGCATCGTCCTGTTCTTCTGTGCTTCCTCCGCTCCAACATAGGAAGACGGCGATGGATTTGAAACTCGACGGCAAGACGGCGCTCGTCACCGGCAGCAGCAAGGGCATCGGCGAAGCGATCGCCCGAGGGCTCGCCCGCGAGAAAGCCGTTGTCATCGTCCACGGCCGCGACCGGGCCGGGACGGAGCGCGTGGCCCACGAGATCATTGCCGAAGGCGGCCGCGCTCATGCGGTGACCGGCGACCTCACCATCGACGACGAGGTGGAGCGCCTGATCGACGAGGCGCAGGCACTTGCCGGCCGGATCGACATCCTCGTCAACAATGCCGGCGGCTCGGGCGAGCCGGAGGACTGGACAAACACTCGCCCGGCCTCCTGGGCCGCAGCCTACGACCGCAATGTGCTCACCGCCGTTCGCGTCACCACAAGGCTGCTGCCCGACATGCGCAAGGCAGGCTTCGGCCGCGTCGTCAACATCTCCAGCCTCGCCGGGCTGATGCCGCCTGCCGGCAGGCCGGATTATTCCGCCTGCAAATCCGCCATGAACGCCATGACCTCTTCCATGGCCAAGGCGGTGGCGGCCGAGGGCGTGACGGTCAATACGATCTCACCGGGCACGATCCGCAGCGCCCGCCTGGACACTCGCTTCCGCGAGGTGGCGGTCGAACGCGGCGTGGCCCCGGATGCCGCATGGGAGACGATCGAACAGGCGGTGCTGCCGCTTTTCGCCGAGGTGCCGCTTGGCCGCGTGGGGACGCTGGACGAGATCGCCGACGCCGTCTCCTTTCTCGTCAGCCCGCGGGCGGGATATATTACGGGAGTGAATCTCAGGGTCGATGGCGGGATGCTGCCGGCGATTTAGGGTCTGAGGAAGGGCGCAACCGTAGCTCGACCCCGCTGACGAGGACGAAAGCTGGAGGAGCGCGCCCTGCACTCATTCATTCTCGCCGAGACAGCTGCCGATATATTCCCCGCGCTTCCAGAGCAAGGCGCTTCGGACAGCTTCGTATCCTTCAGGTGTCACCGGCCACAGACATAGGATACGATCGGCGAGATCTTCGCCCGGCTGCAGGATCGCCTCGATGGCAGCGGCCTCCCGCGCGGTATCGGCATAATCAGGCATCGCCAGTATTTTGCGGTCCGCCACCCTTGCGGCGTCATGCAGCTTGCGCCGGAGCGCGACCAGCACCGCGTCGTCACCATCATCAGGTGTTTGCTCCATAGCCCCGCCACTCGCCTCGATCTCCGCAAGCAGCAGTTCGAGACTGCGCCCAAGATCCTCGCCAGCCGTCAGCCTCATCTGCCATGCTTCCACCGCCTGCCTGCACCGCGCCCGTTCCCGGCCGATTGCCGAAGCGATCGCCTCCTCTTGGCAGAAGCCGCCTGAAAGCTGCGCGGCCCGCACCAGCACCATCAGGTCTTCAGGAATATCCATCAAGAAAGCCACCCGTTACGCTCAGGAGAGACCGCCATTTTTGGCTGGAAACATGTCACTGCACGGTGAGAGGAGCCCGCGGACACAGCCGATAGCGCTGCGATCCGCCGCAATGGCGCCCCGCATGCGAATGCTTTGACGATGGTGATGTCGCTCCTTTCGAGCGGCCAGGCATGCATACAAATGTCTCCTGTTGGATATCGCTGCCGTCATAGGGTTGTACCTGCCAATGCCTGCAACAATCAAGGAAATTATTCCTATCTTCGATCACGATCCATATCAGAAGGGACTTTTCAGGGACATGGCAAACAAAGATAGGTTTATGTTCCGCACCGGCACACAAGCGCTCAGACCGCCTCGCTGTGACACTCGACGAGTTCGGCCCATTCCATTGCCGCGTGGCGGCCGAGCACCGTCTTGTCATTTTCGATGACGGCGGCGATGCGGCGGAAGAGTTCCTCGGCAAAGGGCGCCGGCCTGCCGGATTCGGCGTTGCCGGACGGACGCAGCATGGTGCCTCCGGCAAGATGGATAGCCTCGATGCTGAACCCTTCATGATCGCCCGAGAGCTCGGCCGAGCCGTAGAGCAGCAGGCCGTTGTCGTTCCGGCCAAGGATAGGGATGACGAGCTCATCGAAATCGAACCGTAGGCTGAAGGCATTCATCGGCCGATGACCTCCTGCTGGAGGCGTTCCGCGCGGATGAGCTGGGCCTCATGGCGGCCCGCCAGCAAGATCACGAAGCCGGCGGCGAGGAGAAGGCCGGCAAGCGGCGGGAGCCCGCCGATGGCATCGGGGCGGCGGACCGCCTGGCTGGATGCAGACGTGCGGAAAGACGCCCCGCTCCTTGCTTTAAAATATCTCGATATCATGCTGCAGCTCCTGCATCGGCTTTGATTTCAGCGATGCGAGAGGATGCGATGCCAATGGTTGAGCGATGGAATGGGCCGGGTTCGGCCTATGCGGCCAGCGAACGTATATCCTTGGCGACGTCGGCGAGATCATTGTCGAGCTGATGATCGCGCCCCGGCAGCGCGCAGACGACCGCATCCGGGATCGCCCTGGCGTAAAGCTCGATATGGGCAAAGGGCACGGTATCGTCTTCACTGCCGTGATAGATGAGCACGGGCAGGCCCTCCGGCAGGCTTTCGGAAAAGTCGTCGCACTCGGCGATCTCATCGCTCTCCCATCCGCCGGCACCCATGAAGGGCGGCGCGATGAGGATGACCGCGCCTGGCTCGAATGCCGGCCAGTCCTCGGCAAGCGTATGCAGAAGCACGGTGCCGCCGAAGGAATGGCCGATCAGGATGGCGCCGTCTTCGAGGGTTTGGAACTCGGCGATGACAGCGGCTTTCCAGGCCTGATAGTGCGGGTTCGCTTCATCGGGCATGCGAGGATAATTGATGGTATAGGCATCGCCGAGTTCTCGCGAGAGACTGTCGACGAGCTTGTTGTCCCACTGGTCATGGGTGGTTTCGCCGGCGCCCTGGATGAAGAGGATCTGTGTTGGCATGGAAGTGTCCCCTGATGTCGCCATCAGGGAGATGGGTCGATGCTGCGGCAGGACAAGACTGACGGTCTCCACCGCGGTGCCGTTTCTCTTTCATGCAGATAACCTGGCCGGACGTTGGTCTCAGGAATTCGGGTTTCCGAGAAGCTTCTGCTCGAAAGCCTCGATCAGCCCGTGGGGAGCCGTTTCGCCGAATAAAAGCATGGTGAGTTTGGAAGCCTCCGCTGCCGCTCTCGTGCTGCGAGCAAAAAGCTCCTTTTCATAGGAAAGCAGCGCCGCGTCGATATCACCAGACGATGCCGCAATCGACTTGCCGAGTTCGGCGCCGTCATAAATCGCGAGATTGGCGCCCTCTCCCGACGGCACCATCAGATGCGCAGCATCGCCGAGAAGGGTGACGCCGGGAACCCGGCTCCATCGATGCGTTTCCGGCAGCGTGTAGATGATACGCGGCACCGGCCCCACGTCGCATCCGGTGATCAGCGCCGTCAGCGACGGAGCCCAGCCCTCGAATTCCGCGGCAATGCGGCTTGTGGCAGATGCCCGGTCGGAGACCTCGATGCTGTCGACCCACGCCTTTGGCCTTTGCAGGGCGATATAGGCGTGCAGCACCCCGTTCGGCTCGCGATGCGCCGTGATGCCCTTGCCGGGCGCGAGCGCGAACATGGAGCCGCCGCCAACAGCCTGCGCGCTGTCGGGGTGACGGACATCGGCATCGTTGAGCCATGTCTCGAAGAAGACCAGCCCGGTATAGGTCGGTGTCGCATCCGAGAGGAGCGGCCGCACTTTCGACCAGGCGCCGTCAGCGCCGATCAGCAGATCGGTCGTCACAAGCTGCCCATCAGCGAATATGAGTTCGTGCCTCCCTTCCCCGAGGGATCGCGCCGACGAGAGCTTGTGGCCCCAGCGCACCGCATCCTCCGGAAGCGACTCCAGCAGAATGCGCCTCAGTTCGCCTCGCTGCACTTCGGGACGCCTGCCCTTCCCGTCATCGGGATTGTCCATGAGAAGCTTCCCGTTCTTGTCGAAGAAGCGGGACTGCTGTCCGCCGGGATGGATGAGGTCAAGGAACTGTTCGTAAGGCCTGCATCCTTCAGGCCGAGCTGGCCGTTGAAATCATGGATGTCGAGCATGCCGCCCTGCGATCTCGCCTCGGGAGAGGCATCGCCCTCATAAACCGCAGCGCGGATGCCGTTGATGTGGAGGACCCGCGCAAGGACGAGGCCGCCGAGGCCGGCACCGATGATGGCAATCGGAATATGCATGTCAGTTCTCCTGAATTATTTAGAATGGAATGTCATTCCATAGTTGGAATGTCGTTCCATCCATGTCAAGGTGAGGCATGAGAAAACCCGATGGAAAGCGAAGACAGGATTCACTCACGAGGGAGCGCGTCGTCGATGCGTCCATCGCCATCCTCGACGAGGGTGGAGAAAAGGGGCTGACTTTCCAGGCCCTTGCGAAAAGACTGAAGACTGGTGCCGGCGCGATCTACTGGCATGTCGAAAACAAGAGCGACCTCCTTGTAGCCGCCTCCGACGCGATCGTTATCAACGTGATCGCCGCGCGTTCGGCCGCCGGATCTCCCGCAGATAAGATCCGCGCCCTCGCCCTCGACCTGTTCGACGCGCTGGACGAGCGTCCATGGCTCGGCTCGGCCTTGGCGCAGGCACCGGGATCGATGCCGACGATCCGCATCCTCGAACATCTTGGCCGGCAGGTTCGGGCGATGGGCGTGCCCCATGAAGATGAGTGGACTGTTGTGGCCGCGCTTCTGAATTACGTGCTCGGCGTGGGGGGCCAGAATGCGGCAAATGCCGAGATGGCGCGAATGCAGCATCTCGAGCGCGACGCATTCCTCGGCGAGATCGCGCTGAGATTATCGGCCCTCGATCCCAAGGATTTCCCCTTCGTGCAGAGCATCGCCCCGAAAGTGCCCGATCATGACGACCGCGCCGACTTCCTGACAGGTATCGACCTCTTTCTTGATGGCATCGCCCGAAGGATCGCCGGCAGCCTTGCGGCTTCGGGCAGCACGGCAGGGAAAGAACAGCCGTAACGGGCAAGAGATGCTGGAGGCGAGGAAACGTCCTCGCCTCCATCAACGGAAAGGCCGCCACATCACCCTGCAGTGACCGCCTTGCTTCTCCGCAACACCACAGCGACGACAAACCCGCAGATTGCCGTCATTCCGCCGACCAGAAACACGCTGCCATAACCAGCCCGGTCCGCCAGCACGCCGGCGAGCGGTCCGGTCAGTCCGTAGGCGAGATCCTGAAAGGCCGAGAAGCCGCCGAGCGCCGTGCCACGCAGATGCGGCGCCACGAGATGCACGACCTCTCTGCCCATGGCGGGAAAGATCATCGAGCAGCCGAGGCCGGTCATGAAGGCGCCGATGAGCGCCACGGTGGGATCGGCCGCCGTCCAGATCAGCAACTGCCCGATCGCCTCGACCGCAAGCGACACCACGGCCACTGCAAGGCCGCCGTAACGATCCGGCAGATGGCCGAAGACGAGGCGCACCAGCACGAAGCCGCAGCCGAATGCAGTCAGCCCGAGGCCGGCATGATCCCAGCCGAGATCGCGGAAATAGAGCGTGAAGAAGGAGCCGATCGCCGCAAAGCCCATGCCCTGCAGGCAGACGATCAACCCATGCAGCCAGATGCGGCCGATGACGGCGGCAAGCGGCGGCCGCTCCCTGCCCGGATGGGCGGCAACGGCCGGCACGCTGCGGATTGCAACAAGCCCCAGCAGGGGCAACACGGCGCTGGCGGCCATCGTCCCGGCAAAGCCGAGATCATCGAGGAGCAGCAGTCCAACAGGCCCGCCAAGCCCGAGCGCCCCGTAGATCGCCGCGCCGATGAGCGCCAGCACGCGGCCGGAACGCTGCGGCCCGACGAGCCCGATGCCCCAGGCGATGACGCCGACGGCGACAAGGCTTTCGCCAAGCCCGATCGAAACCCGTCCGACAACGAGAATGCTGAAGGCCGCAGCCGGCGCCTGCAGCGAAAGCCCGGCGGCAAGCGAGATCAGCGCGCCCGCCACATAGAAGGCGAGGCCACGCTGCACGGCGAGCTTTGCGCCCCTGCTGTCCGACAGCCTGCCGGCATAGCCGCGGGCGAGGATGGTGGCGAGAAAGGCAATGCCGACACCAAGGCCTGCCCAGCCATTGCCGAGGCCAAGCGCACCGGTCGCGAACACGGGCACGACCGGAAGGGCGAAGGCAACACAGAGATAGGAGATGAAGAGGATCGCGGTCAGCAGGTAAAGCCTTGCCTGCTCGCGATCACCGGTAAGACGGAAAGCCATGAAAACCTCCTGGCTGTTCCCTCGTCGACGGGCACAAAAAAACGCACTCCGACCGGCGAGGATCGATAAGTGCGTTGCTTGACGTCAAACGCTTACGGCCAGAGGACTGGCGTGAGTTGGGAAATAGGGGATATGCGGGTGGGTGTCAACGATGGCTGTGCCGCCACACCACACGCTTCGTCCCTCTCCCAGGCGATAGCCACTACCGTCCCGATACGGCCTCTATCAGCGCGCGCCTCATGAAGAGGCTTATGGGTGTCGCCGTATAAGGTGCAAAAGGCTCGCATGGCATGTACCCGCCGCGGCGATACAGCTGTTGTGCTTCGAGGTTGCGCGTTCCAACTTCGAGCAGCATGGTCTGTGAACCGAGCGTCTGGGCCTGGGCTTCCGCTCGCCGAAGCAGTGCCATACCGATACCGCCGCCTCGCACACCGACATCCACGATCATGCGCTTCAGCTCCGTGGTGCCGTCACCTCGCTCAAACAGCACGCAAAGTCCGACCGCCCTGCCGGCGAGGCGCGCGATGAGGACATGCGTGCCCGGTTTTGCCAGCGACTCCGCGGTGATCGGCCGACGATATTCACCCGGATAGAGCGCTGCGGCGACAGAATCCGACTGCGACAGAAGCGCCGAGACTTCGTGCTGCAGCGCAGGTTCGATATTGACGGAAACTTCAGACGTCACGCCAGCACTCGCCTCCTCAACATCAGACGAGCGCAGGTGAATACGGCTGCCGCAGCTTGTCAACAAGCTCGGTATCCAGACCTGAAACGCCGCCCGTATCAGGCCATGAGCGGCGTCACCGCACAACCTCTCCTCCTCATCCCTGTGCTTCTCACAGGAATGAGGGAAGAGAGGGACGCGCCCTTACCGCATCACATGACCTGCACCAGCGGCTGCAGCAGCCCAGCTACGCCTATTTCACCACGCCGGCGTTGAACCTGGAGCGATCGACGAGAACATCCCGCTTCTGCCCCACGAACAGTCCGACAATGAGATTCCTTGCCTTGATGCTTTCGAGCTCAAGCCGGCGCGCGAGCTTGCGCACCTTGCTGAGCGGCAGGAAGACCAGGTCCTTTTCCGGGCGTACGAAATCGGCGCTCTCGGCCTCACCCTCCAGAAACCGCTGCTGGATGACCGGCGCCGGCTCGATCTGGTAGGCGGCAAGCCAGGAGCGGTGCCAGAAATGCGCATCGATCAGCGAATAGGTCGTGGTTTCCGCCAGCATGCGTTTGGCCGCCTCGGGGCCGATGACATAGCCTGCCAGCCCCACGCGGTTCTGATAGACGCGGGTTGCGCCAAAACGGCCGGCCGTGTCCTGCCAGGCGCGCTTGCAGTTGAGGATATGGCGCCTCGGAGCGAATTCGAGGTCGTAGACGCTGTTCCAGGCATCGTTGCGGGCTTCGATAGTGGCGAGAACCGCGGCGATATCGTCTGACAGCACCGCATCGTCTTCGAGGATGAGCATCTTCGCGCCATGCTCTACAACCGCCTGCCAGGCCTTGCGGTGGGACAGGAAGCAGCCGATGTCCTGTCGGCGCGTCGGGCTCGGCCAGTTGCTGGCAGCCGTTTGGCATTCCTCGGTGGTGAGATCGGCAGCTTCGAATGCGTCGAGAAACTCGAAGGACAGGCCATGTGCGGCCATCTGCCGGATCTGGAAGTTCCGCCGAACCTCCTCCGCCTTGCGGCTGATGATCAATATTCTCAAGTAAACTCCCTGGCGCCGAACGTCTGCCATCTCAGCGCAGACATATAGCCATGTTCCGACTTGAGCAAAAGCGGACCGTCGGGGGCGCCACAGCTTTTTCAGAAATTCCTTAAACGCCGCTGGCTCACTGCGGATAAAGGGTCGAGACGCGCCCAGCGAAATAATAGGCGACGATGCCGATCCATTCCCGCAGGCCCGTCGTCAACAGGTCGGCATTGTCGATCGGATGGCCGGCCGACAGCCTCAGACCCTGTTTTCCGGTCGTACGGTAATCGGCGACCCAGGGCGTGACGTTCATGCCGAGATTGCGGAAGATTGCCACCGCCCGCGGCATGTGGAAACCCGATGTCAGGAGCAGGCAGTGGTCGAGGTTCAGCCGCTGCAGGATCGCCCTGGTATTGATGGCGTTCTCATAGGTATCGCGCGACTCCGCATCATATTCGACACGGGCGGGGTCGATATGGAAATCGTCGAACATCCTGCGGATGACAACCGCCTCCTTGACGTTGCCGCCGGTGAGACTGCCATCGCCGCCGGACATGATAATCCTGGCATTGGGATAGACGCCCGCCAGCCGCACCGCTTCGATATAGCGATCGGCTGCGTCATCGAGGTTGTAGCCACCGCGCACGCCATCGACCTTTGTTGCTATCCCGCCGCCGAGCACGATGACGCAGGCCGCATCGGCAGGAGCTGCCGGCCGCGGAAAGCGGTCTTCGAGCTCCTGCACGATCAGCGCGCCCGCGGTCGTGTAGAAGCTCACGAAGACGAGCGCCAGCGACACCAAACCGGCGGCGATGGCGAGGCGCCGGAAGGAAAAGAGCATCAGCAGCACACTGAGCGCCAGCAGAAAGAAAGAGATCGTCACCGGCTGAGAGACGATCCAGAAAATCTTTGCGAAGAAAAACATGAGCGATGTCGAGGTCCTGCTGAAACGCGGCCACGAAAACCTAATCGGGGATTCGGGGCAAGCGGAAGTTGGGCGCGACAGGAGTGATGGAAAAGGATGCGCCCGCCTGATCGCCCCCACCCGTTCTCATTTGAAGATTATCGTTATTGTCGAGTAATATTCAAAAAAGAACGGTATAGTAGCAACATCGGATCTACAGCAACGACGTCATTTTCACAATCACCATCTATCTGTCTGAGGAGGAAGGTAAATGCCGTTTTTGGAATCTCAGGTCAACACGTTCACGGTCAATTTCCAGTACAGTGCTGCGACCACCCAGCTGCCAGGCGGCGGATGGGTGATCACATGGGCCTCGATGCTGGAAGACGGCAGCGGTTCCGGAATCTACCAGCAGGTCTACGACGCGACGGGCGCCCCCGTCGGGCCCGAAACCCGCGTCAACACCATCGTAGAGGGCAACCAGGACATGCCGGCCGTGGCGGTCCTTGCCGATGGCGGCTGGGTGGTGACCTGGGGAGACCAGGGGGTCTCCACGCCCGGAGTCTACCAGCAGGCATTCAACGCGGACGGCACGCCGCGCGGTGGCGAGACCCAGGTCAACACCTATGAGGGCGCGGGACAGGGGGCGCGGTCGGTCATAGGGCTTTCTGACGGAGGCTGGGTCGTCAGCTGGCTGTCGGTAGGCCAGGACGGCTCCGGATACGGGATCTACCAGCAGGCTTTCGCTGCCGACGGCTCCAAGATCGCCGGAGAGACCCGGGTCAACACCTACACCGATGGAAACCAGTGGCCTGGTTCGATGGCGCCGCTCGATGGCGGCGGCTGGGTCGTCACCTGGTCGTCGGCAGGTTTGGACGGTTCCGAGACCGGCATATTGCAGCAGGTCTATAATGCCGATGGCACGCCGCGCGGCGGGGAGACCCTCGTCAATACCTACACCAATTCCTATCAGGGCAGCCCAACCGTGGTGGCACGCGACGGCGGCTGGGTCGTCATCTGGGGATCGAATGGCCAGGATGGCTCGAGCGGCGGGGTCTATCAGCAGGCCTACAATGCCGACGGAACGCGGCTCGGCACGGAGACACGGGTCAACACCACGACCGACGGCAACCAGGGCTACCATGCCTCCGCCGCATTGGACGACGGCGGCTGGGTGGTGATCTGGCTCTCGGGCGATGCCCATATGATGCAGCAGGCCTACAGCGCGAACGGGACACCAAAAGGCGGCGAGACGCAGGTCGATACCGAGGGGACATATGCGTCGAACCAGAAGGTGACGGCGCTGGCCGATGGCGGCTGGGTGGTGACCTGGACGGTGATGGGATTCACCGACACCTACTATCATGTCTATCAGCAGGCGTTTAATGCCGACGGGACGAAAAACGGCGATGAAACGCTCCTCAACACGCTGACCCACACCTACCATGATATACCCCAGGTGGCGGCGCTCGATGACGGCGGCTGGATCGTCACCTGGGCATCCGACAGCGACTACAACGGTCCCTATTCCTATGACTCCGGCATCTATCAGGTCCGCTACGATGCCGACGCCAATGCGGTGGAGCTTCCGAGCCACAGCATCTACGGTACCTATCCCGGCATGAGCCTTTTCGGCACGGCCGGCGACGACGCCATTTATGCAAGCGCCGGCGACGATACGCTCTACGGCTATGCAGGCAATGACCATCTTTCCGGAAGCTCCGGCGACGACAGGATGATCGGCGGCCTCGGCAACGATACCTATAGCGTCGACACCACGGCCGACAGGGTCGTGGAACTGGCCGGAGAAGGCACCGACACCGTCCTGACCGAAGTGAGCTATACGCTTTCGGCCAATGTCGAGAACCTGGCGATGGTCGCCGAGGGCAATCTCTATGCGACCGGCAATGCGCTCGATAACGCCATGACCGGCAATAGCGGCAACAACACGCTGGCCGGCGCTCTAGGAAGCGATACGCTCCACGGCCTCGACGGCAACGACTATCTCGATGGCGGCGCCGGCAACGACAGGCTGTACGGCGGCTCCGGCGACGACATGCTCGCGGGCGGCACCGGCGACGACTTCATGGATGGCGGCGACGGAAACGACAAATACAAGGTCGACAGCGCCGGCGACGTCGTCCACGACACCGGCGACGGCGTCTGGGATCTGATCGATACTATCTATTCTACCGCGCAAGCCTATTCGCTCGCCGGAACGGGCGCTGAGGCTCTGATCCTTCAGGCGGGCGCCGTGATCGGGATCGGCGATGGCGGCAACAACCAGATAGTCGGCAATGCGGCGGCCAATACGCTCGTCAGCGGCGGCGGCAGTGACGGCCTGACCGGCGGCGGCGGTGCCGATACGTTCGTTCTCGCTGCACCCAGCTCTTCGAACTTCGCTTCCATCGCGGATTTCGGCGCGGACGATTTCCTGTCGTTCCGGTCCAGCGCTTTCCAGGGCATGACCGCATCCACCCTGGATTTCCATGTCGGCAAAACCGCCATCGGCGCAGACGCCCAGTTCTACTTCAACACGTCCGACCGCACGCTCTATTGGGACGAGGACGGAACTGGGGAAGACGACGCTGTTGGAATTGCCATGCTCAACGGAGCTTATGTCCTGCAGTCCGGCGATTTCCTGTTTGCGTGAGGGGCGCTGACAACGGAAGGCAGGGTTTTGCGGGCCGCCGTTTATGCGGCCCTTCCTTGTGAAGAGATGGGCGTTTCGGCGCCCGCTCGCCCTGAACACCCATGGCCCGCGCTCGCCGTGCAAGATGGAACGCCGCACACGCCTGGCTGCAATCCCCCCTACCTCCCCCCAAGCTCCTGCCCGACCAGCGACAGCCAATAGCGCACCCCATGGGCGATCGCTTTGTCGTTGAAATCATAGGCCGGATGATGCAAACCCGCACTATCCCCATTGCCGATCAGGATCATCGCGCCGGGCCGCCTCTCCAGCATATAGGAGAAATCCTCTGCTCCCATCGACGGCTCGTATGCCGCATTCACCCGGCCCTCACCGGCAACCCTTGCCGCTGCCGCAACGATCGCTGACGTCCTGCCGGCATCGTTGACCGTGACCGGGTAACCCGGCCGCCAGTCGATCTCGGCCTCCGTCTCGAACAGCTTCGCCGTGCCATGCACGATCTCGCGAAAACGCTGCTCGACGGCCTTCCTCGTGTCCGCCTGCATGGTGCGGATCGTGCCGCCGAGGCGCACGGAGGCGGGAATGACGTTCAGCGCCTTGTCGTTGCCTGCTTCCGAAAAGGTGACGGAGACGACGACCGGATCGAAGGGATCGGTGAAGCGCGAGGCGATCGATTGCAGCGCGGTGACCATATGGGCGCTGACGAGAACAGGATCGCGCGTCATGTTCGGCGAGGCCGCATGCCCGCCCTTGCCGTTGATCGTGATGACGAAGCGGTCGGCACCCGCCATGAACGGGCCTGCGCGCGTGGCAAAGGAACCGATCTCCAACCCAGGCTCGTTATGCATGCCATAGACCTCGTCGATGCCGAAGCGCTCGAGCAGCCCCTCCTCGATCATCACCCGCGCACCGCCGCCGCCTTCCTCCGCCGGCTGGAAGATCAGCACGACCTTGCCGGAGAAATCCCGGTTTTCGACAAGGCACTTGGCGGTGGCAAGCAGCATGGCAGTGTGCCCGTCATGACCGCAGGCATGCATGCGGTTGGCATTTTTGGAAGCATAGGGAAGATTGGTCTGCTCCGACATCGGCAGAGCATCCATGTCGCAGCGCAGCGCGATCGTCTTGCCCGGCCCCTTCGTGCCCTCGATGAGGGCAACGACGCCGGTCTTGGCAAGCCCGGTCGTAACATTCTCGCAGCCGAATTCGGCGAGCTTGCCTGCCACGAAGGCCGCAGTCTCCGGAAGGTCGAAGAGCAGCTCCGGATTCTGATGGATATGCCGACGCCAGCCCTTGGCCTCTTCGGCGACGGCTTCGATGGTGCTCATGATGGTATCCTTGTGATGTGGCCGTGGAGAGCGGCGGCCGAAGGTGGGGTGGCGCGAGACTACCCGCTGCGGGGGCAATTTGCCAACCGGGGAATGGGCTGGATATGGAATGAGATCCGAAATCTCCTCCTCGGTCGGCATCCTCAGAAGTTCCGCACCCTCTTGACCTAAAGTGCACTTAAGGTTGTAGGGAACGGATCGCGGCATGACAAGATACGCGATCAGGATGTCCGCAATACGTAACCTCAAGGGCAATTTCTCTGAATCATCGGAAGGCGCGGTAATGGCCAAACTGCTCGGCGATAGCGACCTCATGGGCCACGACGTGATGGCTAGGGCAATCGATGTCATGGAACTGGCCTTTCGAGCGAGGCTCGATAACAAGATCGTATCGCCGCCAAGGCATCACGTCTCTTTCGGAGAGCATGGCGATCTGGTCTTCACGGTGGGAGGTATCCTTGGGGAGGCTCCACTTGCCGGATTCCGTGTGTACGATACGTTTCAGAATTCGAAGCAGTCTCAAATCGTCGCCGTCTGGTCGGCAAACGAGGGGAGATTGAAGGGCCTGGTTCTTGGGGAACGTCTCGGTGCCGTCAGGACTGGCGCAATTGGCGGCGTGGCGATACGGCATCTGAGCTCACAAAATGCGAAGTCTGTCGCCGTGATCGGTAGCGGCATCCAAGCACGAACTCAGCTTGCTGCGGCCGCGGCAGTCAGAGCGATATCCACTGTTCGTGTGTACAGTCGGGATGTGGTCAACAGAAACGCTTTCGCCCAGGAGATGCAACGCGATCTCAACGTAGAGGTCACGCCTGTCGAGAGTGTTGCGAAGGCGACGATGGATGCCGACATCGTTATCTGCGCGACCTCGAGCCGGACCCCGATATTAAACAGCGCAGATCTGACGCCGGGCGTTCACGTCAACACCATTGGCCCCAAGCTTGTTGGAGAGCACGAAATTGGGCTCGACGTTGCTGATACCGCCAAAATCATAGCCACCGATGCACCTGAACAAGCGCGCGCCTACGCGTCGCCCTTCTTTCTCGCGGGCACGCGACACGAAAACCGAATGATCGATCTTGCTGAGTTGGTTTCCGCGCCCGGAAGGACCCGGTCTTCGCCTGAGGACATCACCCTATTCTGTTCTGTTGGGCTCGCCGGAACCGAAGTTTTGCTGGCATCTGCTCTGCTCGACGCGTCTTGATCTCATAGATATCCGGCTCGAGCGCAGTGGTACCGCGCTGCAATATGCCGAAGCGAACGATGTAATTTTAACTAGACTTTCGAGGCCACACGCCGTGCTGCGTGTGGCCGCTGATAGGATTGGGTTAAATACCGTGCTCAAGGCAGGACTTCACGGCTGCCCTTCCGATACGCTGCAACCGTCATCCACACAGCCGACAGCAGGAAATAGAAGGCACCAAACCCGGCATAGGGGGCGATGTCGAGAATGCTTGGCGCTGCGGTCCCATAGGCCCGGCTGATCATGAAGCCGCCGGCGAGCGTCGATTGCGCGCCGCTGAGGATCATGACCCATTGCGCGCCGTAGATGCGCCAGCGCCGCACGGCCGCCGCAAGCTGCAGCAGGCCGGAGAAGATTGCCCAGACGCCGAAGACGGCGAGCACGGCATAGGGGCTGTTGAGGACGGCGATGATGACGGCAAGCGTGGTGATCGTGCTGACGGCAACGTTGAAGGTCTGGGCGGGGTTCGCCTTCAATCCGCCGTTCGAGCGGGCGTCCACGAGGTTCGCCACCGCATCCCAGGCCGGATAGATGACAAGCAGCACGGAGGCGAGCGCCGATTGGCTTCCCGACAGAGTGGCTGAAAGAATGGCGGCGATGATCCAGCCGATCGAAAACAGCGCGCGGACGAAATAGTAGGACCGCAACCAGCTCGATTGCGCGGAAGATTGGTTCTGCATGACAGGCTCCTTGTTTGTCTTCCTACTAGTAGGTAGATGACTTTGGAGAGTCAATCGCCAAACGCGCCGCTCTCTGCCGTCAGGAACACAAGCACGTGAGCGAGCCCGCAGCGCCCGCTTGACAGCCCTGCCTACCAGAAGATAGGCAAGCTGTATGGAACAGACGACTTCGGAAAAGATCCTCGATATAGCGCAGTCCCTCGTCGTGGCGGGAGGCTATAACGGCTTCAGCTATGCCGATATTTCCGAGGCGGTCGGCATCCGCAAGGCGAGCATCCACCATCACTTCCCAAGCAAGGCCGAACTGATGCAGGTCCTCGTAGACCGCTATACGCAGCGCGCCGAATCCGGCCTGAACGCGCTGCGCGAGCACGTCCCCGGCCCTGTCGAGCAGCTGCAGGCCTATCTGAACTACTGGCAGAAATGCATCCTCGATGCCTCGGAGCCTTTCTGCGTCTGCGCCATGCTCGCCGCCGAAATGCAGATGCTGCCGGAGCCGGTCGCAGCCCACGTGCGCCGGCATTTCGAGAACCTGGCCGCCTGGCTGACATCAGTGCTGAAGGCGGGCGCAGAGCAGAAGCTCTTCCGGCTCGCCAGATCGCCCGAAGAGGAAGCGCAGATCCTGATGGCGTCAGTCCACGGCGCCATGCTGTCGGCCCGCGCGCTAGGCGATCCCAGCCTCTTTGCCGCGGTCGTCGGCCCGCAGCTCGCCAAAATCAAAGCATAGAGCGCTCAAAGCATAGAAGAGACCGCCACGTCATCCCGATGGACCGGGATCGGTAAAGCCCGACGGCATCTGCGCTCTTTCGCTCATCATCTTAACAAGAGTGATTTCTTCCGCGCTGCGGGCTTGCGCGGCATCAACGGCAGGCCGGCATCGCAATTGCGTGTGACCAGCGTTTCGGTGACGGATTCGTCCGCATAGGTCTCCTGCGTCCGAATATAGACCGCCGACAGGCACGGATCGAGGGAAAGGGCCTGCCGAACCAGGAATTCAGCCCTTCCAACGTCGCCGCAGGCCATGCTCGCAGCAACCTGGTAGAGCGACTTTCGCCTGGTCTGGAAGGGCAGCGTCAAGGCGACGCGCATCATCTCTTCGAAACGACCGAGCGCGTAGAGCGCCGCCACCCGTTCTTCGGTGATCCAGACCGGCAGGAAGGGATCGAGCGTCTCGGCACGATCGAGCATTTCGAGGGCGCGCTCGGCTTCTCCGGCATAGACATAGAAGGCCGCGCTGCGGCCGAGAATATAGGCGTCGTTCGGCGCGAGTTCGTGGGCACGAATGTGATGGTAACGCGATGAAATGAAGTCGCCCGATTTCATCTTGATCGCGCCCATTATGCGATGGGCTTCCGGATCGGACGGGTCGAGGGCGAGCGCGTGTGCCACCTGCTGTTCGGCCTTATCGATGTCGAAGCTTGGCAGATTGCTCCACGAGCAGACATGCATTGCGAACGGACGGCCGAAACCGGGGTCGGCCGCCATTGCCCGCTCGAACCAGGTCATCGCTTCATGGATGTGAATATCCGCCACGCCCACCAGGCGGTGATGATCAAGCCCGCGCAGATAATACTCATAGGCCGTCATGTTCTCCGGGCGCTTCAACCGGGCTGCCGCAAGTTCCGATTGCTCGATCCGTCCGGATACGGTTGCTGCAACACGAGCGATGATCTCGTCCAGCACATCGAGCAATTCGCCAAACGGACGCTTGATACGGTCCGACCAGATGACGAGACCCTCTCCGGTCTCGGTCAGCGCGATGTTGACCCTGAGATCATCGCCCACTTGCCGGATCGAGCCGCTGATGACGTAGCCGACGCCGAGAAGGCGGCCGATCTCGACGGGATCCTTTGTCGTCAGCGCGGTCGCCGCCGAGCGGGAACTGACAAACAACCCCTTCAGGCGGCTGAGTTCGAGCGTCAGGTCGTCGGTAATGCCCTCCGCCAGGAAACATTGGTCCGCACCAGCGCCGGGCGCTACGTCGAAGCGCGCTACTGCGATCGAATTGGTCCGGGGAGACTGGGCAGTATTGGGGGCGGATCGCGTCGGCGCGAACTGAAAGACGTGACGGTCTATCAGTTCGGTGACCCGGTAAATCCGGATCGGCTCCAGAATTCCCTTCAGCTGCCGTTCGCCGACATCTTCGAATCCGCAGGGCGAGACCCGCCGGACCTGGTCGTAGAGCAGCCCTGAAACCTCGATTGCGCCGGGCGGCGCAGATGCCTCGATGCGCGCGGCGATATTCACCCCGTCGCCGCGCAGATCGGAGCCCACGACGACGACATCGGCGAGATGGAGGCCAAACCGCATATCGCCGCCGCTCGATCCAGGAAGGGCAGCGATCTCGGCGCGCGCCTCGATGGCGGACCTGAGCGCATTGATGGGGCTGGCGAACTCGGCGAGCAGGCCATCGCCCGCCGTGCCGAAGACTCGGCCATCATGGCGCTGGACAATCATGCGAACGGTATCGAGGACAGCGTCGATCCGGGTAATCGCCCCTTCCTCGTCCGATTCCATCGCGGAGGTGGAGCCGACGAAATCCCCGACCATGATCGTAGCCAGCTTGCGCTGCATTCTCGATCCTCCCCGCGACAGAAGCACGCGATGAGACAATGTAGCACATTTGCGGGCCTGGATGTTCTGCGATTGGCAATGCTGACGATGCGGTAGCAGGCCCGTGCGACATCAGCGGCCGATGGCGCATGGTTGCAATGTATGGAGGAACCGACATCATAATGGCTTCATCGCTGGCAATGCTCATGTCCGCCTTCGGCCCAAAGCGGACAATCGGTGACGTGTCGAAGGATTACCCAACGGAAGCCCGACCTCATTTTCGATATAGTATCACTCATGTACCTTCTTCCATCGATCTTCAAAATCGCCAAGTAGAGGCCTCATTCGATCTGAAAGAGGCTAAAACAATGAATGAACCCGTTTCCGGCGTGAAGTCACGCAACATCCTAGTGCTAGGTGCAGGTGAGCTTGGAATGCCTGTCCTGCGTAATCTGGCTCGTCGCTCGAAGGACATAGAAGGAGCAAAGATAAGCGTCCTACTGCGCGCAAGCGCCGTAAGCTCCGACTCCTCGTCCAAGCAGCGTGATATTGCCGAGATTCGTGATTTAGGCATTGAGATCGTCGTGGGCGATTTGGTGAACAGCTCAATCGAGGAACTGGCATCCTTATTCGCGCAATACGACACAGTCATCGGTTGCACAGGCTATGCAGCGGGGATCAACACCCCGATGAAGCTTGCCAGGGCGGCTTTGCAGTCTGGGGTTCCACGCTATTTCCCGTGGCAGTTCGGTGTCGACTTCGAAGCGATTGGTCGAGGTGGTCCGCAGGATATTTTCGACGCTCAGCTCGATGTGCGTGAACTTTTGCGCTCTCAGGATAAAACCGAATGGGTCATCATCTCTACCGGTATGTTCATGAGTTATCTGTTCGAGCCCGAATTCGGGGTCGTTGATCTGGAAAAAAGCACTGTCAATGCCCTTGGCAGCTTCGATACCGCTGTCACGCTGACGACTCCCGACGACATCGGCGTGCTCACTGCAGAAATTGTCTTCTACGAGCCGACCATTTGCAACGAAATCGTCTTCCTAGCAGGTGATACGGTCACCTATGGCGAGCTCGCGGACAAGCTTGAAGGCGGTTTGAGCAGGCCGTTCAGCCGATCCGAATGGACAGTTCCAGTCCTGATGGAAGAGTTGGCAAAGGACCCGCAGAACATGATGCGCAAGTACCGCGCAGCGTTTGGTATCGGGCGCGGCATGGCATGGAACAAGGCCAGCACCTTCAACGTGCGCGAAGGCATCGAGGTTACGGATGTATCCGATTGGATTAACGCCAATCTTCGCGGCAAGTAAGTAACCCTAAGCACCGGTCCTCATATCTAACGGTCCCAGCGGAGCGGTGCACGCCCTCATCATCAGAACGTCTGCCAGGAAGGCCTTTCTGGCGGACGAGAATCATAATCTTCGCGTGATTTTCTAAAGAGGTCGGAATTCTCCACAACCCATGTCCACAGCGGGATCATGCGGATGAGAAGACCCATACCCAATTCGGTCAGCTCATATTCTACGCGAGGTGGCATCTCAACAAGATCGTGGCGCGTGACGAGGCCATCTCTTTCGAGCTGGCGTAGGGTACGGGTCAGCATCCGTTGGGTCACACCATGCATTCGCCTTCCAATGTCCGCATGTCGAAGCCTGCCATAAACCCCAAGAGTGTGTATCACGCCAAGCGACCACCTATTGCCTGCGTGCGTCAGAACCTCTCGTCTAACCCCATCCTCATCCTCGCGAAGGCCGTCACAGACAGCTTGAGAGTAGTTTAGGATTTCTTCTCTGGTCATTTTCTTGTTTCCGGGAAGCTGCTGTGCATCTTATCAGCACTTTCGAGTGCGCCACACATTTGGTTACGCTCAATCCTTCATGTCAGCAATTGGCGCATGGTTACCATGCCCATCAAGGATTCTGAACCTCGGGATCAATGTCGTTCTGCCAACACGACGGCACAATGCTTGCGCCCAACTCTTCGTGGCGCTTGTTCCACGGCGAGCCGGACCTGCCCTGGTTGGCGACCCGCTCGCGCCAGATATGCCGGCCTTGAGTGAGATCAAGGAGAAATCCTGTGGCTGTGCCAAATTCCTGGCCGCATGACGGGCGCTGGCGACGAGCTCAAGGCATTGATCCTGCGCATCCAAGAGGAAGCCCAAGCGGAAAATGGGAGGCGTGCCATGAGCGTTTTGGACGAGCCGAAGGCTCAGCCCCCAATTGGCGGTTTCGGCAAATTGCGCGCATGGATGCGTGATATCGGCCTGCGCTCGACGATCATGGCGACGGCAGCGGTGTTCGGTCTGGCAGGCGCCTTCATGCTTTTCCTTCTGGATTTCGGTGAGGCAAGCGGTCTGGCTCTTGCCGTAAGCACCAGTATTGCTCTTGCATTCCTGCTGATCGACATCGTTGCCAAGCTCAGAAACAGCGATTTCGGTCTCGACCTGATCGCCGCCCTTGCCATGGGCTCGACCCTCTGGTTCGGCGAATATCTGGCCGGAGCGATCGTCGCGCTGATGTATGCCGGCGGCCAGTTTCTGGAAGCCTATGCGCATCGGCGCGCAGACGAGGGTATGTCGGCTCTCCTGGCGCAAGTGCCGCGAACGGCACTTCGGCTCCTTGAGGACGGGATGGAAGAAGTCCCCATTCCCGACATCGCGGTCGGTGATATCCTGATGATCCGCAGGGGCGATGTGATCCCGGCGGATGGCACGCTGCTCTCGGCTGCCGCATCGGTCGATCAGTCCGTCCTGACCGGCGAAGCCTTCCCGGTTCACATCTTGAAGGGAGCACGGATCGAGAGCGGCGCGACGAACGCGGGAGACGCGATCGAGATTCGCGTTGAAAGCCGCGCCGAGGACAGCACCTATTCCGGCATCGTCAAGCTGGTCGAGGCATCCCGGCGTTCCAAGGCGCGGATAGCGCGGCTGGCCGATCGATATGCGATCGCCTTTCTCCTGCTAACGCTCGCAATCGCGGCCGGTGCTGCCCTCCTGTCCGGTGACATGGCGCGCATCGTTGCGGTTCTCGTCGTGGCGACGCCCTGCCCGCTGATCCTGGCCGTTCCCGTGGCGCTAGCGGCCGGAACCTCGAAGGCGGCCAAGGCGGGCGTGCTGGTGAAGGGCGCAGGGCCGCTGGAGATCCTGGCGGATGCCTCCGTCGCGGTCTTCGACAAGACCGGCACGCTGACGGCGGGCGACCCTGAAGTTGTCTCGATCGAGGGCCCTGAAGACCCGGACAGGATCCTGCGCCTCGCCGCATCGCTGGACCAGGCATCATCGCATGTTGTCGGTCGTGCGATCGTCAGGGAGGCCCAGAGACGCCAGCTGACGCTGTCACGCCCGACGGATGTATCGGAGCTTCCGGGCGCCGGGATTTCCGGGCTTGTCGACGGGATCAAAGTGAGCGTCGGCGGCGACAATTACTTCAAACCGGATGGCGCGTCGTCCCGCCCTTCGGAGAAGAAAGGCAGGATGCAGGCAAAGGTCTTCGTCGATGGCCGGCTTGCAGGCGAGATCGGCTTCGAGGATCGGTTGCGCGGCGATGCCGTCGAACTCGTGGCTAGGCTCCGCAAGCTGGGTTTCGGCCGGATCGTGCTTGCAAGCGGCGACGAGCGCAGCGTCGCCGCCGCCATTGCCGGCTCCCTGTCGCTGGATGCCGTCGAAGCGCGGCTGTCGCCCGTCGAAAAGGTTCAGATCATCGCCAGAGAACGCGCGGCGAGTAAACGCTCGGGCGGCAAGGTCCTCATGGTCGGCGACGGCGTCAACGATGCTCCGGCACTCGCAGCCGCCGATGTCGGCATCGCCGTCGGCGCCACCAATCTTGCGGCCGCCGCCGAAGCCGCCGACATCGTCCTCATCCGCAACGATCTGAACCGGATCGCCTCGGCCATCGAAATCGCCCGACGCTCCCGCGCCATCGCCGTCCAGAGCATCCTCGCCGGCATCGGCCTCTCGCTCGTCGCTATGATCTTCGCCGGTGCCGGCTTCCTGCCGCCGGTTACAGGGGCCATGCTGCAGGAAGTGATCGATGTGGCGGTGATCCTGAACGCGCTACGGGCGCTGCGCTAGATAATGAGCCCTAAGCTTTACCCAGATGTTTCGGCCAGAATTCCTGATGGACTGCGGCGGCTTCCTCTTCGAGATTCGTCGGCCCCTCGACGGTGACGATACGCGCGCCGGTCTGCAGCACCGCCCGGCTCGGCACGTTCAACCCGATCCCGGCAATCTCGCCAAGCCGCACCTCCGAGCACGCAAACACCATGCGCCCGATGCCCGACCAGTAGATCGCCCCGGAGCACATCGCGCACGGCTCCGTACTGGTGTAGAGCGTACAGTCGGCAAGATATGCGGTGTCGTAGTGCTGTGCGGCCAGTTTGATCAGGTTCAGCTCGGCGTGGTTGGTCATATCGCGGCCGGTGAAGACAGTGTTCTCGGCGCGCAAGATGACCGCACCGTCCTTCACCAGCACGGAGCCGAACGGTTCGTCTCCGTGTTCCATCGCGGATTTCGAGAGCGCAATAGCCTCGCGTAAAAACGGCTCATGATTTTCCGTCATCGTCTCCCCCAAGAGCTAGAGCGGGATGATCTTTGCTTGGATCAGAGAGATTGCCAAGGGCTGCAAATCGGATTCAGGTCGGCGATCCGTATCGCCCGCACCCGTGATTGTTCGGCTCCAGCCAATGAGTCCTGAGCCAAGTTCGCCGAGGAGCAGGCAGAAACAGACGACGTCGCCGTCAACCGGATCTCGGATGACGGCGACAAATCTATTGGTTTTTGCGCCCTGCACAGGGCTCAGTGGGCGAGGAACAACGGCAGCTGGCAAGCCTCGATCATCCTTCGGGTCACGCCGCCGAACAGGCTCTGTTGCCATCTCGGATGGTTGTAGGCCCCCATGACGATCAGATCCGCGCCCATATCCATCGCGTGCCTGGTGATGATCTCGTCCGCGCTCTTGCCTTCGCTCGAAAGGCGATCGACCTGGACCTTGACGCCGTGGCGGGCAAGGAAAGCTGCTATGTCGGCGCCCGGTTCTTCGCCGTTCACGCCCATGCGCGCCATCGGATCGACCATGGTCACATGAACGACCTCCGCCTTTTCCAGGAGATCGAGCGACTGGCGGGCGGCCCGCGCTGCCTCATTGCTGGAATCCCAGGCCAACACGACGGCTCTTGGCGATGTGGTTATCCCATGTCGCCTGCGATTGATCAGGATCGGTGTCGGAGCCTGGAAAAGCGCGCCGTCGAAGATCCGCTTTCTAAGACCCGCGTCCTCGGCCGCATCGGATCCCAGAAGCACGAGATCGGCATACAGCGCCCGTTCGGCGATATCCTGGTCGGCCCAGGCAGATTCCGTGTAAAGATCCTGTACCTCGGACGAGAGGTCGTTGCGTGAAAGCACATCCTTGATTTTCAAAGCCGTCGCGGCAAGTTCGTCGATCTCCCGCTGCCTCTCATCCAGCCAGATGGTCGAGACGGCATTGTATTCTCCGAACGACGGGGCCGCGCCGATGGAAACGACGAGCGCGGTCAGATGTGCCCCATGGGCGGCGCAGAAGCTCGTCGCGCTTTTTAGATCCTGCTCGTATCTGTTGCTTTTGAGGATGCTCAGAACTGTTGTGATGGCCATGATGGCTGCCCTCCGTGATGGATATCACGATGGTAGCAATCCGGCTCGATAAGGTCTTTGATATCAGTCAACAACGATCAGGCGCGCTTCTCCTAGCAGCTCGGACGCACCTGTGCGGACGTGTCCGATCCGGGAAGCCCCGCCGACGCGCCGGTTCCGATCATGCCGTTGCAATCGGGCGTGCCGGTGCCCATGCCATTGCCCGTGCCGGACAGCCCGCGTACGGCCGGATTCGTCGTGTTGGGATTGGGCAGGACGTTGACGGTGTTGCCGCCGCCGGTTCCGTTCGGCGATATCGTAGTGCCCGTGCCCGTGCCCGTACCGGTGCCGGAACCCGTGCCTGTGCTGCCGGATGTGCCGGAGCCGATGATACTGCCGCCCGAAGTACCGCCAACACTGCCTGTGCCACTTCCGGCACCGCCTGCGCCGCCGCCGACGCCCGATGACTGCGCCATTGCTGACGTGGCGAAGCCGACAGAAAGGACGGATGCCGTGATGAGCTTCAGAAGCATGAGAAACCTCCGTTTTGCTTCATGGGTCATCAGGCAGAACCTGAGGCTCGGCGCGAGGTTCCCCCTCATCACGATAAGTTTTGATTTCCTCGATACCGCATGGGTTGCCTCGGCGGAATTCCGGTCGACCCTTCGGTAGGATCGGCTGACTACGGCAATCGGATCGCGCAACAACCATTGGGTCGCTGTTCAAACGAACAGCCATGTCTTACTAAGAACAGTGACCATTGTCAGGGACATCTAGCCGATGACGATACCCACGACACTTGCAGACTGGCTTTCGCCCGATCGCGCCGCATTGTTGGTCTACGATATGCAGATCGGCATCGCCCGGCAGGTCCCGGGAGCGGAAGAGACGAGCCGTCGCATCGCTGATATCGTTGCGGCCGCCAGGCGCGCCGGGATGAGAATTGCCTTCTGCCGCCACCTTTCCCTGCCGAAGCCGTGGATGGGGCTGTTTGCGACGCGCATGGCGATGGCATGGCAACGCACCGATGATCCCGAAACTGTAAAGCCCTGGTTCCTGCGCGGCAGCGAAGCGGTTGAGATCGTTCCCGAACTCTATCCGCAGGAGCAGGATTTCGTCTTCGACAAGCTTGGCATGTCGGCCTTCGAGGGAACGCCGCTCGCGCTTGCCATGCGGGATGCCGGCCTTTCGGCATTGGCGATCTGCGGCATTGCGATGGAGATCGGCATCGAGCCGACCTGCCGCCATGCCGCCGACCTCGGCATCGTCCCGATCCTGATCGAAGACGCATGCGGATATGGAGACGCGGAAGCCGCCAGACGTTCCGTCGACTCCCTGCGCTTCATGGGCGACACGATCCTGTCGAATACGCAGGAATTCCTGTCGGCCGTCGCTCGCCCGCAGTAGCGGCTCGGAGATAGCGCCTTCAGCCCTTCTTCCGGGGCACCGCCTTGCCCGAATTCGTGCCGCCGGCCGGCCGGCTGTCCAGAAAGCGGGAGAGCATGTTGCGTTTTCTCTTGCGCGGCATGAGATCGATGTCGCTCACGAGCTTCGCGCCGCCCTCGCGCCGCTCCAGGGTGATCTTGCGGCTGTGGAACACTTCGAGCTCGGCGCGATGCGCCACACTGACGATGGTGACCTTGGGCAATTCCTCGATCACCATCTCCATCATCCTGTCCTGGCTCTTCTCGTCGAGCGCCGAAGTTGCCTCGTCGAGCACGATGATGTCGGGGTTGTGGAGCAGCAGACGCGCGAAGGCGAGCCGCTGTTTTTCGCCGCCCGACAGGATCTGGTCCCACGGCGCCTCTTCCTCGAGCTTCTCGTTCAGATATTCTAGCCCCACCTTCTGAAGGGCCGCCTTGATCTCGTCCAGTGGCCAGCCGTCCGCGGCATTGGGATAGGCGACGGCGCGGCGCAGCGTACCCGAGGGGATATAAGGCCGCTGCGGCAGCATGAACAACCGCCTGTCGGGATGGAAATCGACGCTGCCGTGACCCCACGGCCAGAGACCGGAAATGGCGCGCACCAGCGTGCTCTTGCCCGAGCCGGATTCGCCCGCCACCAGCACCCGCTCGCCGGGTTCGATTTCGACCTGCGTTTCCTTAACAACGGCGGTGCCATCGTCCAGCGACACGGAGAGATCGTTGAGGCTCAGGATCGCCTCGCTCTCTGTTTCACCATGCTGGATGCGCCCCAGCGCATCGCTCTGCTCGGCCCGTTCCAGCCCGTCGAGCGACATCATCAGCGAAGCGACGCGCCGCGCGCAGGCATTCCAGTCGGCAAGTCGCGGGTAGTTGTCGACAAGCCAACCGAAGGCGGTCTGGACGATGGCGAAGGCTGACGCCGCCTGCATCACCTCCCCCAGCGTCATGTTGCCTTCGAGAAATTTCGGCGCGCAGAGCAGCACCGGCACGACGGGCGCAATCAGCATCGATCCATGCGAGACGAAGGTCGTGCGCATATATTGGTGGGACAGCTTCGCCCATTGGCGGAGCACATTGGTAAAAGTCTTGTCGAGGTCGTTGCGCTCTTCCTCCTCGCCGCCGAGAAGCGCGATACTCTCGCCGTTTTCGCGCACATGCGTCAGCGTATAGCGAAACTCGGCTTCCACCTGGTTCTTGACCTCGGAGACCTGGACGAAATGCCGTCCGATCACCGCAATCGTCGTCGAGGTGATGAGCGCGTAGAGCACGGCCGTCACGACGAGAAAGCCCGGAATGGTAATGGACATCCCGCCGATCGGCAGCGTCAGGGCGCCGCCAATCGTCCAGAGAACCACAATGAAGGTCGAAGCCGAGAGAAAGGCCGAGATGACGCCGGCGATGAAATCGACGGGCGATTCCGTGGCGATGCGCAGGTCCTCGGAAATACGCGCCTCCGGGTTCTTATGATCGCCGCCGATGAGGTTCAGCTGATAGTAGCGGCCGTTTGCCAGCCAGCGCGCAATCAGCGCGGTCGCAAGCCACCGGCGCCAGTGTCGCTGGATCATCATGCGGACATAGACCTGGCTGGTGACGAGGACGACACTGCCCGCCACGAGCGGCAGGAAAACGGCGCTCAGATAATAGACGGTGCCGGCATCGTGCCGCTCGATGGCGTCGAATATGCCGCGGTTCCACCTGTTGATCCCGTACTGAAAGCCGACATTCATGCCGATCATGATCAACAGCCCGATCGTGCATGGCCAGGCAAAACCATCGCCCTTGCGGCTCCAGTAGCCCCGCGCACTGATCCAGAATCGCTTCAGCAGATATTTCTTGCGCGCCCGCTCGGCCTCCTCCGGCCTCAGGTCCGGATCGGGTTCGATAACATCTGGCGGTGGCGCGACGTCGACAGTCGATGCCTTCCCCCGGGGTGTCTCCTCGGCACCATCAGGCTTGGCGCCGTCGACCGATGTCGGCTTCAATTTTGCGTCGGTCATGCCAGCGGAAACGGATTACCAACCGAAAGGTTTCACGAGGGGGCCAAGCTTGCTGCTTGCCGGAAATTAATGTCGGGGAGAACCCGACCCAACGACACAATCGGCACGCGAAAATCCGTCATTCGGCGCTTCGATCATGTGGCACTCCCCGTCCGATGGCTCTCGCTGTCAAAACCGTAAGCTCGTTGCACAAGAGCGACGCGAACCTCGTATTTCGAGTACCAGTCTTGGCGACCTCGCCGCTGTGCTTCGACATGATCGATGACGCTCTTCCATGCGCGGATACTGTCTTCATCCTTCCAGTATGAGATCAGTATTCCGAAGCCATCTGCACCGCGAGCGCTTTCGAAGCCGAGATATCCTGGCTGTTGACTGGCAAGTTTGGTCATTGCGTAACCAATCTCGCCATAACCATCGTCCAGACTTGTACGCTGCGAGGTGAAGCTGACCATATAATATGGTGGTTCTGGCAGGGCGGCTATCTGCATGTGATTTCCTCTGTTTTCGACGCAGAAGCTACTTGGGCGATCCATCTTCCGTCAATTTCGGCGGGACCGCTAGCTCTGCTTCGGGTAGAAGGCGGCGTCTTATGCTTTCCCCGCAAGGCAGCGTTCGTTTGGCCCCGAAGCGGATGACGAAGCCATGAACGGATCTTCCCGCATCGCCGCAACGAGATATTCGATGATGGTTCTCACGCGAAGCGGCATGTTGCGCCTGGACGAGTGGACCAGATTGATAGGCAGGCGGGCCGGCGGGAAGTCGGGCACCAGATTGATCAATCGCCCGGCGCAAATGTCCGGTGCGGCCAGGATATGGGAGAGGATAGCGATGCCGGCGCCAGCAAGCGCGGCGCGGTGCACGGCAACGGCATTGTTGACGACGAAACGCGGCGCGACCCGAACCGCGACTTGATCGGACCCATTGGAAAAGAGCCATGAACGGCCATCGCCGCCCCGTCTGTAGCAGATGCAGTCATGGTGACTCAGATCCTCGATCGTCTGGGGAGGACCTCTTTTTTCCAGATAGGCCGATGACGCGACGAGAAAGGCCGTCGTCCAGCCGATCCTGCGGCATATCAAGCTGGAGTCGGAGACGGGGCCAAGGCGCACTTCGAGGTCGATGCCTTCTCCAATCAGATCGGATGGCTCTTCGCGAAATAACAGTTCAACGGAAAGTTCCGGGTGGCGGTCGAGAAGGGCTGCGAGTCGATCGCTCATATAAAGCCCCAACGGTGTAGGCAGGGAGAGGCGTACCTTGCCAGATGCGGTTCCGACCGGACCAGCAGAGTCGCCGAGCGCTTCCACAGCTTCGATAACCCTGAGAGCCATCGGGATCATCCGTTCGCCTTCGGCCGTGAGCGCCAATGCGGTGGTTGAACGGTGCAGAAGACGTGTGTCGAGTTGGGCCTCCAGTGCCGAAACCTGTCGGGAAACCGCAGGCTGCGTAAGCTTGAGATCGATTGCGGCAGCAGAAAACGAGCCTGTCTCTGCAACCCGCAGGAATGTCCGCAAGGCGCAAACGATGTCCATTACCGTCTCCTTCGTTCTCGACATAAGCCTTATGTCCACCACTTGGGTCGGAAGGTCTTTACGCCCGATGAATTACAGATATTATCCATCCTCAAGGATGTCAAATATCCTTAATTCGGAGAGGAACCATGACCCAGCGCCTGAACTACGCCCAGAAATCGCCGGAGCTCCTGAAGAAGCTTTCGGATCTCAGTATCGCCCTGAAGGACAGCGCCATCGAACAAAAGATCAACGATCTCGTGCAAATCCGCGCGTCGCAGATCAACGGCTGCGCCTTCTGTCTCGACATGCATGTCAAGGAAGCCAAAATCCACGGAGAGAGCGAACTCAGGCTCTATCATGTCGCCATCTGGCGGGAATCGAACCTTTTCATTCCCCGTGAGCGCGCGGCCCTCGCTTGGACCGAAGCGGTGACGAAACTGCCGGAAGGCGGCATTCCGGATGAACTCTATGAGCGCGTGCGTGGCCAGCTTTCCGAGAAGGAAATCTCCGACCTGACCTTCTCGATCATGGTCATCAACGCCTGGAACCGCGCCAGCGTCGCCTTCAAGTCAGTCCCCGGTTCGGCGGACAAGCTCTATGGCCTCGACAAGGCCGGCCTCAACTAAGCCCTTCCCGCTGACGACCCATCGAACGACGCGCGCCGCAAAGGCGGACGCGAATGAATGCATCTTTTGACACAGGAGATAAATATGACCCTGCAGAACACTTCTCATCCCGCTAAATCTGGCCCCGAAGAGTTGGTCCCGTCGCGCTACGCGGTGAAGATCGGCGAGATCGACGTGATTGTCGTGAGCGACGGCGTGCTGCCGTTGCCAACCAAGATGCTGGGTTACAATGCCGACCCGACCGAGCACGCGGCCTGGCTGAACGACATGTTCCTGCCACCGGACGCCTTTGACTGGGCGCTGAACGCGGTCGTTGTCCGTAGCGGCGAACAGACCATACTTATCGACGCTGGGCTGGGATTGGACCCGGCGTTGAACCTGCCGCGCGCCGGGCAGCTGATCAAGCGACTGGAGGCTGCCGGCATCGACCTTGGATCCGTGACCGATGTGGTGCTGACCCATATGCACATGGACCACGTTGGCGGGCTGATCGTCGACGGAGTGAAGGAGCGACTGCGTCCAGACCTGCGCATCCATGTGGCGGCTGCCGAGGTCAAGTTCTGGGAGTCCCCTGATTTCACGCACGTAAACATGCCTCCCGGCTTCCCGGATGCGCTTCGGGCAGCCGCCAAGCGGTTCGCGGAAGATTACCGCAGCAATCTGCGGACGTTCGAAGACGAGCACGAGGTAGCTCCCGGCGTAGTCGTCTCTCGAACCGGTGGCCACACACCCGGCCATAGCGTGGTTCGCGTGGCGTCCGGCAAGGACCGGCTGATGTTCGCCGGCGATGCCGTCTTCGCCGTGGGGTTCGAGCACCCTGAATGGTACAACGGCTTCGAACATGACCCGGAAGAAGCGGCTCGCGTTCGTGTTCGTCTTTTGCGGGAGTTGGCGGAGACCGGCGAACTCCTGGTGGCCACCCACATGCCGTTCCCATCCGTCGGCCATGTGGCGGTCGATGGCGACCATTTTCGTTGGGTGCCGGTCTTCTGGGACTACTGAGAGCATAGCGGCTGGGGACAGAGCCGGGCGCGCAGCCTTGGGTCGCCCCGGTTCGGCCGACTAGGCTCGCGGCTTCTACAGGGCCGGCCTCTTCGGCAACAACCCACTGAAAGAATGAATGAACAACGCAGCGCACTGGGCGCCGCGAATGGAGAAGCTCATGAAAATCGTCATCATCGGCGGAACCGGCCTGATCGGCTCGAAGACAGCAGAACGCCTTCGCAGGCAAGGACACGAAGTCATTGCCGCCGCTCCGAACACCGGCGTCAATACGATCACGGGCGAAGGTCTCGCTGACGCCCTCTCTGGCGCCTCCGTCGTCATCGACCTCGCAAACTCGCCGTCCTTCGAGGACAAAGCCGTGCTCGAATTCTTCGAGACGTCGGGCCGCAATCTGATAGCGGCCGAAAAGGCCGCCGGCGTGAAACACCACATCGCCCTTTCCATCATCGGCGTCGATCGCCTGCCCGAGAGCGGCTACATGCGCGCCAAGGTCGCCCAGGAAAAGATCATCAGGGAATCCGGCATTCCCTACACGATCGTCCACTCGACGCAGTTCATGGAATTCCTAGCGGGCATTGCCCAATCCGGCACAGTCGGGAACATGGTGCATCTATCGCCGGCCTATGTGCAGCCAATAGCCTCCGACGATGTCGCCGACAACATGACCGCCGTTGCGAATGACGCGCCGATCGATGGCGTCATCGAAATCTCCGGTCCGGAGCGCTTCCGGCTGAATGAGCTTGTCGCCCGCTACCTGAAGGCGATGGGGGATACGCGCAAGGTCGAGGCAGATGCGGAAGCCCGCTATTTCGGCGCCAAGCTAAAAGACACCTCGCTCGTTTCCGACAACAATCCGCGCCTCGGCCGGATCACCTTCGAGCAGTGGTTCGCAACCTCTGCCCGGAAATGAATGGATAATGGTGTGACGCTCCGTGCGACGCACCGCCTAAATCTCAAGAAAGGAATTTCGAGATGATCAAGCCAATTCTCGCCCTTGCCATGACAGCCCTCTTGTCCACCACGGCCTCCGCCAGTGATGTGGGCGAGAAGAACGCCAAGGTTACGCTCGTTTACGAGCACGAATTGCCGAACGTTCCCGGCAAAAGCATGAAAGGGGTTCTGGTCGAATACGGTCCGGGCGGTTTCTCGGACGGCCACACACATCCGCAATCCGCCTTCATCTACGCGACCGTCCTCGAAGGCGCGATCCGCAGCCAGGTCAATGACGGGCCCGTCACGGTCTACAAGGCCGGCGAAAGTTTTTCGGAACTGCCCGGTGATCGTCACGGCGTCAGCGAAAATGCGAGCAAGACGGAACCGGCAAAGCTGCTCGCGGTCTTCGTGGTCGACACGGCCCAGCAGGAATTGACGTTTCCGATCAAGAAATAAGTGAACAGGCCGCGCAACCTGATCCGGTGCACGGCCATCCTTCGACGCGATCAACCCTATCGGTGAACCCCGCAATGTTTAGCGATGACCACTTCTTGCCGCTGCTTCTGATCAACATCCTGGGGATTGCGGGTATCATCGTATGGCACAGTCAGGGCAGAAGCCGTCAGACAGGCCGCCTGATCGCCCAGATTCTGTTCTTCGCCGGCATGAGTCTCGTGCTCTATATGGGGGGCATCGCTCCGCATAAGCCCGATGACGTCTACACGGAAGGTTTTGCCGCGCTGCTTTCCAAATCTGCCAGAATGCTCTGGTGGACCCATCTCGCGTGGACGATCATCGGCTTCATCCACATCTACGTCAGACTCAATCACAAGCCGCGGGAAGCCCACCTCATCATGGACATAGCTGTCGCCATCATCTATCTCGGCGTGGCGCTGTCGGTCATGGGCTTCGTCTTCGGCATGCCGATCGCCACACTGGTGACGACCTCCGGCGTCGTCGCCGTTATCCTGGGCCTGGCGCTCCAGAATACGCTCGGCGACGTGTTTTCCGGCATCGCTCTGACGCTCGGCAGGGCCTATGCCATCGGTGACTGGGTTGAGCTGAGCAATGGCACCGCAGGTCGTGTCACCGAGACCAACTGGCGCTCCACCAACCTGCTGACCGGCGCGAATAACATCGCAGTACTGCCGAACAGCATGCTGGCGCGACAAGGCTTGACCAGTCTCAGCCGCCCTGACGAGACGCATCAGATCACGTTGTCTGTGCGCTTTGCCGCCGGGCAACGGCCGCGCGTCGTCGAAGACGTCATGCGGTCGGTGTTGCAAGGCAGTACCCTGATCGTCAAGGATCCGCCGCCAGCCGTTGCCCTGAAGACAATCGACGCGATCGCAATCGAGGTGGAACTGCAGTTCCGTGTCGCCAGTCTTGCCATGGGAATCTCCGCCAGGAACGAGCTCATTGAGCTTATCCATGACCAATGCGAGGCAAGCCGTCTTTCGCTGGCCATGCCCGCCGAAAGCCTCGTCTATGCGCCGACCGCAGAGCGGCGAGTCTTCCGCTCCGAGTGCTGAATCAAGCTCATCCCGCGCGCTTTAGAACCCAGTCGAAAGTATCCTTCCAGATGGCCGGAGGCGTTTCCCGCGACAGTATCTCTCCAAGATCCGCCAGCGTGACGCTGCGCAGTTTCTGGCGCCAGGCTTCGTCGGCCTCCCACATGATGCGAGCCACCGCGCAAGGGCTGCTGTCGCAATAGCCTTTAGGACGGCAAGGGTTGTTGGCGCGGATGTTGTCGCAGACAAAGGTCCGCGATTTGCCTTCCACCGCCTCCACTATCTCGAGAAAATTCAATTCCGCCGGCGGTCTTGCCAGGCGATAGCCGCCGGACGGGCCGAGGGTTGAATGAACGAGCCCGGCCTGAGACAGGCTCTGCAGAGCCTTGGACAGGTATTCCTTCGGAAGCCCGTGCAGCTCGGCCAGCGCCTTGGTCGACAGATAGCGCCCATCGGGCAGGCCAGCGAGAATAGCGCAGCAGTGCAGCGCCCATTCAACTTGGCTCTTTAAAATCATTGATCCGTTCCGAGATCGAGAAAATCAGCACATATTATGGATATTAAATATCCCTATATCTGACGTCTGTAAACATCGCGAGCGGAACCCTTCAAGTCAGGACATCTCATCGACCAAGGCCTCTAGCAAGTGCGCCACGATCAATGTCCGTCACCGCGATGCAGCCGGCATGACATCAGCACCTTCAATGACATAGGTCGCATAACGATGGTCGCGGATCAGGCTTATCTTTTGCCCTCGCCATTCGAGCAGCATGAAATAGGAAGGACCGTCAGGCGGTGCGTCTGATACCAACAATATTTCCCGGCCTTCCAGCCAGGCAGGCTCGATCCTGACCGGCGGATATTCGGCATAATAGGTGAAAAATCGGCCGACATCGGCGGCGCCAGAGATTTCCGGCCGCCGCGCCTGACGAAGCCGGACATCGTCGACCAGCAGGCGGCGCAAGGCGTCCCAGTCACGGGCGTTGAAGAGCGTTGCGAAGTTCAGGGCTTCGGGGCTCGGCGGCGGCGCGACCTCGGACCGAACGTCGGAGACGGCGCGCAACCTCGCCCGGCCGCGCGCCAGATGCGCCTTGACGGCATCGACGCTCAATTCTAGCAGCGCTGCGATATCCGCAAGCGACTCTCCGAGTACATCCTTGAGGATGACGGCGCTGCGTTGCGGCACCGGCAATTCTGCAAAATGGCTGAGCGCTATCAGCACCGTGTCCTGCCGGATCAGCGCGTCTTCGGGGCCGACGGCGCCGATATCGGCGAGATCGAAGGCCGTCTCAAGAGGTTCGGCCCGACGCGTGCTGCGCTGGCGCAGGGCATCGATGGCTCTGTTATGGACGATACGAAAGAGCCACGGTCGCAGCGGCGTGTCCGGCGGGATCGAGCCCGCCGTCGCAAAGACCCTGGCGAACGCATCCTGAATCACATCCTCGCCGTCGATGACAGAACCCACCAGACGGGCAGCATAGCGATGCAGTTCGGGGCGAAGCGCATCCGCTTCGCTCGCGAGCGCTGCCAGCAGAATCTTCCTCTTTGCGTCTTCGAGAGCAGCGTCTTCCGTCATTCGATGACCGTCACTCCCGTATCCCCGCGCACGCCGTAGACCATGGCCTCGGCGAGATCAGTCCTGCCGATCAGGTCGGCGACCATATCGCCAAAAGCCCGCGGCGTCATATCCGGCCAGGTCGCGGCCTGTTCGGCAAATGTCCGACCCGCCTTTTGAGCATAAGCCGTAATGCCGGTATCGCCCACCCCGGTTCCGACGAACATCTGCCGGGGGACGATGACCCGGAAGCAAAGGCCGAGGCCGAGTTCGGCCGACAGCGCCTCGGCATATTTCGCAATGAACCACTGCGCGCGCTTGGCGCCCGCATAACCGCCCGAGAGCGGCGACCCCTGCACGGCAGCTCCGCTGGAGACCAGAGCGACAAGCCCGCCCGGCGCCATCGGCAGGGTCAGGGCCGCCTGTACCCAGTGCAGCGCAGCCTTTACGTCCACATTCCAGTTGGTCGTGAATGCCTCCCAGCCGATCCGGTCGATCCGCTCCATCGGCGGTTCCGCACCGGCATTCATGATGACGACATCAGGTTGCGTCTCCTCCATGATCCGCCATGCGGCGTCGACATCGGTCGCATCGGCCGACAGGGCGGTGACGGCCCCTTGCTCGCCCGCCCCCTGCGCGGCATCAGCGTTCCGGGCGACCACGGTGACTTGCGCTGCGCGCGCCACGAATGCTTCGGCGAGCCCCCTCCCCAGGCCTCGGCTCCCGCCGACGACCACAATTCGCTTTCCGTCCAGATCCATCTCTCAGTCCTCATTCGGGTCGGTTCAACCGTTCGACGACGGTCGCAACTACGACGTTCCAGCGAGGCAAAAAGAGTCATTGCCATCTGCGATTTCTGGCGGCCGGTGTTCAAAGATCTGGCTCGGCCGAAATTCGGCGGCGATCGATGACGGCCTTGAACGGAAGCGGCCGTGGATTTCGCTCTCCCGAAACAACGGCATCCGTGAAGGCGCGGATGATTGCGCGCAATTTTCTGATACTATACACTCGCGCGACTGCATTGAGAGCTTCCGTCCGGGGTTTATCATGCGAGGGGAACAACGATCCGATGGGGCATCTGCGGCACCCAGGCGCGACGATGACGACCAGATCGTCCCCATCGCCGGCTCCGCTTTTTCGTCTATCAAGCTGATCAAGAAAAACAGCACGCTCAAACCGTGCAATCGCCTGCTCTACGGCATGTGCTCCACGCATCCCGAAATCATCACCCCAGGCGGGGAAGCGTCTTCATCCTGATCCCTGCAGCCCCGCCGCATTCCGGAAAGGACCTGCCAAATGACCCAGGATTTCAGACTTTCCCGTCGCGGGTTTTGTCTCTGCTGCATGGCTGCCTCGACATTCGCCGTATCGGGAGGCTGGCTCACCCCGAAACAGGTATTCGCGAAGGCTCAGGGCATCGTCGATCTGATCCGCGACGCTGCCGCCAAGGACCCGATCAAGGTCCACAAGGCAAGGGCCGGCATATCGGTCCTCGAAGGATCGGGCGGAAACATCGCCGTCCTGACGGGGGCGGACGGAAAGGTTCTCATCGACGGCGGCATCACCGCGTCCCGGCCGCGGTTACTCGAGGCCCTGGCCGGACTTGGCAAACAGCCGATCAGTCATCTCATCAACACGCACTGGCATTTCGATCATACGGATGGAAACGCATGGCTGAACGCCGAGGGCGCGGCCATCCTGGCGCATGAAAACACCTGCAAACACCTGATGTCGGTCGTGAGGGTCGAAGACTGGGATTACGAATTCCCGCGACCGCCGCTCCCCGCGGTGCCCTCGGAAACCGTCGGCGACGAGATGTCCCTCAAGCTCGACAAAGCCACTCTGATGCTGAAGCATCATCCGAATGCTCACACCGATGGCGACATCTCCGTCACCTTCGGCGAAGCAAACGTCGTCCATGCCGGAGACCTCTACTGGTACGGCATCTATCCCTTCATCGACTATTCGACCGGCGGCGGGATCGACGGGCTGATCAAGGCGGTCGAGGACATCCTGGCAAATGTGGCCAACGACACGATCGTCATCCCCGGTCACGGCCATCCCGTCAGCAACAAAAAGGAACTCACCGAGTACAGGACGATGCTGGTCGAAATCCGCGGGAACGTCGCGAAACTGAAAGAGGCCGGAAAGCCGATCGACGAGGTCATTGCCGCAAAGCCGACAACCGAGTTCGATGCGAAATGGGGGCAGTTCCTTGTCACCCCTGAATTGTTCACGCGCCTCGTCTATCATGGCGTCTGAAAAGATCGCGCAACGGGAAAGCTGGCCGCACGGTCGCGAGATGCACAACGTCAGGAGGAGGCATGACGAAGCATCGTATCTATTCGGTCAGCGTCGCAAGCGTTTACCCCCATTATCTCGCCAAGGCCGAGAAGAAAGGCCGCACCAAAGCGGAGGTCGATGAGATCATCTGCTGGCTGACGGGGCATAGTCCGGAGAGCCTGCGCGATGAGCTGGCGCAGAAAACCAGCTTCGAAGATTTCTTTGCGCAGGCGCCGGCAATGAACCCTTCCCGTTCGCTTATAACAGGCGTCGTCTACGGCGTGCGCGTCGAGGAGATCGAGGAGCCGACCATGCGGGAGATCCGCTACCTGGACAAGCTGGTCGACGAGTTCGCCAAGGGAAAGACGATGGAGAAGATCCTGCGGGCATAGCCGTCGGCCCCGGCCCGCGGCTTCAGTCGACCGCTCCGCATCTCAGATAACGGCGGGGGGAGCCCCCTCGCCTTAACCCTCTCCCCGCTGGGAGGGGACGTAGCATACGACGCCTTGGAGATTGGCGAGACGGTGCAACACCCCCCTTCTCGCCGGCGGGGTCCGAAGGACGGTCGAGACGACCCGTGGCTCGACTCCGGTCAGGTGCCCGAAGGTCGGATGAGGGGCCGCACACGCCGTTTCAGGGCTTGATCACTTCACCACAACTCAACCACGGTGCGGATCAGGCCATCAACCCATGCAGGACGAGATCGATATGGGCTTTCACATAGGCGTCCTTGTCCAGAACTCGCCGCTCGTCGAAGAGCAGCTTGAAGAACAGGAAGGTGATGGCGGGCGCCACGACTGCGTCGGAAAACGCGGCCGGCCCCGAGCGGAATTCGCCGAGCCTTACCCCGTCATCGATGATGGACTGCAATTGCAGGTCGAGAGGATCGATGAATGCCTCGTGGTGTCTATCGACGATATGGGGGAAGCGCGAACCTTCGGCGATGATGAACCGCATCATCTCGCGCAATCTGCGATCGCTGACCATGAGATCGTAGATCTGCTCGATCGTCCTCTGCAGCCGCTCCACGGCGGTGCCCTTCTGCTCGCTTACACGCGCCAGAAAACCTTCCAGCGGCACCGAAATGTGCCTGATCATCGCTTCGAATAGCTGCTCTTTCGTCTCGAAGTAAACATAGACCGTTCCCTTCGTGACCCCCACCCTGGCGGCAATGTCTTCGACACGCGTCGCGACATAACCGCGCTCGACGAACTCTTCGAACGCCGCCTCCAGGATCTCTGCGGGCCGGCGGGCCTTTTGCTCGGCGCGCGTCAACTTCATCGTATCAGGCATGGTTCACCTTGAGCGTTTTTTGTGATCGGGCGTCAAGATAATTTCTATTGACTAACGAGTCAGTCAATATTATCCGTCTGCCGAACCGATGCAAGAGGTCAAATCATGAAAACCGTCCTTGTTGCCGCCTGGCTGGGCGTCAGCGCAGTCGCGCTCGCCTCATGCGAAGAGAAAAGCGCGAGTGAGGCAAAGCCGAAGAATGTGGAAGCTGTCGTGGCCAAGGTCACGCCAACAGTCGAAAACAACGCCATAACAGGCGAAGTCAGCGCACGCGTCGAGAGCGACCTTTCCTTCAGGGTCAGCGGGCGCATTGTCGAGCGTCTCGTCGATGTCGGCTCGTCCGTGAAGGCGGGACAGGTGCTGGCGCGCATGGACGCGGAGGAACAGAAGGCCGATCTCGGAGTCGCCACCGCTAACCTGCAGTCGGCACTTGCCCAGCAGACGCAGGCCCAGCTCGCTTTCGACCGGCAGCAGAACCTCTTCAGGACGCAGGTTGCGACCCGTGCCGCGCTCGATCAGGCCCAGGAAGCGCTGCTGACCGCTCAGGGCGGCGTGAAACTCGCGCAGGCGCAATTCGATACGGCAAAGGACGCCCTCTCCTACACGGAACTGCGCGCCGATGCCGATGGCGTCATTACCGCCAGAAACGCCGAAGTCGGCCAGGTCGCGCAGGCAGCACAGCTCATATTCACGCTTGCGCATGATGGGCCGCGCGATGCCGTCTTCAACGTCTTCGAATCCCTCTATCTCGGCCGCAATCTTGAAAACACCGTTGCCGTCAGCTCCCTTTCGGCTCCATCTCACAAGATAGAAGCTTCCGTGCGCGAGATATCGCCGACGATCGACCCGTCGACCGGAACGATCAGGGTCAAGGTGGGCCTCGAAGCCACACCGGACATGCAGCTTGGCGCTCCCGTCGTCGGCACCTTCCGCTCCAAAGCGCAAAACGCAATCGAATTACCGTGGTCGGCCATGGCCTCGAAGGGCGGCCAGCCGGCCGTCTGGATCGTCGACCCCGCCTCGTCGAGCGTGTCGCTCCGTCCGGTCGATGTTTCCGACTACGAGACCGGCCGCTTTGCCGTGCGCGCGGGTGTCTCGCAGGGCGATATCGTCGTCGTCGACGGCACGAAATTCCTGCGACCGGGCGAGGTCGTCGCATACGGCAAAGGAGCCGCAGAATGAATATCCGTACCACAGCCGGCCTTGCGATCCTCGGGTCACTGCTGCTCGCCTCCTGCCAGAAGCAGGAAGAAGCGCATGCGGAGCCGCCGCGCCCCGTCCTTTCCGTCGTCGTCACGTCGACCGCGGCCTCCGCACTCAGCCTGCCGGGCACGGTCCAGGCCAGGATCGAGACCCAGCTTGCGTTTCGCGTGCTGGGACGGGTCATCGCGCGCAAGGTCAGCGTCGGCGATGTCGTCAGGAAGGGCGATATCATTGCTGCCATCGATCCGCTGGCGCTGGAGCTTGCGGTCAGAAGCTCGCAGTCCGAGCTTTCGAATGCGCAGGCCCAGCTCGCCAATGCCGCCTCCACCGAAGAACGCCAGCGATCTCTGCTCGAGAGCCGGTCGGGAAGCGAAGCGGCCTACGAAGAGGCCGAACTCGGGCGCAAGAGCGCCATCGCAGCGGTCGCCAAGGCGCAGGCCAATCTGGATAAGGCGGAAGAGCAGCTGGGATATGCACAGCTGAGAGCCGAATTCGACGGCGTCGTGACGGCGACTTCGGCCGAAGTGGGCCAGGTCGTGGCCGCGGGGCAAAGCATCGCCACCATCGCCCGCCCCGAACAGAGCGATGCGGTGATCGACATACCGGTCGCAAGCTTCGACGGCCTCAAGGTGGGATCGCCCTTCGAGGTTGCGCTCCAGCTGGACCCGACCATCCGCGCGAGCGGTATCGTCAGGGAGATCGCCCCGGAAGCCGAGGCGACGACGCGCACGCGGCGCACGAAGATAGCGCTCGTCGATCCGCCGGCCGCCTTTCGCCTGGGCTCGGTCGTCACCGCGACCGCAACCGTCAACGCCGAGCCGATGATCCTGCTCCCCTCCTCCTCCGTGCTGCTGAAGGACGGAAAACCTGTTGTCTGGGTGATCGACACCGCCGCCGCCAAAGTTTCCATGCGCCCGATCAGGATCGACGGAGACATCCCCGAAGGAGGCTCCGTTCGCATCGCCGAGGGCGTCAGCCCGGGCGAGCACGTCGTCATCGCCGGCGTTCACAAGCTCGTCGATGGCCAGGCCGTCAGAATAGACTAAGGAAAATCCCCGTGAAAAAATTCAACCTGTCCGACTGGGCGCTCGAACATCGTTCGCTCGTCTGGTACTTCATGATCGTCTTCATTCTGGCCGGCGCGTTTTCCTATATCGGTCTCGGCCGCGAGGAAGATCCCAACTTCACCATCAAGACCATGATCATCCAGGTGCAGTGGCCTGGCGCGTCCGCCGAGGAAGTGACCAAGCAGGTCACCGATCGCGTCGAAAAGAAGCTGGAAGAGCTTGAATCGCTCGATTACGTCAGGAGCGAGACGGTTGCCGGGAAAACCACGATCTTCGTGGAACTGCTGCCGACGACCAAGGCCAAGGATGTGAATGCCATCTGGATGCGCGTGCGCAACATGATCGGCGACATCAAGGGAGATTTCCCGAGCGGCGTCATCGGGCCGTTTTTCAACGATCGCTTCGGAGACGTCTTCGGCAATATCTACGCCTTTACCAGCGATGGGCTGACGCAGCGCCAGCTTCGCGACCTCGTCGAGAACGCGCGCGCAAAGGTGCTGACGGTTGAAAATGTCGGCAAGGTGGACATTATCGGCGCGCAGGATGAGGCGATCTATCTCGAATTCTCGACGCGGAAGATCGCCGCCCTCGGGCTCGACCAGCAAGCCGTCATCGACACGCTGCAGGCGCAGAATGCCGTGACCCAGTCGGGCTTCGTCGATGCCGGTCCCGAGCGCATCGCCCTGCGCGTCAGTGGTCAGTTCACGTCGGAGGAAAGCCTCAAAGCGATCAATCTTCGCGTCAACGACCGCTTCTTCCCGCTGACCGATGTCGCCACGATCAAGCGCGGCTATGTCGATCCGCCCTCCGCGCTGTTCCGCTACAACGGCCAGCCGGCGATCGGGCTCGCGATCGGCATGAAGACGGGTGCAAACCTGCTCGAATTCGGCGAAGCGCTCGACAAGGAGATCGAGCAGGTTAAGGCAGACCTTCCCATCGGTGTGGATGTCGAGCGCGTCTCCGATCAGCCCGCCGTCGTGGACGAGGCCGTGTCCGGCTTCACGCGCGCCCTTTTCGAGGCGATCGTCATCGTGCTTGCGATCAGCTTCATCAGCCTCGGCGTGCGCGCAGGTCTGGTGGTTGCGATCTCCATTCCGCTTGTGCTGGCGATCACCTTCCTCGTCATGGCCTATAGCGGCATTTCCATGCAGCGTATTTCGCTCGGCGCGCTGATCATCGCCCTTGGCCTTCTGGTCGACGACGCAATGATCGCCGTGGAAATGATGGTCGCCCGCCTGGAGGTCGGCGACGACCTCAGAAAGGCGGCGACCTATGTCTACACCTCCACCGCCTTCCCGATGCTGACGGGCACGCTGGTGACGGTCGCGGGCTTCATCCCCGTCGGTCTCAACTCCAGCGCCGCCGGCGAGTTCACCTTCACCCTTTTCGTGGTCATTGCCGTCTCGCTCCTGGTGTCATGGGTCGTCGCGGTCCTGTTCACGCCGCTGCTCGGCGTGACCATCCTTCCAAAGACCATGAAATCGCATCATGAGCAGAAAGGCCGCTTTGCGCGGGTCTTCGCCTGGCTGCTCAGCCTGGCGATGCGCTGGCGCTGGATCACGATTGCCGCCACCGTCGCAGCCTTCGCTCTTTCCATCGGCGGCATGAGCCTGGTGCAGCAACAGTTCTTCCCCTCCTCCGACCGGCCCGAGCTGATCGTCGACTGGAACCTGCCGCAGAACAGCTCCATCTCGGAGACGAACAGGCAGATCGCGAAGTTCGAACGCGAGATGCTGACGGGCAACAAGGATGTCGACCACTGGACGAGCTATGTCGGCCAAGGGGCTCCCCGCTTCATCCTGTCCTTCGATGTGCAGACGCCCGACGTCTCGTTCGGCCAGACCGTGATCGTCACCAAGGGGCTCGACGTTCGCGACAAGCTCAAGAGCGAATTGCAGGACTATCTGACGAAAACCTTCCCCGGAACCGACGCCTTCGTGAAGCTTCTCGACATCGGCCCGCCGGTCGGCAAGCCCGTCCAATATCGCGTCAGTGGGCCTGACATCCAGAAGGTCCGTGATATCGCCCAGCAGCTTGCCGGCATCGTCGGTCCGCATCCGCTGCTGTCAAACATGACCTTCGACTGGAACGAGCCATCACGCGTGGTCAAGGTCGATGTCCTCCAGGACAAGGCACGCCAGCTCGGCGTCTCGTCGCAGGACATTGCAACGGCACTCAACAGCATCGTCGAGGGATCGGCGGCCACGCAGATCAGGGACGACATCTATCTCGTCAACGTGGTCGGCCGCGCCCAGACCTCGGAGCGAGGGTCGATCGAGACGCTGCAGAACCTTCAGCTTGCCGGCGCGAACGGCAATTCCGTGCCCTTGTCCGCGGTTGCGAATTTCCACTACGAACTGGAGCAGCCGACCATATACCGGCGGACACGCACGCCGACCATCACCATCAAGGCCGCCGTCGTCGGACCGACCCAGCCGGCGACGATCGTCGCCGAACTGCAGCCGAAAGTCGACGAATTCCGCAAGAGCCTTCCGAGCGGCTACCGTATCGTCGACGGCGGCTCGGTCGAGGAAAGCGCCAAAGCGCAGGGGCCGATCGTGGCGGTCGCACCGCTGATGCTGTTCATCATGGCGACGATCCTGATGATCCAGCTGCAGAGCTTCAGCAGGCTCTTCCTGGTCTTCGCCGTCGCACCTCTGGCGCTGATCGGCGTCGTCACGGCCCTGTTGCTCAGCAATGCGCCGCTGGGCTTCGTCGCCATCCTCGGTGTCCTGGCGCTGATCGGCATCCTGATCCGCAACTCGGTGATCCTCATCGTCCAGATCGAGCATCTCCGAAGCGAGGGCATGCCACCCTGGCAGGCCGTCATCGAAGCGACTGAGCACAGAATGCGCCCGATCATGCTGACGGCCGCGGCGGCCACACTCGCGCTGATCCCGATCTCCAGGGAGATATTCTGGGGGCCGATGGCCTACGCGATGATGGGCGGCATTGTGGTCGGCACGCTCCTGACGCTGCTCTTCCTGCCGGCTCTCTATGTTGCCTGGTTTCGAATACCCCGCGAAGCCTGACAACGTCGGGCCCGTCCGGATCATTCCGGGCGGGTCATGTCCCACTGACGAGATGAACGGATGCCACAGGTTGGACGAACAGCCTTTGCCGGCAGCAGCTGTCTGATTGCCAGCTTGCCGCGCGCATTGACCTCATTCGCTGTCAAGCGATCGTGCCTTTCAGCCCTGATGGCTCTCTCGGTATTGGGGGGGTGTGCAGGGCGACTGGAGAATGTTCTCCAGCCGCTCGCAACCGCGGGGCCAGGCACGAGCACGGTGGACATGCTGGTGGCAATCACCCGCCAGCCGACCGACAAGCCGGGCGAACTTTACTCCGGCGAGCGGGGAACGGCGATTTCTCTCAACGACATCGTCGTTTCCATTCCTCCGGATCGAAACCGCAAAGTCGGCGAGGTGCAATGGCCCTCGCATGTGCCGGCCGATCCCGAAAAGGAGTTCGCCGTCCTGAAGGTCGGCGAGATGCCGACAGAGCGCAAGATCTTTGAATGGTTCAACAAGAAGCGCAATGCGAAGCGGCAGGTCGTCATTTTCGTGCATGGCTTCAACAATACCTACGCCGATGCCGTCTTTCGCTTCGCGCAGATCACCCATGATTCCGGAACGGATGCTGCCCCGATCCTCTTCACCTGGCCCTCGCGCGCCAATGTCTTCGACTATCTCTACGACAAGGAGAGCACGAATTTCTCACGGCGCGCGCTGGAGGATCTGATCCTGCAGGCTGCCAGAAGCCCTGACGTCGGCGAAGTGACGATTCTTGCTCATTCCATGGGATCCTGGCTGACCGCCGAGGCACTACGCGGGGTTGCCATGCGCAACAAGGCAATCCCGGCCAAAGTGAAGAACGTTATCCTGGCCTCGCCTGACATCGATATCGATGTCTTTCGCCGGCAGATGATCGAGATGGGGCCGCTACGCCCGCATTTCACGATCTTCTCGTCGACGAGGGATAAGGCGCTGCAGGTTTCGCAATGGCTCTCCGGCGGCGTCACGCGCGTCGGCGGCTTCGATTCGACACCCTACGCCGCGGATCTGGATAAGCTCGGAGTGACCGTCATCGATACGAGCGCCGTCAAAGCGGACGACGCCTTGGGCCATAATACCTTCGCCGATAACAGGGACATGGTCCAGTTGCTTGGACGGCGGCTGGCAGGACAGTCTCTGGATACCGGAAAGGCCTCGATCGCGGATGAGGTGGGCATGGCCGCCGTTCGAACGGCCGACCTAGCGGGATCAGCAGCAAAGATTGCGGTCGTCGCTCCGATGTCGATCATCAGCAATGATGCGAAACAGGTCTTGAAACAGCAATTTTCCTCGGGGCCGCAGCCGATCGTCGATGGGAAAATTTCATATTAGCCATGGAGCACCATTTGGCTCCGCTAGCGGCCGACAGCCGGCCTCAGTTTCTCAAGCGCCTCCCGCACCCCGCCCGCGCACCTGCTTCGGAAGGCCGAGCACCGGGCGCGGCAGGCCTTCGAGTGCGCGGTCAGGCGATATAGGCAGCCAGTTCGTCCGGCGTGCCCATCGGAAAAGCCGCTTTCAGATAGTCCAGAAAAGCCGATACGCGCGTGCTCAGCAGCCGCCGCGAAGGATAAAGCGTCCAGAGCGCGATCTCCGGCACGTCAGCATCTCCCCAGTGAACCAGCGTGCCGGCGGCAAGATCGCCACTGACGAGCGAGATCGGAAGGCGGGCAGCACCCACGCCCATGCGCACCGCGTCACGCACCATTGTCAGCGATGACAGCCTGAGCACCGTGTCTACGGCAATGTCCGACCGGCCGCCCGCTTGCCTGACATGCCAGACGGCAGTCTGATCGCCCGCTCCGCGCTCGACGGCCGGAACGGCCGAACCATCTGCGGGCCGCATAAGAGCCGGGTTCGCCACGATCACCAGACGGTCACGCAGGAAGATCCGCCCGACGAGGCTCTCATCCGGATCCGGATTGACCCGGATCACCAGGTCGTAGCCTTCCTCCACCATGTCGACGGCCCGGTCTTCCGTCGTCACCTCGAGCCGCACGTCAGGATAGGCAAGCGCGAAACCGGCGGCGAGCTTCCCCATTGCCGTCTGCGAAAACAGGAGCGGCGCACTGATCCGCAGCCGGCCGCGCGGCTTGTCCGCACCGGAGGCGATCGCCGCCGCCGTCTCGTCGAGCTCGGTCAGCAAAGCTGCGGTGCGCTCGTAAAGCGCCCGCCCCTCCTCCGTCAGCTTCAGGACACGCGCCCCACGCTCGAAGAGACGCAGGTCGAGGCTTGCCTCCAGCTCCGCAACCCGGCGCGAAAGCGTCGCCTTCGGACGTCCGGCGGCACGGGCGGCGCGACCGAACCCGCCATGGCGGGCAACGAGATTGAAATCGGCAAGCGCAAGCAGGTCCATGTGTTCCACCAGTGGGACGAACTGTCCAGATTAACAGTCTACCGGGTCATTTCTGAACCACGCATCTTGAGGATGTCAAGCAACCCAATACGAGAAGAAAAAGACGATGATCTATTCAACTGCGACTGTTCCGGTCAATCCGGAAGGCGAGATCCCGCTTACCCGCGCTGAGGCATGGCAAGGCCTTGTCCTCAAGGCCCGCGACGCCCGCCTGTTTCTGCCGCCCAACCTCTGCACGGCTTGCGACGTGGTGGAAGAAAGCGCCACCCATATCGTGCGCGAGGCGACGATCGCCGGACAGGATCTGCGCGAAATCATCACCTTCGACCCGGAAAGCAAGGTCACCTTCTTTCAGGCAACCGGCCCGCGCGAAGGCGCGATCGTCAACGAACTGTTCGAGGACGAGCAAGGCGCGCTGCAGCTGCGCTTCTATTGCTACCTCGGCCTGCGCGGCAGGGAGCCGAACGGGCCGGAGGAACAGGCCGAACAGGCCTGGATGGATGGCGAGAAGGGCTACAGGAGCGCCCTTCTTTCGACGCTGAAACGCACCCGCGAACTGCTCGCAGCGGGCAATCTCTGATCATCAACCGGAAGCGACGGGACGGCCTGAAATCGGGCGTCCCGCTTTGTGAAAAGGAACGAAGCCATGAGCACTATTGAAACCGATCACCCGAAAATCCTGATCCTCGGCGCGACCGGGCCGACCGGCCGCCTGATCGTCTCTCAGGCGCTGGCGCGCGGCTACGACGTGACCGCGCTCGTGCGCTCGCCCGAGAAGGCAGCTGATCTGAAGGGCGCTAAACTCATCGTCGGAGATGCGCGCGACGAAAAGGTCTTGCGCCAGGCGCTGGAAGGCCGCGACGGCGTCATCAGCGCGCTCGGCACCCCCGCAAGCCCCTTCCGCGAGGTCACGATGCTGTCGACCGCAACGCGCGCACTCGTCAATGCCATGACGGCCGAGCACATCTCCCGCCTCGTCTGCATCACCGGCATCGGCGCGGGCGACAGCGCCGGGCATGGCGGCTTTCTGTTCGACAGGCTGATTTTCCCGCTTCTCCTCAAGAAGGTCTATGCCGACAAGAACCGGCAGGAAGCGATCGTGAGAGACAGCGGCCTCGACTGGACCCTGGTGCGTCCCTCACTTTTGAACAACAAGGCCGGCGATGCACCGGTCCGTGCGCTCACCGACCTCTCCGGTTTCCATGGCGGCAGCATAGCGCGGGCGGCCGTCGCAGCCTTCGTTCTCGACCAGCTGCGTCAGGACCGCTGGCTGCACCAGGCCCCGCTGATCACGCAATGAGCAGCGGCTTTAGCGGCCGACAGCCGCTCCCAGTTTCTCAAGCGCCTCCCGCACCCGCCCACGCGCGGCTTCCGGAAGGCCAAGCACCGGCCGCGGCGGAGCAAACCTGCCGAGGCCGAGGAGATCGGCAAGGCTGTACATGACACGGAAACTGCCGAATTCCTTGAACAGCGCCCAGAGCGGCGCAAAGGCTTCGTCGATGCGCGCCGCCTCTTGTGCATCGCCTGCCTGCGCGGCCCGCGTCAGTTTCAACGCCTCGGCGGGCAGAAGGCCGGCAACCACGCTGTACCAGCCGTCGGCGCCTGCCGTGAGCGCATCGGCAGCACCCCAGTCGCCGCTATAGCCGACCGCGAAACCGTCAGGCGTCACTGCCCGGAGACTTGCGATTTCGGCGGCGAAATCGCCCTTGGCCGGCAGCGGCATCTTCACCGCCTTGGCGGTGCCGAGCTTGGAAAGGCGGGCGATCAGCTCAATACTGAACGTGAATTTCGTCGTGCCCGGATTATTGTAGATGCAGAGCGGCAGCTGGCCGGCATCGGCGACGGCGGCAAAGTGCTCGTAGACTTCGTCATCGGTCAGCGGCGTATAGGAGACCGGCGCCAGCAGCAGGCCGTCCGCCCCGAGCTCCCGCGCATCGCTGGCAAGCGCCTGCGCCTCGTCCGTCCTGAGCGCCCCGACGCCGACTATGACGGGGATCTTGCCGCCGACCGTGGACATGGCCGTTTCCACCGCACGACGCCGCTCTTGGCGCGACAGGAAAGCATAGGCGCCGGTGCTGCCGAGCAGGCCGATGGAATCCGCGCCCGCGGCCTGGATGCGGGCAAGCAGCGTGGCGAGCGCGGCGGCATCGACGACACCCGAAGGATCGGCCGGCGTGATCGGAAAGGCGGAAAGACCATGAAAAAGCGGCATCTGGAATATCCTTTTATGCGCGTGACAGCAGGAGCTTCATGCCGGCCGCCCCGAAGACGAGCGCCAGCGTGCCCTCGATCCAGCGGCGCGCATGGCGATACATGCGCACCATCGGCGCGGTGGAAAAGACCAGCGCATAACCGCAGAAGATCGTGACACTGAGAATGGCGCAGCCCGCAAGGATGATGGCGACCGTCGTCGGCGTCGCGCCGGGACCGAGACCGAGCGTCATGGTCGCGATCCAGCCGAGCAGCGCTTTCGGGTTGGTCAGATGCATCAGCAACCCGCGGCGATAGAGGCTGAAGCCCGAAGCCCTGACGGCATCGAGCGTCCTGCCCTGCTTCTCGTCGGAGGTCATGGCCGATTTGCCGGCCTTGTAGGCGAGGAACATGAGGTAGAGACCGCCGAAGACCTTCAGGATGATGAGCGCCTGGGCATATTGCGCCAGAATGGCCGAGATTCCCGTCGCTGCCATCGAGCCCCAGAAGAGCGAGCCGCTGACGACACCGGCCGCGATCATCAGCGCCGGCTGGCGGCCCTGGTGCATTGCGACGCCCATGATGCGCATGTTGCTGGGACCGGGGCTGGCTGCGGCGATGATATAGGCGGTGAAGACGAGGGCAAGGTGATGCGGATCGAATGACATTCTGATTTTCCTGAAATGCGCGCAGCCGTCACATGCCGTTCAGGAGCTTGAACGCGATCAGCCACATCACGAAGGCGATGACGGTTTCGAGAATGCGCCAGGAAGCCGGCCGTGAAAAGATGGGGCGAAGCCAGGCGGCACCATATCCCAATGAAAAAAAGAACAGGAAGGAACCGGTTACGGCGCCTGCGGCAAAACCCGCCTGATGGCCGGCAAAGCGCGTCGAGACCGTGCCGAGCAGGATCACCGTATCGAGATAGACATGCGGATTGAGCCAGGTCAGTGCCAAGCACATGGCCATGGTCCTGCCGAAGCCCGCCCCCGCCCCGTTTGAAACCTGTAACGCACCCGAAGACCTGACCGCCGAATAGAGGCTTTTTGCCCCATACCAGATGAGGAATGCCGCCCCGCCATACCGCATGAGCGGATCGAGCCAGGGCATGAGATCCACCACCTGTTTCAGGCTGGTGACACCGATGACGATCAGGATCGCATCTGACAATGCGCAGGCGAGGCAGACGGCGAACACATATTCATTGCGCAGGCCCTGGCGCAGGATGAAGGCGTTCTGCGCGCCGATTGCGACGATCAGGCTGAGACCGACGGTCATACCGGTGAAATAGGTCGAGATGTCCATGATATCAGGCGTTTCCGTCGTGGTGTTGAGACGCTCCGTAGACGGATCGACTGGATTAGGCTAATTAATCATCCTTACGTCAATTAAGCGCAGCTTATCATGATCGATTACCCCGCCCTTCGCGTGCTGCTTGCCGTCGTCCAGACCGGAAGTTTCGAGAAGGCCGCCGCCATGTTGAACGTCACGCCGTCGGCCGTCTCGCAGCGCATAAAGCAGCTGGAAGAGCGCCTCGGTGCCGCCCTCGTCGTGCGCGGTACGCCGTGCACGGCAACGGAAAAGGGCGATTGGCTCTGCCGCCACATGGAAAATGTCGGCATGCTGGAAAGCGAATTGCTCGAACACCTGCCGGCGCTGAGCGACCGCGACAGCCCCGAACAGCGCGTCACGCTGCAGATCGCCACCAGCGCCGACAGCCTCGGCACCTGGTTTCTGGAAGCGATGGCGGATTTCTCGAAGGCTTCGAACTATCTGCTGAACATTTCCGTCGACGATCAGGATTACACGGCCGAGTGGCTGGAACGCGGCCGCGTTATCGCCGCCGTCACCAGCATGGAAAAGCCTGTTGCCGGCTGCCGCCGCTATTCACTCGGCGCGCTACGCTACCATGCGACCGCAAGCCCCGACTTCGTCCGCCGCTATTTCCCTGACGGCGTCACCCCGGAAGCGCTCGCCCGCGCCCCGTCACTGATCTTCAACCAGAAGGACCGCCTGCAGGCAGATTGGATCCGCCGCACGCTTTCGACCGACATCAACGTACCCACCCACTGGCTGCCGGCCACGCAGGGCTTTATCGACGCCAGCCTGCTCGGCATGGGCTGGGGCATGAACCCGATCCACCTGACCGAGAACCATATCAAAGCCGGCCGCCTCGTCGAGCTGATCCCCGATACACCTCTGGATGTTGTGCTTTACTGGCAAATCAGCCGCCTTGCCGCCGACCGGCTTGCGGGGCTGACGCAGAAGGTGACCGAGGTGGCGAGGCGGTTGCTGGTGTGAGGGTGACGTCGGGGGTATAAGCGGCGTCTGCTTTGCGCCACAAGCGACTGCGAAAGGGCTGCCGACTTGAAGCTGGTAAAGGTATCGCGTCAATCTGAATGGGAAGCCTATCATCGGATTCGACGGCATGTGCTGTTTGATCTGCGCGGATTGTCTGGGTACGACGATCGACATCCTGATGACCGAAAGCCCGAGCATCTTCCTTTGATTTTTGTCGATGGAAGCGAGCCCGTCGGTGCCGTCCGTCTTGATTTCATGGGGGACGGGAATGGCGTGGTTCGCACGGTCGCAATTGTCGCGGAGCGACAGCGGCAAGGTATCGGCCGAGCGATGATGTCCGCCGTGGAGACGCTCGCCATGGCACGGGAGGTAGTTAGATTAGAAGCCCACGCAGCACCCGATGCAGTGGGTTTCTACTATAAAATTGGCTGGGAAATGGTCGATGCCCATCGGCCTGATCCTCTTATGGCAAAGTTTTTGAGATGACCGCAAAACCGAGAGCGAGAACGGAGCCATCGATGACCGCGAACGCTTCTCTGCACACATTCGCAATCGGCGATGTCCATGGGCGTGCAGACCTGCTGGAGGTGATGCTGTCAGGCATTGCAGGCAAAGCGCGCGACGAGAGGATCGATTACCGGATCGTCTTCCTCGGCGACATCATGGACCGTGGGCCGGAGAGCCGCAAAGCGATGGATCTCGTCATCCGGACGCTGCGCGAAAAACCGGGCTCGAAGCTGATACGCGGCAACCACGACGCCCTCCCCCTTCATATCCTCGACGAGACGGACCCGGCCGTTCAGGCAGATCTCGTCAACCACTGGCTGGACCTCGGAGGCAGCGAGACAATGCTCTCCTACGGCCTGCCCTTTGGGGCAGCCATCACCGCAGACGAGATCCGCAGCAGGTTTGGAGACGAGCGCCTGCAATGCCTGCGCGCGGCCGAGCGCTATGTCGAACTCGACCACCACATCCTCGTCCATGCCGGCCTGAAACCAGGCATCCCCTTGGCCGAGCAAGATGCGCATGCGCTGATGTGGATTCGCGGCGAGTTCCTGAACGCCAGCGCCTCATTCGGCAAGATCGTCGTCCATGGGCACACGATCACCGCAAGCGAACGCGTCGAAATCTTCCCGAACCGGATTGCCGTCGATACCGGCGCCTTCGCGACGAATATCCTGTCTGCGCTTCACATCAGCCCATCCGGCGATGTCGCGGTGCTGCAGGCAACGGAAGTCCTCGCCGGGCCCTGCCGCTTTCAGCAAGGCAGGCCGCTCAGCCGGTCTCATAACGATGCGGACATGCTTTTTTAAGCATAGCGCGTAAAAGTTGTGAAGCGGTTATGCAGCATTACTGCGATAGAATTCTCTTTCCATTTCATAGGAATATAATCCTATAATCATCTTTGACAAACCCAAGTGGACATGAGATAAAGAATCCACGAGTTAGCTTTTGGAACGTGTCACGTCTGTTTTGGCGAGGGAATATTTTCACAGTGAGGCCGCAGCCTTTGAGCATTTGGAAAGCATCTTGTGGCCGGAAGGCCCTGTATGCCCTCACTGTGGAAACTTAGACAAGCATTACAAGCTTGAAGGCGTTCGCTCCAAACCCTCCAAGAAAAGCCCGGAAGGTGTCGAGCGTCACGGCCTTTACAAGTGCGCCGCCTGCCGTAGCCAGTTTACAGTTCGCATCGGTACGATCTTTGAGGAAAGCCACCTGCCTTTGCATAAGTGGCTACAGGCAATCCACCTGATTTGCTCCTCCAAGAAGGGTATGAGCGCAAACCAGTTGCATTGCGTTCTTGAGGTCACACTGAAAACGGCTTGGTTCCTTGGGCATCGCATCCGCGAAGCCATGCGGGAAGGCAACCTAGGCCCGATGGGCGGCAACGGCAACGCCCGCGAGCTGGAAACGGACGACGACGAAGCACGGTTTGATCAGCGGCTAGGCAAGATCGCCAAAGCGGCGATACCTCGAGTTCCTACTGGTTTTAAGCGGGACAAAAACGCCGCTCAGGAAGACTGACAGTTTTCCTTTAACCAGTCGCTCGCCCCGTTCTTCGCCTTTTGCGTTGCCCAGGAGGGCTTTGGTTTCACCCTGTATAACGATGATGGTGTCGTCACTATCAAGCAGATTTTTGACCCAATCCCTAACCTCGCCAGCAGTGTTATTTAAAACGATGCCCCAAACGCTCTCAGCGAGCCTGACGCCGCCGTGTTCGGCCATGCCGTCATACAGTGACTGGTAGTTCCGGCCAGCATGGGTGTCATATGTTATTAGGAAGGTTGCCATTTATCACCCCTTTGGTGGGTATGGGTCATTGCCGTAAGTCCATTCTGTTCTGAACTGATTGTTCTCGCCTTGGACTAGGACTTGGGCGTCGTGACCCTGCTTTCCCGCCTTGTGGGCGGTATCCACAGCCTCTTTGATCGCGGCTTTTTGGGTTTGGTACGGGCCGTAATGCTTATCGTTGTGTTTGATTTTCCACTGTCCCTCATGAAGGACAACGAAATACTGCGCTCGTGCCATTGGAGTTTCCCCTGATAAATAGCGTTGTCGTTACATACCCACCCGAACTCTTGCCCTTCCTGGACGCTGGGGACGTGGTGGAAGTTTATGTTCAAGATACTCTTTCTGGTGACGGCCACTTGCAAACGCGACTTGTATGGTCGTGCGCCAATGAGATGCAACCATTAGACTCAATATACCACAAACTCGCGTGGGTGTGTGAAGTATAATATTTGGAGCAAACCTGTGAACGACTCCTGTCGAGTCCTTCCGGCTTGACTTTCATCTTTCCAGCCGGAAGATCACAATTAAAGCGAGGGGTTATGAGCAAGGTTCTGAGGCTGGTCGGCGTCGCCATCTACTATGCCGCAATTGTCATCTTCAAAACATTCGCGTTCATCGTGAAGGTCATCTCCAATGAAATGCGACGATCGGAGAAACGGCAGCGGGAACGAGAGCGAAGAATAGCGCGCGCCGAAAACGCGGAATTGCGCCGGCTACGGCTGAATACTGCGCGCAGAAACGCAAGTGAAACAAGTGCTTGAATAACGGAAGTCAACCGGCCTTTTATTTATTAATGCGTGGGAGCCGCGGCTGGGGAGCTCGCTACTGATGACAAACCTAGGAGGACAAGCCCCTCCGTTGGCGAGTACCTAAACAGCGATATCCTGCGCCGGTAAGGGTAAGCAAAGATGATCGCATGGCATCAGCGGCGCATAATGTATGTGAGCTCTTCCATCACCTTCTGTGGGTCTGAGCTGATGTCTGAATAGTGATTATCGACAAGTTCCTTCAAATAACGTTGCCCCTCCGGATCGCGAAACGCGATGTGAACCTGCATGAATTCACCGCGAGTCCGTCCGCTCGACCACTCCGACTCGGAAACTACCGCCCTGGCCGCGATTAAATGATCGAAAACACCGATGTCTCCCGGTGATCGAAACCTCCCATCCGGCTGTTGATTGAAAGCGTATAGCAACAGCTGCGCCTCCTTCGGCACCAGGCTCATGTTCTGGCGCAAACGCTGCTTCTCTTCCATCTCAGCTCGGGCCGCTACAACAGCCTTCAATGGATATCGGAGTATGGTGGTTAGGATCTTTGCTATCCAGGCGACCGCGCCGACTAGTAGAAGGCCGAGCGCAAGCACGCACACGATGCGGGTTACGTCATAGGGATAACCACCCAGCGCGGTCTTTTCGATCAATTGATAATAAAACGCCAGCCAAAGCACACCTGTGATTACCAAGGTGGCAACACCAAATCCGAGAGCACGCGATACAATCCGTTCAGCCGCGGATATCCACTCGTTAGGATTATCGATCATAAAGAGACTCGCCCAGTTGTATTTGCTTTTTCTTATCTGCCTATGCTTATTGCGCTAGCTGACGGCTTCGATCAAGTTGCCGCCGTCGATGACGATCATGCCCCGGCAATAGGCCCTCATCCGGTCCTTGATCTTCTTGAAAAACAGCGCCCGCTCCTTGCGCTCCTCCTGCGTCTCGTCCTCGTGATCGTCAGGCGCGTGATCCGTGACCAGCACGAAAGGCCGCCTCTCCTCCAAAAGGGCCTCGATCTGGTCGTTGATGGAGGTTTCTGCATCGGCATCGGTGCGGATGAAGACGACAGGCAGGCGGGAACGATCGAGAAGCATGGGGCAGCGGCCTTTCGAAATGGAAGCAAGTGAGGAGAGACTAGCATTCCGCGCAGGCGCCGGATTTCGCGAAGCTGCCAACAAATGCCTGATATCGGCCAAGTTTTGCGTCAGTTCATTGACTTGAAGGTCTCAAAGATCAGCGCTCTCAGCCAGCGATGAACGGGATCAGCATCCATCCGCGGATGCCACGCCTGGACGATGTCGAAACCCGGCACGGCGACCGGCAGCTCGAAGGTCCTGATCTGGCTTGTTGCGGCGGATCGGCGATAGGAATTCGGGATCGCGCCGATCAGATCGGATGCCGCCGCAACCGCGATGACAGCTGGAAAGCTTGGCACGATCAGTCTGACATCGCGGCAGACGCCGAGTTCGGCGAGCGCCCTGTCGACCGGACCGGTAAAATCCGCGTGCGGTGAAAAGAGCACATGGCCCCAGGCGGCATAGTTTTCGACCGTGATCTCATCCGCATCGAAAATCGGGTGTCCTGCTCTTGCAAGACCCACATACCGGTCTGCGAAAAGCGTCTGGCAACGCAGTTCCCCGCTTTCAGTCGGCAGGACGCCGATATCCAGATCCACGGCCGCGTCTCTCAAGGATTGAACGTCCTTGTCCGATCGCGGCGCAAACCGAAGCCTTATTCCTGGCGCGGCGTTCGCAACGGCAGCGCTCAGGCCCGCGGCAAAGATGAGCACGAATGCCTCATTGGCACGGATGGTGAAATCGCGGCGCACCTCGCGGATTTCCACTGATGACGGCGGGCTGAGCACCGTTTCCACGGCGTCTTTCAACAAATGCACGTCTTCGGCAATCGCCAGGGCATGGGGCGTTGCCACCATCCCGCGCCCCGCCGGCACAAGGATCGGATCGCCGAGCGCCGCCCTCAACCGTGACAGTGTCCGGCTCATGGCTGATGTACTGAGGCCAAGCCGGCGCGCGGCGGCCGATACGCTTCTCTCGCGCAGCAGCGCATCCAGTGCCACCAGGAGATTGAGGTCGAGATCGGACACGGCTCCATTTACTCACGTATGGCGCCTTATGCAACAGTCGTTTGATTTTGTTGCGTCTGGCGCTCGCTGTCAGCAGGGCCTAACTAGTCGGCCATCCGATAACGATTGGGAGTTTCTAAATGTCCCTCGCCTCCACCGCACCGATTTCTCAGGATGGTCCGGCATCGCCTCGGCAGTACATGGCCATCGCACTCATACTTCTCGCAGCAGTTCTCGTCGTTCTCGATGGAGCCATCGCCAACGTCGCCTTGCCGTCGATCGCGCTCTCGCTGCACGTGGAAGCGGGCAGCACCGTATGGGTCGTCTCCGCCTATCAGCTGGCCGTGCTGGTCGCCCTTCTTCCCTGCGGCGCACTCGGGGAAATCTATGGCGCGCGGCGGGTCTTCCTGATCGGCGTCGCACTGTTTACCGCCGCTTCGGCTGCCTGCGCCTTCGCGGGCGACCTCTCCTTGCTGATCCTTGCCCGTTTCGCGCAGGGCCTCGGCGCGGGCGCGATCATGGCGCTCGCCATGATGAACCTGCGCTCGGCCCTGCCGCAGCACATGCTGGGTCCGATCATCGGCGTCAACGCCATGGTCATCGCGATTTCTTCCGCTGCCGGTCCAGGCATTGCCGGCGCCATCCTGTCCGTCACGACCTGGCCCTGGCTCTTTGCGGTCAATATACCGCTCGGCATCGTCGTGCTGCTCAGCGGCGGTCTTTTGGAGAAGATGCGGGGCACGAAGCGAAAGCTGAACGCCAAGGCTTTGCTCGCCAACACGTCGATGTTCATCCTCTTCTTCTGCGGCACCGACCGGATAGCGACTGCGCCGGCAAGCGGCGCGGTGCTCATTGCCGCCTCGATCGCCTGCCTTGTCCTCCTGCTGCGCCTGGAGCGCAACAGCGACGCCCCGATCATTCCGACGGATCTCCTGGCGGCACCTGCGTTCCGCGTGGCGGTCATCGCCTCGGTATCCTGCTTCTGCGGCCAGATGCTGAGCTACATCGCGCTACCCTTTTATCTCCAGCGGACGTTGCACATGGCCCCGGTTCTGGCCGGTCTCTACATGATGCCCTGGCCGGTTGCGACTGCGATCATCGCGCCATTTTCGGGACGTCTGGCAAACCGCGTCAAGACCGCATGGCTTTGCGCGACAGGCGGCGCGCTGCTTTCTGTCGGCCTGCTTGTGGCAGTTCTCGGCCCGCCCGATCCGAGAGGCATCGCGTTTCTGGTCGGCACTGTCATCGCCGGCCTGGGTTTCGGCCTGTTCCAGACGCCGAACAACCGCATTCTACTTCTCTCGGCGCCGAAAGCCAGAAGCGGCGCGGCAGGTGCCATGCAGGGCACCGCACGGCTTCTCGGCCAGACGCTCGGCGGAATCTCCATGTCGCTCATCTTCGCGACATTGCCGCAATCTGCCGCGCTGGAATTTGCGGTCGTCCTGTCGGCCGGCTGTGCGGCAATTGCGAGCCTGGTCAGCCTGAGCCGCGCCCGCTACGAACTGGCAGGACAACAGGGAGAGAGAGGACGATGAGTATCCTGTCCCGGCGCTAAAGCATCCGTTCGTTCCCCGTTAGAACGACCCCGCAGGACCCTCAACCTCACACGCCGACAGCAGCATTCCGAACAACCAGCTCAGCCCGGCATCCAGCATTGCGGCGCGCGGGGCAACGGCGCTCAGCCGGAAACGCGGCAGCGGCAAGGGAGCATCGACCGTCACCAGGCCAAAGCGCGGCGCGTAGAGTGCGGCGAAGCGGCGGGGAACGGCAACCAGCAAGTCGCTCTCGCCGGTGACGGCGAGCGCGAACATGAAGTTCGGCACCGTCAGCGCCATCCGCCTGTTTAAGCCCCGCTGTTCAAGCGCCGTGTCGACGAAACCGTGCGGATCACCCCCAAGTGACACGACCAGATGCCGCATTCCGATATAGCGCTCGAGCGTCGGTTCCTGCGCGAAGGCATGGCCGGCGCGCATGGCGATGACGAAATCCTCTTCGTAGAGCGTCAGACTATGAAAGCGCGCCGGGATGTCACCGGAAGGCACGATCGCAATATCCATGGCGCGGGCTTCGAGATCGGCAAAGGCGTTGCGCCACGCCCGCGCCAGCGCGCTTTCGCCCTGCTCCGGCAGCAGCTGGCGTATGCTGATATCGATCCCAGGCGCCGACTTTTCCAATCCGGCAAGCAGCGCGGACAGGAAGACGGCGGAAACGCCGTCCGGCGCGCCGAGCGTGAACCGGCGGCTCGACCGTGCCGGATCGAAGGGCTCGGCCGTCGAAATCACGCTTCGCACCCTGGCAAGGATTTCGGCAACCGGCGCTGACAGTTCCATCGCCCGGGCCGTCGCCACCACGCCCCTCGGCGTCCTCACGAACAGCGGATCGTGGAGCATGCGCCGCAGGCGGCCGAGCCCGTGGCTGACGGCAGATGGCGAGATATTCAGCCGGTCGGCGGCGCGGCCGACATGGCCCTCCTCGATGACGGCTTCGAAAAGCACGAGGAGATTGAGATCGGCGCGCGAAAGATCAGTTTCATTCAGCATATCGCTGAAATCATATCATTAGCCTCAGCATCAGCAAACTGGCATGTCTGAGGCACGGGGCGTCGCAGCCGCGTTTTCGAACTCCAGCCTTGCAGAGGAGCATGCCATGTCACCGTCTCGCCGATCCCTTCTCGTCGCCGGCCCGGCCGGTCTTGCCGGTCTTGCCTCCCTCGCCGCCGGCGCAGCCAGCAGCCGGGCATCTATGCAGGCGGCCGATCTCGCCCTGATCTCGGAGGAAGCCAATGCCGCGCTGATGCGGGGCGATGTCGCCACCTACCGGATGCTGGTGCCGCGCACCGAGAATTTCACCCTGATGTCACCTTTCGGTGGCCCGCCCTCGCGCGAGGCAGACATTACCGAGAAGACCTGGGATGGCATGAGCCGCTTCTTCAGGAACGGGACGCTGAAACAGGAGCTTATCCAGACCTATGCCGGCACCGATATGATCGTGCTTGTCACCGTCGAGCGCGCCAATGTCGAAGTCGGCGGGCTGCCCGCACAGGACTGGGCGCTGCGTGTCACGCTCGTCTACCAGCGCGAGGGCGGAGAGTGGCGGCTTGCGCACCGCCACGCCGATCCACTGCGCCATGCCATCACCCTGCAGCAATCGGCAGCACTCGGGCGCGGGGCATAGGGGAGCGATCCCCCACCTCCTCATTCCTGTGCTTGTCACAGGAATGAGGAGGTGGGGGCGGGCCGCGCCACCAGCCCTGCCCGCTCCCTATTCCGAATTCATTTGCCTGATACCGCGTCTCTGAACTGCGCCAGATCACTGTTGAAGCGCGGCGCTTCCTCCAAAAATGGCGCATGCCCCGACTTCGCATAGATCTTCGTCTGAACGGCCGGATTAAGCGCCCGCGCTCTTGCGATGCTCGGTTCAACATTGACCAGAACGTCCTTGCCGCCATAGAGCAGCAGGACCGGCACGCGCGCCTTGGGCAGACCCTCTGCGGCGGAAACGGTCATCGAGGGGACGGTCCGCGTCATGATCCACGAGGCCATCGCGGCATTGGATAGCAAGCGTTCGAAGGTTGCCGTGTCGGGCTTCGTGGCAAAACACAGAGCCAGGAAGGTGTTCACCGCATCGAGGTGCTCCTTAAGCTCGTCCGAAGCCATGCCTGCATAGACTTCGGGGTGCGCGGTGATCAGCGCGGCATTGAGCTCGATGACGCCGTCGACATAGACGATCCCGCCAAGGCCGTCGTCTCCGTAGCCGGCAAGATAGTTGGAGATAACCACGCCACCGAGCGACCAGCCGACCAGGACAGGCTTTTTCGCACCCGTCGCCTTCAGGACCGCCGAGAGATCGTCCGCCCAGCGGCGCCCGTCACGATAGGCTTCGGCATCGTCGGGCTTGCCTGACAGGCCATGGCCGCGCATGTCGTAGCTGATCAGCCGGTAGTGCTGCAGTTCGGGGCTGGCGACCTGCATGTCCCAGTTGAGATGGCTGCCGAGCAGGCCATGGATGAAAACGATCGCCGGCCCGGCGGGATCGCCCGACTCCTGCACGGCGATCTCGACGCCGTCAGGCGCCTTCACCGTGTAGTCCCTCTCCGCCGCCATCGCCATGGAAGACAGGCCCAGCAGCAGGACGAAAACCCAAATTGCATGCATTGCTCTTATCATGCCAAAATCCTTATGTTTAGCGATCACTACAAACTAACGGCTTGCTTTTTGCTGTCAAGACGTCTTTAGTGATCACTATGGATAAGGTTGTGAAAACACGGCGCGGCGGTCCGCGAACCTTCGACCGGGACGAGGCGATCGACATCGCCATGCGCCTCTTCTGGAGGCACGGATATGAAGGTGTTTCGCTGAACGACCTGACGGCCGCAATCGGTGTCGCGCCCCCAAGTCTCTATTCGGCTTTCGGCAGCAAGGCGGGGCTCTACCGCGAGACGCTCGATCGCTATCTCGGCCTGCCCCGGGCGTTACAGAACATCAAATCCACCACAACCCTTCAGGAGACGGTCGAAGCCATGCTCCACAAGGCAATCGATGCCGTTACCGACCCCGCGGCGGAGCGCGGCTGCATGATCTCGAGCGGCATGATCCAGTGCGGGCCGGATCATGCGGAACTGGCCCGCGAACTGGCGGAGCGCCGAAACGAGATGCGTGACATGATCGCGGAAACGCTCGGGCGCTGGCTCGATCCGGACCGCGCCATCTCTCTCGCCCGCTATCTCGTCGCCGTCCTGCAGGGACTGTCCATCCAGGCACGCGACGGCGCCTCGCGGCAGGAATTGCGGCAGGTCTCGGACGAGGTGATCGCGGGCGTGAAGGCGCGAGGCTTCGGCTGAAACGGCGCAACTGCCGCAGCGCCGTCAGCGGCCTTCATGTCTCTTTCGCATCCTCGTCGTCAGCCGCTTTCGGCTTGCGGGACGAGCGCAGGTTATCGAAGCCCATATAGTGGTCGGCGTCGGACGTGTTCCATTTGCCGGCCAGATAGATGATCGTTATGGCCACGGCGAAGATGAGCAGGACATAGAGCGCTTCCATATCTTGGATGTAGCGCGCATAGCAGATCTGAATAGGATCAGGCGATCGCCAGTTCCCCGGCGGGTGCCGCGCGATAGGCTTCCCGGCCTGCGACCCAGGTGCGGCGAACGGCGGGGGCTGCACCTTCAGGCCAGTCGACCAGCACGAGATCCGCCCGCTTGCCGGCTTCGATGACGCCGCGATCGGTGAGTCCCGAGGCGCGCGCCGGATTATCAGAGACGAGTGGCCAGAGCGCATGGAGCGGCGCCACGCCATCGGCCTTCAGCCTTGCAAGCCCGAGCAGCATCGCCGGATAGTAATAGTCCGAGGCGAGAATGTCGCAGAGCCCTTCGCGGATCATGTCGGCCGCGCCGATCGAGGCGAGATGGCTGCCGCCGCGCGTCGCGTTCGGTGCGCCGAAGACGATGAAGTCGCCGGCATCGCGCGCAGCCCGCGCCACCCGCCGGTTCATCGGGAATTCGCAGATCCGCGCGCCGCGTTGGCGGAAGAAATCGCGCGTTTCGATCTGGCTGTCGTCATGCGACAGCATCGGCGCGCCCGCGGCCTTTCCAAGTGCTGCCACGTCCTCAATTGCTTCAGGCACCTGCGGCCGGCGCTCCCACATGTTGCGCACCAGCGCCACCATGTCCGGCACCGGGATTTTCGCCCGCTTGGCGCGTTCCGCCATCTTCTCGGCGAAGGCAGGCGTTTCGGGATCGACTGTCGGGAAGGCCGGATCGAGGTCGAACGGCCGCTCCTGCAACGGGATCGACGGATGCAGCATCACCATCGACGTGTGATCATTGAAGGCAATCGACGGCAGGCGCGGGCCGGCAAGCGCCTCGCGGATGAGCTCGACCGCCTCGAAGCAGAAGGTTTCCCAGCGCAGCTGCACGCGATTGTCCACCGTCAGCCGCGGGGTCAGCGCATCGAGAGCGCGCACGATGGCATAACCGGTTTCGACCGAGCGAAGCCCGGGCTCCCAGCTCAGCGTCAGCGCATGATAGGCCGTCGCAATGCCGTTGGCGGCAAGCTGCCGGTCGGTTTCGAGCAGCGCGGCAGGAACCGGCAGCATGGTGCCCGGCCGCGGCATGACCTGCCGCTCGAAGGCATCGCCATGAATGTCCACGAAAGCGGGCCCAAGCAGATGGCCGCGTCCGTCGATGCTTTCGGCCCCGTCGCGCGCGCCGTCTATATTGGTGATCCGGCCGTCTTCGATCCGCACGGAAGCGGTCTCCAGACGGTCGCCGAATACAACGGTTGCGCCCTCGATGATCACGGCCGGATTGTTCTGCATGGTTCTCATCCCAGGAAAAAGAAGAGGCGCGGCAGCCGAGTCACCGGCTGCGCGCCATCAGCCGCTTCTAACCAGCCGACATGACAGATTTGCGACCGTCGCGGAACACCTCCGATCAAATATTTGAATGACAGACATCGACGGGACGCAATTGGTCGCGACCTCTTGCTCTGCTACCAGAGAGCCGATGACCACACGCTCGAAAACCCCACTCCTGTTCGTCCTGATCGCCAGCGGAACCGTTCTCGGCATTGCCGGGACCGACCTGGTGCTTCCGGCCGTCCCAAGCCTGCCGGGGCAGCTTGGCGGAAGCATCGAGATTGCACAGCTCGTGCTTGCGGCTTACGCGTTCGGCACGCTGGTCGGGCTGCTTGCCTTCGGCGAACTGGGCGCGCGGTTCGATCCGCGCAAGCTGCTGATCTGGTCGCTTGTTTTGTTCGGGCTTGCCTCGCTTGCAGCAGCGGAATCTCCTTCGATCGAATGGCTGATTGCCCTGCGTTTTGCCCAGGGCGCCTTCGGCTCCGGCCCTGCCGTCTTCGCGCCCGGCTTCATCCAGGGCCTCTATCCGCACGACAAGGCGGCGGCCGCCATGGGACGGCTCGGTTCCGTTGAGTCCCTGGCGCCGGCGCTGGCCCCGATTGCCGGAGCCTGGCTCTTGGAATTTGGAGGCTGGGAGATTTCCTTCGTGCTGCTGGCGGCGCTTTCGGCGCTGATAGCAGCGGCCGTTTTCCGGCAGCGCGCCCATTTCCCGCGGCCGCGCCAGATGGAAGATCACCACAGCTATCTCTTCATTCTGAAGAATCTCGAATTTCTCTTCTACGCGCTGAGCCAGGCCCTGTCGCTGGGCGCGCTGCTCGTCTTCGTCTTCGGCCTGCCGGCCGTGCTCACCGGCCCGCTCGACAGGGGGATCGAGGACTTCGTCATCCTGCAGGTCTGCGGCATCTCTATGTTCATCCTGGCCGCGAATTCCTCCGCACGGCTGGCCGCTAAATTCGGCACGCTCAAGATAATCCGCACCGGCACGGCGATCATGCCCTGCGCCTTTCTGGCGATCTTCGCCTACGCGCTCACGGGCTCAGGCAGCCTTTACGTCCTCGTGCCGCTCTGGGCGGTCTTGAACCTCGGCTTCGGCATCCGCGGGCCGATCGGCTTCCATCGGGCCATATCGGCTGCCCGCGGCGATCATTCGCGCGCAGCCGCGATCGTTATCGCCGCGATCCTCGGCATAGCGGCACTGGGAACGACCGCCGTCGCCCCATACATCTCCGTCGGTCTCTGGCCGCTTGCGATCGCCGGTGCCGTGATCTCGGCTCTCGCAATGCTGTCACTGGTACCGCTCAAGAGCCTTGATTGAAGGCCGCTCGCGGGAACATCGTGATGTCGTAAACTTTCGCGATGTCTTACGTCATTCAGTCGTTACCGTCAGGGATATCGCCAATGGGATGGGAAGCACTCCGGCAATGGGGTGAAGACGCGGTTCGCATCGAACCGCTTAGGGGTGGAGTTGCCAACGACGTGTGGAGTGTCCGCATCCGCGGGCAGATCGCGGTCGGCCGTCTCGGCTCCAGGACCGACGCCGATCTCGCATGGGAAGCCGCTCTGCTCCAGCATCTCGACCGGGAAGGCATGACCGTTCCAGTGCCGATCCCGACGACTGACGGCCGGCTGTTCGTGGACGGTCTGGTGGTGATGAAATACATGGAGGGCGGACCGCCCGAGACACAGTCCGACTGGCGTCGCGTCGCCGATACACTGCGCGAACTGCACCGGTTGACGCAGGGCTGGCCGCAGCGCCCAGGCTGGAGATCGTCGACCGACCTCCTGCATGCCGAAACCGGCACGAGGATCAACCTTGCCGCAATGCCGCCCGAGGGCGTTGTCCGGTGCCGGGCAGCCTGGGCGCGGCTGGCAGGGCGTCGGACCTGCGTCGTCCACGGCAATCCAAACAGTCCTGGCAACGTCCGCATAACCGCAGATCGGGTCGCGCTGATCGACTGGGACGAGTCGCACGTCGACGTGCCCGACCTCGACCTGGTGCTGCCCGGCAACGCTGCCGGTCTCGACGACGGCGCGCATGACATCGCCGCACAAGCATCAGCCGCATGGGAAGCCGCCATCTGCTGGCAGGACGAGTACGCGGTCAGACGGCTTGCCGAGGTTCGCGCAGTCTGAGCAGCTTCGGCGGATCAACGGGGAGATAGCCCTCCACGGCGGCAGCTTTACCGAGGCACAGATCCAGGTATTGCTGCTGACCAACGCCGTGACGAATGGCTGCGAGTGGGCGGTCGGCTTTCATTCGTTCCTGGCCATTTAGTTGCCGGATGAGAAATCGGCATAGGCCCAGCCTCGTTGCCCCTTCTTACAAAGGCGGCAAGCGCCGCTTGACCGAGGTTCCCTTGATGACCGCCGTGCTCGTGACGGCGTGCTCGGAAAGCGCTTCCAGAACGTCGTCCATCTGTTCGATCGTATGGACCACCAGGCGGGCAAGAAACGGGTCATCGCCTGTGATCTTGTCGCATTCGATAAATTCCGGCCGCTCCTGAATGAGCCGCTCGACCAGGTGCAGCTTGCCGGGGAGCGGTCTGATCCTGACCATCGCCCTTATTTGATAACCGATCGGACGCGTATCCACATCGATGGTGAAGCCCTTTATGACGCCGGCAGCTTCCAGTTGCCGAACGCGCTCGGATACGCTCGGCGCGGACATGCCCACGAGCCGAGCGAGCTCGCTCATTGACAAGCGGGAATCGGAATCGAGCGCGGAAAGGATGCGCGCGTCCGTCGCATCGAGCGTCGACTTTCCGATTTGAAGGTTATGAGGTGCTTTTGCCTTCACCATGGCAGGCAATCTAACTACATTGTCCCAGCATTTCCATAGAAATCGCCCCGGTCGAATGCATGATGGTTTCAACAGGAGACAATCATGCTGCTTGGGATCATCGCCGGCCTGACCACGTGCGCTCTCTGGGGGCTCACCTTCGTCGCTCCGCGTGCCGTTGCGCCTTTTACGCCGTGGGATTTGACCATCGCTCGCTATTGCATCTTCGGTTCGGCCTGCCTGTTGCTCATGGCCGACCGACGATTCCGGCCCGCGGGCATTGCCCCCTCGCGGCTCCTGACCGGGCTGCTGCTCGGCGGAGCGGGATATGTCGGCTATTTCGTCAGCGCCGCCTTCGCGGTTAAGCTCTCAGGTGCAGCGGTGCCGCCTGTTATCGCAGGCACAATGCCGATTTTCTGGCGATCATCGCCAATTTTCGGGATCATTCAGCGCCGTGGCCTTCTCTGACCGTGCCCCTGTGTCTGATTGCCTCCGGCGTGGCGATCGTGAACGTCGCCGCGATAGGCGCGGCCGACCTCGCAGATATGACGTCAGTTCTGCTCGGCATTGTCGCCAGCCTGGCCGCACTGTTGATCTGGATTGCCTACGGGCTTGCAAATGCCGCAGTCATGCGATCGGCAGATCCGCCCGATGGCCTGCAATGGACAGGCATCCAGGGCATTGGCGCGGCGATCGGCAGCCTGCTGCTGCTGCCGTTGGCTTCTTTCGAGCCGGCCGATGCCGCATCCACTTATCGTTTCGTTGCATGGGCATTGGTCATGGGGCTTGCCGGTTCGTGGTTTGCGACCTGGTGCTGGGTCGTCGCTTCCCGTCGCCTGCCGTTGGCGCTCTCGGCCCAGCTCATCGTTGCAGAAACTGTTTTCGGCCTTGCCTATGGCTTCGTGTTCGAGGGCCGGCTTCCACATCCGGCAGAAGCAATCGGGGCGCTTTTGCAGGTCTGCGGCGTCTCTTCCGCCATCGCAGCTTTTAGCAGGAATCGGCCAATGCCAAAGAGTGAGCAGAGCCAGGCATTGCCAGTCACGCAGCGGTGACGGACCGAGAAGTTACCAAAATCCTAACGTGTTGATTTGTAAAGCTGTTACATTTGAAGTTCTTGTTGCCGTCCGGCAACAACCCGTCGTCTTGGACACAATCGGGGTCGCTTTTGTGATAAGCTCATCTTGCGGGACAGGCCGAACCCGCGCACAAAAGCACATCCTTTAATCGTATTTATATTAGCAACAACTTCATGAGAGGCCACATGAGCGTTGTCGGGACTTTTGACAAGGCAAGACTTTTCACGGGCGTTAGCCTCACGGCGCTGATGCTGTGCTATTGCATCTCTTCCCCGGCATGGGCCGGCAGCTATCCCGTAAACAGCGACGCCGCCCTGCGTGCCGCCATCCAGACGGCCAATGCCGATGGCGACGCCAATGCGACGATCGTCATGACGGGCAATTTCTCCATTTCTACGACGGCACTGCCGAACCCGACGAAGCCGATCACGATCGATACCAACGGTTTTGTCCTGACGAACACCTACGATCCGACAGCCGGCACCAGCAGAGGCACGCTCACCATCCAACAATTGGCCGGCGCGAATGTCCCCGTCACGTTCTCGGGCACCTTGGTGGGAGCAAACGCCGGTGCAGCGGCCACGACGGCAGGACAAATCGGCGTCGCCGCTACTGCCACCAAATTCACCAATGATGGATCGATCCGGGGCGGAAATGGCGGTGGCGGCGGCGGTGCCGCAGCTTCAGGCGGCAGTGGCGTGCGTGTGCAGACGGGCTCGTCTCTCACCAATAACGGCACCATCGTGGGCGGCGACAGTACGTCGGCTGGCGGTGGAGCGGGCGTCGCCTACGGCAATGCAGTGGGCGGTCCCAATACCATCCTCAATATGGGGACGATCCGCGGAGGAAACGGGCCGACCAACGGGACTGCAGGCGGGGGTTCCGGCATTCTCGCGCAAGGAGGAAATGCGGGACAGATCGTCAATTCCGGCACGATCGAGGGCGGAACGGGTGCCGCTGCCATCGTGGCGTCGAACGGAATAATAAACCTCGATATCGTCAATAGCGGTACGATCCGGGCAGGCGCCGGCCAGGCGAACGCGATCACCCGGTCACTGGCGGCAACAACGGGCAGGCTGACACTCGAACTGCAACCGGGCTCGGTGATCGAAGGCAATGTCATCGCCGGCGCAGTGCCGACAACAGACGTGCTGCGTCTCGGCGGCACCGGCAGCGACAGTTTCGACATATCGAGGATCGGCGCTGCGGCCCAATACCAGAACTTCGACACGTTCGAAAAAACCGGCAGCAGCACCTGGCTGCTGACGGGCGTCGGCACCGCCACGACCGACTGGACGATCTATGACGGCACGCTGCTCGTCGGCGATCATAGCGCGCCCGCCAGCGTCATCGGCGACATCACCAATTTCGGCACGCTCGGCGGCAGCGGCACGATCTTTGGCGATGTGACGAGTTCCGGCACAGTCGCCCCCGGCAATTCCATCGGTACGCTGACGATATCAGGCAACTATACCGGCAACGGCGGCACGCTTGCGATCGAAAGCGTGCTCGGCGGCGATGCCTCGCCGACCGACCGCCTTGTCGTCACCGGCAACACTGCGGGCATGACCAACGTCAAGGTCACCAATCTCGGCGGCGGCGGAGCGCAGACCGTCGAGGGCATCAAGATCGTCGATGTCGGCGGCACCTCGGCCGGGAGCTTTTCGCTGCTCGGCGACTATGTCTTCCAGGGCGATCAGGCCGTTGTCGGCGGTGCCTACGCTTACCGGCTCTATCAGAACGGTGTGTCCACCCCGGCCGATGGCGACTGGTATCTGCGCTCGGCACTGACCAATCCGGCCACATCAAGCGCACCCACGGCACCGCTCTATCAACCCGGCGTTCCGCTTTACGAAGCCTATCCGCAACTCCTGCTTGCCCTGAACGGACTGTCGACGCTGCAACAGCGCCTCGGCGACCGCTATTGGCATGGAGATAGCGCAGCGGCATTGGCCAAAGGACCAGACAATGTCTGGCTGCGCACCGAGGGCACGCATGCGAGCATAGAGCCCGACAGCAGCACCACCGTCGACAGCTACGACTACAACCTGTTCAAGCTGGAGGGCGGTCTCGACGGCGAGCTCTATCAGGACAAGGCCGGCCGGCTGATCGGCGGCCTGACCGTCCATTACGGCACGATATCAGGCGATATCGACTCCCTCTACGGCAATGGCGATATCGACACGACAGGCTTCGGGCTAGGCGCCACGCTCACCTGGTATGGCGACGACGGCCTCTATGTCGACGCGCAAAGTCACGTCACCTGGTATGACACCGACCTCAAATCCGATCTCGTCGACGGCGCCATGGAAAGCGGCAACAATGGCTTCGGCTATGCGCTGAGCCTGGAGACCGGCAGGCGTTTTGCGGCCTCCGGCCCGTGGTCGATCACGCCGCAGGCCCAGCTCGTCTATTCCTCCGTCGACTTCGACACGTTCAACGACCGCTTCGGCGCACGGGTGTCACTCGATGACGGCGACAGCCTGCTCGGCCGGCTTGGCGTGGCGCTCGACCGCGAGGAAACGATGCAGCGGGCCAATGGCCAGACGGCACTGGCGAAAATCTACGGCATCGCCAATCTCTACGGCGAGTTCCTGGATGGCACGGCGGTCGATGTCTCCGGCACCGGCTTCGAAACGAAGAACGATCCGGTCTGGGCGGGACTGACCCTCGGCGGTTCCTACACCTGGAACGACGATCGCTACTCGCTCTACGGCGAAGTCGCGGCAAAATCCTCGCTGAAGGATTTCGGCGACAGCTATGCGCTCAGCGGCACCGCGGGCTTGCGGGTGAAGTGGTAAGCGTGGCGTCGTCCAGGGGATGGGTTCTTCCTGCCTATCTGGTTTTACTTGCTAGTGGCGCTGGGATGTAGCGGCGGAGGCAGGCTCCTGTTTCGATGCGGCTTCCTGGACGGGGCATTGAGGGCATCGCTCCTCCGTCACCAAGTCAGAAACGAGCAAGTAGTGCGCCCGCGGTCCCTCATCCGGCCCTTTGGGCCACCTCTCCCCGTTGGGTAGAAGGGGGAACTCGCGGCGTAGCTTGCAACGAGAGACGCTTTGAGACAAGCGAGGCGTTGCAACGACACCCCTTCTCCCCTTGGGGAGAAGGTGCCCGAAGGGCGGATGAGGGGCCACGCGCACCGCCTTGCTCGTTTTCTGACTTGGCAAGGAAGGTCGGGGTTTCTGCAGTCACCCTCACCCTCCCGTCAAAACACCCCGCCCCCAAAAACCTCCGCAAGCACCCGCGTCCCCATATCCGCCTCCTCCTCGGAAAGCCCAGAGAACCCGAAGAGCAGCCGCGACCGATCCGTCGAGACCACATTCATGCGCGACAGCGGCATCACCACCACGCCCCTCTTCAGCGCCGCAGCGGAGACGGCGGTATCATCGTCCCAGCTGCCAGTGCTCCTGACCGTGAGATTGATACCCTGATCCGGCAGCAGTACCGCCACATGCTCCGCCAGCCGCTGCTTGAGAAACCCCGCCAGCAGATCGCGCGACGCTCTCAGCCGTTCCCGCAGCCGCCGCAGATGCGCCGGAAAATACCCCTCCTCCAGAAAATCGGCGATCACCCGCTGCTGGAAGCTCGGCGGGCAGCGGTCGACGGCGGGGCGCACGGCGCGGAAGGCGGGCACGAGATCGGCGGGGACGACGAGATAGCCGATGCGCAGGCTCGGCAGCAGCGCCTTGCTGAAGGTGCCGGTGTAGAGAACGCGGTTTGCCTTATCGAGGCCGTGCAGCGAGGCGATCGGGTGGCCCTGGTAGCGGAATTCGCTGTCGTAATCATCCTCGATGATCCAGCAGTCATTCTCTTCGGCATAGGAAAGCAGCCCAAGACGGCGCGAGAGCGAGAGGACGGAACCGACCGGATACTGGTTGGAGGGCGTCACATAGAAGGCGGCGGGCGGCCGCAGCGTGCTGTCGAGCAGCCTGCTGATGTCGATGCCATCGGCATCGACGGGCAGGCCGACGACATCGATGCCGTTCAGGACAAGGCATTGCCGGGCCGGCGGATAGCAGGGATCTTCGACGACGGCCGTATCGCCTGATGTCATCAGCACGCGGAAGGCAAGGTCGAGCGCCTGCTGTGTTCCCGCCGTGATGAAGATCTGGTCGGGGCTGCAGCGTACGCCGCGCGAGACGGCGAGATGCGCGCTGATCGCCGCTCTGAGCCGCAAGTCGCCCTGGATATCGCCATAGCCTTCGAAAGCGTAGTTCATATGCCTGACGGCGATGCGGTTCAAAAGCCGCGCCGTGCGCTCGTCATGGGCGATGCGACCGGTAACGAATGGCAGCGCCTTCTGCGGCTCGAGGCTTGGCCCGCGCGTGAGGATCGAAGTCGCGGCCGCCGACACGCTGCGGCGGACGGGTGGCGCACCCTTCCCGTCAATGTCACCGGTGCGAGACACGCCTTCCGGGATCGTCGACGCGATATAGGTCCCGGAGCCATGGCGGGCGACCGCAAAACCCTCCGACATCAGGATCTCATAGGCTTCCGCGATGACGCCGCGCGAAATGCCCCATTCCGTTGCGGCAATCCGCGTTGAGAGTAGCCGCTGCCCGGCAGCCAGCCGCCCTTGGGTAATGGCATTCCGTAACGAGAGGTAAAGCTGTCGCGGCAAGGGTGCCGATGACGAGGGATCGATATCAGGCTGGAATGTCGCTGATGGTCCTTCGCGTCTTCTCACAATAGTCACCGGCTCTCTCGCAGCCATTCAAGTGGCTCATTCCTGTGGTTCATCGCACTTCACGCAATCCAAGTGGCCCACAGGATCACGGCAAAGTGGCTCTGTAAAATAGAGAAAAATTGCATTTAATGTAAGCCACTTTCTAGCGGGATTCGCCTTGCATTGCCTGACGGAGACGACATGAACCAACGGAGCCTCGACGTGCCCTATTTCAGCCAATGGGAAACGCCCGAGATGACCTTGCCTGTGCTGGCCGAAGGTGCTGCTGCCCTGCACCGCGACCCGCTCTGGAGGAATTCCGGCGCCGAGACGATCGAGGAATATGCGCGCTGGGCGGTGAATATCTGCGGCATGGCCTGCCTGAAGATGATCCTGGCCGCTCGCGGCGAGGCCCATCCGATCCTTTCGCTCGCAAGGGCCTGTACCAGCTATGGCGGCTATGTGATCAACGAGGCGGACGCCTCCATCAAGGGGCTGATCTATGCCCCCTTCGTGACCTTCGTGCGCGAGCGCTTCGGGCTTGCGGCCGACGTGAGGACAGAGGTGCAAGCGGAAACCATTCCCGAACTCCTGGCAGACAAGAGCTTCTTTATCGCCTCCGTCAGCAGCGCCATCCGCTGGCCGGAGCGCGCGCCGCCGGGCAAGGGCGGCCATCTGGTGCTGGTGACGGCGGCCGATGACGAGAGCGTGCGCTTCCACAACCCATCCGGCCATGACCGCGCCAGCCAGGCCGATGTCACCCTGCCGCTTGCCACATTCGACCGCTTCTTCGCCAACAGAGGCATTGCAGTCGGCTTCTAGTTTTTGTTTTCAGGAGAATTTCAATGAGCCCTTCCCCATCCAGGCTGCGCATCGCCGTGCTCTTCGGCGGCCGCTCCAGCGAGCACGATGTTTCCGTCATGTCGGCGACCAATGTGATGCGCGCCCTCGATCCGGAAAAATACGACGCCCTGCCGGTCTTCGTCACCCGCGAAGGCCGCTGGCTGCAGAGCCGCCTGACCGGCGGCGAACTTGAGAAGCCGGAGGCCGGCACCGAACTCTGCCTCGTGCCCGGCGGGCGTGGCCGCCTGCTGGCGATCGCACCGGATGGAAAGATCACTGAGGCGGGCAGAATCGACATCGTCTTCCCGGTGCTGCACGGCCTACATGGGGAAGACGGCGCGGTTCAGGGCCTCTGCCAGGTGGCGCGCGTGCCGCTTGCCGGCTGCGGCATCCTGGGCTCGGCAACGGCGCTCGACAAGGATATCGCCAAGCAGCTCTTGAAGGCCGCCGGCCTGCCAGTCGCGCGCTCGGTAACGCTCGATCAGGCAACGCCGCCGGCACTCGAAACCCTCGAAACCGAACTCGGCCTGCCGCTCTTCATCAAGCCGGCCCGCCAGGGCTCCTCGGTCGGCGTGCGCAAGGTCTCCGGCAGCCAGGAATTCGCCCCGGCTCTGTCAGAGGCTTTCAGCCACGACCGCAAGCTCCTCGCCGAAGAATTCATCGCCGGGCGCGAGATCGAATGCAGCGTGCTGGAAGACGCAAACGGCGGCCTCTTCGTCTCCCGCCCCGGCGAGATCGCGCCCGCCGAAAGCCACGGCTTCTACAGCTACAACGCCAAATATATCGACGAGAATGGCGCGGCCCTGAAAGTGCCCGCCGACCTGCCCGCCGCCGTAGAGGAGAAGATCCGCGCCATGGCCGCCCGCGCCTTCCGCGCGCTCGGCTGCGATGGCATGGCCCGCGTCGATTTCTTCCTGATGGAAGACATGCGCTTCGTCGTCAACGAGGTGAATACCATTCCGGGCTTCACCGATATCAGCATGTATTCCAAGGCGATGGCGGCGAGCGGTGTGGCTTACGCCGAGGTGATCGACCGGTTGGTGGAACATGGGCTGGCGCGAGGGGCGTGAGTTCTGCCTTTTAGAAAAATACCCCTCCCCACAGGTGGGAGGGGCTAACCTGTGGCACCGCCTCGCTCCTCGCGGGTGTAGCCGGACGCGAGAAATCGGAATTTTGACACCAGGTTCCGGAATTTTCAAATCGCGTTGAAAGGCCTTCGAAGTGCTTTAAAACCTTTTGCGTCCCCTCAGAATCTCCCGCTCATCTCCGATGACCTTTCACCGGCACCGTTGTGCAATGAGGAATGCGGCAGCACGGAGACGGGCTGCACAGTTGCTATGTACGCCATCGCACCAACGGCGATCTCCTAGCACATCGGACCTTAGTCCGATTGATGAGCGGATGCCGCCCGCTAAGTCCAATATTTCGGGTTTTAGCGGGACACTATGCCAATTACCGAGTCAGATCGAATTCTATTCAACCGTGTCTGGGCTCTCGGTGCCCAAGCGGTCAAAGACAATCGTATTTCTACGCTGCGGGATGTTACTCTTCATACTCCTACGCTGGAACAATACCAGGATGGCCACGGCCAGCAGATGACTGATATGATCAAGGTCGTTCAGCTAGGAATTTCAAAGCTTCGCAACAGCGGCGCACTCGTCGAATGCGCTGAGCCCAGCATGCCTCCATCCGCGCGTCGCGCCAGCACCAGGTAATCATGATGAGAGCGCGTTACATCCTATTGCTGACTGGTCCGACGAACCGAAAATCAGTCAAAATCCCCTGTCGCTTGTAATTCGCCAAGATCACCTGCCGCTGAAGAGGCAGGGTAAGACGCTCAGCCACTCAGCTTGTCAGAATGACAGCTCTTTCGCTTGCGCATTGATCTTCTCACAGGCATCCCCCAGCGGATCGCGCATCGGCACGAGCGGCGAAACAGCAAGCAGTAGAAGCGCCTTTAAGTGCTTCCAGCCGCCTTCCTCGCCCAGCACCGGGGCATAGGATGTCATCGCGGTGGGTTTCTCGCCATAGATGCGCTTGTACTCCGCGAAATTGGAGAAGGCTTCGTCGCTGTTGTCCAGGAGACGGAAGCTTTCGGCCGCGGCACCTTCGGCGAGGATGGCTTCATGCGTATCAAGCAGGACGGCGTAATATTCGAGCGGCGCGTCGTCGGCCGGAATGACCGGTGCGATGGTCGTGCCGTTCACGAGATGCTTCACGCGGATCAGAACGCCGTTCAGAAGCAGAGCGTGATCCGGCGACAGGTAGAGATCGGAATGTGGCGTGCGGCTATCCAGCGCATGGCGGGAGATCCGGACCGGCACAACGCCTTCAAGCCAGCGCGCGCTGCTCTTCTTAAACGTCTGGCGGCCAACCCATCTGATCGAGCGGACGCTCCCGTCCGGCAGGGCAACGCAATCGCCGATGCGCAGATCCTCGACGGGCTTTTCACCGCAATCCGTAAGGATCGCCGTTCCCCGCAGGAAGCAATTCGCACCGCCGCTACCAGAGGCTCCATCGGGACGACTGCCATGGGTGCCTCCATGTCCGCCCCACCAGCCTCCGTGTCCACCAGATCCGCCCCTCCCCCAACGATGCCCCATCGCACTCGCAGGCGACGAGGAAATTGCCGCTGCCAGAACTGCCAAGCCGGCAATCCTAGCCCCCGCGGCGGCGGTAACACCTAGAAAATGTCTGCGCGCGACATCGCGTGGCAGCTTCGGATCTTCCGTCGATGACATAGCGGGTGTCCTTTTTGAAAACAGTAACACCGACAAATTTTACAATAGGTTCAACGACGGGCAATTTGGCAGAACAGCGGTGGTGTCTACCGAAAAGGAAGGGTGCATTCACCGGACTTTGGTCCGATTGCAGACTTCGGTGCGTGCCCCGTTGCGGCCCGGCCGGCGCCATAAAGTCGGTAGGAATAGGGTGGCTCTCCCCGTCCGGGAGTCGCCTTTTCGACGCTTATTGAGCGTCGGCGATCCGCTTTCTGCGCCGATCACGGCGTTCACGCAGGACCATATGAAGGGCATCGAAAAAAGCACGCGCCTCTACTTTTGTTTTAAAATATTGTTCGGCAGCGTCGAAAAGCTCTCCGAGATCGACATCGGTACGGTCGGCCATCCGCCTTCGGATGAAGACAATAAGCAATTGGTCCATCACACGTCCCCCAGGCCAGCCAAAGCAGAATTGGGTTGCCGCGGCCCGGACCCAAACGAATGTGCCGATTTTTTGTTCCCGCTAGCACGCGCTGGGAACAAAGGGATCGCCCGGCGCCGGCACCACAGGATGAATTCGAGCTGCGGCTTGCCGGTGACGGTGAGCTGTTGCGGGTGGCCCTGCACGATCCGCTGGTCGAGGTGAAACAAAATCCCGACCGCTTTCGCGTTCCACCCGCTGAGAAAGACGACCTGGTCGCCAAACGCCGCCAACAGGCAGCCATTGCGTGGTATCGCCAGGCTACATTGTCCTTCGCAATGCCGGTGACGCTTGTTTCGATCGACGACGACACGTTTATCGAAACTTCGAAGAATCCATGGAGCCAAGTGCCCAGCGATGGCAGCGGGCCTGCGGCTATCAAACGCTATTGGATGAGATGCCCTGAAAACTGACCTGCTGCAATCGTCGCCATTCCAGTCGGAGATCCTGCAGCGGGAACGCAGGATGGGCGGGTCTGCCGTCATCTCCTTGTGCCTGGAAACTGCCTGGGAACTAATGACGGACGGGACTGTTCGAGCTATGACGTTGAGACGACGCTGAGTCCCCGGCTGTCTGGCCCGGCTGACTGGGCAAGCGGCCCTTTTTTTTGAGGAGCCTCTCATCATGAAGATTTCGTCCGGATTTCGTTCGCTCGCCGTTGCCGCCATTGCTGCCGCGGGAGCTAGCTTTGCCAGCGCCGCGCATGCGGACAGCGGTACGATCCGCTTCGCCGTCTACAAGGCCGCCTTCTTCGTCGGCGGCTCCGGAGGCGACGGCACGCTGACCTTCCATGGTCGCCGATACCCAATTTCGATCGGCGGCATCTCGGGCGGTCTCGCCTTCGGTGCTTCCAAGACCTATTTCAAAGGTACCGTGCGCCACATACGCCGCGCCCAGGATGTGACGGGCGTGTACGGCGCAGCGGGCGGTGGTGGCGCGCTCGGCAAAGGAGCCCAGGTGATCGTCATGACCAATGACAAGGGCGCCCAACTCGAATTGACAGGCAAGCAGGTAGGCCTGCAAATCAACGCCGATATCAGCGGTATGAGCATCACGGTGAAGTAAGATCCTCATGCTTGCGCCAGGGACGGTCGTTGCCGAACTGACATCCCTGGCGCGCCCGTTCACGCGGAAGCATCTGCTACGAAGTCCGTGTCATCGTTCGCGGCCACCGCCGGCTTGATCACTCAACCGGGCTCACAGTCGGGATTGGATAATGCCTTACTTCATACTCTTCGATCAGCAGGAGAAGCGCTGCGCATTGCCGACGAGATGATCGTTTAAATCACAGCTCGATCCGAAATGCGGATCGGCGGCACGACCTTATTTCCACGCCGGTTCGTTCTTCTTCTCGTAGTCGCCAAACGCCTTCTTCAACCCGCCCAGCACTTCGGCGGCGGTTTCGAACATGGCCTTCAGCTGCGGTTCGTCGACCTTTTCGATGTCTGCCCGCAAATGATCCATGATTTCCTGAAGGCGCAGCTGCATTTTCTGGGTGTGGTGACGCGGATCGCGATCGGCTTCGCTGACCATTGGTATTCTCCCATGGTTCGTTTCGATGAACCGCCAATCCGTTTGACGGTTGCAGGTCAAACTCTTTGGCTTTAGTCTCGGTTCCCGATATCGCTTTTCGAGAGTGAGGGTTATCGTGTGGTGATCGATGGAACATCAGGATCTTCTTTCCGGCTTTATCCGCCTCCACGTCCTGCATCATGCGGCCGAAGGCGATCTTCATGGTCTGTGGATGATCGAGGAACTCGCTCACCACGGCTACAAGGTCTCGGCCGGGACGCTCTATCCGATGCTGCACGCCATGGAGAAGAAGGGATATCTCACCTCGCGAATGGAGCGGGTGGGCCGGACGCGCCGGCGGATATACAATGCCACGCCCTATGGCGTGGCAGCCCTGAAGATCGCCAGGGAAAGAGCCAGGGAGCTGTTTCGTGAGGTCGTCGGCGCAGGCAATTCATGAAGAGGCGGTCAGCCAGCCGCATGGCACGCCCGGCGAAGTGTTTTTCGCATTCCTGAAGCTCGGGCTCACCTCGTTCGGAGGCCCGATCGCGCATCTCGGCTACTTCCGCGACGAACTGGTCGTTCGCCGCAAATGGATCGACGAGACGGGCTATGGCGATCTCGTGGCGCTCTGTCAGTTCCTTCCCGGTCCCGCCTCGAGCCAGGTCGGCTTTTCCCTCGGCCTTTTGCGCGCAGGCCCCCTCGGCGCATTGGCCGCCTGGGCAGCCTTCACGTTGCCATCCGCAATCCTGCTGGTGATCTTCGCAATGGCGGCGACAGCTTTCGACGGGCCGACGGGAGCCGGCCTGTTGCACGGGCTGAAAATCGTGGCTGTCGCAGTCGTGGCGCAGGCGGTCTGGGGAATGGCCAAAAGCCTGACGCCCGACCGGGAGCGTGCGGGCATCGCGCTCGCAGCCGTCCTCATCGTCACCTTCTCGGCAGGGGCGATCGGGCAGATCGCCGCGATCTCCGTTGGCGCCCTCGCCGGCCTCGCACTTTGCCGCAACGGCCCGGTTACGGGCGAGACGCACCTGTCTTTCCGGGTGTCCCGCTCCTTCGGCACTGCCAGCCTTCTCGCCTTTTTCGTCCTGCTCGGCAGCTTGCCGGTCATCGCCTCGGCATTGGGTTCGCAAGGCCTGTCGCTTTTCGATGCCTTCTACCGCTCGGGCGCACTGGTCTTCGGCGGCGGTCACGTCGTGCTGCCTCTGCTGCAGGCGGAAGTGGTCAATCCCGGCTGGATGTCGAATGATACGTTCCTGGCAGGCTATGGTGCCGCCCAGGCGGTTCCGGGGCCGCTGTTCACCTTCGCCGCCTATCTCGGCGCCGCCATGGGGCCTGCTCCGAACGGTCTTCTCGGCGCAGCCATTGGCCTGATCGCGATCTTTCTGCCCGGCTTCCTGCTGCTGCTCGGCGCCCTGCCCTTCTGGGACAGCTTTCGCAAGCGCCCGACAGCACAGGCTGCGATGCGCGGCGCCAACGCCGCCGTCGTCGGCATTCTCGGGGCGGCTCTCTATAGCCCCGTATGGACGAGCGCCGTTCTTGCGCCGCGCGACTTTTCGCTCGCACTTGCCGGCTTTCTGCTGCTCACCGTCTGGAAAGCCCCGCCATGGATCGTGGTCGTGCTCCTGGCTGCCGCCGCCACGATCCTCGATCTTGTCTGAAGGAGGAATTGCTATGGCCACTGTCAGCGTTCGTTATATCGTCGACGATGTCGACGCCGCGATTGCATTCTACACGCAGTCGCTCGGCTTCGCGCTCACCATGCATCCAGCTCCGAGCTTCGCCATGCTGACCAGAGGCGATCTTCGCCTGCTGGTGAACGGCACGACCGGGCCAGGCGGCGCATCCCAGCCCATGCCGGATGGACGCCGCCCCGAACCCGGCGGCTGGAACCGCATCCAGCTGGAGGTCGACAATATCGAGGACGAGGTCGCACGTCTGAAGGCTTCAGGCGCGAAATTTCGCAACGACATCGTGGCTGGCATGGGCGGCAAGCAGATCCTCGTCGACGACCCTGCGGGCAATCCCGTCGAATTGTTCGAGCCGCCCAAGAAATAAACGAAGCAATTCGGCTCAGGCTGCGCGGTTTGCCGTAACGGCAGGTCCTGCGGCGGCGATCTGGAAGCGCGAAACGATCTCTTCCAGCGCCAGGACCTGCTCGTTGAGCCCCTTGCAGGCCGAGTTGGTTTCCGCCGCCATGGCGGAATTGCGCTGGGTCACTTCGTCCATTGCATGAACGGAGCCGTTGATTTCGCGGATCGCCGAGGACTGCTCGTTCAACGAAGTGACCACCGCCTGGATCAGTTGCCCGACATGCTGCACCTTGGTTTCGATATGGGAGAGCGCTTCGCCGGTACGGTTGACGAGCGCCACGCCCGAGCCGACCTGGTCCGACGATGTCGAGACCAGAACCTTGATCTCCTTGGCGGCATTGGCCGAGCGGGAGGCAAGTTCGCGCACTTCCTGCGCCACGACGGCAAACCCCTTGCCGGCTTCGCCCGCGCGGGCTGCCTCGACGCCGGCATTGAGCGCCAGAAGGTTGGTCTGGAAGGCGATGTCGTCGATGACGTTGATGATCGAGCCGATCTGGTCAGACGAACCCTCGATCCGCTGCATTGCCGCGATTGCCTCGCGCATCAGCTCGGTGCATTGCAGCGCGGCCTTGCTGGTCTCGTCAGTCACTTGGCTCGCTTCGGCCGATTGGGACGAGGAATTGCCGATGGCCGAGGTGATCTCGGTGAGTGCGGCCGATGTCTCTTCGATGGTCGTTGCTTGCTGCTCGGTACGCTTCGACAGCGCCTCCATGGCGCCGGCGATATCATGTGAAGAATGGCGCAGCGTGCTGGTCGCGCCGGAGACGGCGTCGATCGAGCCGGACAGCGTGTCGACACTGGCATTGAAGGCGGCACGGAGCTCTTCGTAGGCGGATGAGAACCTGGCATCGATGTGGAAGCCGAGATTGCCGCGCGACAGTTCATCGAGTGCGCGGGTGAGCGAATGGATCACCTCGTCACGCGCGGCTTCCTCGCCGGCGCGCTCGGCGGCCAACTGGCGTTGGCGGGTAACTTCGGCTTCCTTGGCCTCCGCCTCGCGCAGGTGACCTTCGCGGCGCTCGAGCGAATTGGTACGGAAGACGACGACGGCTTGTGCCATTTGGCCGATCTCATCGCTGCGCTCGGCAAAGGGCACGTCTTCCGAGAAGTCGCCATTGGCAAGGCCGCTCATATAGCGTCTCATGCCATCGATCGGCAGGATGGCGCGGCGGCGGAAGAAATAGAGCCCGGCGAGCAGCAGCAGGAAGGACGCGAGCGAAGCCGCGGCCGCCGCCGAGGTCCATGTCATGATCTCGTCGGCAGCATTCTTCTCCTGCCCCTTGAGATAGGTATCGGAATTGACCACGAGCTTCTCGACCGCATCCTGATGTTCGTGGAACGCGGTCCTGAGCTTCACCATCGGTCCGGTTCCGGCACCATCCTGCTTCGCCTTGAGTGCCGGGATGACGTCCTCTTCCATCACCTTCCAGAAGATGTCGCCCTTGGCCACCACTTCCTTGTTGAGCTCGTCCTTGAGCGGCTGCGGCAGGCCGGTCGTCTGCCAATAGGCGCGGCGATCCTCATAGGCTGCCTTCAGCGTCGCGATCTTGGCGAGATTGGCATCGACAAGATCGGGAAAGTCGTTGGCCTCATGCGACAGCATGTAAGATTCGACCACGAAGAGCGGCGGCGGCAGGATGTCGGCAATCAGGTCTTTACCATAGACGATCTGCTCGTAGATCGGTCCGTTGACCTTGAGCCGTCCAAGGGCTGTCTGCTGCAGCCCGAAGGACGCGAACATGCCGGCGGAGACGGCGATGCCCACGATGGCGAGATTTCTTGCAATGGTGAGCTTCATGATGAATCCCTGAAGATGCGGCACCCGGCGTTACGCGCTCCACCCACCTCCTGAGCGAGCACATCCTCAGACTTTAATATTGCATGGTAAATAAATAGTCTCGAATGCAGATTTATATTTGACGCAAACAAGGCCGAAAATGATATTTGTCAATACCGACAGATCTCGCACCAAAAACAAAATGCATCCGACGCCTTAACGGGAGAAGATCCCACGACTCTATTGTCCCCTTCCAATTTCCAATAGCATACTTCGAGGATGACCATTTGGGCCTGCTTTCAATTTGCTTTCGAGGCCGCAACTTCGAAGGCGGAGGCCACGGGCTCAGGAACTGGCAGGCATAGTCAAGGTCGAAGCCGGCTCTCACGCAGCAGCAAGTTGAGGGGCGCGCGGCAGCGTGATCGCAAAGACGACCAGGCCAAGAAGCGTCAACAGGAACCCGGCCCAGACCGCCGAGAGAAGACCGAACCCTGCCACGATTGCCGCTCCGCCGGCCCAGGCGCCGATGGCGTTGGCAACGTTGAGGGCTGCCAGGTTCATGGCGCCCATCAAGGTCGGTGCTTCCGGCGCAAAGCTTGTCAGCCGCACCTGGATCGTGGGGATAGCAATCATCATCGTAGCGCCGACACCGAAGAGGCCGATCATCAGCAGCGCGACATTTCCTCCTGATGATGCGAGGACTGCCAGTACAATCAGCGCACTCCCGAAGCCGACGACGAGCCCCCGCGAAGGGTGGCTGTCGGCGATCCGTCCACCGATGAGGTTTCCTACCGTCATGCCGATACCGAAGAGGGCCAGCGCCAGCGGGATCCATGCCCTGTCGATGACTGCGACATCGGTGATGAACGGTCCGATGAACGTGTAGACGGCGAAGATGCTTGCGACGCCGAGGGCGGCAACAAGCATCATGATCCAGACGGAGCCTCGGCGGAGCGAACTCAGTTCCTGCGCGATCGGCCCGCCGTCCAGCGCCTCGGTCCGCGGCACCCATGCCCAAAGGGCCAGAAGCGCCAGCACACCGACACCGGCAACGGCGAAATAGGTGTTCCGCCAGCCGAGGTTCTGGCCAAGAAAGGTGGCGAGCGGCGAACCGATAATTGTGGCAACGGTCAGTCCGGTCATGACGAGGGCAAAGGCCTTGCCGCCATGTCCAGGTCCCACGATATAGGAGGCGACGACGGCACCGGCACCGAAATAGGCGCCCTGCGGCATGCCGCTGACGAAGCGGGCGAGCGCGAACATGCCGAGATTGGCTGCAAGCGCGGAGAGCACATTGCCGACGATGAAAAGGCCGAGCAATGCCAGAAGCAGGCTTTTCCGGTTCAGCCGGGCGGCAGCGAGCGTGACAAGCGGGGCACCGATCACCACCCCGAATGCGTAGGCCGTGATGGCATTCGTTGCCGCCGGTATGCTGATTTGAAGGCTTTCGGCAAAGAGCTGCAGGACGCCCATGCTGGCGAATTCGGACGTCCCGATGCAGAAGCTTCCAAGCGCCAGCGCAAACAGCGTCAAACCGCGACGCCGGTGTTGCGCCGCATCTGTGCAATGAATCGCTACCGCCTTGCATTGCGGTTCGAAGGCCTTTTGGAACATCTTCAAACTCCTTTAGGCTGCGGGCCGCAGTGGCCTAGTTCGACGGCGCGGCCGCACTGGTGATGAAGTCCGCCACGTCTTGCGGATGCGAAAGCATCACGGCATGGCTGGACTCGATCTCGACGGTCTTGGCGCCGGCCCGCGCTGCCATGGAGCGCTGCTGGCTGGGCGGGATCATGTGGTCGTTCTTCGTCACCATGAAGTAGGTGGGCTTTTCCTTCCACGCCGGCGCGGTGATTTTGGTCTGCACGGCGCCGAGCCCCCAGGGAACCTGGGATTCGGCCATGAACTTCGTCTTGGCGGGATCGACATCGGCTGCGAAGGATGTGGGGAATTTCGCAAAGTCTACCAGCAGGAACCCGTCGCTCGGCGGAAGCAGCGGCGCCTTGTCTTCGCCCGGCGTCGGCGCCGTGCCGATGTCGTAGACCGACTCGCCGGCTTGAAGCGCGTACGCGGCAAGGTAAACCAGGCTCTTGACCTTTGGCACGCTGCCGGCCTCGGTGATCACCGCCCCGCCATAGGAATGGCCGACAAGGACGACCGGTTTTTTGGCCCGAGCGATGACCTGCCTTGTGGCATCGACGTCACCTTGCAGTGTAATCGTGGGATTCTGGACAGCCAGAACCTCGTAGCCCTCGGCGGAAAGGATGTCATAGACCTGCTGCCAGCCCGAAGCATCGACGAAGGCACCGTGCACGAGCACGATCGACACAGGCTTGTCGGCTGCGTGGCCGGCGACGGCGGAAGCGGCTGTGATCATGACAGTGAGCAATCCTGTTATTGCGCTTTTCATCGCATTCCCTCCAGCGGGTTAATCGACCTCGATCGGGTCAAGGGTAATCGGTGTCCGGTCGGCGAGATCGCCGATCCTGGCGGAATAGTCCTTGAAGTGCGGCGTATCGCGATGCGCGGCGACCGCCGCCTCGTCGACATAAAGCTCATCGAGCACGAAGCGGTCGGGATTGGCCTTGTCTCGCCAGATATCCCACCGCAGATTTCCGGGCTCGGCGCGGCTGTGCACCCGCATTGCGGAAAGAAGCGCTCCGAGTTCGGATGCCTTACCGGGACGCCCGGTCAGAATCCCCACGGTCTTCACGCGCGGGGACATGGTTCATTCCCCTCTTGGATGTGACCCATCACGCCCGATCCTTCAGAGCAGCGAGCAACTCTTTTGCCAGCGGTCCTGCCGAGGCGGGATTCTGGCCGGTGATGAGGCGGCCATCGACGACAACGTGAGGTTCCCAGTTGGACGCAGAGGAATACTCGGCGCCCTCCGCCCTCAATGCGTCCTCGAGTTCGTAGGGCACGTCATCTCGGGCATAGTCATATTCCTCCTTCTTCGAGAAGGAGGTGAGCTTCTTGCCACGCACGAATGGCGTGCCATCACCGAGGTTCACGCCGAGCAACGAGCACGGACCGTGACAAACAGCGCTCACCAGCTTGTCCGTGCTCCAGGCGCGCACGACAGCCCTCTGGACATCAGCGTTGCGCTGGATATCGACCATCGGCCCGAGACCGCCGGGGATCAGGATGGCGTCGTAGTCTGCGGCGTCCACCTCGGCGAGCTTGCGACTGTGATTGAGGCGACGGAAGGCATTGCTCTCGAGAAATCCCTTCTGAGCAGGGTCCTTCTCGTCATACGCGTCATACGGCGTCCATCCGCCTGCGGGAGAGGCAAACTCGATTGCGATCCCGGCCTTGTCGAGCACGTCGAAAGGATGAGCGACCTCGGCGAAAAAGAAGCCGGTCTTGCGACTGTGCGGGCCGATCACGGCTGCGTTGGTCACGATGAAAAGGACATGTTTTGTCATGACTTCCCCCTAATTGAATGACGATGCGTTCAGGATTCGGGCTGCGGTCGTTCCGCAATCCCGTCGCAGTCCCCATGAAGGCGACCTCGCTCGTTTTGAGGTCATGTGCTTTCCTGCGCCTCTGGGCAGCGACGCGTGAAACGGCCTGGCGACAATCCTGTCCCGTTCCGCCTCGCGTCACCGCAGCTAGGCCTTGCCGGACACTTGGTCCCTGCCCCTCACTCGTGCTTGAATGCCAAGTTCACAGCCTGCCCGAGCCCGAGCATCTTCGAGCGCGACAAAGACATCGGCGCCGCCGAATTCTATTACTGGCATCTTAAATACTTGGCCGCCTGGGCAGCCACTGTATTTCTTCCGAGCCAATCAAGGCCACGCCCAGTACGCAGGACTATCAATGCTGGGGGGGGCCGGGATCTTTACTTACGCAGCCAGTCTACATGCGATTGCAATCTGCCGTCGGTTAATTATGGTAAAATCGTGTTGGGAGCCGCTCCGAGCCACGCCAGCTCTTCGATGACGAGGACGGCGAGACTTTCTCTTTGGTTCGGCCGCCTTCGTCGAAGGAAAAAGATCGTGACGAGCGACCTTGCCGAGCAGCTTTCCCGGTCCTTCTCCTTTGGGCCTTTCGTGCTCATTCCCGAGCGCCAGCTGCTTTTGCAAGGCGACGCCCCTGTCCGGATCGGAGGCCGCGCGCTGGACATCCTGACAACCCTCGTCGAGCGCCCGGGCGAACTCGTGAACAAGCGCGAATTGATCGCGCGGGTTTGGCCGAACATCGTCGTCGATGATGGCAACCTCAAGGTCAACATGGCTGCCCTGAGGCGAGCCCTCGGCGATGGTATTGGGACCGCGCAATACATAGCGACTGTCACAGGGCGGGGCTATCGGTTCATTGCGCCGGTTCAGGTCGATGAATCGCCCGTCCTCGCGCCGTCCTCGACGGCGGCGGCGATGCGCAGCCACAATTTGCCGATCGCGACAACGAGGGTCTTCGGGAGAACTGATGCGATTGAGGCCATCAGGCGCGATCTGGATGCCTCCCGGCTGGTGTCCATCGTCGGTGCCGGCGGCGTCGGAAAAACGACGGTTGCGCTGGCCGCCGCCGAGCAGGCGCTCGGGTCTTTCAGGGACGGCGTCTGGCTGATCGATCTGGCGCTGTTGAAGGATTCTTCGCTCGTGCCCAATGCCGTCGCGGCTGCGATCGGTCTGGCAACGCACTCCGCCAACCTGCTCGCTGCGTTGGGCAGCTATCTCCGCGATTGTGAGATGCTCCTCGTGTTCGATAATTGCGAACACATCATCGAGGCGGCAGCCTTCTGTGCGGACCGAATCTTGGCTGAAGCGCCCTGCGTCAGGATCCTCGCTACCAGCCGGGAGCCGCTTGGCGTGAGGGGCGAACGCGTCCGCAGGCTGCCGGGGCTTGGCGCGCCGCCTCCTTCGTCTGATCTGAACGCAGCGGAAGCGCTCAGGTATCCTGCCATTCAACTCTTCGTAGACCGCGCGACCGACAGGCTTGAGTCGTTCGAACTGAGCGACGCCAACGCGCTGACGGTCGCGGAAATCTGCCGGCGGCTCGATGGTCTCGCGCTGGCGATCGAGCTTGCGGCGACGCGTGTCGATTCTTTCGGATTGGACGGACTTTTCGCCCATCTGGACGATCGATTTCGCCTGCTGAGCGGGCATCGCGCCGGCCCCGAGCGCCATCGCACACTGACGGCGGTGATCGAGTGGAGTTACGATCTTCTCTCGCAGAGCGAATGCACAGTCATTCGCCGGCTATCGGTCTTTTCCGGTTCGTTTAGTCTCGATGCGGCCTGCGCCGTCGCCGATGAGGGTCTCGAGCGGGTGCGGATAATCGATGACGTGGCCAGCCTCGTCGCAAAGTCTCTGCTTTCGATGGACGTGGCTGCCGACAAGCTTGCTTATCGCCTCCTGGAGACGACGCGTGCATACTGTCTCGAACGACTGCAATTGAGCGGCGAGGAAGAGCCAGTCCGCCGTCGGCATGCGGAGCATATTTGTGCGGTTCTGGAGCGCGCTGCGAGCGAGTGGGCCTCACGTCCGGCCCCCGATTGGGCACATGCTTATGGAGGCGTCCTCGACGACCTGCGCTCGGCGCTGGACTGGGCCGGAGGCATTGCCGCGGACGGATCGCTGTACGCCCGCCTCTCCGTCGCGGGATGCCTGCTCTGGAACCACTTCTCTCTTACTGAGGAATGCCGCGTTCACGTCTCGCGGGCGCTTGAGGAACTGGACGCAGCCGGGCTTGCCGGGACGGCCGCCGAGATGCAGCTTCAGGTGTCGCTCGCAGGCGTGACAATGTTCATGCGCGGCGCCATATCCCCCGCCATGGACGCTATGCAACGAGCGTTGGAAATTGCAGTTCGGATCGGCGATATCGACCATCAACTCCGTTGCCTGCGGCTGATCGGCACATACCAATTGTTCGGCGGCGAACACGATGCCGGGATTGCGACGCTTGAGACCTTCGTTTCGGTCGCCGCCGGGGCCGACCCTTCCGCGTTGCCGGCGGGCGAAACGCATTTGGCCGTGGCCGACCTTTTCATCGCCCGGTTTGACGGCGCCCGGCAACGCATTGAACGCTTTTATGGAAACTATCTGAAAGATTCCAACGACCCGCGCTTCGCGCGTTTCCTGTACGACAGGAACGTCGATGTCGGCAATATCCTGTCGCATATACAGTGGCTTACGGGTTTACCCGACACAGCCGCGCGCACTGCGGAGGTGACGATCGCGCTCGCGCGAAAGACCGGGCACGAACTTTCGCTGAGCAATGCGCTTGCATGGGCGAGCCTCACCTTCCTTCTGAGCAGGCGCTATCAGGAATGTGGCCGTTTTGCCGCGATGCTCGACGATCAAATCGTCCGGCATGGCATCGTCATCTGGCGGCCGGTCGCCATCTTCTGCCGCGGTGCGGCGGCATGCGCTCAGGACGATACGGCGGCAGAAGGATTGGGGCTGCTCGAGCAAGCTGTCGAGGAGTTTCGCGCCATAAGACATCTGGCAAGGTTCCCCTTCTATCTCGGCGGCTTTGCGGAGGCATTGGCGAAGTATGGCCGCCTGGCGGACGCCGCCGCCACCATCCGGGAAGCGCTCGATTGCGCCTATACGCAGAACGAGCAATGGTGCGTTCCAGAGCTTTTGCGCATCCGGGCCTCCATTCTGAAGGCCGAGGTCCGGCCATACGAGGCGGAGACGCTCCTCATCGAGTCGATGGCGGTGGCCCGGGAAATCGGTGCATTGTCATGGCGATTGCGATCAGCCTGCGATCTCGCAATGCTCTGGCGCGTCCGGTCGCGGGAACATGATGCACGCAAGATGTTGCAACCTGTTTATAACGAATTCACCGAAGGTTTCGAAACGCCCGACCTTGCCGTCGCAGCCGGCCTGCTCGCCTCGTTCGCACAGCTTGGAGATGGCGAGGCGGTCTGACCCTCAACCTCACCCGCGACGGCTCCCCGATCTCCTTCTCCCCCGGGGGAGACGGTGCCCGAAGGGCGGATGAGGGGGCTCCGGGCGCCACGGCCTTCTCAAAACCCTCCTCACCTGAGGTAGTCCGCAGGGCGGGTCGAGCCCAGCGGCGCGACCTTGGACGACGTCAGGCCCCTCCCGCGCCGAGCGCGACGAGAAGCTCGTCCAGTTGCTCGAACTGCTCGGGCAGCCCGCCCTCCGCCCCGGAATTGGCGTCGAACGCTTCCTTCGAGGGATAGAGTTCGTGCAGCACCAGCAGCGTCTTGCCGCCTTTTTCCTCGAAGGTCACCGTGGTGATGGCAGCGTCGTCACTTTCCTCATTCGTCCAGACCAGGCGCGCGTTCGGTATCACTTCGAGATACTTGCCGAAGAATTCCATGGCGCTCGAGGCATCGTGGCCAAACGCAATACGGTAGCCACCTCCGACGCGAACATCCATGCTGCAGGAAAGTATGGGCACGCCGATCGACTTCGGCGCCCACCACCGCATGAAAAGCTCGGGCTTGGTCCACGCCTCGAACACGATATGTACCGGGCCGTTGAAGGTTCTGACAACGACGAGCTCACGCTCGGACGTTCGTTCCACCGTCGTGGGGTTCTTCATAGGGGCAGGCTTACTCTCCATCGTCCTTCTCCTTCTGTTTCAATTCCTCGATAACCTTGTCCAATTCGTCGAAGCGCGCGTCCCAGAGCTGGCGATAGCTCTCGATCCAGGCCGCCTCCTCCTCCAGCCGGCGCGCACCGAGCCTGCAGGTGCGCACGCGCCCGACCTTCTCCGTGGTCACGAGCCCCGCCTGCTCCAGGACGCCGACATGCTTCTTCATGCCCGTCAGCGTCATGTGGAACTTCTCGGCAAGGTCCGTGATCGAAGCGTCCCCACGCCCGAGCCGCACGAGAATGCCGCGCCGGGTGGCGTCCGAGAGCGCGGCGAACGAGGCATCGAGACGAGCTTTTGAATACTGAACCATGTGGTTCAGTTTATAGCGCAAGGATGAGCGACACGCAAGGGGACCGAGCGCTGCAGCGATCTTGCTCGATCGAGCGCCTCTGCACCTGGCCAATTATGGTTGCCCCCGATCTCATATGGGAACAATATACCCCCGCGATGCGAGCCTCCCCTCGGCCGAAGCCGAGCGTGGCGACGACAGTCGATGTGTTTCACTTGATCCAAGCACGGAATTTCTCGCGGCTGTGTCGGCTTTCGCGATCGCAATCTGGAACTCCGGCCCAAGAGGGCCGCGGGAGGAGAACCCATTATGAAAATCGTCCTTATCGGAGGCACCGGCCTCATCGGATCGAAGACCGCAGCGCGTCTGCGCGACAAGGGCCACGAGGTACTGGCCGCATCCCCGAAAACCGGCGTCAACACCATCACCGGGGAAGGATTGGCGAGCGCGCTGGCCGGGGCCGACGTGGTCGTCGATCTCTCAAACTCGCCGTCCTGGGAAGACCAGGCGGTCCTGGACTTTTTCGAGACATCGAGCCGCAATCTGCTCGCCGCAGAACGCGACGCCGGCGTAAAACACCATATCGCTCTCTCCATCGTGGGATCGGAACGGCTGCCGCAGAACGGCTATTTCAGGGCCAAGCTTGCCCAGGAGAGGCTCATCAAGGGATCGTCCATCCCATACACGATCATCCATTCGACCCAGTTCATGGAGTTCCTGAAAGGCATCGCCGACGAAGCCACCGTCGGGACTGTCGCGCGGCTGTCTCCCGCCGCCTTCCAGCCGATAGCCTCTGACGACGTTGCCGACATCGTGGCGGACGTTGCCCTTGCAAGACCGGTCAACGGGATGATCGAAATCGCAGGTCCGGAGCGCTTCCCCATGAACGAGATCATCGGCCGTTACCTGAAGGCGATCCATGATCCGCGCACGGTCGAGGCGGATGTTCACGCGCGCTATTTCGGGTCGGAGCTCGACGACCGCTCGCTCGTACCCGACACGGGTGCGAGGCTCGGCAAGATCGGCTTTGCAGATTGGTTTCGCCTGTCCCAGCAGCCCGGCTAGCCTAAGGCTTGCTACCCCGAAACGTATTTCGCAACTGCAACCAAGAGGGTTACGACAATGAATTCTGCGCTGTCAGCATTGCTGGTCTCAGCCAGCATCTGTCTCTCCGGCACTTTGGCTGTGGCCGCCGACGAGGCTGCAAAAGTAACATCGCTCATGAGCAAAGACCTTCCGGACTATCCGGGCAAGGAGGGGCTTGTGCTTTCGGTCGAATACGGACCGGGAGGCTCCTCGCCGATTCACAAGCATGAGGCGGACGTGTTCGCCTACGTTCTCGAGGGCTCGGTTGTGATGCAGGTCAAAGGAGGAAAGGAGGTTACCTTGTCTCCGGGCGACACGTTCTACGAAGGTCCTTCCGACATTCACCTGATCAGCCGTAACGCGAGCAAGACGAAACCGGCGAAGTTCATCGTCGTGCTGGTCAAGAAAAAGGACGTTCCGGCAGTGATGCCGGTAAAATGACATCAGGCCTCCAAGCGCCGAATTTCGCGGTGTCGGCCGAACTGCCGGCATCGTCCCGACTTTTTGATCGTTGCGATTGAGGATCGCAACGAAGACACGGAGCGGATCGATGAAAGTAACGGTCATGGGAGCAAGCGGGCGCATCGGAACGCGTCTCGTTGAAAGCCTCAGACAGGCGGAGACCGAAGTCGTCCTCGCCTCCCCCACTTTCGGGGTCAACAGCGTGACGAGGGAAGGCCTAAGAACCTCGCTCACGGGAGCGGACGCCGTCATCGACGTCACGAACGCGGCATCGTTCGGAGACGACTCCGCATTGGAGTTCTTCAGGACATCCACCCGAAACCTGCTGGCCGCCGCCGCAGATGCCGAGGTCGGCCACTATCTCGCCCTGTCGGTCGTCGGGACCCCTCGCCTTGTCGAGAGCGACTATTTCCGCGCCAAGATGGTGCAGGAGAACCTCATCAGGGCGGCCCGTCGGCCCTATACGATCGTCCACTCGACGCAGTTCTTCGAGTTCCTCAGCGGCGTGATCGACATGGCGGCGGACGGTGACGGTATCCGGCTTCCTTCCGCCTCCGTGCGGCCCATCGCTGCCGACGATGTTGCCGATGTGCTCACGCGGTTGGCGTTGGAACCTCCGCTGAACGATACGGTGGAAATAGCCGGGCCGGAGCGGTTCGCCCTTGATGAAATCGCCCGCATGCTCGTCGCCGCCAACGAAGACATGCGCCCGGTGATCACCGACGAGACCGCCCGCTACTATGGCGTCGAGCTCAACGACGACACATTGCTGCCGCGTCACCCCGCCCATGTCGGTCCTGTCAGGTTCGCCGACTGACTGAACCGGTCCATGGCCGATTAGGGCTCCAAACCACAGGTTCATCTGCCGGCACGGCCGGCAAACTGGCTGAAGCGCGGGCCCGTCTAACTCAAGGCTGAACGCTGGGTTAGTGGCTTCGTCTACATCGGCCTTGGCTTGACGGCCGCTTTTGCAGGCAATCACAAGAAATAGACCGTCTGACTTGCCTTGAAAGTCGCTTGCGACCGACAGACAGCGACGTGATCAGGCGGTCAGCCTGCGTTCGCGTCCCCCGGCGGTCGCCCATAAGCATTGAGAATGGCCGCGATCAGACCGGGAAAGCGTTGATCCACTTCCTGGCAGCGCGAATGATTGCGCATCTCCACGCCCTGACGCTCGCCGCGGATGAGGCCCGCCTCGCGCAGCACCTTCATATGCTGCGACAGCGATGATTTGGGAATGACGCGCCCGCCGAGATTGGCAAGCGCAGTGCACGTGCCGCTGGAGCCGACGCCCGCGATCTGCGCGAAGATCGCCACACGCTCGGGATCGGAGAGCGCATAGAGGATCGCCTCCGGCTTCAAATCCTCGATGGCTGGGTGAAAGAGCGGTCTCATGAAATTTTATATAGGGCCACTTGATATCTCGATCAACAGTTCCGAATTTCTGAACTACGGAACTAAGCCGTCACTCCCGGCGGCACTCCGGGTCGAAAGGAACTGATATGTCTAAGCTTGCTGGAAAAGTCGCCGTGGTGACAGGGGCCTCCAAGGGGATCGGCGCTGCGATTGCCAAGGCGCTCGCCGCTGAAGGCGCAAAAGTGGTGGTCAACTACGCCTCGAGCAAGGCTGGCGCGGACGCCGTCGTCGAGGCGATCGCTGCCGCCGGCGGCAAGGCTGTCGCGGTCCAGGGAGATGTTTCGAAGGCGGAACAGGCACAGGGGCTGGTCGACGCCGCAATCAGGGAATTCGGCCGCCTCGACGTGCTGGTCAACAATTCCGGCGTCTACGAATTCGCAACAATCGAAGAGATCACCGAGGAACATTATCACCGCCAGTTCAACGTGAACGTGCTCGGACTGCTGCTGACCACTCAGGCCGCCGTCAAGCACATTGGCGAGGGCGGCAGCGTGATCAACATTTCCTCCGTGGTTACCAGCCTCGCCCCGCCCGCCACCGCCGTCTATACCGGCACCAAGGGAGCGGTGGACGCCATCACTGGCGTGCTTGCCAAGGAGCTCGGCCCGCGCAAGATCCGCGTCAACGCCATCCTCCCCGGCATGGTCGAGACCGAAGGCGCGCATACGGCAGGCATCATCGGATCGGATTTCGAGCACACCGCCGTAGCCCAGACGCCGCTTGGGCGCATCGGCCAGCCCGATGACATCGCCAGGATCGCAGTTTTCCTCGCCTCGGAAGATGCCGGCTGGCTGACCGGCGAGCGAGTGACGGCCGCCGGCGGTTTTCACTGATCGTCGATTGATCCTGTGCGTGCTCTTCAAGGGCACGCACCCTGCCCCGTTGCCGCTGCCTGCGATCGCCCACGGCTTGGGTCAGTCCGGAAAGTCTTCCCAGACTTCGGCATAGCCTTGAAGCCGATGCGCTCATCGGTGGCCTTTGCTTTCGGATGATCCCAGGTGTCCGTATGGAGCCACACGCGGTCAGGCCGATGGTTCCATATCGCTCGCAGCGATCAATCCAATAGACAAGGTCCGAGACAACGGCCCTGGATCTCGGGAATGAGGCCCTTCCAGCCGCGATCGTCAGGGTCACATCATCTGTGTGGACACGGCTTCTGTTACCTTGTCGGGACGGTATGGGCAGTGATCGTATAGCCGAATGGATCGACGAAGGCGAAATAGCGTCCGAACGGACCGTCCTTTGGCGGGAAAGCTATCCGCACGTCGCGCTCGCACAGATGAGCGTGCAATTCGTCAGCGTCGTCGCAGCCGAACCAGATCGCGATGCCAACCCCGAGCTTCTCCGTCTCGTCAAACTCCGCGATCGGTGTGCGGACGGCAAATGGGATGGGGTGCGTTTCGAAAACAACCGCGCCCGGAGGGGCTTTTGCAGATGGCGTAAGCCCGACAATCTCTTGATAGAAGCTCCGTGCGGCCTCCAGATCCTTTGTCTGTATTCCGATGAAATCCGGTCCAATGAGGCGAGGCATGAGCGATCTTTCCTTTTTATAGCTGACGCAGTATCGTCAGGGGCCTGATATAATATAAGGACCCTGATATGTCCAGCCTGATTGACCCGCCTGTTGATGATACCTATCGCTCGCTTGGATATGCGCTGAAGCGGGCGCAACAGGCGCTGCGGGGCCATCTCGACACCGAACTTCGAAACATCGGATTGACGACCCCGCAATATTCGGTCCTGGCGGGGCTTGAGGTCAGCGCGGGCCTGTCAAGTGCGGAGCTTGCCCGGCGGGCCTTCGTAACGCCGCAGACGATGCAGTCCATCATAGCGACACTCGAACGCGACGGCCTCATCAAGCGAACGGCCCACCCGGTCCACGGCAGGGTCCTGACGACCGAACTCACGCCGGATGGGCGCTCGGCATTGCGTGCGGCTCATGAGATCGTCGCCAGCGCCGAAGGCCTGGTCCGAGACGCCGTTGCACCCGATGATCCCGGGATCATATATTCGGCCCTGTTGCGGATTGCGGAGGCCATGCCGTGAGCTAAGCAGACGAGTGATGTCGGCGGATCGTCATGATGACCAAAGGCGCAAAGCGCGATACTCAAGCGGCGATCGAGGGAGCCGGGCCAGGATCGCGCTGCCCCTGACCCGGTGATCGCTGTGTAATCCTCTCCGATTTGAGGATTATGCAGAAGTGGGCAGCCTTATTGCTGCTGCTGCTGCTGCGCCGGCGGCGGGGTGCCGATCTTTTCCAGAACCTTCTTGGCGAGAGCCGGGTCGCTCTGTGCGGCCGTCAGGATCGACGAGTATTCCTCGACAGAGATGTCGTTGGAGGCTTCGACGGTGTCGACCATCTGCTTCTTGGCTTCCTCCTGCAGCTTCTGCTTCGCAGCCTCGTCCTTCGTCGCGCCGATCTTGGCCGAATATTCCTTCCTGACCTTGTCGACCTGCAGATAGGCAACGGCAAAGGCCTCGATCTTCTGATCGCTGACGGGCGCGGCTGCACCATTGCCGCCCGCCTGCCCCTGCATCGGCGCCTGGCCCTGTGCCGGTGGCTGCTGTTGCGCCTGGGCCGTGTCCTCGGCGGATGCCGGGCTGAGAGCAAGCAGGCTGAAGACCGCAGCGGTCATCGTTGCGACAGGTGTGTAGCGAGTGATCATAGTCATTCCTTTTTACGTGCATGATGTGATCGGCAGCAGGACCGCCTCGGTCGATCGCTCAGCCGCTGGAGGCCGGCGAGGTCGCAACGATGGACTGTCAAGAGGGCACGATGCGGCGATGGCGGGGCAATTTGCTGACGATTGAGCGGCAGCTTTGTGACCACCGGCATCCCGCCCGGCGCGGATATCAGCCCGCAAGCGTCAGCCAGTCGCCGATCGTTGTGCCATGATGCCGGGTGGAACGCTGAGCCAGAACAGCCGGGCGCTCGGTTGCCACGGTTTTTCGGATTTCACGCGGGCTCAATCCGAATTCGTGGCTGAAAGCGCGGGTAAAATTGGCGGCGACGGCGAAACCGGCCGCCTCCGCAATCTCGGAGATCGGCCTGTTGTCGGCCGGGTTGCTAAGGTCAGCATAGGCCTGCAGCAGTCGCTGTTTGCGGATATAATTCAGCACTCCCCCACTCGCTTCGAATAGTTGGTAGAGCCGCGTGCGCGAGATGCCCAAGGCGCGGCAGATGGCGTCGGGCGTCAAATTGTCTGATTGCAGGTTGAGGTGAATGTAGCGATGCGCCCGCTCCATCACTCCCATGCCGGTCTGCGTTTGACCCGTATCCGACCTTATGGATGAGGCAGCACAGGCAACGACCATATCGGCGATCGTTTGTATGATCCGCGGCACTTCGCCAGCCGTCAGGTTGCTCAGCTTCGTTTCCAGACCGGCGATATAGCTGACGAGCAAGTCGGCCAGGCTGCCGGACAGAAGCGTATTGTTGGCACCCTGGAGGATGCTTGCATCCATGGCCAGCAGTTCATAGGGAAGGAAGACCAGCACGGAGACGCAATCGGTCATCCGCCCCCGATAGGGATACCCGAGAGATCTGAAAAACACCTCGCCGGCACCGGTTTCCGTGACGTGACGGCTGACCTCGGTCCAGATCCGGCCGCTGCGAAGCAGGCCGACGTTCCAATGGTCTATCGGGCTCGAACGGAGCATGGATTGATCGCGGATGTAGCTATGGGCCTCAGTGTGCTGCTGGACGAGGAGCATGTTGCCGAGATGCCAGCCGGTCTGTTCGGCAAGAAACCCGTCGTCGAGGGATTTTCCGTCCGGCAGATGCACATCCACGAGCGGCGCCATATGGGCACGCCAAGCCTGGAACTGGTCTTTCGGCGGCAGATCTTTCGTCGAGAAACGCACCGGCTGCAGCGCAGGCGCAACATCCTGGCGCCGCTCCTTCTCCATGCCCGGCTCGCGCGGCCAGCGCCGCCGCTCCAGGTGGGCCGGCCACCCCTGCCCTGAAGCGGGGTCATCTCCAGATCCGGAATCCGCAGCCATCCAGTCCCTCCAGCGTATCAGCCGACCCAACCGAGCCGTCGGACTTGAGAGTGAACAATCGTCTTTATGGCAAATGGCCGCCCGGAATCCGCTTCAGCCCGGAATCGGCAGGCAGCCACGCCCATAAGTTGTTTATCATATTCTCATTCCAGCAGAAATGTACGGAACGATAATTTTCAGGACGCGCGGATAACGACAATTGCGTCCTATGCCTGTATCTAAATAGGCACGGTTAACTCCTGAACGAAGACGGAAGAAACCGGAATATTTCACCTGCCAGCGCTCCGCAAAGACGGCAGCAATCCCAGGTGAAGCGGCAAAAATTCAAAAAAAACATGAGAATACCGGGAGGTAGTCGTGAACTATCCGAGCAATATTCGTGTGTGTTGGGCATAGGCTTCGGCCTGTTACGAAGACTCTTCGTCCCACATCGGCCGCCGCCGAAAAAGACTTTTTACAACTGGCGGCTTAGGCCTTCTCGTCTCCCAGCTGGGGACGGAGGCGATCGTTGGCGAGGCCAAGTGAGACGAAGCGAGGGGTTGCGCGCAAGTTGAGGCGCCACTGTCGATGCGTATGAGCCCGATGCTTACGCGCAACCCCGTCCTACCGATTTAGAGAACTCTCAGGTGGCAAACGGAGGCTACGATGATCACTACCGACAACCAGAACCACATCGAATTGAAGCCGACTTCGAACTGCAGAAGGGAAGTCGAAATCGCAATGATGGGAATGCTCAGCAATTTGCAGGACCGCGGATGGTCGGCAGCGGAATTGGCGCTGGCGCTCGCGGATGCCTCGGAAGAACTCGTGATGCTGATCGCCAGCAAAACGGTGAGATCGAATTGATCATTGAAGCGGATCATCATGCTTGCGAGCGTGATGAAGCCAAGGAAGCAGACGGCGGGTATGTCGTATCGCGTTGCGATACGACACCGCTGTTCGAGCCGGGCAAAGACGTACTGCCGGATTTCCTGCGACAGGTTCTTCGCCAAGGCCCAAAGCGGCGCTGCCGCCGGCCTGCCGCTATGAGGCGGCTTGACGGGCGGCCACGGAGTCACCGCGTTATTTGTTCACAGGGTTCACCGCTGCGTGACGCGGCGGGCCGCCGCCAAATCGACGATTCCGGTTTCAACTGATCGAGCGTTGCGCCTGTGAACGTCTCCCCTCGAATTGCCCTCCAGCTGAAACTGGTTGACCAGGTCGCGCAGACGGCCGGCTTCCGAAGATAGTGAGGCGACGGCAGCGGTCGATTGTTCGACCATCGCCGCATTCTGCTGTGTCGACTGATCCATCTGGTTGACGGCGGTGTTGATCTCCGCAAGTCCGGTCGACTGTTCACGTGCCGCGGTCGCGATGGCGTCCATGACCTGGTTGATCTGCGCGACATACTCGCCGATCGATTTAAGCGACGTTCCGGTCTGGAGAACGAGTTTCACGCCATTCTCCACTTCAGCCGACGACTGCTGGATGAGGATCTTGATTTCCTTCGCCGCTTGCGCGGCACGCTGCGCAAGCTCCCGGACCTCCTGCGCCACGACGGCGAAACCCTTGCCTGCCTCGCCGGCGCGGGCCGCCTCGACGCCCGCGTTCAATGCGAGAAGGTTCGTCTGGAAGGCGATTTCATCGATCACGCCGATAATGTTCGAAATCTGCTGCGAACTGCCTTCGATGCGGCGCATCGCCTGCTCGGCTTCCGACACTACGCTCGCCGAATGCTGAGCGCTGGCATTGGCTTCCCTTACCACGTGACGGGCTTCCTCGGTCCGCTTGGTCGCGGTCGAGACGGTCGAGGTAATCTCGTCCAGCGCCGCCGCCGTCTCTTCGAGAGAGGCTGCCTGCTGTTCGGTCCGCTTCGACAGATCCTGGGCACCCGATGCGATCTCGCTGGTGCCATTGTCTATGCTGTGCACGGTCTGAAGCACGGCGCCGATCGTTGTTCCCAACTGGCGCAGCGACGCGTTGAAGTCCTCGCGCAACGCTTCGTATTCCGCCGCAAATTGCTCGGAAAGCTGAAAGGATATGTCGCCTGCCGCCAGACGCCGCAGCCCCTCACCCAGCGTCGTCGTTGCGAAACGCAACTGCTCCGCCTCGCGCTCGGCCCGCCGCTGGGCCGCTGCGCGCGCCGCTTCGGCTTCGCTCCGCGTTGCGGCAGCTTCCCTTTCGAGCTTGACGACATTGAGCGCATTCTGCCGGAAGACTTCGACGGCACCTGCCATGTCACCGACTTCGTCGGCACGACCGGCATAGGGGATATCGCTGTCGAGATCTCCGGCAGACAAACGGCCCATCGCGGATGCGATCCTGCGGATCGGAGTGGCAATGCCGAGGATTGCGAACACGATACCGGCCACGGCAATCGTCACCGCAAGCGCCGCGATCACCGCTGTCAGCGTGAAGGCCGAATTCGCCGAGGCACCGCTAGCGTCCACGAAGCCTTCCGCCTGATTGAGGATGAACGCAACGAGATCGGCCACGCGGGCATTCACGACATCGGCCTGCGGCTCCATCGTTTCCTTGAAGAGGCGCGCGGCATCCGACGCCTTGCCGCTGGTCTGCAAGGCGACCATCTCGTCCGCCATGTCGCGGAATTTGGAAATTTCCGGCTTGATCTGATTGATCAGTTCACGCCCCCGCTCGGTGCGAACGCCTTTTTCATAGTCGAGAACGAACTGGTCGACGGAGGTGGCTGCAGCGGCGATCCCTTGCTTGCCGGCGCTCTGGTCTTCGGCTGTCGTATCCAGGAGGAAATCGGCATAAGCCAGCTGCAGTTCGAGGAAACTGCCCTTGATCTCGCGCGCCGTCACGAGCCGCTGCATCCAGAAGTGACCGATCTGCTCCGCATGCGAGCTGATCGTGGAGATCGTGCTCAGCGAAATATAGGATAGGCCGATAACGAAAATGCTGATGATCGACAGCTTCAGAATGAGGGCCTGCTTGATGCTTGGACGTTTCATGCGAGTCTCCTATCGAAGTGACCTGAAATGACCAGCTCGCCGGCCGATATAAAATCTCACATCGCATCGATAATTTAGTATTAACTAAACATCTAATCTGCTCCATTTTCGGATAAGTCGGGGCTGGTTGAAACTTCTGCGATCATTCGATCGCACAGCAATTTCCGGCTCCACAAATGCCGGTATAAACAGCCCCCAGGATGCAGCGGCCGGTAGAAAACCGGCGATGCGCGAATCATCGCATGGGGCACGGTTCACCGATCATGGCAGCAGCAATATGCTCCCGGCCGACCGTCCCGTTTCCATTTCCTCATGCGCCTTGGCAACATCCGCCAGCCCGTATTCCGCAGCGATCTCGCAGACGATGCCGCGCTCCATCGCTGATATCGCAGCCTCCGCGGCCTCGCGGTATCGGCCGGCATCGGCGCACCAGGCCATGATGCTCGGATGCGAGAGCGACTTGCCGGGCCGAAGCTCTTCCACGGCAACGGGCGGAATGGGACCGGCGGCCTGGCCGATGGTGATCGCCGTGCCGAAGGGGCGGACGGAACGGATGCTCTTCAGCAGCATGTCGCCGCCGATGCCGTCATAGGCGATGTCGACGCCGTTGCCGCCGGTCAGCCGCTTCACTTCGGCGACGATATCGGCCCCTCGCCCGATGATCAGGTGATCGGCGCCATAGGAGGTGGCAAGGGCCGCCTTTTCCGGCGAACTGACCGTGCCGATGACGGTGGCGCCAAGCGATTTCGCCCATCGCACCAGGATGCTGCCGAGCCCGCCGGCGGCGGCATGGATCAGCACGGTGCTGCCCTGCCCGACATTGGTGACTTTCCTCAGCAGCATATAGGCCGTCATGCCTTTGAGCAGCGAGCTTGCGGCCACCTTGGCGGAGACCGCATCGGGAAGTGCAATCACCCTTTCCGCCGCAATGACGCGGGTAGACGAATAGGCCCCGGCAGGCGGGCCGCCATAGGCGACGCGATCGCCCGGTTTGAAGCCGGAAACATCGGCACCGACCTCTTCAACCACGCCTGCGGCCTCCACGCCGATGACGGCGGGATAGGATGGCAGCGCGTAGAGCCCCTTGCGGTGATAGACATCGAGGAAATTGGTGCCGACGGCCTGATGGCGGATCTTGATCTCGTCGGCAGCGGGGGACTTTGACGGCTGATCCTGCAGCCGGAACTGGGTGACGTCGCCGGGGGCGTTCAGTAGGACAATCTGGTCGGGCATCGGTCGTTTTCCTCGATGGAGCAACTTGATGCGAGCAAATTAGCCCGTAGCCTTGTGGGTGAAAATTCCCTATTGTCGCACAAGGATTGGGAAGGAATTCACACAAATAGCCAAACTCACACAGATAGATTGGGACGACCTCAGGCATTTCCTGGCGCTGGCGCAGGCGGGCACCTTCCTCGGCGCGGCAAGGCAGATCGGCGTCGAGCACGCCACGATCAGCCGGCGCGTCACCGCGCTGGAGAAAAATCTCGGCCGCAAGCTCGTCGACCGCCGCGGGCGGCGCATCGTGCTGACCGCAGACGGCGAGCAGGTTGGAAGACACGCAGCGCTCGTCGCAGAGCAGACGGCGGTGATCGAGCAGCTCGGCCGCGCAAGCGCCACGGAGACGCGCGGCCATGTGCGGATCAGCGCCCCGCCGGCGCTGTCGAGCGTGCTTCTTGCAAAACCCGTAACCGCCATCCGGCGGGCGCATCCGGGCGTCGAGATCACGCTGGTGGGCGAAAAGCGCCTCGCCTCGCTGAACCGCCGGGAGGCGGATATCGCGGTGCGGCTGTCGCGCCCGGAAGCCGGCGATTATGCCATCACCAAGCTCGGAGAAATCGCCTTCCATCTCTATGCGTCGAGGGACTATCTGGAAACCGTGCCGGAGGCGCAGTGGACCTTCATCGGCTATGACGAGGGCATGAACGCCTCGCCGCAGCAACTGCGCCTCTTCGAACGCGCCGCCGGCCGGCCGATCACCATTCGCTCTTCCGTTCTGGAGTTCCAGGCAGCCGCCGCAAGGCTTGGCGGCGGTGTGGTGCTGCTGCCGGATTTCGCGGTGTCGGATGGCGACGGGCTTCAGCGTATCGAGGATGAAGCCTCTCTAAGGCGGGAAGTATGGCTGGTGGTCCACGCCGAGATCAGCGATGTGCCGGCTGTGAGAGTGGTTATGGAGGCGTTGAAGGGGGCGTTTTGAGATGTAGCAATGGCGTAGGAGGAACCATCCTCATGTCGGATCGCGGCTTGGACACCTGAAAGCCTCGTCAAAACCCCTCCCCAACCCCCCACAAGGGGGAGGGGTTTGGGGCGGGGTGTTAGCGAGGCCAACAGCAGATGCGGCCGCAGCTCAGCTAGCGCAACGAAAGCCCCTGGAAGGGGTTTCGGAAGACCGTAAGCGCTGTCTGCCTCACCTTGATCACACGCGTTGTGCCGTTTCGAAGACTACCGCTGTGACAGATGGCAACAATGCAACATGAGCGGTCGTCAGCGCGGGACGTTATACGGCCGACGCACATACCGTTGGCGGACGACTTCACCCTCTCTCCAGATGCCCCCTGGAATGAAGCCGCAGCGCTCATACAGCCGTCTGGCCGCCCCCGCTCCCGGACTATCTGCGACGAACGTATCCACATGAATAGTAGACTTAGGAGGTGTGGTTGAAATGGCAGCCTCGACAAGCAGCTTGCCAATGCCGAGCCGCTGAAAGTTGGTAGAGACCGCGAGCCAGCGGATGGCATACTCCGTACCGCTACCGCCTATGATAACGCCCCCTAAAAAGCAGCCATCTCCAGCATCGGTTCTTGCGCAATAGGCCAGCCGCTGCGCGATCTTCCGGATAAGAACGTCATCGAAACCGGGCATGGGACCGAACAATGGCACCACTTCGTCAGCCAGCCGAAGCCAAGGCGCTACATCATCATGTTGTGCCAAGCTGATCTGAACTTGCATCCGCTCCTCGCCATGTCCTGAACCAAAAACGCCATAGCAGGCGGATGTTGGCTTGTCCGCTTCGGGCGCAACAGCAGACTTCAGCCAAGTGTTCGCCCCAATGACAAAAACTCGCACCGGCTGTCGAATTCGAGCCCGCTCGCACGTCATCTTGCCAGAGAGGTTACGGAGAACAGCGATGACGATAACCACGACCGCCTTCGAATGCCCCTCGCACTTGCCTTGTTTTCGCCACTACCTTGACATGTGTTATTTACAAAGGCAACCTACTATAGGTAAAGATATGGAGGACAGGCCATGCATGAGATGACCGCATCGGAGATGCTGAGAGATCCGCTGATCCGCCAGCTGCTGCGGGCCGACCGGATCAGCCTTGCCTCTTTCGCCGCGCTGCTCGATGCCGCCGGCCAGCGGCAGGCCCGCCGCGCTGCCGAAAGCGCTCCCCCTCGGCCTGCAACTCCGGAGGCCTGGAGCGGCGAGGTCCTTTCCACCGTTTGATGTTCCCCTGCCCGATCAGGGCTACCTTCGGCCCGCCCTAGCCAGGCGGGCTCTTTTTTGCGCCGTGCGCGGCCGCGCCAGGCCACCCGGGCGCGATGCAGGTCACAAGCGACAGCGCGTCAATGCATGAATTTGCCACGGTCACGACTGAATCTTCACGCGACTTTGCAAAAGATCCATGATCGCCGCGGCCAGAAAATCAGCAACACGACGAATGCGAGCACTTGTGCGCACCCCGAACGAGAAAGTCCGCCCCTATCGAGCCTCTTGGAAGTTGGTTTACTTTGCGTAAGACATCATTTTTTGGGACGCCCTGCAGTCACCATTGGAAGCTGCCGGGCTGAAAGCGGTCAATCCCTGGTCCCCAACATTGCGGCTACAGATAGTGCGGCCTGCCAAGGCTAGGAACAAATGCCAACCGCCGGGGTTCATGCCTCACATGACAAAGGAGGAATCTCATGGACCATAGCAATCATGTTCGGTTGGCAGCGGATGAACTCACGCCAGTAAACCTCGAAGGCGCGACCGTCTATGGAGCCAATGACGAGAAGGTTGGAACGGTGGATCACATTCACGGAACCAGTCTCGCAGTCATAGACGTCGGCGGCTTCCTCGGGATTGGAGCCAAACCCGTCGCCGTCCCATTCAAAGATTTCGATTGGATGAGAGATGAGGACGGCGTCGTGCACGCCGTGACGGGCTGGACCAAGGACCAGCTCGAAGACATGCCCGAACACCGGGATTGAAGCGTCGCCCGGCCCAGGTGCAGGGCTTTCCGCTCCGCCGGATTATTATTCTGTATCTGTTCTTGTAGTGGAGGACGGAATGGAAGCGCAAAAGATGTTTTTTGACAAAAGCGACTGGGTGCCTAACAACCAGACGCTTCCGGTTATCGTCTATCGTGAAATCTTTATCTGCGATGACGGGTGTGAGGAGTTTGCACGCCTATTCACATCGCACGGATGGGAAGGTGTATGGCGCGATGGTGTTTTCGATTATCAGCACTATCACGCAGGCGCTCACGAAGTGCTTGGGATCGGAAGAGGAACGGCCAAACTGCTGATTGGCGGCCCTACCGGTAAGGTGCTCGAGTTGCACGCGGGAGATTGTCTGGCGCTTCCAGCCGGAACGGGACATCAAAACCTTGGCGCGAGCAGCGACTTTCAGGTGGTCGGTGCCTACCCTCCAAGCCAACACCCCGATATTCAGACAAGCGCTGCGACCGCAGAACTCCTCAAAAAGATCGCCGAGGTCGCGTTGCCCGAAACCGATCCGGTGCAAGGCGCCTCCGGCCCGCTGTTCGAGGCTTGGCATCTCGGCGATAAGCAAGAAACCGATCCAGGTTTCGCTTCGGCAGGAAAAATCGGGTGAATGAATTTGACGATATCGCTCTTGTTTGCCTGTCTTGCCAGCGCCCAGGCGGGCCTCTTCGTCCTGCACATTGGCCCGTCAAAGGGAGCCATGGTGTAGAAACGAGTAAGTGAAGTCGATCCGACACTTGCATGGCGAAAAGCCAGTCACCGCCGCATATCCGGCGTCTTGCCCGCAAGATCGCCCGGCGTCTTGCCCGCAAGATCGCCCGGCGTCTTGCCCGCAAGATCGTCCGGCGTCTTGCCTGCAAGATCGCCCGGCGTCTTGCCTGCAAGATCGCCCAGCATCTGCAACGCCAGATCGGGCGCGACATGGTGCGGCATATGGCCGACGCCGTCGAGCAGTTCGATCCTTGCCGCAGAATGCCTCGCCTGTAGCCAGTCGAGATGCCAGCGGGGCTCGATGATCCGGTCCTCGCGCCCGAAGAGGACGGAGAGCGGCAGATCGGCCGGCAGGCTTTCGAGCGGCTGCATATCGCCGTTGAAGGCCCAGAGTTCTTCGGCCATGGCGGCGATCGAGGCGGCATTGACCATATGCATTGCCGGCAGGGTAGAAAGCCACGATGTCACCGGATTGGGATAGGACGAGGCGCGCAGGCCGCGTTCGAGGAAATAGGGCGACCAGCGGGCAATCACATGTTGGCGGATAACCGGGCCGACGAACGGCGCCATGGCGCTGCGCAGCACGATGAACGGCTTGAAGGGAACGGGCCGGCAGCAGGGCGAGATGAGGAACAGGCCCTTGACGAGATCCGGCCGGCGGGCGGCCAGATGCAGCGCCGGCGCGCAGCCGATCGAATGGGCAGCCAGCACGACCTCCTCCAGATCCAACGCCTCCAGGAAGCGCTCCAGCCAGAAGGACTGGCCAAGCGGGCCGCGCTCACCGGCGGGCAGTGCCTGGCTGAAGCCATAACCCGGCCTGTCGGGCGCGATGATGTCGAACCCGCTGCCCGAAAACGGCATCATCACCTCCTCGGCGATACTGCCGCAGCCATGCAGCAGCACGACGGGATTTCCGTCTGCGCTTCCGCTTTCGAGCATATGGATCTGCTCGCGACCGGTTTCGATGATTTTGCCAACCCGTGGAGAGACGGCCGGCGGCGGGAGAGGCTGCCCGTAGATCATGATCGCCCAAACGCGGAGACGCGGAAAACGTTCCCCTCGCGCCCCAAAATCGGCCCGCTTTCAGGCGGTTAGTGCAGCGGACCGCGCATCCCCTGCCCTCAGGGATTCCGGCGAATGCGCCAGCCGTCAGTCCTGGGCGGCCACCGCACCGGTTGCGCCGAGATAGGCCACGAGCATGGCCCGGTCATGCCATCCAATATCCGCAGTCTTGCCCATCAGCTCCGCCGGCACCTTCCAGCCCGGATCGACGCCTTCCATGTTTGGGAGTTCATGGGCGATGCCCTTGTGGCAATCGATGCAGGTCGCCTTGCCCGGCAGCAGGTATCGCGTGTGGATCTCGGCGGCGCGCACGGTCTGTTTCGTCAGGTCCATGGCGCCCATCGAGTGGCAGTTCCGGCATTCCAGGCTGTCATTGGCCTTCAGTCGCGCCCATTCGTGCTCGGCGAGTTCCAGCCGCTTGTCGAGGAATTTTTCGCGCGTGTTGATCGTCCCGAATATCTTGCCCCAGACTTCCTTCGACGCCTGCATCTTGCGCGCGATCTTGTCGGTCCACTGGTGCGGCACATGGCAGTCCGGGCACGTGGCGCGAACGCCCGAGCGGTTCGAGAAGTGAACCGTGCGGCTCAGCTCCTCGTAGACGTTCGTTTTCATTTCATGGCAGCTCGTGCAGAAGGCCTCGGTATTGGTCGTCTCGAGCGCGGTGTTGAACGCGCCCCAGAACATGACGCCGCCGACGAAGCCGCCGAGCGTCAGGAAACCCAGGCTGAGGGTCGCGGCCGGCGTGCTCAGCAAACGCCAGCACCAGAGGACTATCGCCTTTATCCAGCCGATCATTGCTCGCTTCCCGCAGGCTTGAAGCCCAGCTCGCTCATATCCTTGAAGGTGTTCGGCACCAGGGGCTTCGCATCCGCCTGCGGCACGTGGCAGGCGGTGCAGAAATATCGCCGGGGCGAAACGTCGGCCAGCATCTGCCCTTCGCGGGTCATGTAATGGGTGACGCTGATCATCGGCGCGCCGGAGCCTTCGGTCAGCTCGCGCCGATGGCAGGAAAGGCAGCGGTTGGCGTTCACCGTCAGCTGGTAGCCCTCGATCGAATGCGGGATGATCGGCGGCTGGTCCGGATAATTCCGCATCTTCCTGATGTCATCGATGACCCATTTGGGAACCGGCTTCGCCTCCTTGCTCTCCATCGGATTGTCGTTGCCCTGCAACGAGGGCACGACCTGCGCGAGCGTGACGGTACCGGTGAGCATGAGAAAGGCGACGGCCGCGATCGCCCACACGCGCCTCTTGATCAGACGACCGGAAGAATCTTGACTGCGCATTTTTTGAAATCCGTCTGCTTGGAGATGGGGTCGGTGGCGTCGAGCGTGACCTTGTTGATCAGCTGGCTGGCGTCGAACCACGGGACGAAGATCACGCCATGCGGCATGCGGTTGCGCCCGCGAATTTCCACGCGGCTGATGATCTCGCCGCGCCGCGACTGGATGCGCACTTCCGCCCCCTGGTTGATGCCCATCTTCCTGGCGTCGTCGCCGTTCATGAAACAGCGCGCGCCGGGAAAGGCCCGGTAGAGCTCGGGAACACGCATCGTCATCGAACCGGAATGCCAATGTTCGAGAACACGGCCCGTCACCAGCCAGAAATTGAACTCGTCATCGGGCGACTCGGCCGGCGGCTCGTAAGGCACCGCCAGGATGACCGCGCGCCCGTCCTTCTGCCCGTAGAATTTCAGCCCCTCGCCCGGCTTGACATAGGGGTCGTAGCCCTCGCGGTATCGCCACCGCGTCTCCTTGCCGTCGACCACGGGCCAGCGCATGCCGCGCACCTGATGGTACATGTCGTAGGGCGCCAGATCGTGTCCGTGCCCGCGGCCGAAATGGGCATATTCCTCGAACAGCCCCTTCTGGATATAGAAGCCGAAGGCCTTGGCCTCGCGGTTCTCGTAGTCGGGCGAGACGTCCGTCAGCGGGAATTCGTCCACATTGCCGTTCTGGTAGAGCACCTGGTAGAGCGTCTTTCCCTTGTAATCCGGGTTCTTGTCGAGGATATCGGCGGGCCAGACCTCGTCGGTGGTAAAACGCTTGGAGAATTCCACCAGCTGCCAGAGGTCGGAGCGGGCCTCGCCGGGCGCGTTGACCAGCTGGTGCCAGACATGCGTGCGCCGTTCGGCATTGCCGTAGGCGCCCTCCTTCTCCACCCACATGGCGGCCGGCAATATCAGATCGGCGCTCATGGCGGTGACGGTCGGATAGGCGTCCGAGACGACGATGAAATTGTCCGGATTGCGGTATCCCTTATAGGTCTCGTTGCTGGTGTTCGGTGCAGCCTGGACGTTGTTGTTGACCTGCACCCAGTAGAAATTCAGCTTCCCGTCATTGAGCATACGGTCCTGCTCGACGGCGTGATAACCGGGCTTGTCCGGCAACAGCCCGTCCGGCAGCTTCCAGATTTCCTCGGCATGCTTGCGATGCTCGGGATTGGTGACGACCATGTCGGCCGGCAGGCGGTGGGCGAAGGTGCCGACCTCGCGGGCCGTGCCGCAGGCAGACGGCTGCCCCGTCAGCGAAAACGGGCTGTTGCCCGGCTCGGAAATCTTGCCCGTGAGCAGATGCAGGTTATAGACCATCTGGTTGGCCCAGACGCCGCGCACATGCTGGTTGAAGCCCATGGTCCAGAGCGACATGACCTTGGTCTTGGGATCGGCATAGAGTTCCGCGAGCTGTTCCAGGAAGGCGCTGTCGACGCCCGAAAGCTCGACCGCCTTTTCGAGCGTGTATTCCGAGACCATCGCCTTGAAGGCCTCGAAATCGATCGGATCCATCTTGGCGGCGTCGGCCACACCCTTGGCCTTCATTTCCAGCGGGTTGTCGGGACGCAGGCCGTAGCCGATATCGGTCGTCCCCTTCATGAACTTCGTATGCTTGTCGACGAAATCCTTGTTAACGCGGCCGGTCTGGATGATGTGGTTGGCAATGTAGTTGAGGATCGCAAGGTCCGAACCCGGCTTGAAGATCAGGGGTATGTCGGCAAGGTCCATGCTGCGATGCGTGAAGGTGGAGAGCACCGCGACCTTCACATGCTCGTGCCCGAGCCGCCTGTCGGCGACGCGCGTCCAGAGGATCGGATGCATCTCCGCCATGTTCGAACCCCAGAGCACGAAGGCATCGGCGTTTTCGAAATCGTCGTAGCATCCCATCGGCTCGTCCATGCCGAAGGTGCGCATGAAGGCCACCGCCGCCGAAGCCATGCAGTGGCGCGCATTGGGATCAAGATTGTTGGAGCGGAAGCCCGCCCGCATCAGCTTTGTGGCGGCATAGCCTTCGAAGATCGTCCACTGGCCGGAGCCGAACATGCCGAGCGCCGTTGGCCCCTTCTCCTTCAGCACGCGCTTGGCCTGTGCCGCCATCACGTCGAAGGCCTCTTCCCAGGTGACGGGTTCGAACTCACCGTCCTTGGCATAGACGCCATCCCGTTTGCGCAGCAGCGGGCTCGTCAGCCTGTCCTTGCCGTACATGATCTTGGAGAGGAAATAGCCCTTGACGCAGTTGAGGCCGCGGTTGACCTCCGCTTCCATATCGCCATGGGTCGCGACGACCTGGTTCTCCTTCACGCCCACCATGACGCCGCAGCCGGTGCCGCAGAAGCGGCACGGCGCCTTCGACCATTTGATCTCGAGGGCAGCCACCCCGCCGGGCACCGACTGCGCCGAAGCGGGCGCAGCGATGCCGGCGGTCGCAGCCGCGATTGCCGCCGCCTGCGCCTTCAGGAGATCACGCCGCGTGAGTTCGGTCGTCATCGATTGTCTCCTTCATTTCCAATGCCTGTTCGAAAACCATATGGGCGGCGAGCACGCCGTCCATTGCCGAGATGCCGATGAGCGTTTCCCCGAGCACGCCGGAATGCGGCCCCTCGATCACCACGACGATCTTGCCCGGCACCGTCGCGTGAACCTCGACCCCTTCGATAACGGCCAGACGCGCCGCGACATCCTCGGTCAATTCGGGACGCGTGACGACGACGGCGCTGGAGACGTGGTGTCGGGCCTCAGACATGAGCTGCCTCCCGGCGGCGGGGTTTCATCGCAATGGCATCGGCCGGACAGACCGCAATGCAGGCGCCGCATCCCGTACAGGCATGCGCATCGAGCTCGGGAACGAACGGCCCGCCGAGCCGCGGCCAAAACCGGATGGCGCCGGCCGGACAGCTGTTGCGGCAGGCCTGACAATCGACGTAATTATTGGCGAGGCACCCATCACCTATTGCCGCATAATGGGCAAAACCGCCTGCGATGCCGGCAGGGAAAACACTCTCGGGACATCGTTCTGCGCACTGGCCGCAGAAGGTGCATTCTCCCTGCAGGAAATCGACGACAGGAACGCCCGCACGGATCGAGATGATCTTCGTCGGACAGGCATCGACGCAGGCGCCGCAGCCCGAACAGCTTCGAACGGATGTTTCAGTCGCTCCGGGAGGAAAGATCCCCCCGGGAGGAAAGATCCCACCCGGATCGTCCGAGGACCTGCCTGTGAGAAAACCGCGCCGGGTGCGAGCCGTGAGAACCATGGACGATCCTCACTCTGCCGAGCCTGGAGGCGCGGCCTTGACATCATGGGGTCCCGGCGGCCCGTAAACGATCTGATACATCCAGACCGCGAAGCCATAACCGCCGACGACCCCGACAGCGACCACGGGCCAGATCCCGAAGGCGAGCACGGCGAAGGTCAACAGTTCCCGCCTGCGTTTCCGCCTGAACTCTCCAACAGAATCCGTGATTTGAGCCACATCGCCCCCCAGAGTTGCTAAATAAGCTGTCACAACCCTTCATGCATGTCCAGCCGATCTCCATCCGGATCGCGACTTTCGCATGCGATTCGCGATCCGGAGATCGGTATGGGAGGACAGGTATCGCACCCTCGCCCGGCAGTCCTTGACAAAGATCAAGTGGGCGTCGGCGAGATTGAATGCGCCGGACATCCGGCCCGGACGTGCCGGCCCAAAATTGCCGGAACAACGCACACAGCCAACCTTCATTCCCGTGACAGTCGGCAGCGCCCTTTCCGGCACACGACCTGCATGGACCTGGACGCTGGCGCAAACCCGGCCCGGTTGCCGCGCACGGATTATTTCAGGCATCATCTGTCGGCTTCCCGCTCGCCCGTCCGTCTTGAGAGACAGACAGAGCAAGGAGAACGACCATGACGATCACCATTACCGCCTTCGAACGCTCGCCCGACCGCGGCAGGGGCCTGGCGCGCGACATGCGCGTTCGCTGGGCGCTCGAGGAAGCGGGCCAGCCCTATGACGTTCGCCTTGTCTCATTCAAGGCGATGAAGCAGCCCGCTCATCTTGCGCTTCAGCCTTTCGGGCAGATCCCGACCTATGAGGAAGGCGACCTCGCCCTCTTCGAATCCGGCGCGATCGTCCTGCATATCGCCGAGCATTATCAGGGCCTGCTGCCTGACGATCCCAATGCCCGCGCCCGCGCCACCGCCTGGCTCTTTGCCGCCGTCTGCACGATGGAGCCCGTCATTGTCGACCGTGAGACCGCCAGGCTCGAAGAGGGCAAGGAGCCCTGGCACCAGGAGCGCCTGGCCTATGTCCACGATCGCATCCGCAAACGGCTCGGCGAACTCTCCGCCCGCCTTGGCGATGCCGAATGGCTGGATGGCAAATTCAGCGCCGGCGACCTGCAGATGATCTCGGTACTCTTGAGGCTGGAGGGATCGCCCCTGCTGGAGGAATATCAAAACCTCCGCGCCTATATCGCACGCGGCCAGACACGGCCGGCGTACAAGCGCGCTTTCGAGGCGCAGAAGGCGGTGTTTTTGGCCGCATCGGCTGGCGGGCAATAGTCTGATGGCCGATGGGCGGGGAAAGCCTCGGTTTGAGCGGCTGGTCACCGAAGCGTGCTTCTTTCCACTGACCTAGTCATGCGTCAACGCATCCAGGAAACGCCGGGCAAGACGCGACCCCTCTTCATCTTCCGATTTCGCCAACAACTGGGCGCGTTCTTCGAGCTGCCTAAAATCGATGATCCTTTCCCAAGCGTCCCGATCCACCCTCTCATAGTTTCCCTCCGTGGATCGAACATAACTGATCGGGATCTCGAGGAGCAGACGCAGGCCTTCGTTCGTCGCCATCAATTGATCAGTGTAAGCCTTAACCTGATCGGCATACCCACATCCCCACCAATACCAGAGTATATAGTCTGGCCTAATCTGGCTATGCAGCGCACCATTGGCGGCCAGACCTCGAACCCGGTCAAGAAGCAAGTCGCGAAGTTCTTGAGTGGCATTTCCAAGGCTATCCGGTTTGAAACTCGTTCCGGCGGGTTCAACGTCACCGGTTATCGACCGTACCAACTCACAAAGCAGCGATACATCAGTCACGTGCTTGACTACTTCTCTCAGCAATTCCACGCGATCAGTTTGGCTCAGTTCCACCAGGACCTGCCTCAGCATTATCCTGACTAGGTCTTCACTTGAGTGTTCGAATAGTCGGTGGGATTTCCAGCCTTCGTCGCTAAGAAGCAATGAGGCGTTGTCCAGGAGTGCCATCAGCCATTTTTGACGGGTGTCCGGTTTGTTGCGCATCGTGTCTTCGAGAAGCTCAAGGATGACCCGGCGCAGCTTAGGCCGCTCATCTATCGATACCGCGTAAATTCGAGCTTCAAACACTGAGAATGCGATCTCAGGATCGCCCGCCATCAGTTCCTCAGCTTGGGATTTGCTCCAGACAACAGTCTTCGGCGTCAAGAGGAAATATAGACGCGCGAAATCTTTATTTCTAATTCGACGAACACTTGTTGCATTGTCGTTCTCACCAGTGTCGAGCAATTCGGCTTGGAGAAGTTCCTTCCCCCTTGGAAACAGGATCGAGATGGCTGACTTTGCAGCGTCTTCGTTTTTTGCAGCCTTCAAGAGGTCTACAAGCCGCGCCTTTGCTATCTCCCGTTCAGACATCGTCTACATCACCAACTGATCTAGGTTTTGGCGGACCCAATTGTAGATTGACGGTTCGTAGATGCGGATCGTCTCCAGGACGAGCAAGTCGACTGGGTCAGTGTGATCTCCCAACCCAGCACTGGCAACCGAATAGGCATTGATCAGCCTGCGGACATCGCGGGGCGTATTTAGATAATGCCTTAGAACAAGAAGCCAAGCGTAGCTTAACCGGCGTTGGTCGTCCGGCCGTAAGGTGGGCATGATTTCCCGAAGATCAGAATCCAGAAGACGGCTGATGTCGGTCGCATCCAGAGGGGGAAGATGAACTGGGTATTGGATGATTTTCTGAAGAAACTCGTGTCCATCGAGCCGAAGGCCGGTTTTGATCAGTTTGGCAAGCCGTTCCTCGTCATAGCATAGCAAATATATGACGTTGGGCAGATCACCCAGCCCTTTCAAAAGCGACACCATTTCCACCGCCTCCATTGGCGTGAGCCGGTCGAGGTCGTCGATCACCACGACGACCTTTCTCGTTCCGAGCGCTCGGAGCGCCTGCCTAAGTCGATCGCGGACGCTTTCCAGGGTTGGACCGGCGGTTAGCCGTTTGGCCAATTTGTCGGAGATGTCGAGGGTAGATGAGAAAAGGCCACCAAAGGCTCCGCCGGTGATCACATCGGTTGCTGCCCCTGCCAAAGGTACGGCCTGAGCAAGTCGACTTAGTACGGATGCAAATGCCTCTCGGACTTCACTGCCGAGCTTTTCACCGACGGCGCGCGCTAAATCACTGATAAGTGCACTGGCAAGTTCCGGTTTGCCCGGAAATAGCCAGGGCGAAAAGCGCACCACAATATTGCGTGGGTCATTCTCCACCTTCCGCTTCAAGCGCCAATATTCGAGTGCGAGAGCCGCATCCTCCACCGAGCCGCAGGCTTTGAGGAATTCACTATCTCGATGATTGCGTTCCCACAGATCGACGTCAAGGTCGCTGGCAATGAGGGCATCCGTAATTGGCTCCACATGCGCGAACCTCCTCGACATTTCCTCCAAGTCTTGAAGGCTTGGTTCGCCAAGGCCATCGGCACGAACCATTTCTCCGTGCTTTAAGTACCTCAGCGTCAGTTCGACGACACTCGATTTCCCAGCCCCCCAAGCTCCTACAAGGCCGATCACGAAGCCGTCCTTCGCCACCGCCAACTGGTCAATCGACCGCGCGAGTGCTAGCGCGAAATCAGACCGCCCGAGAACATCGTCGTCTGGATGAGAGATCGGGCGGTCGCTGTGACGCATCTTGTGGTATCTACTTAGAGTTTTTCCGCCCGTTACACGACAATTTACAAATGTGGTCAAGTGGATGTTTTCAAGGCATCTTCACTGTCGTCCTGATGGCGAACGGAAGTCATTAAGCACCACGCCGCCGGCGGCGGCATCGCCTCTCTGAGAGCAGCAACTGCTCAACACGCCGGTCCCCGCCAGCGCAGGCTGATATGAGCGGGATGAGACCCTGAACGGAGCGACGTGAAGAACCTCACCGCTTGCCAGGCTCGTCATCCCTATCCGTCAACCGGGACTGCTTCGATACGAAACTGCCGCGGTCCCAGAGATCGCCCGTCCCGGGCCGCAAGCTGAAGCTTCCGCAAGGGCTGCCCGTTCAGGCTGTCCACGACTGCGTAATTGAGTTCTCCTGGCTCAAAGCAATGCTCCTCCCCCCATTGCCAGAGAGCGACAAGGACTACACTGAGATCAAAGCCTTTCGGCGTCAGAAGATAGAGATGGCTGAGTGCGGAGTCAGGGTCCGGCTCCACGGTGAAGATCCCCTCCTCCACGAGCTTTCGCAGGCGAACCGACAAGATGTTCTTCGCGAGCCCGAGGCTCTTCTGAAATTCTGAAAATCGCCGAAGCCCCTTGAATGCCTCCCTGATGATGAGGAGCGACCACCAGTCGCCAACGGCTTGCAGAGAATGCGCGATCCCGCATTGGGCGTTTCCCATATCCGTTCGCTTGCCCTTCATTTTCCGCCTTTCATCCGAATTATGGTTGCAAAGTTAAACCAAATTGGACTAAGTGTCGATAGGTTTCAAAATTAAACCTTTATGATCATCACGAACCGGAGGGTCTTGACGTGACCGACCTATTGGATCTCGCCATTGAAGCGCATGGCGGCCTGCACCGCTGGCAGCGGATCGAACAGTTGTATGCACATATCAAGGTTGGCGGCGCGGTCTGGCATGTGAAAGGCTGGCCGGATGTCTATGCCGATATCCGCACCTCGGTCTCCACCCGTCATCCGCATACCGAATTCACGCCCTTCCTGGAGAAAGGGCAGCATTGCGTCTGGGAGCCGGAGCGGACGGCTATTGTCGCTGATACTGGCGAAGTCATCGAGCAACGCGCAGCACCGCGCTCCTTCTTCGAAGGACACACGATCCCCACGCCCTGGGACCGGCAGCATCTGATCTATTTCACCGGCTATGCCATGTGGACCTATCTGACGACGCCGTTCCTCTTCAAGCTTCCGGGTTTTGAGACGGAGGAGATCGAGCCGTGGCAGGAGGAGGATGAAATCTGGCGCCGGCTGAAGGTAACCTTCCCCTCGACCGTCCCCAGCCATTCCACCGTGCAGACCTTCTATTTCAATGCGGATGGCCTGCTGCGTCGCCATGACTATAGCGTCGACATCATGGGCGGCACCAGGAGCGCCAACTATGCAAGCGACCACAGGAACGTCGACGGCTTGATGATCCCGACGAAGCGCAGGGTTTACGCGACCGACGCGGACAACCGGCCCATTCTCGATCGGGTCGCCGTCTCGATCGATCTGCTCGAAATTGGCATCGAGCCGCGGCCGGCCGCACCGGCAAGCGCCTGATCAGGTGTTCAGCCGTCACGCCCTCTCACCGCCCATGCGTCCGTATCGTGATCGGGGTGCTGGTTGCTGCTCTTCTTGATCGCAGCCGCCCAGTCGGCGCCGTTGGTTTCGGTCGCGCCGGTATTTTCGATGCCCGTGATCGTATCGAACCACGTCACCATGTTCTCGGTGCAGGTATTGGCATGCGGCGGGAAAAGGTTGGGATTATCGAGCGAACCGATCATCAGGTTGGTGCGGCCGTTTTCGAGATGGTGGAAGAACAAGGGCGTGCCGCAATTGGCGCAGAAGCCGCGCTCGACAAGCTCCGAACTCTTCCAGACATCAGGCTTGCCGCGTGTCCAGGTAAGCGCATCATCGGGCGCGGCGACCAGAGCGGCAAAGATATTGCCCGAGGCTTTCTGGCACATGCGGCAATGGCAGAGATGCGAATTGTCGAGCATGGCGGTCGCACGGTAGCGCACCGCGCCGCACTGGCAGCCGCCGCTTACTTTCATCTCGATGCGTTTCAACTTTACGTCTCCCTCAAGCGGCGGTTCTGAGGTTTCTCTTTTAGGTTCACGTCTTTTGATCGTCCAGCCTCCGATAATTGCGCGGCACCGTCGGCAAGCCGGGGTGCCGCGCATCAGCGATCTCATTCGGATGTCTCGCCGTTCAGAATGTGGTGGTTGCGCAGGAGGTCGACCCTCGGGAGCTACGGGCTGGTGCTTCCATGCCCGAAGCTCCGAGGCAAGCCTTTTTGCAGCGGCACTTCAGCCAGGCTCCCCGCTATGAGAAAGGCGTGGCGGGCATGGCGGCAGCGGATGGGGTGAATCGGTGCCTCATCGAGCAAACCGAAGTCTCGTTAGCCTTCATCAACAATCGATCACGGTATATCGGTACGCGCACTGACCATCCGTGCAAAAATAAATACGCTTCCGACCGTTAACACAGGCTCCTTCTGCGCATGCGTCGCCTTCTGTGGTGGCGGTGCAGTTGAGAAATTGGGTTGCCATCCGGTCCGTCCAAAGGTTCTTGTCTACTGCTGGTTCCCTGTGAATGGTGAGCCCCATCTCAATGGCTTCCTGGATATTCTTCGGCATTTTAGTTTTGGCCATCTCTTCCTCCTACTGTGCTCGAACGGCCTGCCCGAATAAGGTTGCACGTCTGATATCTTCGGCGTCTGGAGCGAGTCGGAAGCCGCCGAACTCATCTTTTTCCGCGGGTCCCATCGTAATCGTGATTGCATCAGTTCGGACCCGCGATATGGAAAGCAGAGTAGTGTTGCTGTTGACGTCTCGCCGGGTGAAACTCCAGCTCGGATTCACACCACCGCTAAAACTGGAAACGAACGTTGCCTCGTAGTTAAATGCATTGAAGGGAGAATTGAGTTTTTGCCGATCGATGTTGCCAGGCACACGCGCGAGGAATGCCTTTCGGACTAACCATTCGGAAATGTCGAGATTGCTGTAGACCTGGATTGGTCCGAAGTGCCTGCAGGGGATTATTGCTGCGTCCGCTATGATGTCCGGCACTGACCATGTTACACCGGTAGTTTCCGTCCTTGTCGCATCTGTATTTGAATTTACTCCCACACCCAAAGAAAATACTTCAGGCGGATTCGTGTAGGAGAAGTTGGGGCTCAAACCACCAGTTTCCTTTGCGGTCAGCGTAAACGTTACCTTCGCAGCCCAGCGTTCAAGCCAGTGTGCCCCATAACCCTTGCCAGGGCCGGTGGTCGCGTACTGGTTAAGGACTGATACAACCCCTTCCTTAAGCTGACATTTAACGAGATTAACAAGGGTATTTTCCTTGTCCGTTTGATCGCTCGTATCCTCGAAGATACCGTGCATCGCCGGTATAGCCAGACCAAAACAGCTAGACAACGGCGCGCACAAAAGCATTATCGCGCAAGCGCGATTGAAAAACTCAGACATTTGTTATCCCTCCAAAGTATAAAAACGTTAACACAACGTAAGTTTGTTTCACGAGATATTTTCAATTCAGCTGGCGCTGAAACGCTAGGCGGTGGAGAACTGTTGCGCGAATGCAACCAAAAAGGGATAAGCGACGACTTAAGCAAGATTTGGCAGAGGAGGGAGGTGGGACCATCATCGTCTTTAGAGTCCTGAATTCTCGATCTCGCCAGGCAAAACCGCGACGGCTCGGTGTAGCGGCGTCGGACATCGGCGTGTGGCGGTCCAGCGGCTCAAGGCAGGGATGCGGCGTTCCATGGATCTAGCACCAGCCAATCGATCAGAGGCCCGCCGGGAAACAGGCATTTCCGCGGCAACGGTGCCGCCGTGACCGGGAGCGAAGCGAGACAACGCAGGCTCCACCTCCCGGCCGCCCTCACCCATCCGCTATTTGTTCAAATCCTTCGCCATCTGCAGGTGATGCTCCAGCGCCGGGCCTCTTGGCGGCCCAGGCCTTCAGATCGGCATTGTCGCCTTCGTCGCCATAGCGCTTGAAGAAATCGACGGAATCCTCATGGGCCTATTCCTGAGAATGGACCCGACCACGCCACTCGATGTCGTGCTTCTGCTGGCAGATCAGCCGGCTTGCGGGTCTGATGCAGAAGGTGATCGAGGTGGCGAGGCGTTCGCTGGTGTGACGGCAGCGGACAGCTACAAATCGCGTCCGCTTTGCCGCCACAAGCTGTCATAGCCACAGTGTCAGCGACGATTTCCCGTGTTGTCATAGCGCAGCGTGGCCGCCTCGACCTTATCGCCGTTGGCCGCTGCCCATGAACACAGTGCTTCAAACGGCTGCCGCAGGGAATGGCCGAGTGGAGTAATTGCATATTCCACGCCTATCGGCTGCGTTGGCAGTACGGTTCTCGTCACAAGGCCGTTCCGCTCAAGCCTCTTCAAAGCGTCGGCCAGAGCCTTGTGCGTGATCCCATCGAGACGCCGCTTGATCTCGTTGAAGCGCGAGGGTTTGGGGCAGATCACCGTCAGGATCAGGATCGTCCATTTGTCAGCGATCTTGTCGAGCACCGGGCGAACCCGTGCCATGTCGTCAAAGGCGCACTGAGAAAGTGCTTCCAGGTCAGTATACTCGTCCATATCTAGGCTACTTCAGGTGCGTAATTGATACCAGATATAGGACGTATATCATGGCGAGACCATCAATTGAAAGGATTCACGATGGCTCGAATGAGTAACAAGGTTGCCCTGATCGTCGGGGGCGCCAAGGGTATCGGCTTGGCAATTGCAGAGCGGCTTTCTGCCGAAGGGGCGAAGGTCTTCATTACCAGTCGCAGAAGTGAAGATGCCGAGAAGGCGGCCAAGGCGATCGGCCATGACGCGGTCGGCATTGCCGCCGATGCCAGTGTCCCCGAAGATATGGTGGGGGCTGCCGAAACAGTGCGCAAAGCATTCGGCCGTATTGACGCGCTCGTATTGAATGCGGGCCTTTCCGAACCTGCGCAAATCGCGGACATAACGCCTGAACACTTCGACCGTCACTTCGGCGTCAACGTCCGCGGGATGGTTTTCGGCCTGCAGGCGGCTCTCCCCGCCATGACAGGAGGCGGGTCCGTCGTCCTCGTCGGATCCATTGCCGATAGTGCGGGCTACGCTTCGTACGGAACCTATGCCGCCACCAAAGCAGCCGTTCGTTCCTATGCCCGAACCTGGACGGCAGAACTCGCGCCCAAGGGCATACGCGTCAACGTGGTTGCGCCCGGCCCGACGGATACGGAAATGATGGCTGCGGTTCCGGAAGACATGCGTGCGGCGCTTGTCGCTCCGATCCCGATGGGGCGAATGGCGCGACCTTCGGAAGTGGCTGCGGCCGCCTTGTTCTTGTTGAGCGACGACGCGAGCTACATTGCCGGTGCCGAACTGTGCGTCGACGGCGGCTTGCGGCAGGTCTAAGCTTACGTCGAAACGCTGTACCCGACCTGATCGGGTCGGGCACAGCAAAACGCGCTCGATGACAGACCGGCCTCTACTTGTTCAAATCCTTCGCCATCTGCAGGTGATGCTCCAGCGCCGGGCGCGTCTTGGCGGCCCAGGCCTTCAGGTCCGCATTCTCGCCTTCGTCGCCGTAGCGCTTGAAGAGGTCGACGGCGTCCTCGTGAGCCTCTTCCTGGTCGGAATGATATTGCTTGGTGAAGTCCTCGCCCTGCAGGCTCTTGAGCTTGTCGAGCATCGACTTCTGCCCCGATGTCATCGCCTGCGGGATCGTCGCCTTCACCTTGCCGCCGGAAACCAGCGCCTTCAATTCCTGCGTCGTCTTCTGGTGATCCTTGACCATCTGTTCTGCGAAAGCCTTGGTCGGTGCATCGGCGCGCTCCACCGCAAGCTTGCTGGATTCGATCTCGAACATGTCTGATGTCGCAGCTTCCGCCACGAAATCCTCCGTCTTCGGCGCAACACCGAGGGCGGAATTGACACCGGTTTTTTCTGCCGCCGACTGCGCAAGCACGGGCGATGCGATCAGCACGGCAAGTCCGGCGATGAGGAAAGGCTTCATGATTGTTCTCCTGATTGGGGCGTCATCACGCAACAATTCAGGCGGGTAAAAGTTCCTGTTGTCCGTCATAGAACTTCGAAGACATCGTACTCGACGCCACCTGCACGCCGGCCGCCTTGCGCAACCGCGACAATCTGGTTGAGCCACGCGTGCGGCGGTGCGGCCGTCTCGAAATAGGGTGTCGTTCGCAGATAATATTCCGAGGGATCGACCGCTTCGCCCCTTGCGAGACGCTCGTCGACGACAGGAGAGGAGCGCCTGACGCCGCGGTAGGTCATCAGGATCAGGCCGCCGTCGTCAGCGGTAAGCAGGAGCCGGACATCCTGCTGAAACGTGCCGTCCGCGCGCCCGAGCAGGAGGTCGGACCGATCAGCGGCGACACCTCTCCTTTCAGCCGCTCGCCCCGGAAATGGCCTCCGGAAACGGAAAACACGCGCCGGTTGCCGGCCGGCGTCTGGCCGAGCTCGATTGCCGGACGGGCCGGCCTGGCATTTTGCGTTGATGCGTGCACCCGTCTCGCGCCCCGGCAGCTCTGCGCCTGGCTTCGCGAGCAGGCTCACGTGCCGCTGTCGAGCCAGGCGGACCTTATCGGGCTAAGCCAGCCGGTCGCATTGCGAAGTAGCGCGCCGGTGTCGTCCCGAGCGCCTTCTTGAACATGACGATAAAGGCGGTGACGGACTCGTAGCCGAGGTCGCTCGACACCCTCTGGACCGTGGCGCCGCCGGCGAGTTCGCGCAGCGCGATGACGAGGTGCAGCTGTCGCCGCCAGCGGCCGAAAGTCAGCCCCGTTTCCTGAACCATCAGCCGCTTCAGGGATCGCTCGCTCATGGCGACATGGTCTGCCCATTCCGCGAGGGTCCGGCGGTCGCCCGGCTCCGCCGTCAGGGCGGCGGCGATCGCGGCGATCTTGGGGTGGCTGGATACCGGCAGCTCCAGCCCCTCTTTCGGCATCAGCGCCAGTTCGTCCAGCAAGACCCGCACGAGCCGGCCCACATGATCATCAGACGTATAGCCGCCCGGTTGATCGGCCAGGCGGAGGATCATCTCGCGCAGCATCGGCGAAACGGACAGCGTGCAGCATTCCTGCGGCAGCGCCGCAGCGTCAGGTTCGACGAACAGGTAGGACAGGCGGGCGTTGGAGGTGACCTGGTTGCTGTGCGGCACGCCGCCCGGGATCCAGACCCCGCAGTCCGGCGGGACGATCCAAAGGCCGTTTGCGGCCGTGCAGGTCACCGCCCCATGCAAGGCAAGGATAAGCTGTCCCTGCCGATGCTGGTGGCGCGGCACCTCGGCTTCGTAGTCGCTGAAGTCGACATCCAGGGCGACCGCCGGGCGACCCAACCGGTCGGGATCGGGATCGAAGTCCACGCTGCAGGGGCGCCGCCTCCTGGCGGATTGGCCTGATTTGGAGATCATATGGCATTATCTCCAAATTCGCGTGCAGTGCAATTGGCTACAAGCGGACATCGACAACCCGATGGAGACTATCATGCGAATTGCTGTCGTCGGCGCAACCGGCAGGGTCGGCGCCCAACTCACCCGGAACCTGCTTGGCGCAGGGCATCAGGTAAAGGCCCTGTCGAGGGGCGGTCCAGCCCTGGAGGCACTGGCCGAAATCGGAGCAGAGCCATTCCTCGGAAGTTTTGACACTGGCGCGGGAGAGCTCGACAAGTTCTTTCAGGACGCCGATGCCGCCTTCCTGATGGTCAAGACCGACTGGAACAACCTGCAAGGCCACTATCCCGTGGTTGCCCAGCGCTTCGTCGATGCACTCGGCAATTCCCCGGTCAAACTGGCTGTGAGCCTGTCGGCCATGGGATCGGACGTGAAAGGCAAGACCGGCCATTTTGAATGTTTCTACCATCTGGACCAGAAGCTGAACGAACTTGCCAATATCGACCTGGTCCATCTGCGCGCCGCCTGGTTCATGGAGGATGTGCTGGCGTGGATGGCGCCAGTCGCCAGATATGGTCGGATCGCCTGGTCCTGTAAGCCCGATCTGAAGATGCCCTGGGTGGCGACGGATGACATCGCATTGCTTGCGGCCAAGGAGCTGATCAATCCGACGGGCAGGCACCGGGTGATCCGCGAGGTCGGCTCGGAAGACATCTCGATGAATGAATTGGCCGCGATCATCGGCAAGGAGATCGGCCGGCCGGTAGAGTACCGCTATCTCGAAACAACGCGCAAGGATGTGGAAGCCGAATTTGTGAAGCGCTTCGGAACGCCAGAGAGATGGCACGAAGACACCCTGACTGCCAACGCTTTGAACAATGGCCTGATCCGGTTCCACGGCGACCACGAGGTTCGCCCGCCGATGCCCACCACGATGGAAGCGTTCATCAGGGAGGTCTGGAAGCCGCGGTATCTGGAGGCGGTTGCGGACGAACACCAACCCGAGACATTTCAGATGTGGAGCGCAAAGGGTTAGCTGGATTGCGGCTGAACGCCTGAGCTTCTTCTCGTTCGCGGAGAAGCTCAGTATCGGTCCGCGCAATTCGATGCCGTCAATTCCATTGCTCGTTTTGAGGCAAGCCGTCTGATATGTGGTGATAGTCACCTTATCGGCGACGAAGATGGCCGCTGGTGACAGCCGAAAGCCTCGGAAGACGAAATGCTCCGTTCGATGGCTTTGCTCGGTGTCTCCGCCATCGGGGAGTTGACCCGATCGTATCTGCACCCGGCAGCCCCGGTTGCCATACCAGGCGCCTTGAGCGCTTTTCCGCTGATAGATATGTCGCGAACGTCCTGCAGACCGTCCAAAAACCCGAGCAGCGATAGCGATCTCGTGTGAATCTACCTCAGACCCAAACCGTCAATGAGATCAGCTCTGCCGATGTGAACCAGGGCCGAGATCACCGCGTTCTTTTCGTCCGGCGGAGCTTGCTGAAGCTCAGCGGCGACAGCTTCCAAAACCTCAATATCATCATCCTCCGTGGAGGTCGCTGAACGTCGATCCAAATAGGACGTGGCGATTGCCAGAGCGGCAGCTAGATTATGCATATGCCTCTTTCGATAGAACCCGCCGTGCAGGCCAAGCACGGCTCTCAGTCATAGTCGCAAATATCCCAAAAACGAGGCGCTCGCCTACAACATAAAGCGGGGCCATCGATCTCATCGGCGTTGCGGGTCTGATCGCCGCAGCAAGGGCATGACAGGCTTCCTGCAATTTTTGGTCTGAGCGCGCATTGCCGGCAAAGCCGTCCTAATGCGTCAGCGATCCGTCATGCTCGCGCTCGGCCATCGGCACGACGATGCCGGAATAGAGGATGGGTGATCCGCTCTGATCGCGAAAGGCCCGGCCGAAGGCGGCGACCATCCGGTACCGCCCGTCCCTGCCCTCTACGCGATAGGTGTTCTGCTGTGCGATATCGGCAACGAGCACTTCCGAGATCTTCTTTGCCAGTTGCGGCCGGTCATCGGGATGGACACGCGCAAGATAGTCCTCCAGCGGCAGGCCGCGTACTGTGGCAGCAGCATCGAGGCCGAAAAGCTCGGCAAGCGCGCTGTCGGCGAAGACGAGGTTCCTGACGATATCCCAGGTATAGATCCCTGCATCGCAGGCTGCTTCCTCGAATATCTCGAACGAATGAACGGATTGCCCAGTCATTGCCTGAATGTTCCCGCGATTATTATAGTAGAAACTAAAGGTTTGCCGGATAACTTCAAGGTAGGGTTGACCAAGCTGCGGCGCAGGCTTCGATCTCGATGATTTTCAGCGCGCCATTTCGCTGAAAGGACACACATCATCTTCGAAGGGCACGTGCCTTCGACGAAACTGCGTGCCCTCCACAATCTCCGGCTTGCTGATCCGGTCCATGCGAAAATGGCGGAAATCCGCGCGGGCGGCATCCCAGCCGACGAGATACCAAAGTGGCGGCAGAATGAGCATGGCCTGCGGCTCGATCTCGCGCAGTGTGTCCATCCCCTTGGCGTCACGATAACGGAACCGAAGATGCAGCCGCTGAAGGAAGGCCGTCTCGAAGGCCGGCAGCAGCGCGGAATCGATCGAGCCAATGTCCGAAATATCCTGCCTGGGCGACAATTGCCCGACATAGAGGCAGTCGAGAAGCCGCCGCAGGTCCCGCACCTTGTCTGCCGAAAGTGCCCTTTCGATCTTCGCGAGCCCCGCATCGGCAAGATCAGAGAAAGGAAGGGAGCGGGCCGCGCGCATGGCCGCGACGCTGATCAGGAGCGCAAACACCTCGGTCACGGAGAGCCGGGCCGTGGTCTGCACCGATTCCGGGTCGAGCTGCAGCCCGCCGCCCCGGCCGGATTCGGAGTGGATGAGGAAGCCCTGCTCACGCAGCGCCCCGATGTCACGCAGCACCGTTCGCCTGGAAGCGCCAACTTCCCCCGCCAGGTCATTGACAGTCGAGGTTCCGTTGCGCCGGAGGATCCGCACGATGGCGTCGTGTCTGAGACGGATGTTCATTCTGCGCAGTCCCGCATATTTGGTGCCAAAATTTGGCACCGATTCACTCTAGGCGGGTCATGGCAACTCGACAAGGAGACAGATCATGACGTCCCAGCATCAACGACCCGCCACCTCTGCAACGCCTGTTATCGTGAACCCTTCCCATCTGCACGACCCGACACCGAACGGCTACAGCACGGCAGTCATCACCCCGGCTGCCGGCCGGCTGGCCTTCATCTCGGGCCAAGGCGGACAGGACCGAACCGGCACTCTGTCGCCGGACTTCGCCGCTCAGGTGGAACAAGCCTATGCGAACCTCGCCGCCGTGCTCGCAGCACTTGGCGCCCGCCCGGACCAGGTCGTGAAACTGACGGTCTACGTGGTCGGCCACGATATGTCGAAATTGGGCATACTGACGGAGAATGTAGCACGGATGTTCGGCGATACGCTCCCGGCACAGACGCTGGTTCCGGTGCCGAAGCTCGCCATCGACCCCATGCTCTTCGAGGTTGAGGCTGTGGCTCTCCTGGATTGAGCGCTCGCGAAGAATGGCTGGCCGGCTGCGCACATCCCCGGCCAGCCGGACCACTGCTCAGCCCAGCCCTTCCTCGGCAAGGGCCTGCGTCACTGATGGCAGCGTCCGCATATGCGCGAGGAACCTGCCGAGCGCCTCCGGCAGTTCGACGCCGCTTCTCGGCGCAACCATCAGCACCCAGAACAGGTAGCAGTCGGCAATCGTCATCTCGTCGCTGACGAGGAATTTTTTATCGCCCATCTGATCGGCAAGGATTGCGAAGGCCTGCGCGAGCCTTTCGCGGGCGCGCTCCTTCTCCAGCTCGGAGAAATTCCTGAAGAAGGGATTGTATCGCGAATGGATCTCTGAGGACATGAAGGCAAGCGCCTCGAGCGCACGCCACCGAACGACGCCGTCTTTGGGCAGGAGCTTGCCGCTCTTCTCGGCGATATAGGCGAGGATCACCTGGTTCTCCGTCAGGATCGTTCCGTCCTCCAGCTCGAGCGTCGGAATGTAGCCCTTGGGATTGATCGACAGGAAATCGCGGCCGTCCTGCGTCGTCCTGTCATGGTTGATGGCGATCAGCCTGTAGGAAAGCCCGGTCTCGATGAGCGCGATATGATCGGCCAGGCTGCAGGCGCCGGGATAGTAGAAGAGGTTCATGGTGGTCTCCTGATGGTGACCCATCCCGGCATTACGTCTGCGGGAGAAGGTCTGGAATGTTGACCACAGCCATTTATGGGACCTAAAATTGTCCGTCAAAAGCATATGTTTAGGAGCAGGTCAGATGGATGTGACTGCAAGACCCGCAGCGGCCGACTGCAGGGCTGTCAGCGAGATCCTGAGCCGGGTCGGAGACAAGTGGACGATCCAGGTGGTCGTCGCCCTTCGGCTGGGAGCGCTGCGCTTCAACGGGCTGAAGCGTGAGGTCGGCGGCATTTCGCAGCAGATGCTGACGCGGACGCTGAAGATGCTGGAACGCGACGGCATGATCGAAAGAACCGTTCACGCCAGCACCCCGCCGCAGGTCGAGTACAGGCTGACCCCACTCGGCCATTCCCTGTCCGAAACCGTGCGCCAGCTGGCCGATTGGGCGGCAGCGCATACGGAAAACATCTGGGAAAACCGCCTGCGCTACGACACCGATCACCCATGAGACGATCCGAGCCCCCCGCGAGCTAAAACCGCAAGATCGGTCGAGCGCATCACGCCTGCCCGCGCTTAGTTGGTGCTGCCACGGAGAATACGCAACGATGAAGGCAGCACTTCGAAACTACCATGCCCGGATGCAGCGGGTGCTGGATTACATAGACCGGCATCTGGACGACGATCTGGACCTGGACGCTTTAAGTGCCATCGCAGCCTTCTCGAAATTCCACTTTCACCGGCAGTTCTCGGCCACCTTCGGGTTGTCGGTGCATCGCTATGTCCAGCTCGCCCGTTTAAAGCGCGCTTCGCACCGGCTGGCCGCAAACGCCGGTGAGAGCGTCACCGACATAGCGATGGACGCCGGCTACGGTGCGCCCGATGCCTTCGCCCGCGCCTTTCGGCAACGGTTCGGGCAATCGCCTTCGTCGTTCCGGAAATCGCCCGACTGGGCTCCGTGGCTTGCGGCCTTCGGGCCTCTTGAAAACGCAAGGAGCAAGCTGATGCAGATAATCTACGAAGAAGACGACGTGACGATCCGCGATATGCCCCCGACGCCGGTTGCGATCCTGGAGCATCGGGGCGACAGGGCAAACCTTCGCGCCAGTATCGAGCGCTTCATCGCCTGGCGCAAGGCCGCCGGCCTGTCGCCCGAGACGAGCCCGACCTTCAATATCTTCCGTTCCCCGAGGACGCCTGCGAACCCCGCCGATTACAGCATGGATCTGTGCGTCGGGACCGACAGGCCGATCGATGCCGATGACGAGGTGATGAAATCAGGCCTTATTCCCGGCGGGCGCTGCGCGGTCATCCGCGTTGTCAACGATACTCACAATCTGGAGCCCGCCGCCCTCTACCTCTATCGCGACTGGCTGCCGGCGAGCGGCGAGGAAGCGCGCGATTTCCCGATCTATTGCCAGCGGCATTTCTCCTTCTTCCCTGACGTTCCGGTCCATGAGGTCGTTGTGGAACTGTTTCTGCCGCTGAAATAACGCCTGGAGGGCAGTCGGCCCGCGCAGCAAGCCTTGTGCGTCCGGAAGAACGCACAAGGCTAAGGGACTATCTGTCCAGCCAGGGTCAAAATTGGCTGGCTGCAGAAATAGTCGCGGATGGCGGCCTCCCCGACCGGAGCGCCATTTCCATAGTGCGCTGGCCGGACAGGAGGGCCGAAAATTATAGTTTCACGCCGACGCTCGCGAGGAAGCTTTCCATGCGGTTGTCGACCTCAGCCTTCGTCTCCGCCCACGCCGGGAACGACTGGAGAAGATTGTCGTGCCAGGCGATTAGGTTTGGATAGTCCTTGAACGGAAACTTTGCACGATCGACCTGGGAGAATGGAGCCGCGATATCGATATCGGCAAAGGTCAACGCATTGCCGACCATGAACTTGCGGCCCTTGAGATGCTGGTCGAGGACATCAGCTCCAGCGCGGATCTTGCCCTCGGCAAATGTGATGACGGACTCGTCCTTCGGCACACCCATGACCGTCTTTCCCACGCGCTCGTCGAAGATCGTGGTGGTGAAGGTGCGCCACTGCTCGCCCGACCAGAACATCCACTGAAGCACCTGGAAGCGCTCCTCCTGCGTGGCTCCGGCCAATGGCGAATTCACCTTGGCGGCGAGATACAGATTGATCGCCGAGGCCTCATAGATGATGGTGTCTCCGTCTTCGAGAACCGGCGTCAGACCGTGGGGATTGAGGCGCGATTTGAACTCGTCGGTCCGGCTCTCGCCTTTGAAGAGGTCAACGGTGACGCGTTCGAGTTCAATGCCCATGATCTTCGCAGCCGCATTCACGCGACGCAAGCTGCCCGAGCCGGCATCACCATAGATCTTGATTGTCATAACTATTCCTTTCGCTTCCGGGCCGCGGATCGGCGGCTGGGCGTCAATTCTCATATTCTCTCTGCGAATTGCAGACCGGCTTGACGAATGGCATCTATTCTCTATTGGAATTCATGCTCGTGGCGACGACGCGATGGGAGGGATCGATGGATAAGCTGGGTGCCATGCGAATGTTCGTGCGGGTCGTCGAAAGTGGAAGTTTTTCGCAGGCAGCGCGCGACCTGAGCGTCAGCCAACCGACAGTCAGCAAACAGCTCGCGGCACTCGAAGCGCGGCTCGGGACGCAACTCCTCGCGAGAAATTCGCGCGCCCTCGCCGTGACGCCCGCAGGACAGGAATATTACGAGGCCACTGTCCGTATCCTTCAGGATCTCGATTTCATCGAAGAGAGAGTCCTTGAAGGGCAGTCGGCTCCCTCAGGGCTCGTCCGCGTGACCCTCCCGCCCGCATTCGGGCGGATGTTCGTCATCCCGCGGCTCGCGGATTTCAGGAACCGTTTCCCGGATGTCGCGATCGAGATGGAAGTCTCCGGGCGGCACGTTGGCCTTATCGAGGAAGGAATAGACGTCGCGATCCGGATCGGTCGGCTTTCGGATTCGGCACTCGTCGCCCGCCATATCGGCGACATGCGGATGATAACCCTGGCCTCCGCCGGCTATCTTGCCCAATACGGCACACCGCAAACATTGGACGAACTGCGCACCCACGAGCGTATCGGCTATGTCCATCAGGGAGATATCATCGGCTGGGATTTCCAGGTAGACGGCCGGCAGGTCACGGTCGACGGTGGCGGAGCCTTCCGCACCAACGATGCCGAGCATGTCCGCGGGGCAGTCGTCGCAGGTCTCGGCATCGCCCACCACGCGAGTTGGCTGTTCACGGATGTGCTGGCCTCTGGCGAGGTTGCGCGAATTCTCGGCCAGCATGCGCCGCCGCCCTTTCCGATCAACGCCGTTACCGTTGCCGGACGGCGCATGCCTTCCCGCGTGCGGCAATTCATCGATTTCCTCACAGCGATCTGCGCCGAAGAGCCGGAATTGAGGATCGGCGACGGCTAACCTGTCATATATCGGCAACTGCCTCGCTTGCCGGACGGCGGCTCAGCAAAAGCAGGACGAGGATGGCATTGCAGGAGCAAAGCAGGCAGAGGATCAGCACCGTATTTTTCCATCGCGAGGCGCCCCACCCACCGTCCAGCTTTCCCGATCGCCCGCCTTCCCCTACAATCGGATCCGGACACGGAGGATTTCACCATGAGCGAAGACGCCTTCAATATGTCGATCCGCAAGTTCCTGAAGGAAGTCGGCGTGACCTCGCAGCGCAAGATCGAGGAGACGGTGCGCGACGGGCAGATCGGCGGCAAAAGGCTGAAGGTCCGCATGACGCTGACGGCGGAAGGCGCTGCCCTCCACCACGTGGTGGAAGGCGAGATCGAACTTCCCTAAAGCATGTCGCGCAGAAGTGTGCAGCGGTTTTGCGACAACGACATGCGTAAAACAAAGACCTGAAGCGCAGCGAGCGGATCCGAAAGATCGCGAAGCGCTTTAGGCAGGCGGACGACGCGGCAGAAGCAACGCGCTACGTAAGCTGATCGTCACATGCTGCCATCAAGAGTAAGGCGAGACGCACGCCTGGCGCGGACCGTAATAGGGCTGGAACGTATTGTCGTAAGCCCTGTAGGACCGGTAGCGCGCATAGCACCACCGCACATGCGCATTGCCGCCATAATAGGCGCGGCGGTAAACGCGCGGCGCATAATAGCGTGGCGCGTAGTAGCGTGGCGCATAATAGCCTGGCGCGTAATATCGCGTCGAGCCGTAATAGTACGGACCGTAATAGCCGGAACCGTAGTAGCCACGATCATAATAGTCGGAGCCATAATATCTGGGCTGCGACAGCGCTCCGCCGATGATCAAGCCTGTGGCCAGGCCGCCGAGCGCCCAGCCCCAGCCATCGCCGCCATGGTGGTGATGGTATCCGCCGTGGTAGCCGCCATAATAGCCGCCACGGTAACGCACCGGCTGCGCCTGCAGCGTCTCGACCTGAGGGGCGACAATGGTGGGAAACGCCTCGGCCGGCAGCGCGCTCGTCAGCGCCGACACCAGCGATAGGGCAATGATTGAGAGCCTCTTCATTGGCTTCACCTCCGTCTACATCGCCGCACTTCATTATAGCGCGGAAAAGATCGCATGACACTTAATTTCCAAGCCGGCGACGGTATTCCAGTAGGGCTGTCTGAGAGCGCCGTACGTCCGTTCGGACGCACAAAGGACGCCCTGCACTTTGAAAATTACGCATCAGGCCTTCAGAAAACCGCTTTCGATTTTCGGGCCGATACAGTCGTCGCCATTTCCCCCGCGGCGCACCGCGCTCCTCACCCGCTCCTCTAACCCGAATGCAGCATTGACGGCCTGCCGCTCCGGCATAGAATCGCTTGAGGGTCGATCGCATCGGGCTGGGGCTGGCGCGTCCTGAGGAGGGTGCCATGCAGAAAACCGATAAGCAGAAAACCGATAAGCAGAAATCCGATATGCAACAACCTGACATGCAGAAAGTCGACGCGCTCGTCGGTCGCCTCGTGGGCGATCTCGGCGCCAGCGTGTCTGGCGTTCTCGTCGTGCTCGGCGATCATCTCGGCCTGTTCCGGGCGATGATGGACGGGCGGCCGCGCTCCTCGATGGAGCTGGCGGAAACGACTGGCCTCACCGAGCGCAATGTGCGCGAGTGGCTCGCCGCCATGGCGGCTGCCGATTACATCACCTATCACGAGGCCTCGAACAAGTTCGCCATGACGCCCGAACAGGCGCTGGTTTTCGCTAATGAGGACAGCCCCGCCTTTTTCGGCGGCGCCTTCGAGATCGTGCAGTCCATGTGGATGGACGAGCCGAAGGTAGAGGATGCCTTCCGCACCGGCAGGGGCCTTGGCTGGCATGAGCACAGCACCTGCCTGTTTCGCGGCACCGAGCGCTTCTTCCGGCCGGGCTACAACAGCCATCTCGTGACCGAGTGGATCCCGGCGCTCAAAGGTGTGAAGGAAAAGCTCGAACGCGGCGCGGAAGTCGCCGATGTCGGCTGCGGCCACGGCGCCTCGACGATCCTGATGGCCCAGGCCTTCCCGAAGTCGCATTTCCACGGCTTCGACTATCACGGCCCGTCGATCGAGCGGGCAAAGCGCGCCGCAAAGGAGGCGGGTGTCGACGATCGGGTGACCTTCAGCAAGGCTTCGGCGAAGGAATTCCCCGCCGGCAATTACGATCTCGTCGCCATGTTCGACTGCCTGCACGACATGGGCGACCCTGTCGGCGCCGGCCGCCATATCCGCGAGACCATGGCCAAGGACGGCACCTGGATGATCGTCGAGCCCTTCGCCCATGACGGCCTCAAGGACAATCTGAACCCGGTCGGCCGCGTCTATTACGGCGCCTCCGCAATGATCTGCACGCCCGCCTCCATGGCCCAGGAAGTGGGCCTCGGGCTCGGCGCGCAGGCGGGCGAGATGAAACTGCGCAAGGTGGCGCTGGATGCCGGATATCACCACTTCCGCCGCGCGAGCGAAACGCCGTTCAACATGATCTTCGAGGTGCGGAATTGAACGGATTTGGGTGCCGGACCTGCCGATGGTTTTCCGGTCGGCAGGCGTGACGCGGTCCGCCCCCAGCAGCAGGGCGTTGCATCCTGTGGCCCCCCTCTGTCCTGCCTTACAGAGGGGGCCCCACGACACACGATGAGGCCCCGAAAGCCCTACCCTTCCTGCACTTCCTTACCGACCCGAGCCTCCGCATAGCGGCAGGCGGCATCGAACCTGGCCTCCGGGCCGAAACTGCGCCGTGGCAGAATGAATGCCTCGCGCTTCGAAATTGCCAGGAACAGATAGTCCCGCTCGCGCAGAACCCGCTTTACCGTCGACCACGGCGCTTTCGTATCGGCCACTGTCGAACTGGCTTCCACGACTGCCTCGCTCATCGTCATGGTGACGGTGGCGTCCGCGGAGGCGATCTGCCGGTAATAGAGAAATGCGATCGCCCACGCGAACCAATGGCTGAAAATCGAAAACACCGTGATCGCAACGAAAACTGCCGCCGAAATCAGAACGGATGAAGTGCTGGCGAAGATCGCGCGCGCCATGACGACGGGATCGTAAGTGTCGGTCAAAAAGACGATCAGGCACCAGACGGAAAACAGCCAGAGTGCCAATGTCAGGATGCTGCGTGGCAGTGGACGCCTTGTAAGCGCCCGCGTCATCGCAGCATAGTCCTGAGACGTCATGGTGTAAGTGATCTGGAACATCGGGTCAGCCTGCATCGCCAAGCGTTACCAAAACGCGATCAGTCATGCCAGCAGCACGACAAACCCCGAGATGCGGCAGTGGCGGGCAATCCACCGCCAGACAGAAAAGGCGATCGAGCCACGGGTTTCGACCCGTCCTTCGGCTCGAGGGAGTTAATTCGCAATCTGTTAAGTATTCATCCGAGAACATGCTGCAGAGTGGGAAATATAACCGGTAACGCCAGTTATATTCGTAGTAAAGGATAAGGCCATGACCAAGGTCCTGAATTCACGCGCAATCATTATCTCGGCTGATCGTCTTGACGAGTGCAAGGATTACCTCGGAACCGACTTTCACCAACTGATTGACCATGCTCTGAGCGCCGGCTGGTCCATTGACGAGGTGGTCGTCGCACTCAGCGGCCTTGCAGAGGAAGAGATCTCCGTGCCGGAGCGAGCAGTTACGTTCCATTGAAATCCGCAACCGACCGCCATCATTTAGAAGGCCGGGGCTTGAAACCCCGGCCTTTTCCTGACCTTTGGAAATGTGGCCTGCATGAGATCGTTGCCCCATGAGGTGCAGCGCCATCGCCAAACATAAAAAGCGGCGCCCGGAGAGCACCGCTTCAAAATCATCAACTCACCAACGCCACAGCGAGGCGAGGCCCGAAAGCCCCTACCCCTTCTTCGGCGCCCTGGTCTTCTTTGCCGGTGCTTCCGGCGCAGGCTGGGCGAGCCTCAGCGCGCGCAGCTTTTCCGTCTTCTTTTGCCGGGCGGCGGCTTCGCTTTCGAGGATGCCCCTGGCGATGGACGTCGTCTGCTCGGCCCTCGCCTGTGGCGAAAGCTTTTCAGGCTTGAAGAATGTGTCTTTCGACTCGGCCATGTCTCCTCCTTTTCGTTGGATCCTGAGACCGGGAAAAGATCAGCGGGCGCCGCGGCCCGGCATTACCTTCTTCTTCGGTGCCGGCAGCAGGCCTTCGCGCTGTGCCTGCTTGCGGGCGAGCTTACGGGCGCGGCGAATCGCTTCGCCCTTTTCGCGGGCGCGCTTTTCCGACGGCTTCTCGTAGGCGCTGCGTTCCTTCATTTCACGGAACACGCCTTCGCGCTGCAGCTTCTTCTTGAGCACACGGAGGGCCTGATCGACGTTGTTGTCTCGGACGAGTACCTGCAAGTTTTCTCCTTAATCAGCGTTGCTGCTGCTATTTCCTGATGCGGATCGAATTCGAATTGATCCAGCTCGATGTCGAACTCTCGGAAGCCGCCTGCACTTTGGAGGGCAAGGGAGCCGAAGGCGATGCGAGCACGTCTATATCATCCTGGCGGATGCTGCGCTCGAAATTCTCGTTCTGAAACCGGACGCGATAATGGGTAAAACCCTGCGCGGCCGGCAGAATGGATAGTACGTTGCCCGAACCCGAAGGCTGGGCGTTACCGAGAACGCCATGCTTGAGCATGATGGTGTCACCCGGTCGGTAACGACGGTTTACCATATCGTTCTCCGCAAGAAATCAAAAAACAAAAGGCCGGGACTACTCCCGACCTTCCCCGGCCAGCGAACTGGCCTCAGTCATCGCCTTTGCACGCCAGTACATCCGTGGTCGCGCGAAGCCGTGACAATTCTTTAGGCAGCGCGGAGGTTGTCGGCAGAGCTCTTGCCCGAACGACGGTCCTGCACGATGTCGTAGGTGATCTTCTGTCCGTCCGAGAGCGAGCGCATGCCTGCGCGTTCAACTGCGGAAATGTGGACGAAAACATCCGCGGCGCCGTTATCCGGCTGGATAAAACCGAAACCCTTGGTGGCGTTGAACCACTTGACTGTACCTGTATTCATAACGATCTCCTTTCAAAGCAACCGTTGGATTTCCCGCGATACCCTGCGGGCTTGGGTCGATTATTTGTAAGGAAATCTGACGAGAGCACAGATGGCTGCTCAACGACGTCACAAGCAATGGTCGATATCCGTAATATACGGTCAATTTTAAATTTGGCAACAGACGTAGACGGAAATTCTTCGAACCGTCTGCAGGTTTTTGATGTAAGCGACTGATTTTTATGTGATATTATTGAGGCGGACGGCGAAGGTCCAGCCCACCCGGCATATAGCCTTGCGGCCAGCCGCGATGTAGGAAGGATCTCCGCGCACCCTGCGGGTTTAAGCGAAAGCCACTGGAATCACCCATGCCGACGACGCCGGTTGAACATGCAGTCAAAATCCGCCCAGCCACATCGGCCGACATGGAAATCCTCGGCGGCTTCGGCGCCCTGCTCGTGGCGCTGCATCACGAACTGGACGACAAACGCTTCATCGAAGCGGCCAAGAGCACACCGCTCAGATACGGGCAGTTCCTCCAAAGCCAGCTCGCGCGGCCCGAGGTCATCGTGATCGTCGCCGAAGACGACGGCGGCCTGCTCGGATATGCCTATGCGGCATCCGAAGGCTTCGACTATATGTCGCTGCGCGGGCCGGCCGGCGTCATCCACGATCTCTTCGTCGATCCCGGCCGCCGGCGCGAAGGCGTCGGCAAGATGCTGCTGGAAGCGGCGATGGCAGGATTGAAATCTCTCGGCGCCGAACGTTTCGTGCTGTCGACTGCCCATCGCAACGAGGCCGCCCGCAGCCTCTTTGCCGCCATGGGCTTCCGCCCGACGATGATCGAGATGACGCGCGAGGCGGATGACTGAAGCCGGCTCGAAGCGCGCCGGTATCTTATTACCGAATACCGGCATCCGGGCCGCTTCTCCCTATATGCGCCATCGCGAATAAAACTGTGCAGTGACGTTCTCCTGTCTTGCCCTTGGCCTCTGTTGACGGTTTTTGGGAACTTCCGGCTGCAGGGAGAATTCATAGTATGAGGCACCCCTCGCCCTTGTTCGTACGGCAGGAGTGGACCATGGCAAAGGCAACTGAGTTGAAGACCTTCCGGGCGCTCGCCATCGCGCTCAGCGCCGCCTTGCTTTTCAGCGGCGCCGCCAGATGGCCGGCGCTCCCCAGCTCGGGCTTCCTGACCGGCCGGGGTGCTGCACCCGAGGATGTCGATAACGGAACCGCGATCTTCGCCACCGGGCAGGACGGAAAGCCGCTCGACATCAAGATCCCGCAATACGGCTATTTCCGGCAGGAAGACAAATACGTCATCATCCTGCAGGCCGAGAAATACGACGGCCAAAGCATTATCGGCGCCGAGACGTTCGACGGCGAAAAGGTAGTCGGCCTGCTCGACGAGTTCGATCTCTTGGGCGATCACGGCCGATAGTTTCCGGGCACAGACGCAACGGTCGGGATAGCGCATAAAAAAAGAGGCTCGTCTCGGGAGACGGCCTCAAAGTTGCGTCAAGTTGGCCCAGCTCCACAAGGCCGTCCTCACTCTATCCGTCAGCCGGACAATCGCTACCCCCAATCGGGTGATATCTGGCGGGATTGCGAAGATTTTTTAAGAAAAGTGGAAAGATTTAAGTGGTTTACGTAGCGTGAACCACTATTCCTCGCTCTCGCCTTCTTTCCCGGTCATCAGCGTCGAGCCGTGGGTTACGAGTCAGGAGATGCCATGCTTCGCACCCTATTCACCTTCGCCTTGCTTCTTGCCGGCGCGCTTGCCGCAAGGGCCGAGGCGTCCGACACAGATAGCACGCAACCGCCTGCAGATCCCTGTAAGAGCCAGAGCTTCGAAGGCACTGCCTATATCGTCTGCCCCGTCGATCCGGCAAAGGCGGATCTGCGCCTGTTCTGGAAGGACACCGGGGGCAAGCCCTATCGCAATTTTTCTGAGGTCGCCGAGGCCGTCACCGGTCAGGGACATCGCCTTCTGTTTGCGATGAATGCCGGCATGTATCGCGAGGATTTCACGCCGATGGGGCTTTATGTCGAGGATGGCGAGAAGCTGATAGAGGTAAACAGGGAGGCGCCGCCCAAGGTCTCGGGGCCGGTGCCGAACTTCTTCAAGCAGCCGAACGGCATCTTCTATCTCGACGAGGCCGGCGCTCACATCATCCCGACCGGGGAATTCATGAAGCAGAGCCCGAAACCGCGCCTCGCCACCCAATCCGGCCCGATGCTGGTCATCGCGAGCACGATCAACCCGATCTTCATAGAGGGCTCGACCGACCGCACGCGCCGCAACGGCATCGGCATCTCCTCGGACGGCACGCTGCGCTTCGTCATCAGCGAGGATGGCGTGAACTTCCACGATTTCGCAAGGTTCTTTCGCGACGAGCTGAAATGCGCCGACGCGCTCTTCCTCGACGGCGGAAACGGCACCGGGCTCTACAATCCCGCACGCCGCCGCAACGACACATCCTGGCACGGCGGCTACGGCCCTATCTTCGGGCTGGTGGAGGAGCGGGATTAAAGCAATTTCAGCAAAAGTGCGAAGCGGTTTTGCGTCCGGAATTGCGTGGAAACAAACGCGATTTCAGGAAAATGTGCAGCGGCTTTACGTCAGGAACTGCTTCAGGCCGCCCTGGGGGCGACCAGCTGCCGTGTCTCGACGATCTCGGCGAAATCGGATTCCAGATGCGCCATCGTCACGTCGAAGATTTCTCGGGCCGAAAGGTTGGCATCCGGCAGGTCGAAGCCGAGCACGGCGTCGCTGACGACGCTCATCTTGAAGCCGAGGTCCGAGCCGGCCCGCACGGTGGTATTGACGCAGAAGCCGGCGACTGCGCCGGTCACGAAAAGATGCGTGATCCCGACCTCGTTCAGATAGCCTTCGAGCTCGGTTGAGGCAAAGGCCGAGGAAGTGGACTTGATGAAGACCGGTTCGTTCTCCCGCGCCACGGCGCAGGGCATCGGCTGGTATCCGGGCGCACTTTCATTGAACGCCGAGCTCTCGTCAGCCTCGCGATGGCGGATATGGATGACCGGCCTGCGGTCGGCGCGAAAGGCAGCGGCAAGGGCCGCGATCTTCTCTCCCGCCTCGCCGTTCACACGCTCGCGCCCGGCATCGAGCCGCGCCTGCATGACCATCTGCATGTCGATGATGAGGAGCGCACTCGTCATGGTTGAGTTCCCTTCGGGCTTGTGTCGATATTCGCACAATGTGCCCTGAACTTTACCACCTGCAGCAGGGCAAGTCGCTCCCGAAATCTCATGAGGGGCCTGCGATAATGCAGTCGTGATCGGAGCGGAGGCGACCGCAGAAACCATAGGTTGAGTAACTGAGAGATTGCATAGGTTGCACCGCAAATACCGCCATATCCCAGCCATTGAGCCGAGCGGAGAAACGAGCTTGTCGGTTAAAAACTGCCGCAAGGAGCATCGACATCGCTCTTCTTTTGTACGGCAGCGTAGATTTTGCGCCAGACCGCAAAAAAAGCGGAACATCGGCAACGCCTTCAAGTTGAAGCCTCTGTTACCAACATCTGACAGAAAGGCGAAACCAATGCTTTTGAAAATTCTCGCGACTTCGGCGCTTGCGCTGACACTGGCGACCTCGGCCATGGCACAGTCCTCCGGCACATCCGGCAGCGGTACTTCCGGCAGCGGTACTTCCGGTACGGGCACCACCAATGGCAACAGCAACGGCACCGGCAGCAACATGAACGGCAGCGGCACCAATGGCTCCGGGACGGACACCAATACGACCGGCTCCACCAACAACGCCGGCAATCCGTCCAGCGGCACCAAAACCCCGGGCGCCTCCGGCGGCGACCCGAACGACTGCCAGCGCACGACCAACAGCGGCACAGGCAACCCGGCGCCGACACCTTCGATAAACGCGATCCAGCCGGATGCGGCAAACGCCTGCTGACCCCTGAGACAGCAACCGCCCGGCCCGCAGCGGATGAGCGTCTGCTGGGGGCCGGATCGTGGCGCGGCATGTTGGGGTCCCGAGCGGAGGATTTTATCCGTGGCCGCAGTTTTGGTAAGTTGACTACGCGGCAACCATTGTTGGAACGAGGGGCGGATGAGGTGATGGGGGACGGGCTCAACGATCTCGACCGATCGGTATCAAACCGAGGAGAATCCCATCCTTCGCGCGGAAGCTACACGGTCGCCGTTTTATGCCTGACCCTGATACTGTCGTTCATTGATCGCTTCGTGATCAACCTCGTCGTAGACCCCATTCGCGCCGAGCTGGGGCTTAGCGATCTGGAAATCAGTTTGCTTCAGGGCGCTGGTTTTGCGCTTATATTTGCGCTGGCCGCCCTCCCGGCCGGCCGGCTGGCGGACAGGGTGAACCGACCGAGGTTGATCGCCGCAGGCGTGGTTGTGTGGTCCCTCGCCACGATAGCATGCGGACTTGCGACCGGCTTCTGGAGCTTTTTCGCCGCACGGGTCGCCCTGGGATTTGGGGAAGCGGCCCTCATACCAGCAGCGTCCTCGCTGCTCATCGACAGCTTTTCGGCAGCGCGCCGCGGTACCGCTCTTGGAATATTCTCGCTTGGCTCGACAAGCGGGAGCGGCATTGCATTGATCGTTGGTGGCGCGGTGCTGACTTATCTTGGGACGGACACCGCCGCCGACTTGCCGATCATCGCTTCGCTGGCGCCCTGGCGACAGCTGATGATCATTATGGGTATCCCCGGCTTCTTCTTCGTCGCGCTGCTGTTGTTCATTCCAGAACCGGCCCACGGCAACAGGCTTCCCCCGCCTCCTCTGCAACTTTTGTTGCGCAATCTGTCGGCAGAGCGCGGCCTTGTCCTGCGGCTCTGCTTGGCAAAGGGGGTGATGAGCCTGGCCGACTTCGGCATGGCGGCATGGCTCCCCACCCTCCTCCTGCGGCATTACGCTGCGACGCCGATCGCGGCCGGCGCCACTATCGGGATTGCGACCGCGCTGGCCGGCATCATCGGTTCGATCGGCGGCGGGATGCTGTCCGACTGGAGCGCTCCGCGCTGCAGTATCTCGACACGTGCAAAGCTTATCGCGGGGAGTTATCTGGTTGCTCTGTGCGGCGCCATCTCGATTGGCCTCTGTTCTTCAAGTCTTCAGATCGGCATTGCATTTTCCTTTTGGGTCGCGGGGTCGGTGAGCGGTTCCGTTGTCGGCCGCATTACCATGCAGGAGCGGGTCCCCGGCAATATGCGGGCAACCACGGTCGCGCTTTCGATCACGATTTCGGCGATCGTCGGAATAGCGGCGGGGCCAACTCTCGTGCCGGTCATCGCCGGACGAATGCTGGGAGCCGACAACGCACTGCAATTCGCAATCGTGGTCGTCGGGGTTATTTCCGTGGCGTCGGCTCTGGCCTTGATCGCCCGATCGGCGTCGACGGTATCGGTCGCGTCCGCGGCAGAAGGCTGAACATCTGCATTGTCTGGATTGTCACCCTATCCGGGCATGACCTGATCTCAACGCTTCATGAGCGGCGACAATATCCAGACTGCCGCAGCTGTCGCAACGATCGCTGATTGCCTTCAGCTCGGCCAGCGGCAGCGCAACAGGAGAGCCGATCTGCCTTGCGAGCCTGACGCGGCTTGTTGCAGCGTGCAGTGCAAAACCGAGGGCGCCACTCTTCCGACCAATGTCCATCGCTTCCTGAAAATGCCGCGCCGCTTCCTCCACATCGCCGTCCCGCCAAAATATCAACCCGCGAAGATGCAGGAATTCGGCGTCGCACCATCGGTCTCCTCGCTGCCTGCAATAGTCGACGCCCTCCTCGACGCTCTCTCGAGCAACCGCGACCTGATCGTGCGAAAGTGCCGCATGAGCGAGCATCACATACCGAAGCGGCAAATGAACGAGAAAATTGCACTCACGAATGACGCCGATTGCGTTTTTCATCCGTTGGACCGCCTCCGCGTCTCCGCGCGCGGCATCGATCGCTGCTTGGTGAAAGCGGGCGAACGGCGGCCAGGTATCGATCTGGCGCGACTTCAGGCGCTCCACCAGCATCGTCGCCCGCTCCTGCGCCAAATCAACCCGTCCGCATAACAGGGCGACCGGCGTCGCAGCGAGTGCCAGCGAGTGCGCGCAAGACAGGTCGTGATCCAGGGCCAGCGCGGCGTTCAGTGCTTCCTCCGCAATATCGAGCGCATGCTGATGGCGGCCGACCACCCAGGCCGCCAGCGAAAGATGGTTCCGGAAATTGACGAACCTGTCGATCTGAAACCTCGATGTCTGGCCGCGATTGCCGAAAACTGCATGCTCGCGGGCAAGACGCTCGAGACCCGCGTGCCCGGATTCAATCCTCCCCTGATAGACCTCGCAGGTATAGAACTGCCGATCGGCATTAGGGGCGGCAGAATAATCGTCCACGGACGCCATGAAGCGGCGAAGGTCTGCAATCGTCTCAAGCGCTCTTTGGTGAAAGCCCATGGCGGATTGAACATTTGCGAGGCCGATCTTCGTTCGAAGACAGTGTTCCACGCTTCCGGCCTCCAAAGCGAGCTCGAACCCCTTCTTCCAGGTCGCTTCGAGTTCGTCGCCGAAAGGGTAGCGATAACAGAGATTCCAGCCGTGGGCCGCCACCAGCTTCATGCGGAGCACGAGATGATCGCCAGATAGGGTGTCCAGCGCCGACAGCGCCTTTTCGACGCGTGATCCGCTTTCTGCCATCGTCGAGAATTCGACCCAGAACGGCAAAGCAGCAACCGTCAGCCGTACCCCGAGCTCGGCCTGCCCATCCGAACCATAGGCCCAATCGATCATGCGGCGGAGATCCGCGCTCCAGCCGCCGTAGAGCGCCACCCAGTCTTCACGCGGCCGCCACGTCCATTCCTCTTCTGCCCTTTCGAACAGCGCAAGAATGAAGCGGCCATACGCGATCATGGCCGCCTGCTGCTCGCCCTGCCCTACGAGCCGTTTGTTGGCGAAGGTTCGGGTACTGTCGAGCAGCCGGTACCGGCGACGCCTCCCCGTGTAGTTGACCGACATCATGGACTTGGTCGCGACGGCTTCCAGCCACGCGGCAAGGTCTTCCTCATGCGCCAGGTGCCCGAAGGCGTCGATGACGTCGCCAAGCGCAAAGGTGCCGCCGAAAACGGAAAGGTGACGCAGAAGCCAGGCCTCATTTTCTGAAAGCAGCCGATAACTCCAGTTCAGCGTCGCCGTCAGCGTCTTGTGACGGTCCATGCCGTCTCCGCGCGACGACAGTGCGTCGAAGTCACGTTCGAGCATTTGCAGCAGCCCCGCAGGGCCGTTGGCCGGAAGTTGCGGGGCCGCCAGTTCGATTGCCAGCGCAATGCCGTCGAGACGCCGGCTCAAACTCGTGATCGAAGGGACATCCGCATCCTCCAATCGATAGCCATGCGCCTCCGCGCGCCGGACCAGCAACTCGATCGCCGAAAAGGCCATTGCCGACCCGGTATCGAGAATCGCATCTGCGGGCGGATACTGAAGCGGCGCAAGCCGATGGACAGTCTCGAACCTGCATCTCAACGGCTCGCGGCTTGTCGCGATGATATTCAATCCGTGCAAGGCATGGTTCAGTTGATCTGCCATGCCGGCGACGGCCGCCAGGACGTGCTCGCAATTGTCGAGAACGAGAAGCTGGTTGCGGCCGCGCAGCGCGTCGACGAGACCTTCCACGTCATCGACCGGGTTGCTTACGATGCCGAGCGCACGACTGACGGCCAGGGCGACGAATTGTCCTTTCTCGATCGCCGCCAGATCAACGAAGCACACGGCCTGGCCCTCGTCGTTGGCGATCGCTCTTGCGGCTGCGACGGCTATGCTTGTCTTGCCGACGCCGGCAGGTCCGACCACCGTGAGCAATCGGGTCTGCTGCAACGCCTCGACAATCGCCGCCAACGCATCGGCGCGCCCGACCAGCGGCTTTGACGGCGGCAGCGCCCCGTCAATCTCCCTGATCGACGCGGGAAAGGCGGCCTCCCTCGGCCTCACGACCGTCAGTGATGCAACGAAGCGATATCCGCGACCCGGGACTGTCGCTATGCAGGGAATGTCGATGCCGTTTGTCTGCAGCGCACGGCGCAGGGCGGCGATGTTGACCTTGAGATTGCTTTCGTCGACGAACAGGTTGGGCCACGCCGCTTTAAGAAGTTCGCTCTTGTTGACGACCTGCCCAGGCTGGCGCACGAGCGCATGAAGCAGATCCATCGCGCGCGATCCGAGACGTATCGGAATATCGTCGCAGAGCAGCGATTGGCGAGCGGGCGTGAAACGCCAGTTGCCGAAGCAATATGTCGTGGCATCGATCATATCGGCCTGTTCCATTTCCCCTCCTTTCGCGGCTGCACTTTAAGAGCGCTGTGCCTCGCGGATGCGCGTCCGGACGGCGGCGGCCATCGAATGCATTTCAGGGTTGGTCCCGTCCCGATAGCCTTATACCAGCAGATTTACCTCTTTTAACCAGCTATGCCGGTGCCGCGGTGATATCAAGGTAGCGGGCTGACCGGGTGATAGAGATCCCAAGCGCTCGCGCAGGTTTGCCTTATTCAAGAGGTTCGAGCTTCGGGTGGTCGCTACTGGCCATGGCTGCTCGCGCCCCGAACCCGGAGTGATCCCCGGAGTGATCGAGGAGGCCGCTATGCCCCGCGCACTAAGCACACTGACATTGTCGGACGCCAGGCGGATGATTGACGCGGCAGAAGCAAAGGCGGCCGATCTCGGCATTCCCTACAACATCGCTGTGGTCGACGTCGGCGGCGCGTTGATCGCGTTCGCGCGTCAGGACGGCGCGCTCGAAGGAAGCATCGATCTCGCCATCGGCAAGGCGAAGACCGCACGGATGTTCAACAAGACGACCGAATATCTCGCTGAACTGGCACAGCCCGGAGCGCCGCTGTTCGGGATTGAGCAGAGCAATGCCGGCCATGTGGTGATTTTTGGCGGCGGTCTGCCCGTCACTATCGACGACCAGATCGTCGGCGCCGTCGGCACCAGCGCCGGTTCGGTCGAACAGGACATTGCGGTCGCCGAGGCGGCGGCCGCCGTGATGGCAACAAATCCAAAAGCCTGAAGGAGGCCAGTGATGAGAGCTGCGCGCATTCTTGAATACAAGAAGCCCCTCGTCCTCGAGGACATCAAGGTTCCGGACATTCAGCCCGACGAGGTTCTCGTGAAAGTCGCCGCCTGCGGCATGTGCCGCTCGGACGTGCTGCTGATCGACGGCTTCTTCCAGGGCTACGGCGATATTCCGCCGCCCGTCATTCCCGGTCATGAGATAACGGGCACGGTCGAGAAGATCGGCGGTGTCGTGGCCAAGGCTGCAGGATTGCAGGAAGGCGACCATGTTGTGGTGTCGCCCGGCTGGGGTGATGGCGTTTGCAAGCATTGCCAGGTCGGCAACACGCATATCTGCCCCAATGTCCGCTGGCCGGGCTTTGGTACTTACGGCGGCTTTGCCGAATATATTCCGGTGCCGGCCCGCTATGCGATCAAAGTCGCCAAGCATCTCAAATTCGAGCAGCTTGCACCGCTCACCGACGCCGGTCTGACCCCCTATCGCGGGCTCAAGAAGATCCGCGATGCCGGCGGGCTCGGCCCGGACCGGGTGATCGGCGTCTTCGGCATCGGCGGCCTTGGCGCCTACGCCGTCCAATATGCCAAGCTGCTAGGCGCAGGCGGTCCCGTCGTCGCCGTCGCCAGAAACGAGGAGAAACTCCAGGTCGCGAAGAAATATGGCGCCGACCACATCATCGCGATCGAAGGCAAATCCTCCGAGGAGGTCGGAAAGGAGCTTAAAAAGGCGACCGGCCAGGACAAGTTTGACGCGATCATCGACTGCGCCGGTGCGACCGAGATGATGCAGCTCGCCTTCTCGCGTCTCGCGATCGGCGGGCACTATGCCGATGTCGGCTTCATCGGCGACCGGATCAACGTTCCGCTGTTTCCACGCGTCCACGGCGAGCAGACTTTTCACGGCTCTTTCTGGGGAAACAACGCCGATCTCATCGAAGTCATGGCGCTCGCGGCGGAAGGCAAGATCCAGCACACGATCAAGACGATCTCGTTCAACGATATCAACGAGTACATCGACCTCTTGCGGGACAATAAAGTCATCGGGCGGGCAGTCGTCACCTTCTGACGCATCGAACACGTCGCGCTTGGAGAATAGCACTGTACGGAGGATTACCCATGCTTGAGGTGGTGCAAGCCTATGATCGCGAACATATCGCTGACTTGCCGACCGACGATGCGGCTGCGCTCGAAAGCAAGCTCACCGTTGCCCGCAAACGGTTTGAAGACCGGGGCGGCTGGCTGAAGCCGCACCAGCGAATAGCCGTGCTGCATCGGCTTGCGGATCTCGTTGCTCGGCAGCGCGAGGTCTTCGCGATGCGCATCGCACGTGAAGGGGGAAAGCCCTATACCGATGCGCTGGTTGAGACCGACCGCGCCACCGACGGGATACGCAACGCCGCCGACCTGCTTCGCATCCGCGGCGGTACCGAAATCCCGATGGGGCTGACCCCGGCCAGCGAGGGACGGCGCGCCTGGACGATCCTGGAGCCCATCGGCGTGGTCGCTGCGATCTCGGCGTTCAACCATCCCCTGAACCTCATCGTGCATCAGGTCGCGCCGGCGATCGCCACGGGCTGCCCTGTTATCGTCAAGCCTGCGGCGGCGACGCCGCTTTCCTGCCTGGAACTCGTAAAGCTCGTCCAGGAAGCCGGAATGCCGGAGGGCTGGGTTCAGAGCCTGCTGCCCGAGAGCCGCGATCTCTCCGGCGCCTTTGCGAGCGATCCGCGCGTGGCCTTCCTGAGCTTCATCGGCTCGGCCGCGGTCGGTTGGCGTCTGCGCGCCAATCTGGCGCCGGGAACACGCTGCGCGCTCGAGCATGGCGGCGTGGCGCCGGTGATCGTCGACCGCACCGCCGAGATCGACGCGATCATCGAGCCGCTGGCGAAGGGCGACTACTATCATGCGGGTCAGGTCTGCGTCTCGGTCCAGCGGATCTACGTGCATGAAGCGCTGAAGGATACCTTCGTCGAACGGTTCGCCGAGCGCGTCGGGCGCCTGCGCGTCGGTGACCCTCGCCTTGCCGAGACCGAGGTCGGTCCCCTCATCCAACCGGCTGAAGCCGAACGGGTCGCCACGTGGGTCGAGGAAGCCGCGTCTGGGGGCGCCCGCCTGATCGGAGGCGGACGGCTGAGCGACACGACGCTGGCGCCTGCTATCCTCGTCGATCCGCCCGGCACAGCGAAGGTCTCGCGCGAGGAGGTCTTCGGCCCGGTCACCTGCATTTTCGGTTTTGCCGATCTCGACGATGCCATCCGCGAGGCAAATTCGCTGCCGGTCGCATTTCAGAGCAGTATCTTCACCCGCGATCTCGCCGTCGCACTCGACGCAGCCGAACGTCTCGACGCCTCGGCCGTCATGATCAACGACCACAGCGCCTTCCGCACCGATTGGATGCCTTTCGCCGGGCGAAAGACATCCGGCTACGGGGTCGGCGGCATCCCTTATACCGCCCGCGAGATGACGGCGGAGAAAATGATCGTCTTCAAACGGTGATCGGGACGTATTGGCGCGTTCATTGCTCGTCGCGCGCTTCCGGTCGGCCGCTCAATACCTGCAGGAGAGTGCGTTGGTCGGTCTGAAGCCCTGGCTGCATGCCGGATTTCTCGAATTCCAAGGCTGATACTGGAAATCGGCGCTATTGGTTCTTTGATGCGTCGTGCAGGATAAGGTCAATGTGGCGAAGCCGACAATCAACCCAGCTATCGCAAACGTCCGAAGTCTGGTCATCACGGTCACTTTCTGGCGGCAGCTCGAAACAAGGAATCCATGGCATGATGGCAGTGTCAACGCAGAGCGCAGCCTGATCCGTCAAGAAGCGTGAGCGTCTGCTGCGAGCCGGCCGGGAAACTTCAGCATCATGTGAAACAAATCCGGGAGTTGCACGTTCACACGTGCTGCTTCTAGCGCAGCAGATAACCGGGTTGAGGGAGCACAGGCAACCTTCAGGGGCTGCAACCCGCCGATGGAACCTCCACGCATGAGGCTTGAATGGTCTTTACTCAATCTCTGAAGACAATCCGCGCGGGCGTTCTGGAGATCGCCTATATCGAGGTGGGTCCCGCAGAGGGTTGGCCGGCCGTCCTTTCGCACGGCTTTCCCTATGACGTGAATGCCTATGCGCAGGTCGCACCGATCCTGGCGGCACGCGGGGCAAGGGTGATCGTGCCCTACCTGCGCGGATATGGCCCCACGCGCTTTCTATCGGCAAAAACCATGCGCAGCGGTCAGCAGGCGGCGCTGGGCAAAGACCTGATTTGCCTGCTCGACGCATTGGGCCTGCAGCGCGCCCTCCTTGCAGGGTTCGACTGGGGCGGCCTGGCATCCTGCGTTGCCGCGGCATTGTGGCCGCAGCGGGTCGAGGGACTGGTCTCCTATGCCGGCTATGATGTCATCGACCTCCGCAGGCAGCGCCACGCCTTTGCCCCTTCGCTGGAATGCACGATGTGGTATCAGCACCTCTTCCAGAGCGAACGCGGCCGCGAATGCCTTGAAGACAATCGCCGCGCGCTTTGCCGGATACTGTGGGAGCAATGGTCGCCGCAATGGACGTTTGACGACATCACCTTCGACCGGTCGGCCGCCTCCTTCGAAAATCCCGATTTCGTCGACGTCGTCCTCCATTCCTACCGCTTTGCCTTCGGCACGGAGAGTGGCGATCCCGAGCTTCAGGATCTGGAAGATATCCTGGCAACGAGGCCGCAGATCGCCGTTCCCGCAATCACCCTCGACGGCACGCAGGACCCGCTCAAACCGGGCGGCACCGCCGATCATTCGGTCATGTTCGCCGGGCCTCACCAACACCGGGCCTTTACCTGCGGCCACGCCTTTCCCTTCGAGGCTCCCGAGGCTTTCGCCGAGGCGATCCTCGACCTCCATGAGGTCTCCACGAGCGCGTGAGGCGCGTTAAATCGAACGGCTGTCATAAGCCCAATGCAGCAGGGCCTGGCGTTGACGCGGCCGGCACCAGCAGTCCCCAGGCTCGCAGGCTCGGCGAAGCTGAGCGACATGGCGGCGAATTGCTTTCCAGCGGGCGATCTGCCGCTCGTCCTCGCCTTGCATGCGGCGGCCATGGTAGTAGCGGCAGTACCACTGGAACCAGCCACGCGGATCGTCGGGATGGATCCATCCCTTGGCTCGCCAGACGCTGAGCGGCTGGCTGGCGTCGACACCGAAGCAGTTGATCGACGGATCTTTTCGCAGCGACAGCCGCGCCTGCGCAAACCAGCTGTCTGGGAATTCGTCGCGGCAATCGGTCATGTACTTGCCGCCGAATACGCCGAGCGCAAGCATCTCGGCGGGCGTCAGGTCCGGCTGGAAATCGGGATGAAAGTCACGGCCGATCGGCGCGACGAGAGCATAGCGGTAGCCTTGCTGCATCCGGTCGTTGACGACGATCCACCGGGGTTTCATCGGGCGCCCTGCCACAGGGTTCTGGAACGGTTGCGCCGCCAGATGGACAGATTGAGCGCCGCGGCGAAACTCACCCATGCAAGGTAGGGAACGAGCAGCAGGGCCGCCGCCGCATTCATGGGGTGGAACACTATAATCGTCGCCAGGATCGCAGCCCAAAGCATCATGATTTCCACCACGGCCAGCCCGGGTCGGTGAAGGCCGAAAAAGATCGGCGACCACGCAGCATTGAGCAGAAGCTGGGCTGCATAGACGCCGAGAGGCAGTGCGGCAATGCCGGCCTCTCGCCATACCAGCCAGCCCGACAGCCCGATCGACGCATAGAGAACCGTCCAGACCGGCGCGAACAGCCAATCGGGCGGGCGCCATCCCGGCTTGTCCAGCTGCTTGTACCAGTCGCCCGGCCTGAAGATCACGCCGGTCGCCGCCGCAGCAAAGCTTGCGGCCTCGAAAGCGGCGAACACGAGAAGGGAATGGATGTCCATAGGCGCAAGATGGAGGGAACCGCCGGCGAAGCCAGGCGGTCCCTCCGACATCCCCTATCGGTTCGGCCCGGCAGCGAACTCGCCGGAGCCTATTGCGGAAGACAGCGGGATGACCTGCCAGGCCGCCGATAGCCCGACCAGGACGTAAACGATCCGGGCGAGCGCTGAGCCGGGGCCGAAGATGGCGGCCACGAGGTCAAAGCCGAAAAGCCCGACCAGCCCCCAGTTCAGCCCGCCGACGATGACGAGAATGAGTGTCAGAATGTTGAGGAATTTCATGGTTGTTCTCCAGGTTGAGGGGTAAGCGGTCAGCCTTTCGGAGGCATGAGCACCTTGTCGATGACGTGGATGACCCCGTTTGATGCGGCAATGTCGGCAGCGGTGACGGTGGCGTCGTTGACCTTGACGGTGGAGCCCTTGACGTCGATGTCGATCATCTTGCCATTGACCGACTTCGCCTCATCGATACCGGCCACATCCGCAGCCATCACCTTCCCCGCGACCACATGGTAGGTGAGGATCTCGGTGAGCTTTTGCTTGTTCTCCGGCTTCAGCAGGTTTTCGACCGTGCCGGCCGGCAACTTGGCGAAGGCCTCGTCGGTCGGAGCAAAGACCGTGAAGGGCCCCTTCCCTTTGAGAGTGTCGACCAGGTCTGCCGCTTTGAGCGCGGCAGCCAATGTCTTGAATTGACCGGCCTCCACTGCGGTGTCCACGATGTCCTTTTCGGCGGCGAATGCGCTGATGCTGCTGGCGAGCGTGATCGCTGCGGCAAACAAAAGGCTTTTCACGTTCATGGCATTTTTCTCCTCTCGATACGGGTGCGAGATGCACGCGTGTATTTTCAGTTAGAGAAAATTATTTTTCTTTCCATTCAAATTATCGTGAGAAGAAAAAAGATTATCTTGTGGAGATAATTTCCATTATGGTAGTTTCCCGAAACGAAAAGGAGTTTTGAGAAGTGCTATCCGACACGCTGTCCAACGAGCTCCAGCGCTACGCGATCGGCCCGCGTATCAAGGCGCTGCGCCTGAGAAAAAAGCTGGGGCTGGTGCAATTGGCCGGGCATACGGGGCTCTCGCCTGCCATGCTCTCGAAGATCGAGCGCGGGCAGATGTTTCCGACCTTGCCCACGCTGCTTCGCATCGCCATGGTTTTCGGCGTCGGCCTCGATCATTTCTTCAAAGCCGACAAGGAAGAGCCTCTCATCGCGATCGTGCGAAAGCATGAACGCCTCAAACTTCCGAGCCCTCCGGGCGAGAAACACCCGGCCTTTTTCTTCGAAAGCCTTGACTATCCCGCTTCCGACCGCCGCATGGAAGCATTCTACGCCGAATTCCCGATCGATTCCCCTGCCTCGGAGCCGCATCGACACGGCAACGCGGAATTCCTCTACGTGCTGACCGGCCGGCTGATCATCGACGTGGACGGCAGACAGGCCGCGCTGGACGCGGGAGACGCCGTCTATTTCGACTCCAGCGTTCCCCACAGCTACCGCCGTGAAGGCGAGGAGATTTCAACCGCGCTCGTTGTGACTTCGTGATAGGAGACGCACTTGGCCCTCGTAGGTCGGCTGACCATCGGGCCGCAGCGCGCCCGCCCCTGACGGAAGAGTCGCCGCCGTGGCTTTTCTCGGGACTGCTTTGCGGCGTCCCTCTGTATAAATCAGCAATCGCTTCCTTCAGGTGGCAAAGCCCCTTGACGTTTCTTTAGCACTGCCTCAAATGTTCTCCTTACGTTCCATCAGACGTGCGGCCGTCTCCGATCAATGCGAACAGGGCAGAACAGGAATGAGTGAAAGTGCCGCCGTCAGTGCTTACGATATCTCGAATGCAGAAGGCAGGTTACGACAAGATTGTCGTTGATTGCCGGATATGCCCCCGGCATGGGGAATATGTCATCGCCCGCCTTCTGGAGCAGTGTAGCCCGGATCTGCTCGTTGCCGTTTTCGTGAACCTCGCGTCTGCCGATTGTCGCTACAAGCGCGAGCAAGGTCATCACGAAATCTGCGGCGCCTATTGTGGCGATGCGGATGCCCTGCGAGCCCAAGCCCCGACTAATGGCTATGCGAAGGTCAAGGGCGGCGAATGAAGTTCGTCGATAAGACGCCGACCTTTGAGGATCGCGTGGGTGTGATCTGTGAAGAATGCGAAATCGTGAAATTCTTTCAGCCCGGCGAATTGGAAGCGAGATACCCGGCTGCTGATGGCATGGACAGCGTCAACGTGATGGCGCTGCAACTGTTCGGCTGCGAACGGGTGAAAAACCAATGGTACGACCGCTGCAGAATGCACTTCTATTTCGGCCCGAGAGAATGGGCGCGACGGATGGGATACGTCCATCCCGACGAGTTAAAGGCGGCAGCGGCGCGGCGGACGATCGGCGAGCTTGCCGAATGGGAGCAAATGAAAGCCACCTGCTTGAAATGCAAACACAGCCGCTGGCTCGATCGGTGGGCGCTGCAGAAGCGATATGGCAGGGGGCTTGCGCTTTCGGAGCTTGGCGCGCGCCTGAAATGCAGATGCGGCAGGAGGGGTGCCGAAATCGAAATCGGCTATATGTCTCGATAGGACGGAGGAAATGGCATGTGCGGAAGAGTATTCGTCAGATCCGATCTGGTGACATTGATGCAGGCTTTTGCCTTTGCCGGCCGCGAAGGCGTGCTCGGCATGGCAAACCAGTTTCCGCGCTATAATGGCGCCCCGAGCCTAGAATATCCCATCATCATCATGCAGGCCGATCGCAGCGACAAGATCGGTCCTGTCTTTGAAAGCGCCTATTGGGGGCTCAAACCGGCTTGGTGGAAAGCTGGTATGCCGACGCCGGTCAATGCCCGCTGTGAAGAAGTTGCCAGCAAACCGATGTTCCGGTCGGCCTACCGGTCAACACGCTGTCTCATCCCGATTGATGGTTTTTTCGAATGGCATAAGCTCGATGAAAAGGGAAAGAAAAAGCAGCCCTATGCAATCGCCATGAAGAGCGGCCAGCCCTTTGCGCTCGCCGGCCTTTGGGAGATTTGGCGCGATCGGGAAGCCGATCTGCAGGTTCGAACTTTCACCATCGTTACATGCCCCGCAAACGAGATGATGGCGACAATCCATGACCGGATGCCCGTCATCCTGCATGAAAAGGACTATCAGCGCTGGCTATCCGAAGAGCCGCCGCCGCATGATCTGATGACGCAGTTTCCGAGCGAGCTTATGACCATGTGGCCGATCGGGCCGGGCGTCGGCAATCCGAGAAATGATCGGCCGGATATCATTGAAGAGATCGACCCCGATCCGGAGCCATCTTTCCTCTGATCGGCAGCGGAACGAATCACGGCATCGCCAGTTGAGTCGCAGTTTAATTGCGCGAGGTGCCGAGATGCCCGAGCTATCCCCTGTCCCAATCAAAGAGATATCCGCCCAGATTCACGGCGTCGGCGGCTACAAGACCGTCCATACAGTCGCCGATCTTGCCGGAATTCTCATGTCGAACAACTGGCCGAAGAAGGCGGGCGATCCGTTCTTTCAACGAGCGATCGCCGCATGTCTGACCGCACTGGAGGTACAGGGCCAGGGCGAAAAGGCGCGGAAGGCCTTTGTTGATGCAGCTCGCAAGGCGGGGATTACCGTTCTTCCGGACGATGCGGTGAGGCATTAGCGCACTCCGATGCGCATTCGCAAGCTCCGTGCCGCGTGCGGTCAACCTGCTCAAGAACGGGTCGCTGAAGACCTATCCGGGCTACCCCACGGCATGCTGACCACACATGCAGACGTCCGCAACCCCGACCTGCTCTCGTTCATCAGGGGTTGACGGCATAGACCGGATCGCGGCCTTCATCCAACGTCATCAGGACGATCTGTTGGTGCTGGTACGTGGAGCGTTCCCAGCGTTGCTGTCGTCTTTGAGTTTTATGGCGCTCAGCTCGATGGCAGCTTTTGCGGCATGAGCCGCGCCAGCCTGCACCGCCATTTCGTGGCGCTGGCCGGCCTGAGCTCAGTCCAGTATCAGAAGCAGCTTCGATTGCAGGAGGCGCGACAACTGCTGCTCTCCGGTGAGCGGACGGCTTCGGACGCAACAACGACTCTCTGGTCGGAGGAGGAGCGAAGCCGGAACGCCTCGTTACCTTGAGCAGCGAACGCAAGCTACGAGGTGCTATCGTCACCATCGGCGGGAACAACATTGCTGCTCTCCTCCGGTGAAGGAACCAATTCGCCAAGGAAAGACTTCGCATCATCTAGCGAGTTATCATTCGGCACGTCAGGATCGACGGCGTCAGCGACCTGACGCACGTTTGCATTGTCGATATCAAGGTGCTCTTTAAACGCCGCTTCGTAGCGATGATAACTCTCAGGCCAGCCACTCCCCCAAGCCTCCTGCCCCTCGCCTAGACATGGGCGATCAATGTTGGCCACCTCCATGAACGTTTCCAGGAAGTCACACAATGCGTGAGCCTGGACGTTGGTGTCTCCGGTTAAAGCCGCCTCTCGGCTTTTGAGTTTCGACTTGATTTCGCTGCGTTCTGTGTCGACCGAAATCACGGGGTAAGGAGCGCCGTCGACCACGCCCTTCAAGGCTTCCCGTCCATGATATCCGAAAGCGTGAGGAAATTTCTTCTTGGCAGCGGCCCGCGCGAGCACGTAGCCCAACTGGACCGAGGCCACAAAGCGATCTTCCGAAGCATTTTTCGCGATTCGAAAGCCGGTATCTATCCCTTTTCCGAGAAAATCGAACCTACTAGGTGCATCGTCGGCAGCTCGTTCAAATTCCTCAGTATTTTCACTGGGCATTGCTGCCGCTTCAGACTGGCCGGTAATGGGGTCAGAAGTTACAGCAATACTAATGTTAGGTGCGGGGAATGCCGCCAGCCAGCCAGCACCCTTGAGTCGAAGGGGCTTGTCGTCGGCCTCCAAGCGCTTTGAATACTGTTCCAACGCCTTGAGAAAGGCGGACACAGACGCGGCGGTGTGCTCAACGCTGTTCACGCGGCCACAGAAAATAATCTCATCTCCGATTGTCTTCCAGACCAGAGGTCGATTGCTTGCTTCGCCCAGCAACTCTTCTCCGAACGCCTTTACAACTAACTCGTAAGCGGTGGTGACGGCGAGCGGAAAATCCTTGTAGAAGGTACGGAACTCGTCCACCCACGCCGGCGACGGGCTACCGTTTTGAGGCTCCGAGTGCTTCTTACTGGCTTTGAACGCGGTCGACCCGACCAAGTCGACTGACATGAAAAGGCGCATCCGGTAGTTTGGACAATTCGCCAATTCTTAGACACCCAAGGTGCTTGCGCGAACTTCTGCGGCGCTTTGACTTACCCCAAACAATCTTGCCAAGTCGGTGGCGCTGGCGCCCGTCGCACGGTAATTACGGAAAGGTTCTTCTGGCATCAGAAATGCTGCAGCGAACCAGTTCGCTTCCCACTCTGCTCGTCTCTGTACTTGGTCAGTTTGATCGACTTTGCGTGTCGCAGCCATAGCGATGCCGGGATGGTCGCGCTTCACTTTGGGAAAATGTAAGAACAAGTGCCCAAGCTCATGTGCGATGGTAAAGCGATCACGCTCCGCCGTGGTCACGGTCGGCAGGAATATTTGAAACTCTCCGCTCGGTTGCACAATGATCGACTCGGGGAATTCGTCGCCAGGCTGGACTTCTTCGTGGAACGAAATCCGACCACCCAAGCGCGATACGAATGCTCGCATGTTTTCGCCAATCTCGTACTTCACGTGTTTGGCGACGTCTTCTGCAAATTTGTAAACGGCTGCTTTGCTTGCCCCAAGGGGACTGGGTTTAACAAAAGTCACGCCATCCTCCTCTAGTCTCGATTCGTCTGACAGACACTACATGCAAAAAATATGCACAGGCGACACAAAGGTTTCAATCCTCCATAGCCATGTAACTGCGAATATAGGCATAGGGGATTCCTTCTTGCACCTTGCCCAAGTCCTTCGCCTGCAGTGTTTTCTGGTCCTCACCGCCTGACCTTATCTTCACTTGGTTGAAAGCGCGCCCGCCGGCGGAAAGATGATAGAGCGACAGCTGCTATCGGGAGCTCGCAGAGCTATTTGTAAGACCAAAATGGGGAGGCGCAAGGCAGCCGTATCCTTCGACAGCTTAAAAGTCCGCTTGCGCCAGCGAGTTCGCTTTGGGCACCAACGCCCGCCTCAAACTTCCCTCATCCCTGTGCTTGTCACAGGGATCCAGCCTGCCCAAGTCCTTGGGCAGGAAAGACTTTTCGCTTGAAGCATAGTATGAGTCATTCACCGCGCGGACGCGCGGTGGCTGGATCCCTGTGACAAGCACAGGGATGAGGGAGGGTGGGGCGACGCCTCGCTCCTTCCTTCAACGTTGGAGATCTGGAAGGCGGTGCGGCGGATTTTTGCCTTTTCCGCCGGGGCCGAAGGACGGTCGACACCTGCCCCACCCCCCAAAACAGGTCTGGGGGCAGCGCCGCGGACTGGCACTGCCCCCATCCCCTTGGCGCGTGCAGGAGGCCCCTCGCCTACACCTCGCCGGCGGCCCTCAATTCGGTTCGCGGATCGCGTCGTCCAGCCCGCGCAGGAGCGGGTAGAGGAAATACGAGATCACCGTGCGCTGGCCGACCTTGATTTCGGTCGAGACGGTCATGCCCGGCAGCAGCCTTACCGGCACGTCCGAGGCGTTCAGCCTTGTATCCGCAAGCAGGATGCGAGCCTTGAAGAAGGGTGCGGCCGGCTGGCTGGGCGTGGCGGTTTGTTCCGGCTGCTGGCCGGTCATGAACGTGTCCTGGCTGATCGTGCGGACCTCGCCAGATGCGGTGCCGTATTTCTGGAAGGGATAGGCGTCGAGCTTGATGCGGGCTTGCCTGCCGACGGCGATGCGGCCGATGTCGCGGGTGTTGATCGAGACTTCCGCTTCGAGCGGCACGTTGATCGGCACCAGCGTCACAATCGGTTCGGCCTCGCGCACGACGGAGCCGACCGAGCGCTGGGCGAGATCGAGCACGACGGCATCGGCGGGTGCCGTCAGCGCCACCATGTTGCGGCGCAGCTCCATCTTCTTCAACTCTTCACCGGCCATGTCGCGCTGGCCGCGCAGGTCCACCAGCTGCTCCATCGCGGCGCGGCGGAAATCCTCGATGAAGGCCTGGCGGTCGGCGCGCAGTTTGGCATAGGCATGGGCCGCTTCGTCCGCCTTGCCGCGAACGGCGGTAATATCGGCCTCGACATCGAGGCGGGCGTCACGCGAGCCGAGCATGGTCAGCAGCGAGCCGCTTTCCTTGTCATAGAGCTTCTTCCGCGTCGCCTCGATCTGCGAAAGGTTGTCGCGCCGGTCGTTCAGCACGGCCTCCTGATTGCGGTTTGCCGCAAGCACGGAAGATTGGCCGGCGATCTGCTGCTCGAAATTCTGCATCTGCGCCATGTAGAAGGCGCGCCGCTGGCCGAAGAGCTGCAGCTGCAGCTGCTCGTCCTGCGTGTTGCCGGCGATCTTGGAATAGTCCTCGCCGGTCAGCTCCGCCTCCAGGCGCTTTACCTGCGCGTCGAGGGCGGAGAATTTCGCCTTCAGCTGGCCGACATCGGCCTGGCTGAAGGTGGCGTCGAGGGTGGCCAGCGTCTGGCCGGCATGCACCAGCTCGCCGGCCTTCACGTCGATCGTGCGGATGATCGAGGTTTCGAGCGGCTGGACGACGATGGTCGGCTGGGTGGTGACGAGTTTGCCGGGCGCAATCACCACCTCGTCGATGGAGGAGACGGAGGCCCAGGTGATCGCCGCGCCAAGCAGCGCCGTGACGCAATAAAGCGTCATGCGGGCGACACGCGGCGGCGCGCGTTCCTCGAGCTCGACGGCGTCGGACTGGAACTCGGCGATAACAGGCGGCAGCGGCGGGCGGGCGATGAGCGCATTGCCTCTATCCTGGCCCCTACCCTGACCCTTGTCCTGACCCTTGTCCTGACCCTTATCTTGGTCCTTGTCCGAGGGAACCGGCAAATTTTCGTCTGATTTTCTGACATGCGCGTTCATGCGACCTGCCTCATCTGCTGGGCCCACAGGTGGCGGTAGGTCATGCAGCGCGACACGAGCTGATCGTGCCGGCCGATATCGGCGACCTTGCCGCGATCGATGACGAGAATGGCATCGGCATCGACGAGCGTCGAAAGCCGGTGCGAGACGATGACGACCGTGCGGCCGGCGGCGATTCGGCTGAGATTGTCGCGGATGATCGCCTCGCTGTCCGGGTCGAGCGCGCTCGTCGCCTCGTCGAAGATCAGAAGCTTCGGATCGGTGATCAGCGCGCGGGCGATGGCCAGCCGCTGCTTCTGGCCGCCGGAGAGGTTGGCGGCATTTTCTTCCAGCATCGTGTCGAAGCCGCGCGGCAGGCGCTCGATGAACTCTTCGGCACCGGCGATGCGGGCGACCTGCATGATTTCCTCGATGCTGGCATCGGGCTTGGCGGCAGCGATATTGTCGCGCACCGTGCCGCGAAACAGGAAATTGTCCTGCAGCACGACGCCGATGCTGGTTCTCAGATGCACGAGGTCGATCTCGCGGCTGTCATAGCCGTCCATGCGCACCAGCCCCTCCTGGCTCTGGTAGAGCCCCTGGATGAGCCTTGTGATCGTCGTCTTGCCCGAGCCGCTCTTGCCGACCACGCCGAAGACCGAGCCGGCGGGAATGGCGAAGGAGACGTTGTCGAGCGCGGGTGCGGCATCCGGCGCATAGCGGAAGGAGACCCGGTCGAATTCGATGCGGCCATGCAGGTGCGGGCGCACCCCTCGCCCGCGGCCCGCCTGTTCCGGCCGCTGGTTCATGATCTCGCCGAGCATCCGCACTGAAAGCGCCACTTCCTGATATTCGTGGACCATGGTGACGATCTGCACCAGCGGCCCGGAGACGCGGCCGGCGAGCATGTTGAAGGCGACCAGTGCGCCGATCGTCATGGCGCCCGAGAATACGTCCAGCGCGCCGAGGCCGATGATCGCCACACTCATCAGCTTTTCCAGAAGCCCGGTCATCGACTGGGCGAAGGTCGAGATCTTCTCGACGCGGAAACGCACGGAGATCGACTGGGCCGAATAATCGTCCCACACCTTGCGCTGGCGCGGCTCCAGCGCCAGCGATTTGACGGTGCGCATGCCATGCACGGTTTCCACCAGCAGGGCCTGCCGGTCGCCCTCGGCCTGGTAGAGCGCCTTCAGGCGGCGCTGGAACGGGCCGACGAGCAGCATCACCACGAGGCCGACGAGCGCTGCGAAACCGAGCACCACGAGCGTCAGCTTGACGCTGTAGAGAAGCAGGATCGGCACGAAGACGAAAAGCGACACACCGTCGAGCAGCGTGAGGAACAGGCGGCCGGTCAGGAACTCGCGGATGCGCCCGGTCTGCTGCATATGCTTGACGAGCACGCCGGCAGACGCCTGCTCGAAAAGCGCGATCGGCAGGTTGAGCAGATGGCCGAAGGTACGGGTCGCAACCCGGATGTCGATCCTGTTGGTGGCGTAGAGCAGCAGGTAGCGGCGCAGGAAGCTGAAGGTCGCGTCGAAGATCAGCGCGATCCCGATACCGATCGTCAGCACCGTCAGCGTCGCGTAGCTCTGGTGCACCAGCACCTTGTCGATGACGAGCTGGAAGAAGATCGGCGTCATCAGCCCCAGGCCGTAAAGCACGAAGGCGGCGAGCCCCACATCGCGGAAGAAGCTTTTCTGCTTGAGGATCTCGGGGACGAACCAGCGGAAGCCGAAGGGCCGGTCCTCGTCCGACATGCGATAGTTGCGCTTCAGCAGGATCACCGATCCGAGCCAGGCCTTGGCGAACTGCTCTTCGCTCAGCATCATCACTTCGGCGCGCGAAGCGAGCGGGTCGAGAACCCGGATCCTCTCATCCTCGCCCTCGCCCACGGCGCCGGCGATCACCACCCAGTTGCCGTTGGTCAGCTCCGCCAGCACCGGGAAGGCCTCGCCGAGCTGGAACAGGCTTCGCCAGGTGAGATCGACATGCTTCGCCCTCAGGCCCGCGTCCTTGGCCATGCGCAGCAGTTGGCGCACGGCGACGGGATCGTTGCCGATGGCATAATCGTGCTGCAGCCGCTCAGGAGAAAGATCGACGCCGTGATGGCGCGCGACGAGCGCAAGACAGTGCAGATTCGTATGCAGAAAACCACTCATGGCCCACCCGAAACAAAAGAGACCGAGGATCGACGATGATCAGTTGAAGTTCGGCGAAGCGTTCGAAGCGCTGGCCTGCGCCGCCTGGATATCGGCAGCCGCTGCGGCCGACATGTCGCCGATCCGGCGAACAGCACCCGCCTCGACAAGGCCGCCCAGCGCCTTCTGCATGAGATCGACCGCATTGGCGAAGGCATCGACCGGCAGGATGATGCGCTGGCGGAAGACCGGCTTCGGATTGTTGTTGGCATCGCGGTCGGTGGCCGACAGCGACATCAGGTCGATGCGCACGATCGTGCCGGTGATGGTGATCTCACTGATACCGTCTGCATAAAGTTCGCTGCTCATTGTTCTCTCCTCTGGTTGACGTCAAACTTTTCGGTGCGATGCGTGCGTATCGTGCCGCCATGCCGGAAACGGATCGCGAAGACCGACGGCGATCTCCGGATCGAAACCCGTCTCCTCCCCGGTCAGGCACTCGTCCAATGCGGCGCAGATGGCTTGCCTGTCGAAACCGGACCCGATGAAGACCAGCTCCTGTCGGCGGTCGCCCCAGACCTCGTCCCAATACCTGTCGATCAGCTGGCGGAACTGCGGATGGCGCGGCCATTGCGCCTGCGGCACCGACGCCCACCAGAAGCCTCTGGTGCCGATGCGGCATTGCGTGCCGGCAATCGACAGGAGGCCGATCTCGTCCGGCCGCGTCGCCAGCCAGAAATGCCCCTTCGCCCGGATGATGCCGGGCAACGGCTCATCGAGCACGCGGGCGAGCCGCGCCGGATCGAAGGGCCGGCGGCTGCGATAGACGAAGCTTGCAATGCCGTATTCCTCGGTTTCCGGCACATGGTCGCCCCAGCCGAAAAGCTCCTTGTGCCAGAGCGGATGGCGGGCGGCCTTCGCCTCGGAAAAGAGGCCGGTATCCATGATCGCGGAAAGCGGCACCTGGCCGAAGACCGCCTCGATGACGCGGGCATCCGGATTGAGCGCCGCGATCACCTTGCGAACCTCTGACAGCATGGCGCACGGCACGTCGCCGGCCTTGTTGATGATGACGACATCGGCAAATTCGATCTGCTCGACGAGCAGTTCGACGAGCTTGCGCTCGTCGTCCCCGTCGCGCCGCTCGCCGCGATCGGCCAGGAACTCGGCGCTCCGGTAATCGGCGAGAAGATTGACCGCGTCGACGACGCAGACCATCGTGTCGAGCTTTGCCACGTCGCAAAGGGCCGCCCCGCTCTCGTTGCGGAAGGAGAAGGTGGCGGCCACCGGCAGCGGCTCAGCAATGCCGGTGCCCTCGATCAGCAGATAATCGAAACGGCCGGCGCTAGCCAGCCGGCGAACCTCGCTCAGGAGATCGTCGCGCAGCGTGCAACAGATGCATCCATTGGTGAGCTCCACAAGCGTCTCGTCGGTGCGCGAGAGGTCTGCACCCCCCTCGCGCACGAGATCCGCATCGATGTTGACCTCGCTCATATCGTTGACGATGACAGCAACACGACGACCTTCCCGATTACTCAATACATGATTGAGAACAGTCGTCTTGCCGGCGCCGAGAAACCCGGCGAGGATGGTAACCGGCAATCTGTTGTCTGCACGCATCATCGACATTACTCGTTACACACGCTTGGTCTGACATCCTCGCGGCTTTTGTATTCACGCAATTCCGAACGCAAAAGCGCTGCGCACTTTTGCTGGAATTGCTTCAGGCCGCGAGCTGCGGTTTGAATCCCACATCCACATAGTAATTCGTGCTGTTGTAGCTGCTCGTCGGGAAGAGCCCCGCCGAGCCATAGGCATAGACGCCGTTATTGCCTGATGGCGCCTTCAGGTCCCCGTTCGTCACGTCGCTGCCGAAGTAATTGCCGGTCGCCGAATAGTTGCCATTGGTCGAGTAGGAGACGACGTAGGTCGTATCCGCCTCTATGGCGATCTGCTGGCTGAGTTGGGCGGTCTGCCAGCCGCTCGCCGTCTCGTTGTCGAAAGTGACGCTGCCGAGCAGAGTGCCGGAAGCCGTCCACAGATAGCCGCTGTGCGGGCCCGTATTGTCGGCACCCTTGTAGAAGCGGATCGAGGTGATCCAGCCGGCGGCATCGGCCTGGAATTGCATGCCGAGATTGACCGGCTGGTTGTCGTTGACGGAGATGACGGCGGGAGTCGCGTTTGCCGCAAAGAGGTTCTGCTCCGGCCCTGCCGACGGGTTGTTGATGGTGAGCGCGACCTGGGCCGAGGCCGTGCCGCCCTTGCCGTCCGATATCGCGTAGCTGAAGCTCGCCGAACCCGAATAGCCAGCCGTCGGCGTGAAGGTCACCGTCTGGGCCTGGGCATTCCAGGCGACCGAGCCGTTGACCGCGCCGCTGACGCCGGTGATCGTCAGCGCATCGCCATCGGCATCGCTGTCGTTTGCAAGCAGCGCCGAAGCCTGGATGGTGAGCGGCGTGCCCGTGTTGGTCGTAAAGCCGCTGTCATTGGCGGCGACCGGGACCGCATTCTGCGCCCCCTGCTGATAGAGCACGTCCACCCAGTAATTGCTGGCATTGTAGGAAGAGGTCGGGAACAGGCTGCCGCTGCCATAGGCATAGACGCCGTTGCCGCCGCTGACCGAACTTGCCGGCGCCGTCAGCGCGCCGCTGGTAAGGTCCGTGGTGAAGTAGTTGGCCGTCGCCGAATAGAAGCCGTTGGAATGGTAGCTCGCCACATAGGTGGTGCCGGCGGTGATGCTGACCGGCTGCGAGAAGGAAACCGTCTGCCAGCCGCTCGCCGTCTCGTTGATGAAGCTTGCCTGGGCGAGAAGCTGGCCGCTTGCGGTCCAGAGCGAGCCGACATGCGTGCCGGTATCCTGGGCGCTCTTGTAATAGGTGAGCCCGGTGATCTGGCCGTTGGCCGAGGCGATGAACTTGACGCCGAGCTCGACCGCGTTGGGGTCGTTGGCGGCGGTCACACCCGACGTATCGGCGCCGGTAAACAGGCTCGTCGTCGCCCCGCCGCCCGGCTGCGAATTGACCGTGAGGCTGACGGTGGCCGACGACGTGCCGCCATGCCCGTCCGCGATCGAATAGGTGAAGCTTGCGACACCGGTGTAGCCGGCGTTTGGCGTGAAGGTGACGCTGTTCGTCTGGCTGTTGAAGGTGACCGTGCCGTTCACCCCGCCGGTAGCACCGGTGATCGAGAGCGGATCGCCGTCCACGTCGGTATCGTTGGCAAGCAGGCTTGCCGCGGCAATCGACAGCGCCGTGTTGGAATAGGTCGTATAGCCGTTGTCATTGGCGGCGACCGGCGCCGTGTTCGATGTCGACTGGTTGAAGACGACATCCACCCAATAGTTCGACGACTGATAGCTCGACGTCGGAAATGTCGTGCCCGATCCGTAGGAATAGACACCGTTGGCGCCGGCAAGACCCGTCAGAGCGCCGTTCGTATGGGCAGTGGTGAAATAGCCCGATGTCGCCACATAGCTGCCGGTCGTATGGTAGGAGGCGATATAGGTCGTGCCTGCCGAAATCTGCAGCGGGTTGGAGAACGTCGCGGTCTGCCAGCCGGAGACGGATTCAGTCCCAAAGCTGACCGTGGCAAGCAGCGTGCCGTTCGCCGACCAGATCGAGCCGGTATGCGGCCCCGTATCGCCTGATGCCTTGTAGAAGCGGATGCCTGTGATCGTGCCGCTTGCCGAGGCGGAGAATTTCATGCCGAGTTCCAGCGGCGAATTTTCCTGGACGGCGCCGCCGGTCGGCCCTTCATTGGCGGTAAACAGGCTCTGGCCGGCCGGACCCGGATCGACGGTGAGGCTGACATTGGCCTGATCCGTTCCCCCGCGCCCGTCCGACAGCGTGTAGGAGAAGCTTGCCGGACCGGCATAATTGGCATTGGGCGTGAAGGTGACGGTGCCGGCCTGCTTGTTGAGGGTGACCGTGCCGTTGAGGGCATTGCCGACGGCGCTGATCGTCATCGCATCGCCATTGGCATCGGTATCGTTGGCCAGAAGCGAAGCTATCGAAATCGTCAGCGTGCCGTTGCGCGAAATCGTCAGGCCGCTGTCGTCGCCGGCGACAGGCGCGCTGTTGGGTCCCGCATCGAAGACCACGTCCACCCAGTAGTTGGACCCGCCGGGGTTCTGGCCGGGGAATGTGCCGGCATTGTCGCCATAGGCATAGACGCCGCCGCCATCGACGGCCTTCAGCGCACCGCTGGCATAGGTGCCGGTGAAATAATTGTCGGTGACGGAGTAGTATCCACTCGTGTGATAGGAGGCGACATAGGTCGTGCCGGCCGCGATCTGGACCGGCGAGGAGAACATCACCGTCTGCCAGCCGGAGAGCGATTCACCTGTCGACACGCCCGTTGCCAGCAGCGTCCCGTCGGCCGACCAGAGGCTGACGACATGCTCGCCGGTATTGTAGAAACCCTTGTAGAAGCGGATGCCCTGCACGGATCCTGCCGTCGTTGCCTGGAAGCGCAGGCCGAGCTCGACCGAATCTCGATCGATCGCCACTTCGGTCTCCGGCTTTTCCGCAAGCGTCCAAAGGCCCTGCGTGCTGCCCGGCAGCGTGACGGTGACCTGCTTGCCGGCCGAAGGCGTTTCGAGGTTCACGCTGTCGTCGACGGCGCGCGACATGACCGTATAGGTGCCGCTTGCCTGGACCACCCAGTTATAGCTCCAGCTCTCGCGGCCGGTGGCCTTGAACCAGTGCTGGCCGCCATCGGTGGAGACTTCCACGCCGGCAATGATGCCGCCGCCGAAATCCTGCGCAGTGCCCGTGATCGTCACGTGCTGGCCTTCGACGAAGCTGGCGCCGACGATCGGCGAACTGATCGACGAGGTGGGCTTCAAGAGGTCGGTCGATTGGACCGCGAGGAACAGGCTCGCATCGAGCGTGGTCGGCTGTATCCCCATGTCCGCGAACATGTTGACCATCGCCTGCTGCACGTTGCGATCGGTCGATGTCGTCGGGCCCTGGTGATTGTCGCTGAGGCCCCAGGACCAGAAGACGGTGCCGGCGCCGAAGACGAGCGCGCCGCTTGCCGCCCGGTACATGGTGAGGCTGTGGGTGGCGACGGCCGAACCGACCGTCGTGCCGTAGTCGCGCAGATAGGTTTCCACCGAGATCGACGAAAGCGACAGGTTGACCAGTCCAGCCGGCCGGAAGCCGTTCTCGACATCGGAATCCCACTCATAGCCGAGCAGGTTCTGCACGAGATTGTAGGTATCCCCTTCATTCAGCTGGGAGACTTCGGTATTGCGCCAGAAGCGCAGGTTCGAATAGTCGTAGGGGATGGAGATCGTATCCTGGCGGTAGCCGTCGACGGTAAACATCGTGCCCGTCAGCGAATTTTCCGGCTGCTGCCCCGGATCGGCATAGCGCGGATCGCGCCAGGTGCCGGTGCCGACATTGCTCGGATCGGTGCTCGTGCCCCAGGTCTCCTTGTAGCAGACCATGGTGCGATAGGCCTGGCCGCTGCCGTCGATGCTGCTTTCCCAGCGAACCTTCCAGTAGCACTCGTTGCCACTCCAGAAGGCGAGGTTGACACCGGCATCGCGCGCGGCCTCGACATTGGCGCGCTGTTCGGCAGACCAGTATTCGTCATGGCCGACAGAGAGATAGGCATCGTGGTTGAGCAGCAGGCTGCCGCTGCGCGCCGAATCGACGCCTGAAATATAGGACACGTCGTAGCCGTTCTGCTCCAGCCACGAGATGGCGGAGGATTCGACGCCGAAGATGTAGTCGTGGGTGCCGCCGATCGGGCTCGTATTGGTGATGATCGGGCGGTTGTAGCTGACAGCCGAGGCGCGTCCTATGGCCTGCAGGCCGCAGCTGCAGTTCGGCGGCAGGTAGCCGATCATGTCGGCGGGATCGACCGGCACGTCGCCGTAATAGAGGCTGGCGCCGCCCCAGGCATTATAGGCCTGCCAGGTCGTATCCGAGGTCTGGAAGACGATATCGCTGGTCGAGGCGTCGTCGCGCACGACGAAGGGAATGATGCTGGCATCCTCGACCCCGTCCTCGCGCACCAGCTTGGCGAAATAGACGCCCGAGACGAAATCGGAAGGGATCTGCCAGCTGGCCGACACCGACCAGTTGCCGCAATCGATGAGGCCGAGCGACATGTCGACGATCGGATGCGGCTGGATCTGCGCCGTGGTCAGCTGCTGCTCGATCGAATCCACCTTGCGCGCGCCCATGCCGCCGTAATAGCCCATACGGTAGATATCGATGCGGTAATGGGTGGAATCCGTGGCGATCTTGAAATCGACCGTTCCGCCGATATTGGTGCTGATCTCGGTGGCAAAGCCCTGGATGGTGCCGTTGCCGTCGCCCTCCAGCCCCCATTCGCTGATGGGGTTGCCCTGCTTCAGGTTCTCGAGCGCGATCTTGTTGAGCGTCACCGCCGGAACCGCAGCCGCAGGCGCAGGTGCAGCGAGCTCCACCGATCCCACGGTCGTGTCGGCGGAAACCTCCTGGCTCGGCTGCAGCGAGATGGAGGCGATCGAGGTCTGAAGGAGCAACGACGTCGTGCCGGAACCGGCGGCAGGGTCGGTCGGCGACGTGGTGGTGGTTGCCGTGCCGGTATCGCTGGTAATCCCTGTCAGCGTCGGTGCCGGAGGCAGCGTCGCGGCTTCCTGGTACGGGTCCGGGCCGAGCACTGTCTGCTCTGTTGTTGTTGTGGTTGTCGTGGTGGTCGTCTGCAGCGCCGGAAGAAGCGCCGCCGTCTTTGTGGACGTGGCCTGCGCGCCGCCGTCGCCCGAAGGCGCAGACATCGCCGTCGGCGGCAGCGAGGCCGTCTGCATGCCCCCCGAAGAGACCGACGCAGAAAGCTGCGTGATACTGCCTGTGAAGGAGGACGAGACGACGGCGCCGCCCGGATCGGCAAAGCTGCCCTGACTCGCAAAGCTAAGGGAGCCATCGGCACTCGTGGACGATACGACCGTCGCGCTTCCCAGCACTGCGCTCCAGGCAGACGGTGCTCGACCGATACTCAACGCTCCACCAAATATACTCAGATACTCACGGTTACTAACGCGAATTCTCCGCATAAGCGGCGTCCCCTTCCCGTCCACCAGCTCCCCGGACCGGCCCCCTTCAACCGGCCCGGTGAAGCAGCACTTCAAGTGATGCATTCTGGCAGTTTTCGCGCGGGACCGTACGACAGCAATCCGGGGTATGCGGGTGGTGTCTCCCTACGTCCATATGATGATGCTGCCGTATGCTCGTGGGGCTTGGCGGCGTGTTTGCCTGTGGGAGACGGGATGCCCGTGAGCCTGGGGTGGCGACTTCGTCTTCCGGCTTGCAGCGCGGCCTCTCATCTGACCCTTCGGCCCGTTCGCCCTGCGCTATCGAAGACTTGATGTGATATCACATTCGATATCACAGTAACGCCATGATTGTTGTTGATGCTAACGTCATGGTTCGGCTCTGCGCTCGTCAAGACGTTCAAGCGAGATTACGTCTCCGTCAATGCCGTGCCCGATGCGCAGAGGGTTATCGACCAACTGCCGATTTGGTTCGAGCATTACAATTGCTTTCACCCGCATAAAGCTCTTGGCTACCGCTCGCCAGAAGAGTTCATAGCCGACAAGAAAAACCAACCCCCATTGTCTGGATTAATCTGATGGCAAGAACTGTGACATTGGGTCCTGAATACGATCAGCAGCTACGGGCAACGGTCATGGATGTTATGCGACAGCTCGGTGCTTCCGTCGAAAGTCGGAATCGGTCCGTCGCTGGTTCGCAGGAAATTGAGACAGTTCAGGCGCGATTAGCCGGACAAGAAATCACCATAGAGTCAGAAACCTATATTGGCCTTTCCATCACTGGCGATGAGCACACGATCAATGAAATCTCCGAGCGAGTGAGGCAGGCCACTCAAACTATCCCAACCTGATCCCGTCCGGTATTTTGGGGGCAACTGCACTCGCCGGCGGTGGCTGTGGAGTACGAGGACGTTCTGAAGCAACCAGGTACCCTTGGTGATGAACCATGGATAAGCGAAGACGAGATCGACACTATTTGGATGACCCGAAGGACGACATCTACATTGAGTGTGCGTTGACGGCGGGTGCCACATTCATCGCCAGTAGCGATCGGCACTTTTAACATCCCGCAGTGGGAGCACTCGGCATTTCGGTCATGGAGGCTGGAGATTTTGTGGCGAAACCAGCGAAAAGGAGACGATCGACATGAGTACCTATCCGCTCAGAATTGCAGATCACGTCATGGAAGAAGCTAGGCGAGCAGCGGCGGAAGACAACGTATCGCTGAATCAGTTGCTATCGGCATTCATCGCCGACGGCATCGGTCATCGACGCGCCATCATGAGCCTGAAAAATCGGGCGGCACGAGGGAATGCCGATGCGGCGCTTGCGATCCTTGATCGTACACCTGACGTCGATCCTGATCCCGCTGACGAATTGATCGAGACGCAAGGAGCGTCGCGCCGCCGCTAATCCATCCACGGCACACGGCACGACATCACCGCCTTCGTCGCTATGGCCGCGGCCGCCGGGCTCACGGCTCAATCACGCCGGAACATAGCTCAGCCTGATCACGTCCTCGTCGATGCAATCGCTGCCCACAAGGCGCAGCCGCGGCCGGGGCGCGGTGAAGAATGGCGTGCCGTGGCCGAGCACGACGGGATGGAAGTAGAGCTGGTACTCGTCGATGAGGCCAAGGTCGGTCAGGCTTCGCGCCAGGTCCGATCCGCCAATGCCGATTTCCCCGGTGAGCCGGTCCTTCAGCCCGCGTATGGCAGTTTCGAGGTCTCTCTCGACAAGCGTGGCATTGGGGCCGACTGAGGTCAGCGTGCGCGAGACGACCCACTTCTGCCGGCTCCGCCACGCCGCCGCGAACTCGCCTCCCGCCGGCTCCCAGTCCGCGTGATCTTCGTCCCAATAGCGCATGATCTCGTACATGCGGCGACCGTAGACGATGGCTGCCGCGCCGCGCACGCTCTCGATGAAGTGACGGAAGAGCACGGGACCGGGCGCGAATCCGTCGTGATCTATGTAACCGTCCAGCGACACGTTCAATCCGAACACAAGCTTGGCCATGCGCTCCTCCTCGCGAGACTGCGACCGGTTGCGATATACAATCGGTCACACAATAGCCAAACCAATTTCAATCCGCAATCGGTTTTTCAAGTGCGAATGACATGCGGCGGTCCTCGCCGAGCGTCTCGAAATGCCTAGATATCGCCAAGCCGGAGCTCGATCAGTTCGCGCGCCAGCTCGTAAGTTCCGTTCTCGTCGTCGCCGGAGGCTTCTTCGATGATCTCGGCGGCGGTGCGGTAGACTTCCCGCTCTTCTTCGGGTGAAAGCAGGCCCTTGTTGCCAAGAATCGAGATGAGTGAATTCAAAACGGCGGCAGCCGATAGTGTAATGGCTTCGGATGTGAGACGCGCGGACTCTGGAGACATTTTAGTTCCTCGATCGGTAGAACAACGCTTTAACAATACGTCTCGGCCTGCAACAAGTTCCAAGTCGAAGGCGGGCCGGTAAGCCGGATTGATCTTATCGCGACAACAATATCTGCACCACCCCTGAAGATTGCAAGAATTGAACCGGCTTCTCCGGAAGATTTTCCCGACGGAATCCGTCGTTTCTACCACTCTAACGGGGAGTTTCATTGCCGTGCAATCTTGGTCTGTGCGGAAATGGCACAGTCATCATTGCGACTTGTCCAGCTGCGCACTTGCTCATGAAGAGACGCAAGCCGTTCGGGCTCTCGGGTGGAGGCCCTGATCGGGAATGCCGCACTATCGGCGGCCCTGCCGCCGGCCTCGTACAATCTGGTTATGCGACATCCGAACGATATCGAAAGGCGTCCGCCGAAGGCCCGATTGCGCTATCCTATTGCTACTCCGTCATAATACTAATCTTTGACGTGCAATCGGTGTATAATGACGTCCGGAGCCTGCTAGCGGTACATGCCGGGGTTCCCATGAAATCGAGGATGCGGTCATGCCTCTGGCAGGCGCGCGACTCCGAACTCTACCTGGTTCGGAATTCGCGTGACAACCTTATGCTTATGAGGCAACGCCATGAAACTCCTCCACCACCCAATGCCAACGCTCCTGGATGAACGGGCCGGCCTGATCGCCGGCTTCACAGCCACGGTCGTACTTTCCATCCTGATGATAGCCAAGAGTTCTGCGGGGCTCATGCCGCAGCTCGATCCAATCGCTGACATCGCGCATCTGGCCCGCCTGCCGGAAGGCACGGTCCAGGCCCTGTGGTTCGGGTGGATCGGCCATTTTGCCCTCGGGACAATCATCTGGGGCACCATCTATGCGGCGATGCACGCAGACCTTCCGGGCCTCCCTGTCGTCAGGGGCCTCATTTTCGGAGTCCTGGCCTGGCTCGCGATGATGATCGTCTTCATGCCCATGGCCGGCCACGGCCTGTTTGCGCTCTCTCTCGGGCCTATGGCGATGGTGGCGACACTTGTTCTTCACCTCGTCTACGGTGCGGTTCTGGGCATGACTTACGCCAGAGCTGCGCATGAATAGCATCCGAGGCTGGAAAGGTTGAAAAGGTCGACCCGCACCCCTCAGCGATGAGGGACGCGGGTCTCGGGCGGCCGTCACCTTCAACGACCATCGGACGAGGCCTTCCGGCAGAGCGACAAATATGCTACTGAGTAGCAAACCTCGCTCGATGGAGATAAACCGATGAGTGTCAAATCGTCGATTTCGCTGACCGACCAGCAGGACGCGTTTGCCCGTTCCCTGGTCGAGAGCGGCCGGTATTCCAGCATGAGTGCCGTTCTTCAGCAGGGCCTGGAACTCCTCCGCCAAAAGACGGAAACCGAGACCGTCGAAACCGCAGCGCTTCGCGAGTTGTTCGAGCGGCGTTTGAAAGCTCCTACGATTTCTGCGACCGAAATGGAAAGCCGCGTCGAGACGATGATCGACCGGAAGCGGCGGGCCGTTCGTGTGGACCCTTGAATATTCCGAGGATGTCGAACGTGATTTCGAGTTGATTTTCGATCATCTCTTCGACGCCTATGTCGAACTCGGAGACTCGCCCGACGAAGCTTTGGAGCGTACCGCTGAACGGATACGTAAATTGCGTGCCGAGATCGACCGTCTCGTCGATACGCCTTATATCGGCACATTGCGGCCCGATATTTACCCCGGAATCCGATTTCTTCGACGGGACAAGGCGGCGGTCTGGTTCCTGCCGGTAGAAGATAGTCGCAGGATCATGATTGCCGCAATCTTCTACGGCGCGCAGGACCATATCAGACATATGCTTGCCCGCATGCTGGCGGGATAAGGCCTCGGCAGATCAGGTGCCGGAACGCTCCCGCCTCGATCAAACACGATCCAGGAACGCGAGCACCCTGATGGTCAGCAGCGCGGTCGCATCCGCATCATAGGACGCCAGCGAGCTGTCGGCAAAATAGTGCTGGTCGCCGTGATAGAGGAAAAGCTCGGCGTCCTCGGCCGTCTCCACGATCTCGCGGGCGGCGTCGATATCGCCCTCGCCGACGAAGACCGGGTCCTTGTCCATGCCGTGGATCTGCACCGGAACGCCTTCCGGCCAGGGTCCGAAGGCCCATTCGCCGCTGATCGGCAGGCAGGAGTAGAAAAGCAGGGCTCCGCGGGCGCCTGGCCGTGTCTGCGCGAGCTTCTGCGCCGGCAGCACACCGAACGAGAAGCCGGCATAGACGATCCCGGCAGGCAGGTCGTCAGCAAAGCGGACGCCGCGCTCCCGCATGGCCTCGAATCCGGTCTCGCCGATATAGGCGAGACCCGCATCGATGCTCGGGAATGTGCGTCCGTCGAAGAGGTCAGGCGTGTGCACGATATGGCCGGCGGCCCTGATATTGTCGGCGAAGGCGCGAATGCCGTGGGTGAGCCCCTGCGCGTGGTGAAACAACAAGACCTCGGTCATAGGGAGCCTCCGGATGAGATGGTCTGGCGCGCGTCGGGCCAGTCTACAGAGGGATCGTCTCGCCGGGAAGAGCGCGCGCGCAGGTTCGAAAAGCTCCCGAGCCGCTCATATTCCGCTTCTATTTTCCCTTAACCCATTGTTCCTGAATAAGTATTTTGAACAATGCGGCAAAAGTGGCCAAAATTCCGGCTAAGCCATTGATCCTGAATAAGTGTTCCACTTTCTCCCGAAAATACGCGTAAAGAGATTCAAATCAGGAGGGAACGCCGGATGATCGAGAAAAATATAAAAGTTTTTCCGCTTCTTCTGCGTCACTTATTCAGGATCAATTGGTTAGGCAGCAATGCGCCAGTTATAGTTCAAAAACCATATATAACTATCTGTAATTAAATAATTATTTCAGAAGAGCCGATTCGCCGCCAGCCGGTAGCTTGGCCATGCCGGCAGCAATCGGGCTCGTCGGGCGATCAGCCGCGGCGAGCTGATCCTCTCAGTGATGATGGCTGCGGGAGCGAGACCAGGGAAGGGGAAAGTGCGGATGGGGTTCGCCGTCGGCGCGCGGGAAGGCGTCACGGATGTGCTGGGTATAATACCAGCCGGGCGATGGCGCGGTGACCAGGTTTACGACGACGGCGGGAGGCACGTCGAAATATCGGCGGTGGCCTTTTTGCCGCAACTCGATCTCAAGGACATGCGTCGCCGGATCATAGACGACCTCCTTGATCAACCGTGATGAGAGTTCCATGCTCGCCACCCTGAAACAGGCCCGGAGATGCCGGAAGGGACATCCGGCGGTATCTCGGGACGAATCCCAGAAAGATCAGGACCGCGCCCCGCGCTGTTCGGGGGCACCTGCCCCCCTGCTGTTCCCCGCCCCGATGCCGCCGGCTTCCAGCGCCGGGTTCATCGGCTCGATCTGGGATTCGTAGAAGCTGAGCTTGTCCTCGGCGATGCGCAGGCCGACGATGTGCCCTTCGAGAACATTGACATGCGTGCGCAGGCTGCCGTCGGAAAATTCGACGACCAGTCTGGAGGGTTTTTCGCTGTAGCCGATCCTGCTGATTTCTCTGTCCCGGCGCGCCTTTTCCGCGGTACCGATGGCGTTCTTCAGCTTCTCAAGCATCGGCAAGCTCCTTCTGCCATTGTCTTCCTCGATGAAATCAATCCCCAGGCGGTGCCCTTTCCCATCCGGGACGGATTGGGGCGAACCTCGCCGAGGCAGGAAACGCAAGGCTTCCGAAAAGGTTCCCGCCGGCCGCTCAAATTTTATCCATTCGCCGGGCCAACCATTGCCGCGTTATCTCCTCGGCAAACCGGGGTGAAGACATGAGCGAACTGACGGCGCGCCAGCAGCGCTTTGTGGAAGAATATCTTGTCGATACTGTGGGCGCGCATGCGGCGATCAGGGCTGGCTTTTCGCCGCGAAGGGCCAAGCAGACAGCCTACCGGCTCCTGAAGAAACCTGAAATCGCCGCAGCGATCGCAGAGGCGAAGGCGGAGCGCTCCGAGCGCACGAAAATCGATGCCGACTGGCTGCTGACGCGGCTTGCCGCCGAAGCGGAAGCCGATCTCGGCGATCTCTATGACGAGAACGGCGATTTCAAGCCGATCAAGGAATGGCCCGCCATCTGGCGGCAGGGCCTGGTGACGGATGTCGAGATCTCCGCGCTCTATGAAGGCACCGGCAAGGAGCGCAGAGAGATCGGCCATGTGAAGAAGGTGAAATTCGCCGAGCGGCTGCGCCGGCTGGAGCTGATCGGCAAGCATATCCGCATCAACGCCTTCAAGGAGATCGTCGAGCACAAGGGCCTCGGCGCGCTGGCCGAGCGGCTGGAGCGTGCCCAAAGACGAAACGAGACGCCTGAGGACGGCGAGGCGGAGCAGACCCCGTGATGCCCCGCAAGCCCCTGCCCGCGCCCCATGAAAGCCGCGATCCCAACGACGAGATCATCGAGCTTGCCGCCGCCTGCCGCTTCAGCCCCAAGCGCTGGAGCCGGCTTGCTTGGGACTGGGGCATCGGTGAACTCAAAGGCTATGACGGCCCCCGCCCCTGGCAGGACGAGATCAACGAGGTGATCGGCGCCCATCTCGCCGACCCCGCCACCCGCTATCAGCCGCTGCAGATCGCGGTCGCCTCCGGCCACGGCATCGGCAAATCGGCCGAAATGGGCATGCTGTCGAACTGGGCGATGTCCTGCTTTGCCGATTGCAAGATCGTCACGACCGCCAATACCGAGGGCCAGCTGCGCACCAAGACGGCGCCTGAGATCGGCAAGTGGTTCCGCCTTTCGATCACCGCCCACTGGTTCGATCAACAGGCCATGTCGATCAAGGCGCGCGACCCTGATCGCAGCGAAAGCTGGCGGCAGGATTTCATCTCCTGGAGCGAACACAATACCGAAGCCTTTGCCGGCCTGCACAACAAGGGCCGCATCATCCTCCTGCTCTTCGACGAGGCCTCGAAGATCCATGACAAGGTCTGGGAAGTGGCCGAGGGCGCGCTGACGGACGAGGACACCGTCATCATCTGGATCGTCTTCGGCAACCCGACGAGAAACAGCGGCCGCTTCCGCGAATGTTTCCGCCGCTTCCGCCACCGCTGGGTGGGAAGGCAGATCGACAGCCGCTCGGTGCCCGGCACCAACAAAGAGTTCCTGCAACGTCTCGTGGACGATCACGGCGAAGATAGCGATATCGTCAAGGTGCGCGTGCGCGGCCAGTTTCCGAGCCAGTCCGCCATGCAGTTCATCTCCGCCGACGATGCCGACCGGGCGCGATCCGTGCATCTGCGCCCCGAGCAATATGCCTTCGCCCCCGTCATCATCGGCGTCGACCCGGCCTGGACCGGCGACGACCCGACGGTCATCATGCTGCGCCAGGGCCTTTATTCGAAACGGCTCGCCACCATCCCCCGCAACGACAACGATATCGAGATCGCCAATCTCATCGCCCGGCTGGAGGACGAATATGAGGCCGACGCCGTCTTCGTGGACGCCGGCTACGGCACCGGCATCGTCAGCGCCGGCACGGTGATGGGCCGCTCCTGGCAGCTCGTCTGGTTCGGCTCCACCAAGGTCCTGGACGCCGGCTACTACAATATGCGCGCCTATATCTGGGGCCAGATGAAACGCTGGCTGAAGGCCGGCGGCGCGATCGATCCCGCCAATGAAGTGCTTTATCAGGATCTCGTCGGGCCTGAGACCGTGGCGCGGCTCGACGGCAAGATCCAGCTGGAGAGCAAGGACGACATGAAGGACCGCGGCCTGCCCTCGCCCAACGAGGGCGATGCGCTGGCGCTGACATTCGCGCAGCCGGTGGCGAAGAAGATGCGTCACCGGGCGGGGACAGGGGCGAAGGCGGCGGTGGATTATGATGTTTATGGGTAGTGTGAGATGGTGGGATTCGGCGGCAGGTGCGGCTGGGCGACATGGCAGATCCGCGACAGTAGCGGCCTCGCACTAAGGAACGATCGATGAGCCGACGGCCGAATGGCAGCTTGAAGCTATGGAATTCGGAAAGCTGTCAGTCAGATCTGCGAAAATTCGGGCAGCAGTGGCGTGTTAGCGCCATTTCGCGCGTCCGGAATGTCTATGGTATCGATGAATATTCTGTGGGCCATCGATTCGCCATCGCGGTTGACCTTTTGTTTCCGCAGTTACGATATAGAGTCGCATTGCCTTCAACAGAACCGCCCGGTGACTTGGGAAGCTAAACCGTTGTCCAACACGAAACAAATACTGGCGATGTTGCAGAGTCGCGCCGAGGGTGACGACGAGCAATTCTACTCGATTGCCTTGCAGGTGGCCGCTTCCGAGGCGCGGCAGGGACGCCGTTCCAGTGCCGAAGCGCTTCGTTCCGCCGTCGAAACCGCACGTAAATCACGCAGGGAATCTCCTGTCGCGATCCAGTTCGCCAAGCCGCGCGGCGAGTTGGACGGACTGATTGAGCATCGGGAGCCCCGTTACACTCTAAAAGACGTGGTGCTGGACGAAACACTTCGCGCGCGTCTGGATGAACTGGTGCGTGAGCAGCAAAAGCGGAGCTGGCTGCGCGAGCATGGCAAGACGCCGAATCGCCGTGCGCTATTCATCGGCCCACCCGGCTCCGGCAAGACCATGACTGCCGAGGCGCTGGCAGGGCAACTCCTTCTCCCACTTTTTGTCATCCGGCTGGAAGGCCTGATAACGCGTTTCATGGGCGAAACCGCCGCCAAGCTGCGGCTCGTTTTTGACGAAACAATGAAACGGCGTGGCGTCTATCTATTTGATGAATTCGATGCGGTCGGCGGCAGGCGTAACGCCACAAACGATGTGGCGGAAATGCGACGCGTCCTGAATTCCTTCCTCCAGTATATGGAGGAGGAGAACTCGACCGACAGCCTTATCGTCGGCGCAACAAACCATCCCGACCTGCTGGATAAGGCGCTGTTGCGCCGGTTTGACCTTGTAGTCGCCTTCGACATGCCATCGCAAGCTCAGGTGAAACAGATCATCCTTAGCGCTCTACGCCCGTTCAATGCACCGCGTCTCGCATGGAAAACATTATTTAAGGCCGCGGAAGGACTGAGCCAAGCGGAAATCACGCGCGCGACCGAAGATGCCGTTAAATCGGCTATCCTTAACGAAACCAATGTCGTCACCTCAGACGAACTCGTCCGACGTCTGGACGAACGGAGCGCCATGCAGGAGGCGTTCTCCAACGCTAAGCCGGGCTAATCTGATATGCCAGATTTCGTCCTGCCTCACCTCGACATTTCCAATCGCCGGCAGGCGAGCCTATATAAATCACCACCTCGCAACAAGGGAGGCGGCAGTGCCCCGCGCATACGTGAAGAGCACGGCGCTATGCTCCTCACTCAATTGCGCGCTGCCTTTCAGGAGATGGTGGATGCACCATCGCCAGATGAACGTTTCGAACGATCCGATGGCGCGTACTACGAAATTGAGCTGATCAAGGGATCCAATACCGAAAACCTCGACAAAAAGAACTTTGGCATTCTGTCGGGAGCGGCAAAACGGGACGCCGAAACTAATCGGGTGACTACAGTTCTGTTTGTGCCCGATGACGCATTACCAGTTCTCGAAACTATATTGGAGGACTATCGTACGGGTCCGCTGACAGCGAAAGAGAAGCCTCAGCATAAATCCTACATTGAGCCGATCGAGACGATTAGACGCGCTCGCTTGATGTCCTTCTGGACCGACAACCCTGTTGCACTTCCAGCCGATGCTCAGGCGCGAATCTGGTGGGAAGTCTGGTGTATGAGCGGCTATGAGGACGAAGTGCTTCGGGTGCTCACACGGCTCGAATGCCAAATTGCCGATGAAGACTACCGCCTGAACTTCCCCGAAGCGATCGTTGTGCCGGTCTTTGCTCGCCGAGCAGATATCGAAGTGGCGCTGTTCGCCTGCAAAGGCATCACCGAGCTTCGACGCGGCTCCGACACGCCGTCCTTTTTCACCGAGGAGGAGCGCGAGAACCAACATGACTGGGCGCTGGATTTAGCAGAACGTGTTGCTTGGCCAGTGGCCGATGCGCCCCGCGTCTGCCTGCTCGATACTGGTGTCAACCGCGCCCATGTCCTCATTGAACCCGCCCTAGCCGAAGGTGACATCCTTACAGCAAATCCCGATTGGGTGCCAACCGACAATAAGACAGACAGCCACGGTACTGAGATGGCCGGACTGGCGCTACATGGCGATCTTTTCGCTGCGCTTCAGGATCAGGGCGAGCGACCGCTTCATCACCGGCTGGAATCGGTCCGCATCATGCCCGCAGACGGCTTCCCGCCGAACGACTTGGCGCGGTTAGGCACGATCACCTCCACCGCTGTTGCTCTCGCCGAAATCCAAAACCCCGATTTTCATCGTGTATTCTGCATGGCGATTACAAACGAAAATGTGTCAGGCGAACGCGGTACAAGCTGGAGCGCATCCGTCGATCGCGTCGCCATCGGTAGAATGGAGGGTGACGACACTGACGCCCCACGCCGCCTCTTCCTTATCTCGGCCGGCAACGTGCCAGCCGTCATGAACTTCGCTGATCTTCAGCCCTTTGAGAACTACCCCATCGAAGACCCGGCACAAGCTTGGAATGCGATAACTGTCGGTGGATATACGCAGAAACAGATCATTGATGATGATGGCATGGATGGATATCAACCCATGGCGGCCATGGGCGAGTTGAGCCCCTATTCCCGCAATTCACTGGCATGGGTACAGGGTAAGACGCCGGTCAAACCTGAAATCGTCATGGAGGCCGGCAACCGTGCGAGATCGCCCAACGGAGAGAGCCTCGTTTCCTGCCCTTCGCTAGAGTTGCTGACGACCGGCAGCGAAGCAGACCGTCTGCCCATCGTAAGCTTCGCCGCGACCAGTGCGGCTACGGCGCTTGCCTCCCGCCTTGCCGCCCGCATCAAAGCTGATCATCCCGACTACTGGCCGGAGACCATCCGAGCGTTGATGGTGCACAGTGCGGAATGGACAGAGCCTATGTGGCAGCGTCTTCAGGCTACCGACAGCCTCCGCGAAAAGCAGCGCTTGGCCCGATGCTTCGGCTACGGCGTGCCGTCCTACGAACGCGCGACCCGATCGGCGAACGAGCATCTAGCGCTCGTCGCCCAACAGGTCATCCAGCCCTATAAGAAGAAGGTTAGTATCCAAGAGAATAAGAAATCATCCAGTGTGGGTTTCAACGAATGCCACTATTACCCGCTGCCATGGCCCAAAGCACTTCTGGAGCAATACGCCGACAACAACTTCATTCTGAAGGTGACACTCTCCTATTTCATCGAGCCAAATCCCGGTCGGGCCGCCGCTATTGACCCTCAAAAGTACCAGTCGTTTGGGTTGCGTTTCGATCTCAAACGCTCGCAAGAGACCGAGATCCAATTTCGTACCGGCATTAACGCAGAGGAAACGATGCCCGAAGGGTTGGCTAGCGCCTCGCGGCCGAATGACTCTGGCTGGCAGTTTGGGCCAAGCAGCATTTCGGCTGGTTCAATCCATTGCGACCAATGGATCGGCAGCGGCGCCAGACTGGCCTCGCGCGATCTTATCTGCGTGAAACCAGTGGGCGGCTGGTGGAAAGAAAGGAACCGGGTAGAGATATGCGAGCAGCAGGCGCGTTATGCGTTAATCGTCACGCTGGCCTCGCCGGAGGTTGATATCGATCTCTATACCCCAATTGCCGCAGAAATCACGCCTGAGGTCCCTGTGGGAATCGAACTCGCTGAATGATAACAGAAAGCTACCAGAACACGGCAGAACGTCACCTACCTTTCAAATACAGGGAATGTCCGCTTCTAATTGAAGGTGAAGTTCGCCACTGTGACCACTTAAAGGGCACAGAGCAGAATTAAAACTTCCACAACGAAAAAGTCCGGTTTGGGCCTTCCTCGTACAAAAGCGCCACAAGCGTTCACCCCACGCCTGACATCGAGCGAGACGGCATGGATACCGCATGGTGTCGAACGACTGCGGCGTCGCAGCCGGCCAGAGCCTCAGGCCATCAATGCGCACAAACATTCAAGACCGTGACGCGGCCCCTGTGTTTCTTCCGGTCTCCAAGCCACCGGTGAGCGGCCCTCCGAGTCTATTTGTCAAAGGCGAGAAAAATGAAAACAGTCAATCTCGAAGAGAAGCTCGGCTGCTTCTCAAGTCACTGGGATCCCCACGTCATCGCGGATTACAACGAAAATGACGTGATGGTCGTGAAGTTTCTCGGGGAATATCCCTTTCACAAGCATGAAACGACCGACGATTTCTTCCTCGTGCTCGAAGGCGAAATCGAGATCGATATCGAGGGAGAACCTTCCCGAACCGTCCGCGCCGGCGAACTGTTCATCGTCCCCAGGGGCGTCGTTCACCGGCCGCGCGCAGCAAAGGAAGCCAAGGTCCTGCTGATCGAACCCAAGGGCGAACCCAACTCCGGAAATTCCGACCGAGAGCCTTCTCCGAAACCGCGAATCTGATAGCGGGGCTGGTATCTGGCAGGCCGTTTAATGGAAATGAAGCGGCGTTCTAATGTCGCGCTCTTTCATGGGGCGATTGCCGGAGGCAAGCAGCGTCAAAACGTGACCATCTTGTCTTGCCCACGGCGGTTTGCAGGCCGCGGCCTGCAAGCCATCCCATGAGGCCTTCACTCGGCCGAGAACTTGACCGTCACGCCGCGCTGGCGGAAATAGGCCTGCATCAGCTTCCTGCCGGACCGGTTGTTCTGCACGAGCCTGGCGGGGTCGAAGACGGCCTCTTTCAGACCCGCACGCGCCAAGGCTGCCTTGAGACTGGCGATATGCAGGTCGATATCCTCATTATCGGCCCGCAGTGACTCGTAAATACGGTTCGTCGCATCTGCTACGCTCGGTTCGCTCACTATGACACTCCTGTTGTTATCAGGCTGCCGCTTACCACATTTTTCGGCTTGGCCCTATCGCGGCAAGGATTAGACCAGCGGTTGCAACGGGCTAATCACAATGTACCGTTCTGATTTTATCCACAGTTTTATTCCCGGGCTGCAGGCGTAGAAAATCCCACAGAAGCAGTGATTTCGTGCCGCAAACATCAGGGCTAGCCCAACTGGTCGAATTGCTGCGCTTCAGGCGCGGGCGTCTAATCGTGATGTCGCGGTGGAGAACACAGATGAGACGATCACCGAGGCTGGGGCTCGTCTAGGTGCTGGGTGGCGAGCCCCACTGTTTCGCCGGCCATCTGACGAAGCTGCGTCAGAAAAACACTGCTTCGGGGGGACGCTTAGGGATGAACTCCATCTTCGGAAGGTCCGCCAATGCCGCCCTTGCTAGACGCCGACGACCCGAACAGCCTTGATATTGTCTGCGATGTCATCCTGACAGACTGGTATAATGCCGGAGTAGACACCTTCGATATCAGAGACTTCAGGGAAGAAATGGAAGCGCATTATCAGGAGATGGGCAGGCCCGTCCCCGCAGAAATCGCCGATCCCCAAAAGCTCGTTCCAACGCTGCGGTTGTTGCAGGCGCGCATGCACATCGTCAAGCCGACGCGCATTACCGGCATCGAGTGGCAATTCATACGAAATGGCAATGGTAACGGTAACGGCGATTGGGCGCACCGGGCGCCAAAATAGCGAAACTTTTCTCCTTCCATGCATTTTCGGGTAAAAATTCGAGGGCGATGTCGAAAACCGTCTCCCGCAAACGTCTTTTACACGTTGCGAACGAGGCGATGACCATCGCCGTGCCGGCCGCTCTGAAAGCGAGCAGCGCGGGCCTGAACCATTGCGACCAAAGGGAGCGAGCATATGAACATGACCGAGTTGAAACCGGCGAAGGAGCTGGCCGCGAAGCGTGTGACGAAGTTCGAAAACGAAAGTCGCGCCTATGCGGAGGCGAGAACCGCACTCCTGGCCGAGGAAATCGAGGTGCGTCGTCACCTTACCCGCCTTGCCGAGCAGCGTCGCCGGCTTCCCCCCGGCCCCGTCGTGGCGAAGGACTATCGCTTCAAGGATGAAAACGGCGCCGAAGTCGGTCTTGCCGACCTGTTCGGCGGGCACGATACGTTGGTCACCTATTTCTGGATGTACGGACCGCAGCGTGAACGGCCATGCCCGATGTGCACGAACTTTCTCGGCGGAGTGAATGGAAACGCCGCCGACGTGAAGCAGCGGGTTGCCTTCAAGATTCTGGGGCGCAGTCCAGTGGCGCGGCAGAGGGCGTTCGCACTTGAGCGGGGATGGCGCGACCTCGATTTCGTGCAGACTGTTGGCGATGATTATGCCCGCGACCTCGGTCTTCTCGACGACAGAGGCGGCGAGTCTCCAGCGTTCACCGTCTACCAGAAGAACGGCGACGGCATACACGTCTTCTATAACGCCGAGATGCCCGACGAAGCGGCCGATCCAGGACAGGATCCGCGAGGAGCCGTCGACATCGCGCCGCTCTGGAACATCCTCGACATGACGCCCGCAGGACGCGGCACGGATTGGTATCCCAAGCTGGTCTATTGAGATCGGCTAGCGAAATCGAGCGTCAGCGCCGCGGCGATGGTAACCGCCGCCTCTGACCTACCGATCGTGTATCAGAAGATGGGCAGGTCCGCCTCGACAGATTGCCCATCCCGCGAAGCTCGTTGGAATGCGCCTGGTGGTACTTGCCCGCTAATGCCGCACTTTCGCGCAACCCGCCTAACTCGGCGAGGGGTCAGGCCCGCCGGCAGCTCTTTGAATCAAGCGGGCAACCACTTCGGTACGGTTCTGCGCCTGCAGCTTGCGCATGATGTGCTGCAGATGCATCTTCACCGTATGCCCCGACAAATTCAGTTTTCCTGCGATCACCTTGTTCGAGCAGCCGGACTGCAGCTCTGCCAGCACATCCGCTTCCCGCGGAGTGAAATCGGCGATCGCCAGATATTGCATCCTGTCGTCAAGGCTTTTCTCCGCCTCGCTTCTCGCCGGGCCATGCTCGCCTGAGCCGTTTGCCGCAGCCCCCAGCAGCTGCGGGAAAAATGTGCCTCCTGCCAGAACGAGACGCAGGCCGGCAAGGGCAAGGTCGACGGCGAGTGACGTCGAGAAAAGCCCGCGTATGCCCATCTTGAGCGCCCGGCGGGCTATGTTGACGTCGTCGATGCCTGAGAGCAACGTGACGGCAGCCTCGGGAAAACGTTCGGCAATCGCTGCAAGGTCATCACGCAGGCTGGTACTCTCGATACCCCTGCCCGCCAGATCCAATGCGATCAGCCGCACCTCGGCTCCAAGAGCCCGGTCGAGACTCTCGGCCGAGATCAGATCGATGAAGTTCCACCCGGCGAGTTCATGCTGAAGAAGCTTCACCACGGTGGTGCGTGTCAGTGTAGAATGCCCAATAATGATCACAGTTGGTGCATTGCGCCCCGCACGGCGCTTGGTTTTAACACTGTCGGACACTTGCGTGCTCCCCGGAAGATTTGCAACCCAACAGCTATTCACATTATTCCTGTTCTCGCTTCATGTCATGAGAAAAAACGAGTGTATTGCCCATATCAATAGTCTGATCTCTCATGATAATTCTTATAGTCTATAAGACTTAAACGAGAGACGACTGGGAATGCAGTGCACTTTTTAAAGCTTATCTAGGAGAGCCGCCGCAGCGACTTGTCGTTGCAGTCTTTCCGCTCTTTGTCGAATTCACGTACGGCAAATGGGTCAACAAAGTTTTCAAAGGCACTGAAAAGGCAGGCGATCTTCTTCAGTTCCCTTCGCGCAAGAGTCGTTGCTTGGAACGGCCTGCCGATCGGCCGGGCTTTGTGTCCATATCCCGATCCAAAGCAGAAGCGGACCTCGACGGCAAAACGGCCGATGCGAAAAGCGACCGGGAGCCTGGGATCGATGATAACTCATTATGATTACTGATTAACTAGGGGTTTTGACGGCGCAGGGATACCGGGCGGCAGCGTTTTCGCCGAGGCAGCACCGCGCCGGCACCGCCAAGTGGGAGTCTATCCGATGGAGCTTTTCGGGGAAGTATCAAGCGGTTTTCCGTGCGGGATGCCACGCCTCGTCAGTCATGTCAGGGTTACCCGGGATATCTGCTACACGATAAAGCTCAAGATCGAAGGGCGCTGTCAGGGGCAATTCCGGCAAAACCTGCCTGCCGCTCCTGCATTCCGCCTTGGATGGAAATGCCCTAGCTGTGCATGAAGTCCATGATATCGTCGACGAGAGCCGAATGGGCGGTCGTGAGGTTGCCGTCTCCGCTGTGCCCTCCGATGCCGGCCAATTGGAGCGCGTGCTGGTCGTAGAGAATATGATCGATCTGCTGGGCGTCCGCCGTCCCGCCGGCGGGAACGGCGATGTTGATCGGATGGAAATAGGCGAAATTGACGTCGACCATGCTGCCGGTCGACGATCCGATCCCGCCGCCGCCACCTGCATGATTGCCGGTGAAGATCGTGTCCGACGACAGGTTGAAGCCACCGCCATTGCCGCCGATGCCGGCGATCTGCACGGCACCCTGATCGAAAATGACATTGTTCGTCTGATGCGCCTCAGCCGAGCCGCCTGCGGCGCCGATCGCGATGTTGATCGGCGAGAATATGGCGATACTGACGTCGACCATGCTGCCGACGAAATATCCATTGCCGCCATGGCCGGCATAAAAGTCGCCGGTCAATGTCAGCGACGTTCCCGGGCTCAACGAGTCATGGCCCGCAACGTTGTGGTCTCCGCCCGAGCCGCCCATGCCGCCGATCTGGGTTGCGCCCTGCAGGAACAGGGCGTTGTTCGACTGGTCGGCGTGGGCCGTGGCACCCGGGCCTGCAGCCACGGCCGTATTGACGGGCACAAACAGCGCGGTTTCGGTGCTGACGAGCCCGCCGTAGAAGAGCCCCATGCCGCCGCTGCCGGCATGATTGCCACCCTCGCCGCTGCCGATGACAACATTGCCGCTGCCGCCATTCCCGCCGATCCCGGCCATTTCGGTCGGATGCTGATTGACGAGCGCATCATTGCCCTGGAAGGCGTCGGCAGACGAATGCGGTCCTGCAATAGCGGCATTGGACGGCATGAAGACGGCGAAAGCATTGGCGCTGATCACACCCTCGCTGATGCCGTCACCGCCGCTGCCGGCTGAACTATAAGATGGACCGGAAGCGACATCCAATGGAAGCCAGGTCGGCACCAATGCCAGATGCCCCGCGGCCACATTGGAGACGAGGTTTTGATCGGTGCCCGCCTTGGGCAATTCTTCCAATGAGGGACGAGCTTCCGTCATCACCGTCTCCATTCGCGGCCAACCGCACGGCCACCGGGCGTGCAGCGATATGCAGCCTGAATTGTTCCGGCATTGTGCATCCGAACGCGCAAAAAGCAGAGCCTGCAATTCGTCTACATACCCTCGGCTAGTTCTGTAGCCATTTGGCTGTCATGGCCGCAGCGCCCGTTGTGCGCGTTTGAAAGCACCAAATCCCTCTTTGGATAAAAGGCGCGGCGTGCCTTTTTCGCGGCGAGACACGAGCGTTTTCCGGCCCCGGACAGTATCTCCTTTGCCACGCGCAGCCGCCACTCCAGACACCGATCGAAAGCAACGCCCCGTCTCTCCAAGTATACGCCCAAAGGAACGTCGCCGAATATCCGGCTATCTCAGAGATTAAATCGTGCCACTATTCGCCGGCGGCTGTATTGGCTGGCGGCGGCAGATTGAATACCCACGCCGTAAAGGGGACGCCGTAGAAGAAATCCGGACGAAACCAAGTACCAAGGAGCGATATCAATGCCTATTCCTCAATTATCCGACACGATCTATCTCCATAACCCTGACGCAGGCGACGCCAATGCCGGCAACGGCGGCGATGGCATCAATAATGGCAATATCGACTACAACCCGATTGCCTATGTGAACCCCGTGCAAACGGTTTACGGGGCAGATACCCATCTGCACAACGGCGATCACGTCTGGCAGGGGGCAGATTGGGACGCCGGCGGCGGTGGAGCCGGTGGCTTCAGCCAGGCCCAGAACGGCTTCCTGGCATCGCTCACCAGCGGCGCCGGCGGCGCAGGCGGAGCGGCTCACTCCAACGGCGACCAAGGAAATACGAGCGGCGGCGACACGGCGACCGTGAATGCGGGCACGACCGCAACACAATATACGCAGCTGATGGCCGATCAGCATGCCACCATCCTGGCAGGCGTCGGCGGCAACGGCGGCAACGGGAACAACGCGCTCGGCGGCGACATCTCCTCAGCCGTGGTTCACACCAATCCCGAAACGACGACCGTGAACAATGCGCTCGATCATTTCATAAACGCCTTTGGTCATATCGACGTCAGCCATCTCGGCTCATGAATTCAACCCCTGAGGGTCGCCGGTTTCGGCTGGCGACCCTCCACTATTGCCGACCCTGCAAGCAGCCTCTTCTTGTCAGTATCGAATGCAGCGAGATCTGATAATGGCAACGATTTCGATAAAGCCATCGCGCCCGCAGACACATCTCGTTGTCGCGCTGCGAGCCTGTGCCGGGGCCTTCGGGTTGGTCTTCCTCTATAGCTGCGGCTACAATCTCTTTCTTCTGGCGCCTTCCGTCTATCTCCTGCAGATCTATGACAGGGTCCTGTCGAGCCGAAGCGCCGACACGCTGCTGATGCTGACGATGATCATCGCCGTCGCCGTGCTGGTCGGGTCCATGCTTGACATCGTTCGCAGGGCCGCTCTTTCGCGCATCGGCAGCTGGCTGGACCACAGGCTGCGGCCTATGGTGCTGACGGCATCTTTCGAATATGCCACGCTTGCCGATACCGGATCGGCCACGGAGTGCTACCGCGACCTGGCCTCATTGCGCCAGTTCCTCGATTCACCGGCGAGCTCCCTTTTCTTCGACGTTCCCTGGGCGCCGGTATTCCTGCTCCTGCTCTTTCTCGTTCATCCGCTGCTCGGGACCATCGGTCTCTTGAGCGCAGTTGCGCTTCTCTTGTTTGCCTTCCTGACGGAAGTGGCGACGAAAGAGCCGCTGACCCAGGCCAATTTTGCCCTTTCGAGCAGCTATCTGCGATTTGCGACCGCCCTCAAGAACATCGAGGTGATCAGGGCAATGGGCATGCAGGATGGCGCTGCACAGATCGTCTATCGCGATGCGGAAATGGCAAGAAAGGCACAGGACGTCGCGATGCATCGCACGGAGATCATTCTCGGTTTCTCCAAATCGATCCGCACGCTGGCGCAGATCCTCATGATGGGATCGGCGACATGGCTGGTGCTCGTCAACAGCGGCAGTCCCGGGATCATCTTCGTTTCGAGCCTGCTGCTCGGACGCGGGCTTGCGCCGATCGAGGGCGCAATCGGTGCATGGCGCTCCCTTACCTTTGCGCGCAGCGCCTTCAATCGCCTGAACAGAATGCTGATAACGGTCGCCTCGCAACATGACGGGCGAATGGTGCCGATGCCGGAACCCAATGGCCTCATTCTCGATAATGTCAGCTATATCGTCCCATTCGCCAACCGGCCGATATTGAGCGGCATCACATTGCGCCTGGCACCTGGCGATTGCGTCGCGCTCATCGGTCCGTCGGGATCGGGAAAATCGACACTCGGTCGCGTCATCGCCGGCGTCGTGCCGGCAACGAGCGGATGTGTTCTTCTCGGCGGGGTGGATATCTCGGCCTTGCGCCTTTGCGGGGGGACCCGCCATGTCGGATACCTGCCGCAGGATATCGAACTCTTCGGCGGGGCGATCAAGGATGTGATCGGTCGGCTGGACGGAGGAGATCCCGGCAAGGCGATCGACGCTGCCAAGCTGGTTGGATTGCACGAAGCGATCATGCGGCTGCCCCGCGGCTATGAGACCGATATCGGCGAAGGGGGAAACCTGCTCCTTCGCGCTCAGCGCCAGCAGCTTGGGCTGGCCCGCGCAGCCTACGGAAATCCATCTCTCATCGTTCTCGACGATCCGAATTCGAGCCTGGATTATGACGGCGAACGCATGCTGTTTAAGGCAATCGAGCGCATGAAAGCCAGGGGCATGACCGTCATCATCATAACGCACCGGATGGGGATCCTGCCGGTCACCAACAAGATTGCCATCATGCGCGACGGCATGCTGGCTGCCTTCGGCGACAGCGACCGAATTTACGACACCTATCTTCAACCGCCGTCTCGAACGGGAACATAGGGAAGGACGCTGCCGTGACCCTTGTTCAACTGGACGCAAAGCCGGCGAAATCGTCGAACTGGTCAAGGACGGTCCAGCGCTTCGCCCGGCGCTCGACGGCGAGAGCCGAACGGCAGACGGCTTATTTCCCGGTCATCGATCCGAAACAGCGCGGCCCTGCGCCCCCCTCGCCCATGCCGGGGCTCAGGAGCGTTGTTCGGACCGGCAACCTGCTGATCCTGGTCTTCATCGTGGGATTGGGGATTTGGTCGGCCATAGCGCCGCTGAAAAGCGCTGCGGTCGCATCGGGCGTTATCGAACCGGAAACCAGCCGCAAGACCATTCAGCATCTGGAAGGCGGGATTATCAGACGGATCCTCGTCAGAAACGGCGATACGGTCATGGGCGGGCAGATCGTGATAGAGCTCGACGATACCAAGTCCCGCGCCGAGCGCGACAGCATTCAGGGGCAGCTTTGGGACGCCGAGGGAAGCCGCGCCCGCCTGCTTGCGGAGCAGACGGGCAGCGACCACATTGCCTATCCCGGAGATCTCAGGGCGGCGATGGAGAGATATCCCTCGGTCGGCGCCATTCTGACCGGGCAACAGAAAATATTCGAAGCCCGCCGCCGGGTCATGCAGGCGGAAATCCAGATCGCCAACGAAAAGATCGCGCAGGTGCGGCAGGAAATTGCCGGACTGGGCGCGCAGAAGGCAGCACTCGCCGACAGAGCCGCAATCTCCAGCCAGGAACTGGATCAGGTTAGCGCCCTCAACGCCAAGGGACTGGAGAAGAAGAGCAGGCTTCTCAACCTCCAGCGGGAAAAGGCCGATCTCGACGGCCAGCAGGGTCAGGTAGAGGCGCAGATCTCCCGCGCCTACCAGGTGATCAGCGAGGCACAGGCCGATCTCGCAAAGCTCGAGAGCGACCGGTTGAGCGAAGTCGCCCAAGGCATGCGCGATACGGAAGGCCGGATCATGCAGCTGCGCGAGCGCCTGCGGGCGATCGACGACCAGGTTTCAAGGACCGATATCCGTGCTCCAGAAGACGGAACGATCATGAACCTGCGCGTCCACACGGCCGGCGGGGTGATCGGCGCGGGCGAACCGCTCGTCGATCTCCTGCCGCGCGCCGACCGCCTTATCGTCTCTGCCCATGTCAGGCCTGAGGACATGAACCTCGTCCGTGCCGGGCTCGAAGCACAGGTCCATCTCCTGCCATACAATCAGCGGCGCGTTCCGCTCCTCAAAGGTCGCGTCGAATATGTATCGGCCGACCGTCTCACCGATACGCAGACCGGCCAGCCCTATTTTGCCGCGACGATCCGTGTCACCGACGAGCGGCTGGCGAAAATGAGGGATGTCGAACTGGTCGCGGGCATGCCCGCGCAGATACTGATCGAAACGGGCCAAACCAGCGTGGCGCTTTATGCCGTCAGACCACTCCTCGACAGTTTCAACAGAGCATTTCGCGAGGACTGACCGTGTGATGGGCAAGAGAAAATTCGACGACGACCAGATTACGGGCATTCTCAGGGAACACCAGGCCGGCGTGACGGTGGCCGATGTCTGCCACAGGTACGGCATCAGCGAGCCGACCTTCTATCGGTGGCAATCCCTGCAGTCGGGAAATGTCGGTCTCTCTGCCAAAAAGGTGAGAGCGCTGGAGGAAGAGAACCAGAAGCTCAAGAAGCTGCTGGCCGAAGCCATGCTCTCTGCCGCAACGCTGAGCGAGATGCTGGCGAAGACCTCGAAAGGGTGAGGCTGACTTCCGGATGGAGGTGGCTTGGTGGCGGCCGAAGGGCTGCGGTCCTGACCTTGCACCCTTTGTGCAACTCGATGAAGCCCCACCCCCTCCCCACAGGTGGGAGGGGCTAACCTGCGGCACCGCCTCACCCCTTGTGAACGTCGAAGATTTGAAAAGCGGCTCAGCACGTTAAGCCCCTCCCCCTTGTGGGATCGTCGGCACCATTTTTTGCGCTCGTAAGCTAGCAGTCGAGCGCCTTACGGCTCTTGAAAAACCCAACTTGTTGGGTTATTTTGAAGCATGGTCACCGTTCTCCGCGAAGCAGGAATGCGATTTGTCATTTATACGGATGACCACGAACCGGCGCACACCCATGTCTATGGAGATGGGGAAGCCCGCATCAATATCCTTGATCTCACGGTGTTATCGAACCGGGGAATGAAGAAGCGGGATTTGGGCATCGCCCTTGCCATTGTCCAGGCGAACAGGCGCCTGTTCATCGAGAAATGGGAGAGCATCCATGGGTGAAGTTACCTTTGAAGATCGCCACTACCAAGACGCTACCCTGAAGGGGGAGGCGGAACGCGCCCGCGCGCCGATCCCGGCATCAGTCCGTTTCGATGAAGCATCCGGCCGCATTGTTGTGGATTTCACCAACGGCGCCGCGTTCATGGTGCCTGCCCGATCGATCCAGGGCCTGGAAAATGCCACCGTTGCGCAGTTGGCGGAAGTCGAGCTTCTCGGTGAGACCGGACTGCACTGGGAAAGCCTGGACGTCGATTTTACCATCGCCGGACTGATGAAAGGCCTCTTCGGGACCGCGAAGTTCATGGACGCGCAACGTCGAGGCGGCCAATCCCGATCAGCCGCAAAGGTCGAGGCAAGCCGTGCCAACGGTGCCAAGGGCGGACGCCCCCGGAAGAACGGCTAGGCGCTTGCAGATGGCTGGGCCAAACCCGCGAGCCCGAAGGATCGGCCGAACCAGCTCTTAGCCGGTCTAGCGGCTGATCCCGAAACTGTCGCATAACACCGTCACCGGCAAACCGCCTTCCAGGCCGCTAGAAAACGCATCCGCTCATCCATCGCACAGGTCTCTTTCCACGGCATCGGCAAAGCCCTCCTTTGCCGAGCACAAAACCTATCAATCATGTCGTCAGCCTATACTGTCCAGTATGTAGCCGGTTTGGACCCATCAAAGCCCCTCCCCAACCCCTCCCCACAAGCGGGAGGGGCTAACCTGCGGCACGCCTCACCCCTCATGAACGTCGAAGATTTGCAAAGCGGCTTCAGCACGTTAAGCCCCTCCCGCTTGTGGGGTTGGAAGTGTTTTTGTCTCCGCTTGCTGATTTTGCGTATCCGACCTCAGATGATAGAGGCAGCTGCAAACGCTTTCAGCAATCCCAGCCCCTCGGGCCAGTTCTCCAGGCCGCTCTGCCCGTTGATATGGCCGAAGGCGCCAACGACTTCGAGTCCGCTTGCCCATTGAGCCGCCCTCTCCCGGGCATAGGGGAGCGAGCCATAGGGATCGTCGGTGCTTGCCACGATCAGGGATGGAAAACGAAACCGTTCCTGCGACACGGCCGCAAAGCCCGCCGCCTGTGCGGGGAACGCCGCAGAGGTTGGATCGGGCACGGCCACCAGAAACGCGCCCCTGACCGGCGCCTCCGATAGTCTTTGCCAATGCGCGACCAGCAGGCATGCGAGACTGTGGGCGACCAGGATGGGCGCGGTTTTCGCAGATCGCACGGCCCGTTCCAGCGCCGCGGTCCAGTCGGAAAGATCAGGCTCGTCCCAGCTTGCCGGCGAGAAGCGCCGGATGGACGTGTCGGCCTCCTCCCAGCGCGTTTGCCAATGGGCGTTTCCGGAGTTGCCGATACCCGGCAGATGAATGAATTCGGTCACCGCTTCACCTCTTCGTCGCGTCCTGGCCATTCTGGCTGTTTACAGCCGCGGACGGAATTGGCATTCATCGGAAAAGAGAAGCGAAAACCGATGGATTCAAGGCAGATGGCAAAAGTTCCCGATAGTCGCGCAGCGCTTGATCCGACCGATATCGCCATGATCGAAATTCTTCAGGACGACGGACGGATCAGCGTCTCGGAACTCGGCAGAAAAGTCGGCCTCTCCCAGCCCGCAGCCTCGGAGCGGCTCAAGCGACTTGAGGAGCGCGGCATCGTCACAGGCTACAGGGCGGTCATCGACCCTGCCTCCCTCGGGTTTGGAATGATGGCGGTGATCCGTCTGCGCACGACGCATGAACACATTAAACCGTGTCTGAAGCAGTTTTCCGAGATGCCTGAAATCATCGAGGTTTTGAGGCTAACGGGCGAGGATTGTTTCCACCTTAAAGTCATCGTGCCGTCGCCGGCCGACCTCGAAAGCATCGTCGATTCGATTGCCCGCTACGGTCCCGTCACCACGGCGATCGTCTTACGCAGCGAACGCCCGAAACCCATCGGTCGCGATCTGATCGCGGAACGTTAGCGCCGATCGATGGCTTCGCGATATCCTGCGAGCCGGGAAACCCATGGCGGGCAAATGGCACCGCCCGCGCCGCATAAAAAAGGGCTTCATCGCTGAAGCCCATTTCGCTTGCATATGTCGGCTTGGACCGATCTTTGTTACGCCCCCTCTCCTTCCTCATCTCCGTGTTCCCGGCCCAGCCCGGGTTATCTCACGGAGATCCAGCACGCCCGCTCCCCTCAGGCGCAATGACCCCCTACGCAGTACAAGCGAGCCACGCATCGCGCCTAGGCGTGATGCCTGGATTCCTGTGATTTCCTTCGCGCCAGCACGCGGGCACAGGAATGAGGAAGGAAAGGGAATGCGCCCCTTGATGATGGCAAGAAGTCACCATCGCCGGGCCGCATTTCCAATGCTGCATTTGGAAAAAGGGCTTCGACCCTGAAGCCCTTCCCCGGTTCAGGATGCCGGATCAGCCGGGCTTGTGTCCGCCCTTGCCAGAGCCGCCGTTGCCGGAGCTGCCGCTGCCGGAACTGCCATTGCCGCCACCGTTGTCGGAGCCACCGTTATTGCCGCCGCTGCCCGAGCCGCCGTTGCCGCCACCGTTGTCGGAGCCGCCGCTGTTGCCGCTGCTGCCGGAACCGCCGTTGCCGCCGCCGTTGTCGGAGCCGCCGCTGTTGCCGCTGCTGCCGGAGCCGCCGTTGCCGCCACCGTTGTCCGAGCCGCCGCTATTGCCGCTGCTGCCGGAACCGCCGTTGCCGCCGCCATTGTCGGAGCCGCCGCCATTGCCGCCACTGCCCGATCCGCCGTTGCCGCCGCCGTTGTTGGAGCCACCGCTATTGCCGCTGCTGCCGGAACCGCCGTTGCCGCCGCCGTTGTCGGAGCCACCGCTATTGCCGCTGCTGCCGGAACCGCCGTTGCCGCCGCCGTTGTCGGAGCCACCGCTATTGCCGCCACTGCCCGATCCGCCGTTGCCGCCGCCGTTGTTGGAGCCGCCGCCATTGCCGCCGCTACCCGATCCGCCGTTGCCGCCGCCGTTGTTGGAGCCGCCGCTGTTCGAGCTGTTGCCGCCCTTGTTCGAGCCTTCCTTACCGCCCTTGCCCGGATGGTCGTTGCGCTGGCCCCAGCCCTGACCGCCGTTGTCGCCGTGGCCCTTATCGCCACCATCGCCATGGTGACCGTTGTCGCCGTGATGACCGTTATTGCCGTGGTGGCCGTTATTGCCGTGGTGGCCGTTGTCGCCGTGGTGACCATGATCGCCATGATGGCCGTGGCCATTGCCGCCATGATCGCCGCCGGGGCCGTCGCCATCACCAGGGCCAGAACCACCGGTGTTGCCCGATCCACCGGTGTTGCCGGAGCCGCCAGTGTTGCCAGAGCCGCCGGTGTCGCCCGAACCGCCAGTGTTGCCAGAGCCGCCGGTGTCGCCCGAACCGCCAGTGTTGCCAGAGCCGCCGGTATTGCCCGAACCGCCGCTATTGCCATCATTGCCGCCGGTGTTCTGACCGCCGGAAGAGCCCTGGTTCGACGCCTGTTTGCCAGAATCGGAGCGGTTAGAGCCGGATCGGTTGGAGCCGAAGCGGTTGCCGCTGCTGTCGTTGTTGACCGTGCGGCTGTCATTGTCGGTGCGGATGGATTTCGTCGGCAGGCACAGGCGGGCCTCGATCGTTCCAGGCGCGGCCTTGGCACAGTTGACGACTGCCGGCGCGGCCATCGCGAGGCTGCTGCTGGCCAGAAGGTAAGCAACGGCGACGCTATACTTCGCTGCTTTGCTGATCATCTTTTTTCTCCCTAGGTTAACAACCCGTTAACTGGGAGAATGTTTATATTAGCGAACTGTTAATTCCAAGAATAAACGATGGATTACGGCACAGCTTCTTAACCTATAGTTAATTATGCAAGTAATAAATTTTATTAAAAGTTTTACTGTAAACCATGTTACCTTCCCCGCGCATAATAGAGGGGTGATTCATGCTGCGGCTTTTCTGTGTTGCTTCCCTTGTGTTCTTTTCCTCGCAATTTCAAGCACTTGCCGGGCAGCCTCTGCCGGTCGGCAGGAGCATCGGCGCGCCGGTGGGCTTCGCCTCCGCCTGCGCCAGCTATCGCTGGCTTTGCCACGGGACGGCTGTTCCGGCCCGCACCCGCGGGCCGGCCGATGAGGCGGGCATGCCGCTTCTGCGCAGGGTCACCCGCGCCGTGAACCTCTCCGTCCGCTCGGTGGAGGACCGCTCCGCTGACGACTGGACCCTGCCCGTCGGCGGCCGGGGCGACTGCGAGGATTATGCCCTGCAGAAGATGAAGGACCTGATCGACGCCGGATTCCCGGCAAACCGCCTGGCGCTCTCGGTGGTAATCGGCCCGCATGACGAAAACCACGTCGTGCTGATCGCCCGCCTGGACGATGGCGATTACGTGCTCGACAATCTCAACAACGGGGTAAGACCCTGGCGAGCCACGCCCTATACGTTTCTGGCGACGCAGGATTTCCGCGCCCGCTCAACATGGCGCGTGACGCTGGCCGGACCGCGGGCGAATGAGTTTTCTTGATCGGCTGGGGGCGTAATTATTGACGCCGAGTGCTCGGGTATACAGGACGCAGACGTTTAATACCTGAGAACCGCGTCTCACGCCCCATGATTCCCGTCCGCCACCTTTGCGGATCGCGCCGCCACCCTAGTTCTCTCCCGGTCATCCCTTGGAAACCCGGTTCCAACAGGCGTTTCCAGATCGCAACCACAAGAGGAGGGTTTCCCCGTGGGCGTCTTCGACCGCATCAAGAACGCGATTTTCGGCAAAGCACAGGCAGCACCTGTTCAAGAGCCCGCATCCGCAGCCCCGCAGGCCTCCACTGCGCCCGCAGCATCCCCCGCGCCGGCGACGAAATCCGCGCCGGTGACCGAACCCGCAACCGGCGCGCCGCCGCCGGCCCAATCGAACCCCGCTCAGGCAAGCCCCACCCAGGTTAGCAGTGCCGATATCGAGCAGATCCTCAACGCGGCCGTCAAGAAATCCGGCCAGAAGCTCGACTGGCGCCATTCGATCGTCGACCTCATGAAAGCGCTCGGAATGGATGCCAGCATGGCCGAACGCAAGGAGCTGGCCGGCGAACTCGGTTACACCGGCGACACCAATGACAGCGCGAAGATGAACACCTTCCTCCACAAGGCGCTCATGAAGAAACTGTCGGAAAACGGCGGCAAGGTGCCGGCAGACCTCCTGGATTGAGTGACGGCTGAAAGCGGCTAGGTGAAACCGAACGCTTTGCGCGCCGTCAAACAGGCGTCGTCGCCGGGCAGGCATGCGCGGCAGACATCCGGCCTGATATCGTAGACCATGCACGCGACATGGGAGCCGACCGTGCCTGAGAGCGCACAGCAACGGTCTCCGTCCCAGCGCATGCCTGTCTGGTCTGCCGAAACGAAATGCGCCGGCAGTAGATCGAGGTCGGCGTCGCTCTCGGTCGAAAATCGCGGCCATTCGCTCGAATAGGAACAGCACGCGCCGCAGGCCTGACAGTCTAGGTCTGTTGATAGGGTCATGGGTGGCTCTTAGCACTGTAGCTGCCAAGGATGCAAAGCCGCACCTGAAACGCCGCGCGCAATCTTTGCCGCCAGCCTGCGGTAGGGGAAGGATTGCTGGCCTCCCCAGGTGGAGTTGCTTGAGGAAATCTTACCTTTGGTTGGAATCTTTCGGCTGGCGAGAACTTATTCTTTGTCTCGTGCGTTTGATGTCTCCTTGTCTCGGCAATAACCGGTCCTATTTTTTGAAACCCGGAGGAAGCATGGACGAAACTTTAAGAACGAAGGCGAGAACCGGCATCGCCGGCCTGGACGACATCCTTGCCGGCGGCTTCACACGCAATCACGTATTTCTCCTCGAAGGGTCTCCGGGGACGGGCAAGACGACGATCGCGCTGCAGTTTCTCGTGGAAGGTGCCGCCCTTGGCGAGCGCTGCCTCTACATCAGCCTTTCCGAAACCAGGGAGGAATTATACGAAAGCGCCAGGTCGCACGGCATGGAGATTGGCGAGGAGATCGAGATTTTCGAACTCGTGCCGCCCGAGAGCCTGCTCGATGCCGACCAGCAGCAGAGCCTGCTCTACTCCTCCGATCTCGAACTCGGCGAAACGACGAAGCTGATCTTCGAATCCTTCGAGCGCGTCAGGCCGCAGCGGGTCGTCATCGACAGCCTTTCGGAGATCAGGCTCCTGGCGCAAAGTTCGCTGCGCTATCGCCGGCAGATCCTCGCGCTCAAGCACTTCTTTTCCGGCTCCGATGCGACCGTTCTGCTGCTCGACGACATGACCTCGGACAATCTGGACAAGACCGTCCATAGCGTCGTGCACGGTGTCATCCATCTCGAGCAGCTGGCGCGCAATTACGGGCCTGAGCGCCGGAGGCTGCGGGTCCTCAAATATCGCGGCCAGGCCTTCCGCGGCGGCTATCACGATTTCATCATCAAGACCGGCGGTGTCGCCGTCTTCCCGCGCCTGCGCGCCATCGAGCACAAGACGAGCTTTGCGCGCACGGTACTGAAGAGCGGCATTGGGGAGTTCGACCAGCTTCTCGGCGGCGGCATCGAACGCGGGTCGAGCACGCTCTTGATCGGACCGGCGGGCACGGGCAAGACCCTGTTTGCGCTGCAGTTCGTCGATGCAGCCGTCAAGCGCGGCGAAAAGGCCGCGATATTCATCTTCGACGAGGAGCTGGGCCTGCTGTTTGCTCGTACGAAGCCGATGGGCCTCGATCTTCAGAAGATGAGCGACGACGGAATGATCCACATCGAACAGCTGGATGCCGCCGAACTGTCGCCCGGCGAATTTGCCCAGCGCGTCAGGGAGCGGGTGGCAGACTACGATGCCAAGACCGTCGTCCTCGACAGCGTCAACGGCTACCACGAAGCGATGCCGGAAGAAAACGCCCTCATCCTGCATATGCACGAGCTGCTGCAATATCTGAACCGGCAGGGCGCCAACACTTTCCTGACCGTTGCCCAGCACGGCCTCGTCGGCGATATGAAATCGCCCGTCGATGTGACCTATCTCGCCGATACTGTGATCCTGCTTCGATATTTCGAAGCCCAGGGCATGGTCCGCCGGGCCGTGTCCGTCATCAAGAAGCGGACGGGCAAACACGAGGAAACAATCCGCGAATACAAGATCACCGATGACGGCCTGACCCTCGGCCAGCCGCTCACCGGCTTCCAGGGCATCCTTCGGGGCGTTCCGACGCTCGTCAATGACAGTAAGCCGTTGCTGCTGCAAAACGAACGCGAGGATGGCGACCATTCCTAACCGTGATGCCATTGCCCTGATCCACGCGCCGCTCGGGCGCGATGCGCAGATCGCGGTCGCGCTTCTGGGGGAAGCCGGGATTCCGTCGAAGGCGGCATCCGACCTCACCTCATTCGTCGCCTGCCTCGGCGACGACACTGCGCTTGCCATCATCACCGAGGAGGCGTTGCGCGATGCCGACCTGCGGGCGCTCTCGGCATGGATCGAGGCGCAGCCGAGCTGGTCCGACCTGCCCTTCATCATCCTCACCCACCGCGGCGGCGGCCCGGAGCGTAATCCGGCCGCCGCAAGGCTGTCGGAGGTGCTCGGCAATGTCAGCTTCGTAGAACGCCCGTTCCATGCCACGACCTTCATCAGCGTCGTGCGCTCGGCCCTGCGCGGGCGCAGGCGCCAATATGAAGCCCGGCTGCGCATGGAGGCGCTGGACGAAGGCGAACGCCGCTTGCAGACGGCGCTTGCCGCCGGCCGTCTCGGCGCCTGGGAGCTCGATCTCGCCACCGATATGCTGACGGCCTCGGCCACCTGCAAGGCCATTTTCGGCCACGGCGCCGACGAGGATTTCACCTATCGCGACCTGGTAAAGGCGATCCACCCCGACGACCGCGCCCGGGTGCTGGCCACCTTGCAGAACAGCGTGGAGACGGGATCGGATTATTCCATCGAATACCGGACGGTCTGGAAGGACGGCACCGTCCACTGGGCCGAACTCCACGCCCAGCTTCACCGCGATCGCGCCGGCCGAGGGATAAGGCTCGTCGGCGTCTCGGCGGATATCACCGCCCGGCTGGAGGCCGAGGAGCATCAGCGGCGGCTCAACGAGATCCTGGAGGAACGGGTGGCCGAGCGCACCCGCGAACTCGAACAGGCCCATGCGACGATGATGGCGGAAGTCAGCCAGCGCGAGCGGGCCGAGGAACAGCTTCGCCAGGCCCAGAAGATGGAGGCGATCGGCCAGCTGACGGGCGGCGTGGCGCATGACTTCAACAACCTGCTGATGGCCGTGCTCGGCAATCTGGAACTGCTGCGCAAGCATGTCGGCGACAATGGCAAGGCGATCCGCCTCATCGAAGGCGCATTGCAGGGCGCCCGGCGCGGCGCATCGCTGACCCAGCGGCTGCTGGCATTCGCGCGCCGGCAGGACCTTCAGATCGGCCCCGTCGACATGACCGGCCTCGTCGCGGGAATGGCCGACCTTCTGCAACGCTCCGTCGGCTCCACCGTGACGATCGAAACCGTGATTCCCGAGGAGCTTCCGCCGGTTTCGGCCGATGTCAACCAGATCGAGCTGGCGCTTCTCAATCTCGCCGTCAACGCCCGCGACGCCATGCCCGCTGGCGGCACCATCCGCATAGAGCTGAAGCAGGCCCGCCAGCCTGTTGCCAGCGATGAACTCGCGGTCGGGGATTATGTCGTTCTCTCCGTCGCCGATCAGGGACACGGCATGGACAAGGAGACGCTGCAAAAGGCGATCGAGCCGTTCTTTTCGACCAAGGAACTCGGCAAGGGCACCGGGCTTGGCCTGTCGATGATCCACGGCCTGGCGCTGCAGCTGAACGGCGACCTGAAGCTTGCAAGCGAGCCTGGCAAGGGAACGACGGCGGAGCTGTGGATACCGGTTTCGACCGCGCCCGCTGCCGAGCCGGAGCCCGCCGAAGCTCCGGCGGAGAATGCCGGACCGGCATCCGGCCCGAAACGCATCCTGCTCGTCGACGACGACGTGCTGATCGCCATGAGTTCGGCCGATATGCTGGCGGATCTCGGGCATGAGGTGGTGGAAGCCCATTCCGGCAAGGAAGCGCTCGACTGCCTCGGCCACGACACAGCCTTCGACCTGATGATCACCGATTACTCGATGCCCGGAATGACCGGCGGCGAACTCGCCAGGGCCGCCCGCCAGATCGCCCCGCGCCTGCCCATCCTGATCGCCTCCGGCTATGCCGAACTGCCGCCGGGCCTCGACCTCGATGTCGCAAGGCTCGCAAAACCCTATACCCAGGATCAGCTGGCCCAGCAGATCGGCAAGCTGATGATATCGGGATAGCGCATCTTCCAGCCGAGGAAGGCCATGCCATGCATCCTTTTTCCGCCTCGAACGTTTGAACTGCGTCAGCGAAAGAGGAGACCGAAATGGCGAGCACGACAGGCAGGGACGCCATCGAAGGCATGGACGAGATCAGAGACGCGAGCGAGCCGATGCCAGCCCCCGACGAACGTAAAGAAACCTCCGAACAGGAAAAAGCCGATCAGCACGCGAAGGCTGAGGGTTTTGGGAGTGAGGCGGCCTATGAAGACTATCTGCATGCGGTCGCCGAGGATGCGCCGATCGAGGAGGTCGTCGTCGACATTGAGCGCGCCGCCGCGCGCGAGGAGCTGGAGCGGCAGATCGAGGATGTCCGCTACGAAATCGGCAACCTGCGCGCCCGGCTGCATAATATCCGCCATCAGGCGGGCAGCGTCGTGGAAGAAAACATTCGCTGGGCGGATGCGAGCGCCCATGCGCAGCTTGGGGACTATCCCTGGCTGAAGCTCTCGGGCGCCATGCTGCTGGCCTTCTTTACCGGCAAGGCCCTGCAGCGCCTGCCCTTCGGTTCGCTGATGACGGCGGCCGCACCGCTGCTGATTGCTGCTGCGCGGGAGAGAAGTAGGTAGCGGAAGGGCTGTTCCTGTTCTCTCCGGTCTGATGACGGGTCGGCGCCTCGCCCAAAAGCAGCGCTCTATGTCTTTATCAGCAACCTCACCGCCGCTCGCTCTCCGCCTCGTCGGCCGTGCGCGCGATGAACCGTTTGGAGACCAGCCAGCAGCCGAGCGCCCAGAGCGAGCCGGCGACCCAGCCGGCGAGCACGTCGGTCGGATAATGGACGCCGAGATAGATGCGGCTGAGACCGATGATGACGGCGAGGAAGATGCCAGCCCCCATGACGAAGATGCGCGTGGCGCGGTATTTCTGGGTGCGCGCCAGAAGCACGCCGAGCGTGAGATAGGTGACGGCGGACACCATCGCATGGCCGCTCGGGAAACTGTGATCGCCGACATCGACGAGATGCGGAACGATGTCAGGCCTTGCGCGGGCGACAAGAAGCTTGAGCCCCGTGCTCGCCAGCCAGCCGCTGAAGACCGAGAAGAACAGGAAGACGGCGATTACAATCCTGCGGTCGAGCAGCAGATAGACGGTCGCAAGCAGCGTCAGCAGCGCCAGCACGGTCACCCCTCCGAGGCTGGTGATATCGCCCACCGCATGAGCGAACCATTGCGGGCCGATCGGCTGGCCGAGATCGCCGGGCTGGCGCAGCCACAACAGGACCGCCTGGTCGAAATTCAGCGTCTCGCCCTCCAGCACCTCGCTCGTCAGCCGCTGCAGCAGGAAAAGCCCGCCGGCAAGGCAGGCGAAGGTGATGAGCGTCATCGGCTCATACTGGTTCAGCCAAGTCTTGATACGGTTCATTCTGCTCCTGTCGAATATTTGGTTTCCGGGAGAGCCTCGGCTCGCTGACTTCATCAACTGTGTGCAGCACTTAGGTTTTGCAAGGGGCTCCTCACCTCGGATCCCGCCCTGATATCGCGCACGCCGCGGCCGAGCCGCTGGCGCCGGTGCAGCCGCTCGGGCTGCTGATGCAGGGGAAATAGCTGCGTTGTGCAACTTGCAAAGCCCCTCCCAAACCCCTCCCCAACAAGCCCCGTCAAAGCCTGATCGCCGTCTCCTCTTTCGCCGTGCGGATGACGATCATGGTGAAATAGCGGGCAACGTTGTTTTCGTCGCGGAAAAGGCGTTCGCTGAGCGCGTCGAATTCCTCCATGTCGCGCAGGCGCAGCATCAGCACGACATCGGTCTCACCGGTGACGGAATAGGCCTGCGAGACCGCCTCTTCGGCAACGGCGATGTCGAGAAAACGGCGCATATGCACCTCCCCATGCAGCTTCAGCTCCACGGTCACCAGCGCCTTGATCCCACGTCCGGCCTTTGCCGGATTGAGGATCGCGACGATCCGGTCGATGACACCGGATTTGCGCAGCCGCTGCACGCGGCGCAGGCAGCTGGAGGGGGCCAGGCCCACCTCGTCGGCCAGATCGGCATTGGTGCGCGAAGCGTCGCGCTGCATCAGGTTCAGAAGCTTCCGGTCGATACGATCCATTATAGCAGCATAGCGGCAGGACACGTCTTTGCAATAAAATTGCAAACTGCTGCAATCTTTGACCGCAAATTCGAAGCGAACGGGTCTAGCAGATGGAGACATCGCAAAAGGGGTCTCAAATGCCGTTCCTGTCGTTCATCCGGCGCAACACCGCGCAAACACTTGGCATCTACTGGGTGCTTGTCCGCATCACTGTTCCGATCGCTATCATCACCGAGCTGCTGTCGAGAATAGGAGCAGTCAAGGCGGTCGCGCCGGCCTTTGCACCCATCATGCACCTGGTCGGGCTTCCGCCGGAGCTGGGGCTCGCCTGGCTGACGGGCATGCTGGTCGGCATCTGGGGCGCCGTTCCGTTCCTCTTCACCCTCGTTCCCGTCTCCTCGCTCAGCGTTGCCGACGTCACGGTATTCTCGGCGCTCATTCTCTTCGCCCACGGCCTGCCGATCGAGCAGAAGATCATCCAGAAGGCAGGTCCGGGCATGATCGCGACGACCACGCTGCGGATCGCCGGCGGCCTGCTCTACGCCTTCATGCTGCACCATCTTCTCTCGGCGACGGACTGGCTGTCGGCGCCGGTCGCTCCTGCCTGGCTGCCGATGAGCGCAACGCCCGACTGGGCTGGCTATTTCAGGGGTCTTGCCGAGACCATGGCCTGGATGCTCGTCATCCTGGTCACCCTCTCCTGGGGCCTCGAAATCCTGAAGGCGACCGGGCTCATGGAATTGATGATGAAGGCTCTTTCGCCGGTGCTGCGTCTTGCCGGCATCAACGGCGAAGCCGGACATCTGACCGCTATCGGCCTGTTTCTCGGCATTTCCTACGGCGCCGGCTTGCTGATCCGGGAGGCGCAATCGGGCGCGGTATCGCCGCGCCAGATCTTTCTGTCCTGCGTGTTCATGGGCTTCGCACACAGCGTGATCGAGGATACGATCGTGGTGATGTCGCTCGGCGCAAATCTGCACGGCGTTCTGACCGGACGCCTCGTCTTTGCGGTTGCGGCCTGCGCAGCGATTGCGGCCCTGCTCCGCCGCCTGCCCGACAGGGCATTCTTTGCCCAGATGTTTCGGCCGAGAACTATGGAGGCCGAACGGCGATGATCTTGCGGACGTCTGCCGCAACACTTCGCCGGCGCAATTTCACCGCCAAAGCGCATCATACGGCGCCCGCATCGGGCGCCGTATGAGCAACTAGACCAGCGGCCCGCGACCTACCGCAACCAGATCCTCCTCCTCGTCGCGCTGGCGCCCGCCGAGTGCGGCAGCCGCAGCGGCGATGAAGGCGCCGACGAGCAGCGAGAGCGAGCCGATCAAAGCCGAGGTCGCCGCAGCCTTGCGGGCCTTGTCGGCGGCAGCCTGCGCTGCGACCTTGGCGTCGTCGATCTGCTTCAGCACCGTGTCGACCCTGGTGCGGGCATCGGCTTCGGAAAGCCCGGTGCGGGCCGAAACGATGCCGGCAATATAGGCCTTGTCGCCGTCAGGCACCGAGCCGTTCACGCCCCCCTGCAAGAGGATGCGGGAAATCTCGGCTGCGGCCGCGCCATTATCCGCATTGGCACGGTCGGCGATGTTCTGCGGCCGCAGCAGTGCGTCGGTGAAATAGGCGGTGGGCATGCTTGGGCCAGTCGTATCCGTGTCCGAAGCCGAGGCTGCAGCAGCGCCTCCGGCCACACCGGCGGCCATGGCGGCTTGACCGGCGGCATTTGCCCCAGCGCCGGCAAGCGAGGTCAGCGACGACGCGAGGAAACCGGCGACGAAGACGGTGGCGAGCGCCCAGCTGAGGAAGCCATGCGCGGTATCGCGGAAGAAGACCTCATCCGTGTGGATTGCCGCCCATTTTGTCCTGAGCCGGCCGGTCAGATAGCCGCCGAACGCCGAGGACAGCCATTGCACGACGACCAGCCAGATCGCCGCGGTGACGCCGACGGTTGCCGCCGAACTGCTTTCGCCCGACCAGGGGGACACCATCGTCAGCCCCACGCCGGACCCCAGAAGCAGCAGGATGAGCGTGATGCCCGACGCCGCCACGGCGCCGCCGATGATCGGCCCCCAGGCGATGGCTGATTTCGACGATTCGACCGGCATCACATCCGTGCGTGCGCCGGGCGTAACCCGGTCTTCAGCAAGAGACATGGCAGCCTCCTATCGCATGAACAGAACGAGCAGGATGACGAGCGGCAACGGGATACCCAGAAGCCAGAGAAGAATACCGCGACCCATTTGAAAATCCTCCGTGAATTGAATGTGTTCGCGAGGATCGAACGCCGGCCGATGCTGTTTGTTCCGAGGCCGGATGCGCCGCAATGCATGGCGCTATTCTCAGGCCTCGATGGAACCGGCGAGTCCACCCCGCGTTGCGCTTTCAGAGAAAGGAGCCTTCCATGCCTCGTAAGACAAAACCGCTCGTCGAAGTCGCCGCCAAGACTGAGGACGGCCGCGTGCCGCTCGGCATCATGAACACCAAGCAGGCCCTCGACCTGCCGGAAGAACTGGATGTCGAGATCTCCCATCCGGACAAGGAAGCCGGCGCCACCGATCACTTCATCGACAGGGACGAACTGCGCAAAGTCAGACGCAGACGAGGATAACGAGAGCACGGAGACGGCACGGGCGTTACCTGCCGCCTGCCCCGCCACCGGCCGATATGCAGCTCCTGACGGAAATTCGGGATCCTGGCGAAGAAGGCGGGTTGAGGTTGTGCGGCGGCGGATTGCCGCAAAATGCATCGCCGCTCAATCAGCGGGTGATATCGGGCGGCCTTTGGGTCTATACCGGACTGCCCCCAATCGATCGCCCGAGTCCGCCCATGCCTCTTCCCTATCGCAATTCCAGGCTTCTTCGCCGCTCCCGTGTCATCTGGGGGTCCTTCTCGCTATGGCGGCCGCGGCTGGTGTTCTGGTGCGGAGCGCTGGCGATCGGCCTGGTCAGCGTGGGGTTTGCAAGGCTTGCCGATCTCGCGCAGAAAGCCTTCGCCGGCCTGACGGCGTCGGGCGAATGGTCGTTCCTGCTGCCGCTGATCGTCAGCCCGCTCGGCTTCATGGCCTCGGCCTGGCTTGCAGCCACGTTGTTTCCTAATTCGCAGGGCAGCGGCATTCCCCAGGCGATCGCCGCGCGCCATCTGCGCCATGAGGAAGATCGCACGCGGCTGCTTTCCCTGCGGATCGCTGCCGGCAAGATCGCGCTCACCGTTCTCGGCCTCTTCTGCGGCGCATCGATCGGCCGCGAAGGACCGACGGTACAGGTCGGCGCCTCCATCATGCTGGCGGTCGCGCGGCTTAGCGGCATGGCTCAGGCGCGTGGCCTGATCCTGGCGGGCTCTGCCGCCGGCATCGCCGCGGCCTTCAACACGCCGCTTGCCGGCATCGTCTTCGCCATCGAGGAAATGAGCCGCACCTATGAATCGCGCGCCAACGGCCTGGTGCTGACCGCCGTCATCCTGTCAGGCCTCGCCGCGCTTGGCCTTGCCGGCAGCTACAATTATTTCGGCGAGGCTTCCGTTTCGCCGGCGGGCCTGAGCGACTGGGGCCTGGTGCTCGTCTGCGGCATAGGCGGCGGCGCGCTCGGTGCTGCGTTCAGCGGCTCCGCCCTGCATTTCGGTCAGCGTATCCGCCGCTGGGCGCAGCCGCAGCCCCTCTCCCGCATGGTCGCGCTTGCCGGCATCTGCGGACTGGCGGTGGCCGCCATCGGCATCGCCTCTGGCGGCACGACCTTCGGCACCGGCTATAATCAGGCAAGAGGCGCGGTCGAGGGCCATGCGCTGCCGCTCTTCTTCTTCATCGAAAAGCTGGCGGCCGGTTTCCTGTCGATGCTGTCGGGCATTCCGGGCGGCATCTTCGCCCCATCGCTCGCCGTCGGCGCCGGTTTCGGCAGCACCGTCGGCTCCCTACTCGGCACCAGCATCGCGCTTGCCGCCATCCTCGGCATGACCGGCTATTTCTCCGGCGTCGTGCAGGCGCCGATGACCGCCTTCGTCATCATTCTGGAAATGACCGGCGACCACCAGGCCGTCATCCCCATCATGGCAGTCGCGATGCTCGGCTACATCACCTCCCGCATCCTCTCGCGCGAGCCGCTCTATCACGGCCTCTCCCGCGTCTTCATCGCCGCTGCGGTACGGGCACGGCGGGCGGTGGAGCGGGAAGAGGCCGCCGCCTAGCCGAAACGCGGCTCCACCCCCGCCCTGAACCAGACCGGGCTTCCGCGAGTTCTCCCCGCAACCAATCGGCTTTGTGGGGCCTCTGTGCCATCCACGAAAGAAACGGCAAGGCCCATCTCAGCCCATCCCATTCCGGCGCATCGAGCGGATCGGCGAGCGGGTCTTTCCTCTGCCTGCGGCTGTCCTTGTGAAGCGCGATTGCGAGCATGATCCAGTTGAGAAGCATCGTCCTGCCTCCATCTATGTCAGATGCAACTGACCTAAGGCGCGCTGACCGGCAAAAGTAGACGCGCGGAAGAAAGGGGGTCTTCATCGATGAAAGAGGCAAGCTGGGACGATCTGCAGCTCTTCTTCCATGTCGCGACATCGGGCGGCCTGACGGGGGCTGCGGCACGCACTGGCCTCAGCGCGCCGACCATCGGCCGGCGGATGCTGGCGCTGGAGCGGGCGACCGGGCGCACGCTCTTCAGGCGCGGTCCGACCGGCTATCTCCTGGCCAAGGATGGGGAGACGCTGCTCGAGCGCGTTCTGATCATGCAGGAGGCGGCTGAGACGATCGCCGACTGGCGCGGCGATGTCCTGACCCTGCCGATCGTCTCGACCGGCGCCGATGCCTGGATGTTATGGTTCATCGCCGGTCACCTGCCCGCCGTCTGGCGGCCTGAAGACAGGTTCCGCATGTGCTACAAGGCGCTCGATACCGGCCTCGACCTGACCTATCGCGAGGCGCATCTCGCCATCCTTCACGAACGGCCGGAGCGCGGTAATTTCGCAACCCGCCGCTCCGTCTCCGTCGCCCATGCAGCCTATCAGGCCAGCACCTTCAGCGCCGCCAATCACAACTGGATTTCGCTCGGAACGGAGATTGCGGTGACGCCTGCCGACAAATGGACCTTCGAGCAGCCGGACCACTGGATCACCAGCTGGACCAACACACCGCTGATGCTGCCCCATCTCATCCGCGGCGGCGCCGGCCGCGGCGTCCTGCCCTGCTTCGTGGGCGATGCCGAGCCCGGTCTCGTCCGCGCCGGCCCTGTCATCGACAGCCTCACCTACGACATCTGGATCACCGTGCACGAAGACGAACGCCAGCGGCCGGAAGTGCGCACGGTGATCGACAGGCTCAGCGCACTGTTTGCCGCGCATGCGGATCTGTTTGCCGGCAGATGCGAGCGCGCCTGAAGAGGCGTTACAGGGCCGCGGGTGCTGCTCCATGCCTCGGCCATTGCGGCAGCTGCACGACAGGGTGCGGAACAACCTCGCCTTCGCCCTCGTCGTCGCAGCTCGCCTGCAGTTTCATGGCGCTGCCTTCGATCTGGTCGAGCTGGATTTGCACCTCGTCGAACCGGCCGAGAAGGCGGTGAGTCAGTCTCTTGAATTTGCGTCTGGACATGATGGGCTCCTTTGATCCGGGAACGCCTGTCATCACGGAAAGTTCGATGGCGGAAGCGTTTGTCGTGGCCTTCCGCCAGCCGCGCACATCACGCAGCGGATTGCAGGTTCAGCCAGAAATCCGGCGTCGTGCGAAAGTATTTGGCGAGCCTGAGAGCGGTGTCTGTCGTGACCGGGGGTTGTTCGGCAAGCCGTTTAATCGTTGTGCGGGGAAGATGCAGGCGTCCCTCGCTATTCGGCTCATCGAGGCTATCTCCTCTCGCCGAAAGCTCTTTCCAGAACACGACCATCATTCCCTCAACCCAAACAGGAACGAATCGCATTGCTCGACTGTTATCCGACCAACAATATCAGGATCGGATCGGCCGATGCGAATGCTCATGATGATAATCCTGGCGCTGATGATCGCATCGGTGGTCGGCATATTAGTGGTGAAAATGTTCGACGGCGGCGGCACCAAGAGCGATAAGCCGCCGCCCGTCATTCAGCAGCCGGAGCCGAAGTAGCACCGCGCCGCCTCATCAGCTCGCCCATCACCTTCTCCGTCAGCCGGTCGCATTTCCAGCCGGCGAACGGAAACGCATCTAGCGCGATCGGCCCGATCATTTCGTCGAGCTCACGGCGCAGGAGCGCGCGTGCCCGGTGCAGGCGGCTGCGCACCGTTTCGGGCTTGAGGGATAGCAACTCTGCGGTTTCCTCCACGCTCATTTCCTCGATCACCCGGGCGATGAACACGAGGCGGAATTCCTCCGGCAGCTTGTCGGTTGCCTCTTCCACGAGTTTCAGGATCTGTCGCTGCGCCATTGAGGTCTCGGGGTTGTCGATCGGCGAACCGGTGGGGAAATCGAGAACGCGGCTCTGCATCGGTGCGGAATCGACGGACACTTCGGGCGTGCGGCGCGCCTTGCGCAGCCGGGCGAGCGCCTCGTTCATGACGATGCGCGTCAGCCAGGTGGAAAAGGCGCTGGCGCCCTCGAAATCGCCGAGATGGCGAAACGCCTTGAGATAGGCCTCCTGCAGCGCATCCTCGGCCATCGCATCATCGCGCAGGATACCGCGGGCAATGCGGAACAGCCGCTGGTTATAACGCCGCATGATGGCGCGGAAAGCTTGCGGATCGCGCGCCAGCGCCAGCGCCACCAGTTCGTGATCGTTTCTCTCCGCTGCCGAAATTTCCGCCCGCTGCGCCATGGCTCATCCTTTTTCCGCATTGGATGCCGGGGCAAGGCGAATGTTCCCGGCATCCGGAAAAAACTTTTTGGGGAACGCCCGGCCGCTCCCGGCATCAAAGTCTGCGTAGGAAACATCGACCGGCAGTATTCGCCGGATGGAGGACCAGATGCAGAAACACCTTATCGCCGCGCTCGCCGCGTTCACGCTCTCCGCCCCCGCTGCTTTCGCCGCCGGCGCAGCGCCCACCGACCCACAGATCGCCCATATCGCCTATACGGCCGGCGTCATCGATATCGAGGCAGCCAGGCAGGCGGTCGAAAAATCCGGGGATAAGGAGGTCGTCGCCTTCGCCAAGGATATGATCCGCGACCACGAGGCCGTCAACAAGCAGGCGCTCGATCTCGTCAAGAAGCTCAAGGTGACGCCCGAGGACAATGATACCAGCAAATCGCTGACATCGAATGCCGAAAAGGAGCGGCAGAAACTCTCAAAACTGAAGGGTGCCGCCTTCGACAAGGCCTATGTCGAGAATGAAGTCGCCTACCACAAGGCCGTCAACGACGCCCTTAAGACGACGCTGATCCCGGCCGCGCAGAACCCGGACCTGAAGGCCCTGCTGGAAACCGGCCTGAAGCTTTTCGAAGGCCATGAGCAGCATGCCGAGCATGTTGCCTCGATGCTGAAATGAAGGTCATGAGTGTCATGACCGTGATGGCGATCCTGCCCAAACTCTGCCTTGCGGCCGCCCTCTCCGTCACGGGAACGGCCGCAAGCGCCACCACGATCGAGGTCACCATCGAAAAGCTTGAGTTCAGGCCGGCGGTGGTGACGGCGCGGCCGGGCGATACGATCGTCTGGCGCAACAAGGACGTGATGGATCACACCGCGACATCCAAAGGAAGTTTCGACGTGGTGATCCCGGCGGGCAAGTCGGGCTCGACTGTGGTGAAGGGTGACGGGGCGGTGGATTATTACTGCCGCTACCATCCCAACATGAAGGGACGGATCGAAGTGGGGCGGTAGTGGCTGCCTCACTCCTCATCTTCTTGAGCAAAACAATGAAAGACCGTACCCGAAGCCCCCTCACCCTAACCCTCTCCCCGCTGGGTAGAGGGGACTTGCCACGCGATAGCTTCGAGATTGCCAAGACGGTGCGGCATTCCCTTCTCCCCGGCGGGGAGAAGGTGGCCCGAAGGGTCGGATGAGGGGGCCGCGCGCTCCACTTTCGCGACTTCTCCGGCTCCACTTTCCCCTCACCCATTCACCGTCACGCTCCCACCATCAAAGCCAATCGGCCGGATGGGGGCAATCACGACCAGAGATTTGCTTCCGTATACGCATCCATCCAGCGCCAGACCCAGGCCATGGCGAACATCGTCAGCAACCAGCCAAGCACGACGTCCGAAAGGAAATGAGCGCCGAAAATCACGCGATTGAATGCCACAAACAGGAGGCAAGGCACCAGCACGATCGCGGCCGCCCGCCTGAACTCGGCGGGCACCAGCACCAGCAGCGACAATGATGCCGCGGCTGCGGAAGCCTCGCCGGAAGGGAAGGAGCAGTTGCGGCTGCACGCGGCGGAAAACTGCCATACCGGCGTAAAATCCATGGTCCCGCCGAACTCGACAAGGTCACGAGGCCGTACGCGCCCGATGAGAACCTTGAGCGTCTGGACCGTGAGGAGCGGGCCTGCGGCAAAGCTCAGAAGCACGAACAAAGGCTTCTCGGGCGGGCAGATCCGCATGCGTTCCGGCAGGAGCCTCTGCAGCGCGATCAGCACGATCATCGAACCGATAAGATAGGGCTGTGCGAGGCGGCCTTTATCCCTTACCTCCCGCAGGAACGGATTATCGGCCAGAACGAAAATCCCGCCGCTGGCAAACCAGCGCGAAACCACGAGATCGAGATTGGGAAAGACGATAAAGACGAAACTGACCCAGACGATCGATGTGCCGATGACGGCAAGCGCCCGATCAGCTCCGGATGGCGTTGCCGGCAGGCGCACGCCGCTGGAGGCGGAATTCCAGTAACCAGATACAAATTTTCGCAAGCCGGTATCTCCGAAGGCAGCAGCATCGGCCCGAAAATCGGAATCGATTTTCGGAAAGCCTGATGCGTCAAATCAAAGCGTTAGAGCGTCCGTTGCGCGTCCGAATGGACGCGCGGCGCTCTCGTCGGCGGCAAGCTGGTTTCGAATTGTCAAGAAATGACGAGGAAGAGATCAAGGCGCTGTTGAGAACAGGCTGGCTGACCTGAGAAAGCACGCTTGCAAATTGCAGAAATCTTTCCTGTCCGCGATAGTGGGTGTGCGGCGGCAAAGCCGGCAAAGACAATCGAACAACCGCAGGGCATTGGGGTGGATAACAGTCTCGTTCTGATCGTTGAGGATGAACCGGCAATCGCGCAGATACTGGAAGGGTATTTGTTGCGCGACGGATTCCGTACCGTTCGCGCCGGCGACGGCGAAATCGCGCTTCAACATCATGCCCATCTGAAACCGGATCTTGTGCTGCTTGACGTGCGCCTGCCGAAACTCGACGGTTTCGACGTGCTCGCGCGCCTGCGCCAGACAGGATCGACGCCTGTGATCATGGTGACGGCCGTTGCCGATGACATCGACCGGTTGAGCGGCCTGCGCCTCGGCGCCGACGACTATGTGGTCAAACCCTTCAATCCGCAGGAGGTTGTTGCCCGGGTCAAAGCCGTCCTGCGCCGGACGCAGGGAGACCAGGCCGAGGTCATCAAGCGGTTCGGGGATATAGAGGTCGATTTCGCCAGCTACACGGCGTTTGTGACGAGCGACGGGCGCCGCACGCATCTATCCCTGACGCTCAGCGAATTTCGAATTCTCGCCTACATGATACGCCGTCCGACACAGGCTTTTGCGCGCGCCGATATTCTCGACGCCTGCCTGCCGGAAAGCGATGCTCTGGTGCGCACTGTCGACACGCATATTTCCAACCTTCGGCGCAAACTGGAAGACTTGGGGCAGAACGGCTTCTTTCCTGCGGTGCGGGGAATTGGCTATCGGTTTTCGGATCCAAGATGAGACTATTCAGGCTCCCCTCGCTGCCGCTTGCAACGGTCACCGCTATCATCATCGGCGTAATGCTGCTCCTCAGCGTCGGCATGACCTATCTCGGGGCCATCTGGTATTCCGACTATCTTGAAGACAGCATCATTGAAAACCTGCCATCGAGAGCCGCGGCTGCCTATCGCGATCTGGACAATGGCGTTGTCCCCGACCAGGATTCGCTGAAGCTCCTCCTCGCCAACCTCAATGGGCTGCAGGAAGAACAGACAGATTTCCAGCTCCAGCTCCTGATTCTGACCTGCGGCCTGCTTTCGGCCCTTGTCTGCGCCATTATCGGGATATTCCTGTCGCGACAGATCGCAAGGCCTCTCGCAGAACTCACATCTGCTGCCGACGGCCTGAAATCCGGCGACTTTTCGGTGAGCGTCACGGCCTCGCGCCACGCCACCCGGGAAGTCGCCAGTCTCATGGATACCTTCAACGCGCTCGCGGCCAGCCTGGACAGCATGGAGACAAGACTGCGCTTCAACAACATGGCGGTCGCCCACGAATTGCGCACGCCGCTGACGATCCTGCGGGGTTCGTTGCAGGGCATGCTCGACGGCGTCTTCCCGATGGACCGGAAGATGATCTCCGACCTCCTGCTCCAGGTGGAAGGTCTCGGGAGAGTTGTCGAAGATCTGCGCACCCTGTCGCTGGCGATCGGCCAGAAACTCGTGATGGAGCGTGAACGGACCGACGTGTCGCAGGTGGTAGAAGCGGTACTGACATCGGCCAAACCCATGCTGGAGACCAGCACGCTGACGCTCGAAACCGGCCTGCAACCCGCCTTCATATCGGTGGACTCGCCGCGTATTCGCCAGGCCGTGCTGGCGCTTCTGGAAAATGCCAGCCGCTATGCGGCAGACGGCAATTGGCTGCGCTGCGAAACGGAGCAATTGCCGGATGAGAGCGTCGTCATCCGCTTTCTGGATCGAGGTCCCGGATTTCCTGAAGGCCTGGATGCCGTGGCCACGAACCCATTCTGGCGCGGTGATCCCTCACGCTCTCGCGCAACGGGCGGCACAGGACTGGGACTATCGGTGGTGCAGGCCATCGCGGTTGCCCATGGCGGACATCTTGAATTCGCAAGCCGGGAGGGCGGCGGCGCGATGGTCGCAATCCACCTGCGCCCGGCATAGTGCGCAAGGGTGCGGTTACTCCGCCGGTCAGCCGCTGTCCAACGACGATAGTCGCGCTGATATCAGTTCGAGCATCCAAAATATCATGCGAGTACTTTTAGGCTATCCGCCCGCGCGGTCGTTGCCACCGTGCGCGGCGATGAACATGGCCACGGCCGACCGGCAATAGGATTCGATTTCGTTGGCGTCCTCTGCTCTCGCCTGATCGAAGCGTGCAATGATCAGGAGATCGGATCCTTTGATAAGCGCAGCAAACAAGCGGGCGGACTGAAGTGGATCGGGCACGTTCAGAACCGCCTTCGCGTGCAACTGACGCAACAGCGCCTCGATTTGGGCGACGATATGGGCGGGGCCGGCTTCGTAATGGACCTTGCTCAACGACTTTTGATTTGGGGTGTCGGCCATGACCATGGCTTCGACATTGCGGACGTCTGGACGCAACAGCGTGCGAAGCAGGGATGATCCCACCGCCATGAGCTGATCTTCGGCCGAACCGTCGACGCCTTCGAAAAGGGCTTGTGGTATTAACTGCTGGCAGCGGGCCGCAAACGCCGCGCCAAACAGCGCCTCCTTGTTCTCGAAGTGCCTGTAGATGCTGAGCTTGGAAATCTTCGCCCGCTGGGCGACCTTGTCCAACGTCGTCGCCTGAAAACCCAATTCCGCAAAGAGTTCGCTCGCGGTGTCGACTATCGTTTGGCCAAGCGCCTCGTTGGCGGGCCGGCCGCGCCGGCCCTGGCTGTTTTCGCTCACGATAATTATGATCCTTGACAGTATCTTTATTCCCGAATTACGATACTACGCAGTCTCCAAAATTCCAAGAGTGGATTTTATCGTGTCCTCCAAATCAAGTTTCTCCTTCCATTCACAGCTCGGAGCCCATCCCCATGGATGACGTCATCATCATCGGCGGCAGCTTTGCCGGCCTCGCCGCCGCCCTGCAGCTCGGCCGTGCCCGCCGCAAGGTCACCGTTCTCGATACCGGTCTCCCGCGCAATCGATTCGCCGGCCACTCGCACGGCGTGCTCGGCCACGATCACAAGCCACCATCCGCCATCCTGGCCGAGGCGCGGCAGCAACTCGCGCGCTATCCTGCGATCAAAATGGTCAATGCCCGCGCCGACAGCATCTCCGGTACTATTGACAATTTCTCCGTCCTCACCGGCGAGGGCGAAAGCATTGGCGCGCGGCGCGTGATCTTGAGCTATGGCGTTGTTGACCAGATGCCCGATGTTCCGGGCTATGCCGAGGGTTGGGGCAAATCAATCATCCCGTGCCCCTACTGCGACGGCTTCGAAGTCGCCGGCCAGCATTGGGGGCTCGTCTGGTCCGGCCCGCAGTCAATGAATCAGGTCAGGCTGTTTCACGATTGGACCGATCGGTTGACGGTCTTCGCCGATGGTCACGACGTCACATCCGAAATACGGGCCGATCTTGCGGGCCGCCAAGTACCTCTCGTTGATGGCCGGATCACTGAAATCGCCCATCGCTGGGGTCATAGCGCCACCGTCAAGCTCGATACCGGGCCCGATGTCATCGTCGACATCCTGTTCGCCCATCCGCGCAACAAGCCCTCCGCAAGCCTGCATGACTCACTGGGTCTCGCCACGGTCAACACGCCAACCGGTATCGCCCTCAAGACCGACGAACGCCGCGAAACCAGCACGCCTGGCATCTATGCCGCCGGCGACCTTGCCAACCCCGGAATCCCCTCGGTCACCACCGCGATATGGCAAGGCGCGATGGCGGGCATCTTCGCTCAGCAGTCGATGCTGGTTTGAGAGCACAGATTCCCTTCTCCGGCTGTCGCCGGCTATCATATTCTGGAGGTTGCGGGCCGGTGCCACGGAAAACCGACTGGCACGCCGACCCGCAATGTCCCAGCCACACCTGCACCCGCCTTCGCTGAGGGCCCGGCAGGAGCAGAGGGGGCCACGGTACAGCGCCAGATCCCCGCCCCCATTTCACCTCCTCAACCGTTCATCCGCAACGCTCCCACCATCAAAGCCAAATCGGCCGGATGGAGGGTGATCATCCGCCCCGGCCCACACCGCCACCAGGATCGGATGACCCCAATGTGCATGTTCTCCTCCCCGCCGAAAGCCGAACCGCCGCAGGCGCCGCCTGAATACGCTCAGCAGAAGACGCCAGACTACGCCGCCGCCCAATCGACCGCAGCGCGGCGCGCCTCCGACAAGGTGAAGGGCGCCCCCTCGACCATTCTAACCTCTCCGTCAGGCGCGCCTGTTCTCGCCGATACGCAGACCCCGGCGCTGACGGGCAATACGCTCAAGAAGACGCTGCTCGGGCAATAAGGCGGAGACATCAATGGAAAATCTTCGTCGCGACAACGAGACGCAAATTGCCTATCACCGCCGCCGGCTCGCCGAACTGAAAGAGGTTCGCCAGCCGTGGGAGGCCGAGTGGCGAGCTTTGGCCGAGCATATCGAGCCGACGCGGCTGAGGCTCCACTCCGGCCGGGAAGGCCCGCGCTCGCGTGACAAGATCATCGACAGCACCGGCACCCATGCCTATGAGACGCTGAAATCAGGCATGCATTCGGGGCTGACCTCGCCCGCCCGCCCCTGGTTCCGGCTGACGACCTTCGATCCCGATCTGAAGAAGCAGGATTCCGTCAAAGTCTATCTCGCCGCCGTGCAGGACAAGATGCGCGAGGTCTTTGCCGCCTCCAATCTCTACCGCGCCTTCCATATCGGCTATGGCGATCTCGGCCAGTTCGGGCAATCCGTGGCGATCCTCGTGGAAGACGAGGAGACTGTCATCCGCGTGCAGCAGCTGGTGCATGGCCGCTTCTGGCTCGCGCGGGATCACAAGGGGAAAGCCACGACCCTCTACCGCACCTTCCGCTGGAGCGTGCAGCGCATCATCGAGCGTTTCGGTTATGACAATGTGCCGGAGCGGCTGCGCAGCCTCTATGACTCGTCGAAATACGGCGAATGCTTCGATGTCTATCACGCCATCGAACCGCGCTACGACCGCGATCCCAGACTGATCGACAAGCGCAACAAGGCCTTCCTCTCCAATTACTGGATCGACGAGCTCGGCGGCGATCTGCTGGAAGAAAGCGGCTTCGACAGCAATCCGATCATCGCGCCCGCCTGGGAGCTTTCCGAAGACGATCACTATGCGCTGTCTCCCGGCCAGAAGGCGCTCGGCGATATCAGGATGCTGCAGCTCGAGCAGACGCGGAAGCTGGAGGGGATCGACAAGAAGGTGCGCCCGCCGATGAATGCGCCGACCTCGATGCAGAACAGCCCGGCCTCGCTGCTGCCGGGTGCGGTGAACTACGTGGATGATCCGACCGGCAAAGGGTTCCGGCCGGCGATGGAGGTGAACCTCAGCCTCGCAGAGCTGCGCGAAGATATCCAGGAAGTGCAGAACCGCATCGAAAAGACCTTCTTTGCCGATCTCTTCTTCGCCATCACCAATATGGAAGGTGTGCAGCCGCGCAACCAGTTCGAACTGACCCAGCGCAAGGAAGAGCAGCTCCTGCAGCTCGGCCCCGTCTTGGAAAACGTCTTCGGCGATCAGCTCGGCCCCACCATCGACCGCACCTTCGATATTCTCGCCGCCCGTGACGAGCTGCCCCCGCCTCCGCCGGAGCTGCAGGGCATGGAATTGAAGGTGGAATATATCTCCACGCTCGCCCAGGCGCAGCAGGCGGTCGCGACAGGCGCGATCGAGCGCGGCGTCGCCTTCATGGGCCAGGTCTCGGCAGTCAAGCCGGAAGCGCTCGACAAGCTCGATGTCGACGAGGCGATCGACCTTTATTTCGATGCGATCGGCGCCCCGCCTTCGATGATCCTCGCTGATGACAAGGTGGAGGATCTGCGCTCGCAGCGCGCCCGGCAGATGCAGGCGGCACAGACCGCGCAAATGGCCGCGCAGGTGGCGCCCGCCCTCAATCAGGGCGCCAAGGCCGCACAGGTGCTGGCTGACGCCAATGACAACCCGAACGGCGCGGCGCTACTGCGCCAGCTGGGGCTCGCCTGATGGACCATTTTAAGGATCAACCATCCATCCCCCAAACCATCGGGCGAGACGAAATCACCACGGCGTTTCGCGAGGTCTTCGCCACCGCTTCCGGCAAGCGCGTGCTGTTCTGGATGCTGGAGCAATGCGCGATCTACCAGGAAGCCTATGCGGGAGAGCTCGTCAACGCCACGCATTACACGCTGGGCAAGCAGGGCGCCGGCCGGCGGCTGATCGCCGAGCTCGACCGCATAGACCCGACGCTCTATCCGCGCCTGCTGCTGGCGATCGCGGATCTCAAGGCAAGTGACAAGGCAGCGGCGGCAAGCCGCGCCGCAAGTGAGGAAAGCGAAGACCATGACGTTGATGCTTAAGATCGGTAGGCCGCAGATCGCGATGAGCGCCGAGGGCGCAGGCAGCGGTGGCGGTGAAAGCGCTGCGCCCGAAACCATTCTCTTCCCCGAGGATGCACCATCACCGGATGGCGACACCGGTGGCGATGACCACGCCGAAACCGAAGACCGCGACGCCGGCAAACCTGACGATAGCGCTCACGACGATCCTGATGACCGCGTGCCTGATGATGGCCGCTACCAGCTCACCATGCCCGAGGGCATCGAAGTGGATCAGGAGCTGATTGACGCGCTCGGCCCCGATTTTCACTCCCTCGGCCTGACCAACCGGCAGGCGCAGCAGCTCGCCGATCGCTTCATCGAAATCCAGGGCCGGCGCGGCAAGGCGGCTTCCGAAGCCTGGGCCGGCCGCGTGCAGGGCTGGGCCGACGAAGCCCGCAAGGACCGCGAGATCGGCGGCGCCAAATGGACCGGCACCGTGGGCTCCGCCCAGCGGGCGCTCTCGCGGCTCGGTACGCCGGCGCTGCGCGAGTACCTCAATTCCAGCGGCGGGGGCAACCACCCCGAGATGATCAGAATTTTCGCAAAGGTCGGATCGATGATCCAGGAGGACAACCCACCGAACGGCGGCGCGGGCGGAAACGGCAGGAAAGCCGAAACCGCGCACCTGATGTTTCCCAAAGACGCACCGAAGGGCTGATAAGACATGGCCACCATTGGCAGCTACTACCCCAATCTCGTTGACGCATTCAAAGGCTCTGCCGAAGGCGCCGTCATCGAGCTTCTCTCCCAGCAGAACCCGATCCTCGACGACGCGATGGCCGTCGAGTGCAACATGGATGCCGTGCACCGCCATATGGTGCGCACCGGCCTGCCCTCCGTTTCCTGGGGCCGGCTCTACCAGGGCATCAAGCAATCCAAAGCCACGATGCAGCAGGTGGATGACACGACCGGCTTCGTGCATGCCCGCTCCGAAATCGACATGCGCCTGCTCGATCTCGCACCCGACAAGGCGAAGGCCCGTCTGGTCGACACCATGCCCTTCATCGAGTCCCTGAGCCAGGAAATGGCCTCCGGCCTCTTCTACCATGATACGGCAACGACGCCGGAGAAGTTCAAGGGTCTTTCCGCCCGCTACTCCGCCTATAATCCAAACCTGCCGAATGTCGCCCAGCCGAACATCGCCAACCAGGTGGTCAACGGCGGCGGCACGGGGGCCGACAATACCTCGATCTGGTTCGTCACCTGGGGTGACCACGCCACCCACCTCCTCTACCCGAAGGGCACGAAGGCCGGTGTGAAGATCGACGACAAGGGCGAACAGCGCGTGCTGGATGCCAATGGCGACCCCTACTATGCCAAGGAAACGCTCTATACCTGGCATATCGGCGCGGCCGTGAAGGACTGGCGCTACAACGCTCGCGTCGCCAATATCGACGTCTCCGACATGATGGCCGGCACCGTCGATCTCTGGTCGCTCTTGCGCAAGGGCTACTATCGCCTGCAGTCGCGCCGCCTGAACGCCAAGGCCAGCCGCATCGCCATCTACATGAACAAGGATGTGCTCGAAGTGCTCGACGTGCAGTCCTCGGACCGCGCGCTGACCTCCGACCGACAGAACACCGTGCACCTGACCACGCAGTTCGTCGAAGGCCAGGAAGTGAAGTTCTATCGCGGCATCCCGATCCGCGAGACGGACGCCATCCTCAACACCGAAGCCGCCGTTCCGGCCCTCGCCTGATCGTCTCCCTCAAACCCGCCGTGATGAGCGGCGGGCACCCTCCTTTTAACGAAAGGCATTCGACATGATCTTCGACCGGCAGACGCTGCTTTCGGACGCGCAGGTTATCACCGCGTCAGGCCCCAGCACCAATGTCATCAATCTCGGCCCGATCAAGGCCGGCCTCACCCGCGATATCGGCAAGGGCGAACCGATCCCCTTCCTCATGCAGGTGGTGGAAAGCTTCAACAACCTGACGTCGCTCGCCGTGACCATCCAGACCGACGACAACGAGGCCTTCTCCTCGCCAAAGGCCGTCATCACCACGACCATCAACCTCGCCGATCTCAAGGCAGGCAAGATCATCCCGCCGAGCCATATCCCGCGCGGCACCGACGAGCTCTACCTGCGCCTGCTCTACACCGTGACCGGCACGGCACCGACCACGGGCAAGATCACCGCCGGCTTCACCGCTGGGGTTCCCTCGCATGGTTGATGTCGTCGCCACCGAGCGCGGCTATTTCGGCGGCGCCAGACGCGAACCCGGCGAGCGCTTCAGCCTGCCGGACGCGCTCTGGAAGGACGAGAAACGCCGCCCGACATGGGTGCGGCTCGCCCGATCCGGCGACAAGGCCGGCGTTAAGGCTGAAGCGGAACCGGCGGGTAAAAAGCCGGTCGCCAAGCCCGCCACACCTCCCGAGCCTGATGGTAACGGCGTGCAGGAAGCGCTTGGCGGCCCCGCCCCGGACTGGGTGCCGCCGGAAATCCAGAACTCCTCCCAGCCTGGCGACTGAAAATCCCGGTCGACAGGCCACCTCGGGCGGCTTCGGCCGCTCCTTTTTCTTGTTCAGCGAGGCAGAGCGCCGATGGCTAAACTCTATAGTATGCAGCGCGTCCAGGGCGTCGTCATCGTTGCCGACGGCACGCAGATGTTCAACAACCGCCCGGTCATCGGCATTCGCGATGTAGGCGACGCCATCCTGTTTACCGACAACAGGCCTGTTCTCGGCATCGATATCGTCAGCGATGGCGCGACCATCTATAACGACCTGCCCGTGCTCGGCGCCGTCATGATATCGGACGGGCGCAGCCTCTACGGAAATGCGCCGGTCATTCCCGTGAAGGGTGCGGATGTCGCGGTGCCCCTTCCTGCCCTGCCGCTGCCGGCAGGCGCAAAGGTCATGGGCCTCGGCCACAGCTTCATCGGGCTGGGTGCGCTGCAGACTTATACTGCCGGGCAGACGGCGACGAACGGCCATACCGGCTTCTACGAGAACGGCCGCACGGTCCTCTCCTGGATCAAGGCAGCCGATGGCCGCTTCAATCTCGATATGTTCGCCGAACTCAGCCATCCCTTCTTCGCACCCAGCTCCTTCGCGGCCTTCTCGGGCGCCATGGGCGGAAAATCGGGCGATTGCCTCAACCCTGTGGCTGGTTCGGAAGCGCAGTTCCCCGGCACGCTGGCCCGCACCGATTATGCGCTGAGCCAGAAACCCGACATCGTCTATATCGACATCGGCTACAACGATATCGTTCGCAACAGGACGCTTGCGGCCATCCTCACGGACCTCGACACCCAGATCCGGCGCATCGTTGATGCCGGCGTCTATGTGATCCTGCAGACGCTGAGCTGGACCAGCACGCTCGACGACGATCCGGCCAACGATAACCCGGAATGGCCGGGCATCCTCGCCGGCATCAATGCCTGGATCCTGGATCAGGAAGGCCGCGACGGCGTCGTGCTCTGCAACACGCTTGCGCTCGACGGCCCGGCCTCGGGCATCGCGCCGGCCATGTTCGTCGACGGGCTTCATCCCAAACCGGACCTGATGGCAAAACGAGCAGACATCCTCCTGCCGATCCTCCAAGGCATGGTTGCGGCCGGAGAAACGCGATCGCTCGACCCGCTCGCCGCCTACAACATCTTCCAGCAGAAGGGCACACCCGGAATTGCCGGCACCAAGACCAACGTCACGGGCGACGTCGCCACCGGCATGCGTCTCGTGCGCGGCACCGGCACCTCGACCTATGTCGGCAGCAAGGAAGTGGTGGCCGGCGGAAACGAAAAGCAGGTCATCACCATCACGCCCGTCAACGACGCGCTCGCCGTCCATACCGTAACCTACGGCCTGCCGTCCGCTCTCAGCCTCACAAGTCTCGGGCTGGCAGCCGGCGACTGGCTCGATATCGAAGTCCCGGTCGAGCTGAACGACTGGGCCGGCTGGGACTACCTCGACAGCTCCATCCGCGGCCCGGTCCAGATCGCCAACACGGTGACGGTGACGGGCGGCGCCTGGGCGACGGGCAACTACATCGGCGGGCGCGGACGTTCCCTCATCTGCGGCTCGAAACTCTGGCTGCCGGCCGGGCTGACGATGACGAACCTGCGCCTCGATAACCTGCTGGTCCTGAGGCACTTGTGCAATACGGGCGGGGTCGGGGTGGCCAAGATCGGGGCGCCGGTCATTCGCAAGATCGGCAGTCCAAGGACGGCGTGGGAGTTGGCGGCGTGAGCCGCCTCATCATCAAACGATGCTGGCGGCTCTTTGCAATCTGCGGAATAACTTCACGGCAATCCAGCCCGCGATAACCACGACGATCAAACCCGCGATCGAACAAAGCGCCGGATAAATCATCATGTCGTGAGAGTCGTCGCACTGCTGGGCCAGGCTCTCGGGGCAACCTCGATCCGAATAATCGCCCCATGCCACCAGGCTCAGCAGTCCGAAACCGAGGAAAGACATAAGGCCGAACGTGCCAGCCAAGGCAACGCCAGCTAGGACCGCCGCTTGCATAAGATTGTTCGGGTGCTTGCTTTCACTCATGGATTGTCGGCCGCTTTGCCTGAGCATCCGATAGCTATAGCGATTTTGTCATGTCTGCAAAGCCCAGCACGCCATCGTCGTCTGCTCGCTGTCTGAAGCGGACAAGCGTAAGCCATGCCCCTGCAGAGGGAAACCATGAAGATAACAGCTCTGCTCGGCGAGGAGCGGCGGGATCCGGATTTCAACGTGAAAAGGGCGCCCCCCGGTCAGGGAGGGACACCCTTTTCATGCTGACTCTGAACGCATATTACACCGCTGACTCTGAACGGACAGCTGAACAGAAGGTAGCTGACGGACGGCGATCTGTAATCGGACTAAAGTCCGATGCTTCACAATCCTTTCGTGTGAGGGATCGGTCAGCGAGTTGCGCTTCGGTCGTTATCAGATCGAGTGAAATCATGGCTGTCGCCGTCATCTTCCAGCGAGGACCTTCCTGCCGAACAGCTTCGTAAGCAAGGCCATTGCAGAGGGTCGGCGAACGATCGGCTGCAGGCCTGCTTTCGGACGGGAGCGCGATGTCAGATGGATCTGATCTCCCATGGACCAACCATCGCCTTCCCGAACGTCTGCGCGCCCGGGCGAAATCGTCTCTTTGACGATCTCGTTCGAGAGCGCAATATCGGAAAGCTCGCGCTTATCGGCAGCCGCAGCCTGTATCAACGCGTCTATGTCGTAAACCTGCTGCGCTTCTTCAAATAACTGCTCGATGCCCATTCGACCTGACCCCAGGAAATTTCAACCCAGAGGCAGCGGTATCAGGCTGCAAATTGCACGTAAATCTTGCGACGCTCCAAGTGTCGAGAGAAAGTCCGATTAAGGTCAACCGGTAAGGTTAAAGACCCACTGCGCTCATTGCGGCCGATCGGCAATTGCTGGTGCGCTCCTTGAGGTCAATGAAGAATAGAAAGCGCCGTAATGCCCGCTTCGTCTGCGGCCCGGATGATGGCCGCTCTGAGTTCATCGGCTTCGGCTTTGCCGGTCATCACGTCCAGGCAGGCTTTGACGGCAGACAGGAACTCCTCGCCATCGTCGGATGGCCATTCTCTCATCAGCGCGTTGGCAGCCTCCCCGACCGTTCGGACAATCAGATGTTTGTTCCCGTCCTTGAAGACGAGGATGACCGGATCGAACAATGCCGAAGTGTCCCATTCCATGACGCTTGGTTCCCGACGAACTAACACATCGGTAACCTTGCAAAAGTCATGCCGCTGCACGCCGGGGTTGGAAATTGCCGCTGGCCGCATGGCCGGATGAAAAAACGGCCGGCGAAGGCCGGCCGTCGTCTCACATGCGGTAACTGCGCTCCTCAGACGAGCAGCGAGCTGTTCACCAGGATGTCGGCATTGTCGAAGAATGCCTTGTGCGCGCCGATGAAGGCGATGTCCTGGGCGGCATGGGCGGTGCCGGCGCCATCGGCGTCGTAGGAGAGAACGCCGGTCGCGGCATTGTAGATCAGCTCCGGGCCGGCCTTGGTGCCGGCTGCACCCCACTTGTTGACGATCTCGAAGGACGCGGCGTCGACCACGCCGTTATTGTCGAGATCGAGGCCGGTAAAGGCGCTGCCGAGCGAGATCTTGTCGTTGGCGTCGAAATCCCAGATCGAGTCCTTGTTGGCCGCACCCATCTCGTTGAAATGGAACGTATCGGCGCCACCCTTGCCGTAAAGGCTGTCATTGCCTGCACCGCCGGCGATGACGTTGTTGCCGGCATTGCCGGTAATCGTGTTGGCAAGGCCGTTGCCGATGCCGTTGATGTTTGCGCTGCCGTTCATGCGCAGGTTTTCGACATAGGCATTGTTATTGAGATCGACGCTGACGGTCGCCCAGATCGTATCCGTGCCGCCGCCCGCGACCTCATCGACCACCCGGTCGCCGGCATTGTCGAAGACATAGCCATCGTCACCGGCCGAGCCATGGATCGTGTCTGCACCGCCGCGCCCATCGATCCAGTCATTGCCCGACGCGCCGTAGAACGTGTCCGCGGCCGCCGAACCGGTGATCGTCACACGCTCCACCGAGGTCAGCGAGACGGTCGAATGGTAGCCGTCGGCGCCGAGGATATCGTAGACGACCGCGTTGCCGTTCACCGTTGCGGTAACGGTTTGCGCAAGCGAGAAGTCGAGTGCAGCGTTGTCAGCGCCATCCTGACCATCAAAATATGCCGACTGGCCGTGGTCGAATGCCCATGGATCTTCTCCGCCTCCCAAGCCCTGCTTATACACCAGTGTATCGTCGCCGGTGCCGCCGAAGATCGAATTGCGCGAATGATCGCTGGTGACGAGGAACTTGTCGTCACCATCCCAACCAGAGAGATAGTTGTTCCCGGCGAAGCCATTGAGGGTGTTGTTGCCGTCGCTACCATAAATCCAATTGTCGAGTTCGTTGCCGTAGCCTGACGCATCACCCTCGTAAAGCCAGAGCTCTTCGATGTCGGCGCCGAGAGTGTAGGTCAAAAGCGTTGTCCTAACGCTATCGTGAAGACCAAATTTGCCCCCGAGTTCGATCACCTGATCGCCGACGTTGTCGACGAAATAGGTGTCCGACTCGCCTGCTCCAATCATTGTGTCGGCGCCGGCGCCGGGATTGATGAAGGCGGACATGCCCCAACTTATCTTGATGTAATCATTACCGGCACCCGTGAGGATGTTCGTCGTCTCCGCGTTCGCCACTTCGATGTGATTGTTGCCGTTGCCGCCGTAGATGCTGAGTTGATCGGCGATCAAGCCGTAGGCATTCAGCGGCGTATCGGACGATTGACCGTCAAAAAACGCCTGGTTCATGCCGATGTCGCCCCAGAAATAGAGCCGCCAGTCTCCCGATCCGAGAGTAAGTCCAAGCGAGGTATCGAAAGAACCTATGGCTAGGGAAGTATCGGTAGATCCGCCCGTAAACGTCGTCTCATCGATAAACTGACCGAAGGATTCATCGCCGGTCTGAGTAAAAACAATCGTTCCCATAAATAACCCCACAAAAAATCTGCGCACGCGGGATTTCTTCCACAGCCACAACCAGAAGTCAAAGCTCGAAGTAAGAAATTCTTAACGCTGTTGCTGCGCCGCAATATTTGAAAATATAGTCATATATAACATAGAAGTTGCTGCCCCGCCCTCCCCGGCAGGAAGGCGCGGCGATCCTTCTTGGAGTTCATAAGAAAACAGGAACGCGGCAACGCCTGCAGCACACGGAATCGCGGCGTGACGCCCTGACATTGCCGGCAAACCAACGCGGTTGAAGAACGGCAAAACTGTCACGGTTCATGGCAGCAGATAGCCAGCTCAATGGACGGCAAGATCGGCCGCCGAAAACTTGCCGCTGTCCTTGAATGTGCTCTTCAATCGGGCCAGCGGAGACCGGCGGTCTGACGGCCACCGGCAGGTTGCCGACAGGCTATTGCAAAACCCGCGACGGCATCCTCGGCTTTGTGCCGAGGATCTGCGTCCACCGATTAAATATCTGAAAACAAATGCTTTCTCGTCAAGAGAATTGCAACGGTCAGATGCTCGGCGCAAGGCCGAGCATGACGGATGAGACTTTGTCGACAAACTGGCTGGCGGCCTGACGACCGCCAAGGACTTCAATACTCGATTGAATGCTGCAGCTGCGCGATCGTTTCGGCCAGCAGAATTCTTACTGCTTCCTTGACGTCCTCATTTGTCGTCTGAGGCTTTTCAAGTTTCGTCTGCGCCGCCACGAGCAAGGCAATTCTATCATCTACGTACTGAGGTCCGGGCTTGGAAGAATTGTTGCCCCTATGCATCATGTTCATAATTCGCCCCCTGCGAAAAAGAGTTTAATACGACGGATTATCTTTTCAATCGGAATGCATGTCCTGTCAATTCATGCAGCGCGGAGCGGTTAAATGTTAAGGTTATCAGAAATGTCAATTTTTATACATCCGGCACCAGCAGTGCCGGACAATAAAAACCATCAAAACAGAACCGGCACACTCCCCCGAGACGGCGTCGCTTCGCTGTCCGGAAATACACCCCTCTGGCGCAATAACCAGTAGTGGTAATTTTCCCGCGCGAGTCGAGGGCTCCAACGCGACTTTTTTTGGGTCTATCCCGAATAATGGAAATATCGATCGGTATCCCCAGCGAGCCACACTACCACAGCATGTATTTCTCGAATACTCTCCGAACCTTCACGCAGTATTCGGGCCGGAATGGCGGAAAAAGAGAAATAACCACGCCAAAGTGCGGCGCTCAGGCTCGACTGCGAGCTTGCCAGATGGCTCGATCGTCTGATTTCCTGAAGAAGTTTCCCGTCTCCGCAGATAAGTGAAAGATTGTCATCGCATTCTGACAGAATCAGATATTCCGTCGATAATAATGGTCAAATAAAACGCAGAAGTGCGATAGAGCGTTGCCTATGACAGACCTTTCGTGTACTTCGGCCGCCGGATGAGGATTGGGAGCGACGATTGCGATACCGGCAACTGGATGCGCTGCGAGGAGTCGCGGCCCTGACCGTGGTTTTCCATCACCTATTCATGGCCTTTCCCGGATCAGAGGCGCATGTGAGCGTTTTCGACCTGTCGAGCTGGGCTTTTTGGGAAACGTGGATGAAGTACACTCCGCTCCGAGCCTTTGTGAACGGGCGGCCCGCAGTTGTCCTCTTCTTCGTCCTCAGCGGGTTTGTTCTGGCGGCGAGCTTCGAGAAGCGGGCGCTCCCCTATCAGGATTATCTGATCCGGAGGTTTTGCAGGATCTATTTGCCGTTCGCCATAGCCATCGCCTTCGCGGTTTCCCTCTTCATGCTGTCGCCGCGCGGGCCGATAGCGGGCCTGACCGAATGGTTCAATGCGAGTTCGTGGACCGCTGCGCCAAGTGTCGATGTTGTGGCCGGGCATCTGGCGATGACGGGACGAGAGGCGCATATCCAGCTGAATAACGTCACGTGGAGCCTGATTCACGAACTGAGGATCTCCGCGCTTTTTCCGCTGATCGTTTTGTTGGCGGTATGGAACTGGCGGGTCACCCTTGCTGCGCTCGCATTGCTTTGGCTCGCCAGCGAGGTAGCGGGCGGTTTCGCCGAGGAGGGAAGCATCCTGGCGTCGATCCTCGATACCGGGGGGTACGTTCTCTTCTTCGGTGTCGGCGCGATCTGCTTCTACAACAGGCAGAGGCTCGCCGCGGTCGCGGCCAAGCTGCCGGTCTCCGCCATCTGCGTGGCGGCGCTCGTCGCGATGGCGATCCCGGCGGGTGCTCCGGCTTCCGAACTTCTCTACGGACTGGCTTCGACAGCCTTGATCGGCGCGGCAATCGGCCATCAGAGGATCCAGCCGGTTTTTACCTCCTCTCCTCTTTTGTGGCTGGGCACAATTTCCTACAGCCTCTATCTCTTCCACCTCCCGATAATTCTGTTTGCCCTTCGTCACTGGTACGGGGCGGTCGACAACCGGTTGCTCGTGGTCGGGATCATGGCGACAAGCCTGATGACCGCTCAAATTGCGTACTGGCTGGTCGAGAAGCCATCGGACCAGCTCGGGCGCACCCTGTCCCGCCGGCATAGGCTCGCCTGACACGGCACCGCCCCCTCTCCCTGCTCGTCTAAAAGCTGACGACGACGCCTGACCGGGCATCACTGCCCTGCCAGGTGTGGTTGTTTTCCATGTGCCGCCACATCCCTCAGATCGCCATAATTACGGGATCATCTACCCCAGAGGGACTGAGGCGATGCATTGTGCCGATATCGGCCATCTCGGACGTATCGAAAATACTGCGATATCTACCGGACAATAACTCGCATGGTCCGCCGGCCAATTCCGCTTAGGATAAGGCTCGAATCAGGCGGAACGTTTTTGGAGACCCGCGAATGCCGACGATCACCGGAACGGATGGAAACGATACGCTGACCGGCGGCAATGCCGCCGAAGTCATCGTCGGCCTTGGCGGCGACGATGTCATCTACGGCAATGGCGGCAACGACATTATCGATGGCGGTGCCGGCTCCGACCAGCTCTATGGCGGCGCGGGTGACGACACGATCAAATCATGGCGCCATGAAGGGCCTGACTATATCGACGGCGGCGACGGCATCGATACGCTGGCGCTGAAGCGCAGCTATGAATATGTCGTCGAGCAGATCGATATTTCCACGGCCCAAAAGATAGCCACGCCCCAGGATCTCGGCGAAGGAACCGTCATCGTCAACATGGAGCGCCTGAACATCACGGGCGGATACATGGGCGACCATTTCGTCGGCGGCGCGCTGGGCGACGAGATCCATGGCTGGAACGGCGACGATGCGCTGGAGGGCAACGGCGGCGACGATTACATCGACGGCGGCGCCGGCAATGACGTGCTGATCGGCGGATCGGGCCACAACACATTGATCGGCTACAGCGGCGACGACCAGTTCGTCTCCGCTGTCGATGCCGTCGACACCATCGATGGCGGAGCGGGCAACGACTCCCTTGTGCTGGATCGCCGCGCGGCGACCGTGGACCTGACGTTGGACCTGTCGCTCCCGGCAACCACCGTCCAGGCGCTGGGCGACGGCACGACGATCAGCGGCATCGAGCAGATCGAGCTTCACGGCGGCAGCGGCGCCGATACTGTCACCGGCGGCGCTGGTGACGATGTCTTTACCGGCGCACGCGGCAATGACAGGTTCGATGGCGGCGCAGGCATCGACACGGCCAATTACGCCGGCTCCTTCGCCAAATATGCGATCGACCGGCTGCTCGGCACGGTCTCGAGCGCAGCCGAAGGCACCGACACGCTCGCGCATGTCGAGAAGCTGCATTTCCTCGACGGCATCTATGATTGGGAAACGGGCGTCTTCAAGCCGTTCAACAGCCCTCCCGTCTTGACGGCGGGCGCACCGAGCAACGGCCTCATCGAAGCCGGCCACAGTGGCGCCGGCGTCGATACCGCGAGCCTGCAGCTGACGGCATCCGATCCCGATGCGGGCGATACCATCTCCTACGTCACCGACGGCTGGAGCGATCTCGGCGGCGGGCAATGGAGCCTTTCCGGCATCTACGGCACGGCAATCCTGAACACGGCGAGCGGACAGGTGACCTACCTGCTGGACAATGACCGGCCGGCGACCCAGGCGCTGGCGGAAGGTGCCACTGTTGAGGACACGTTCGACCTGGCGATCCGGGACAGTCACGGGGCGAGCGCCACGCAGAGCATCGGATTCTCGATATCAGGAGCCGACGAGAGCATCGTCGGCGCGACGATCCATGGGACCGAAGGCAATGATTTCATCGTCCCGGGCGCGACCCTCGCCGGCCACCCGCTCGTCACCATCAACGACGACACGATCTATGGCGCCGGCGGCAACGACTATATCGATGGCGGCGCCGGCGCCGACACGATGTTCGGCGGAAGCGGCAACGACACCTATTTCATCAACAATGCCGGCGACCGCGCTGTGGAAACGGCCGACGGCGGCACCGACACGATCCAGGCAACGATCAGCGTCGATCTCCACGACCACGCCTTCGTCGAAAACCTCCGTCTGAAGGAAGGCGCCGGCGCGATCGGCGGCACCGGCAACAGCCTTGCAAACCTCATCACCGGCAATGCCTCGGCCAATGCCATTGCCGGCGGCGCCGGTACCGACAGCCTCTATGGCAAGGGCGGCGCGGACACGTTCTATTTCAACGAAATGGGCGCCGCCAACAAGGATTCCATCTGGGATTTCGATGCCGACGACAAGATCAGGCTCGGCTCCGCCTTCGCCTCCCTCGACAGCAATCATGACGGTATCCTGGACGCGGACGCCTTCATGATCGCCTCCAAATACGGCGCGACAGCCACCGCCGATCACGCCCAGCTCATCTACAATTCCGCAAGCGGCAACCTCTCCTACGACGCCGATGGCACCGGCGGTCAGGCGGCGCAGGACATCGTCTTCCTCGGCGCCGGCAAGGCCTTCTTCGACAACGGCGACATCGTTCTGGCGTGAGATCGGCGGCAAAGCTGCCGGCGGTTGCCGCCGGCGACGGCTGCAGACTGTGACAGCCGTTATATCTTTCGACGGCAAGACCACGTAGGGAAGAGGGTGGACGCCGGTTCGGCGCCGCAAGTCCTTCCTGCTGGTTTGCAGCACGACTGAAGAAAACCTCGATCAGGTGCGAAAGCTTACCTGTGCCAAACCCTATGAGATCGCTGCACTACCTCCTGCTGATCTTCGTTGCGCCGCCCCTCATCGCGCTCGGGCTGATTTTCCTCGTCATTTCCTGGTCCGGGAAAGAGCAGCCGGACCCGCGTCCGACAGGAACGGTCGGCGTGAAAAAAGGCGACAGGATCGGCACGCCGACCGAGCCGCATCCGCCTCGGTGATATCAAGAGTAAGATACGGCCGCACCGCGCGCCGGTCAGGACTTCCGCGCAATCGGCGGCAAGATCACCAAGGGGTTGGCGGGATCGTACCCAATCGCCGGCTTGCCCCCCTTGCCGGCTTTGCCGATCTCCAGCAATCCCGGCGCGAGATGCCCCTGCGGGCCGAAGAGATAGGCGCTTCCCGCGCAGAGATGGGCGAGCGCGCGGTAATCGAAATAGCGGAAGCTGCTGTCGGCCAGGAAGGCCGCCTCGTTATAGGCCTTGCCCTTGATCTCGGCAAAGCGGGTCGCGGTCATATAGGCGTAGAGCGCCTTCTTATCGAGCGAGGCCCCGCTGCAGAGCGTGGCGAGCGTATTGGCGAGCTTGACGACCCGCAATGTCTGCGCATCCGGATTGTCGAGCGGCTTCACCGCCTCTGCGAGGTAATGATTGGTCGCCGGATCGCCGGTCATCGACTTCTTCCAGAAAGCCGGCATTTCTTCGGCCGCAGCGATGCCCGCGCAAGCGATCGTCACGAGTGCCGCAAGCAGGCAGGATCTGAGATGACTGGCCAAAACATTCCCCCAACCGAGCGGCCTGGAGGGCCGTGCCCGCATTCACACGGGCAAAGGACGCTCCAACTCCTCGAATCCACATATCGGGCTTTCCGAAAATCGCTTCCGATCTCGGGCCGATGCCGCAGACTGGCAGAGATTCGCACCACAGCGCAAGATACTGACGCGTCTGCGAGCTGGGCGAAGGCCTAATGAGCGCGGCCGCCATCAGCCGCACTCCGCTGCGATCAGGACAATTGCCCGCGCCGGCCGAAGATCTGCCGCAGGCGCCCGTCCGGCCCGCTCTTTTCGGAACGGGAAAAAACATCCCGGATATGACGCGTATAATACCAACCCGGCGAGGCCGCCGTGATCAGGTTCTCATAGACCACCGGCGGCACATTGAAATACCGGCGCTTCCCCTTGAGACGGATCTCTATATCGAGGACGCCCGTCGAAGGATCGTAGGCGACGGATTTGACGAGTTTTGACGTAAGTTCCATCGTTATTCCCTATGCTGCGTCGCACAAAGGAACCAAGTTCGCAAAAATAGTCAAGCATTTGTAAGGCCTCAGGACACTTTACCTCACATGATTTGCCTTACGTGAATGCTGTTATAGAACGAGCCGCCCGAGGCGGGTTGCCGCTCCGCAGCATCGCGGGCGGGCGTGCGGATTCCATAGGCTTCGACGACCCGCATAGGTTCGGTGACCTCGCCGGGCAGGAGAGACTTCCCCGCCTCAGATGAGTCCTTCACCGCCCGGACGCACGGTGGCTGGATTCCTGTGACAAGCACAGGAATGAGGGAGAGAGGGTGCCGATAGCGTCGCCCCCCACACCCCTCACCTACAACTTACACCCCTTCGACAGCGCCGCGCTCTCCATCGCCGACACTTTCCCCTTCGAGACGGCGACCTCGCCTTCCTTATCCCCACCCGCCACGCTACCGATCGGAACGCCGACCAGGAATACGCCGAAGGCGTCGCCGTTGGCGGCGGAGATCTGCTGTTTGGAGAGGTCGTCGAGCTTCTTCTTTTCCGTGCTGTGCTCCTGGGCGATGCGCGCGCAGCTGAGATTGGTGTAGGCCTGCATAGGGATGTCGGCCTGCACGATGGCGTCGGGTCTTTTCGCGCAGGAGGTGAGTGCTGCGGCAAAAGCCACGCCGAGAATGAGTTTTTTCATGGATGCTCCCCAGTTAGCAGGAGATTCCTAGCATCGCCGCCCGCTTGGCGCGAGTAACGCGCAAGAACAACCACAGAAGAATTCCTGCACACGGCCAGCGTGGCCGGTATAGGCGCCCATGCCCTCCTCGCCCGCCGGCAGAGGAAAAACGATCAGCGAGCGCCCCAAGGGCGAATGACGCGATCGCGTCTCCGTCTAACCCTTTTGGATGAATTGCGAATCGGCCCCACCGCGAGGAAAGTGGATGCGCGGCGGTAGTAGGATTACAGGACCGAACCCGATGCGGGGGGCTTGCCGAGTATTGAGTGGAAGCCCTTCATTTGGGAGGGCGCCGCTTTAAAAGCAGCGAACGGACGATCGATACCTCCTTGCCGCCGAACCGGAACTCCACCGTTTCATGCCGCGATAGCGAACTCTCGCGACCATTGGACGCCTCCGCTGCGCAGCCGCCTGGCATCGGTGACGACGGTGCGGGCGCGGCGATCGACAAGGCCACGGCATTGCTGAAAATGTAGGCTGAGACAGACCGGAATCGTCTGATCCTGCTGAGCGCGGTTGGGCTCGCCACACATTACAGATGCGAGCCCTGTGCCTGCTCAGTCCGCCAAACGCGTTAGGCGGGTGTAATAATCACAGACGGCGTTCAGAGTCGCGTGAAAAGTGTGTGACATGGCTCGCCGCGTCGATTCGTCTCGATCAAGCGCTACTCTCCACGCGAGTGCATCTTGGCGGAGGCGCGTGTCCAAGCCGTGGGGTCAGCCAACACTGTTTCAGCTGCAAGCATCCGCGTCAAAACGTGGGCGCGCTACCGATGCTCTGCGTCCAGCTATGCGGCCGGCGGCGCCTCCCCCCATTGTTTGCCGTATTCGACACCGGTGCGGTCGCAACAGGCAGGAAGGCGCCGCGGGTTACGGGGTTCTTTTTTCCAGCGCCTCTAGGTCACTCGTCGTGAGGACCTGAGGAACGGCTCGCAAGTCGATGGTATGAGGCTCGTTGCCGGGTTGCCAGGAAAACATAATTGCGATCGGCCGCTGGTAGTGCCTCTTGAGGACCCTGGCTGCTTTCTCCTCGAAGCGTTTGCGCTGTTTTAGGCTGTCGGCAACATTCCGCTGCTCATAAATCATACCGGCTCCCCTCCGCTCGCGATTGCCCCCGCGAAAAAGAGTTGAAAAGGGTGCGCCGGGTCAGGGACAGACACCCTTTTCGTGCTGATTCTGAAGGCATCAGCACGAAATTATGTAGCAGACTATATTTCGGCTTCCATCGGACCAAAGTCCGATGCGATGCGGCAAGCGCGCACGACCGCTCCGGCATCGGCCCGAAGTTGATGTCCGGAAGGCTCGATTGCGTCGATTTAGAGAATTGGAGCGCTTTGTGCGGGCGAATGGACTACTTGCAGCCTCTCAGCCACTCAAACAAGCTTCTTCGCCTCTGTTGTCGTATGCTCATGATACTTGTTCTCGCGCAGCGTCCCGAACAGTTTCAGGCTCTCCAGATGCTCGCGCTGCGCCCGGTAGAACGCGTTGAGGAACACCAGCTCCTGGCCGGGCTTCACCGGTTCCTCATAGCGAATCCTTCTGGTGATGGTGCGCACGATCTTGACGATCTCTTCGGTGTTCGGCTTCTTTGTTGTATCGCGCAGCACATCCTCCAGCGTCTGCAGCTCGTATTTGCCGTAGATATCGAGATGCTCGGGCAGGAATTCGAATGCCGGCTGCGACGAAGCCTTGGCAGGAGACGAGAGCGCGAGGTCTGACAGCAGCACGGAGCGCGGATTGTCGACCACCAGCGTGCCGGCGATCATGTCGCCGATGCGTTGCCGGCGGCGGTTGGCGAGCGGAACGATCACCACCACCAGGAGCCAAACGGCCGTCAATACGCCTTCCAGCCCCGACTGTTCGCCGAGCGTGCCCAGAAGCCCCATCGGAGCGAAGATCTCCACCTCTTTCATCAGGTTGCGCGCGGTCACCTGATGCGGCGTCAGGCGTCGGCCATCGACGTTGATGACGCGGATGCCCGTTATCCGTTTTCCGAGCGTGCGCCCGTTCCAGATCAGCTCCGAGAGCACGTAATAGGGTGTTCGCAGCAGAAAGCCCAGCAGGGTGATCAGGACCGTCATGGCGCTCAAGGGCAAGGCCCCCGTGAAGACGACGGCAAGCGCGATAATGACGAAAAGGAGGGTCGTGAAGATGATATCGAGTATCTGCGCGCCTAAACGGGCTCCGATCGAGGCGATCGCGAAACTGATCGGCACGCCCTCCGGCGGAATGAACTGCATGACGCGCTTGCCGTCTGTCATCGTCTGGTCCGGCTGCTTCATCTGACGGCCCCATGCGAAGCCTTGCCTTCGCGCCCTGCAAGCGAGAGCCATGCGACCCAGAAGACACCCATGCCCCAGCCGATGGCGATCCGCCAGACCGGCTCCTGGACGAGCTGGCGCAGGAAGCCTTCGATGAAGGCTGCCGCGACCAGCATCAGGGCCGCAAGGATCGCGAGCTTGACGGCATCATGCCCCTGGTGGCGCAGAGCCTCTTTCCGGGTTCGCGCGCCCGGAAGAAGAACTGCGAGCCCGAGCCCCGCCCCGCCGGCGCAGGCAATCGAGATCGCCGCAAGCTCGGTGACGCCGTGTATGGAAAGCCAGGCGAAGGCATCGTAGCCAAGCCCTTTCTGCCGGAACATCGCGAAGAAGGCGCCGAGCATCAGGCCATTGTAGAAAGTCAGAATGAAGCTCGGCACCGATGCGAAGACGCCGAGCGCAAAGATCAGCACGGCAATCCCCGTATTGTGGGAAAAGAGATAGGCCGAAAAGGCCGCGAGCCCGTCGCTCTCATGCCGTTCATTGCCGTAGATCGTCGAGCGCAGGTAATCGGCCGACGCGTCCGGCGTGCGCAGATCGGCGAGCTCCGACGGCACGAACGTATAGAACCAGCTCGGATCACTGCTGCAGAGCCTGTATCCGGCAAGTGCGCCGAGAACGAGCGCCAGGAAGCCGATGAAGAGAGGCAGGGCCGAGCGCCGCACCGCCTGCGGAATGCCCTTCAGCAGCAGGCGGGAGATCAGCCCGCCGAGGCTTTCCTGCGGCGCATAGACGACGAGATAGGCGCGCGCGCAGAGGCTTTCGAGATAGGCGACCAGCGCCCGATCGAGCGAAATATCGCGCGCGACACTGAGCGAATTCATCGCCTGCCGGTAGCCGGCCGCAAGGTCGCGCACCTCGTTATAGCTGAGTGCAGCAGCCCCACCCTCCTCCGCGCGGCTCACCAGCTGGTCCAGCTGGCGCCAGTGCGCCTCGCGCTCCAGCCGGAAGCGAGCCGAGCGCAGCAGATCGTTCTGCACCCCGCCGGCATGGAGCGTCGCGCCACTATCCATCCTGGGGTCGATGCGCAGATCCGTCATATCATCTCGCGGGATTTGATTTCGATGTAGCGGGCAATGAGATCCGATGTCAGCGCCTCAGGCGTGCTGTCGAGGCAGAGCACGCCGAGACGCGAAAGCTTCTCCATCACGGCCCGCCGCTCCTGCACGATCTGCCGCGCCGCCACCGAGCGGGCGATGGCATCGAGCGTTGTCTCCTCCGGCTCCACCAGCTTTGCCAGCATCGGATCGCGCAAGGCGACGTAAACGATGAAATGGTGCCGCGCGAGCACCTGCATATTCTCGATCATCAGCTCCGCCGTGATGCTGTCGACGAAATCGGAGAATATCACGATCAGCGAGCGCCGCTTGAGGCGGCCGGAAAGATGCGTCAGCCCCAGCGTGTGGTTCGTCTCCTGCGTTTCGTAGGCGAGATCGGCGCAGATCGTCTGCAGACGTGGAAACGCTGCACGCCCCGGCAAGGCAGGCTGGAAGAGGCGCGGACGGCTGTCGAAACTGTAGAAGCCGACGAGATCGCCCGCGAGCCCTCCCGCCCAGCACATGGCGAGCGCCGCATTGATGGCGCGGTCGAGCTTGGTGAAGCCGCCAAGCTGTTCGGCCATCAGCCGCCCGGAATCGACGCAGAGGATGATCTGGTGGTTTTTCTCCGCCCGCATCTCGCGCACCACGAGATTGCGCATGCGCGCCGAGCGCTTCCAGTCGATGCTGCGCGGATCCATGCCGGCGGCAAATTCCCGCAGCTGATGGAATTCCGACCCCTCGCCGCGCAGCCGCAAATCCTTCTGGCCGGCTTCGAGCGGCAGGATCTGCGTCTTGATCGCGCCTGACAGCACCGGCGAGATATCTGGAATGACGGCGATCTCGCGCGCCACCGGCAGGCGTACGATCCTGTCGATAAGCCTGAGGCGCGACGGCCATTTCAGCCAGAGCTCACGAACCGAAAACTGCCCGCGCCGCGTCAGCTGCAGATCGAATGATGCCTTCACCGGCCCGGACTCGGCGCGCTCCATGCGACGCTCGCCGATGACAAGCTCCGGCGCGGCATCAAGTCTGAGATCGATCCCCTCGGGCAGCTTGCCCTTCTGCCTGTTGATGACAACAGTGAAAGAGGCCCTGTGGCCGACAAAACCCTGCGGCGGCAGATCGACATCGACGGCCATCCGGCCCGACAGCGCCGTGAAGACGAGATCGCCCGCCGTAACAACCGCCAGCACCACCCACAGGAAGACGAGCGGCATGCTCATGTCGCGCCACCACACGCTGACGATGACCGTCAGCGCCGCCATGGCAAGAACAAGCGCGATCAGGTGCGAGGACGGCCGCATTTACCGAGGCGCATCCACGCGGTTCCGGAGGCTGCGCAGCACATCGTCAGGCGTGCGCCCGTCGATCTCTGCCGAAGGCGACATCACGATGCGATGGCGCAAGGCCGGTGTCAGCAGCGCCTGCACGTCATCAGGCAGGCCGTAGTCCCGACCCTCGAAGGCAGCCCGCACGCGCACGGCCGCGGCCAGAGCATCGGCAGCACGGGTCGATGCGCCATAGAGAATATCGGCATCGGAGCGCGTCGCGCGCACGAGATCGACGATATAGGTCAGGATCGACTTGTCGAGATGGATCGCATCGATGAGCGCCCGGCCAGCGGCAAGCGCCTCGCTGGTGACCAGCGGCCGGATGCCGGCTTTGCCTATATCTGATTTGAGCGCCTGATCGGCATGGCGCGACAGGATCGAGATCTCCGTCTCGCGATCAGGGAAGTCGACCACCAGCTTGAACAGGAAGCGGTCGAGCTGCGCCTCGGGCAGCGGATAGGTGCCCTGCTGCTCGATCGGGTTCTGCGTGGCGAGCACGAAGAAATCCGGCCCGAGCGGGTAATCGACGCCGTCAAGCGTCACCATCCGCTCGTTCATTGCCTGCAACAGTGCCGATTGCGTCTTCGGCGGCGCGCGGTTGATTTCGTCGGCGAGCAGGATGTCGGTAAAAATCGGCCCCTTGGTGAGGTGGAACTGGTTGGTCTGAAAGTTGAAGAGATTGACGCCGAGCACATCGCCCGGCATCAGGTCCGGCGTGAATTGGATGCGCCGGTAATCGAGCGCCATGGCGGCCGAAACCGAGCGCGCGAGCAGCGTCTTTGCCGTGCCGGGAGGCCCCTCGACGAGGCAGTGCCCGCCCGAGAATATCGAGATCAAGACGAGATCGATGATCGCATCCTGTCCCTGCACCACCTTGCCGATCTCGCCCCTGACAGCGGCGATGAGATTGCGAAATTCACCCAGATCCAAAGTCGACGCCCCCTAGCGATTTCCTGAATGTCTCGAGATTGCGGTGCAGATCCGCAGATTTCATCAAATGCCCACGGTCGATCAGCGCCTGGGCCGACGAATGCAGCGCCTGCGCGTCCACCTGATCGCGGCGTGCCAGGCGTTTGAACAGCCGGTCTATGCCCGCCTCGTTTCCGGCTCCGGGGCCGAAGAGCAGCTGCGCCTTGTCCGCAAGCAGATGGAGCACGAACTGCGATACCATCCGCCCGTCATTGCCCGACAGGCGAAGCAGGCGGGCTGTTGCTTCGATCGCCGCAGATTTCGACAGCTCGATATTCCCCGATGCGTCCTTCAGCGGCGGCCCGAACCGCCAGAACCCGCGCCAGAAGCAGATTGCCACGACAACGAAGAGCGTGCCCCAGATGACGGAGAGCGGATAGGCGAAGAAGCGCTTAAGATCGGAGCTGGAACGCTCATAGGTGCGCCCTTCGTCCACGGGTTTCCTGGCCTCCAGCGGCGCGCCTGCTGTATCCAGATAGACCGGCCGCCTCTCGTCGACACCACGCAATCGCTGGATCAGCGACACTGCAAAAGCTGCGTTCTCGGCGAGAGCCAATCCATGATTGTTCAATAGATCAGGGTCCGACAGCAGATAGACTTGATGATAGTTTTCGCATCGGACGATCAGCGCACCCGTCTGCGTGCCTGCGAGCTCCTTGCAGGCGCTCGGCAGGCTTGCCAAATCGAAAGTCTGCGCCTCATACAAACCGATCCGGGCCGGTTGCCCCCAACTCGTACCCGGATGCGCCTCAGCAAATCCTGGATCGTTCCGATTGAGACGTAAATCTGCAGGCGCGATCCTGCCCAATTCTTCCTGAACCTCTTCGAGAGGCAGCAAATCGGCCTGCCGCGCAATCCCATCCGTCAACAGACGACTGCGCCATTTCGGCATGATGATCAGCGTCGGAAGCCCATAGCGTCGTGATTCGCTTCCCCAACTTTCCGGGCCAGCACTCTTGACGTCCTTGTCTGTACCGGAAGCGGCAGCTTCGTCGTTCTCCAGCGGCAGGGAAAGAACGCGCATGGAGATTTCCGCCCGCGCCCTGACGAAATGCGGATCGGAGCGGATCACGGGAATGCCCTTGGCCTCCAGCCACACCTGCAGCCCCTTGGCTCCGAGCGGCGAGTGATCGAAATCGTTCTCTCGCGGCCGCGCAAAGAGTGCCAGCGCCGCAAGCCCGACCAGAACCAGCAGGATGAGAACGGGCGCGGCATTACGCATGGCTGAGCCTGCCTGTCGACAATAAGGCCCGCGCCGAATTGAGAAGCGTATCGAAATCCCCTTCCTGCAATGGGCGACCGCCATAATGAACGAGTTCCGCCTCGGCCAGCAGGTGTTCCAGCCGCTCGCGGTCGGGCATGGTTGCCGGCAAGCGAGCAAAAACCGCCCGCTCCGTATCCGAGCGGAAAAGCCGCGTTCCCGTCACATCGGCCGCGTGCAGCAGGCAGTGCCGCAGCAGGAGCACTAGCGCCTGCCGGCGATCCGCCATGGCGGCAATGCGCTGTAGGAAATCACCGGGCCTTTCCTCGGTCCCGGCATCCGAAGTACGCCAGCTTTCCGGCGCTTCCCCCTGCCGCTTTTTCACGTCGCGCGGCGCCGACGAGAGCAGCACGCCCCCATTGCCGAAAAACATTGCAAGGCCGATGATGACGACAAGGGCGACGAGCACCAGTACGACCGCAGCGGAACCGCCGACGGCAGGCTCCTGCAGAGAAAACGAACGATTCTCACGCGAAAGCGTCGCGTCCGGCACAGCCTTCCGCGTTTCGGAACCATCACCATAGATGAGCTTGCAGCGTACGCCATTAAGCGCGCATTGCGTGGCATATTCGCTGCTGACGGAGCTGGAAGGCCGGTCGCCCTTCCCGCCCTGCTGACTACTGCTCTCCTGCGCCAGCGCAGGGGAAAGTTGGGCCGAGGCGGCCAGTGACAGGGCCACCAGCAACCCGGCATGACGAATGGCTATGCGGCTCAGGCAAAGACCTCCGCTATCGCTTCGGGATGCAGCGGGTCCGGCCCGAACCTGTTTGGGCCATCCGTGCCACGAAGCACACTGATCACGAAAATCGTCAGGCCAGAAATGACATTAAGATAGGGAACGAAACCGGCGATAAACAGCGCTAGGTACCACCAACCTGAAATGTTCCGATCGTGGAAGCGGCGAACCTGGAGCCCCACCTGCGGCAAAAACATTGCCAGAATAAATATTCCGCCGACGATCGTGATGATAGCAACCGTCACCGCAGGTGCGTCACGGCTACCCGAGGGCGCCAAAATGCTGATGATAAAAATTGCCAGCAGCACCAGCCAATAGAAAAGCTGAAACCACCAGCATTCCGAGCGGGAGGCTCGGCCGGAGAAGGTTGCATATTTCTGCCTGGAAACCGTCCAAACAGCTTCGGTAAACCCCATTGAAATGCCCCCATTGCAGCTTGCTGAATGATTCAAACACTTTAATGACAAAACGTCGGTTAGATCTGAACCCGGCGTGCGGTTCCATCGGCTGTGAGCCGCCCGTCCTGACCGCCTATGATCCGCCTCTGCTCAAGGAAAAATAGAGCCGCGGTGGCCAGCAACGGCGCCACCGGCAGCCCGACATCACACTTTAGGCAAAGACTTCCGCTCTCACTTCCGGACGCAGCGGATCCGGCCCGAACTTGTTCGGGCCGACAGTGCCGGGAAGCACGCTGATCACGAAAATGGCGATGCTCGCGATAAAGCCGACATAGGGAATCAGCCCCAGGATAATCAGCGCGAGATACCACCAGCCGGACATGTTGCGGTCATGGAAGCGGCGGATCTGGACGGCGAGAAACGGAATAATCGTTCCGAGCACAAACAATCCGCCGATAGCGCCGATAGCAATAATCGTTGACGGAACCCCACCCTCGACTCCGCCGGAAGCGGTGGCGACCCCGATAGCCACAACCGCAAACGCAAACGCGACCAGGACATAGAATAGATAAAACCACCAATATTCCGAGCGGGAAGCCCGGCCGGAGAAGGTTGCATATTTCTCTCTCAGAACTGTACGAACAGCTTCAGTAAACCCCATTGAAATGCCCCCATTTCAGCTTGCCGCGCGTGCGGTGACGACTCACCATCATCTTGGAATGACAGTAGTATCCAATGAAAAACAGCTACAATTCAAACGCAGAAATTGCAATAAGCCGGATGGATCGGGCTCGCGATTTAAAAAAGATCATACGGGGAGTTGTAGCGGGGGGCGAAAAGGGTGCTCGAGATCAGGAAGAGACACCCTTTTCATGCTGATTCTGGAGGCATCAGCGTAACGGAAACTAGCGGGCGGATCGCCCTCTTCAATCGGACTAAAGTCCGACCTCCGGAAATGAAGAAAGCCCGCGTAGCCTCCTACGACGAACAAATGAAGAAGTGACCGCGGCGCCGATCACACGGCATTCGCTGCTGCGGCAGTGTTCCGGGGAGCGGAATCCGCCGCCTCATCGCCTGGCGCTATCAACGCCATATTGGATCGAGCGATCTGGCTCTCGTAATAAGCCAGCTTGTCGGCTGCAATCTTGAGCCCGACGATGTGACCCAATGCGACACCGACATGGGTTCGGGTTTCGCCGCTGTGAAATTCCAGGAATAGCGTCGACGTCTCCGTCTCATACGTCAGACGCCGGAATGCTTTCGCCCCGCTATCAGCATCAGTTTTTTTGTTCTTCGAGCTTCTGAGCCACCGAAACATTGTTGCTTTCCCGATTTTGACGCCGGATATTTGCAGTCCTGACGGACGCGACATACAGCTAGCGGAGCGGCAACCGGCGTCAATCGGACCAAAGTCCGGCCCTCCCCGTCTTCGACAGTTCTTTGACGGCGAGCGACCAGGCTGGAAGGTGTGAACCCTCACACCGTCGAACGATCGTTTCAGGTGCGCCGTCTTGCCGGTAGCCGGGTCGCCTGATCTTCGTCGGCTTCACTGAGTTCGCCGCTGTCGCGCAGTTCCGAGATTCCCAGCTGGACGACTTTGATCAAATCCGCCATCCTTTTGCCGTGGCTGTTCTGGTACTCTTCCAGGGTCGGCGTGCTGAGCGTGACATAGGTCAGTTCAGAGATGCGATTGTTCTTCACCGCTTTGGCACCAAGAGCCCAAACCCGGTTGAACAATATTCGGTCTGCTTCTGTAATCGGCATGTCGATTCGCTAGCTGGTCGAGCCCGATATCGGACGGGAGGATATTCGCTATTTACTGCCGGTTTCCGGCTGCTGTATCTGGACGAACACCCTGGCCTGCGGATGAGTTCCCGCGTTGGATATCAGAAGCATGACTATCCCGGCCATCGCCAGCAGAATGGCGATGACGGGCATGGTGAAACTGCCGGTTTTCGGCTCCTGGTAGATCATCCTTCACTCCATCAGAAACCGGCGGCGCGAACGCCGCCGGAGCCGGCCGGTCAGGCCGTGATAATGTAGACGATCGTGTATTCGGTCGGATCCACGATCACGATCCGGCCATCGGCCAGAATGAAGAACCGATAGGATTCATACTGCGGCACGATCTTGACGATGCGCGGCGGAAGCGGCTCCAGCCGTATCTTCTTCGGAATTCTGGTGCCGACCGACACCGTGAAGTCGGTCTCGCGGACCGGCTCGACATGCACTTCCTTGACGACCTGACGGATCTCCGTCTGCTGTTCGACGGAAATATTGACATTCGTCTTGTCTACGGTGGTGGTGGTGTTGTTTTCCGTATTGCTGTTGACGGTCGTGTCGTTGGCCTCGGCATTCGTCTTGCTGTTGGTCTGCGTATTGGTCGAGCTGCCTGATGTAGTGGCGTCCGTGCCCGACTTTTGGGTATCGGTCGTGGACTTTTGTGTGGCCGTGCCGGATTTCTGAGTGTCCGTGCCGGACTTCTGCGTATCGGACGAGGCAGCGCCGCTGTCCTGCGTGCCGGATTTCTGGGTTTCCGTGGTCGTCGGCTTGGCCTTGGCGCCATCCGAAGTCCCCGCCGAAGTACCCGATTGCGTGGAACCGCCGTTTGCCGACCCCGACTTCATCTGCGTCTGGCTCGTGCCGTCCTTCGTGCCGGAGGTCGACCCGTCGGAACCCTGTGCCGGTTGCTGCGCCTCCTGGCCGCCTGTTGCAGCGCCGGAACCGGAAGAGCCACCGCTCGTGGCGTCGCCGGCGCCGGGTTGCTGCTGCGTCTGGCCACCGGACTGCTCGGTCTGGGCAGCACCTTTCTTCTTGATGATTGGCGCTTCCTGCGCCGAGGCGGATAGAAGCGTAATGGGCGAAACGCCGATCGACAGGGCCGTCACCAGAACGGCTAGGGTCTTGCTTTTCATGATAGACTCGCTTTTTTGAGGCCGCACGACGCCTTTGCTGCAGACGTGCGGCGAACTTCAATTTCTCTTGAGGGTGGGCGGACGCGGCTTGGCGCGTCCTGGTCCGGTCAGTTGATGACCTGGATCACCTTGCGTGACGACGGTTCGACGATGACGCGCTCGTCGTTCACGATTGCATAGGAATATTTCGGGTTTTCCGGGACCGGCGTCACGACGACGGTTTCAGGAAGCGGCTGACCGACGACCACCTTTTCCTTGACCACGACGCGGGTCGAAGGCGCCGGCGCTTCGCGGACATAGGTGACGACCTTTTGCGGCGGCGGATCGATCGCCGTGCCGACCACGGCACCGGCAACGCCACCGACGGCAGCACCAACCGGCCCGCCGACGATCGCGCCGGTGACCGCGCCGCCTGCAGCGCCGTTGACAGTGGAAGACTGGGCGAAGGCAACGCCCGACATCAGGGCCGCCGCTGCGGCCGCACCTGCGATAAGCTTGACAAACATATGGATCCTCCTTTCGTTCGACGCGGCCTTCCTGACCGCTGTCAAACCAACGACGGGAGCCCTTGGCTGTTCCCGGCATGCGACCTCAGTCCGGGGTGATACGGACCTTGGTCTGAGGTGGGGGCTTTTAGGTGGGGTATCGGCTGCGTTGGCGCGCAATGCCGAGCTATATCGCGATCAATCGCAGACTATGCCGTATTTAACGCGATACTCTTCCAACTGCTCTTTCGGACCGGCCAATAGCAACGGGCAAACAGTATAATTTCCCTTCACCTGGCCATTCTCGACATAGAGCCAGTCGAAAATATCGGACTTCGTAAACTCGACGCGATCACCCGACTTGATATTGTGGATGTATTCCGGCGTGTCGCCAAGAAGAGCGGTAAAATGATCGCCGGATCGCTGGATTCGAGAGACCCACATGAATTCCACCCCCTGCGCCATCTGATCCGTCGTCAGTGCCACACCCTTAGCCTTGTCTGTGAAACCCAGTTTGACGTTGTAATTTTCGGTTCCCGGCGGCGGATTGCTCAATTTCTCAAGGAAGGCGTCCAGGCCCTTTTGGGATTTCTCGTGAGCTTTGGCCATGGCCGGATCGCCACGTTTGATTATTTGAACGTTTGGATTGTCCTCGGCCAAAGCGAATTCGGTGGGGATGACTTGTATGGACAGGCCAAACACCAGCGAAACTAGGAGAATGCTGCACAACATCCGATAAACCCACGATTGTTGTCCCGTTCGACAGCAACATAGGGGTCTGAGATTGTTTTCCAATATTCGAGCTCGAACATGAAAATCATAAGGGCCGCGTCTTCGCAGGCACGGCATCGTTCAGGCGGGATGGCTCGCCGAGTGCCCCTCCACCTTTCTGACGCCCCTGCACCACCCCTCACGACAGCGCAAATATCCTCACCTCGCGCCCGATGCCATGAAGCTCCTCCATGCGCGACACCGAGCTTACGCCGCCGTCGCGCAGGATCTCCGAAACCTGCTCGTTATCGACCACGGCTTCCGTCGTCAAAATCACATGCGGTTCGGCGAGCTCCTGCACGCGCGAGGCGATGTTGACGGTCTGGCCGAAATAGTCCTGCCGGTCGTTCATGTTGACCGCAAGGCATGGCCCCTCGTGGATGCCGATCTTCAGGAGGAGATCCTCGCTGCCTCGCTCGGCGTTCAGCTGCAGCATCGCTTCGCGCATTCTCAGCGCCGCCGCCACCGCCCTGTCCGGGCTCGGGAATGTCGCCATGACGGCGTCGCCGATGGTCTTGACCACCGCACCCGCCTCGGTGGCGACGATCTCGTGCAGGACGCGGAAATGCGTGCGCACGAGATCGAAAGCGGCGAGATCGCCGACGCGCTCGTAAAGAGCGGTCGAGCCGCGCAAGTCGGTGAAGAGGAAGGTCAGGCTGGTGATCTTCAGGCGCTGGTCGACATCGAGCGTGTCGGTCCGGTAGATATCCCGAAAACTCTGGTTCGTCAGCAGCCGCTTGGCCGTCAGGAAAGGTCGCCTGTGGCCGAGAATATCGTGCAGCTCGTCTCCGGCAATGCAGACATTCGGCAGCACCCGGCGATCGGTATGGTTTTCCAGCGTCAGCCGCAGCGGGCCTGGGCGCAGCGTCAGCGTTTCGTTCGGCGCATGCCCCTGGCTGATGACCATCGAGAGATTCTGGCGTTCATCCGTCGGCAAGCCCTGCACGTCGATGAACTGCGCCGAATGCGTCACCGCATCGAAGATGATGACGAATTGCGGCGGCAGCTGCAGCGAGACAAGAGCTCTCTCGCCCGGCTCTAGTTCGACCTCCTCCAGAAGGACGTGCGCGAACCTTTCTTCCAGATTGTCAGGCAGGTCGACGCCGGTGCTGAAAAAGACCTGGCGGTAGTATTCGAGCGAAGGCAACCGGTCGGGGTCGTGGGCGGCGATCCTGCGCACCCGCGGGCTGACCGTGAACGTGACCTCGACCATCTCGTCGAGGGTCGGCTCGTAGCCGGCCGCGCACAGCGCACAATGATAGGCCTCCCGGTCGACGCTTTTCAGGGTGGCACCACTGTCGAGCACGCCGCCGCATCCGGGGCAAAGCACATTCCAGGTCATCTCGAAGGCGCCTATGCGGGCAGCATGGAGAAAGGCCGCGATCACTTTCTCTTCATCGAGATGATACGCACCAGCGAAGGCGAGCACATTGATGCGGTTGAGTTCTCGATCGGCGCCGTGCCTGACGACATCCTCGATGCGCTCGACCGTCTGCGGGTCGGCCGACTGTCGCAAGGCTGCAAAAAGCACGTCCACTTCGCTCATCGGATCAGTCTCCGTGCACCGAACGGCTGGTAAGGCCGCCTGCAGATGGCCATTATATCACGGAATCTCCTGATAGACATCGGAATGGCCGGATGCCGTGCAGCGCCGGATCGGCCGCTCTTGCGAGCAAGGCCCGCGGAACTGCCCGCGTACCGATCGGGGAGTGCGTGCCTCACCGGCAACAGCGCGCCGATTTTTTTCAAGGTGCAGTTGATCTTAGCCACTCGCCGTACAATTGATACGGCAATATTTGGGGGCCACTTTGCTGGCTGACTTATTGGCTGGACACCCTGGTCAGGGAGGGATGATGCGGAAACTCGAGCTTCCACGGAATGTGAGCCTTGCGGTCTGGCTGGTCCTTGTTCCGGCACTCCTGTTCGGCCTCGGTCTATGGCAGGCCGAGCGGGCAGCGGAGACGCTTGCGCAGTCGAAGGAGTTGTCGGAAGGGCTTACGACGACACTCGCTCAGGTCAGGAAAATTGCCGAAACCGAACCGGGAGCCATGCTGACGTTTCAGGGAGACGCGGGAGCGAAATCGCTCTCCGCGATGGTCGCCGTACCGCAAGTCGCTGCGGCGCTGGAGCGAGCCGAAGAGGATCTCGAGATTTCGTCGATCCGCCGGCCGCTTCCCTGGGGCACGATCGGCGGTGCGATCCTGGCATTCGCAAGCGGCATCCTCGGGCTTGCCACGGCAACCGTCAGCGGCTTGAGGGCGCGGCGATCTCAGGAGCAGCTGGTCAGGAGCTTCGGACGCCTGCGCATCATACTGCCTTTCATCCTTGCGGCGCTCGTCATCGGATTTTGCATCGGCATCGTCTGTGCAGCCGTGTTCGAGGCGATCAGCATGGGCCTCTGGGCGGATTTCTCATCCGGCAGCGCCAAGCTTTTCGCCCTCGCCCTGATGCTCGCCGGTCTTGCCCTCTACAGCGCCTTCCTTGGATTGCGCGGTCTCAAGGATGTCTTTGCGCTTTTCGCGCCGCAGCCGATGGATATTTTCGGGCGCAGGGTGCAGGAGGCCGATGCGCCCGGTCTTTTCCGCTTCGTTCGCGATCTCGCCGACCGGCAGCAGGCCGTGCGGCCGGACACTGTTGTCGTCGGCCTCACCCAGGGGTTCTTCGTCACCGAAAGCGAGCTGCGGCTTTGGCCGGAAAACGAAGTCGTCGCCGGGCGAACGCTCTACCTGCCGACCCCCTATCTCGACCTGCTCGACGAGCCGGAAGTGGCTGCGGTCATCGGCCACGAACTGGCGCATTTTTCCGGCAAGGACACGCTCTACAGCCAAAGGTTCACGCCGATCTATGCCGGCCTCTGGCGATCGCTAACGGCTCTGCAGCGCGGCGACGGCGGCAGCTTCGTCCTCTATCCCGCAGCCCTGCTGGGCTTTCATGCCCTTGAGCAGTTCGACCACGCGGTAAACCATTGGAGCCGCATCCGCGAGTTCGATGCCGACCGGAGCGGCGCGCGCTCCAGCTCCGTCGTCGGCGCGGCCTCTGCCCTCATCCGGACCGGGCTGATCGCCCCTGCCCTCAATCACGTCTTTGGCCTTGCTGCAGAACGGACGCTTTCCGCTGACAATTCCGAGCCCGCGTCCGACCTGGTGGCCGAAACCTCCGATCTCGTTCGCGCCAACGGCTGGTCCGATCCGGTTTCCCTGCTCGAAGACCGGCAGCCGCATCCGACCGATACCCACCCGCCGACCATCCAGCGCATTCAAGCAATGGGGCTGACGGCCGACGAGAGATTGCTCGGCATCGCCACCCGCGCTCCGAAACCAGCCGGTCTCACCTTCGCCTTCGAGCTTTTCTCGGATTGGAAGGCGCTCTGCAGGCAGCTGAGCGGCGATTACCTGAACCACCTGCGCGACCTGCGCTCGGCTCGCAGGCAGACGCTCGAAGCGCTTGCCGCAGCCGCGCCGGGCGAAACCGTTGTCTACGACAACGTCAAGCCGATGATCTGGACGATGGCGATCGTTGCGGCGATCTTCGCAGGATTCGGGCTGATGGTTACGGTCTTTGCGGCGGAGATCGGCTTCGCGCACGATTATTTCGCCAGGGCATTGGTATCCGGTATTGCCGCAGCCGGCGTCGTCATGTGCGGCCTTTACGCGCTCTATCTTCACAGATCGGCGGCGCAGCCCCTCATGATCCTGACGCCGGCGGAGCTGCGGGCCTGGATGCTCGACCGGCCGGTCGCCTGGACTGATATCGACGCCCATAAGGTCTTTGCCTCCAACCGGTTTGCGCTGCGGCTTTTGCTGGCGCCGTCCGCCTCGCTTCCCGCAAAGAAGTGGCGCGCGCTTCACAGCAAGATCGACCGCAAACAACGCATCGTCACGATCGGCGCAATGGGCATCCGCGGCATGAAGGCGGCCGAATTCAGCGCGCTCGTCGAGCGTTACCACAACGCGGCCCACGCGCTGAAGGAGCTTTCCAAGTTCTCTTGAGAGGCGCGTCTGAGGCAAATGAGACGATCAGAGGGTCTTTACCGAAGCTCTATGCAGTTCGGCTCATCGGTATGTCTGATATGTCATCGGCATCAGGCAGATTGACGAGTTCGCTCAGTTGCAGTGCAGGTGAGCGAAGGATGTGAATGTCGCTATCGGTGTAGCCGAAAAGATCGCTTTCCGTCGCGATCAGTACGCCGACCGCGTCGCCTTTACTGCGCACTGTCTTTTTAAGGGCGGAAGCGGCCTCCGCCACGCTTTCCCCCTGGCGTTGGACCCTTACGAAGGCTGCTTTTCCACCAAGCCCGTCTTTCAAGAGACCGTCCGCACCCGTATTGCGCTGAATGCGGGTCACCGCTAGCCCTGCAAGATGTGCTTCAACCCATGGGTCATTGTTCAGGTAGGCCTCAACGCCTTTCCTGAGGAGGGCGGAATCTGTTCTTACCGGTGCTTCCAGCCGCGCCTTGGCCAATGTCGTGGCGTCATTTGATACATCGATGCCAAGGAATCTTCGATTCAGGAGCTTTGCCGCGACCAAGGTTGTCCCGCTCCCGCAGAAAGGATCCAGCACAAGGTCGCCCTCATCGGAGGCTAACGCCACGATGCGTTCCAGGAGCAGAAGAGGCTTTTGGGTGGGATAGCCGGTTCGCTCCCTTGCTTTAGGGTTGAGGAAGGGGATATTCCAGACATCTCCCAGCGGAACGCCTTTTTTGTTGCCGTCAAAAACGATCGAACCATCTTCGCCGGTTGCATAGATCGACTTGCCGCGGTCGTCCCGTGTTCTCTTTTGCAGGATCTGGTCGACATTCGTCGTCGCGCTGTAATCCACGAACGCCGGATTCCACTTAAAATCAGGGCCGTTGCCATAGAAGAGGATGTTCTGGTGTTGCTGGAGCAGCCCTCTTTTTGCATTGGACCAGCGCTTGTAGGCCCATATGATTTCGGACTGAAAGTTCTCCGAGCCGAAAACCAGGTCGAGAGCCTGTCGTGCAATATGGGTGCTGTTGTGATCGCAATGGAAGAATATCGATGCATCAGCTTTCATCGATCGCCTGCAAAGCAACAGCCGCTCGACCAGGAACTCGAAATACTCCGACGAATGTTGCCAGATGTCGTCGAAGGAATAACGTTTTGAGCCGTCGCGAGACGAACTGCTATGTTTTCGTCCGGTGAAGAAAGGCGGATCCAGGTAAACCAGATTCACGGAGTTCGCCGGAATGGTTCGGAGAACCTCGAGGCAATCCCCGTCAAGAACCTCATTTTCCACCGGTTTTCTCCTCCGCGATGCGGCTTATGACCGCTAAGAGATCAACGCCCGTGTACTCTCTGATGAACTTCCAGGCGCTGTCCGCGTAATAGTACTCGCCCTTAAGGCTTATATAGAGATCTTCAAGGACCTGCTGGATTTTTCGAGCCTGGGCACGATTGGGATAATAGAACATCACTCGAACCGGCTTGTAACCGGCGGCGTGGATGACCTTGAGCCGGGTGTGCTCCTTGGTAATATGGTCACCATCGGTGGTTGCATCACGCCACTTGATTTCGATCGCGTCCTTCAGAGGCGTCAGGGAATCGATTTCAAAGGTTTTAGGCCGCAGGCCAAGAGTGTTGTCGATGCGTTTGGAACCAGCTTGAGGGAAACGATACTGGACGCAGAGTTTTGCGGCAGCTTCAAGAAATGACCCCGCATACTTGTAAAGAAATCGGCCCTTGTTCTGATAGACATCGATATCATGGCCTTCAGCGGCCGTAATTCCGAGGACTTGGTAAAGGATATGATGGGATCGATCGTCGTCATCCATCTCCAGGACGCGATCTTCGATTTGCGACTTGAGCCGCCTCTCAAAATCGTCGGACAGCGCCCGAATCTCTTTATATAAAATCATAAACGCCCCTTTTTCGACAAAGGAGCATACTCCAGACTCGCGGTCCAGATTATTCAGCGCCTCTCCCACATCAATATGGATGCACGCAAAGCTAGAGCAATTCCAGCAAAACCGCTGTGGACTTTTGCGGGCACTCCCTCTGTGGGAAAGCGAAGCCAGCGTAACGTGCTGTCCGGTTCGTGAAATCAGCAACAATCAGTTTTGCCCGTCACAATCCCCGACTAGAAATTTGGCTCGAACCGTGAGACTTGACCACGCCGGACAGGAAAAGAGGATAACTAATTGCAGCAGCGAAAGTCATTCAAGGTCGCATTTACTCTCGCAGTCGCCGCATCCCTATGGTGCGCGCCTCCTCTGCAGGCGCAGGAGCCGGCAGGCAGCCTGACATGGTCCAAGGATCCGGCCAGCCATTGCGAATTCGTGTCTCCCGCGTCGCTGACGTCAGGTCCGACCTACTGGATCGGCGCATGCCCTGATAACAAAGCTTTCGGACCCGGAATGCTGCGTCGCCGCGACGGCGATCGCGCCGGACCTGCTTTTTATGGGGACATGCGCGCCGGAGTCCCCGTCATCGGGGTGATCGACGATGAAGGCTATCGGGTCGGCCGCTTCAAGGACGGCGATATCGGCGGCGATGCGGAATTGGAACCGCAGGTCAGGCTCGACGCGTTCCGCGCGGCAGCGAAGGCCGCTCGCGAAGTCGCCGGCTTATACGCCAAGCAGGGGAATGCCGCCTCGTCGCGCCACTATGAGACGGTCGCGCAGCAACTGGATGAGCAGATCGAATGAAGGCCCGGCGCGGACCGCTTCGTGCCGCTTTTGTTACATCTCTTCCGTAAACGTCTCCACCGTGATCGCGAACACGGCGATCCGGTGCCATTCGCTGCGGCGGGAGACAAAGGTTTCCTCCGAGCCCATCGAAATCAGAAAGTCGCGCCCCAATGAATCGCGGAACTGGCTGGCGGGCGAATCCCAGATGCAACAGGAGCGCTTGAGGCGGTTCAAACCCACGGCCTTGATGAGAAAGGCTTCGGTGGAAGCCGCGTACCGGCCGGATAGGCGGTATGTCGCCTGAAGCGGTTTGCCCTGCCGATCCGGCACGTAGCTGCACCCGGCATATTCCACATGAGCGGGCTTCCTGTGCATCTGCGCCAGGAAGTCACCGCAATCCTGCGCCGTCACCTTGGCATCGGGGATGCCGGCGGACGCTGCCATCAGCGGCGTTGCGGCGGCGCCAGCCAGCGACCACATGGCAAAAAGACAAACGGCGAGCTTCATATCCAACCTTAACTGCGCCGCCCGGACGACCCCATGAACGGCATGGGCCTTTATAGCGGACAATCGATTTCAGGACAGACAGGCCAGTCAGGGCGCATACCGGCTGAACACGAAGTCGCGGTCCTTGACGACCGAGTGGCAGGCAAAACACGCTTCGGGCATTGCTGTCGCTGAAGGTTTGCCGTCGTCGAATTCGACATATCCCCAGCCGCCGGTCGAAGCATATTTTTTCGCGTCCTTGATCATGAACTGCACGCCGTTCTTGGGCACCCCGGCAACGAATGACTGGGCTGCGCCAAAGGCTGCCTTGCTTTCTTCCAGCGGGTGATAATCCCAGGCCAGGCGGCCGATGATGGTACCGTCGGGATAGGTGGTGGCCCCTTCCCGGAAGGCTTTGATCGCAATATCATTGCCCAGAATGGCCCTGATATCGTTGAGCTTGCCTTCCTCATGCGCCACGGTGATCAGCGGCCAGTCGCGGTAGCCGGCAGGCAGCTCAGACAGAGCCGGTGCGTGTCCCTCATCGGCCGCCCCGGATGCGGCGGCATTGTAACCGATCAGGCCGGTAACCAGGCCGACGGCCAGCGACACCACGATAATCTGCTTCATCGAAATATTCTCCTGCGATCAGACGACGAAGCGATCCTCGCAGATATTCCGGCAGGCGAAATCATACTTTGATATGGTGGACACCGCCCGCGGCAGGCCGCCTACAGGCCATGCCCCACCCTGCGTTCGTTCTCGATGCGCGTGACACACCCGGAGACCTTTGCCATCAGCAGATCGAAGTCGATCGGCTTGGTAAAATAGGCTTCGGCGCCGGCCTGCAGGCCCGACAGCATGTTGTCACGGTCGGCCAAAGCCGTCAGCATGATGAACGGCGTTCGCGCGAGCTCCGGATAGTTCACCTGTAGTTCGGCCAGAAGCTCATGACCGCTCATCACGGGCATGGAAATATCGCAAATGACGAGATCGGGCCAATGCGAGACGATCATTTCAAGCCCCTCCTGGCCGTTCGAAGCCTGTAAGGTCTTGAAGCCGGCGTCTTCGAGTTCCTCCACCAGGATCTGCCGAAGTTCCGTCTCGTCATCTATGCAGAGTATGCTGATCATTGTTCTCTCTCAGGCTGATTGTTTTTCAATGCATTCGTCGAACGGCAGCTCGACTGTAAAGGTGGTGCCTCGCCCCAGAGTGCTCTCCACGGAAATCGATCCGCCATGCAGTTCGACGATTTCCTTGACGATGTTGAGGCCGATCCCCGTCCCGGCGATCCCAGTGGCGCTGCGGGCGCGGAAATAGGGCTCGAACAGCTTCGGCAGATCATCCGCATCGACGCCTATCCCCGCATCGGTAACGCTGACGCGAACGTGCCTGCCGTCCCTCCAGCCGGTGACGCGGATGTTCGAACCGGCGGGTGAATATTTCACCGCGTTCGACAGCAGATTGGAAAAGACCCGTTCGATTGCGGCCTTGTCGATCATCTGCAGCTCCGGCAGTTCCGCAAGATCGTGGCTGATCGTGTGGCCCTTGCTGATCTCCGCCCGGCTGGCGATACATTGGCGAAGCACCGCGCTCAACGAGCTGGCCTCCTTGTTGATGGCAATGGTTCCCATCTCCAGCCGCCCAGCGGCAAGGATGCTTTCCATCAGTTCGACCATCCGGGCGACGGCCCCTTTGATCTGCGCGGCCTTGTCCTCCAGAAACTGCGGCGTGACCGCCGCCTTTGTCCGCGTGAGCCGCTGAGCCGCTCCGTCGATGACGGCCAGAGGCGTCCGGAACTCGTGCGAGATCATCGCCACGAAGCGGCGCTGCAGGGCGTTGATCTGCCGCTCATGCTGGAGGAGGCGGTCGAGCTCCATATTTTTTTCTTGAACTTCCGCCGTCCTCACCTGCACGACTTTCTCGAGTTCGTCGCGATGCTGGCGCAGCCTGCGCTCGCTGGTTTCGAGCGCCTTGAGAGCCAGCTGTCGGTCGTGGACGTCTTCAAGGAGGCCATACCAGCGAACCACCTTCCCTTCGCCATCGCGTTTGGGCGCGGCACGGTTGCGATACCACCGATACCGCCCTTTGACCGTCCCGATCCGGTAGATCATGTCGAACAGCGCCCCGGTCCCAACCGCCGCCTCCCATGTCTTCACGACATCAGGCAGGTCGTCCGGATGGAGGGTCCTGTGCCAGCCCTGCCCCATCGCCTCATTGACTTCGCGCCCGGAAGCGTCCTGCCAGCCAGGCCCGACCTCGATGACGTTTCCTTCCGCGTCGGCCACCCAGGGCGTCTGGGGATGGAGCTCGATCAGCGACCGGTAATGTTCCTCGCTGGCCTTCAAGACCTGCTCGGCATGACGAAGATCGGTAAGATCGTAGATAACGACGACGACGATCGGCTTCTTCCCCTCGGCCGTGGGAATGAAGGACCGCCGCTTGTGGGTCTGGAACGTGCGGATCGAACCATCCGGCGCCGTGATCTCTTCTTCGATCAGACATGCCTTGCCTGTCGCCAGGACCTGTGCATCCGCTTCCCGCACCCGTGCCGCCTCATCGGCCGGGAGGAAGTCATCGTCGGTGCGGCCGAGGATCTCGTCGAGCTTGAGGCCGAACATCTCGCACGCCTTGCCGTTAATGAACAGAAAGCGCGATTGATCGTCCTTGATGATCGTCGGCCTCGCTGCATCCTCGAACAGGTCTTTCAGGAGATCGGGATGAGGCGTTTGCAGAGCAGGCTCGGCGGAAGAGCAATGATCGACTTTGGAGATGTTCACGACGCACTCTCTCAACTTAATTGAGTGCTAATCTACAACCAGAGCGTTACCGAATACTGAAGCGGGCGGGCTTTGTTTTAGCCATGAAGAAATCCGAGGATAGGGCGATCCGCGTGCTCTTCCCGGCCATGGTTGCTGCACGCAGCCATCTTCGGCAACACGGAGAAGCCGGATCTGGCAGAGTCCAGACCCGGCTTCCTCTTTGGTTTGGATGCGTATTGCCGGATATCAGCGGAGTTCCTCGGCGAGCCCGATGAGAATCCCTTCAGGCCCGCGGATGTAGCAAAGCCGGTACGCGTCCTTGTACTGGACGACTTCGCCCACGAGCTCAGCGCCGTGCATGCGAAGCCTTTCAAGCGTCTCGTCGATGTCATCGACAGCGAACATGACGCGCAGGTAGCCGAGCGCGTTGACCGGGGCGCTCCGGTGATCGGCGACGACATCGGGCGCAAGGAAGCGGGAGAGCTCGATCCGGCTGTGTCCGTCAGGCGTGCGCATCATGGCAATCTCGACATGCTGATTGCCCAGCCCTGTGACACGTCCGGCCCATTCTCCTTCGATCATAGCCCGCCCTTCGAGTTCGAGGCCGAGTTCGCGGAAGAAATCAATCGCTCTTCCGAGGTCTTCGACGACGATTCCGACATTGTCCATTCGCTTGAGCGCCATGTCCGGTCTCCAAGGTGTCGTTGTAATCTACAAGTGTCGGGCTTACTGCTGGATATCGGGCTCGACGAGACGTGCGAGATTGCGCAGCGATTCCTGCCAGCCGAGATAGCAGGCTTCCGGCGGGATGAGATCCGGGACGCCAGCCTGCACGATATCGACTTCGGTGCCGACCGAGACCCTCGTCAGTGTCACGGTGACCTCCATCTGGCCGGGCAGATTGGCGTCGTCGAATTTGTCGGTGTAGCGAAGCTTCTGGCCGGGAACGAGTTCAAGATACTCGCCGCCGAAAGAATGGCTGTGGCCGGTCGTGAAGTTGCGGAAAGACATCCTGTGCGTTCCGCCGACGATCGGCTCCAGATGGTGAACCGTGCAGGTAAAGCCGTTGGGCGGAAGCCATTTGGCCACGGCATCCGCTTCCAGGAAGGCGCGATAGACCTTTTCCGGTGTGGTTGCCAGGACGCGGTGAAGACGAATTGTGCTCGGCATGATGATCCTCCTTCGGATTGAACTTATGCAATGCCTCTAGGACGGGCCAGCTTCTGCCGATCCGACAGCGCGATTGATTTTTTTCTTCTCCCCTGTCGCCGACCATAGAGCGGCCTTCCGAAACAGACGACCGCACAAACATATTCCCAACCTGCCGCCACGTCATTGCCCTGTCTCCAACCCGTCCTATTTCTCGCGCGGGACGATCAGCGAGAGAGGACGCGCATGCCGATAGACAATGCGAAATTGGCGCCGATGCAGCCGGGTGTATCCGTGGAGGAGCTGAAGGCGGCTTTGGGGACGAGCTGGGAGGAGCCGAGCATCCAGGCGGAAGGCCGTCTGCATGTCGAGGAATTCGGCACGCGCATTACCGCCGATGGCAGGCTCGGCGAGGTTTATTTTCGAGCACCCTTCAAGCTTCCCCCTATCCATGGTGTCACGATGGGAATGCCGGCCGACGAGCTGCATCGGCTTTATCCCGGCGCCGAACGCATTTCCGACGAGAGGGAGAAATATGGCTGGACCAACCTGAAGATGCACCTGTCGGATACGCTGGATCTCGGCGTCGCCATCAGGGAGGACGTCGTCAGGATGATCAGCCTCACGGACCCGACAGCGGTCTATCCGGAGCGACCCTATAAATATGCCGATCCCGATCTTACCGAGGCCTATGACCTGACGCTCACCGACCCTGTCAATCTCGCCCGCCGCCCAAAGAATGGCTGGTGCTACGGCCGCCCGCCAGGCATCGATGGCGACAGATGGCCAATCAGCGCTACCAACGGCATGCCGCTTCGCCACGCCTTCACAGTGAAACTGCCGCCGCAATACCGCACGCAGGGTGATGAATACGTAGCGATCTCGCTCTTCGTCGACGAACAATGGGAAACGCCACCGGCAAGCAGGAATGCCGGCGCCGGCGGCGCGCGCCGCGTGGATCCTCACCGCTTCGACATGGAATTCATGGACAACAACTATGTTCTCTTCTGGCTGACGGAGGAGGAGCTTGCAGCTCCGCTCGGCGTCCCACCGGAGATCGAAGGCGCCCCTGTTCCCGGCTGGCTTTCGAAATCGCCGCTCGATTATTTCGGCGAATTCAACCTGCCGAGGACGGCGGCCGAGCAGCAGCCAAAGAACGTCTTTTCGCCCGGCGGACTTGCCGTCAACGAGCTTCTGGCAGCAGCCCGTCCTCAGAACCGCTGGAAGAACCTGCCCGGCCGCGAGGCGCTCGATTACGGCTGGCCGGTCGTGATCACATTGCGCGAGGGCGATCCGAATGTCGGCAGGCCGGCGCGCGAATTCAGCCACGAGAATGAGCTCAGCGGCTATATCGCAGCCTATTCGGAGGAAGGCCAGGAACTGAGGCTGGACCGCTTTCAGGACTGGCACGCCCATCTCGGCGGCACGATGTTTCCGATGCAGGGCTATCCCGATTTCTCGCCCTATTACATCGAGATCTCGGAAATCTTCGGCGGCTTCAATTTTGGCGACGGCGTCGCGCAGATCGACCTCAAGGAGATGAAGCTCGAATGGGCGTGCTGATGCTGGAGAAATTTGGCGACGGCTGCCAATTGCCGGGCGCAAGCCCGGCCGAGATCGCCGCCTGCGAGGCGAAGCTGAAGATCACCCTGCCGGCGGAGATCAAGGCCTTCCTCGCCGAATCCAACGGCTTCAACGGCGAAATCGGCCAGGGCTATCTGGTCCTCTGGAGTGCGGCGGAACTCTCCGGCGCTGACGGCTACGAGATCTTCGAATTCCGCGACGACCAGTTGCTGATCGGCTCGAATGGAGGGCCGACCGCCTATGGTTTCGTCAAGGGCGAGTATATTTCCATTCCCTTCGTCTTTGCCGGAGACTGGGCAAACGAGGTGCGTATTCTCGGCCGCTCCTTCGAGGAATTCATCGCGGCGATCGAGCGCGGCGACGGCTGGTAATGGCCCGTTGCCTGCCGGTCCGGCTTGCGGCTAATCTTGCCTGATGGCGCGAAAGAGAAACCGAGACGTCATCTCCTGGTATGAGGCGCCGACGCCTGATATCTGCCCGCTCTGCGGCCGGGTCGTTCCGGCCGAGCAGCGGGACGAGCATCATCTGGTGCCGAAGAGCCGCGGCGGACGGGAGACGCAGGTCCTGCACCGCATCTGCCATCGCCAGATCCATGCGCAGTTCAGCGAAGCGGAGCTGGAACAGTCCTACTCGACCGTCGAGGCTCTGCTTGCCCATCCCGCCATCCAGACCTTCGTCGCCTGGGGAGGAAGAAGCCGCCGGGATTTTATGATGGCACGCGACGGAGCAAGCGCCGGCGAGAGTGAGCCATACAAGCCGTCGCCCGGCCTTACTGGACCTTGCCTGCCCGCCTGCCCTTGCCCGCGCCCGCTCGCTTGCCCGCAACCTCGACCAGCCGCCGGAAGGTCGGGCATTCCATGTGCGAGGGTGCCGAACATTCGGCGACATGGCGCAGCGTGTCGCTGAGCGCCGTCAGCTCCCGGATCTGGCGATCGATCTCATCGGCCTTCTGATGCAACACGGCGCGCGGCAGTTCCGGAGCGCCGGTCTTGCCGAACATGCCCGATATTTCCTCGAGCGAGAAGCCGGCTGTCTTGCCCATGGCGATCAGCTTCAGCTGCAACAGCACCTCGGGCGGAAACTGGCGGCGCAGCCCATGGCGGAAGACCGAGGTGATGAGCCCGATCTCCTCATAGTAGCGCAGCGCCGAGGGCTTGATTCCGCTTCGCGCGGAGACCTCTCCGATATCCAGAAATTTCATGCTTGACCTCAAGTCGGCTTGAATTCGTAGCCTGCGCTTGAATGACATTTCAAGCAAGAGGACATGGATATGCAACAGGCAGAAATGACAGGATCGGAGCAAACGGAAAGACGGGGCGTGACGCTGACGCTGTCGCTTTCGATGCTGCTCGCCTCGCTCGGCACCAGCATCGCCAACATCACCCTACCCGATCTGGCGAAAGCTTTTTCGGCGCCCTTCGCTGAGGTGCAGGGCGTCGTGGTCAGCTATCTCGCAGCCTTGACGATTTCGGTCGTCATCGCCGGCCGGCTCGGCGATCTCTACGGGCTGAAGCGCATACAGCTTGCGGGCCTTATCCTCTTTGCAATGGCTTCGCTGCTCTCGGCTGCCGCACCCGATTTGCCGCTCCTGATGGCGGCGCGTGCCGTTCAGGGCATCGGTGCTGCCTTCCTGATGACGATCTCGATGGCGCTGATGCGCGAGACCGCAAGCGAGGCGCGCATCGGCCGCGCCATGGGCCTGCTTGGCACGGTTTCCGCGCTCGGCACGGCGCTCGGCCCTTCGCTCGGCGGCGCGCTGATCCCGCTTGCCGGCTGGCGCGGCATCTTCTGGGTGCAGGTGCCGCTGGCGTCACTTGCGCTGATCCTGGCGATCGCGACGCTGCCCGTCGATAGGGCCAGGGGCAAGGTGCGCCCGGCGGGTATGCTTGCCGTGATGGAAAAGCGCCTCCTCCCCAATCTCATCGTCAATATCGTGGTGGCCGCCGTGATGATGACGACGCTGGTGGTCGGTCCCTTCTATCTCGGTCTGGCGCTTGGCCTGACACCCGCAGTCGTCGGCCTCGTCATGTCCGTCGGTCCGGTCATTTCCATCGTCAGCGGCGTGCCCTCAGGCCGGCTGGTCGATGCCTGGGGCGCGCGCGCCGTGCTTTCGATCGGCCTTGCCCTGCTCGCCGCCGGCGCCTTCCTGCTGGCCATCCTCCCGCAGATACTGGATGTCGCGGGCTATATTGCCGCCATCATCGTACTGACGCCCGGCTACCAGCTTTTCCAGGCCGCCAACAATACCGCAGCCCTTGCCGATGTGCCGAAGGAGCGGCGCGGCACAGCTTCCGGCCTGCTCGGCCTGTCGCGCAATATCGGCCTGATGTCGGGCGCATCCCTCATGGGCGCCGTCTTCGCCTACGGCGCCGGCACGGAGGATTTCATCCATGCCGCACCTGAAGCCATCTCGGCCGGTATGCGGCTGACCTTCCTGCTTGCCGGCGGGCTGATGCTATCAGCCATGGCAGTCATCTTCGCGGGCGCCTTCAAACGGACGTCGACCACGACTGCTTCCGGTGGCTGATATCCAGTCACATCACGGCGCACCGCCGGATAACTCTTCAAAAGCTTTGCGCGAGACGTAAACTGTAATGGTCGCGTCGGCAGATGGCGCGAACTCCACGACCGCGGCGACCTTAAAGGTCGTCGTTCTTGGCACAGCACCAAGCGGTGTCCGCGCGCCTTGAGGGTCAATCAGAAGGAACCGATCACCGACCTTGACGGCAAGCGCATCGGCCACCTGCCGGCTGATAACGGCATGACGACCTGCCGCAAAATCGGCTGTCGCCACACCGGTCCGAAGGTTCAAGCTGCGAAGATCATCGGCTTCGATGCCTTGCACCATGACGCCGGTACTCCGATCATTGGCAGCCGCCAAGGCATTGGAGGACTGACTGTCGATCTGCCCAAGGCCAGCGTTCGTGAAAACAAAAACAACTATGATCGCAACGACAAAACCAAGAACATTCTTCATGAGCGCCATCTGTTCAGCCTACTCCAAGCGAAACTTCCCATCATGATGCGGTGCGCCCTTCGGCGGGAGAGGTAGGTGACCTCATTCCCTGCGTGTCCGCCGGGCTTGACCTCTGCAGGTAGTCCGCCAAATCTACCAGCGCCACGGGAAAAAATATCCATGAAATATGCCAGTGTTTTGCTCGCCGCCCTGCTTACCAGTGCGATCGTAGCCACAGCTTCCGCGGCATCCGATCAAACGCAACCGGAGGCGCGCGATTTGCAGGCCCTGACGACCATGTCCACCGAATTCGTCATCGAGACGACCTTCCTGCCGCAGATCATGCGGGTGAAATACGATGACGACAAGGGGCCGATACTGGCCGATATCGGCCGGCTGCAACCTGATGTGCGCAACCTCTTCTGGCTCTCGTATCTGCACTACGTGGCGCCGGGCAGCGGGCTGCACCATTTCTTCACTACGGTCGCCGAGGGGCGCAAGATCACGGAGGAAGCCAAGAAACTGCTGGTCGCGCAGGGCCAGTCCGTGAGCGAGGATACGTTCCACGAGATGACCGCGATGACCGAAAAATCAGATCCGGCACGCAACGCCGATGCCGTGCTGAAAGCGCTGACAGCGGCCGGCCTGACGCGGCAGGCGGAGGCCTTTGCCGCAGAGCGCGATCTCGCGGCCCAAAATGCGGACGCCGATTTTACCGCGCTCGACGCCGCCTTCGGTGAGATGACCGAGCTTCGGGCCGCCATCCGCAACTATGTCGAGCGCACGCCTGTGCTTGTCGAATGGGCCGCCAGGGCGCGCGCCGAGATCGATGACGAAGACCGGCTCAGCTATCTCACGGGAAAACTCAACAAGATGGAGGATGCCGAGATCGATCGCCTTCCGAAAGCGCTGAAGCAGATCTACGTCGTCGATTATTTCAACGCGGAAATGCTGAATGGCGGCGTCCACCAGTTCTTCTTCAATTCGTCCGGCCGTTATGCCCCCGATGTCGCAGTCGCCTTGCGCGAGCTCGGACTGACCAGGCATGCCGATGTTATCGAGCGCGGCATCGACATGTTCAGCAAGCCCTATCCGACCGATACCCAGAAACGGCGGGTATTGAATTTTGCCGGCGAATGGGGGCCCTGGGATGATGCCCTCTCCGCCCTCACCTATGAGGTCGACGACGGAGAAATAACGCCTGCCCTGATCACGCTCGCCAAACGCGAAAACCTGCTGCCGCGATAGGCCGGAAATACTTCGAAGGCTAGCCGCCAATCGTATGGAGTAACGCAGGGCAACTCAGGCAAATACGGTAATGCAGACGGCCGTCCAGATTAACCCCGTCCCGAGTGCCATCGCTCGCCTGGCAACGGCGACCTTGTCTGCCTCATCCTCTGCGACGGGTGTGGTCACAATCCAGGGAACGCAGCCAAGTGCTGCAAATCCGATGACGGCGACGATCATCACAAGATAATCGACAGCACGCCAGCTCCCCTGTTCATAGACCCCCCAGTAACCCAGAAAGGCCATTCCGACCGCAAACATGGTGGCGGACGCAGAGCAAAGCCCTGTAACGGACCCGGTAGGTGCGTGCATGGTGCTTTTTTCACGTGTCTGCGAACTCATGACGCAATATCCACGACGGTTGGTTGTCTCTGCGCAACTATGTCAGGAATCGAGCGCGGCGTGAAGCGCTGGTGACCTTCCGGGACACCATCGAAATTCCCCGCCTCGGGCGGCGCGACCACCGCCCGAGGCCAGTTCTGCTAGAGCAGCCGAACGGACATGCCGCCGTCGACGATCATCGGGCTGCCGGTCATGAAACTCGACTGGTCCGACAGCAGGAAGAGCGCTGCCTGCGCAATTTCCGAGGCAGCGGCCATCCGCTTCATCGGATGCAGGCTCGCGATATAATCGAGGATTTCAGGGTTGTTCTCCCCGCCGGCGGGTGTGATGGTTCCGCCGGGAAGCAGGCTGTTGATCCTGATGCCATCGGCCGCATGATCGGCCGCGACCGATTGCACGAGGCCGATCAGGCCGGCCTTCGACGCCGCATAGGCTCCCATGCCGGGCAAGCCGCCATTGCTGTATCCGACGAAGGACGAGGTGAAGACGATCGAGCCGCTGCGCTGTGCCTTCATCACCGGCAGCTGCGCCTTCAGCGCGAAGAAAGCGCTCGTCAGGTTCGTGGAAATCACCGTCTCCCAATTGGCCGCGCTCATTTCCGCAAACGCGCCCATCTCGCCGACGATGCCGGCATTGTTGAAAGCCCCGTCGAGCCTGCCATAGGCCTCGAGCGCCCGGTCGACCAGCGCCTGCGCGTAAGCTCCATCGCACACATCACCAGCCAGAGACATGGCAGTGCCGCCGCTCTCTTCGATCTCGGAAACCAGCGCCGCAAGGTTCTGCGCGCGCCTCGCCCCAAGCACGAGTTTCGCGCCTCTCGCCGCAAACAGCCGGGCGGCGGCCGCTCCGATGCCGCTGCTTGCGCCGGAGATGATGATGACCTTGTCTTTCAGTTCCATGTCCAAACCTCCTGTTTTGATGGTCGTGGAGGGGTAGGAAATATGAAGACCGGCAGCCACCCGATTCCAGATCGGCCATCTGCCCGCCGGATAAATGGCAAACCGCCGAAACCCGTTAACCATCTACCGCTCTCTAGGACCATAGTCCGGCGGATGCCGGACCTCGGTCCGATGCACGCTCTGCAATTCGCACCTAACATCATGGTCATCCTGATGGCCGCCTTCCCGAGTCGGCGATCCCATGACTTTCGATGAACCTATCCTGCGAAGGAGAGACCAATGCGTATTGCAACTTTTGCGTCCATAACTGCGCTTTCAATGATCATGGCTTCCAGCCCTCTGGCGATCACCGGCTTCGATATTGCCGCCATGGCAAAGGACGGCGGAAACGGCGGCGGCGGCGGAGGTAATGGCGGCGGCAGCGGCGGTGGACACGGCGGCGGCAACGGCAATGGCGGTGGACAAAGCGGCAGCCATGAAAACCACGGCAACCAGGGTGGCAGTTCATTGCGCGACGGCTCGAAGTCCGGCAGTGCGACGAAGGGGAAATCCGGCGAGGCGAAGGGAAAATCTCAGTCAGCGAAAAAGACCACTGACGATAGCAAGCAAAAGAACATTCGCTCCGAGCTTGCGGGCCTGAACTCCCTCAACCGGAGTTACAAGGCCTATATGCACACGTCCGATCCGAAGATGACGGCGATCTCCGCCTACGCCATGGCCTATGCCCAGTTTGAGCTCGATAACGGCATCGAGCCTGCAGCCGACGATCCGGTGCTCGGCGATGCGGCACTGGAAGACGCGCTGGCCGCGGCAACGCGCACCGGCGAAGTGAGCCCGGCAGCCCTCGCCGAGGCCAAGACCATCCTCGGCGTCGGAGACGCCGACGGCAAAATCGACCAAATCCGTGAATCCCTGTCCAATTCCGCCCCGACCTCGACAGGGAATTAACGGCCGCTCGATCCGCCGGGCCGCATACCCGGCGGATCGATTGCACCTCTCGTGGGTTTTCCCACGGGCAGAATAATCTCTTCCCCCCTCATTGCGCCCGTCGCCGCGCGGCCGCCGGCCCCCGGGGAAAGTGTCGATGTCTCAGGAATTATGCAACACCACAGCCACAGCCTCACCTTGTGGGAAGCTGATAACCTCGCCTGGTAAAGGCCAGTCCGCTAAAGCGTCCGGCTCGTCCTCCCCGTCGATAGTGACGGTCGTGAGCCGTGACGCGAGATCGTCTAGCTCTATCCTCGCCTCTTGCGACAACCCGGTTGAAACGGGGGACAGGTTCTTCGATAGACCCCAATAATCCCACGGTTTCAGTTCCAGCTTACGCAGGGCTGCCATTTCTCGAAGCAGGCTTCCGGCGACGAACCACTCTCCCCCAAGGTTGAGACTCGATACGCCAAATCGCGAGGCCATCTCCGCGTCGCCCTTGATCCGAATCCAAGCCTCGCTTGCTGTCAGGAACCGATCGCCTGGCACATCCAAGGTGTCGAAAGACACTCCCCCGATAGCCGCAAACTCTACATCGAGCCGTTTCCAACGCCCACCGTCATGCCATTCGCAAAGCCAATGATCTTCCCAACGGTCGGCCACCAGATAGTCGGCAAACCCCACACGAAGGCGAGCCGGGATGCAGCTCTCACGAAATCTACTAACCGCCATTATAGCGAATCCCGGCATACGCCGCCGACCTTGTGCTGTTGGCAGTCGCCTTCAAGCAAATTGCGTTTTACGGCGACAGACAGAATCTCTTCAACCGAACGAAGCTCCAGATCGGCGGCCTGTTCGGGTTTGAAACCTCGCTCTTCGGACTCCGCCCCGCGAGGATGCTGCATGAATGAACTAATCCATCGAGCAATTGATTTGGGCTCTACGCCACCGCCCATCAATGTTTCGCGATAGGGGCCAGGTTCGGAGTAGACGCTTTGGGAAGCATAGAAGGATTTGCGCATTGCTGTCTCTTTCCAGTTGAGATTGAGACACGACAAGAAGGGCAAATTTTCAAAAATTGTCAATTGCGCGCCTGCCACTGGAAGTTCCGCTCCAGTTAAGGGTGCGCAGCGGCATAGTTCACTCACCTGCCTCGGTGGGGATACTGCCTGAGAAGAATGCCGCCCCTAGATCGTTGGGGGGGGACGAAGCGACTCCCCTTACGCCTGTTCCTCGATCGCCACCTGCGCGACATCAGGCGCGCTGCTGTTGATCCGCGTCGCGATGAAATGGCCGACAGCCACCGCCCCGATGCAGAGCACGACGGACGCTGCCACATTGATGCAAGCCCGCACCACGGCACCTGTTCGCAATAACTCGAGCGTCTGCAGGCTGAAGGAGGAGAAGGTCGTATAGCCGCCGCAGAAGCCGATTATCACGAAGAGACGCATATTGTCGGAAACCGGAAAGCGGCCGTTGGCGAGCGTCAGCGTGCTGAAAAGGCCGATCACCAGCGAGCCTGTAATATTAATAATGATCGTGCCCCAGGGCAGATCGCGGCTGATCGGCATGGCGAGGACCGAGACAGCGTAGCGGGCGAAAGTGCCCAAGGCGCCACCGGCCATAATGATGAGACAGGTATAAAGTGACATACTCGCTCCAAAAATCTCGGGCGGGCAACAAAAAACCCGCCTGCAGCGGGTTCCGGACAGATTCCCACCGCGGTTGAACACGGTAGGAGTCATCAGCCTTTACGGCGGTTTCGGGGGTACTCCATCCCCATTGGCGCGATATATAGCGCAGACTGCGGCAGGGTGGCAAGGGGAAGACGGACGGCTGGGTGGAGTTGTCGCGGCGAAGAGCCTTGGTTAGCTCTGCTATGCTGTGAAGGGTCGACCCAATGTCGTTTCCCCCGTCCCTCTCATTCCTGTGCCCTCGTGTTGGCGCAAGGGAGGATCCAGCAGCGGCGTGTCGACGTGGCGAAAGGCTCACTTGTCCCGGGAGTGGGAATGAGCCTTTCCTGCCCAAGAATTTGGGCAGGCTGGATTCCGGGACACCCCTTGTGCGGACACGAGGGCACAGGAATGAGGAAGGTGTCGGTCGGCCTTTCAGCTCGCTCGCGATTTCGCGAATACCTCCCGTCCCCCATCCCCTCCCGGAACGTATCCGAGGAGGGAACGAGGCAAGCGCCGGCCGCCGCCCCTCGCAAACAGCCGGGCGCGGGTAATCAGGCGCGTGCTGTTTGCGGGCCGATCTCCGAGGCGATCTCGGTGACGAGATCGGCCGGGAAGCCGCCTTCGCGGGCGTGGCGGTAGACGGTTTCGGCGCTGTCGGCCTCATGCACGCAATAGATCTTGTCGCCGGCGACATAGCTGGTGATCCAGTTATAGGGACGGTCGAGACCGGCAACGACCTTGTTGGACGTGGCGGAAATCTCCCGCAACCGCTCGGGCGTGAGCTTGGCTGCGCCGGGAATGTTCCGTTCGATGAGATATTTGGGCATGGCGACCTCCTGTTCGCGTGGCATCGACGGGATGGACGCTACGCCGAAGAGCCTGCCCGCACATCGGGATATCTCCCCATTTTCTTCCTCTCTCCGCCCTATTTGGGCACGCTGCTATTTCCAGCCGCTAGGGATGCTGGCAATAATTTGCCATGCGACTAATCGAGCGCGCCCCCAATCTCGATCATCTGCAGTCGTTGTTGCGCGAAGCCGCCGACGGCCGGGGCCGCCTCGTCCTGCTCGAAGGGGAAGCCGGCGCAGGCAAATCCTCCCTTGCGGCCGCCTTTTCCCGCGCCGTCCCTGCCGAGACACGCGTGCTGTCCGGCGCCTGCGAGAATTTCGGCACGGCCGAGCCGCTCGGTCCCTGGCGCGACATTGCGCGGGAAGCGCGCTGGACGCTGACCAGGGTTTCGGCCGGCAACTGGATTTCCCTCTTTTCCGAAGTGCTCGATCTCCTGATCGCCGATCGCCAGCCGACGCTTCTCGTCATCGAGGATATTCACTGGGCGGATGACGCCACGCTGAACCTGATCCGCTATATCGGCCGGCGCATCCGCAATACCTGCCTGCTCGCGGTCCTGACGGCGCGGAACGACGACACACCGGGCCAGATGCGGCTGAGGCGGCTGCTCGCTGATATTCCGCCGGCCCATTGGCTGAGGATCGACGTGCCGCCGCTTTCTAAGGCCGCCGTGCTGGAGCTTGCGCAGCAGAAAGGTCTCGATGGCGAGGCGATCTTTTCCGCCACCGGCGGCAATGCCTATTTCGTCAGCGAACTCGTCGATGCCGGAAGCCGCGACCGGTTGCCGGCCACCATCCGCGATGCCGTGCTGGCGCGGGCCGATACCCTTTCGGAGGCAGACAGGGAGGTGCTGTATGCAGGCTCCACCTCGCCCGAGGCCTTCGCCCCTGAGCTGATCGACGCGATCTGCGGCGATGCCTCCCGCACGGCACTGGAAGCCTGCACGGCTTGCGGGCTTCTCGTCCCGGCTGGTGACTTGTTCATGTTCCGCCATGAGATCGCGAGACAAGCGATTGAGCAATCGCTGCCGCCGCTTCGCCGCCGGGCGCTGAACGAGCGCGCGCTCGCCTATTTCCGGCAGTGCGGCGATGCCTCCGTGGCGCGCATGGTCCACCATGCCAACGAGGCGCAGGATATAGACGCGATCCTGGAGCTCGCGCCGAAGGCGGCGGCCGAGGCCGGCAGGCTCGGCGCCCACCGGCAGGCGGTGCGCCATTACGAACTGGCGCTTGGCCATGCCGCGGCTTTGGACGATGCCAGGCGCGCCTGCCTTTATGAGAGCTATGCCTTCGAATGCCACCTCACCGGCCAAATGGAACGCGCCATCACTGCACAGACGAACGCGCTCACGCTCTACCGCGCCCTCGGGGATACGAGGCATGTCGGCGACAACATGCGATGGCTGTCGCGGCTGAGCTACCTCGCCGGAGACCGCAAGGGCGCCGATGCCTTTGGGCGCGAGGCAGTCGAGGTGCTGGAGCAGGCAGCCGCCCCCGCCGAGCTCGCCATGGGCTATTCCAACCTGTCGCAGCTCGGCATGCTGGCGGGTGACGCGGAAACCGCCATCCTTTACGGCGAGCGCGCCATCGCGCTGGTGACGACGGAAGATATTGCAAGGCCCGAAGTCCTCTGCCATGCACTGAACAATGTCGGCACCGCCATCTGCTGGCGCGAGCCCGACCGCGCCCGGCAGACGCTCGACGAGGCGCTGGCGATCGCCCTCGACCACGGTTTTCAGGAACACGCGGCCCGTGCCTTCACCAACCGCGCCTGGGTGGAAATCCAGCTGCACGCCACCGCTGCCGCCGAAGATATTCTGGCGCGCGGCATCGCTTACTGCATCGAGCACGACCTCGATACATGGCGCGACTATATGCGCGGCGAGCTTGCCGAACTGCTGACCTTTCTCGGTCGCTGGGACGAGGCAGCGGTGGCGGCGCAAGCGGTGGTCGATAACCAGAATGCCCCGGCCCTGTCGCGATACCCCTCGCTCGTGGCGCTGGCGATCCTGAAAACCCGGCGCGGCGAACCCACAAGCGAGCTGCTGCAGGAAATGGAGAAATTCCTCGCAAACACTTTCGAATTCCAGCGCCTGTCAGCCCATGCCGCGCTGGTGGCCGAGCGCGCCTGGCTTGGCCTTACCGACGGTGATGCGGCACTCGCCGGTCTGCGGCAGGCCTCTTCCCTCTGCAGCGAAGACGCGGCCGGCTCGATGATCGGCTTCTGGGCGCATATTCTTGGCGAGACGGGCTTTGCAGCTGACAGCACGGGAGGCGATGCCGCCGTCACCGCCATGCTCAACGGCCGCTGGCAGGAAGCCGCCGATATCTGGACGGACCGCCGCGCGCCCTATTTCGCCGCCCTTTGCCTGCTCGACGGCGACAGCGACGCGCTCTACCGCGCCCTGACGGCGCTGGAAGCCCTCGGCGCCACCGCCGTCGCCGCCCACGTGAAGGACATGATCCGCAAACGCAGCGGCCGGCTTGCCACGCGCGGCCCGAGGGCAAGCACCCAAGCCAACGCCGCCGGCCTGACGACACGGGAAATGGACGTGCTGCGGCTGATCGACGAAGGCAGGTCGAATGCCGAAATCGGCGCGCGGCTGTTCGTCTCGGCGAAAACGGTGGATCACCACATTTCCTCAATCCTGGCGAAGCTGAACGCGAAATCCAGGGGCCAGGCGGCGGCTGAGGGACGGAGGCTGGGGCTGCTGGGGTAGATTGGGCCTGCCTTATCGTATTGGTAGCTGAAGAAAGTAGATGAAATCCCCTCCCCAACCCATCCCCACAAAGGGGAGAGATCAACCTGGGGCACCGCCTTGCTTGTTCCGAAACGTCGAAGTTCTGGAAAGCCAGTGCGGCAGGTTAAGCCCCTCCCCCTTGTGGGGAGGGGTTTGGGGCGGGGTCTCTGATCGCCCTCGCCGCCACCTCGAACAACTCCGGCACCGCGGGGTTCCTCGCCGTCCGCAAGGCACAGAGCACGACATCGAACCCCGGCGCATCCTCAATCGCCCGCGCAACCACCCCTTCGGCCAGATCGCTGCACAGCGATTGCGGGATCAGCGCCACGCCCAGCCGCTCCTGCACCAGCCGGATGATCGTGTGCTGCAGGCGCGGCTCGAATGCGTAATGCGGGATGACGCCGCCGGCCGCGCAATAGAGACCGATCCCCGAACGCAACGTCGGCGCCACCGTCGCGGGCGCGGCAATCAACTTTTCGCCGGCGAGATCCTGCGGCCCAATGCCTTCGGCCTTAGCCAGCGGATGGCCTGAAGGCACGATCAGGCACAGCCGGTCGCGGGCAAGCAGCAGCGTCCTGAGATGTGACGCCGGGCCGCCGCCGAAGGTGACGGCGGCATCGAGCAAACCCTCTGTCAGCATCTCCTCGATATCGGTGGGTATGCGCTCCTCCAGGATCAGCCGCACATCCGGCCGTGCCTCGGAGTAAAGCCGCACCAGCGCCGGGATAACGCTATGGGCGGCATGCATCATGAAGCCGAGTTTCAGCTCACCCTTCATGCCGCTCGCAACCAGCTGCACATCACGGCAGGCGGCATCGAACCGTTCAAGCACGGCGCGACAATCGGCAAGGAAATGCTGGCCCGCAGGCGTGAGCGCCACATTGCGCGAGTTGCGCTCGACGAGCCTGACGCCAAGCCGCTTTTCGATGGCTGATATCTGCCGGCTGAAGGGCGGTTGGCTCATGTTCACCCGCGCCGCTGCATGGCCGAAATGCAATGTTTCGGCAAGCGCTACGAAATACCGCATATGGCGTGTGTCCATTCGATACTCCAGAGGTATCAATCAGCATCCGAGATGACATTGGATTATCTTGATCGCAAAAGCTAGGCAAGGATCGCTCCCGATCGTGGAGCTCTGCCGAATTGCCCGAGTTGCCCGATGCTGACGAACCTATCGATTGTCCTGCCGATCTTTGCCCTCATCCTCGCCGGCTGGCTTGCCCGAAAGACCGGGGCGCTTGGCGAAAATGCCACGCGCGAGGTCAACCGGCTGGTTGTCTATCTTGCCCTGCCGGCGCTGCTCTTCGACATCATGGCCAATGCCAGACCCGCCGAGATCTGGCAGCCGGGCTTCATTCTCGCCTTCACATCAGGCTGCGCCGTGATCTTCGGTGCCACGCTCTTCTGGCGCGTCGCCAAGGGCCGGCAACTTGCCGATGCGGCGATCGACGGGCTGAACGCGAGCTATGCCAATACCGGCTTCATCGGCTTTCCGCTCGTTCTGTCATTGGTCGGAGACACCGGTATGGCGCCGACATTGATCTCCACAATCCTCACCGTCTGCGTGCTCTTCGCCATCGCCATCATCCTCATTGAAGGCGGGCTGCAATCCGAAACACGGCGACGCGATATCGCCGTCAAGACCGCCCGGTCGCTTGCCAAAAACCCGCTGCTCGTTGCACCCGCCCTTGGCGCGGTGGTCATGGTCTCGGGTGTGGCGCTCCCCGCCCCCATCCATGCCTTCCTGAAGCTTCTCGGCGGCGCCGCCTCGCCCTGCGCGTTGATCGCGCTCGGCCTGTTTCTCGCCGGTACCAAGGCCGGCGAAGCGAGCGCGCGGGCAACAACGACAAGCATTCTCGTCGGCCTGAAGCTGATCGCCCAGCCCGCCGTCACCTGGCTGATCGCTGCACCGCTCCTGAACCTGCCCCCGGCCGCCACCCATACCGCCGTGCTGCTCGCAGCCCTTCCGACCGGCACCGGCCCCTTCATGCTGGCCGAATTCTACGGCCGTGAGGCAAGCGTCACGGGCCGCGTCGTGCTCGCCTCGACAGTGCTTTCGGTGCTGACGATTTCGGCCTATCTGGCAGTGGCGGGGCGGGTATAGGAACTGGCGGCACCTTTCATCCCAGAGCCCAGGAAATCAGCGCAGCAGTTTATCCATATCCCGCCTCTTGAACCGGCGCGGCGCTGCAGCATGTCCTGACTAATCACTTTTCGTTAGTCGCCATTTCACAGCGTGGCGGTATTTTTGTTCAGGGAGGATGCAGCCATGGAACGCGTAGAGCCTGCAGATGTCGAACATGATACCCTGACCAAGGTCTGGTCCGTCACTGAGTTCTGCGCCCGACATCGGATCGACGGCAAGGAGGAGAAGCGGCTGCTGCAGCTCTTCGGCACTTTCGCCACCGCCAGCGAACTTCTGCACAACGCCCGCCGCGAGCCACGTTTCCGATAATCATCCGGCAGCATCAGGCATTCGGGAGCAGGCCGTCATTCCCTTCGGCGTGCAGATTTCACCTGCTGTTATGTGGTAGCCCACCTTTTTTCATCCACCGGCTGCACTAGCTTCTGTCGCGGAGACCCGATCCCCGGTGCATGAGGCGGCATGATCCGAAGACGCAATCCACTGGTCGGCGCAACGGCCGCAACCATGCTTGGCACGGCGAAAGTGACCCGCGCCGCCTTTTATCCCGAACCTTCGGGAGCGCCGGGCGCCCCCTTCGGCGATCCCAATCTCAAGCTCGTCGTCATGTCCGCCATGATGGACAAGGGCATCATCGATCTCGGCACGCGCGAGGAGCTGGCGGAACATGTGCTTGGCCGCCCCGTCGATCTCGACAGGGAAGGATATTATCCGCTTCTGCCGGTGCGCACCTATCTGGAGCGCTATCCGCTGACGCGGGAGATGTTGGACAAGGTGGATACGCTTTATTTCGACGGCGGCAACACGATCTATTCCTATATCTGGAAATTCTGGGGCGGCGAAGATGAGAGCTTCGATGTGACCGACATGTCGGGCATCGCCAATTGCCCCAACATCACCACGCTCGATTTCACCTCGATGGTCCGCCTCGTCGATCTCGAAACACTGAAACCACCGATGAAGCTGCAACATCTCACCCTCGGCGTCGACCTCGCCAACCTGCCCGCGCTGCTCGACATGCCCGATCTGCGCGGCGTGAAGATCTACGACGACGATATCTATCGCGATGTCATGACGCCGGGGAGCCCGGCCCGGCAGGTAATGGAGGGGCTGAAGGCGCGCGGCGTTTCAGTCTTCGTTCACTGGATATCAAGTGATCAGGGAGAGCCGCCGGCCTATCAATGAGCAGGCTAGAACAGGCCGACCAGCCGGGCGGAACTGATCGCAAGGCCGGCGATCGCAACCAGCAGGACGGCGCACATGATGATGAGAAAGACCGGGTTCTTCACTGTTGTTCCTTCGAGGTCGGGCAAGGCTGGGAGGATGCCTAGCAGCCGCTGGAAACAACGACAACCATTCCGCCGAGACCTTGTTTCCCGCCTCTCGATCGCGAACCCGGCTGTGCGGGCTGCATCATCGACACCAATTGCTTTTGCTATTCGCGTTTCGTCACTGCCGAACGGATGAAAGTCTAGCCACTTCACCCCGACAACCATCCACACGCTAGCCCTATTCCAACTCAAGAGGTTGGTTCATGGCTACCGTCGTCTCTATCTGCAATCTCGCCCTTTCCAATATCGGCAAGGACAATATCAACGATCTCACCGAACAGAGCGCGGAAGCGCGCGCCTGCAATCAGTTCTATGCGCAGACCCGCGACGTCCTGTTGCAATCCTTCCCTTGGGCTGCGGCGGGCAAGACGCTGGCGCTCGGCGCGCTGGACAACGACAAGCCCGGCGTCTGGCGTCATTCCTACGCGCGGCCGGCCGATTGCCTGCAGATCCGCTGGATCAGGCCGCGTTATTCCGCTGACGTCGCCGCGCCGCCCGAAGAGCTGCACCCCGATCTCGACGAGGCCGGGCGCGAGCTGCAGTACCCCTATGCGCTGGAGGGCGACCGCCTCTATTGCGATCTCTCGCCGGCCCTGCTGCGCTACACCTTCCGCCTGACCGACCCGAGCAGATATGCTCCGCTCTTCGTCGAGGCGCTTTCCTGGCATCTCGCCGTGCGGCTCGCCATGCCGCTGACGCGCGATCCGAAAATCCGCGCCGATGCGATGGCGATGGCGCAAAACAGCCAGCGGGTGGCCGAGCAGGCTGAGGCCAATCAGATAAGGCACACGAGTGAGAATTTCGTCAGCGAACTGATTGCGGTGCGCACCCATGGCTGATTTCCGCGCCTACCAACCCTCCTTCACCGCCGGCGAACTCTCGCCCGCACTCGGCGCGCGTGTCGATCTCACCAAATATCAGAGCGGTCTGCGCACGGCGCTGAATGTCTTTGTGCATCCGCATGGCGGTGTCTCGAACCGGGCCGGGCTGCAATTCGTTCATGAGATCAAGAATAGTGCGCTCCGCGCACGGCTGATCCGCTTCCAGTTCAATACCGAGCAGACCTATATCCTTGAGTTCGGCGACCGCTATATCCGCATCTTCCGCGATGGCGGGCTGGTACTCTCGGGTGCGGCCCCCTACGAGATTGCGACCGCCTATACGGCTGACGATTTGCAGGATCTCGTCTTCGTGCAGGAGGCGGATGTGCTCTACCTCTGCCACGTCAACCACCCCGTTCGCAAACTCGGGCGGCTGGCCGACGACAATTGGACATTGGTCACCGTCCTGTTCAAGCCGCTGATCAATCCGCCGGCGGGCACACCGACGGTCAGCAAACCCGGCGATACAGCGGGCAAGCCGGGCTATGTGGCAACCACATACCGCTATCGCGTTTCCGCCGTGGCCGACAGCGGCGAGGAAAGCCTGCCGTCCAATGCCGGCGCCGTCGTCAACGATCTCGCCATCCAGGGCGGGATCAACCGTGTCACCTGGGCGGCGGTGTCAGGCGCGGCGCGTTATATCGTCTACCGCGACGACAACGGTATTTTCGGCTATGTCGGCGGCACGACGGGCCTCTCCTTCGATGACGAGAATATCACGCCCGACCTTTCCGACACCCCGCAGAGCGGCCGCAACCCTTTCGATGCGGCAGGCAATTATCCGCGCTGCGTCACCTTTATCGAGCAGCGGCTGGCCTTCGCCTCGACACAGAACGACCCGCAGGCTGTCTGGCTCAGCCAATCCGCCAATTACGAGAATTTCGGCGTCTCCTCGCCCGCCAAGGCAAGCGATGCCGTCACCTTCCGCATCCGCGCAAGGCAGGTGAACGAGATCCGCTCGATGATCTCGGTGCGCGGCCTGCTGCTGCTGACATCAGGCTCCGAATGGATCGTCACCGGCGGCTCGGCAGCGGATGCGATTTCCCCCTCCGCCATCAAGCTCGATAACCAGGGCTATCGTGGGGCCGCCAAGGTGCAGCCGATCGTCGTCGGCAATACGGTGCTTTTTGCCCAGCGCCTCGGCGGCGTGGTGCGCGACTTCTCCTATGACTATACGCAGGACAGCTATGTCGGGAAGGACCTGACCATCCTCGCCCGCCACCTCTTCAAGGGACGCGAGATATCAGCCTGGGATTATGCCCAGGCGCCCGATTCCGTCGTCTGGGTGGTGCTCGACGACGGGGCGTTGGTCTCGCTCACCTACATGAAGGAGCAGGATGTCTGGGCCTGGACGCGCCACGAAAGCGGCGCCGATGCCGTCTTTGAAGATGTCACTGTCATCGAGGAGAACGGTGAGGACGTGCCCTATTTCATCGTTCGCCGCACAATCAATGGCCAGCAGAAACGCTATATCGAGCGGTTACACAGCCGCGCCTTCGAGGATGTGCAGGATGCTTTTTTCGTTGACTGCGGCCTGACCTATTCCGGGCTTCCGGCCACCACGCTGAACGGCCTCGGCTATCTCGAGGGTCAGACGCTCGTGGCGCTCGCAGACGGCAATGTCGTGCGCAACCTGACCGTCACAGGTGGCAGCGTGCGGCTGCAGAACGCCGCCTCGAAAATCCATATCGGCCTGCCGGTGACGGCGGCGATCCAGACGCTCGATCTCGATGTCGGCCAGGTGCAGGGCCTCGGGACTGTGCAGGGCCGCAGCAAATCCGTCTCCGAAGTGACCTTCCGGGTGGAGAATACCCGCGGCATCTTCACCGGGCCACAGGATGGTGCGCGCGAGGACGGCACATTGGTCGAATACAAACAGCGCCGCAACGAGAACTGGAACGAGGCGATCAGCCTCTATACCGGCGACCTGACCATCACTCCCTATTGGGACTGGAACACCAGCGGCGCCATGTGGGTGAAACAGTTCGACCCGCTTCCGATGACGATCCTGTCCATCATGCCGGATGTCACCCTTGGCCGCTGAAATCGCCATCATCGAGGCGCGGGCGAGCCATATACGCCAGATTGCCGGACGCATGCGCCAGGCCGACCGCGATGAGGTCTTCGCCGCTTCCGGGCGCTCACCGCTTTCGGGGCTTTCCGTCTCCTACCGCCACTCTTCCCTTGCCTGGACCGCACTCTTCGATGGCCGGCCGGAGGTGATGTGGGGTGTCGGCGATATCAACATCCTGACCGGCATCGGTGCGCCCTGGCTGCTCGGCACGGACGCCGTGGAGAAGAATTTCCGCAGCTTTCTCAAGATCTCGCGCAATTGGCCGGCTCAACTATTGAGCCGCTACGGCTTGCTTCGAAACTTTGTGGATGCGCGCAACGCGATCTCCCTGCGCTGGCTCGAATGGCTGGGCTTCCAGCTGTTCGAGCCGATCGAGATCAACGGGCATTCATTCCGGCTATTCGAAATGCAGACAGCCCCTAAATCGGGAGAGACGAATGTGTGATCTTGGTCTTGCGCTGACACTGGGCTCGACGCTTCTCGGCGCCGCCGGCCAGGTGCAGCAGGCAAAGGCAACGGCAGAGGCGAACAAATACAACGCCCAGGTCGCCGAAATGAATGCGCAGATCGCCGAGAAACAGGCGAAGGATGCAATTGAGCGCGGCAAGCAGGAAGAGCAGCAGAAGCGCCTGCAGACATCCCAGCTCGAAGGCCGCCAGCGCGCGGCGATGGCCGCAAACGGCGTCGATCTCTCCTTCGGCTCGCCGCTCGATACGATCGTCGACACCGCCAAGATGGGCGAGATCGATGCGCTGAATGTGCGCACCAATGCCTATCGCGAGGCCTACGGCTATAAGGTGCAGGGTACCAATCAGCTCGCGGGCGCTAAACTCGACCGCATGCGCGCCGACGCCGCCGTCAAGGGCGGTTATCTCGATGCAGTGGGAACGATCCTCGGCGGCTCGGGCAAGGTTTACACGCAGGCGAAAACGCTTGGATATATAAAGTGAGGTGAAGAATGCCGACTGTTCCGACCTATCAGGATACGCAGCAGCGCGTAGCACTCCGCCCGGAATATACCGAGGGCTTCACAGTCAGGGCCGATGCGGAGGCCTTCGGCGCCGCCATCGGCAAGGGCATGCAGGGGCTGGCAACCGGCATGGGCACGCTCGGCGAGGCCGTGGTAGAGGTGGAGAAGCTTGACAATGCGAATGCCGCCAAGGATGCGCAGACGAAACTCAATGACTGGCAGCGCGACGGGCTTTACGGCAAGAGCGGCTTCCTGACACTGACCGGCCGCGCCGCCGTGGAAGGCCGCGCCGCCTTCGAAAAGCTGGCCGAGCAGAAGCGCGCCGAATTCGGCAAGGGACTGACGCCGGGTGCTGCCCGCACCTATGAAGAGACCAGCCGCGCCAGCATGAACACGCTCCTGGACAGCACGATCCGCCACACATTCGACCAGCGCAAGGCGTGGTTTGCCGAGACTTCGGCCAACAGCATCAAATCCGCCGGCGCCGGCGCCGTCGCCGTCTACAGCGATCCGGCCAAGGTGGATGTCGAGATCGGCAAGGGTGTAGCCGAGATAGAGCATCAGGGCCATATGCAGGGCTGGAGCCAGGAAAGGCTCGACCAGGAACGCGCCCGGTTCGTCTCCGACACGACGAAGAATGTCGCGCTGCGCATCGCCAATGACAGCGCCATCAAGGCCGAGCAATATGTGAAAGACGCCGGCGACCGTATGCTGCCGGCCGACAGCACCGCCCTGCTGAAATCGCTGCAGCCCGCCGTCACCGAGGAAAAGGCCCGGCAGAACACAGCAGACATCATCGCCGGCCGGCCGCCGACCTATACCGGTGTGCCTGACGCCAATGCCGCTCCCGCAAACGCCGATAGCGGTACAGGCGGCCAGCCGCAGATCGACAGCCCGGTTCAGTCCTCCGCAGCAGGCGCAAGAACCACCGGCCTCGAGACGGATGGTGTCGGCAGCAGAACCGGGGGAACCCGCACACTTGGCGCGCAGCCTTCGACGGGCAAGACAGCAGCCCCGCAGATCGCCCGCTCTCAAACAACTGGCCAGCAACCCGCCGGCCCGCAGGTGTCGACCACTCAGACCCCGCCGCGCCAGCCGAGCGGCCCGGCGGATTTCCGCACCGTTGCCGCCACGCTTACCTTCCCCGGCAAGGTGAAGGACGATCTGGCGGTGGCCAGCTTCGTGAGGAATGCCGCCGGCACCACGGTCGCTCCGTCGCTCCAGCCCTGGTTGACCGATGTCACGGGAGCCGTCCTCGGCACGGCCGCAGGCCCCACCGGAAGCACTGCGGCCGATGCCACAAGCTTCCGCCATTTCGGCCTGCCGACGCAGACACCCCGCCCCGGCGACATCGTCGTGCTCGGCTCGCCTCGAAGCAAAGGTGCCGGGAAGAACGGCGGCAACACCCCGGATGATCGCGAGAAGGGTCAGATCGGCATCTTCCGCGGCTACGACGCTGACGGCAACATCCTCGTGCTCGGCCGCGATCCCAGACGCGCCGGCGAAACCGCGCTGACGGCTCATGCCGCAAACCAGATCATCGGCTTCCGCACATCCGGCACCGTCGACGAGAAAACCATGTCCTTGCCGAATTACAATCCCGAGAGCTTGCGCAGGATCGAAGAAAGCCTGAACAGCATCGCCGACCCCGCCTTGCGCGCCGCCACCGAGGCACAGCTGAACGGCTATACCGTCTCGCTGAAGAAGGCGATCGACGGCCAGCGTGTGCAGGTACAGGAATGGGCCAACAACGAGGTCATCGCCGACCCGACCTTCGACCCGACGAAACTGCCCGTCCACATCCAGCAGGCCATCGGCCCATCCGGCATGCTGGCGCTGCGCGACTACAAGGAAAAGGTCCGCGCCTACGGCCAGCCGGCGACGGACACGCAAACGCTCTATGACCTGCAGACCGAGTTCGCCAGGGATCCGGCGGCCTTCTCGCAGATTGATCTCCTTGGATATCGCTCCAAGCTCTCCGACAAGGACTGGGAAAAGGTCACCGGCTGGCGGCAGATGGCCCTCACCGACCAGCGCCAGGCCCGGCTCGAAAGCCTGGATATCAATAGTGCCTTCGAACTCGCGAAACCTCAGCTGGAATCGCTCGGCTTCTTCGCCCAGGACGGCGGCTTCGCCACCTCCTACAGTGTCCCGCACCGCGTCGCCGAGTTCCGGTTAGCGCTCCTGGATCAGATGGACGTATTCAAGGACAAGAACGACGGCCAGAACCCGACCCAGAGCGACATCCAGAAAATGATCAACCGCCTGCTGTTCCCGATCGTCATCAGCTCGCCGGGCTCATTCGTCACTGGCTGGAATCCCACAAAGGAGCGCGGCCGCCTTTATCAGGCAAACTCGCTTGCCGACGATCAGAGCTACGATATCGCCGTAGAATATCAGGATATTCCACGCGATCTCAGGCAGTCGATCGAGGCGGATTTGACGAAGAAAAACCGCAGGAAGCCGTCTCAGGACGAAATTGTGAATGAGTACGAGACATCCATACTTAATCGCTGAGTGACAGGGAAAACCTGGCGGCGAGAAATCGCAGGCACCCTGGCAAAAGCCTCACTTTCCGACCGACGCCTTCTCGAATTTCCCCTTCAGCCTTACCACTTCATCCGCCGTCCGCCACCGCCAGCCACGCATTGATATAGTGCTGCGGCCCGCAGACATGGCCGTAGCGCCTGCTGTCACAGCCCCGTGACGAGGCAAGACCGTCTCGCCGCTCAAGGCCGATAGTCGCCACGTCAGGCCGACAACCTTCCTGAGCCTATGGTTCAGGAAACCAGAGGTACAATCATATGACCATTTCGAGCGAGATAAACCGATCCGGCCCGTATAATGGGGACGGCGTCACCATGGCTTTCGAATACCAGTTCAAAATCCTGGAGCCCCATCATCTCCAGGTGATCCGGACGGACGCATCTGGCACGGATTCGATCCTGGTACTCGACGCCGACTACACAGTGACCGGCGCTGGCAACGATGGCGGCGGCAGCGCGGTCATCGTGCCGGCTCCGGCGGACGGCACCAGGATAACTCTGCTGCTGGACGTGCCCTTCACTCAGGAAACCGATCTGGAAAACCAAGGCGCCTATTATGCGGAGACAGTCGAGCAGGCGCTTGACCTCGTCGTGATGAGGCTCCAGCAACTCAAGGAGAGAGCGGCCCGTGCAGTCACCATCCCGCCGTCGTTCGATTCAGCAACGATCGACAAGCTGATTGCGGACGTTCTGGCGCTCAGCGGCAAAGGCGATGCGCTGGAGGCCGTCGCCGCCGTCTCGCAATACCTGGAGACTGTGGCTGATATTGCCGATGACATTCCCAATGTTGCCGATCTGACGCAAACTGCCCAGCAAAAAGCCGCTGAAGCGGCTCAGTCGGCGACGGACGCAAATGCCAGCGCTGGCCTTGCGGCCGCCTATGCAACGAATCCGGAAGATACTCCGGTCGCTCGTTCGGGAGGGCTATTTTCAGCCTTTCATTGGTATCGCAAGACGCTCGCGATCTACAACGACGTTGCCAATACCCTTGCCGGCTGGCTTCACGGTGCAGCAGCAAAGACCGACATCGTCGATGCCGACGAATTCGCCATTGCGGACAGTGCGGCAGGCTGGGGTCTAAAGAAGGTTCTGGCAAGTAGTGTTGTCAAATATGTCTGTGTTGCTACCGGACTTGATTTCTTTACAGGATTCATCCCCGCTTATGCCGGCGTTGCGTCCGTAACCATCGCCCCGGGCGTTGGCTGGTTTGGCGGCAAGAAGCATCAGACAACCCTTGTGACGGCAAAAACGCTTGTTCAGCTACTCGATACGGGGGCTGTGCAGGCGTCAAAAACCTATTTCCTGTATGCCATCAGGAATTTATCAGATGGCACCACAGATTTCGTCATGTCGCTGTCGGGATCAGAGGCAGGAGTCACGAAGCCGGCCGGGTGGGAATGCTTGCCCGGGAGCCGCGTCGGCCTCGTCATCACAAACGCATCGGGGAATATCGTTCCGTTCTGGCAAACGGGCAACGAGGTCAAAACCGATACCTATACGTGGTTCACGGCCAACGCCAATGTGCAGGGCTTGGCAATACCGAGCAATATCCCTGTGGGACTGAGTGTAGATGTCTGGGTGCTGATTGACACCGTTGTTGCAAGCACGGGACAAGACTGCCTCGGGATTGTCTCAGATGCCGCTGCTGCCAGCTACACAACCGGTGCTGCCCATCAAGTGCGATGCCGATCGCGCTCAGGCAATGATTATCCCGACCAAAGTGCTGCAGCAGGCAAGGCGCGCAGCAATGTTAATGGTCAGCTCTGGAGGTACGCCGCGGTGACAAGCACCGCCTGTTCTGCCTCCTTCTTGGTATGCGGCTGGCATGATTACACCTGCAAGAGGCTATTTGCATGACCACTGTGTACGTTCGCTACGATGGAGCCGGGACGATCCTCGAAATATTCACCCGTGATCAGCCCAATTTGGATCTCATCGCTCATGACGACCAAGAGCCCGCCATTGCGAAATACCTTCGCGACCCAACGGGATCGGAAGATCGCTTCCCTCCCCTCCGGAAGTGGCAGCTCTGGCTAGCCGCTCTCGAACTCGAACCGCCGATCTTCAAGGCCGATGTCCTCTCGGCCGTCGACCGCTTGTCCGATCTGTCGGCGAAGGACAAGGAAACGGTGCGCATCATGATCGAAGACGCACAGGACTATGCGCGCGAAGATTCGCGCATTGATCTGCTCGCGGTGGCCATGGGCATTCCGCCAAACCAGATGGACGATCTCTGGAGATGGGCGGCACTGATCGAGCCTGCGTGATGTGAGCTATCGTAAAACAGCCGGCGGGCCGGTTTAATCCGGCCCCGCTTGCAATCTCCTCATTGCGGCAGCAGCCTCCCCGGTCTGCTCGGCCATCATAAGGAATAGTCTGCATCGAGGCGCCAGCCGAGCCCGCCATAGAAGGCCTTGGCCCGTCGACATCCGACACGGGCACGACAATGATCTCCAGCTTCATCTCGCTCCTGCCTTGCCGGTCTTATTGCTTGCGTCGCTCATGATCTTCCCCCTCCAATCGTCACTACAACGGTGTTGGTGACGGCGATGCGGCGAAGGCATCGCCCGTCCCACTCTACCACGTTGCGGGCCGAATGATCTCTGCTCACTCTTCCCGCGGCATCGCCTTGATGAAATCGATGAAGGCGCGCAGCGGCGTCGGCACCAGGCGACGGCCGGGATAATAGAGGAAGGGGCCGGAAAAGCTCTCCCACCAGGGCTCCAGCACCGGCTCCAGCGCGCCGCTCTCGAAACAGGGCCTCAGCCAGTCCTCGAAGGTGAAGATGACGCCCGTTCCGGCAACCGCCGCATCTATGGCGAGATCGGTGCCGCCGCCATTCTGGACGATCAGCGGGCTTGGCGGATCGACCTTGACAAACTCGCCGTCGCGCTCGAATTCCCACACCGGGATGGCACGGCCGGCAAAACGCCCGCGGATACAGGCATGGTGGAGGAGATCGCGCGGATGTTCCGGCCGCCCATGTTCGGCGAGATAGGCAGCTGAGGCGCCGCCGGCAAAACGTTGGATGCGCGGGCCGATCGGCACCGCGATCATATCCTGCTCCAGCCGCTCGTCATAGCGGATACCGGCATCGCAGCCGGCGGCGATGATATCGACGAAATTCTCCTCGGTGACGATTTCGAGCCGGATATCCGGGTAGGCTTTCAGAAACGGCGGCACGATGCGCGGCAGCACCAGCCTTGCGGCACTGACGGGCACATTGAGCTTCAGCGTGCCGGCCGGACGATTGCGAAAATCCTTGACGAAATTAAGCGCCGCGTCGATCTCGCTGAAGGCGGGGCCGAGCCGCTCCATCAGCCCGCGACCGGCCTCCGTCGGCACCACGCTGCGTGTCGTACGGTTGAGCAGCCTGACACCAAGCTCCGCCTCCAGCCGGCGCACCGCATCGCTGAGCGCCGATGAGCTCATATGGCCTGCCCGCTCGGCCTCGCGGAAACCGCCGGCTCTCGCTACGGCGACAAAAGCTCTGACATCGCTGATTTCAGGGCCGCCCTGCTTCATATCCCCGCCTCAGATCATTGTCCTTTGTGCCGGACAGCCTGTCCGGATTATAGCCAATTGCCGAAGCAATGTTAGAGGCTTATCTCCGTTCTCACGTCAACGTGGCCTTGCCTTCAAACGGAGATCCAGAATTCATGTCTACTGTCGAAAAATCCGGAACCTTCAAACTCGGCGACCGCATGGTAAAACGGCTCGGCTATGGTGCCATGCAGCTTGCCGGCAAGGGCGTCTTCGGCCCGCCGCGGGATCGAAACGAAGCGATCGCCGTGTTGCGCGAAGCGGTTGAAAGCGGCGTCGACCACATCGACACCAGCGATTTCTACGGCCCGCACGTCACCAACCAGATCATCAGGGAAGCGCTGCACCCCTATGGCGAGGATCTCGTCATCGTCACCAAGGTCGGCGCGCTGCGCGGGGCCGACGCTTCCTGGAATCCCGCCTTCTCGAAGGAAGAGCTGACGGCAGCGATTTACAGCAACCTCAGGAATCTAGGCCTCGACGTCATCGAGGTGGTCAACCTGCGCGCCATGTTCGATGTGCACGGCCCGGCCGAAGGCTCGCTCGAAGCGCCGCTCACGGTTCTCGCCGAGCTGCAGCAGCAGGGCCTGATCAAACATATCGGCCTGTCGAACGCTACGGCAAAACAGGTGGATGACGGCCGCAGGATCACCGAGATCGTCTGCGTCCAGAACCAGTACAACCTCGCCAACCGCGGCGATGATCCGCTGATCGACAAGCTCGCCGCCGAAGGCACCGTCTACGTGCCCTTCTTCCCGCTCGGCGGCTTCTCGCCCCTGCAGTCCTCGACGCTCTCTGATGTCGCTACCCGCTTGGGCGCCACGCCGCTGCAGGTGGCCCTCGCCTGGCTCCTGAAGCGCGCGCCGAACATCCTGCTGATCCCCGGGACCTCCTCGCGCGGCCATCTCAGGGAGAACCTCGCGGTGGCCGACATCGAATTGTCGGCAGACACGATGGCGCAACTCGACGGCATTGCCGCAGCGAAAGGCGCCTGACCCTACGTGAGGAGCCGAAACGCGGCGGATGTTCCGCTGCGTTCGCCGACCCCTTCTTCGCGGCCCTTCCCAGATTGACGAATCGCCACGGCATCGACATCTTTCTTGTCAGGCGTGGCCTGCGCCCAACCTCCAGCGATCCTCCCCGGCAGGGTCTTCAAAACGGAGGCAAAGGGACTTCCGTCTCGGGTTCGAAAACCTAGGTCCGACCGCTCGGGCGTGGTTGCCGGGGAACATGCGTCCGTGACGGAAAGGCCAGACCATGACCCAGAATGGAAATCTCAAACGCAAGGTTCGCGCCCGCGCCGCACGAACCGGCGAATCCTATACTTCAGCCCTCAGCAATATCCGCAAGAAGCCGACGGATGAGCCCGCCGGCGAATCCCTGCGGCTGGCGGTCGCCCAGACTTCGGTCTGCCTGGATCCGCGCGATGCCGCAGCATTCCGCGCCAACGGCGCCGAGACGCGCCACCTAATGCGCCAGGCGAGCAAGGCCGGCGCCCGGCTGATCCACTTCCCGGAGGGAACGCTCTGCTTTCCCAGCAAACGCCTCCTCTCCGAAATCGGCCCCAGGGAGATCGGCGCTGCCGACTGGAGCCGTTACCAATGGGAGGTCCTGTGCGAGGAGCTGGAGGAGACGAGAAAGCACGCAAAGAAGTTGAAGCTCTGGACGGTCTTCGGCGCCCCCCATCGGCTGACCCCGCCGCACCGGCCACATAACAGCCTCTATGTCATTTCCGATCGGGGCGAACTGGTGACGCGTTATGACGAGCGCCTGCTTTCCCACACCAAGATTTCCTTCATGTATTCGCCGGGCAGGATTCCCGTCACCTTTGAGGTGGACGGCATGCGCTTCGGCTGCGCTGCCGGCATAGAGTCGCACTATCACGAGATCTTCACCGAATATGAGCGGCTCGACGTCGATTGCGTGCTCTTCGCCACATCCGGCGAAGTCCCCTCCGCCGCCCCTCCCTTCGCCGCTGAAGTCCTGGGAGTTGCGGCCAGCAACACATTCTGGGTGAGCTACGCCGCCCACGCGCCGCAAAGCGTCATCGCCCCCTGCGGCATCGCCGGCCCCAAGGGCCAGTGGGCAGCTCGTTGCCCTGATGATGGCAGACCCGGCATCGCAATTGCCGAGATCACCACCGACCCGGCCAATCTCGCCCGCCCCTGGCGGCGCAACGCCCGTGGCGATCTCTACCGGCCGCACCAGATCGAGGGGGATCCGAGAAGCGACAGCCGCGAAGCCTTTTGAAACCCATCAACGGACCGGCGGGCGCCCTGCCCGCCGGCGCTCGGTTCCGCCTGCCGATCAGCCATCTGCCGGCGGTGCGGCGGCCTTCGCCCGGCGTCTGTTTCGGTAGAACCAGACGACAAAGGGCGAAGCAATCAGAGCCAGGAAAAAGTTCTGCATCTCCTTGATGATGATCTCACCGCTCGTGACATAGGGGTGCGGAAGGCTGCCCTTGATGAAGAGCACTGCTGCAAGGCCAACGAAGGCGGCCAGCACCGTCAGCAGCCATATGGCAAGCGAAAACAAGAAGCCCGTGGGCAATGCCTCCGCTCCGACAGGCGATTGCAGACGTAAAGAACCAGCAAGACGACGATAATTTCCATGAACCCCATGGTTGCACTCTCCCCAATGTTTCACTAATTGCCATCCGGCGCCTCAGCTTCGCAATTTTCGATGCAATGCCCCGGAAACAGCATCCGTCGCTGCGAGGCCGAAGGCAGAAAACTCACGATCGTCAGCTCATCGAAATAGAGCGATACGGAAATCTCGACTGCACCCGGCGGCAGGCTTCTCAGATAGGCCTTGGCATCAGGGAACGCCGTTTCCGGCGGCAGATCCATTGGAACGATCGTCACCCGCTGCAGATTCGGATTGCCGTCCGCCAGATAACGCGAAAACCTGTTCAACGCCTCCTTGGGACCGAGATCATGAACCGCCTTGACCACATCGATATCCGCGTTCTTGGTCGGGAATTCGACGAGGTTGCTGACACCACCATTGAAAGTCTTCGTTGCTCTGACCGTCGGCCAGAAGGCGTGAGGACCAGACGGCGTGAAGAGGGCGAGATATGCCCTGCCCTCCACCATTCCAATCTCATACTTGCCGACCTGGCCGAGAACCCTTGCCTCGTCAAAGCAGGCGGCCTGTCTTTTGGCATCGCCACAGGCATACCAGCCCTGCCGCGACAGGATGCTCTCGTAGCTGTCTCCCGCCCTGATGCCGAAGAGAAATTCCGGCGGGAAACGGGTGTCCTGACCGGCAACTCCCAAAGCGAAGGAGACGAGAGAGGAAGAGATCGCAATCACGGCCGCGGCCAGCCGATGGCCGAAATTCTTCGAAAACATACTGCCCCCGTTACGCTCACGCTACGCTATTGAGTTAGCCCACGTGAAGGAGCTCGCCCCTGTACTGCGCATAGGATACGGCAAGGACGACGATCATTCCGCTAAGCAGGCCAGCGAATGGCCGTCCAGGCCGGCGTCGGAAGGACCGGACGACTGAGAACACGATCAGGCCCAATATGAATGACGGCGCCGCGCCGCCTATTGTCTCGCCGATAAATCTGGGCAAGCCAGCCGCCGGATAGGCACCAACTGTGATGAACCTTGCGATTTCGCAGACCAGCGCGACCGCAGCCAGGATCGCGATTGCCAATCTGCCGCTATTGCCTCCGGCCGAAGCCCCACGCACATCAGTCTCGTTTGCCATCGGCATTTCCCCCCGATTTATAAAACAACCCTTGCGCACCTAACCCTGTCTCTCGACCGAATGGGAGACAGTCATGGATAGCATGCAGGACAATAACGCCTTGTCGCGGAAGCGGGACCAGCAGGCCGCAGCCACCGCAAGCAGCATTATTCAATCCTCGGATGAAAATCCAGATGAGGTTGCGGAAAATCTTAGTCTCGCGCGTAAGTTATCGGAAACGACCGGAAAAACCGTCCCCCCACAGATGATCACGGGGAATCGCGAGTTTGTTCAGGGAATTATCGACGCCGAACGCAACAGACTGGTTCTGTCGATGTCGCCGCGGACGGCGACCTGGTGCAGCGAGAATCCCACGGCCGCTCTTCTGGCGAAGGATGATGTCTACAACCTATGTTCCTTCGAGGAGATGGCGCAACGGTTCGGCCAGAGGCCAAAGGGTTTCGGTGACGTAAGGCCTACAGCGGAGGGGCCTACCGGCCCCTCTACGATTCCCGGTATGCCGTCTGCTAAACCTCCCGGCCCCGCCTCGGAGCAGCCCGCCCCGTCGTTGGAGCCGGTTGTACCTACAGTCCAACCCGGCAATCCGCCACCCGAAGAAGTCAGCAATCCGCGGCCTGCGTCTCCATCTGCCGGGCCAGCGAGCGCGAACGCTCAATCTCCCGATCCGCGTGAAGTTTCAGTTCAGCCCATCCCGCAGACCGACGCTGCACCTTCGGAAAATATAGCTCTAGGTGCGCAATCTGCCGTTTCGCCCTCTGATCCTCCCGCCGGATCGAGCGAGCAAGTCGGCGAAGACGATCCCCGCGAGAAAACCAGGAAAAAAGATGCGCTGATTGAAAAAATCATCGACGCGAGAGACGCAACCGACGAACAGGCCGACGCGCTGAAACAGGAGCTCTACGCACAGGACGCGCTCGATGCCGCCGACGGCGTATTCTATCTGGACGCGCTTCGCTCGCACGGCACCACGCCGGAGGAAGTCCGCAAGTTGCTGGCATCCTCTTCCAGCGACATCGTCAAAAGAACCGAAGAATTCGGGCAGAACCTGGTGGAGGTACCGAAGGGCGCTGCCAGCGCCGCCGTGACGGCAACGGGCCGTATCGTCGAAGGCACCGGCCAGCTTATGTACATCCCCAAATCGGAGGAGGAGCTCGCCCGCATTGACAGGATTTCCAAAGCAGCAAGCCTTTCAGACAAGGATTATGCCCTGCTGGACATGGAACTTGACAAGCTTTCATGGTTCCAAGCGGCAACTGCAAAAAGAGTCTTGAGGGACGTCCGAGCGGGACGCCTGACCGCCGACCAGGCAAAGGCACGGTTCGACTCCACGTGGGACAATCTTTCCCAGTACCTTCAGACCCAGGGTGCCTACGTCGGAGACTTTGGCGAAACTATTTTTCGCCCGGCAGCTGGGTACGAGAACAGCTGGGGTCGCATGACCGGCGAAATTTTGGGCGCCAATCTTCCCAACATTGTGGCAACCGTAACGATTGGACGCTTCGCCGGTACTGGAGTGGAGTTCCTGCGCGCTGCCGGCGACGGTGCTGCTGCCGCGAGAAAAGCCAATCTCAGCGAAGGTCAGCAGAGCCTCGCGGCGTGGGCTTACGCCCCAACCGCACTTGTCGACAAGATCCCTTTCGACAGAGTGTCGTCGCCAGTCCTGAAGCGCGTGTATTTGAATTCGTTCCTGCAGAAATGGATCGCTGTAGGCTTCAAGGAAGGTGGAGCACAGGCGTCGCAACTCGTCGCACAGAATGCGGCCAAGCACTATTTCATCGATCCGAAGCAGGAGTTCTCCGAGAAAGTTGCTGCCACCTTTGTCGCGGGAGGCGTTGCCGGCATCGGCAAGGAAATCATCCAGGATGCCGCCACTGTGGCTTTGAGGATGCTCACGCGTGGTCGCGGTTCCCTGCACATTTCCGCATCAAAACCCGAAGCGGCGATTCAGGACCGCCAGCAATTTGAAGAACTGGCGACGACAGCAGAGTCGTCTAAATTTCGCCAGCGCGACCCTGAAGGGCATCGAGAGCACACCGCAGAAGTGCTGAAAGACACCAAAGTCGAGCACTTCTACACGTCGCCCGAGAGTGTGGACAACTATGGAAAGGCGACAGGCGCGGATCCGTTCGGGCTGAACGGCACTCCCGCCATGCAGGTGGCAAAGGATACCGGCAGCGATCTGAAGATGCCAACCACCGACTACCTGGCCAAATCCACTCCTTCCAAAGCGGACGCGGACTTCAGGGACAGTATGCGATTCGGCGCCGACGCCCTCAACCATTCCGAAGCCATTGCTTCGCATGTCGGCGTGCCTGCGCCCGGTCTCAATCCGAGAGTTAAGCAGAACGGCCCCTACATCGCCACTGGATACGTGGGCAACCAAAAGGTCGATGACTACGCGGTTTCGCATTCTCGCAATGCCGATCCCACCGCGCAGAAGATGGGGCGCGTCGCGAATTCCGGAAACACGAAGCGCTACCCAGACGGGCTGAGCATCAGGAGCCCCCACCAAACCCGTGACCGCTAGTCGATTTGCCGAGAGGATCCCCATTGAACAATCTGACCGACGTTTCACCCACGAGCGAGGTTCTGTCCGCTCAGCCTTTACCCGATAGCCAGACAGCGGAAGCATATATTCCCACGGCAACCAGCGCTCTCTTTACCCGTCCAAATCGTAATCCGAATTCCGGTCCGCACATTCCGAACGGCGCCGACGGCGTTGCGATCCTCGACATTTTTCGCAAGCCGGATCTCTCTACGGTGCTGCGTGGAACAAGCCGCTACTTCCTTCAAACCATGCAGGACATGGCGGCACACGATATCCCCATCGTGACCGAAGATTTCGCCCATCTCGAAAACTGGTGGCGCGCAAACGCCCGCGCCATCGCAGCCGATTCCGTTCGCGCGGCATCCGGTATCAAAGTCACCGCAAAAGACGTACTCGCCGTCCTCGACCACGACACTACCGGCAGTCTTCATAAAGACGCCGCCATCGACGCCGGCATGCAGTCCCATTTCGCCCGCGCCGCCGAAACCTATCTGATTGAAGCCAAAGCACCCTCACCCGAGATGCGCGGCGTCTTCGAGCAATTCCGCGACTGGTTGCTCTCGATCTACCGCCGCCTCGTCGCCCTCGACATTTCCCTCGCCCCCGACATCGCCGCCATCTTCTTTCGGATGCTCGCCAGCGACACCGCAATCGAGATGGCGGAACAGAATGTCGGCGGCGATGAACCCGTCTTTGCCAATGCGCAAGATGCCGGCCTGACACAGCCGCACTACGATCGGCTGCTGAAACTGCGCGCGCTGGCCTCGCAGGAAGCAAAAGCCCGCCTTCTGCGGCAGATGATGGAGCCTGTACGGCGAGAGGGGCAGAAGGCTTACAAAGCGGAAAAAGCTGCCGTACAGCGCGAGGTCGAAAAAGAGATCGACGCCACCGGCCTCTACCGCGCCACCGAATGGATGGCGAACCGCCGATGGCTCGATGCGCAAACACCGCCACCATCAGGTGACATCCGTTTCGACAAGGCCACGCTCGTGGTGCGCTATGGCGCCGCCATCCTCGAAGCCCTGCCCCGCGGCAAGCACTCCCTCTATGCCGATGACGGCGGACTCGATCCGGATATCGTCGCCGATCTCTTCGACCTCGGCTCCGGCGATGAGCTGGTGGCGGCCATGACGCTGGCCCCGCCTCGCGCGGATGCGATCGCTTTCGAGGTCGACCGCGTGATGCTGCAACGGCACGGCGACATGCTGATCGATGGGTCTGCCGAGAAAAGGGCAATCGCCGCCGTGCATAATGACAGGCGGGCGGAATGGCTGGCGGCCGAATTGCAGGCGATCGTCGAGGCCGCCGGCAGCGGCGAGGCCCTGACGGCGAACGAAGCCAGGGCCTATGCGCTCTCGGCAACCGCGGGGATGGAGGTGGCCGATGCCATGGACGGCGCGCGCTTCCTCGCGGCCGGCAGGCGTACCGCTATCGAGGCTATCAGGCTGGGTAACGAACTGGCGCAGGATGAGGCATGGCGCGAGAGGGCAAGCCGCAAAGCTGCCGGCGATGCAGACGCCGCCCCTCATGGACAGGACGAGCGTATCGCCAGGTTGATCACCGCCAAACGCCGCCAGCTTCTCAATCACGCGATCTATGCGGATAGCCTCGACATTATCGGCGAGGTGGAAAAATTCGAGGCCGAAGCGCAAAGCCTCGTAAGCGGCCCCGCGCGCGAAAGGCTCGCCGCGGCCGTCCTTCGAGACAACGGCCGTATCGATTATGTCGGCGCGATCGACACCCTGCTCGACCGCTACGGTCTCGGAGGGCGGGCGGATCGTCAGACCGGAGGTCAGCCGGGTGGACAGGGTGATCCGCGCATCGCCCTCAGAAACTACATGATGGCCATGAAGGAAGCCGGCAGGGAAAACGAGCTTGCCATTGCCGATAGCGTGCTGATCGCCTCCGGGCGCCAGTCCTACAAGGAGATCACGCTGGAGCGTTTCCGCGCCGTCATGGCGGCGGTGAAGAACCTCGAACATGCCGCAGAGCGCGCCAGCCGGCTGACCAATGCCGATGGCGATGCGGATTATGACGAGATCGTCACCGCGCTCGCCGATGCCATCGGCAAAGCCCCACCACCGGCTGCCTCCGTTTTCCTGGACCTCCCGCACCTCGACCCCGCGCTGGAGGCGAGCACACAGCTACGGCAGATCGGCGGCATTGCATACCAGGCCATCAAGACACCGCTCGATGCGGCCGCAGACCGGCTTGCGTTACGCCGGCAGAAGGCCGCCACCGACCTGCAGGCGCTCTATGATGTCTATTCCCCAGAAGAGATCAGCGAGATGGGCAAGTCCCGTTATATCGCGGCCCTTGGCCAGTCCCTGTCGAAATGGGAGGCGATCGCCATTGCGCTCAATACCGGCAATGAGGCGAACCGCCGGCGCCTGACAGATGCTCGCATCCCCGGCGCGTTCGATGAAGCCGGGCTTGCCGCCGTGCTCGCCTCACTGGATGCGCGCGATGCGGATTTCGTGCAGTCCGTGTGGGATTATCTCGCCGCCTTCCAGCCCGATATCGCCGCGCGCGAAAAGCGTCTGACCGGCGTCGCACCGCGATGGGTCGAACCCACTCCCGTCACCATCGCCGGCAGGGCGCTGAAGGGCGGCTACTACCCGCTGGCCTATGACGGCGCGGATGCGGCGCCGGACCGGGCGCAGGCGCTGGCATCAGGCCGCGTCGCCAAGTCGCAAACCGAGGCCGGCCACGGCCGGTCCCGCACCGATCTCAAGGCCCGGCCGCTCGATCTCGATATCGCCGTGCTGCACCGGCACGTCAATCATCTGCTCTACGATCTCGAATTCTGCGAGCCGCTTGCCAATGCAAGACGCCTGCTGGACGATCCAAGTCTGGGGGATGCCTTCGATCGGACCAAAACCTTCGTTGTCGCGCACCGCCTGAAAGTCTGGCTGGACGAAACCGGCGCGGGCGAACTGCGCGCCGCAGACGGCATCGGCCGCATGGCCCGCCTGACGAAAAAGAACGCCACCGCAACAAGCCTCGCCAAAGATCTCGCGACAGCGTTTTCGCACCGCTACCGGCTGGGCGACATCATCGCCGCAACAGGCAGGGGCGATTTCGCCACGGCACTTCAAAGTGCCTTCCGCCCCGGCATCATCGACCAGGTCACCATCCGCTCATCCCTCATGCTTGGTCGTCAGGCCTTTTCGGATGCCCGAACGGCGTGGAAGACGCTGACCGGCTGGCTTGAGGGGACGCTGCGATACTGTTTCATCGAAATACCGGCCTGGCTCGCGCATTATCACAAGGGGCTCACGCAATTTGGCGGGGATGAAGCGAATGCCATTGCCTATGCCGATACCGCCATGGAGCGGGCGATATTCAACCCGTTCCCGGCCCATGCCGACGGGGACGAAACCCAGCGCCTCTTCAAGGCCCTCGGCGCGCATCTCGCAGAGAAGTTCAGGGCCAGCGCCGCAGGCGTAGATCAAAGCGCTGAAGCCACCGATCAGGATGCCACCGCCCGGCAGAGCATTGCGCTTGCCATGGATATGATCGCGCTCGCCACGACGGACAGGGTGTTTACCGCCGTCCTCGGCGGACACGATCATGACGCGACGTGGCCGGCATATCTGGCAGAGCATACCGGCTATTCAGTCATGGCCGCCCTACCCGAGATCCGCGATACGCAAAGCCCGCCCTCCGGCACGGCGAGCGATGCAAGGGCGCTCGTAAAGGCCATCCGCCCGCCGCGCGGCGATCTTGGCATCGGCAACGAGCATATCACCGAAATCCTCGAAGCCACCGGCCTGTCGGCGGAGTCGCCCGCAGACGCGATGCTCAGCACGGCGAATGCCGGCCTGGCAAAGATCGCGGTGCGGTGATTTTCGCTCTCAACCTTCCGCACCCTATCCATGATGCCAAACAAGGAATGGCATCATGGATGAAACGACCCGCAACGAGCTTGAAAAGCTGCATGGCAGGATCAACGATTTGAAGGAGCGCGTCGTCTCGCTGGAAGCCCAGCAGCCGCATATCAACGCTGCCCTGTTGCGCATCGAAGGCAGCGTCGAAAAACTCGCAAACCGCATTGGCAAGGCGCTCTGGGCGGTCGTCGCCATCGTGCTGACACCGCTTGCCGGGTTGTTGATCAAGGCGATCGTCTCAGGCGCGCTGGCGCGGTTTCTGTAGCTTCGGGCTGAAGCGTGGCGCGGCCTGCGTCCAGAATAGCCGTGATTTCACCCAGACAACTTTCCTCGGCCCATCCTGCCGCCATCCATCACAACAAGGCAGCACACATGACCCTCGTCTTCATCCGCATTCTCTTGCGTTACCTCGCCGCCGCCCTCGTCACCCGGGGGCTGATCGCACCCGATCTCGGCGAGATGATTTCGCGTGATCCCGATGTTGCTATGGCGCTTCAGGTCGCCTCTGGCGCACTCATCGCGGCAACAACCGAAAGCTGGTATTATCTGGCGCACCGCTGCGGATGGGCGAAATGAAGTGGCTGAGCGACCTGCTCTTCGGCGGCATCATCGAGAAATTCACCGGCCCGCTGCTCGCTGCCTATCAGGCAAAACTAGAGGCTGAAACCGATCAGCAGAAGCTTGCTGCCGAAGAAGCGATCAAGGGCATCGAGGCCGCTCGCGATATCGCCGTCGCCGAAACTACCGACCGCTGGAGCGCCACCCGCCTCGGCCGCCTTCTCATCGTCATCCCCTTCGGGCTCTGGTGGGCGGCAATCTACATGGTGCAGATCCTCAATCCCTGGTTTGGCCTCCACCTCGTCGTCGTCGATGTGCCGCCGCGCATCAATGACATGGCGCTGGTGCTGATCCCGGCCATCGTCATCGGCGATGCCGGCGCGCTGCTCGCGCGGCGTCTCAAAAGATAATCAGGACACGCCCTCAACCATCTGCTGCCATCATCATCCCATCAAGAGAGCGCTGGGTTGGGGGCCGAATTCCTCCGGTGACCTTGCGAAACGCCTTCGGCCGGAGCCAGGCGCTCTCTTGATACTTCTTTCATTCTTCGACTGGGAAATGCCGACCCTGACCGGGTTTACCGCCGAACAGTTTAAAGCGATCGCCGAAAAGCTGCCGTGCGAATAATCCGATCATTCACCCTGGCTTTCAACGAGATCGGCACGAGGCGGACAAACCGCCAGCCTCATTCTCCATGACCGTTCGGCTCGGAACGCGAACCCGCTCTTTGCGAAATCCCGTATGGCAGCCTGTTGAGGCCGGCTGCGTGTTCGCATCGATGGATTCGGGAGATTTTCGCGCATCCATCCGTCACATCTAGCCCATGACCGCATCACGCGTTCTTCGCATTCTCCTCCATCCAGGCGCGATGACGCTCCTCATCGAGATGCGCCTTCATGAAGAAGGCTTTCGATGCCGGGATGGCGTCTTCGTGGCGCAAGGCGCGCTGATAGGCAGTGACCGTATCGTCCTCGTTGGTTTTCATCGCCTTCAGGATGGCGCCGTCGCCGATAATATCCGCAAGCGCGATCTTGCCCGTCGTCAGCATCTGCTTCATGTCGCCTTCGGTCGGCGCCTGAATGCCGAGTTCGCGCGCCATTTCCCTGAGCACGTCGAGATGCTGCAGATGATCTGCCTTGAAAGCCGCGATCTGGCCGGCGAACAGCTTGTTGTCGAGGCGCTCGATGCAGGAATCATAGGCCGCAATCGCATCATGTTCGAGATAGATGAGATCCTTGACCAATTCCTTGATGTCCGATTCGTTGCCAACCATTGTCACCATCAGTCGTACTCCTTTGTGCCTGGAAGCAGACAAACACATAGGCGGCACGGTTGTTCCCGCATGGAATTCGCCTTTTTACCGGCTTGGACATGGAGTTTTACGCCCTACTCCCGGTTGCCCACTTCCGTGTCGCCCATAAAGAGCCTAAACTTAAGGCCACACTAAAATGCCTTTCGGGGGGACATGGGCATGGGGAGCAAGACGACAAGGCAGCGCAGCCGCCACTGGAGCGCCGTCGGCGCGACGGCCGCAACAGCATTCCTGGCTGCCCAAACCGCAATGGCAGCCGATGGAGCAGCGGCGCAGCCCTATCACGCCGCCCTGACCAACCATGTGCCGGGCTTCATCACCGCGCCGGGTGAGACCGATTATCTCTTCGTCGCCGTCGTCGTGCTGCTGCTGGTGATCCTTCTCGTCATCGGCAATTTTTACTTCCAGCTCCACGCCGTTCCCGAACGGATCGCCCACCGGGCCAACAAGGGCCAGCTGGAGATCGTCGCGGTGCTGGCGCTGATCTCGCTCTTCACCCACAATCATATCTACTGGATCATCGGCCTGCTGCTCGCCCTCGTGCGCATCCCCGATTTTTCGACGCCGCTCTATTCGATTGCCCGCTCGCTGGCCCGGCTCGCAAGCCGCGATGCCGAAGCCGGCCGCGCCGCCAGCATCTCGCCGGCGGCCACTGTTCCGCCAGTCGCTGAGCGGGCGGCCGGTGCGCCGGTGATCGCGATCCCAGTCGCCAATGCCCCAGTCCCAGATACCCCAGCCGCCAATGCCCCGGTAAAAGGCGCGCCGATCGCCCCGGTGCCGGCCGCCGCTACGCAGCCGCCCCGCCCGGCAAATCTGCTGCATGATGGCGCCAAGCCCGGCGCGCAGACGATCCAGCCGGCCATCAAGACCGGTCCGCGGGGGGAGGATATCTGACCATGCTCGAACTCACGCTCTGCTCGATGCTGACCATCCTTCCCGATTATCTCTACCGACGCTATGTCCAGGACAAGCGTATCGGCCGCGAAATCACGCTCTACAGCATGTGGTACGAGCTGCGCTGGGGCATAACCGCCTGTCTGCTGCTCACCATCTCGCTGATCACCATGATCTTCTATTTCCATCCCTCCACGAAGAGCGTCACTGCCGTCTTCCGCACCGTCACCATACTGCCGGAAGCCATCGGACGGGTCGACGAGGTTTATGTCGGCGTCAACCAGAAAGTCGCAGCCGGCGCGCCGCTCTTCCGCCTCGACGATTCCGCCCAGAAGGCTGCGCTCGATGTGGCGCACAAGCAGATCGCCGAGGTGGAAGCTGAGACCAGGGTGGCGGAAAGCGAGCTTGCCAGCGCCGACGGCGTGATCCGGCAGGCCGAAGGCGCCCTGCAGGTCTCGATCGACGAGCTGCAGATGAAGACCCAGCTTCTGAAGAACGACGCCGTTGCCCGCCGCGAGGTAGACCGGCTCACCAATACGGTCGAAAGCCAGCGCGGCACGGTCAGCGCCGCCTATGCCAACAAGGAAACGCTGCAGACCAAACTCAACGTCCTCCTGCCGGCAAAGAAAGCGAGCGCCGAGGCGGCCTTGGCACAGGCCCAGGTCGAGCTTGACAAGACGGTCGTCAAGGCCGGCGTCAGCGGCACCGTCCAGCAATTCACGCTGCGGCGCGGCGACGTGCTGAACGCCATGTTGCGTCCGGCCGGCATCCTCGTGCCGGAAGAGGCCGGCCGCGGCACGCTGGTTGCCGGTTTCGGCCAGATCGAGGCGCAGGTCATGAAGCCCGGCATGGTGGCCGAAGCCACCTGTGTCGGCAAACCCTTCACCATCATCCCGCTGGTGGTGACAGAGGTGCAGGACGTGATCGCCGCCGGCCAGCTGCGCCCGACAGATCAGCTCGTCGACGTCACGCAGCTGGCAAAACCCGGCACGCTGACGGTCTTCCTGCAGCCCCTCTTCCCCGGCGGCCTCGATGACGTGCCCCCCGGCGGCAGCTGCATCGCCAATGCCTATACCAACAACCACGATGCGCTCGCCGACCCCGGTATAGGCACCTTCAAATGGATCGGTCTCCATGTCATCGATGCGGTCGGCGTGGTGCACGCCATGATCCTGCGTATGCAGGCGCTGTTGCTGCCGGTTCAGACGCTGGTGCTGACGGGGCATTGAGGCCGAATATGGCCCTTATGCTCGGGACAAGCCCGAGCATGACGCCGCGTGGCGGCTGACGCAGCCTTGCGAAACGCTTCCCGCCCCGCCACCTATGGGGTATGCCCTCACCCCTCAAGCATTCCATGAACCCCGCCCCCTTCACCCGCGCCCTTGCCCTTATCCCCGAGGGCTATGGCGAAGGCAGCTTCGAGGGCCGCCGCTGGGGCGCGACCGTCAAGCGCTCGGCCGACGGCAAGCGCATCTGGCTCTATGCCGAGGATCTCGCCGGTACCGATATCGTCAGCTTCAACTTCTATCTCCTGCAGGCGAGCGGCGGCACGCTGAAACCCTGCGAAATGTCGTCGGGAAAGGTCATCGCCTTCGTGCTCGGCTACCAGCCCGACAAGCAGGATCAGCCCAGGCTGCCGGCGAAACGCTCCGCAAGCCGGTGATGCCTAAACTCGTCTATGACGAAATCGATGAATACCCGCGTCTTCAAGGGCAGCAACGTCCTGTTGGCGTAATAGATCGAGATCGGCCCGATATCGCCATACCAGGAAGGGACGAGCCGGATCAGTTCGCCGGTGTCGAGAAAAGGCAGCGCGTCAGGCTTGGAAATCAGCGTGACACCGAGGCCAAGAAGGGCTGCACCCCGCATGGCGGCGGGATCGTTGACGACGATCCTTGGCGTAAGATCGACAGGCTGCTCCTCTCCCGCTGCGTTACGCATCTGCCGTTGCGGAATGCGCCCGGTATTGATCGATTTCATGACGATGCCGTCGAGCCCGGCAAGCCCGGCCGGATCGACCGGCGGCACGCGGCCCTGCATATAGGCGGGTGACGCCACGGCCACGAGATGGGCCGGCGCAAGAGGCCGCGCCACCACGCCCGAGGCAAGCTCGAAACCGCCGCCAATTGCCGCATCGTAACCCTCCCCGATCAGATCCACCTGCCGGTTCTCGAACATCCATTCCGGCCGCACCAGCGGATAGCGTTTCATGAAATCAGGCAGCATCGGCAGGATATAGCCCGTGCCTAAACCCGACGGCAGGCTGACCTTCAGCACGCCCGCCGGCTCCTCCTGCTCTTTGGAGATTTCGGCGATCGCCCCCTGCAGCCCCTCGAGATGGTCGCGCATGGAAAGGAGAAAGCGCTCGCCCGCCTCCGTCAGCGTCAGGCTGCGCGTACTGCGGTGAAAGAGCCGGAGCTTCAGATTGGCTTCGAGCGCCGCGACATTGCGGCTGACCGCCGCCGGCGTCAGCCCGAGCCGCCGCGCCGCCGCCGAAAAGCCGCCAAGCTCGGCGCTGCGCACGAAGGATTCGAGATTTGCCAAACTCTCCATCTCAGAAGCCTCTCCATCGTCACCTTCAAGGAAGACTTGAAACTGATACCAGGCACTCCTGTCTTATCAAAGGGGAATGACGGCGCGATATTGGCGCCATCGAAACCAACGCGACCTTTAAAAAGGAAACTTGTCATGTCCATCGGCATCATCGGCGCCGGCAATATCGGTTCAGCCTTCGCCCGCGCTCTCTCGCGCAACGGCATCGCCGCCACCATCGCCAATAGCCGCGGTCCGGAAACGCTGGCCGAGCTCACCGCAGAACTCGCCCCGCATATCACGGCCGGCACCCTCGAAGAGGCGGCAAAAGCCGATATCGTCCTCATCGCCGTGCCCTGGTCGAAGCTGCCTTCCGCCCTTGCTGGCCTGCCGGAATGGGCCGGCCGCATCGTCATCGACGCCAATAACCCGATCGAGGCACCCCTCTTCAAGCCAGCCGAACTGAACGGCCGCCTCTCCAGTGAAATCGTCGCCGACCTCGTGCCCGGCGCCCGCCTGGTGAAGGCCTTCAATCACCTCTTCGCCAATCTCGTCTCGGCCGACCCGCACGCCGAAGGCGGCAGCCGCGTGCTCTTCTATTCGGGAGACGATGCGCAAGCGAAGGCCGGAGTCGCCGATCTCATCGCCCGCCTCGGCTTTGCCGGCGTCGACCTCGGCTCGCTCAAGGTGGGTGCGGCCCTGACGCAATTCCCCGGTGGCCCGCTGCCGGCCCTGAACCTCGTCAAGTTCGGCTGAAGGAGAAGCACCATGTCACCTCTCGAAACCGCAAAAACCTTCTTCGCCCATTGGAGCGCCAACCGCATCGAGGAGGCGCTCGCAATGCTCGCCGACGACGTGCTCTACGACAACGTGCCCCTGCCCGATATCACCGGCCGCGAAAACGTCCGCAAATTCCACGCCGATTTCGGCATCGGCACCGCCTTCGAGGTGGACTGGCAGGTCACGCAGATCGCCGCGTCAGGCAACGTCGTTCTGAACGAGCGCATCGATATCTTCACCCACGAAAGCGGCGGCCAGATCACCCTGCCGGTCATGGGCACGCTGACGGTGGAGAAGGGCGAAATCACCATCTGGCGCGACTATTTCGATCTCGCGAGCTTCGAACGGCAGCTGGCTGCGATCAAGCGGTAGCAACTCAAAGCTCGGTCACGTCAGCGGACGGGGCGCCGCTTATTGCTGCTGAAACGCCAGCCTCACGCCGAGCGCCATGTAGATCGAGCCGATGACTTTGCCCTGCCAGCGGCCGATCGCCCGGTTCCTGTTGAGCCAGCCACGCACCGAGCCGGCGCCGATCGCGAGCGCCGATGTCACGCAGATGCTGAGCGTCACGAAGATGATGCCGAGCAGCGCGAATTGCCCGATCAACGATCCGCTCTCGGGATGGACGAATTGCGGCAGGAACGCGAGGAAGAAGAGCGCCGTCTTCGGGTTCAGGATCTCCGTGAATATCCCCTGCCGGAAGGCCCTGCCGGGGCTGATCTCAGGCGCAGCCGCCATATCGAGATTGCCGGACTTTTCGATAAAGGCCCGGTATCCGAGATAGATGAGATAGGCGACACCGATATATTTGACCACCTCGAAGGCGAGCGCCGAAGTCGCGAGCAAGGCCGAAAGGCCGAAGGTCGCCATGGTGGAATGGATGAGATCGCCGACCCCGATGCCGAGCCCCGTTGCAATGCCGGCCCGCCTGCCGCCGCTCACCGATCGGGCGAGAACCAGCAGCGTCGCAGGCCCCGGAATCACCATCAGCCCGAGCACGACGAGAACATAGGTCGTCAAAACAGCGATGCTCATCTTCGATTTCCCACCTTCGGTTTCCATGCCTGAAATAGCCGCCGTCAGATTAACGGCTTCGGCCGCCGGTGCGATATTCGAAAAGTTACGTTGCGACAGCAGCCGGGAAACCTATCCTGCGAGAACGTGCTTGCGTAAAGCACGGAATAGGCGCAGCATTCGAGCATCGGCAGCCGCTTCACAGGCGCTACCGGTTTGGGCTTTAGCCCTGGCCCCAACGAAAGGAGGACGCGATGTCTTCCGACTTTTATCCGTCAAGCCTGTCGCGCAATCTCATCCGAACCGGCGCATTCGCCTACCGCGAGAATGTGGCGCTCGGCATTCTCAATCGTGCCGAAGACGCCGCGCGCCAGCAGCGTGATCGTTTCGAAGCCGTCGGAAGTTTTGCCGCCTTTCCCGATTTCAGCCATGGGCCGCAGGCCGGCCGGGGAACAAACGCATGGCCTATCCATTCCCTGGGGCAGTTGCGCCTTTCCACATTGGCAGCCTCTCTGGACAAGCGTTCGGGCATCGGACCCCTGCCCCTTTGATACCGTAGCGACCGCCGGCCAGCCGGCGGCAGGCCGCAATACCTGATCTGTCCCGCATCACCACACCAGGAGGAAACCATGGCCAAGGGTCAAGTGCGCAGCAACAAAGAAGCCCGCAAGCCGAAGAAAGACCGCTCTGCTTCAGCGGCACCTGCTGCCGCACCCGGCGCGCAGGTCAAGATGGCAAGCAGCAATACGGGCAGCGACAAGAAGAAATAACGCTCGCCTGTTCCGGCGCGACGACCTTTCGGCCGTCCGCCCATCGTCCGAGAGGATAACAATATGACCACCGACAAGCGTGCAGCGGAAAATCTCTTCCGCGCACAGCAGCCAGAAAAAGCCTCCGATGCCGAAAAGCTTCAGGATGTTCGCAGGCGGCTGCGCTTGAGACAGCGCGAAACCAGGCAGGACGAACGCCGCCAGCGCCAGAAGACGCGGGCTGGCCAACCCGTCGTTTCATCCTGAAACCGCCGGCCCCGAAGGCCCGGAAGACCCCAGAATGGCTCGGCCATATCAAGGAACGAGCAAGGACGATCACGTGGCAGAATTCAACTATATGACAGAAGCCGGGCTTTACACCGGCAAGACATTGCGTGGCACCCGTGCCCCCCGCTATAAGCGCTTCGAAACCGTCGCAGAAGCGGTGCGCTTTGCCATGGAAGACATGCCGGGCTCGCAATTGCGCGGCTGTGTGCTGGAAGTGAATGAAGCCCGCTTCGACGAAAAGCAAATCCGCATGCTTTACGATGCGCCCGCCTATCCGCTTTCGCGCAGAGAGAAGTGAGGGGCGTCACCCATGGTCAGTGCCGCCTCATGAAAATAGGGAGGCAGGATGACGATTTTCTCCGTCCGCCACATCACGTCCTACCATTACAAAAAGCCGGTGCATTTCGGCCAGCACCGGCTGATGTTCCGCCCCCGCGACAGTTTCGACCAGACGCTTCTGGGCTGCAGTCTCGATGTTTTCCCCGGGCCGGCATCGATCCGCTGGATCCACGATGTCTTCGGCAATTGCATCGCGCTCGTCGAGTTCGCCGCCGCCTCCGCCGAACTGCGCTTCGAATCCGTCATCCGCCTCGATCATACGGCCCAGGTCCCGCTCGATCTCTCGATCGACACCGAGGCGCTGAACTTTCCCTTCGCCTATGACGAGGACGAGGCGGTCGATCTCAAACAGACCATCGTCAGGCACTATCCCGACCCCGCTGACGAGGTCGGCAGATGGGCGCGGCAATTCGTACCCCTGGGCCATCAGGCGCGCACCGGCCATATCCTGATGACGCTCTGCTACGCCATCCACGAGAGCTTCAGCTATGCCAGGCGCTCCGAACATGGCACGCAGCCGCCTCTCACCACGCTGCGGCTGCGCAGCGGCACCTGCCGCGATTTCGCGCTGCTGATGATGGAGGCGACCCGCTCCCTCGGCTTTGCCGCCCGCTTCGTCACCGGCTACGTCTATGTGCCCGATCGCGACGGCTCGGTGACACTCGGCGGCGGCGCGACCCACGCCTGGTGCCAGGTCTATCTGCCGGGTGCGGGCTGGGTGGAGTTCGATCCCACTAACGGCATCGTCGGAAACCGCGACCTGATCCGCGTCGGTGTGGCCCGCGACCCGCGCCAGGCGGTGCCGCTCTCGGGTAGCTATGACGGCGGATCGGGCGATTTCGACAGCATGCGTGTGCAGGTCAACGTCACCACCGAACAGAATATGATGCCGCAAGAGCGAGGTGACGGAACGCCTGGCCCACTTGTGCATTCGCCTGCAGGACGTTTGATTTGACCAAGGGAACCACAATCCCATGAAGATACGTGCAGGCTTTCACATCGGCTATGAATGCAAACACGAAACCCCCATGCTGCTGGTCCTCAACGTCCATCCCTCCCGTCGCGTGGATCTGCTTACCGAACAGGCGCTCGTCTTCGACCGGCCGATCGAGGCCTGGTCCTATACGGACAGCTTCGGCAATACCTGCAGCCGCATCACGGCGCCACCGGGTCTCACGACCATCTCCACCGAATTCGAAATCTATGACAGCGGCCAGCCCGATCCCGTACCCGAAGACGCCCTTCAACACGCCATCAACGATCTGCCTGACGACGTGCTCGTCTACCTGCTCGGCAGCCGCTATTGCGATACCGACAGGCTCGCCGATTTCGCCTGGAAGACCTTCTTCAAGAAGCCGCCCGGCTGGCCGCGCGTCCAGGCGATCCTCGATTTCACCCACAAGCGCATCGCCTTCGATTACCAGAAAGCCGATCCGCTGCGCACCGCCTTCGGCGGTTATACCGACCGATCGGGCGTGTGCCGCGACTACGCCCATCTCGCCGTCACGCTCTGCCGCTGCATGAACATCCCGGCGCGCTACTGCACCGGCTATCTCGGCGATATCGGCGTGCCCAAAGACCCGAACCCGATGGATTTCAGCGCCTGGTTCGAAGTCTATCTCAGCGGCCGCTGGTACACGGCCGACGCCCGCCACAACACGCCCCGCATCGGCCGCATCCTGATGGCGACAGGCCGCGACGCCACCGACGTCGCCATGTCGACGGCCTTCGGCCCCGCGCTGCTCAAACGATTCGAGGTGATCACCGAGGAGGTGCCGGTTTGATCGGCATGGTCGCATTCAGGCCCGCTTCAACGCCGCGAGATCGCCGCTTTCTAGCGCCGGCAGATTGGCCTCGATCTTGTCGATCGGCCAGTCCCACCATGCAAGGTCAAGAATCTCGCTGATGATCTCGACGGGGTAGCGCATACGGATGATGCTCGCCGGATTTCCGCCGACGACCGCATAGGGCGGCACATCGCGGGTGACGACCGAGGAAGCGGCGACGATCGCCCCCGCGCCGATCCTGACGCCAGGCATGATGACGGCGTCATGGCCGATCCAGACATCGTGTTCGACCACGGTATCCTTCACCGGCAGATCCTTGTAGCCGAAGGTTTCCGGCTTGAAGATGCGGAACGGATAGGTGGTGATGCCGCCCATCGGGTGATTGGCCGAACTGGTGATGAAATAGCTGCCGCGGGCAATCTGCACGAACTTGCCGATCGCGAGCTTCTCCCGGCAACCCGGCCCGAGATAGGGTGCCAGGATCTCGGCCGTCTCCTCCAGCTTTCCATAATGCGTGAAATAGCTGTAATCGCCGATCTCCATGCGCGGATGATCGATGACATTCTTCAGGTACACCGTCGTCTTCGAAACCTTGCCATCGGGATAGGTGATGGGAAAGACTGAATTCGCATCGAGAAGCGGCATGGAAAGACCTTTGCGCGGAGTTTTGCGGCAGCAGGTGCTGCGCCGGACGGAATCCAGGAGCAGGATTCCCTATAGCCGATCCATCGGCAGGATCCAAAATCTCTCGCCTTCAACCAATGCCCGCCACCCTTCATCGCCCTCTCACATCCCCGTGCTAGAGCAACTCCCGCAAACGGGGCAACAGTCTTGTGCCCGGAATTGCCTGAACAAAAGCCCCGTCAAATGGCGGCGCCTTATGGACAGAGCGCCGCCGACGCCTATCTGCCGCATCTGTAAATTCAACAGGAGGGAAAGCCATGTCAGAACTCGTGGTGCTTGGTTTCGATACCGCCGATAAGGCGGATGCCGTGCTCAACCGGCTCGTCCAGCTTGAGAAGGAATATCTCGTCGATCTCGAAGATGCCGTCATCGCCGTGCGCGACCCCGCCGGCAAGGTGCGCCTGAAGCAAAGCGTCAATCTGACGGCCGCAGGTGCGGCAAGCGGCGGCCTCTCCGGCGCGCTCTGGGGCTCGCTCGTCGGCCTGCTCTTCCTCAATCCGCTCGCCGGCATGGTCCTCGGCGGCGCCTTCGGCGCAGGCTCCGGCGCGCTTGCGGGCTCGATGACCGATTACGGGATCGACGACGACCTCATCAAGAAACTCGCCGACACCATCCCCGTCAACAGCTCCGCCCTCTTCCTGCTCTTGCGCAAGGTGCAGCCCGAAAAGGTGCTGGCCGAATTCAAGGGCGAACACGCCACCATCCTGCGAACCTCGCTCTCGCCGGAGCAAGAGGAGCAGTTGCGCAAGGCGCTGGCGACGACTGCGGCTTGAGAACTCAGGGTAAAGACGAAAGTGCCGGGCGACAAACTTGCGCCCGGCACATGCAATCAGAGATGCTCGATGATAGCTACTCTTTGAAACTATCAAAAAGAGCCTTCACAGCCACATGCGCCAAGCCGACGATCTGCGCGAGATTCTGTACGAGCAGCAGTGGAAGCAGCCACTCATATTTCGTGAAATCCCATTCTCCGGTTCCAACTTTCACCAGCAGAATTGCCTGAAAAGCAATCAGCCCCCCAATTACGAGCATCATGAAGCGCGACCAATCTCGCTTACTATCATGATGAGAGTTGAAGGCGCGGAGCCTGGCGAAAGCAAGCTCACGCTCGGTTTCCGCCGTTGAATCCTGCTCTGTCGGCGGAGGTGGCTCCGGCCTGTCGGTCGCAACGACCGAGCCCTGCTTTTCGATCTCGGCGAGAACCTCGCTTTTCGTCGGCGTTTCAGTCGACATGCTTGAGGCGGTTCTCCATCATTTCCCGGCTTACGTCGAATACCGAAGCAAGCGCCGACACCGGTGCGCCTCGCACCTGCATCAAAAGATGTCTTGGAACGAGGAGTTCGGACGCAAAAGCGTTTGCTTCCTGCTCGAATGCATTATTGTCTTCAACGCGCTGAAAACGCGGGAGAACCGGATAGGATTCAGGTTTCGCTAGGAAGGCATTTCGATGCAGTACCCAATGCCCCAGCTCATGAGCAATTGTGAAGCGCTGTCTAGCGATAGGGTCGGCCTTGTTTACGTAAATCCGCCTTGCGTTAAAATCCAAGAGACCGGCGACAGACTCGGCGTATTTCCCCATATCCTGGAAAACTACGTTGACTCCGTTTTGCTCGGCCACTTCAGCGACCGGAATTGACGGAGCACTGTAAATTTCAACAAGTTTCCGCGCCTCCGCACGCGCGCCGGAAAACTTAGGGCGAGCCTTGGCGTGCATGGCAAAACTCATGACAAAGCCCTCCTGTTATTCAAACGGAAATTGCCCGGCACCAAACCGGGCTACTGCTGCCTGATATAAGGCAGATTCGGTTGAGCTTCAATTATGGGGCGGGTCGTCCTTGCTACTGGCGTAGGTGAAATCAATCACCCCCGCACCTTAATCACCTCCCCCAACGGTGCCTCCAGCCGAAACTCAAACCCCGCCGCCTCATAGCGCAACTCCGCCTTCCCTTGAAACGAAGCCGGCAGCAGCCTCCCGATCATCCGCGCCCCAAACCCTTCCCTGCTCGGCGCGCTGATCTCGGGCCCGCCGCTCTCGCGCCATTCGAAGGTAAACTGCGGCTCGCCTTCCGCATCGCTCCCGATGCCCCATCTGAGATCCACCACCCCCGTCTCATTGCTCAGCGCCCCGTATTTCAAACTGTTCGTCGCAAGCTCGTGCAGGGTCAGCGTCAGCATCAGCGCCTGTTGCGGCGCAAGGTCGAGATCGGGGCCGGAGATGCGGATGCGCTCGCTGAAATCGCCGACCGAGGTCAGTCCGGCCTGGACGAGGCTGTGCAGGCCAGCATCCGCCCACGCCGTTTCCGTCAGGATATCGGTCGCCCGCCCGAGCGAGATGAGGCGCGCGCTGTAGGTCTCGGCCGCCTCAGTGAGATTGTCGGCCTGACGAAAGGTCTGGTTGGCGATCGATTGCACGAGGCTCAGGACATTCTTCAGCCGGTGGCCGAGCTCGTGGTTCAGCATCTGCTGGCGCTCGCGGGCATTCACGCGCTCGGTCACGTCGGTAGCCATGCCGAACCATTCGGCGATCTCGCCCTTCGCATCGAAGATCGGGATGGCGCGCGCAAAGGTCCAGCCCTCTTTGCCATCGGCCCGGCGCACGCGGTGTTCGAGCTCGAAGGGCCGCCGCTCTCGAATGGCATGGGCAACCGCCGCGCGGATCCGCGCCCGATCCTCGGGAAAGAGATAGTCTTCGATCCAGCGCACCGTCGGCCCCTCGACATCGGAGCCGCGGCCGTCGAGCTGGCGCATCTCCTGCCAGTCCGCGCTCATGCGGTAGACGGCATCGGAACTGGCATTGATCAGTGCGCGCATACGCTCCTCGCTGCGGCGCACCGCCTCCTCCGCCCGCCGCCGCTCGGTGATGTCCTGCATCACGGCAAGCAGCCGCGGCGGCTTCCGGCTAAGGCGGGAGACGAACATTTCCAGCACCATCTCCTGTGGCTTGGACTCCCGTTCGAAGCGGATCGGCTCGCCCGTCTCCAGCACCCGGTCGTAATCGTCGTACCAGTCTTCCACCTCGTTAGGGAAGAACTCGCGGATCGTGCGGCCGGAGAGATCGGCGATGCCGAACATCGCCTGCATCGCCTTGTTCATGGCGATATAGCGATAGTCGCGCCGCCCATCGGCGCCGACAGGCAGCTGCTCGATGATGCAGGCCCCCTCGTCGATGCAATCGAACAGCGCCCGGTATTGCGCCTCGCCTTCGCGCAACGTCGCTTCCGCCTGCTTCCTGTCCTCGATGTCGCGAAAGATGATGGCGACCTGCCGCTCTTCGGCCGCGCCGATGCGGAGGACATGAACCTCGTGCCAGCGCCCGCCGGGCGCATCGGCCTGATACTCGAAGCGAGCGGACTCGCCCGTCAGCGCCACCTTGCCGTAAATATCGAACCATCCCTCATGGCTCGGCGCGAGCTCCCGCATCGTCCGCCCGGCGGCCCGGAGCAGCCCCGTCTGCCGCTCGAAGGCCGGGTTGGTCAGCAGGAAACGACAGTCCCGCACCCGGCCATCGTCGTCGAACAACACCTCGATGGTGCAGAAACCATCATCGATAGCATCGAAGAGAATTCGGTAGTGATGTGCGCTATCGTTCTCTGCCATCCCCGCCCGACCGGAGCCATGTGACTCGGTACCCATCCAACCCGCCTTCGCGGCCGCTCCTATCCCCACCTGCCACAGGCGCATGGCTGGATGCAGATGCATCCGCCGCTGATCGCCCGGGCCTGATTAACGGCCATTCCTGCTGCGTAATTAGCGCTGGGCGGATGATTTCCAAGGGAGGGTCACACGGACGGTACGACTGGGCCAAAGCGGCTTGGGTTAAACCCGCCGCCGGTCCATCTCGGCAACCTCCCGCGCATATCCAACACCTGACCAGGCCCCGTAGGAACCGATCACATAGAGGTTCTGTTTGGCGCGCGAGACTGCGACATTGAAAATATTCGGCGTGCCGGCAGCCCAGGCTCGCGCACCATTTTGTGATGCCTTTGGAGCACCGAGAACGACCATCACGCTCTCGGCCTCACGCCCCTGGACCGTGTGTATGGTGCCGATCCGGTTGTCGGCCCATTTTTTGATATCGGCCCTTAGCGAACCAAACAGCGCCGTCTCGCGCTCGAGGCGACGCCGCAATTCCTGGGCGACGATACGGAATGGCGTAATGATGAAAAGATCCGGGTCCGCTGCCCCGGCCTCGGCGATCTGCTTAAGCAGCCTCACCACGAATTCACCCTCTGCAGGGCACCATTTGGAGTCCGCCTCGCCATCAATATCGAACCAGGCCGATGGACCTATCACTGCACCAACCATGCCGGGGTTACGGGCCGAGGGCGCGTGAACCATCTGCCCATCGTAGGCGATCCGGTTTGAGATTCCGAACATTGGCTCCTGGCAACGGCGATGAACCAACAGCGGAATGCCGACTTTGCGCGGCCCCTGATCGGATCGGAAAGCAGCTTGAAACGCGGAAGAACGATCGGCAAGCGTTTGCGCTGAGGCTTCGGGTGCAGCCCAAAGTGGCTTGTCGATTTTGAAGAACTTGCAGATTTCGGCATTCAAGCGCTCCGGCAATGTAACGACAGGCGGAATCTGAAGCGGATCGCCGACGACGACCGTCCGCCGCGCGCGCATGACCGCGCCGACTGCCGCCTGCGGAAGCGCCTGCCCTGCCTCATCTATCAGCAGCCAGCCGATACTGCCGGCCGGCAGATCGCCCAGCATTCGCTCGACAGATGCGAAGGTCGTTGAAAGGACGGGAATGACCATGAACAAGGTGGACCAGAGCTCTCCCAGAAGTTTGCGCTTTGCATCATCCTGTGGCGGTCCGCCCGAGAAAATGTCCATGAGGACGCTGAGATTATGGAGTACCTTCTGCGCGGCCGCATCGATAAATGCGCGGTGGACGGCAAGGGCGGCGATGAAGAGCTCCTCGCGCTTGCGATGCAGGCTGTCCGGCAGCCACGGGGAAGCCAGGTTCGATGCCTCATGTCCCCTGGCGAAGAAGACAGCATCGACCACCCGGCCCCCGAGCTCCGCCCTGTGCCGCTCGACGCTTCCTGATGTTTCGGCGATGCTTTGCCGCAATGAGGCGATCACTCCTTCAAGTCGGCGAATATCGGCGGTCAGCATATCGAAGCTTGCCGTCGCCCTGTCCGACGCCTCTTTGGCTGCCGAAAATGCACCTCTCGCCAGCGATGCCGCCTCCACTAGAGGCGCATGTGCATAGGACCAGTCTTTCCAGCGCCGTGTGTGGAAAAGGCGAGAGAAAAAGCCCGGTCGCAAAATCAGATGATCGGAGACGTTTCGCTCGCACCGGTCCCTGGTGGCCTGCGTATTTGCCAGATGCATTTCGAGCTTGACCTTATCTGCTTCGGCGCCGGCACGACGTGAGAAGGATTGCTTTAGCGCCCCCTCCTTCCCCGAGAGCTTATCCCGGATATCTGCCAGGTGGAGGCAAAGCTGACGGACGGTTTCAAGCGCCTTCAATTCGACATCGATTTCGCGCTTCAGCCTCAGCAGCTTGTCTCTGGCGCTCCGCCATCTGGTTTTGACGACCTGCGGCGCTGGCGGCTTTTCCGACAGGACGACGGCAGGCGTGCGTCTCTCTATGATCTCCCCGGTCTCGGGATTCTTGATCTCGCGTACCACGGGATCGCCCTTGACCGCCTTCAGATAGAGACGGAAGCCATATTCCTTGTGCCACCAGAATGACTGCTGGAAATTGAATCGGTTCCCTGCATTGCCGAGCACAGCCGCAATCAGGCCCCAGGTCTCGACGGGATCGGGACGATCGTCCTCGTCATCGGCGTCGAATATCCGCGGCCCGTGAACGATATCTGAGATCGATCGGAAATAGCTCAGTTCCTCGACTGACCGTCCCACAGCTTTTGTCGCCGGCAGTTCGCCGCTGACGTTTTCGACTGCCTTGTTGTTGCTTGAGGCCACAAGTACCTCATGGCCTTTGAGGCTTGGGGCAAGAGTATAGAGCTGGAAGAAGCCGTTATCGCCGGCCTTCACCTTTTCGCCCGATGGTGAAAATGCGGTCTCGGGATCGTCGAATGCCGACATCGCCAGCGCCCGATCAAGCACACTGCCGGCTACGATATCGCGAAGAAGCGTGGTCTTGCCCGTGCCCGGAGGACCATTGACGGCGATCATGCCCTCGCCCTTGGCCAGCTCCGCTCGCGCAAGATTCACGGCGGCCTGCTGCAACAGAACAAGCGGATGTCCACCGGGGCTCGGCCAACGCGCCGCCGGCATCATTGCTGGAGCAACAGCCTTTTCCAATGCCTCCCTGTCGGTCAGCAGGTCTGGCGCATCATCAGGTCTTTCCATACCCAGATAGCGCCGCACACCACCAGGCACAGTCCCGTTACCAACAAGGGAGCTGGCACGGGACAGATCGCCGATGAAGAAGGAATTGAGCAGCGAGGCCTCGGGCGCATTCTTGGCCCTGATATGGTGATAGACGCGCAATGCAAATGACGGCGGCTCGATAAGGCTGTCAAGCAGACCAAACTGTTCCACCAGCCAGCGATACGTCCGTTCGATGGTTGCAAGGTCGAGAGGGATCGGAACACCGTCGTCGTCCACACGGCGCACCATTTCGTCCAGTTTTTCGAGGATCTTGCGTTCGACGCCAGGCCAAGCGCCAAGGCTCGAAAGCTTCCGCTTCAAGGCAAGGGGCAGCGCCCAGGCAAAGCTGGATATGGCGATACCATTTTCCTCAACAAGCACACCCTTGCGGTCAACGAGAATAGCTGCAATCGCAGCCTTTTCTCGTAACCGCGCACCGAGTTCCTCATCCTGGCCGAATGCCTTGACCAGCTCTTCGGTAGCCTTGTCCATAGGGATGGAGCCGAGAATGACCTGATAGTAGAGCTGATGTTTCGGTTTTGAGAGCTCACCCCGCTCCCACGGAAGCGGCGACATCTTAAGCTCTGCGACGCGTCTACGTTCGCCCGCGGCCAAATCCTCCGGCCGCCGATAAGTTTGCGGCGATAACGCTTCGAGAGCCGTCCATGCCGCAAGGATCGCTTGCGGTTCATTCGGACCCTTGGGAGGCGGAACTGACGGAAGTTCGCCCAATTCTATCTTTTCAGGTGTAGGCCCTTTTTGACGTGAACTCGCAGCGACACGCGGCGAAAGCGCACTCACGGCTCCGCTGCGATCGCCGGCACTATTATACAGCGGCGGTGTGACCGGGGTGGCGGTGCGTTCGGTTGGGCTTGAGCGGGACCGCGTTGCGGGAATCCGCTTTAAGGCTTCGGCAATCCGTGAACGCAGCCTTTGATTTCGATCTCTAACTTTCCTCTTCCCCAATTCGTAATCGATCGCGTTGAGGATCTTCGATTCTGTCTGATTTCTCTCAAATAGTTCTTCAAGCTGCTCGATAGAGTTCGACAGATAGGGGCGAACGTCCGGCATCGATGCAAGTCCTTCCCATCCGATCGCATACGCATGCCCAGCGAGCAATCATAGCAATCGTATTGCCTCATAGGTTGTTGGAAATGGCCATATCACGAACCAGCTCGTCTCAGGAAGATGCCGCGTAGTCCATCCGTCTGGCTCGGCGCCATCGCCGCTCTAAGGCACCACCGCCAGCACCGGCGTCGCCGTCGTGAGCGCCGCCTCCACGATCCCGCCATCAGAAAGAACCACCCTCGCCTCGCCGGTCTTGCGGGCGCGGTCGAGTTTGGCGAGGATCTGCCTGCCGCCGGCAAGGCCACAGATCGAAAGCGCGCCGATCGCACCGGGCTCGATGCCATCGGCGGGCGGAAAGAAGAACACCGCGTCGTCCCAGATCGACAGCGGACCGGAGGAGGCCCGCACCTCGGCGGCGATGATCCGCCGATTGCGGCTGGCGCCGATCGAAAGCTGCGCCTTGTCGAGCACGGCCTGCGGCAGTGGCTGCGGTTCGGCAAGCGGGCGCACTTCGCCATCCTCGCCGATCACGGCCGAAAGCAGGATCTTCGGCCCCGGCCCGTCGCCTTCACTGGTCGTGCCGGCACGCCCGGCAATCCCCGCATGGTGCATGACCTCGCTCACGGATACGCCGAGGAAGGCGGCGATCTCCACCGCCTCCTCCATCGTCATGCGGCGCTTGCCCGAGAAGGTGCGGGAAACGGCGGAGGCATCCTTGCCGAGATGGCGGGCGAGCGCGCGCAGCGATTGTCCCCTGCCGTCAAGCTGGTTGTGAAACCAGTCGCCATCGATCTCAGCCATCGCGTTCCCCCATCAGCGCCCCATGCACATATGCAGTGTTGCTTATTTGTTGCAAAAAACGCAACGAGGCGCAAGCAACCGCACCGGGCTTTTTAGCCTCAACCTTTGACATGGTTGATCTGCTCAAGTTGCATCGTTACCCGGCCTCCGGCCGGGAAAATGACCCGTCTGGTGTCGAAACATAAAAGATAGGTATTTTTTCCTATTTTGGATTGACGTTGCGATTTCGACAACATAATCTCAACTCCAACAACAAGGGCCGCATCAGATGAGGGAGGATCAGCATGGCTAAGGCGAAGACGCCCTGGCAGAAAGTCGCCGCCAAATTTGCGCTGACGCCTTCCAGGCTCGCAGCCGAACTCCAGCGTCATCGCTCCAAGATCTGCAGGGCGCTCAGGGACGAACACGGCCTGATCAACGGCCGCGACCAGCTGCTGCTCTTGCAGGCGGCAAAACGCTGCGGCGTAACGCTTGCCCCTTCGGACATGACGCCGGAGGAGGAGGATGCGTAAGGAGCCGCTTTCCATGCTGGCGCAATCGGATCTGATCGACACGCTGATCGGGCGCTGCGTCATGCGCGACGGGGCTGCGGCCGGCGAGACGCTGCTCTTCATCGATAGCGAGACCCTTGACGACCTCGTGCATCTCGCCAACCGGCTGCGACGCCTTGCCCTCTTCGAAGACCGCATCCGCGCGATGGCGTCTCAATAGGCATCGGCCGCGCCGAAAACCAATCGGAAAACCAATTCGCCAAATCAGTTCGCCAAATCAATTCGCATTGTCACCAAACTTCCAGATCCAGTGAGGACCGATATGCAGACGATCACCACACGCCCGCCAGCAGCACCCGCGCCCGCCCCGCTCACCATCACCAAGCCTCTGCTCTGCCCCTGCTGCAAGCGGCCGGTCACCACGCCGCAGCCGGAGATCGTCATCGACCGCTACGGCCTGACGCCGATGGAAGGCCGCATCTTCCAGGCGGTCTGGAAGGGCAAGGGCCTCCCCGTCATCACCGAGCGCATCTTCACCGCCATGTATATCGATGATCCCGACGGCGGCCCCTCGCCTGACAAGATGTATCTCGCCTTCAAGGTTGCGCTTTGCCACATGCGGCAGAAGCTCGAAGGCTCCGGTATCGGCATTGCCACTGTCGGCTATCGCCGCGGCTACCGGCTGGTGCTGGAAGGCAAGTTTCCGGCCGCCGCATCCCGCTGAATCTCCGGCACGAATAGGTGAAATGACCATGGCCGCCGCCCGTTCCGCGCCGGCCATGTTGCGATTATAACAACACTCCTTGCAAGAGCCGCAACATGCCTTCAGATGTCGAACGGCTTCGCCGCGATGTGTCGCTGTCCGAGACGGCGGCGCGCTATGGCTGCAGGCTCAAGAGGAACGGGCATGAGCATGTCGCCTGCTGCCCCTTCCACGCCGAGGAGACCCCGTCCTTCACCGTCTTCAGAGGGCAGGACGGCATCGAGCGCTTCCATTGCTTCGGCTGCGGCGCCGGCGGCGATGTCCTGGATTTCGTGCAGCAGATCAGGGGTGTGAATCTCGCGCAAGCCGTCCGTATCCTCGATGGCAACAGCCATCTCGATGGCGGCGATCATATCAGGCCGAACCTGGCCCCGCGCGCGCCGCAGGGGCGCGACCCCTACGAGGGCATCACAGCGCTTGCCCCTCCGTCCGAGCCGGTCAAACCGCGCGCCCGCATCCGCCTCTATAACCCCAAGCGCAAGGGCGACCGCTCCGAATGGGGTTCATTTTCTCCCTCCATGGTCTTTCCCTATCGCCACGCCGACGGCACGCTGATCGGCTATGTGCTGCGCCATGACCTCCCCGATGGCGGCAAGGAAACGCCGATGGTCATGTTCGCCCGCCTGCCCGACGGCAAGGAGAGCTGGTGCCGCTATCCCTTTCCCAAGCCGCGCCCGCTCTATGGCGTAGAAACGCTCGGCAAGACGAAGCAGGTGATCGTCGTCGAGGGCGAAAAATGCCGCGACCGGCTGGCGGCGAAAACGGGCCGTATCGTGCTCTCCTGGGCCGGCGGCACGCAGGGCGTCAAACACACCGACTGGTCGCCGTTATCAGGCCGCGATGTGGTGATCTGGCCTGATTTCGATCCGCCTGGCCTCTCGACGGCAGACGAGATCGCCGCCATCCTCGCAGGCCTCGGCGCCCGCGTCCGGCTGACGGGTTTTGCCGATGCGAGTGCCGCCTCGGATATCGCACACTTCGCCTATTGCGACTGGCAGGCGGGCCGCCTTCCCGGCCGTAGCTGGGATAGTGCCGATGCCGTCGATGCCGGCTGGACGCGCCTCGAGCTCGATGCCTTCATGCGCGCCACCATCCGCCGCCACGTGCCTGCCCCGGTCAAGCCGCCGCCGGCAGCGGAAGAGCAGAACCGGCAGGCGCCGAAGGCCCCGCCGACCGGCGCCGACGGCATAGACCGCATGCCGGAATGGTTTCCGAGCCAGCCCTTCGGCTCCGAAGTCTGGCTGGCGCGCATCTTTGAAGAGCACCTGGCTGAAGCCTGCGGCGGGCGGATCGTCCGCGCCGACGGCAAATTCTGGGCCTATGGCCCCTCCGCCTGGCGCCCCATTCCCGAACAGAAGCTCCGCCTTGCCATGCATGCCTTCGATGCCGTCGGCATCGGCCCGAAGGAAAAGCCGCTGAAGCTCGGCAGGCACATGATCGACGGCATCCTCAACGAGTTCGGCACCCGCACTGCCGATGCCGGTTTCTTCCGCAATCCTGCCATCGGCGTCAACGCGCTGAACTGCACCATCACGCTGGATGAGGCCGGCAAGGTGATCTGCCGCCCGCATGAACCGGATGACCGCTTCCGCTTCACGATATCAGCCGATTACAACCTGCACACCGAAAACACTCCGCCCGAGGGCTCGCTCTTACACAAGCTGCTCCACGGCGCCTTTCAGGGCGATCCCGATGCTGCCCGCAAGATCGACCTCGTCGCCGAAATGCTGGGGGCTGCCGCCTTCGGCCTTGCCACCCGTATCCGCCAGCCGAAGGCCTTCATCCTGCTCGGCGAAACCGCCAGCAACGGCAAATCCACCATCGCCTCGCTCTTTCGCGCGCTCCTGCCCGAAGGCGCCGTCTCCTCCATCTCGCCTGCCTTCTTTAATGACGAGAAGCGCATCATCAATCTTTCCGGCAAGGCGGCGAACGTCGCAGACGAGTTGAGCGCGGCGGCCATATCAGGCGAGGAGTTCAAGGCAGCCGTGACCGGCAACCCGATCGAAGGCCGCAGACTTTACAAGGATGTCGAGAGCTTCATCCCCCGCGCACTCCATTGCTTCACCACCAACACGCTGCCTCGCTTCAACGGCGGTATAGACCGCGGGCTTCGCCGCCGCCTCGTCGTCATCCAGTTCAACCGCAGCATTCCCGAAGACGAGGTCATCCCCGATATCGCCGAGCGTATCGCGAAGGAAGAGCTGGAACTGCTGCTCGGCTTTGCCGTAGCAGGCGCCCGGCGGCTGAAGCGCAACGGCCACTACACCATCCCCGAAAGCTCGAAGGAGGCGCTGAACGCCTGGCTGCTGCTCGATCCACTCAACGAATGGTTCGATATCCGCATCGAGCCCACATCGAACGAACCCGCAGGCGGCTGGCTGCGCACCGTAAAACTCTTCGAGGACTTCCGCAAATGGGCGATCGAACAGGGCTATCGCGAAAGCTTCCTGCCGCCCGTCAACACCTTCTCCCAGCGCCTGAAATCCATGCCCGATGTGCACCTGGTGCGGTTCGCAAGCGGGATGGTGGCGCAAGGCGTGAGGCTGAAGGAAAGCGCGATGAGCGCCGCGGTCAGCTACGCCGATGTGTTCTGAGACACGCGGACAGCGAAAGCGCAGGATAAAGGTCATCCAGCTCGCCATCCTGAAGCTTCGTAACAGAGGCGAACTGCAGGAATCGTAACGAGCTGGCGTGAGTTGCCTCGCCTTGTACCGGCATTTCCGGCGCGGCATTCCACCCTGCGGATATGCCGATAGCCCTAATTGATTAGGTTTCATTCCGGAACGATCTCTCAGGATTATGGTTTTGGTACCGGCCTTCAAAAGCCGGCCGCCGCGCCCCACTCCGTTTTTCCTGTAGCGGAGGCGGCGGTCCCCCTTGTCGTGCAACAGGCACAACCGTTGCCGTTCGATCTTGTCGCGATCCATCAAAAAGGAACGCGGCATGACCAGCACGAATTTCTCCGAATGCCTCTCGATCACGCTTGCATCCGAAGGCGGCCTCTCCCTGGAGCGCACCGATCCCGGCAACTGGACCGGCGGCAGGATCGGCAAGGGCACGCTGAAAGGCACCAAATACGGCATCTCGGCCGCCGCCTTTCCCACCCTCGACATCCGCAGCCTGACGCTCGACGACGTCAAACCCATCTACAAGGCCAGATACTGGGACGAGATCGGCGGCGACACCCTGCCTGCAGGCTTCGACCTCGCCACCTTCGACTACGCCGTCAACTCCGGCCCCGCCCGGGCGCTCCGCGACGCCCAGGCCGTCATCGGCGCCCCCGCCGACGGCAAATCCGGCCCGCTGACCCGCGCCAAAGCCGCAACCGCCGGCACCAGGGAAATCAAGGCCCTTTGCGCCCGCCGCCTGAGCTTCATGCAAAGCCTTGCGATCTGGAAAACCTATGGCAAGGGCTGGTCGGCGCGCGTGGCGAAGATCGAGGCGAAGGCGGTCGCGATGCATCTCCGTGGGCAGCCGAGCGTGGATGCGAAGGCGGCGCTGGCGGATGAGGCAAAGAAGGCCGAGAAGGCGGCCGCAACGCTGCGGAAGGCGGGAGCGGCAATTGCCGTATCGGCGTCGGGCGGGGCCGGAACGGGCGCGGCGCTGCCGGCGGAGCCGAATTTGCTGGTGCTTGGTGGGGTGATGGTGGTGGGGCTTGTGGCGGCGGGCTTGCTGGTGGTGAAGGCGGCAAGAGAGAAGGAACGCGCAGAGGCATACCGGGCGGCCGGGCGGTAAAGACGGAAGCTGATCCTCTCGGGTGTGAACGTCACCGGCTCGCTGAGCAGCCCACAGATCCACTTATCCCAAAGGTGCTTCCGCGAAAGGGTCCGTCGATCGCGACTACGCACACGTCATCCACTCATGAACTTTTCAACCAGCTATAGAAGAAATGAGAAACTGCGAAGAACAGAATTCCCGCGCTACGAGAATCAAAATAAAGGTAGCCCGCCAATCACAGCACAAGAGGGCTGCCAGCAGCATAATGAGGGATAATCATGCGCGCCTATATTGCATTGACATTGATTGCCACCGGATTGCTCACCGGCTGTATGCCGACCGAGAAACAATATGATGCAGCTGTCAGAGTGGCGCGTAGCAGCGAGAGTCAGAGAAACGGGCTTTTGAACGAGTGCATCAGGCAGCTCGGCTTATCCGACACGAAGGCCCGCCATAACGCCGCACTCTTCCTGAACGTGGCAGAGAAGGACGCTCCGAAGATTGCCTGCAGCCGATACACAAATGCGATCGTTTCCGGCGATATAACCTATCGGGACATGCTCGACATCAAGAACCGCCGCTACACCCCCAAGCTGATCAAGATCTTCCAGGGCCGATAGGCCGAGCGCCTGTCACTCCTGCCCTTTCACGCTCGCTGCTTCAGCCGAGAAGCGGGCGTGATTACAGACCCCAGCACCTGGCAACAGAACGCGTCATCGCTTGCATCAGCATGAAACCCTCGGCAACCCCTAACAAGGAAACCTTGCGCGTCCGCACATTGCATTCCTTCGCTTCCTTCCCAGATCACTCATAATGGCTTGTCCGGCGAGCGCGTCGCCACCTGATGCGCACGTCGCAGGGGAACACATGAAAAAGCCGAAGCGGATCGAAGAGATGAATACGATGGAGCGCGCCGATACGCTGCGGCGGCTGAGCCAGACGATGCACTTTTCGGCTGTCGTCGCCAGGCAGGCAGGTGACAGGGCTTGCAAGCAGCTGGAAGAACTGGCCGACAGGCTGCTGCGCGATGGCCCTGCAATATCGGCAGATCGCTCCGAAGTCGCGCTTAACGTCATTGCCGAAGCCATGGATCTGCTCGGGCGCTTCGAGATGAACCATCCGGGCAGCAAGTCGACACTGCATTGACCCCGGCCCCGTGGCCGATCATACCCTTGCCTCCGAACGCGGCCTTTGACGATGAGCGGCAGCAGGCGTTATCTTCTGCCGCAGGAGGATGAGCGCATGAGCAAACGTCGGTGGGAAACGCCTGTCATGGTCGTCTGCAAACGCAGTGGACAGATGCTGTTGGTCGCGACCACCGAGGAAGCGCTGAACATGCTGCTCACAGCCTGGCCGGTCTCGACGGGCAAGGCATTTTTCCGAGCGCTGCAGGCCTGCGCCGATGTCGAATCCGGGCTGCGCACGCCGCACGAAGCCCGCGATTGTTTTATTGCCGCTGCCCGGGAAGCAGAGATTCCGATCGAGGTGGCGCTTACGGGCTGAAAGCGCCCGCGGAATGCAGCCCACTTCCCTAAAGTTTTGAGTGTCCGAATTTTGGTATCGAGACACGACTGCCGATTTTTTAATGAAGATCGGTGACCCCGATATGCGGCGACCCCAAAAAGCGCTCGCCACCTCGTATGACTAAGCGCTTTTTGACCTGACGGAATCTCCCGCCGAGCCGTTACAGCATCGGCGGGAAGATCGGATCGATTTTCGGAAAGCCCGATGCGCGGGTTCAAAGAGTCGAAGCGTTCTTGGCGCGTGCGAATGGACCCACGCCGGTTTTTCGATAACGAGCCGTTTAACAACGCGCTGCGGCCTGCGGCTTTTTACGGCCGCGCCGCCTATCAGGACATGCTCGACATCCAAAATCGCCGCTATACACCCGAAGCTGATCGATATCTTGCAGGGCCGTTAAGGCCGAAGCCGGATGCGTTGGCGCCCGCCATTGCGCAGGGCCGGCGCTGGACAATGCCGCTCAGCCACTCCATGACATTGCAGCTCTAGCCCAGATGCCGCGCTGCGCCTCCGGCACGGGGTCTATCGCGTTGAGCCTCATTGTTATCGAGCAAGCCTCTTCGTCGCTGAGTTCGGAAAGTTTCGTCAGTTTATTCAACTCGTCTACGCTCACGCCCAGGCGCTGCGTGATCATTTGCGCGATGTCCTGAGCGGTCAGCTGAACGGCCGCAGGCGGGCGTGTCTTCCCGTCCTCGTAAGCCAGACGTTTGGCTTCCAGATATCGGAAGTAGCGCTCTTTCACCTGCGGAATGGCCTGCGCGCTCTGCGACACCCTCATGGTCACGAAACCCTTGCAGCCCTGCGGATAGTAACGGGCGAGAGCCTCGTTGAGCTCACCCGCCCTCTTCAAGACATTGATTGCAATTGCATCGCTTGCTCGCGACAGCGCAGGACTGCCGTATTTCGCCACCATGGCAGCTGCTTGCGCTCGCGGATCGATCTTGCCCCCCGAGGCTTCGGCCTTGGCAAACAGCTGCCGCGTTTCAGCTTCGTGATCCATGAAGACTGCGTGAACGAAAGGATTGATGCCGGCGAGAACCTGCATCTCCTTTTCGAAGGGGCCAGCCTTCGTTTCCTGCGCAACCGCGCCCGGCGCGGGCTTCGCAGCTGCAGCGGGCTTCCTCTTTTGCAGGGATGGACCGCTCCCGAGCCACGCCCTCCCCCAATCGCCCTGCAGCTCTTTCGGCAGAGCGCCGACATTGTTGAGCTTCTTTGCGAGAGCGCACATGTCTTGGTCGCTCACGTCGATAGGGGCCGTGTTCGCCTTGAACACCTCGTCCGCCGTCATCCCGAGATACTGCGTCATGATGACGTACCGTTTTTCGAAGGTCATCATTTCCCTATCCGCGCGGAACTTTCCGTCCTGATAGGCATAGGCTTTCGCTCGCAGCTCATCCATGCGCCCGTCCCTGACTTCGGGAACCAAGGCCCAGTTCGGCATATTGCCAGTGAAGAAATACTCACAGCCTTCGGGATATTTTTCGGCCACGATTTCAACAAGTGCAGCAGTCTTGTTCATGGCTGAAATCACGGCACTGTCGCCTGCGCGCGCAAGGGCAGGTGCGCCATATGTCGCGATCACCTGAGCAAGGATGTTCCGCTCCTCATACACATCGGCCCACCCTTCCCCATAGACTTTCCGCGCCACGTCCATGTGATCCTGGTAGATCGCCTGCAGAAGAGGATTGATCCTCCCCATGAACCGAACCACCCCTTCCAGCGGATCCTTATTTGCGTCTTGCGCGAATGCACCTGATGCGAAGAGCGCCATCGCAACCAGCAGCAACAAATTTTTTTTCATGAAAACCCACCCCAAATAGTTGCAAATATCTCTATCTTCGAAATCCTAAGCCGTCCACGGCCTATTCAAAAAACGGTAAAAAATCAGAGGAATACACGTAACGCCAAGCACGCTTCACGCGTATAGCCACCTCAACCGTCCACCCGTCGCCCGATCACGTCAGAACGTTTAATGCTCGCAACCACCTCAGCTATCCAGCTTCAGCGCCAGCTGCTGCCCGCCAAAAACCTTCAGCACATGCTTGTTGATCGGCCGCATCGCCTCGATGCGGCGCTGTTCTTCCCGCCTGCGCGCTTCGTGACGCTCGCGGTCTGCGCGCAGCTGCGCGGCAAAGGCCAGGGCCTTGTCTGCTGCTCCTGAATAACTCGGGCTTGCTGCCATCGAACTCTCCATCAGAACATAGATCAGAATATCATTTGTTCTCATTTTGTTCTCATTTTCGGAGAAGTCAAGAGTATCGTTTGAGAGCAGTATAATGCGTGGAAGTCCGGCGCGGGACGAGCGGTGCCGGCGAAGAGACGGGAAAGCGTCAAACCATTGACCCGGAAGCTTATTCTTTCGTCTGGATCCAGATCACGGCGAAAGACATGAGACCGCAAAGCGTGGCGATCAGAAGCAGGTCGTCCATCGAATTCCTCCTGTTTGTGGCAAAAACGCGGCAGAAGGATTTTGGTTCAATGTATCAAATATTGGAGGCGTTTGTTCGTGCATTCCCAATTAGGCCTTGTCCAGGGAATTACTAAGCGCCGACGGTGCGGAGCGTTCCATAGGACTTAATGGCTGGCCGTCGTCATCCTTTTAAGAAATTTCCAAATAAAGTTGCGCTCTTGCAACTAGACTCTTTCAACTTGCCGTAGCAAGAATTACCTCGTTATATTAACGGAGCATGTGAATGAGCGAGCGTTCTTTACTTGATACTGTAGTTGGCGTTGCCTCGCTTGGGGGCCTTCTTGCCGGCGGCATCTGGTATGCAACAGGCCTTCAAAATCAGTTGGACGACGCTAAGCGAGAAATTACGGACCTCCGTGCGAAACTGGAATCTGTAAGCTCTCAAAACGCTGTGTCCGCCGCGAGAGGACCGAAGGGCGAAAAAGGAGATCCCGGCGATCCCGGTCCGCAGGGACCTCGCGGCGAACGTGGGCCTCAAGGCGAGCAGGGAGGACAAGGCCCTAAAGGTGATCAGGGGTCTTCAGCCTCGCTTTCGCCGGCCCAGATCCAACAAGTCGTGGAACAGGTCATCGCGAAACTGCCCACAAATACAACTGGTGGCAACATGAAAACGGTGGCCTATGCCGACAGCAGCCAGTTGTTCGATCTTTCGCGATGCATTACAGCAGCGCAAGTGAAAACGTCTTTGGCGATCGCCCTCCAAAAGGGATCTGAAATTTGTGACGCGAATGGCTCCCTTCTCCAGAAGGTCACCAAAATAAGACCGGATTCCCGATCAGTAAGTTTCATGGCTCCGGACTGGGGCGGCTGGGATTGCGCACAAGGAAATAGATGCAGCTTTAAATTCGATCCGACTCGTCGTTTCGTGATCGATCGTTTTGGTGACAACAATGGGGAACCTGTCGTGACTCTCCGGTTTCTCACTACCGACTGACAGCCCTGTTCTCCATCCCCCTTCCTACATCTCTCACTCGGGTCTCTTCTCTGCCCAGTGCCTCCGTCTATGCCGGCCTGATGACGGTCATGATGACGATATTGCCGGCTTCGTCCCGGGCGCTGTCCGTCGTCGCGATGACCTTGCCGCCAAATTCCGCCTCGGCTTCGGCGAACGCCTCTTTCACCAGCCGGAGCGTTTCCAGGTAGGCGCTGTTGTCACGCCTCGGCATTTCAAGCAATGCCTTGATCGCTGCGCTATCGTCCGCCATGAGGCTGATCATCCTCTTCTGCTCGATCCTGACATCGAGAATATCAGGATCGTTTCGCGTGCCTTCCCCGAAAACGGAACATGGGTCAAGCGCGGCAGGCCTTCAAGAAGATGACAGCCCCCTCCCTCGAACACCCCATCTCGCTTTATCGCCATGCCTCATGTATAAGCCCTCGTCCCATTGCCACCCCGCTACGGCCTTTCGCCAACCGGCCTTGCAGGATCGGGCCTCTGCCACGACATGAGGCCACGGGACATACGACGGAACGAAAGAAGACTTGAAATCATGACGACGGTAACCACGGCTGCTTCAGAAGGCAACCAGCGCTATTTCAAGGCGCCGGTCTTTGCCGTCGCGCCCATGATCGAGTGGACGGACCGCCATTGCCGTTTCTTCCACCGCCAGATCAGCGGCAACGCTTTGCTCTATACGGAAATGGTCGTCGCCGACGCGATCATCCACGGCCCGCGCGAGCGCCTTCTCTCCTTCGATGGCACCGAACATCCCCTCGCCCTGCAGCTCGGCGGCTCGGACCCGGCAAAGCTTGCCGAGGCCGTGCGCATCGCCGAGCCCTACGGATATGACGAGATCAACCTCAATGTCGGCTGCCCGTCGGATCGCGTCCAATCCGGCACCTTCGGCGCCTGCCTGATGCTCACACCTGAGACCGTTGCCGAATGCGTCGCCGCCATGAAGAAGGTCGCCAAGGTCCCGGTCACGGTCAAATGCCGCATCGGCGTCGATGAGCAGGAGCCGGAAGAGGCCCTGCCCATGCTGATGCGCCAGGTGCTCGACGCCGGCGCCGACGCAATCTGGATCCATGCCCGCAAGGCCTGGCTGAAGGGCCTGAGCCCGAAGGAAAACCGCGAGATCCCGCCGCTCGACTACGAGATCGTCTATCGCATGAAGGCCAGCTTCCCCGATGTCTTCATCGGCATCAATGGCGGCATCCATACGCTGGATGAGGCGCAAGCTCATCTCGCCCATGTCGACGGCGTCATGCTCGGCCGCGCCGCCTATCAGAATGCCGCGATCCTTTCCGATGTCGACCACCGTTTCTACGGCGCACCTGCCGCCAAGCCCGACTGGAACGATCTGCGCGACCGCATGATGGCCTATGCTGCCGGCCATATCGCCAATGGCGGCCGCCTGCAGCATATCGCCCGCCACATGGTCGGTCTCTTCACCGGCCTGCCGGGCGCCCGCCGCTACCGCCAGATCCTGTCGACCGATGCCGCAAAGCCGAATGCCGGCCCGGAAGTGATCGCCGCCGCCTTTGCCGCGGTCGATTTCTTGGGCGCGGCGGAAGCCGTCAGCGCGTGACGGCATAATGGCGCAGGCCGGTGCATTTCCCTTCGACGTCTGAACGAAGTTCTTTTGAACGCGTTTATAACCATCCCCGCGATGGAAGGTGAAAGGAAACGCTCATGAAGAACCTCATGATATTAGCCGCTGCCGCTTCCCTCGGTTTTGTCCCCGTGGCGCAGGCCGCGAGCCAGCATAAGCAACCGAAACACGCTACCCAGCAGGTCGTCAATGAACCGAGGCAACGCCTCGGCACGCTTTCCTGTGAGGTCGCCGGCGGTGCCGGCATGATCATCGGATCGAACAAGGCGATCGATTGCCGCTTCAAGCAGCAAAGCGGCAAGGTGGAGCACTATACCGGCTCGATCGGAAAGCTCGGTCTCGATATCGGCGTTACCGGCAAATCGTACCTCAGCTGGATCGTCGTCAACACGGCGCCTACGCGCGTCGGCGATGGCGCCCTCGCCGGTACCTATGTCGGCGCATCGGCCAGCGCGTCCGTCGGCGTCGGCCTCGGGGCAAATGCCCTGGTGGGCGGGAATTCGAAGAATTTCGCATTGCAGCCGCTCAGCGGCGAAACCGGAACCGGCGTGAATGTGGCCGCAGGCGTTTCCCGCCTCCAGCTGAAGGCAGCGCGCTAGGTCCCGAACGCCGCCTTAGCGTTCGTGCAAGCTATCCTGAAACGTCTTGATGAGCGGAGAAAAGAAATAGCTGATCAGACGTCTCTCGCCGGTGACAATGTCAACGCTCGCGGTCATTCCCGACGCAAGGCGAATAGGCCGGCCATCGATCTGCATGGCCGGTTTGTCGAGTTTCAGGCGAACGGCATAGACCCAGTTCGATTGGTCGGCATTCTGCCGTGCATCGGCCCCCACCCCAGTTACTTCCGCCGCAAGCATCCCGAAACGCTCGGCCGGGAAAGCTGCCAGTTTGACGTAGGCCCGTTGACCTGATCGCAGAAAACCGACGTCACTGTTGTCAAAGAGCGCCTCCAGTTCAAGGGGGGAGTCCTGGGGGACGATCGTCATGGTCGGCGTGCCTTCGTCGAGGAAGCCGCCAATCGTCGAGACGCTTAAGTTTTCGACGATGCCATCCACCGGCGACACCAGCGTCATGTTGGCGAGATTTTGCTTGGCGGCCTTGAGTTCGGCGGCGGCCCGCGCCATCGCAGTCGCTGTATCATTCAGCTGCTTTTGATAGGTCACCAGAGCTGCGGAGATGACTTTCTGGCGCTGCTTGCGGATTTCATCCTTTTCGGCTGCGAGTTGCTGCAGCGTTTTTGAAGCAATGTTGACCTCCCCTTCGACCACGGTCACTTCCCGCAGTCGGTCAAAATAATCTGCCCGGCTGATGACGCCCTGCTTCTCCAGTGCGTCATAGGATTTGAACTTGTCGGCCACGATCCGATAATCGGCATCGGCGTTGGCGAGGCGGGCCTGGCTGACGCTTTCGGCTGATTCAGTCTTGCGCAAGGCGGAATCCAGCTGGGCGACATCGTCGCTGACCGACACAAGGATGGCGCGAACCAAGGCCGACGTAGCATCGGAGGCTGCATAGGGTTGACCAGACAGCCGTCCCAGTCCCGAGGATACGAAGATGGGAGATGCGGGATCCACCTGAGACAACGGCGCCAGGATTGCCTGAGCGGCCAGGTGATCCTGCTCGAGCGCTCGAAGGTTCGCGGTGAGTTGGTCGACGAGGCTACGAGCCTCCGTATCTTCAAGATTGATCAGCGCATCCCCTTGCGAAACCCGCTGGCCTTCACGGACATTGATCGCGGCAACCTTACCCTGAAAACGTGATTGAATGGTCTGCACCCGCGCGACCGGCACGATGCGCCCCTGCCCGGTCGCAATGATCTCGGTCTTGAACAGCACGCTACCGACCACGAACGATACGAACATCAGGAGAAATATCCAGATCGTCAGGCGAAGGGTGGGCGACGGCGCGGAGATGCCGATTGCATCAGGCATGCAACACCTGCAACGGGGAACGAATTGCCGTGCCCATATCGATGACGTTGACATCCTCGCCCAGCAGATCCCGGCGATGGGTGATGACAACAGTCGCGACCGTCTTGCTGACGTTGGCGATCGTGGCGACGACGACGCTCTCCGCCTCATCGTCCAGCGCGCTCGTCGGCTCATCGAGCACGAGGATCGAAGGTTTCGCGAGGAGCGCGCGCGCAATCGACAGCCTCTGCCGCTGGCCGCCCGACAGAAAACTCCCTCGTTCGCCGACCTGCTGCTCGATACCGTTTTCCAGGCTCGCCACAAATTCATCGCTGGCGCTTGCCTGCAGCGCCCATGCGATTTCTTCGGCGGTCGCCGATGGGTTGGCGATCATCAGGTTTTCAAGAATCGAGCCGGAAAACAGCACCGGTTCCTGTGGCACGTAGGACAGGCTCCTGCGCAGGCTGTATGGGTCGAATTGGGAAATATCCCTCCCGTCGACAGCAACGATGCCCGATGCCGGCTGGTAGAGCCCGACCAGGATTTTCCCGATGGTCGACTTGCCGCAGCCCGATGGGCCGACGATGATCGAAGGCCTGTCCGCGGTAATCCTGACCGAATATCCCTTGATGACGAAATGATCCGGCTGGTAGCCGAACCAGATGTCTCTCATCTCAAGTTCGGCAATACCTTGCAGATCGAACGCTGGCTTGGCCGTTTCTTCTTCCGGGGGCTCGTTGATGAGATCCCCGAGGCGATAACGAGCGACCTTCAGGCCGAGCCACTGCTGCCAGATCGTGGACAACGACATGATCGGCCCCGAAACCTTATCGGACAGCATGTGGAACGCGATGAGCTCCCCAAGCGTAATGGTGTTGGCAAAAACCAACTGTGCGCCGAAGAAAATGATCAGGATGTTGGAGGCGCTGCCGAGCACATTCTGGATGGCTCCCGAGCCGATATCCCACTTGATGACTCGAAACCGCTCGGTGAGGCTCGCGATTAACGTTTCCTGCAGCCGGGCGTGCTGGATGCGTTCGCCGGCCATCGCCTTCACGGTGGTGAGATTGCCCAGGATCTCGACGAGCCGGGCCTGGTGAAAGGATTCGGATAGGAAAGCAGTCTGCATGCGGTTGCGCAGGAACGGTCCGAGCGCACCAAAGACAAGCAGTTGCAGCGGCAGCGCAATCACGACGATCAGGGTGAGGAAGGGACTGAGTGCGAGGAGCGCAACGACGTAGATCACGGCAAACAAAGCGTCGACCACAACGCTTGCCACCGTTCCCGTCAGGAAGCCGCGCACCGTGTCGATTTCGCCGATCCGGGCCAAAGTCTCGCCCACCTGCCAGCGTTGCAGGAAGGCGAGCGGCAGATTGAGGACATGCCGGAAGATCCGGTTGGCCAGCTCGGCGGTCAACCGGTTGGCGATGTGGTTGCTGAGATAGGTGGAGAGAGCGTCCAGGATGACCGTAAAGACGGCCGTGGCCGCCAGAATGCCGACGATCAGGACCAGCGACGCCTCGCGCTGGAACGGCAGCACGCGGTCGATCACCGTCTGGAAGACGAACGGCTGCACCAATCCCATTAACCGGATGACCGAGGCGGTCAGCATAACTTCGGCGACGAGAGGCGTATAGGGCAAGGTCGATTTGGCGAACCACGCCAATGAGGCCGGCTCACCGCTGTTGCTTGAGGAAACTGACATGGAAAAGCTGAGAACCGCCCGAATTAAACGCGCCTTTGATTAGCGCAGATAAGCATTGTCCGCAACCTACCCTAGAAAATTCCAGATACCTCAAACTTGCACGCACTTCGGCCACATTATCGAAGGTGAAAACTTCAGCTGAACGCTTCGGCGAACTTCAGAAGGCTGACCTTCCTAGCCGCAAAAAGCATGAAAACCGCGGATGCTCAGTATGGACGGGCACAGTGACTGTCGATCGCTATAGCGATACTCTAATTAAGGATATTGATCTCGCGCCGGCCGCGCAGCCCTCAGCAGCGATACCAGACAGGACATGGAAAAGCTGCTCAGCAAAAAGAATTTTATTGATTAAGTTGTAAAAGCAAGCATATTTCTTGCGCGCAAATCGCGCATCTACAACATATTTACATTTTAAAGGAGAATATCCATGGCTTTCGGTAGCGCTATCGGCAAAGTCTTCCCGGCGATCACATCGATCACGAAAGTGAACCCGAGCCTTTTCACCCCAAAGCTGGGCACCAGTTTCCTCCCAGCCACAAGCAACCCACTGTCAGCGTTGCTCGCGACGGCCTCCAAGAACGCCCTACAGAATCTTACCCCGGCCCAAATCGCCGCCGTACAGGCCCTGCTCAAGAAGTAATGCAATCGGCGGGCGGGCCGTCTATATCTGACGGTCCGCCGGCGGATATCCCTTATGGCAATCCGCAGAAGGAATTATCGGGGTGACGAAACGCTGATCGAAGCGCCGCAGGCCGACCAACTGGTGCCCGCCCTCCCCCGCAAATGTCTCCTCCTGTGCCCCTCCATCGGCGCACTGCTGGCCTTCCCGTCTTCACAATAGCACGGTGGCACCGTATTTTCGTTGTCTCAAGGGCGGCCCAAATCCCCGCTCACCAGTCGCGCCCGTAAATAGCCATCGTATAGGAGTCAGCCAACATGGAAGACGTCGTCGCCTTGGTAACGGGCGCAAGTCGCGGCGTCGGCCGCGGGGTTGCGCTTGCCCTGCTCGCTGAGGGCGCCACAGTGCATGTCACCGGCAGGACGCGTTCGGAGGCGGACGCAAGCGCGGGCAAACGCGCAGGCTCGCTGGACGGGCTTGAACTTGAGGCCGCGACACTGCCCGGACGCCTTATCATTCATCATTGCGACCACAGCAACGACACTGAGAACGAGCGCGTGGCCGAAGAGATCAGAGCCGGCAACAGGCTGGACATTCTGGTCAACAATGCATGGCCCGGCTATGAAAACATGGTCGAGGATGGCGATTTTACCTGGCCCCGCGCCTTCTGGGAGCAGCCGCTCTGGCGGTGGGACGCGATGATGGGCACCGCACTCAGGGCCGCCTTCCTGATGTCGCGTGCGCTGGCACCCGTCATGATCCAGGCGCAGCGCGGCCTGATCGTCAATATCTCATTCTGGGCAGCGCAATTCTACGACGGCAACGCGATCTACGGCACTGCGAAAGCCGCTGCCGACAAGATGGCCGCGGACTTCGCTCATGATCTGCGCCCGCACCATGTCGCCGCTGTCGCCCTCTATCCCGGCCTGGTCCGCACCGAAGCGGTCATGCAGAACGCCGAATATTTCGACCTGTCCAATTCCGAGTCACCGCAATTCATCGGCCACGTCATAGCAGGACTTTGGCGAGACCCGGCGCTGATGTCGAAATCCGGAAAGGTCCTGGTTGCGGCCGAACTCGGCCAGGAATACGATATCACCGACGTCAACGGCTATAAGCCTGTCCCCCTCACAGCGGCGGACTTTGCCAAAAGCTGAAGTCATGCCGGAAGCGACGGCAAACCGGAACGTGGACTTAAGCCGCGACCAGCAGCAGCACATAGGCTACGACCGTCACCATCAGTCCGCGAAAGGCAATCGTCACGAAGCGGTACTTGCTGCAGGCGATATGCGAGAGAATATCGGCATTTTCCACATACTGATCGAAGAGATAGCGCTCGTCGCGGCGGATCGCCGCCTCGAAGAAGGCGTCGCGGTGCCTGGGCCAGGCGCCCCAGAACATCGACGTGGACTTGTCGAGCCGCCGCGGCAATACCACCATGATGGCCGATAGAATCGAAAAGACCGAGGCTGCCGCCAGAAGCCCGGAAAAGAGAATGGCCTGCGGTGTGCCCTGCGCATAGCGCGCAAAGGTGAAGACTGCCCTCACCTCGGCGGAGCTCACAAGAAAGGCGAGCATAAAAGTAAAGATATAAGCTGCCTTCTGATCCGATATCTTGATCTGATCATAGAATACGTCGTTGATTTTCTTGATATGGTCGAAATATTCCAAGCCAATATCCTCGGTCGACGGAGAGCTCGAAGGCAGCTCCGCAAAATTTTCAAACTCGCTCAAGGAAGCCCCACCCCGTAATAGTGTTTCCCTAATAATACACTTGATTGCGAAAGCAAGAACACGTGTGCAGTCAGCTTGACTTTTACACCGCGCTTGGCCAAAGGGGAAAAAGGTGCGGGGGTATCTGAAATGTCGGGGCTGAAGTCTTTTCTGCGCGCAAGTACATCTCTTGCGCTCATGTCAACGTTACTTTCATTTCCGGTTGCGGCCGAGCCGCTGCAGCGCCCGACTCCGGTTGCAGGCTCGGTCATTGCCCGCAAGACCGGTGAGGAAGTGCGCTTCGTCGATGTCAGCAACTGGCGCGTTGTCGATCTCAACCAGGATCTCCTCGATGGCGACGTGTTGCGCACCAATGCCACCGGCCAGCTCGCCATCCTCTTTTCCGATCACACGCAGATCCGCCTCGGCCGCAATTCCGCGCTGCAGGTCAAGAAAATGTCTGCGACGGGCGACACGATCCTCAACCTTCAGTCCGGCACCATCTGGGCGCGCGCCCAGCGCGGCGGCCAGGGCCTGACGGTCGAAACCCCGGCCGCCGCCGCCGCTATCCGCGGCACGGACTGGACCATGACCGTCGAGGGCGCCAAGACCTCGATGATCGTGCTCGAAGGCCGCGTCTCACTCAGCAACCCGCAGGGCAGCGTCGACGTCAACGAAGGCGAAGGCGCCGTCGCCACCATCGGCCAGGCGCCGCACAAGATCATCAGCGTCAATCCTGACGACCGCGAACAGATGCTTTTCTATCTGGACCTGCGCGACGGCTTCGACCTGATGCCGACCTCGCCGCTGCGGGCGGACCGCATGGCGAGCGAGCGCCGCCGCCTGCTGGCTCTGCCGCCGGAGCGCCGCACGACGGAAGACTGGCTGGAACTCGCCGAAGTGCAGAGCGCCTTTGACGGCCGCCAGGCTGCAGCCGCAACATTGAAGAATATCCGCGGCCGCAAGCTGACGGTGGCCCAGCAGGCCCGCGTCGACCTGATCGACGCCACCATTGCCGGTTCGGAAAAGCGCTATGGCGATGCCGCCAGGCTCTTCCAGAAAGCCCTGCCGCATCTCGATCCGACACGCCGCAACATGGCCCAATATGGCGGCTATTTCGCCCGTTCGCTCGCCGATCCTGCCCATTCCGAACCGCTGCCGGCCAACCCCACCGGCCCGTATGGCGCGATGATGGAGGCCTATGCGACAGGCTTCCTGGAAAACCCGCGCGCGGCGATCGAGATCATCAGGAAAGCGGAAAAGCGTTATCCTAATGACGCGACTCTGCCGGCGGTCCGCGCCCAGCTGGCGGAGCTCATCGACGACCGTGAGCAGATGAAGGAAGCGATAGAACGCTCGCTGGCGCTCGACCCCGATCATCCGATGGCGCTCTCCTCCCGTGCGAGCTACAGGGCCACCTACGAGCGCGATGTCAACGGCGCGCTTGCCGATCTCGAACGCGCCATCGCGCTCGCGCCCGGCTACTCGGGCGCGATGAATTCGCTCGGCCTGCTGCAAAGTTCGCGCGATGCCAATGACGAAGCGGAAAAGGCCTTCAAAAAGGCGATCGAGCTCGATCCTCAGGATCCGCTGCTGCACGCCAACCTTGCGATGCTCTATCTCGATCAGTCGCGCATGAAGGAAGCCAAGCGTGAGATTGACACCGCGATCGCGCTCGATCCTTCCTTCGATCTCGCCCTGTTTGCCCGCGGCCGCTACTACCTGCAGTCCGGCGAGCGCGACAGGGCGCTGGAGGACCTGCTCGCCGCCAGCACCGCCAATCCCGCTCATTCGCAGTCCCAGTTCCTGCTTGCAGCCACCCACTACGAAAAGGGCGACCGGCTTCCTGCCGAACAGGCGCTCGACAACGCCAACCGTCTCGACGATGACGATCCGCTTATCTCGTCCTTCCGCACCGCTATCGATATCGACGATTACAATGCCGATGGTGCCATCCGCAACGCGCAGGAATTCCTGCGCCGCTCCCGCGCCCGCGGCGGCGATTACAGCGGGCTCGGCGCCAACGCGAGCGCCGGTTCGACGCTGAATGACGCCTTCCGGCTACAGGGTCTGGATGCCTGGGGCCGCTATTATGGCGATGCCGTCTTCGATCCTTTCAACGGCACCGGTTACATCGACCAGTCGATCAAGGGCAGCATCTTTCCTTTCGTCAACGCAACGAGCTTCAGCGACGACAGCATCAGCCAGTATCGCCTCAATTCATCGACCTACTCATCCTTCATCCAGGGCCTTCTGCTCTCTCCGCACATGCTCTCCGGCCGTTCGCGCTCGGCATCGCTGTTCGATGTACCCTTCATCGAAGGCTCGCTCGGCGGCGGCATCAACAGCGTCGACGGTCATACGCGCCGCATCGGCGAAGCCGAAATCCAGGGCTATTCGAACGCAACCGTTCCAATAAGCTTCCGCGCGGATCTGACCTGGGAAGAGCTGGCGCTGGACGGCGATTACCGCGATTTCGGCGGGTTCGATCTGGACAAGAAACTACTTGCCGGCAATGCCTATCTGACGGCCACACTGACGCCGGATGACCGTATCGTCAGCTTCTTTAATCATGGCAAAGCCTACGGGCCGCTGAATGCCCTGACGACAAGCACGGCATTCACCGATCGCCTGAATGAAGAATTCTTTCTGCCGTTCCTCGGCGGTGTAATACCGACGATGGATTTGCCTCTCTATCAGAACAGACATGATGAGGGTGAGACGACCATTGGCGGCGTCGGCTGGAGCCACACTTTCGGCTATCGGAACGTGCTCAATACAGCACTCCTCTATTCCGAAGGTAAAGCGAAAACCGTCTTCGACCAAACATTTGATGCCTCCGAAGCGACCGGCGCTCCCCCTCCAGATCTATTTCCGTTCATGGAAACGAGCCTGGAGAGCGCATCCAAAACCTACATAGCCGCGATCAGCCACAGCATCGGCGATGACACGCTGACCTGGCGGTACGGTATCGAAGGCGGATGGACCGATAGCAGCAACAAGACAACGATTCATCTCGATACTCTTTTACCAGGCTTCGTGGACGAGCGGACATTTGGCCCACCCGACGAGAGCAGCCGCGTCAATATCGGCCGCGCCTATATCGACCTCCTTCATGAGATCACGCCTGACCTGAAGGGCGAATACGCATTGTTCGCCACGCGACTGGAAGGCGACGATACCGATGTCAGCCGGCTTGAACCGCGTTTCGGCCTTGCCTGGGAACCCGTGCAAAATCAGTGGCTGCGCGCCGCCTTCATGCGCCAGGGCCTCGACACCGGCGTACCATCGCTGGCGCCCGTCGGCATCCTTGGCCTGCAGGCCAACCAATTCTCAGTCGGTGCAGAGGGATACGCCGATACGATTGCCTTGCAATGGGATGCCGAATGGACGGACCGTTTCTTCACGTCGGTCGAATACCAGCATCAGGAATTGCACGATTTCTCGATCGGTCTGCCGGTCACCGGCCTCGCACTCGTCGACAGCCAGACCTACGGGCGCGGCACCATCGATCGCGCCGCCGTTACGGCCAACGTTGCTCTGGGGTCCGGCTTCGGTCTCTCGGCCACTTATGCCTATATGGATTCCGAGAACGAGGATCCGACGACCTTCAACTACCACGGCGATCTGCCTTTCATCCCGCAAAACTCCGGCCAGATCGCGCTGACCTGGGTCAATGAAGCCAAGGTGAAAGCCACTGTTGCTGCAAACTACATCGGCGAACGTACCGGCGATCTGGTCGGCACGAAACTCGACGATTACTGGAGCCTGGATGCCCATCTCATCTGGGAACCTTTCGACAAGCGCATCGCGCTCGAGGCTGCCGCCTACAATCTGCTCGACGAAGATTTTGAGGTTCTGCCCGGCACCCCAGGCTGGGGCCGCGCCTTCAAGGGCAGCCTGAAGATCCGTTTCTGACGATGGCGCGCCCGGCCGCCCTGCGACGCCTTCAGGCAGAACGGCCGCCGGAGCAGAACCGCCCGTCGCAGCGCCCACCCGGTTGGCCCTTCTCCAGCCGCGGCATCCGGCTTCTCGTGCTGGCGCTGGTCACACTGGTAACGATCTCGCTGATCTCCCGCCTGCCCGCCTGGACGCTGACGGAGCTGCGCACCTTCGACTATCTCTCGACGGTCGGTGATCCGACACCACCCGACGGCGGGCCGATCATCGTGGCGATCGATGAGCCCTCACTTGCCGATATCAATGCGCAATGGCCCTGGCCGCGCAGCCTGCATGCCGAACTCGTCAAACAGCTGCGCGCCGCCGGCGCAAAGGCGATCGCCCTCGATATCATCATGGCCGAACCCTCGACGCCCGAGAACGACCAGGCGGTATCATCGGTCGTCGGCGCCGATGTCGTGCTTGCCGGCGACGAAACGCTCATTCAGACGCCGCAGGCCGCTCAGCTGCTGCGCACCACGCCGCTGCCGCAGATGACCGAGGCCGGCGCGCGCACGGGCATCGCCTCCATCACGCTGAATGGCGACGGCGTCTTCCGCAATATTCCGTCTTATGAAGATGGCTTCGCCATGGAGCTTGCGAAGGCTGCGGGCATCAAGACGCCGCACCTGCCGGGAGGTTTCCTCATCCAGTCCTTCGGCCCGGCCCGCAGCTACCCCACCGTCTCCTATTATCAGGCGCTCGACCCGAAGAATTTCCTGCCGCCCGATACCTTCAAGGATCGCGTCGTGCTTGTCGGCCTCAGCCTGCAGAATGCGCCCGAGATCGACCAGGGCGGCGTCGATGCCTATGCCACGCCCTACACCGTCCACACCGGCAAGCTCGTCTCCGGCGTCGAGGTGCAGGCCACCATCTACGACAATATCGTCCATGGCCTGGCGATCACGGAAGCCGGCCTTCCGGTCGTTGCGATCTGCATCCTCATATCAGTCGCTCTTGCTGCCGCCACCGTCTGGAAATCCACGAGCTGGCGCACGCTGGTCGCCACCGCCGCCGCAATCCTCGCCTTTGCGGCCGTCAGCTATGCCGGCATCCGCTTCAGCCATGTCTTCGTCTCGCCGCTTGGGCCGACCGTCGCCTTCGTCGCGGTCGCCTTCGGCCAGGCAGCCTTCGATTATACCGAGGAGCGCCGTCAGAAACGTCAGATCACGCTGGCCTTCGCCCAATATATCTCGCCCGATCTCGTCAAGCGCCTCTCCAACGATCCCTCGCAGCTGAAACTCGGCGGCGAGCGGCGCACGCTGACGGTCTTATTTTCCGATGTGCGCGGCTTCACCACCATCGCCGAAACGATGAAGGACGATCCCGAACAGCTGACGACGCTGATCAACCGCCTGCTGACGCCGCTGTCCGATGTCGTCATGGATCACGGTGGCACGATCGACAAATATATGGGCGATTGCATCATGGCCTTCTGGAATGCGCCGCTCGACGACCCCGATCATGCCCTGCACGCGGTCAAGGCCTCAATTGCCATGCAGGATGCGATCGGCACGCTGAACCGCGAGCTCGAGCGCGAAGCCGCCGCCACAGGCCGGCCGCTGCATATCCTCAAAATGGGCGTCGGCATCAACACCGGCGAATGCATCGTCGGCAACATGGGCTCCACCCGCCGCTTCGACTATTCCTGCCTCGGCGACAGCGTCAACCTCGCCTCCCGCCTCGAAGGCGCTTCGAAGAATTACGGCGTCGCCCTCCTGCTCGGCGAGGAAACCGCCCGCCTCGTCGCCAACAGTTACACCGTGGTCGAGCTCGACCGCATCATCGTCAAGGGCCGCACCGTGCCCTCGCCGGTCTTCACCGTGCTCAACGGCTCCCACCGATCGGCCCTGCCGGATCACAATGCCTTCCTCGAAGCGAAATATGCGGGAACGCTCACCATGACCGACCCTGCCTTCGAAACCCTGCCGAACGCCATTCCGGAGCTGTCGGCCTATTACGCGCTGATGCGCGGCGCTCTCGCAAAGGACTGAGCGGGCCGATACCGCACTTTCCCCTGGGCGGCCCTTTGCGTCTACAGCGCCGCGCGTCTTTTCGGACGCGCAAAGGACGCTGTAGCACTTTGAATTGCTGCATAATTTTATCCTTAAATCGATTCCGATTTAGGGAATTAGGCAGTAGGATGCAGGCAGACTCGTCAATCAGCCAAGAAGTCCCGCCATGTCCCTCCCCGCCACCGTCATCCCCCTGCCGCAGCCCGTTCTCCTGCCCGTCGAAGGCAGCGCAGAAAGCTTCCCGGTCCGCCGTGTCTATTGTGTCGGCCGCAACTATGCCGACCACGCCATCGAAATGGGCCACGACCCGAATCGCGAGCCGCCCTTCTTCTTCCAGAAGAACCCCGACAATCTCTTCGCCGGCCAGGATTTCCCTTATCCGCCACTGTCCAATGACGTCCATTTCGAGGTCGAATGCGTGCTGGCGCTCAAAGCCGGCGGTGCGGACATATCGGCCGAAAAGGCGCTCGACTGCATCTATGGCTATGGCGTCGGCATCGACTTCACTCGCCGCGACCTGCAGGCAGAAGCCAAGAAGCTTGGCCGCCCCTGGGAGCTCGCCAAGGCCTTCGAACATTCGGCGCCTGTCTCCCCCATCGTCCCGGCAAGCCGCCTCGGCCATCCCGTGAGCGGCCGCGTCTGGCTGGACGTCAATGGCGTCAGAAAGCAGGAAGGCGACTTAAACCAGATGATCTGGAAAGTCCCGGAAATCATTGCAGAGCTTTCGAAACTCTTTGTTCTCGCCCCTGGCGATGTCATCATGACCGGCACGCCATCAGGTGTTGCCGCCATCAACAAGGGCGACAGCATCTCCTGCGGCGTCGACGGCATTGCGACGCTCTCGCTGAAAGTGGTCTGAGGAGACGGAAATGGCGATCTATGCACTCGGAGGCTTGCACCCAAAACTGCCACCGCACGGCACCTTCTGGATCGCCCCCGACGCGCATGTGATCGGCGATGTCGAGCTTGCCGAAGAAGTCGGCATCTGGTTCGGCGCGGTGCTGCGCGGCGACAACGAGCCCATCGTCATTGGCAAAGCCACCAACCTGCAGGAAGGCGTCATGGTCCACACCGACCCCGGCTTCCCCACCACGATCGGCGATCACTGCACCATCGGCCACCACGCCATCATCCACGGCTGCACGATCGGCAACAACTCACTCGTCGGCATGGGCGCCACCATCCTGAACGGCGCCAAAATCGGCAACAATTGCCTCGTCGGCGCCAATGCGCTCGTCACCGAAGGCAAGGAATTCCCCGACAATTCCCTGATCGTCGGGTCGCCGGCGAAAGCTATCCGCACGCTGGATGATGAGGCAGCCGCTAAGATCACCCAGTCCGCGAGGAAGTATGTCGGCAACTGGCAGCGCTTTGCGCGGGATCTCAAGCGGATCGATTGACGTCAGCCGGGATCAGCCTACGCTGAATCGCCAATATCGAAGCGAACGATCCTGCCACCTTCCATGCGAAAGACATGCAGCACCGTTTTGTCCTTCAGACCATGGGTCTGCCCCTCCAGCGGGCGGCCGTCGAGATCGAATACCCTCTGGATCACCTCCACCTCCATGACACCCTCCTCCGCCTGCCGAAACGCGACTGGCTCCACATGCGGGCTGATGATCGCCCATTGACGGGTCCAATATTCGCGAACCGCCTCACGCCCATAAACATGCCCGCCCTCCATGCCGTTCGCCCAGGCGACATCATCGGCCAGTGCGGCTAGCACCGCGTCGATATCCCGCGCATTGAAGCGCTCGTAGATGTGCTTCATCAGCTGCATCTGTTTTTCAGACATGCTGTTTTCCTCTCTCCCGATCTGGATAAGATCGCCAGCGCCGACCCTACCCTGTAATTCTCACCCTCTGCGCAGGCCATCATGCGGCTGGCTCCACCTTCTTCGCAAACGGCACCCACAACAGCGCACAGGCCGTCAGCACCGCAACCACTAACCACGCCTCGTTGAGCGCCTGAACGGTGGCCGCCGTCTGCACGAGCGGATCGAGCAGGGATGTCGTATCCGCATCGAACTCTCCCTGATGCCCCGCAACCACCTGCAGCGGCGCACCGATGAAAGCCGCAACGTCCACGTCCCCCGCCTTCAGCCGATCCCACAGGCCCTCACCGAACGGCGCCGAGCGGGTGTAGACGATGGTGTCGATCAGGGCGATGCCGATTGCGCCGCCAAGGTTGCGCATCAGGTTGAACAGGCCGCTGGCGTCGGGAATGCGCTCCGGCGGCAGAGTGCCGAGTGCGAGCCGCGTCGGCGGCAGCAGGCAGAACATGATGGCGATGCCGCGGATGATCTGCGGCCAGAACATCGCGTCATAATCGGTCTGCGGGTCCTGAAAGGCACTCATGCCGATGCCGATGGCAAAGAGCGTGAAGCCGAGAGCAGAGAGCAGCCTTGCATCCATCCGCTTCTCCAGCGCCACTGCGATCGGAGCGGTAACGAGCTGGGCAATGCCCGTCACCAGCATCGTCATGCCGATTTCGAGAGCGTTATGGCCGCGCACGAAAGCCAGAAAGACAGGCATGAGATAGACGGAGCCGAAAAGGCCAATGCCGAGAATGAAGCTCATCGCCGAACCTGCGAGAAAATTCCGGTCACCGAAATTCCGGAGTTCGACCACGGGTATGGCTCGCCTGAGCGACCGCCACGCAAACACGCATCCCGAGACCACCGACAGACTGATGAGCCCGGAGACATAAAGCGAGGTCCAGCCGCTCGTCGGCGCCTCCTTGAGACCGATTTCCAGCGCGGCAAGGCTTGCCGCCATCAAGAGCAGCGACAGGGCATCGAGATGCCAGAGCTCGGAGAGATTGACGCTCTCGCGCGGAAGCGAGCGCATGGCGACGAGTGCTGCGACAATGCCGGGGATGATATTGATCAGAAACAGCCAGTGCCACGAATAGGTCTCGGTCAGCCAGCCGCCGACAACAGGCCCGATCGTCGGCGCAAGCACGGCCAGAACGCCCGCAATCGTCGTGGCAAGCGCCTGCCGCTCATCCGGAAACAGGATGAAAACGGCCGAAAACACCGAGGGGATCAGCGTGCCGCCCGAAAAGCCCTGAACGACCCGCCAGGCGACGAGCCCACCAAAACTGCCGCTTGCCGCACAGCCTGCCGAGGCGATCACGAACAGCGACAGCGACACGACGAACAGCCAGCGCATGGTCAGCAGTCGCGTGAGAAACCCCGTCAGCGGTATCGCCACCACTTCTGCGATGAGATAGGCGGTTTGAACCCAGCTCATCTGGTCCGGATGAATATCGAGCGCCGACTGGATGGTCGGCAGCGAGGTTGCGACGACCTGCACGTCGAGGATCGCCATGAACATGCCCAAACACATCGCCAGAAAGCCGATCCATCTGAGCTGTGATGGAACTGCGGCTAAAACGGGTTCGAACCGGTCGGGCATGGAATAGTCCTAGAGCAGTTCCAGCAAAAGTGCGCAGCAGTCCGGAGTTGCCTGAAAACAAAGAGATAGAGCATCGTTCTCAGCCCTGATCTGCATGCCGGGATCAACACATCGACGACGGACAATAGCAGGGCATGGAGTGGCACACCAAAGTTTAATGGGAGGATTGCGATTGCGGCGATCAAGAGCTGGTGTTCGGCAGATGCCGCTTAACGCGCTGCCGCGATGAGAAGAAACGCAACAATGGCAAGCCCGCCCAGGGCGGCAGTGATGCTGAGCGACGGCGCAATGCCGATAGTCGCCATGCCGAAGGCCAGGACGAAGGGCGCGAGCGCCGAAAGGATCAGCCGCGCCGCCATCATCCTGCCCTGCAATTTGCCGTAGCCGTCGCTGCCGAAGAGCTGTAGCGGCAATGTTCCGCTTGCGATGCTGAGCAGGCCGTTGCCCATGCCGAAGATGATGGCAAAGAGCATCGCCCCCACCACTGATGGCGCAGATAGCAGAAGCACCAGAACGCCGCCGGGGATCAGCACCGCCGCAATCAGCGCCAGCCAGAGCGCCGGCAGGCCCTTGCCGAAGATCATGTTGATCAGCCGGCTGCCGACCTGCGAGGGGCCGAACAGGGTTCCGACCAGAGCCGCGGCGCCGCCGAGCCCGAGACCCGACAGGAGCGGCACCATATGCACCAGCATCGCCGAGCCGACGAGCGACATCAGCGAGAAGCCCATAACCATCAGGCCGAATCCGAGACGGCGGCGCGCCGGCGGCAGAATGCCTTCCACCCGCGGCGCAGCCGGCGATGCCGTTGCCCGGTGCCAGGCTGCACCGCGTGAAAGCCACGCATGAACCGGCACGCAGACGGCCATGTTGAGGACCGCAAAGACCAGATATACGCTCTGCCATGACAGGGCGGCATGCAGCGCCGTGGTGATCGGCCAGAAGATCGTCGAGGCAAAACCGGCGATCAGCGTCAGGTAGGTGATGCTGCGGGAAGCGGCCTGCGGGCGCAGTTGCACGAGTAGCGCGAAGGCAGCCCCATACTGCACGAAGTTCGCGGCAACCTCGATGGCGATGAGGGCGGCGACATAGGACGCCTTGCCCGGCGCATAGGCGCAGGCAACGAGGGCGATTGCGGCAGCGGCCGAGCCCGATGTCATCACCCGCCCTGCCCCGATCCTGTCGATCAGCACGCCGAGCCAGGGCGCCGTCAGGCCGCCGGCCAGAAGCGCAACGGAGAGTGCTCCGAAAGTCCATTCGTTCGACCAGCCGAGTGTGGCCGCCATATCGGGCGCGAGGATGCTGAAACTGTAATAGAGCGTGCCGTAGCCGATGATCTGAGTGACGCCGAGCCCAAGCACGGCAGGGAGCGGTATGCGTTCAGACAAGGCGGTTACCGTCGGCATCGAGAACCTGTTCGCCGTCTTCCTTGGCGAACGGGCCTTTATGCGTATCGGGCAGGATGTCCAGAACCGCTTCCGAGGGCCGCGCGAGGCGGGTGCCGAGCGGCGTGACGACGAAAGGACGGTTGATCAGAATCGGATCCTTGAGCATCGCGTCCAGCAGTTGCTCATCGGTGAGATCAGGGCTGTCGAGGCCGAGCTCCGCATAAGGCGTGCCCTTCTCCCGGATCGCTTCGCGAACGCTCAGACCAGCATCCGCAATCATCTTGATCAGCTGTTCGCGCGACGGCGGATTTTGCAGATATTCGATGACTGATGGCTCGATGCCGGCGTTGCGGATCATCGCCAGCGTGTTGCGCGAGGTGCCGCATTCCGGGTTGTGATAGATCTTGACGTCCATGGTCATGGTGCAGATTCCGTTTCAGCGAAGGGTTCAGGATTACGGGCGTCCATCAGCAGCCATGCGGAAAACATCAGCGCCAGCAATGCGCCGACGACTTCAGCGACGATAAAGCCCGGCAGATCGATCGGGCGGATGCCGGAAAATGTGTGCGTCAGCGATCGGGCGATCGCAACTGCCGGGTTGGCAAACGAGGTCGACGCGGTGAACCAATAGGCGGCGGTGATATAGAGGCCAATCAGCCACGCCACCGCATCGGCGCGGAAGCGCACACCGGCGAAGATAATGAAGACAAGACCGAAGGTTGCCGTCACTTCGGAGAGCCATTGCGCGCCGCCGGTGCGCGCGGTTTCCGAGGCTTGCAGCAGGGGAAGGCCAAACATGGCATGGGCAAGCATCGTCCCGGCAATGCCGCCGATGACTTGCGCGGCGATATAGGCCGGAACGAAAGAGGCAGGCAACTCGCGCCGGAGCGCAAAAACCAGCGACACGACCGGATTGAAATGCGCGCCGGAAACCGGCCCCAGGATGGTGATCAGAACGACGAGGATTGCCCCCGTTGCCAGCGTATTGCCGAGCAGCGCCAGCGCCGTATCGTTCGTCAGGCTATCCGCCATGGTCCCCGATCCGACGACGGTTGCCACCAGCAGCATCGTGCCGAGCGCTTCGGCAGCCACGCGCCGCGAAAGAGGAAATACCGCACTCATGCCGGAAGGCTCCGGACCATCAAGACGGCCGATGCCGGGCAGAGGCTTGCGGCCTGCCGCGTCGTCAGGATGGCGGCCGGCGCTTCATCGCGGGCGATCGGGCGGAAGCCGAGCGACTGGAAGAACGGCGCGGCCGATTCCGTCAGCAGATAGGCAGCATCCGCGCCTTGTCTGCGGGCCTGATCGAGCAGGCCGAGCGTTATGGCATGGCCGAAACCGAAGCCCTGCCGATCGGACAGAACCACGATGGAGCGCAGAAAGGCGGCCTCGCCGTAAAGTTCCAGGCCGCCGAAACCGACCGTCTCGCCACCCTGAGAAAAACGGAAGAAGCTGCGGCCGGCATCCGTCAGGTCATCGACCGGAAGACCGGCGCCGGCGAGTGCCGAACGCAGGCCGTCGTCATTGCCTTCTACTGCCTGTTGATGAAGGGCGACACCCATCAGCTTGCCTTTGGCTGTTTGATGCTTGCGCCTTCCATAGTGCCGATCTGGCGCAGATGCGTTTCAAGCGCCAGCTTGTCGATCGACGTGATCGGCAGGCTAATGAAGGACATGATGCGATTTTTGAGGAAGCGGGCGGCTTGAGCGAAGGCGCGGCCAATTTCCACTTCGCTGCCTTCGACCGCGGCGGGATCTTCGATGCCCCAATGAGCCGTCATCGGGTGGCCGATCCAGACTGGGCAGGCTTCGCCGGCAGCACTGTCGCAGACCGTGAAGATGAAATCCATCTCGGGCGCACCGGCCTCGGCAAATTCGTCCCAGCTCTTCGAGCGGAAGCCCGTTGCGGGATAGCCGAGCGCCTCAAGCTCTTTCAGGGCATGCGGATTGACCTCGCCCTTCGGCTGGCTTCCCGCCGAATAGGCCCTGAAGCGGCCCTTGCCTTCCGCGTTCAAGATCGATTCCGCCAGGATCGAGCGGGCGGAATTGCCCGTGCAGAGAAAGAGCACGTTGTAGACGCGGTCTGTGGTCATCGCAGTTTCTCCTCCACTTTGGGCGTGCAGCAGGCCGCGACCTCTGCGGCGGGCGCACAGATATCCGGATGACCGGAACAGCAGTCTTCCATCAGGAAGCGGACAAGGCCGCCGAGCGCCTCATAATTCGCCGTGTAGATGATCGAACGCGATTCGCGCTGCTGCGCGATCAGGCCGGAGCGTTCCAGTTCCTTCAGATGGAAGGATACGTTCGACGGCGAGACTTCGAGCCTTTCCGCAATCGCGCCGGCGGCCATTCCGTCAGGGCCGGCGACGACAAGCATGCGGATGACCTGCAGCCGGGTTTCCTGCGACAATGCGCCGAATGCGATGAGGGCTTGACGCTGATCCATATTTCAACAATCCTTGAATGATTGAAACGAGGAATAACGCAGATGAACGCGATCGACAACAGCAAAATGCGGAAGGACGATATCGCCCTCGGCGAGCTGATGAGCATCCTCTCCGGCGCCAAGGATTCACCGCTGGTCTTTTACTATGATGGCCTTCCGGTGAAGCCCGGCTATCACGTCACCGAAGTCAAGGCTGGGCAGTTTTCGGCGCTCGACTGCGGCGCCAATCCGGAAGCCTGGAGCGAGATCTTCATTCAGCTTTGGGACATCGAGGAAGGCGACCGCACCCATATGCCGGCCGGCAAGTTCCATGCGATCATCCGCAAGGTCACCGAGCATGTGAAGCTCGACGATACGGCCAAGCTGACATTCGAAGTCAGCGACGGCGTGCAGCCGATGCAGCTTTATTGCGCCGCGATACCGACGCTGCGCGCCGGAGCCCTGCATGTCGAGCTTTCTCCCCGGCCGGCAAGCTGCAAACCGCGGGACCGGTGGCTGGCGGAACAAAGCCAATCGACCTCCTGCTGCGCTCCGACCAGCGCCGCCAGGTGCTGCGGCTGAACGACTGCCGCCGGCCTTAAACGTAGTGTCGGCTACGGCGATAGATCCGTGCGGGAAAATCGCAGATTCCAGGTTTTGCCTCTTGCAATCCGCCCCGCCAAGCATCATATCCCGGCTTCACCTGAAAACGGACTTGCGCTTGGTATCGACGTTGGTCGAGCCGCGTTCGAGCTCCACAGGACAAGGGCGCTCCCCGCAAGGGTCGAGCGCCCTTTTGATTCCCACCAGTTCAGGCGTAAGCCGTGCCCGCCATGGCAGCCTTCACACCCACGCTTCCCTGATCGACGAGCGCGAGAAAGGCGGCCTTCGCCTTGTCCGTATCCCGGTATTCCCGAAAGATCTTGTGCGCCTCGATGAAGGCGACGCTCCAACTCGCAAGCAGCATGGCGGCGGCGAGTTTCGCCTTGGCATCGTCTGCGTCCTGCCCGGCACTTTCGGCAAGGGCCACCGCCAGTTCTCCGGCGATCTCGTCGCGGATCGCCCGCGCCCTCGCCTTCAGCGTCTCGCTGTTCTCCACCGTTTCGATGAAGCCCTGGCTCGCGGTGGAAAATAGCAAATAAGGCGTCTGCTGCCTGACGAGTTGATGCGCGAGCAGGCGTAATGTTTCGATGGGTGAAACACTGCTGTCGCGCTGCCGCAAGGCTTGGCGCAGGGTCTCGCGCGCTTCCTCGTCGCGATCGAAGAACATGTCTTCCTTGCGCGGGAAGTGGTTGAACACAGTCATCCGCCCGACATCGGCAGCGGCCGCGATTTCATCGACCGTCACATTCTCGAAGCCGCGCTCGAAAAACAGCCGGTCGGCGGCAAGCGAGATGGCGCGGCGCGTGGCAAGGCGCTTGCGGGATCTTCGGTCGGAAGGTGCTTCGTCTGATGGCGTCGTCATGACGCTCTCCATAGCAGCGTTTGTGTACTGAGTACATCATTGTTGACAGACGTGACCCAGCATCCTATAACTATACTTAGTACATATTTATATTGAGTACACAATCCGCATCGCTGTGGGCCGGTCGGCGTGCCCGCCACCGCGAGCGGCCGGACTTTGCCTGCATCCGCCGAAAGGAAATTCCATGAAAGCCGTTCAATTCAGCCGTTACGGCGGCCCGGAGGTCATCGAGATCGTCGAGATCGACCCGCCGCGTCCCGGCCCCGGAGAGGTGCGCATCGCGGTGCGTGCCGCCGGCGTCAACCAATCGGACTGGAAGCGCCGCGAAGGCCGATATCGCGAATTCGAGGAGACAATCTTTCCCGCAGGTGTCGGCGTCGAAGCCTCCGGCATCGTCGATGAGGTCGGCCCTTGTGTATCAAGCACTTTCGTCGGGGACGCCGTCTTCGGCTATGGCGAGGCGACGATGGCCGGACACGCCGTCTTGACGCATTGGGTTCACAAGCCCGACGACCTGCCCTTCAAGATCGCCGGGGCCCTTCCCGTCATATCGGAGACGGCATGGCGCAGCTTGGACGAACTCTGCGTAAAATCCGGCCAGACGCTGCTCGTCAACGGCGCGGCCGGCGGCATCGGCTCGGCCGTTATCCAGCTTGCGAGGATCAGGGGCATCACCGTCATCGGCACGGCGAGCCCGCAGAAGCACAACTATCTCAGGGAACTTGGCGCGATCCCGACGACCTATGGACCCGCCCTCACCGAGCGTGTGCGGCAGCTTGCGCCCGATGGCGTCGACGCGGCCATCGATGTCGCCGGCTCCGGCATCATCGCCGAGCTGATCGCCATGACGGGCAACCCCGCCCAGGTCCTCTCCGTCGCCGATTTTTCGGCCGAAGAGTACGGCGCGAAATTCTCCCGCGGTCCGCCCAAAGAGCCGGAGCGGGTGTTCGCTGATGTTGCCCGGCTCTATTCCAAGGGCCTCTTCCGCCTGCACATCGAGCAAAGCTTTCCGCTGGAGAAGACGGCCGAAGCGCAGATCGTAAGCGCCGCCGGGCACGTCACCGGCAAACTCGTCATTTCTCCATGAGCTCCCCAATGAACAAATCCGGCATGAACAAACCGCTCCTCGTCATCTTCGCCGCCATCTGCCTCGATGCCGTCGGCATAGGGCTGATCTTCCCCATTCTTCCCCGCCTCCTTCAGGACGTGATGCAGACGCGGGACATCGCCTTCGATGTCGGCCTCATGACGGCACTCTATGCCGCCATGCAGTTCGTCTTCTCGCCCGTGCTCGGCGCGCTCAGCGACACGATCGGCCGGCGCCCCGTGCTGCTGATCTCGCTTGCCGGCGCCGCGATCAATTACGTCATCATGGCCTTTGCGCCATCCCTCCTTCTGCTTTTGATCGGCCGCGCCATCGCCGGCCTCACCAGCGCCAATATGTCGGTCGCATCGGCCTACATTACCGATATTTCGCCCGCCGATCAGCGCGCCCGCCGCTTCGGCCTGTTCAACGCCATGTTCGGCGCCGGCTTTATCATCGGCCCGGTCCTCGGCGGCCTGCTCGGCGACTATTGGCTGCGCCTGCCCTTCATCGCCGCCGCGGTCCTCAACGCCTGCAACCTGCTGCTCGCCCTCTTCGTCCTGCCGGAGTCTCGCAGACGTGAATCCCCAACATCAGCGCGCCGGAAGATCGATCTCACTGCGCTGAACCCGCTGCGGCCGCTGAAACGGATCGCCTCGATGAAAGGCCTGCTGTCCATCGTATCCGTCTATTTCGTCTTCAGCGCCGCCGGCGAATCCTACGGCACCTGCTGGGCGCTCTGGGGCTTCGATACGTTCGGCTGGAACGGTGTCTCAATCGGCCTGTCGCTCGGCGCCTTCGGCATTTGCCAGACCGTCTGCCAGGCTTTCCTGCCGGGACCGGCGACGCGCCTGCTCGGCGAACGCTGGTCGGTTATCACAGGCATCGCCGCCGCCGTGATCGCCTTGACAGTCATGGCTTTTGCGAACCAGGGCTGGATGATTTTCGCCATCATGCCGGTCTTCACCCTCATCGGCATCGGCAACCCCGCCTTCCAGGCGCTTGCCACAAGGCAGGTCGAACCCGACCGGCAAGGAGAGCTGCAGGGCGTGCTCGCCTCCACGGTCAGCCTCGCCTCCATCGTCGCGCCGCTCGCCTTCTCGACTTTCTATTTCGTCGTGCGAACAAACTGGCCGGGGGGCATCTGGCTCTCGGTGATCGCCCTCTATGCGATTGCGGTGCCGCTGGTTTTCTTGAGCACGAGAACCGGCGAAACTGGAGAAGCCGCAACTGCCTAGGATCGTCACCACTGCCGGTCCTTTTGCGTCACATATCCTTCATTATCAGCGGTTAGGCAGGCCAAAATCCGGAGACTGCCCATGGACACGACCGCACAAGCAAATCGGCCCAAAATCGCCGAGACCATCATCCATCCGACGGCCAGCATAAGAGATTCCGATATAGGCAGATGCTGCGAGATTTTGGCGGACACATCGCTGCACGCGGTCGAGCTCGGAGATTATTCCTACCTGGGTCAACGCTGCATCGCCGGCGATGCGACGATCGGAAAATTCTGCGCTATCGCCGCAGAGGTCAGGATCGGTGCGCCCAATCATCCCATGGATCGCCCGTCCATGCACCGCTTCACCTATTGCCCGGAATATTATTCGGCCGACGCCGTGCGCGACCATGCCTTTTTCGCAGAGCGAAAAGCCGATCGCGCCATCATCGGCAATGATGTCTGGATCGGCCACGGCGTCGTGGTGCTGCCGGGTGTCAGGGTCGGGGATGGCGCCGTGCTTGCGGCCGGCGCCGTCGTCACCAAGGATGTCGCGCCCTATACGATCGTCGGCGGCGTTCCCGCCAAGTTCATTCGCGAGCGGTTCTCGCGACCGGTCGCCGAAAAACTCGCCGCCATCGGCTGGTGGGACTGGCCCTTCGAGACGATCATGGAACGCCTTGGCGATTTTCAGTCCAGCGACATCGAGGCCTTCTGCGAGCGCTGGGCTTAGAGTGTATTTATCGAGAGAGACTGGCGGATCATGATCGACGAAAGACAAGAGCATAATGCAGCCTGCCACTGCGGCAGCGTCAAATTCCGGGTGCGGTTGGCGGACGAATTCAATACGATCCGCCGCTGCAACTGTTCATACTGCCGCATGCGCGGCGCCATCGCCGTCTCGGCGCAGCTCTCGGATATCGAATTTGTCCAGGGCGAAGACAATCTGACGCTTTATCAATTCAATACCCGCACGGCTAAGCATTATTTCTGCAAGACCTGCGGCATCTATACCCATCATCAGCGCCGCTCGAATCCGAGCCTGTTCGGCATCAACGCCGCCTGCATCGAGGGCATCAGCCCCTTTGATTTTCCGGAGGTTCAGGTCATGGATGGTGTCTCCCATCCCTCGGATTCCGGCTCCGGACCCAGGGTCGCCGGCATAGTTCGGTTCGAGCCCACAACTTGAGCGCCCGTCTCTCCCCGCTGAGCAATGCATCGCGGATCTTCGCCAGCGTCGCGCCAAGCGGCAAAACCTGAAATGGCAAGGTGCGCGCGCTCATTGCCCATGCCCCTCATGACCGCCCTGACCGGCATCACCGGCCTCGCCCGCCATCATGACGGTACCCTCGAAGCTCGCAAATAGCGCAAGAACCTTGGGATCAAGCTTGCTTTCGGCCTCGGCCAGATCGGCCGCAAGCGCCTTCGCATGATCAACGGAAAGCCCGGCCTTCTCCAGCGCCGCGGCTTGCCTGATACCATCGCCGCTGCACAGAAAAACACTCCAGCCATGATGGCCCCTCTTCAGCAGTACCCGTCCGCCGCGCCCATCCTGCTGCCAGCCGGCAATCGCCCAGTCATTCTCCACGACCACAGGCAGGATTGTCAGCGGTTTGTCCGGCCGCTCGAACATGGTCTTCAGCGTCTCGGGGATCGTCACTTCGGGTGGCGGTCCGGACATGTCCATTCCTTCCTTTCCGGGCATATTCATCGCCCCATGGTCCATGCCGCCATGGTCCATGCCAGTGGCCCCACCGATATCGTCCAGCGGCCCGGCGATCTTGCCGACGGCGAAATCGACCGTGATCTCACCCGCCTTCTCGAAGCTCAGCACCGCCCGGATCGTCTCGCCCTGTCTAAAGGGCTTTTCCACGTCCTGAAACATCAGGTGGTAATATGGCGCAAGCGTCACCCTCTGCCCGGCCGGGATGGCAAGCCCACCCTTCAGTTCGCGCATGATCATGATGCCATTGTCCATGCTCTTCTGGTGCAACTGCACGGTTTTTGCGCGATCGGAACGTGCGGCAATCAGCCGGTCCGGCTCGCTGCCGCTATTGGTGATAACAAGATAACCATCGCCGACCTTGGCGCCCGGCACCATGGAATGCGAGGCTGCGTGGTCGATGCGGATCGTGTCCTGCGCCACCGCAGCCGTCGCGATCAGCAGACCCACGAAGAGAGAAAATATCGTCTTCATCATCTCCTCCTCACGCAAAGGCGCGCTTCAGCGGCGGCACGAAGCGGATCACCACCTGGTCGAAGGCGATCATCAGCAGGATCGTGAGCCCACTCATGGGAAAGGCGACGGCGAAGACGAGAACGATGATCCAGAGCCCCAGATAGACGGAGCGCTGCGGTGGCATGGGCGGCACGCCGAGCCGGCCAGTCGGCCTTCTCTTCCACCACATGACGATGCCGGTCACGCAGGAGAGGATGATGGCAAGGCACGTCGCCAGCATCAGCAGCTGATTGAAGAGTCCGAATTCCTGCCCCTGATGCACATTGATACCCCATTCGATCGCCCGGCCGAGGAAGGGATATTGCCCGAAGGAGAGGTCGATGAGCGGCTTGCCGGAATATTGATCGATATGAACCGTGCGCTCGTTGGTGAGATCGTCAGGATAGACCGCTGCGGTATAGACACCCGTCTCGCTGCCGGGAATGGCAAGATCGAAGCCCGGCGCCATGCCGAGACCGCGCGCAATCGCCACCGCCTTGTCGAGGCCGACAGGCTTCTTCGACTGCGCCGCCGCAATCTCCGACAGCGGCACCGGCGCCTTCTCGACGATCCAGCCGGCCTTCGGCAGAATGTCCTCCGTCACCTTCTGCGATTTCGGCACGGCATCCCAGAGCTGCACCGGATAGCCGAGATCGTGGCTCGTGAGCCACGCATTGACATTGGCGCCCCAATAGCCCGACCAGGGCATGCCGGTCATCGCCATGAAGAAGATCAGGATGCCGGCAAAGGCACCGGTCACCGCATGCAGATCGCGCCAGAAGACCCGCCGCGAAGGCGTCCCGCGCACGGTCACCACCCCACCCGTCTGCCGCCGCGGCCACCAGAGATAGATGCCGGTTACGGCCAGCACCATGGCAAAGCCGCCCGTGATCTCGATCAGCTTGTTGGGCAAGCCGCCGAACAGCGCAAGGCTGTGGATGCGCTTGACGACATAGTTGAACTCCTCGGTGGAGCCGACCGTATCGAGTACCTTGCCGTCATAGGGATTGACGAAGACCAGCGTCTGGCCGGCATCCGACGACACGGTCACGATCGCTGACCGGTCGAGCCCGGCCGGGTCCTTGTAGGAACTCGCAACCGCATCAGGAACGGCCGCCGCCGCGATATCGGCAATCTTCTGCGGCGACAGCGCCTCGCCCGAGGGCACGACGATGTAACGATAGGCAAAGACCGTATCGTTGATCTCGTCCTTGAAGAGATAAAGCGAACCGGTAACGGCGAGATTGAGCAGAAAGGGAATGGTGAGCAGGCCGGCAAAGAAGTGCCAGCGCCAGATGGCGCGATAGAGCGAAACGCCCGGTACGGCGTTCTCTGCCGCCTCAGTGGCAGTGGTGATAGACATGGAAGTGATCCGAATCCTCGGCCGGCGGCTTCAATGCGGCCCGGCCACGATTGCAAGACGCATCACGGCCTTGGCCGCAATGCGGGTTCAGGCAAGGATCGGATTGGCAGGCGGGGCACGCGGCCCGGTATTCGGCGGGAAAAGCTGGCGATGGAAAGCCTCGACGCGGCGCGGCAATTCCACCGCAACCGTAAAGCCGATGCGCGCACCGGTGACATCGGCAGGCTGCGGCAGCACGACGGCGGCACCGATACGGCAAGCCTCGCACGGGTTGAGATGCGCGATCTTGCCATGCTCCTTGCCACTATCGTCGACAACGGTAACGCAGAGCGTCGGCAGCGTGCCATCGGGCAGCACATATTGGGCAAGGGCCGCAGGGCCCGGAGCATCTTCGGCGACGGCCGGAACCTGATGCGCGAAGCCGACGAAGACGAACGCGATGGCGCACAGAATGCGCACCAGCCATTGCTCGATTCTATCAAGACGACGTTGCATGTCCCCGGCCTCAAGGCCCCTGCCTCAGCATCGAATCCGTGATAGCGGCATCCACGGGAAAGCTCAAGAGCTCGTTCTGATGCCGTTCGGCGGCGTATCACCCAGCGCTCCATTGGCAATCAGCGGGCGCTCTTGCGAATCTCATAAGTCTGCGCTTATGTGTCGTCATGATGGAACACGATATTTTTCGCGCTCTCGCCGACCCGACCCGCCGCACGATCTTCGAGAAGCTGGCGAATGGCAGCATGAATGCCAGCGCCCTGCGCCAGGGAATGGATATCAGCCAGCCGGCCATGTCGCAGCATCTCGCGGTGCTGCGTTCGGCGCGGCTGGTGCGCGAACAGAGAGAGGGCCGTTTCGTGAATTACGAGGTCGATCCGGATGGGCTGACCCTCATCGCAGAATGGCTGGCGAAATACCGCGCCTACTGGCCGGCTCGTATCGACGCTCTCAAGCTATTGCTGAAGGATATGGACCAATGAACGAAGTGAAGGCCCAAGCGCAGGTCGAGCAACAGCAAACCCGTTTCGAACAGAGATACGAGCTGGATGCGCCGCCGGAAAAGGTCTGGCGTGCGATCAGCATCGCCGAATTTCGCGAGAGATGGCTGCCGAAGGAAGCGCTTGCCGATCCGCAGTCGCTCTCCGAGACACCGGGCAAGGAGGTTCGCTACAGATTGCGCGACGACAGCCCGCCCTACCTGGAAAGCATCGTCACCTTCGCGATCGCCGCGAATGCATCGGGCGGAACCAGCCTGCGGATCATCCATGAGCTCACCAGCGCGACATCAGCGCGTCTCCCGAGATCAGTCGCCAACAGCAATAGCCCGACCCTGATGCTCGCCGCCTGACGCGGCAAGCCTTACCCGCCACAGTCCCAAACGATTGGAGTTCGCCGATGCGCGAAGCGATGCAACTCGTCCCTATGGTCGTCGAACAATCCTCGAGAGGGGAACGATCCTTCGACATCTATTCCCGTCTCCTGCGCGAGCGGATCATCTTTCTGAACGGCGAGATCAACGATACGGTCTCCGCCCTCGTCTGCGCTCAGCTTCTGTTCCTCGAAGCCGAAAATCCCAAGAAGCCGATCAATCTCTACATCAACTCGCCGGGCGGCGTCGTCACCAGCGGTTTTGCCATGTACGACACGATGCGCTTCATCCGTGCGCCGGTGCACACGCTCTGCATGGGAACGGCCCGCTCGATGGGCTCTTTCCTGCTGATGGCGGGCCAGCCGGGAGAGCGGTACGCCCTTCCGAATGCCAGCATCCTCATCCACCAGCCCCTCGGCGGCTTCCAGGGCCAGGCGTCCGACATGCTGATCCATGCCGAGGAAATCCGGAAGACGAAGCAGCTCATGACACGGCTCTATGCCGAACATTGCGGCCGTACCTATGACGAATTCGAGCAGGCCATGGATCGCGATCGCTTCATGACGGCGCAGGAAGCGGTCGAATGGGGCCTCATCGACCGCATCCTGCAGGATCGTGAAGAACTGGAGGAGGCGGAGGCGCAATAGTCGCCGGCAGCATCTGTCGTCTCCTCGGACGAAACGGTTCACATGCGATGCGAGAGCTCATCCTGATGCCGTTCGTAGGCGTGCTTTGCCGCAGCCAGCGCCTCATCGACATTGTGCGACCGCCCGGCCAGTGGCGCATCCCCCAGTGTGCCGTCGCCGATCAGCAGGCGCCACCCCCAGGGTTTTGCCGTCGACAGGCTCTCGCCGTCGCTGGCGACGGTTCCGATATATCGGCCTTCGACGGTCAGATGAAAAACATTCGGCTCGCCCGACGGCACAAGCGCGAAATTCGCGGCTTCCTGATGTCCTATCATGGCACTGCTCCAACTGATGATGATCAGCGATCCGAACCGCCTCGCCGCGCCATTATTCTCGAAAACACGTTACCGTGCGGCGACGAGCGCGCCGATTGTGATGACGGCAGCCACGAGTACGATAAGGCCGATATAGATCGAAAGATATTTGACCTGGTATTTCGTTGCCGGCGTCATGGCGCAGCCTCCAGGGGCGTCCCGTCCTCATCGGGGTCGGGTGCCGGCTCGTCACCGCCTTGCTTGTCGGGCATCGGCTCCTTGACGGGCGGAGCGGGTTTCCCCGGCGACGGAACGGGGGCCGACGGATGAGGTTCGGGCGCCAGTATCCTGATCGCTGTAACAGGACTTGTCATGGTCTCGTCCTCCGGCTCGCATGTAGGCTTGCATGATGAGCCCAACGAGGCCGGGCCTGCAATGTTCCCGAGGCGAAGCTTTTCCCACCTTCGGGAAACTTGGCATCGTCATCAGGTTCGGAAACCATTTCGAAAAGAGAAGGCCAGGCAGCACGCATCTTGCGGGTCTCCTCACCCCTGCCCTAGATATGTGAGCAGCAGCCAGCAGTCCTTATCCATTCCTGAAAGCAGATCAGAGATGAAACGCCACGATTTCGATGATCTCGCCGCCTTCGTCATCGTCGCCGAAGAGCGCAGCTTCACCAAAGCCGCTGCCCGACTTGGCATGTCCTCCTCAGGCCTCAGCCACATGATGCGGCAGCTGGAGGAACGGCTCGGCATGCGCCTCCTCGCCCGCACCACCCGCAGTGTCGCCACCACGGAGGCCGGCGAACGCCTGCTTCTCACCCTCCAGCCCGCCTTCGCCGAAATCAGCCGCGGCCTGCAGGAGCTCGGCCATTTCAGGGAGAAACCCTCCGGCACAGTGCGCATCACAGCAGGCAAACATGCCGCCGCCGCGCTCGTCATGCCAATCCTGCCGCAGTTCCACCGCACCTACCCGGATATCCGCGTGGAACTCATCGTCGGCGACCGTTTCGAGGATATCGTCGCGTCTCGCTTCGATGCCGGCATCCGCTTCGGCGAGCGCGTCGACAGGGACATGATCGGGCTCCGCATCGGGCCGGATATCCGCGCGGCCGTCGTCGGCTCGCCCGATTATTTCGCCCGCCATCCCGCACCGAAAACCCCGCGCGATCTCGCCGACCACGACTGTATCACCTACTATATGGCTTCGCTGGCGGGGCCTTATGCCTGGGAGTTCGAGGAGGATGGCCGCGATATCGAGGTGAAGGTGTCAGGCAGCTTCATGGTCAATGATTCCGACATGATGATCGAGGCCGCCCTTTCAGGCTCCGGCCTCGTCTATGTCTTCGAGGATTTCGCCGAGCAGCACATCGCAAGCGGCCGGCTGGTCCGCGTGCTGGAGGAATACTGCAAGCCCTTCTCCGGCTATTCCCTCTATTATCCGAGCCGGCGACAGATGCCGCCGGCCCTTTCGGTGTTCATCGAGGCACTGCGCGCCATCCCGAAAAGACCGGCCACTCAAGCCGCCTGAGCCGCCGGCATCATCGCCATGTCAATGACGAAACGGTAGCGCACGTCGCCGCGCTCCAGCCGCTCGAACGCCTTGGCAATATCGCCCATGGCGATCATCTCGCATTCCGGCAGAATGTTCTTGCGGCCGCAGAAATCCAGCATTTCCTGCGTCTGCCTGATGCCGCCGCTCGGCGTGCCGGCAATGCGCCGGCGGCCGCGGAGGATCAGCAGGTTATTGAACTTCGGCGTATCGACCAGCGAGCCCGCGATGACGAGCGTGCCGTCAGCATCGAGCAGGTTGAGATAGGGGCTGAGGTCGTGCTCGTAAGGCACCGTATCGATGATCACGTCAAAGGCGAATGCGGCAGCCTCGATCTCGGCGACATCGGTCGATAGCAGCACCTTGTCGGCGCCGAGCGCGTACGCCGTGCCGACCTTGCCTTCCGAGCGCGTCAGCACCGTCACATGCGCCCCGAGTGCGGAGGCGAATTTCACAGCCAGATGTCCAAGGCCGCCAAGTCCGATCACACCCACCCGGCTGCCGGGGCCGACATTCCAGGTGCGCAGCGGCGAATATGTGGTGATGCCGGCGCAGAGCAGTGGTCCGACGCGCGACAGATCGAGCCCGTCGGGCACCCGCAGCACGAATTCCTCACGCACGACGATATGATCGGAATAGCCGCCATAGGTGGTCTCGCCGGTTACCCGGTCCTGGCCGTTATAGGTAACAGTGGCGCGCTTGTAGCACATCTGCTCTTCATTACGCCGGCACTGGGCGCATTCCCTGCAGCTGTCGACGATCGTACCGACGGCAACGTTGTCACCCACCTTGAAGCGCGAAATATTGCTGCCGACGGCAGACACGCGCCCGACGATCTCATGACCCGGCACGAGGGGATAGTTGGAAAATCCCCAGTCGTTGCGGGCCATGTGGAGGTCCGTGTGGCAGACGCCGCAATAGAGGATATCGATCGCAACATCTTCGGGACGTAGTTCCCGGCGATCGAAGGAGAATGGTTGCAACGGCGTATTCGCGTCGGTTGCGGCAAATCCTGATGTTCTCAATGGCTTATCCCCTCGAAAGGCTGCTGAAAGCTGATGGCAGCGAAAGCTGCGCAAAGGGGGATATAGCGTCAGGGGATTATCCGAATTAGACGAGGCCGGCGGGATAGGCTTGTGAACTGGGCTCAGTAATCGCTTCTGAGTCCTGCATCGCTATCCCGTCGCCATGAGCAGCCAGCCAGACATCAAACAAGGCTGGCGCCCCAATTTCTCAAAAATCCGACAGCCGGGGCTGGACAAGGCAAATGTAACTTTATAACAACGACTATGTAATGTTATTACATTAAGGAGAGATTTCATGTATCGGGGCCTTTTCGCCATCTCTGCAGTCGCCACCGCGCTCACATCCGCCGTCCTGCCATCGTCGTCCCGCGCTGAAGAGGAACAGCAGGAGAGCTGGCGGCTTTTCGTGGCTGATCACAGCCTGCCGGTCGTGCGCGCCATCGATCTTGCGAGCGGCAGACAGATCGGCCGCTTCGATCTCAAGGGTTATGCCGCCCTGTCGCTGAGCGAGACGGGGCGCACGGTCTTTGCTGTCCAGGGCGAAGAGAATGTCGTTCACGCCATCGAGACCGGCATTGCCCTTTCCGATCATGGAGAGCATCGCGATATCGAGGTGACGCCGCCGAAGCTGGTCGATGCGACCATAAAGGGTGAGAAGCCGGGCCATGTGGTCACACATGGCGATGACGTGGCGATCTTCTATGATCGCACCGACCGCTTCGATCTCTTGAAGGAAGGCAGCCTGCTGCAGGCAAAGCCGGAGCCGAAACCTTTTAATACCATCGCCGCCCATCACGGCGTCGCGGTGCCGATGGGCAATCATCTGCTGGTCTCAGTGCCGAACATGCAGGCCCCGGTCAAGGAGGGCGAGTTGCCGCCGCGCCTTGGCCTGCGGGTGCTCGATCGTGGTGGCCGGCAGATCGGCGATGTCGCGCCCTGCACCGGCCTGCATGGCGAGGCGACCTCTGCCCGCCTCGTCGCCTTCGGTTGCGAGGAAGGCGTACTCATCGCCCGTCCCGGCGGCGCGGAAGGACCCAAACTCGAGATGCTCGCCTACGGCGCATCGCTGACGCAAGGCAAGGTTTCCACCTTGCTCGGCGGCCGCTCCATGCAGTTTTTCCTCGGCAATTACGGGGAGGATAAGGTGGTCCTGATCGATCCTGATAATACGGATGCACCTTATCGCATCATCGACCTTCCAACGCGGCGCGTCGATTTTATGCTCGATCCGGCAAAGTTCCAGAATGCCTATATCCTCACCGAAGATGGCAGGCTGCATCTGCTCGATACGGTAAAGGGCGAGATCGTCAAATCGGAAACCGTCACGGAACCCTACAGCAAGGACGGCCATTGGCGCGATCCGCGTCCTCGGCTGGCCGCGGCCGGCGATGATATCGCCATTACCGATCCTCGCCGCAGCCTGATCCGCCTTGTCAGTAGCAAAACGCTGAAGCAAACGCGCGCGATCCCCGTCGAGGGTCAGCCCTTCGGGCTTGTCGCCGCCGGCGGCTCGGGCGCGAGCCACTAAGCGGCCTCGGACCCGACACACTTCGCATTCCGGCGCTTGACGTCGCCCATCGCGGCGTCATAGACCGGGACGACGGTTCCCCGAAGAGAACTCCGAGGGGAATAATAGGGAACACGGTGAGGACGACCCAAGAGGGACCGAGACCGTGGCTGCCCCCGCAACTGTAAGCGGATTGTCGATCTCGGGGTCGATCGCGACAGCGATCATGCCCTCGGCCTACGGGCCGTGCCACTGCGATTTCGCGGGAAGGCAGATGACCGGCACATATTCGCGAGCCAGGAGACCTGCCGTCGACACGATCCAATCAAGCCGGGCGGGGATGCCCGGACAAGGAGCAGACATGATTGACGCCACCCCTCTCCACCTGCCGCCATCCATCCGTCTCGATTGGAAGATCCGCCGCTAGCTTCTCGCTCGCCGGCTTCGTTCGCGCATTCGCGCCGGCATCCGCCAGCCCTTTTCCTTTGATCGAGAGTTTCCATGCGACAGCTTCTGAAGAGCTTTTCCCTCGCGCTCGCGCTGGCCGGATTTGCTGCGCCCGCACTTGCCGCCACTCGGTATCCCCTCACCCTCGCCAATTGCGGCCGACAGGTCACCTTCGAAAAGGCGCCGGCCAGGATCGTCTCGATCGGCCAGGGCATGACCGAAGTGCTCTTCTCGCTCGGCCTTGCCGACAAGATCGCCGGCACCGCCGTCTGGGTCGGCCCGGTCCTTCCGCAATATGCCGATGTCAACAGCAGGATCAGACGGCTAGCCGATAACGATCCGAGCTTCGAATCCGTCGTCGGCGCAGAGCCCGATCTTGTGGCTGCCGAATTCGAATGGCATGTCGGCGCACAAGGCTCCGTCGGCAAGCCCGAGCAGTTCGCCGATCTCGGCATCAACACCTATATCGCGCCTGCCGATTGCGTCGCCAAGATCAACGCCGATGGCGGCGACGGCGTGCGCAAGGAGCTGTTCACCATGGACCTGATCTATCAGGAGATCGCCGAACTCTCCGAGATCTTCGACGTGAAGGACCGTGGAGACGCACTGATCGCCGACTTGAAGAAGCGCGAGGCCGCGGCCGTTGCCTCCGTTTCAGGCGCTGCGGCCAAGAACCTGCCGGTCGTCTTCTGGTTCTCCAGCAAGGAGGTCAAGGGCGATGCCTTCATCGCCGGCAAGAACAGCGCGCCGGCCTATATCCTGAAGACGCTCGGCGCCAAGAACGTCGTCAGCACGGAAGAGGAATGGCCCCTCGTCGGCTGGGAAACGATTGCGCAGGCCAATCCCGCCGTCATCGTCATCGCCACCATGGACCGCCGCCGCTATGCCGCCGACGACCCGAAGGTGAAGGTCGATTTCCTGGAAAACGATCCGGTCACGAAAGAGCTCGATGCCGTCAGGAACGGGCGCTTCGTCATGATGGACGCCCAGTCGATGAACCCGACGATCCGCACGATCGACGGCATCGAAGTGCTGGCAAAGGGCATCAAGTCCTTCGGTCTGACGCAGTGAGCCAGGCTGCCTCGCCACAGAGACGATGGTGGGCGCTGGCAACTCTCGCCATTGCCGCCTTCCTCCTGCTCGGTATCATGATCAGTCTCGCCGTTTCGATCGGCGAGATATCGATCCCGCTCGCCACCACGGCGAAGGCGGTTTCCAACCGCCTTTTCAGCACGGCATTCGAGCTCAGCCGCATTCATCAGGGCATCGTCTGGGATTACCGCCTCAGCCGCGCGCTGGTGGCGGCGAGCGCCGGTGCGTCGCTGGCGCTCTGCGGCACGGTGCTGCAGGCGCTGCTGCGCAATCCGCTTGCCGAACCCTATGTGCTCGGCATTTCGGCCGGCGCGTCGACGGGGGCCGTCTGCGTGATGATATTAGGCCTCGGTTATGGCATACTCGGCCTGTCGGGCGGCGCCTTCATCGGCGCGGTCGCCGCCTTCCTGCTGGTTGGCGTGCTGGCCGCCGGTGCCGGCGGCACCAGCGAGCGCATCATTCTCTGCGGCGTGGCGGGCTCGCAGCTTTTCAATGCGCTGACCTCCTATATCGTCACCACCTCGGCCAATGCCGAACAGGCCCGCGGCGTGCTCTTCTGGCTCTTGGGGTCGCTCAGCGGCGTGCGCTGGCCGGATGTCTATCTCTCCGTGCCGGTTGCCATGATCGGCTTCATCCTCTGCGTGGCGCATGTACGCGCCCTCGATGCCTTCGCCTTCGGCACGGACGCCGCAGCCGCGCTCGGCGTCCCCGTGCGCCGCGTGCAATTCACCCTGCTCGGCGTCACGGCGGCGATGACCGCCAGCGTGGTCAGCATGGTCGGCTCCATCGGCTTCGTCGGCCTCGTCATTCCCCATGCCGCCCGCTTCCTCGTCGGGCCGGCGCATGGCCGTCTGCTGCCGGCGACCGCGCTTGGCGGCGCGCTCTTCATGGTCGGCGCCGATATCATCTCGCGCATCATCATTCCGCAGCAGATCCTGCCGATCGGCGTCGTCACCGCGCTCTTCGGCGCACCGGCCTTCGCCATCATCCTCTATCGCGTGCGGAGAAGCGCATGAGCATCACCGTCGACAACGTCACCTATGCCGCCGGCAATACCGTCATCGTCAATGGCGTCAGCATATCCGTCGAGAAGGGCAAGGTGCTCGGCCTGCTCGGGCCGAACGGCTCCGGTAAATCCAGCCTGCTTCGCCTGATCTGCCGGCTGCGGCAGGTCAGATCCGGCATCATCCGCCTCGGCGACGACGATGTCTCCGGCCTTTCGCGCGCCGCCCTTGCCCGCCGCATCGCCTTCGTCGAGCAACAGTCGACGACGGATACGCAGATCACCGTGCGCGACGTCGTGCGCCTCGGCCGCACGCCGCATCGCGGCCTCCTCTCCTCCTGGGGCTCCGACGACGATGCCGCCGTTACGGAAGCACTTGCCCGCGTTGACATGGCCGAGCGGGCCGGCCAGCTCTGGCAGACGCTGTCGGGCGGCGAGCGCCAGCGCGTGCATATCGCTAGGGCGCTGGCCCAGAGCCCGAGCGAATTGCTGCTCGACGAGCCGACCAACCACCTCGATATCCAGCATCAGCTCGATATCCTGGCGCTGGTCGCCAAACTCGGCCTCACCTCGATCATCGCGCTCCACGATCTCAATCTGGCGGCGATGTTCTGCGATCACCTGGCCGTGCTGCAGAAGGGCGAGGTCGTGGCCGCAGGCACACCTGAGGAGGTGCTAACCGAAGATCTGATCGCCCGCGTCTTCGGCGTGCGCGCCCATATCGAAAGATCGGCCGTGCATGGCCGCACACATATCCAGTACCGGGTGAGTTGATCCGCGACAACGGGGTGATGCGCTAGCGCATATCGGTCGCCCGGTCGCCTTGTCCGTTCGTTGTGACAGCCGTCTTACAGCGATGCCCCTGCCATCACGCCTACCAGTTCCCAGGATCGGCGGTGTGATCGACAGCGGCGAATTCGTCCGCCTGTGCGCGATCCAGTGTCACAGTTCTCGTCCTCTTCGTCTCGTCCGCGACCAGATAGCGAAGCGGCGCCGCCTCCTTGGCGAGTTCCTGATACAGGAGAAGCGCGGCCTCCTCGGCGGTATCGGCCTCGATCTCTCGCGTGATGGACACAGTGAACTTCTGCATGGCTTCGGGCTTTCTCGATCGTCGCGGGCATGGACGCAATGTCCGCCGCCTGACAATAAGCGCAGAGCCGAATAGTTCAAGCTGCCCCCGCCCTCGACGATCAGCCGTCCGCCCTCAAACCGACCGCATCAACCCGCCATCCACCTTCAGGCTCTGGCCGGTAATATACCCCGCCCCGTCAGACACAAGAAACGCAATCGTCGCGGCCACTTCCGCACTCGTGCCATAGCGTTTCATCGGCACCGCCTCACGCCGTTCCTCCGTCGCCGGCAGGCTGTCGATCCAGCCGGGCAGCACATTGTTCATGCGGATGTTCTCGGCTGCGTAGGTATCGGCAAAGAGTTTGGTATAGGCGGCAAGGCCGGCGCGGAAGACCGCTGAGGTCGGAAACATCGTCGACGGCTCGAACACCCAGGCCGTCGAAATATTGACGATCGCACCCTTCTTCTGGGCCTGCATGATCGGCGTCACCAGCCGCACCGGGCGGATGACGTTCATCAGATAGACGTCCATGCCGGTGCGCCACTGCTCGTCGGTGATCTCGTTCAGCGGTGCGCGCGGCCCATGGCCGGCGCTGTTGACGAGAACGTCGATGCGCCCCCAGGCCGCCATCGCCGCATCGGTGAGCCGCTTCAGATCGTCGTTCGACTGGTTGGAACCGGTGACGCCGACGCCGCCGAGTTCCTTGGCGAGCGCCTCGCCCTTGCCGGAGGAGGACAGGATCGCGACCCTGTATCCATCGGCCGCAAGGCGTCTTGCGCTCTCGGCCCCCATGCCGCTGCCGCCTGCCGTGATAACAGCCACTTTTTCTACTGACATGCCGGTACCCTCCTGAAGCGATATCATTGATTGATCGATGTGTGAGTGCACGATACCATGTCCGTCACGCGAGCGCGAAACAGTTCTCCTCTTTTATGGCAGTAGAAAAACTACTTGATGAGCGATATCCCGGGAAAGCTACCCTCCCTCAATGGCCTCAAAGCTTTCGAAGTCGCGGCGCGCCACCTGAACTTCAGGCTCGCCGCCGAAGAACTCGGCGTCACGCAGGGCGCCGTCGCCCAGCAGGTTCGCGGCCTCGAAGCACAGCTCGGCATGGCCCTGTTCGAGCGGCTGCCGCGCACGCTGGCGCTGACATCGGAGGGCCGACGCTACATTGCCGATATCAGGCGCGCCTTCGAGATCATCGCGAGAGCAACCGACGAGCTGAAGCCGCAGGCGATCAAGCTCACCATCAGCACGACGCCAACCTTCGCATCGAAATGGCTGATCCCGCGCCTGGCGGACTTCACCGTTCTGCATCCCGATCTCGACCTGCATATTCTGGCGACCGAGCGCATCTCGAATTTCGTGGCCGATGGCGTCGATCTCGCCGTCCGCTATGGCCGCCCGCCCTTCGGGCCGGGGCTGAATGCCGAACTCCTGTTCGAACAGGAGGTCATCGCCGTCTGCAGTCCGCTGCTGCTTGCCGGCCGGACTGCACCGCGCACGGCCGAGGATCTCTCGGCTTATCCGCTGCTGCACGATGCCCACAATCTCTGGCCGGAATTCGTCGAGCGCCATCTCGCCGGCGGCAGCAGTCCGTCCTTCAAAGGCATCAGCTTTTCGCAAACCGCGCACGCCATCGAGGCGGCGATCGCCGGACAGGGCATCGTTCTCGCCAACGGCGGCTTCGTCACCGAGGATCTGGCCAAGGGCCGGCTGGTGCGTGTCTTCGAAGCCAGGCTGCGCGGCCCGTCGGACATCTACCTCGTCTGGCCGCGCTACCGGAAATCTCCTGCGCGGGAAACCGTGATCGGCTGGCTGTTCGCCGAAGCGCAGAAAAAGGCTGAGCCGTCGCCCATGGGCCTGGTGTCGCCTGGCTGAAAATAACCAGCCCTTGCGCAGGACGCCGGAGACACCAGATTCAATCTCTTCATTCCCGCCGATAAGCACCGATAATAACAGGCCTATTTAATGTTCCATTTCATTCTCGGCCTTCCCTGGCTGGTCGTCCTCCTCCGCTTCATCCTGCCCCTGCCGTGGATATGGCCTGCCAAGGCCCTGCTGGCCGGAGTCCTCCTCGTCGGCTCCCAGCAGGTCCTGCTGAACCGCATGTCGTCAGGGTCCATCTTCGCGCCCGAATATCCTCGCCCGCTGATTATCGTGCTGAATTTCCTCTTCGGCGCGACACTCCTTCTGGCTGTCTTCCAGATCGCGCTCGATGCCGTCTCGCTTGTCCTTGCCCTCATCGAGGGCCAATTTCCGGCCGTGCCTCCTGAAGTCCGCTATATCATCGGGCTTGCGGCTTTGGGCCTCGCCGCCTTCGGCGTTGCCGGAGCCGTGCGCATTCCGCCGGTGAAAAATGTCGAGATATCAATTCGCGACCTTCCCGAAGCCTTCGACGGCTACCGCCTGCTGCAATTGACCGACCTGCATCTCAGCCGCCTCTTCCCGGCGTCCTGGGCCGAAATCCTCGTCAGGAAGGCCAATGACTTGAAAACCGACCTGATCGTCGTGACCGGCGATTTCATCGACGGCCGTCTGGAAAAACGCCGTGCGGATGTGGCACCGCTCGCAAAGCTCGAGGCGAGCGACGGCGTCTTCGCGATCCCCGGCAATCACGAATATTATTTCGGCTACGACGATTGGATCGAGCACGACGCGAGTCTCGGCATGCGCATGCTGATGAACGAACACGCCGTCATCGAGCGCGGCGCCGATCGGATCGTCATTGCCGGCGTGACCGATCTTGCGGCCTTCGGCAGACCGATGCCCAATCCCGATCTTGCCGCGGCCTTGAAAGACGCCCCGGCCGAAGCTCCGGTCATTCTTCTCGACCATCAGCCGAGAATGGCAATCGAGACCGCCAAGAGAGGCATTGCGCTGCAGCTGTCAGGCCATACCCATGGTGGCATGGTCCTCGGTCTCGATCGTCTGGTCGCCCGTGCCAATAGCGGCTTCGTCTCCGGCCACTACCAGGTTGGTGATATGCAGCTCTATGTCAACAACGGCACCGCGCTGTGGCCGGGCTTCGCGCTCAGGCTCGGCCGGCCCTCAGAGCTAACGGTCTTCACGTTACGGCGAAAAGTCTAATCCCGCTCGGGTCTCGTATCCTTGACCATCAAGCGAATGCGCTCGGCCAGATCAGGATCGACGGGATTATAGACGACCATGTTGAGGTCCGGCCTGCCATCGATGGCAAAACCGGAATATTCAAGCTCGATATCGCCGAGCACGGGATGTTTCAGCCGCTTGGTTCCTTCGCCATGCGCGATCACCTCATTCTCCTCCCAAATCCGCTTGAACTCAGCGCTCGTGCGGCAAAGTTCCTCCACCAGATCTGATATCTCCGAAGTAGCGCCCGCCCGTGCCGCATCTGCCCGGAAGGCTCCGACGACAAAACGCGCCATGGCCTCCCAATCATGCTGAACGTTGCGGACAGCAGGGTTGGAGAACAGGAGACGCAGAACATTCCGATCTCCGGGCGCAAGCTTGCCGTAGTCGGTCATGACAACGGTGGCTGCGCGGTTCCAGGCCACGATATCCCAGGCCGCCGTGCGCACCAGCGCCGGGCTCACTTCGAGCGCATCGATGAGACGCTGCAGCCGAGGGCTGATGCCTTCGATGGCGCGGTAGCGCACCTCCGGCGGCCGGCCGAGACCGAGGATGAAGAGGTGCTCGCGCTCGGGCTCGGTCAGCATCAGGCCGCTCGCGATCCGGTTCAGCACATCAGCCGAAGGTGCGCCACCGCGACCCTGCTCCAGCCATGTGTACCAGGTCGGGCTGATATTGGCGCGCTGCGCCACCTCTTCGCGTCTCAGGCCCGGCGTGCGCCTGCGCCCGGAAAAACCGAAGACCGCCGGATCGAGGCGCGAGCGGCGGTCGCGAAGGAAGGTACCGAGGGCATTGCTGTCGGTGCTCATGCTGTCCCTGTTAGCCATTATAATAGGATAACGTCACTACTTTAACAGCATAAAACATAGCGCAATATTGGGCTTCATCGCAATAAGGAGACACAGCATGCGCATTTTTCTCACCGGCGCCACCGGCTTCATCGGATCCGCCATCCTGCCTGAGCTGCAAAAAGCGGGTCACCATGTCATCGGCATGACCCGCTCGGATGCCGGCGCCAAGATGTTGGAAGCCGCCGGCGCCGAAGTCCACCGCGGGGTGCTGGAAGAGCCCGAGAGCGTGCAAGCCGGCGTCGAAAAGGCCGATGCGGCCATCCACACGGCCTTCGACCATAATTTCTCCCGCTTCGCCGAGAATTGCGAGAAGGACGGCCGCGTCATTGCCGCGATGGGCGAGGCGCTCAAGGGCTCGAACCGCCCCCTCCTCATCACATCAGGCACCGGCATGGGCAATGCTCATTTTGGAGAGCTCGCGAGCGAGGATGTCTTCAACATCGAGCATCCCAACCCGCGCATCGCCTCCGAGCTTGCGGGCAATGCGCTCCTCGACCAAGGCGTCAACGTATCCGTCATGCGCCTTCCCCAGGTCCACAATACGGTCAAGCAGGGCCTCGTCTCGCCGCTCATCGAAATCGCCCGGCAGAAACGCGCCGTCGCCTATGTCGGGCAAGGCCGCAACCGCTTCCCGGCCGGCCACCTGCTGGACGTTGCCCTGCTCTACCGGCTGGCGATCGAAAGAGCCGAGCCCGGCGCCCGCTACAACGCCGTTGCCGAGGAAGGCATCACCACACGCGAGATCGCCGAAGCTCTCGGCCGTGGCCTCAAGCTGCCGGTCGTTTCGGTCGCGCCGGAAAAGGCTGCCGAGCATTTCGGCTGGATGGCGATCTTTGCCGGCCTCGACTTCCCGGCCTCCAGCGAAAAGACCCGCCGGATCCTTGGATGGAATCCTGTTGGTCCCGGCCTGATCGCCGATCTCGATGCGATGGATTACGGCGCCCTGGCAGCCTGAGCGAGCGCACAGGACGGCCCGCCTGCAGAACCTCCCCGGCTCTGCAGGCGGAAGAACTTTTCCGCGTTAGACCTGCAGCCCGCCGGAAATATCGATCACGCCACCGCTGATATAGCCGCCGTGCGGTCCCGCCAGGAAACCGATCGCCGCCGACACCTCTTCAAGCGTCGCAATGCGCCGGATCGGATGCAGGTCCATGATCGCGTCAGGCAGCTTGTCTCGCACATCGGCCGCCATATCGGTCGGCATGATGCCGGGCTGGACGACGTTGACGGTGATGTTACGCCCCCCGAGATCGCGCGCCACACCCTTCGCATAGCCGGCAATCGCCGCCTTGGTCCCCGCATAATCGGCAACGCCCGAAAACGGCACGCGGCTGCCGAGCAGCGAGCCGATGAAGATGATCCGGCCGCCATCCGAAATCGCCTGCGCCGCCGCACGTGTTGTCGCCACCGCACCCATCACGTTGACCTGCCACTGACGGTCGAGATTGACCGTGTCGAGTTCGGGGTCGTCGACCGTCCTGCCCTGCACGGCAATCGCCGCATTGTTGACGAGGATATCGAGCTTGCCGAAATAGGCCAGAACCTTGTCGACCAGCGGTTTGGCCGCCGCCGCATCGGCCTGGTCGCTCTGGATCGCCAGAGCCCGGACACCCTTTGCCCGCAGCGTCTCGACCACCGCTTCCGCCTTCTCGGCCGAATTGACATAGCTGATCGCCACATCCGCCCCCTGATCGGCAAGCGCCGCAGCTGCAGCGGCACCCAGCCCGCGTGAACCACCGGTCACCAAAGCGACCTTTCCTTTCAAAATGTCAGACATATCAGTCCTTTCCATACCCATCGAGGCGTCGCCCGCCTCATTGGCCGGCGGCTCAGGTTTTTTCGTAACGATCGTTACAGTAACGATTGGTATGAAATCTGGACAAAGGCTGTCAAGTGGTTTAATAACGACCATTATGAAATTCATTGAGTCGGTCTGATGGGACGCCATCGCGAATTTGATGTGGAGAAAGCGCTCGATGCCGCGCTTTGCGTCTTCTGGCGCAAGGGCTATGAAGGCGCGTCCTATGCCGACCTGACCGAGGCGACCGGCGTCGAGAGGCCGGCGCTCTATTCCGCCTTCGGCAACAAGGAGGCACTCTTCCGCCAAGTCTTGGATCGCTATTATGAGCGATACGTGGACTATATCCCGAAAGCGCTTGAGATGCCGACATCCAGGGAGGTGGCTGCGTACATGATGTCCGGCGCGATCGACCTCAATACCCGCTATCCCACCCATACCGGCTGCCTCGCCATCAACGGCGTCCTGGCGGGATCGGATGAAGCCGAACCGGTGCGGCAGGCCCTGATTGATTCCCGCGCCGTTGCCGAAATCCAGCTTCGCGAGCGCTTCGAGCGGGCAAAGGCCGAGGGCGACCTGCCGGAGACTGCCAAGCCCGCAGCGCTGGCGGCCTTCCTGCTGGCCGTGCTTCATGGGATGGCGGTACAAGCCAAGGCCGGCTTCAGCCGCGATATGCTGGAGGCCGTTGCCGAGCAGGCGCTTTCAACCTGGCCTTCGAAATCTTCCTGAACTTCAGCAGCCGGAATTCAGTCCGCCGGCGCATCCATCTTCGCCCGCACCGACAGAAACGCCGCCGTCAGCCGCGCTAGCACCGGCGATGTAACCGATCCATTCGCCCCACCGATCGGGTCTTCGATATGGATCCTTCTCAGATCATCCATGAACTCGTCCCAGAGCGGCTGACCGCCCTCTTCCAAGAGTTCGGCGCGGATGCTCAGATCCTCGCTGACCGGCAGATGCCGGCGCCCCCAGGCGCCGATCATCGCAAACATGGGCACGAGCTGGATGGACGCTTCGGTCAGGCTGTAGATCGACTTCTGGCTATGGGAGGGATCATCGAGTTTGCTGATCAACCCGTAGGACATCAGCCGCTTCAGCCGCGCCGCCAGAATATTGGACGCGATCCCCTCTTCCGATTGTGTCAGCAGCTCGCGGAAATGACGGCGATTGCCGAACATGATATCCCTGATGATGACGAGGCTCCATCGGTCGCCCAGCACCTCCATCGTCAGGTTTATCGGGCAGCCCGAGCGTATTTCGATATTCATATCCGACTCCGTGACAAAAACTAGTTGCACTATAGGATTAGTTATGTCACAACTCAACTAGTTTCAAAATGCAATCAGATGGAGGCTGACATGGCACGTATACGCGTAGCTGCATTTTCTCTTTCGATAGATGGTTTCGGCGCCGGCCCCGACCAGAGCATCAACGATCCCCTGGGCAAACGCGGCATGGAACTGCACCAGTGGTTCTTCGGCACCCGCACCTTCCGGACCATGATTGGCAAAGACGGCGGCTCGACCGGCACCGATGAGAAATACGCCTCAGCGGGCAATTCCGGCTTCGGCGCCTTCATCCTCGGCCGCAACATGTTCGGCCCTGTCAGGGGCGAATGGCCGGATGAGGAGTGGAAGGGCTGGTGGGGGCCGAATCCGCCCTATCACGCGCCGACCTTCATCCTCACCCACTATGCTCGTGAGCCCATCGTCATGGAAGGCGGCACCACCTTCCATTTCATCACCGGCGGCATCGAGGAAGCGCTGGAAAAGGCAAAGGTGGCCGCCGGCGACAAGGACGTCAAGATCGGCGGCGGCGTCAGCACTGTGCGTCAATATCTGCAAGCCGGGCTGATCGACGAGATGCATTTCGCCATTTCCCCGGTCGTCCTCGGCAAGGGCGAAGCCATGTTCGAAGGCATCGACCTGCCGTCCCTGGGCTTCTCCGTCAAATCCCACGAGATGACGGAATCGGCCACCCATATCGTCCTTTCGAAGTGAGATTGGCAATGTCCCTGGCAATGTATCTGCACCCGCTCTCCTCCTACTCCCAGAAGGCGAAAACTGCCTTTTACGAGAAGGATCTGCCCTTCGAGGCGAAGCTTCTCGACGGAAGCGAGCCGATCAATTCGGAATTCTCGCGGAAATGGCCGATCAAGCGTTTCCCGGTCCTCGAACACGGTGGCGACTTCATCTTCGAAGCCACGAGCGTCATCGAATATATCGATATGCTTCATCCAGGCGAACAGCCACTCGTTCCGCGCGATGCGGCAACGGCGATCAAAGTGCGCATGTGGGACCGCTTCTTCGACAACTATATGCAATATCCGCAGCAGCGCATGGTCTACGCCGCAATCGGCCGGGAAATGGAGCCTGACGACGGTTATATCCGCTGGCGCCAGGCACTCGAAACCGCCTACGGCATTCTCGATGCGCATATGAGGGGCCGCCAGTGGGTGGCGAGCGAAACCTTCAGCCTCGCAGACTGCTCCGCTGCCCCCGCCATGCTCTATGCCGATTGGGCCCATCCGATCCCCGACCATTTCGAAAATGTCCGCGCCTATCGCGCTCGCTTGCTCGCCCGCCCGAGCTACGCCCGAGCCCTCGACGAGGCCCGCCCCTATCGCCATCTTTATCCGCTGGGCGCACCTCTCGGGCGGGACTGATCGGCCGGCATCAGAAGACATCGGCCAACCCAGATATCAGACAAGCCCTTGACTGAAGCCGAAGCTCGCGTCGGCTTCGTCCTCCACATCCTCGGCAAACAGCATGTCATTATGCGGCCGGCCGCTGCGGACCATCGGATAGACATTTTCGAGTGCCGCAACCCGGCAGTCGAAAAGCACCGGCCGGTCGATGGCGATCATCTCCCTGATCCTGTCGTCGAGCTCATCCGGCCTTTCGCATCTGAGACCAACGGCACCATAAGCTTCCGCAAGCATGACGAAATCAGGCAGCGAAGCCGTATAGGAATGGGCCTGGCGGTTACCATGCAGGATCTGCTGCCATTGCCGAATCATGCCGAGGCGCTCGTTGTTGAGGATGAAGATCTTGACCGGCGCCTGATGCTGCATCGCCGCCGAGAGTTCCTTCAGCGTCATCTGCACCGAGGCATCGCCAACGATGCCGATGACCAGGCGGCCGGGATGGGCGATCTGAGCGCCGATCGCCGCCGGCAACCCGTACCCCATCGTGCCGAGCCCGCCTGATGTCAGCCAGCGGTTCGGCGCCTCGATGCCGAAAAGCTGCGCCGCCCACATCTGATGCTGGCCGACATCCGTCGTGACGATGGGATCGTAGGCCGTCGTCAGCGCATGCAACCGTTCCAGCGCATATTGCGGCATGATCTCGTCGCGGCGCATCTCGTAGGCAAAGGATTTTCGCGCCCTCCACCCTTCGATCTCGGCCCACCAGCCATCCAGCCGCCTTCGCTGAGGTGGAACGGGAAGCGCCCGCCAGGCTTCGATCATCTCCTTAAGCACATCAGCAGCATCCCCTGATATGCCGATATCGACCGGCACGTTCTTGTTGATCGAGGACGGATCGATATCGATATGGATCTTCTTCGATCCGGGCGAAAAGCGATCGGTGCGCGAGGTGACGCGGTCGTCGAAGCGCGCTCCGACCGCGATCATCAGGTCGCAATCGTGCATCGCCATATTCGCCTCGTAGGAACCGTGCATACCCGGCATCTTCAGCCAGTTCGGCCCTGACGCCGGATAGGCGCCAAGCCCCATCAGCGTCGAGGTGATGGGAAAGCCCGTCAGTTCCACCAGCTCGCGCAACAGGCGCGAGGCTTCCGGTCCGGAATTGATGACGCCGCCGCCCGTATAGAGGACCGGCCGCGTGGCCTGCGTCATCAGCGCTACCGCGTCACGGATCGCTTGTCCGTTGCCGTCTGTCTCCGGCCGATGGTTTACCGGTACAGAAACCTCCTCCGGCGCAACATAGAGACCGCTCGCAAACAGCACATCCTTGGGCATATCGACCAGAACCGGCCCCGGCCTTCCCGATGTCGCGATCCTGAAGGCGAGATGGATGGTCTTGGCGAGATCATCGATATGGCTGACGAGGAAATTGTGCTTGGTGCAGGGCCGCGTGATACCGACGGTGTCGCATTCCTGAAAGGCATCCGTGCCGATCAGGCTCGTCGGCACCTGCCCCGTCAGGCAGACGAGCGGAATGGAATCCATCAGCGCGTCCTGCAGCGCCGTCACCGCATTGGTGACACCCGGCCCGGAGGTCACCAGCATGACGCCGGCCTTGCCGGTCGAGCGCGCATAGCCTTCGGCGGCATGTCCGGCACCCTGTTCGTGGCGCACGAGCAGATGCTTGATCTCGTCCTGCTGAAAGATCTCGTCATAGATCGGCAGCACCGCGGCACCGGGATAGCCGAAAATATGCTCGACGCCATTGTCGCGCAGTGCCTGCAGAACGATTTCGCCGCCGTTCATCAGGCGGCCAGAGGGAGTATTCGCTGACGTATCGGAGGAATTTTGGGTAAGGCTAGCCTTATCGCCGGTCATAGCAATGTTCCGTCGTTGATTGGGTGATTGGGTGCGACGGGGCATAAAAAAAGGCCCCGTCAGGGACCTTGTGTTCGGCGCATGGGTGGCTGATGCCGGACGGTTACACCGTCCTGCCCATGCGCGATATCACCACGACGAGAACCATTGCGATTTTCATGGGCGTAAGAGCTAGCCGCAATTTTGCGGTCCGTCAATCATGTCTCTGCGCAAGAAAACCGCCGGGAAACAGCGCTCTGCTCGCTCCGGCAAGCGCCGTTGGGGTGATGTCCTTCAAGCAGACAGATCTGTCAGCACGGGGAACCATAACCCCGCATATACTCGTCAGCACCTGTCTGAATGCCGCCAAAATTCAGCTGCCTGAAGCGATGCCGCCCGAACGCCGGATCATTTCATGATCGCGGCCTGTCTCAGCGCAGCGTGGATGTCGCTCACGACGGCAGCGCCTTCGCCGACGGCTGCGGCAACCCGCTTCGTCGAACCGGCCCGGACATCGCCGATCGCAAAGACGTTCGGCAGGCTGGTTTCCAGTTGCAGGGAGCGCCGTCCGAGTTCCTCTTCGACATCAGGGCCGAAGGCGGTGCCGGTCCTGATGAAGCCCCTGTCGTCCGTCTTGATGCGGCACTTGATCCAATCGGTATTCGGATCGGCGCCGATAAACATGAAGACGCGGCGAAGATCGTAATTTTTCCCGGACTGCTCCCTGATATCGGTGATCGTTGCCCTCAGGCGGCCGTGCTGGTCTTGCGACAGCGCTGTCAGCTCGCATCCCAGATGCATCTCCACGTTCGGCAGCGCCGCTATGCGATCGATGAGGTAGGTCGACATGGTTTCGGTCAGGCTTCGGCGGATCACCAGATGCAGACGTCGGACCCGCGGCGCCAGGAATGCGATCGCCTGGCCGGCGGAATTGCCGCCGCCAACCAGGGCGATATCGTCGTTTTCGCAGAGTTTGGCTTCGATTGCAGATGCCCAATAGGAAATGCCGGCGCCCTCGAAGCGCGCGATGTCGGGAATATCTGGCCTGCGGTACCTGGCGCCCGAGGCGATGACGACGGTTCGTGCCTTGACCGCCCGGTCTCCCTCGAGCCGCAAGACCATCGGACCCGTCCTGCGTTTGCCGGCTGGAGGTGGAACCAGTTCACTGACCTCGAGCGGCAAGGCGATCTCCGCGCCGAATTTGAGCGCCTGATTGAAGGCGCGGCCTGCAAGCGCCTGGCCTGAAATTCCGGTCGGAAAGCCAAGATAATTTTCGATACGGGAGGAACTGCCGGCCTGCCCGCCGATCGAGCGTGCGTCGACGACGATGACGGTGAGCCCCTCCGACGCCGCGTAAACCGCAGCAGCCAGCCCAGATGGACCCGCTCCGACGATCGCCACATCGTAGACGGTTTCCGGATCGAGCTCCGGCATGATGCCCAGGCAGCAGGCGGCTTCGGCGTCGGTCGGATGTTTGAGCACCGTGCCGTTGGGGCAGACCATGAGCGGCAGTTCGCCCGCTAGAATTCCAAGCCTCTCGACCAGGGCGTGGCCTTCGTGATCCAGCGCCGCATCGAGGACGACATGGGGGTAGCCGCTTCGGGTCAGAAAGCCCTGCAGGCGAACGAGGTTGGGCTCACCGGGATTGCCGATCAGAACGGAACCGGCGCCGCCGAAATTGATCAGTTCCACACGCCGCAGGATATAGGCGCGCATGATGATCTCACCGATATCGGCCGATCCTATGATCAGAGCCTTCAGATGCGCGGCGTCGAACGCCAGCGCCACACATCCTTCCGGACCCGCACGTCCGCCCGCAAGCACCGGCCGTCCGGAGAGCTGACTGACCTCTCCCGAAAACTGCCCTGCGCCATGGCTCGTGATCAGCGCTTCCGGCATCGACAATCCGTCGTGCCTGAAGACATCGAGACGGCCGGAGAGGATCAGCCACGCGGGCGAATGCCTGTCACCGACCTGGGACACGATCTCGCCGGGGGCAAAGGTGTGCGGGCCGCTGCTGGCAAAGCGTGCCGCCATTTGAACTTGCGCGGCACTCAGCACCGGAAACATCTGGTAACGGCGGCTTTCGAGGCTGTCGGAGCTCATCTCGGCACGCTCAATAATAGCGCGGGATCGGGCCGCGCTGCGGCGTCTGATCGGGCAGTTCCACCATTATCTCGTCGAAATAGCACCAACCCCAGCCCTCGGGTGGATCGTAACCTTCGATGATGGGATGACCCGTGGCGTGGAAATGCGCCGTCGCATGCTTTCCGATGGACTGGTCGCAGCATCCGACATGGCCGCATTCCCGGCAAAGCCGAAGATGAACCCACTCCTGTCCGTCCTCCAGGCATTCTTCGCAGCCGAGCGTCCTGGGCTCTACGGAACGAACGGTTGCAACATGCTTACATCCCGACATCTCAATCTCCCCTGGTTGCCTGGAGGAACATAGATCATGAGACGCTTTTCTGTATCATACGCAAGTATAGAACCGTGCCTACACCGAAATATCAGGGCAGAGATGGGGCTTGCCATGTAGCCGCGAAGCCGGTTCGTTCAGCTTCCGCTAGAAAATATTGCTGAGTTGTGACCGCGGTCACTATCGGAAACAGCCACTGCTTGTATTTTGCCCTCGCTGGATGCTGCACCTACCAGCTGGAGAAGGGTCGCCGGGACCCTACTTGGTGGCCCTTCTCATTTTCCCGCTGACGATAGGGGTGCGATGGCGACCTCGGAGTCACCGAAACATCTCGCTCTGGCTGCCGATCCTGCCGCCTTTGCGCACTTCGGTGGCCGCATCCGGCCATGCAGGTTGCTTGTCCCCGAGCCAGGACACGATGACCAGAAGCACCGCAGCCACCATCAGCGGCGGGCAAAGGTAAACGATCATGAAGGAATGTAGCGGTCTCACAGTGGCGTTTTCTCTAGTTTCTTATTTTGTCACGGGAGCTATAGAGGCCGTCAAAGCCTGTGTCAGGTCGTCATCATCGGGTGTCGTTAGGGGTCATATCAGCCGGGATGAAGGAAACATTCGAGGCGTGCGATGCATCCAGCTTGAGATAGAGTCCGCGGGCGCTATGGTAGACACCAACCCACATCAACAGACTGAGCTGAAGCGCTATGATAAAAGAGTACACCCGCATAGTTTCCCTTCGGATCAGCTTTTAAAAAGCCAGTATTTCAAGTTTAATCTGCGACTATACACGCAGAATAACTCGTTCTTTTAACAGTTATCACAACGATATTCGATTTACTATTATCTAAAGCATAGCAAAAAAGGCGGAAAAATAGCTCGAATGGGTGAAGTGGGTAATACCAAAAGGGTTATACTTGCCATCCCATCAGCCGGCGGCGTCTCGGTTCTCACGGGTGCGCATTCGTCGTCCGACAGTCATTGAAGAGGCGGCGAACCGGCCTATCCTCCCGCGACGTGAATTGGCAAAGAAAAACGGGAGGCCCGATGACTGACGAAAATCTGCAGGACGTGGCGGCGCGATGGGATGGCAATGCCGATCAATGGACGCATGATGTCCGCAATGGCTACGACATCTATCGCGAGCTTTTCACCTTCCCCGCCTTTGTCGATTTTCTGCCGCCGCTGGCAGGGCTCGATGTGATCGATTTCGGCTGCGGCGAAGGCACCAATACCCGCCGCTTCGCTGAGATGGGTGCGCGCATGACCGGCATCGATGTCTCCGAACGCATGATCGGCCATGCACTCCAGGCCGAAAAGAAACACTCTCTCGGCATCCTCTACAAGGTTGCCTCTTATAGCGCCGATACCGGCTTCGCGGAGGCTTCCTTCGACGCCGTCATCTCCACCATGGCTCTCATGGACGGCCCGGATTTCGAGGCGGCCATGCGGGAGACTTTTCGCCTGCTCCGCCCCGGCGGATTCCTTGCCTTCAGCATACTGCATCCCTGTTTCATCACGCCGGGCCTCGGCTGGCAAAGGAACGAGGCGGGCCTTGCGACCGCCCTTTGCGTCTCGCGCTATTTCGATCGCACGACTTTTACGGAAGAATGGCGTTTCGGCAGCCGGCCGGCCGGCGAGATTGTTGAACCCTTCGCCGTGCCCCGCTTTCCGCGCACATTGGCCGATTACCTGAACGGCATCGTGGCCGCAGGATTCCGCATCGGCAAGATCGGCGAGCCGCAGCCGGGCCCTCAAGCCTGCCAAGCCGACGCCCGCTTTGCCCGGTGGAGGGATCTCGCCGCCTTCCTCCTGCTCGTGATGGCCGAGCGCCCGTAGATCGGCACTCCCCCGGGTGATGCCGTATCCACCGGAAGGTGATTGAACCTTTGGCGATCTGCCTAAGTCACGCGAACGAGCGCATCTTGATCACTGGGCCTGTTTGGGCCGAATGCTTGAGGACATGAAATGCGCGATCTGCTGTCAAACTTCGAAGAAGACCATCGTAGTCTCGGCTATGGTTCTGAGGTTCCAACCTATCGAGAACGTCGGTTCTCATGGCTCCATGCGATCGCGGCGATCTTGATTCTGGGCGCAGCGATCTTCATCGGCGGTCACGGATTGGTTTAGAGCGCCGTACGTCCATTCGGACGGTTGCGGGCGTCAAAACCAGAGATCGCGCACGCATCGCCCCTTTGAGGGCAGGTCCTCGAACGTATCAAGTCCGTCGAAATGATCGATCGGCAGGTCGGAAACGAGATCCGGCGGCGCCAGCCGCATGTTGACGGCCATGCGCTGGCGGCCATCCCTGTCGAGCCTCAAACCGCGCCAGGCGAGCACACAGGCACAGGCGGGGCAGAACAGGATTTCCAGCGACGACGTCTCGCGGCCGGTCCGCGTATAGGAGCCGGTCTCGCCATTCACGGATATCCGTTCGCCCTCGTAATCATAGGCCCAGAGCGCCCCATAGCGCCGGCAGAGCGTGCAGTTGCAGGCGGTAATCGAGCCAGGATCGCCTTCCAGCGTCCAGGCCGCCTTGCCGCAATGACATGAACCGATCAGCATGCACCGTTTCATCCTGCCTGTTCCGATAAGCACACCTTGCTCCATTCCTCTGACGTCTGCAAACGACGAACGATCCGATGTCCCCGCACACAGTGACGGATCGCGGCCCTTGACTCTCGCCAAAATGAGAACATAATAGGAACATTCTTGGCGCTGCGGCCGCCATCCCGACAATCTGGAACTGAAATGCTCTGCAAGGAGAACGAGAACATGCGTCCGCAATTGGCCCCTAAAGTCTCGAATGAAGAGACTGCAAACGAAGACCTGAACTGGGAAGTCGAGGCCGTACTTTCCTGGCATGACGAGGATGCCAAGGCCGCCATCGCCACACTTCTGCAGGACTGCCGCCACCTGCGCAGCCAGCTTGCTCTGGCCGAGAGCGTGATAAGCCGGGGCATGGTGCGCGGCTGGCGGCCATCCTTCGACCGCCCTCCTTTTGAACGCAGATGAAACACCGCCGCAGCATCGATCTCGTCGCCGGCTACGAGGCGGTCGAGATCCACAGGGAGACGCTCGCCACCCTGCCGCAATGGTATGTCATCCACGCGCAATGCCCGGCCTGCTGGCACGAAACGATGATCGACCGGCGTCAGCTTGCCTACCGTTCCGGCAAGGACACGACCCTTGCCAAAATCGGCCTTCACCTGAAATGCAACGGCTGCGGCAACCGCACGGGAAACCAGTTGCTGCTCGGAAAGCTGCCGCGCGATTGACCGCCTTTCGTTACCTGCCGGCCGAGGCAAGCAGCAGCCTTGCCGCCACCATTGCCCCATCGGTGCGGATTTCAGGGGCAAAGGCCGAAGCGCGCTTACAGATCTCCGGCTGTAGCGCTGCTGAAAGCGCACTCGAAAAGCTCTGAAGCGTCGGTGTCGTCCCTTCATGCGCCACGCCGATGCCGAGTGCTGCGACGCGGCCTGCCCAGTAGGGCTGATCGGCTATCTGCGCCACGACCACCTGCGGCACGCCGGCTCGGGCTGCCGCTGCCGTCGTCCCTGCTCCGCCGTGATGGACGACGGCCGCAACCCGCGGAAAGAGTGCCTGATGATTGGCCTCGTCGACGACGAAACAGTCGCTTGCGCCATCATCAGGCACAAGACCGGCCCAGCCTTGCGACAGCACCGCCCGCCGCCCCTGCTCGCGGATAACGGCAACGATCAGGCTGGCAGCATCACGGAGCGCATGCATCGGCATGCTGCCGAAACCGACATAGACGGGCGGATCGCCGGCATCGAGAAAGGCTTCCAGCGCCGATGGCAGCGGCCGGTCATCATCGAGCATCCACGCACCCGTCTGCACCGGGTCGATCAGATCCGTCTCGAGCAAAGGCGCGAGCACCGGATCGGCCGCAAGCAGGGGCCGGCGGGTCAGAACGGAGTCGCGCACATTTTCGACAGGTGCCATGCCCATCGATGTGCGCAGACGATTGAAAGCCCCGCCGAACATCACGTTCTTGGTTTCGATATCATAATCCCAGAGCACGCGGTTATCCGTCACGCCGGGCGGATGCGGCCGGCCGGGAAACGCATGCGGCTTGTGATGTTCGGATGGCAGGAAGATCGGGCAGAAGGCGGCGCCGAAATAGCCGATGCCCGCCCGATCGGCCACGAGCCGCGCCGCCGCCATCGAAGGAAAGAGGCCTGCCGCGACAACGAGATCGCAGCCTTCCGCAGCTGCCGAGAGGGCTTCGACCTGTCCCGCCATGATCCCTGCCGCCCGTTCGGAAATGCCTTCGGCGGAGCGCTCTCGCGTGTCGCCCGCAGCACTCCTCTTCATCACCTCGCTGACCCATTGCCGCACGGGCGCATTGGCTGGCGCCAGCGGCACGCCGAGGCGCTCGAGCAAAGCGGCAAATTCCGCATCCGGCGGCGCGCACGCGATCGCCTCTGCGCCTGTGGTCCTCAAAGCCACCGCCAGCGCCGCCAGCGGCTGCACATCTCCCCGCGACCCGTATGTGGACAGTAGTACACGCATGCTTTTCTCCTGGTGCTGTTGATCAGGATAAGCGTTCTACGCCTCGATCGGGGTCTTGCCGCAAGCCCCCTCTGCGCCATATCTAAAGGCATAGCAGGCAGTGTTATCGTTTCCTGTCCGCAATTCTCCCTTCATCGCGCCACAGGCTTCAGGTCAAAAATCGGCTGAGATAGGCATAGCTGCGCGCCGCAAATTCGAAGGGCCGCCGCGGATTGTCGTGCTCGACGACGAAGAGCCGCACTCCGCTCGTCACCGCCGCCCGCCAGAGCGACGGCCAGAGCAGGACGCCGGAGCCGACATTCGCCCAGCCGTCTTCGTCCGGGTCCGTATCGTCAGGCGCCTGATCCTTCACATGCACTGCAACCAGCACACCGGCATAGCGCCTGATCCATTCGATCGCATTGGGCTGGGCGCGCGCCAGCCAGGCAATATCGGCCTGCCAGGTGAGCGGACTGCCCCTGGCCGCCTCGAACATCAGCTCGAAGCCGTAGCGTCCGCCGATGGTGCGCTCGAAGCCCGCCGTCTTGTTGTGATAGCCGAGAACGATGCCGTCGGCCTTCATCTGCTCCGAGAGAGCGCCGAGCTCGTGGCCCATCCTCTGCCATGCCGCTTGCGTTTCCCTCGCCACCGACGGTGCCGGATGCGGAACGAAGAGCTGCCCGATACCGCATTGCTGGCAGGCCTCGACGAAACGCTGCCGCTCGCTGCGCAGCGCCTCCAGCCCGACATGGGCGGACGGCGCCGCCAGCCCGTTTCCGACCAGCCCGGCCTGCAGGCTATCGGCGTCGCGCAGATGCCCCTCGAGCGGCTCGACCGCGCCAAAACCGGCAGAAGCCGCCTTTTCGAGCTGCGTGCCGAGATTGCCAAGTCCGCGCATCGAAAAGAGCTGCAGCGAAAGCACCGGCTTCGTCATCGCCCATCCCCAGATAATCGTCGCCCTCGCCGGCACGGCATCCCGCGCATTCCTCCTGGCCGAATCCACGTCACAGTGTCGCCCGTGTCGGCGCAGATTGCGAGGGCAAAACGGCCGATGTCACCCCGATGCCGACAAGGCGGGTTTCGGCAGCAGCTTGCGTTTCAGGTTGACGATATGGCGGCCGAAGGATCTGTCGATACGCTTCACGTCGATCAGCGTCAGGTCTCCGCAGGCAGAAAACGTGTGCAGGCCGTCTGGGTAAGCGGCAGTGGCGAGACCGCCCGTCAGCTGCGCCGGCAGATGAGCGCAGCTCACATGCTTCTCGCTGAGGAGGCTGAAGCGCAGGAAGCGCAGGCCGCCGCCATAGGTGACGCTGCAGTCCTGAACCGGCAGGATGATCTGCCCGTCGGCGCCGATAAAGGGCGTGCCGCCCGGCCGGGCGCCGGAGCGATCCACCAGAACCGGATTTTGCGGATGGGTCTTCCACGGTCCGGTCAGGCGATCGGCAAAGGCGATATGCAACTCGCGCTGGTCGCGGGCGCCGGCCCCGACGAGCGTGTAGAACATCCACCACTTGTCCTGATGCTGGATGAGGCAGGCTTCGGCGATGGGCAGATCGGCCAGAAGCACCGTTTCCCGCACCCAATCGTCAGGAAAAGCGCGGGCGCGGTACAGTGCGACCTCCCCCGCCTTATGGCTTTCCGGCATCATCAGCACCTCGCCATCCTGCTCGATGAGGAAAGGATAGGAGAGATGAAAAGGCTTGGTGAGCACCACCGCTCTGCCGCGCCATTGCAGGTCCGGCCCCACCAGTTCGTGGCGCTCGATGAAGCCATGCTTGGTATGGTAGTCATAGGCTTCCACGAAGACGTGCAAGCTGTCGCCCTTCTTCACGGCGAAGGGATCGGCGAGATATCGCCACGGCCCCGGATCGGGCAGCCATGTAATACGGCTGGAACAATCGGCCAAAGTCTCGGCATCGAGCAGCGCCTCGGCGGGCGCCGGCACGATACCCACGTGCCAGAAATCACTTTTGGGTTTCAGACGCATGGATCAACCGCGGCTGATCGTTGTCGGGCGCAGCCTTGACTGCGGCTCCGCGGGCAATTCGGAAATAAAAATCGATAACATTCGCAATACCTGCCGAACGGGAGAAAGGAGCCAAGTCGTAGCCTACGCGCGACAGGCGGACAACAGCCTCTTCCCGCAGCGCATCGGCAAGCGCCGCTGCGAGCTGCTCGACGGAGCCGGGCGCGACCAGCGTCACCGGATGCTCGCGCAGATATTCCGACGGACCTTCGGCGGCCGTGGCGACGATCGGCAACCCCTCCCGCATGGCTTCGAGAATGGCGAGCCCTGCCGATTCCTCGCGTGACGGCGATACGAAGAGATCGAGATTGCGCAGGAAACCCGGTACGTTATTGCAATGACCGAGCAGGCGGATACGGTCGTCGCCCTTGGCAAGCGTTTCCAGCGCGGCGCGATGCGGCCCCTCGCCGGCGATGACGAGAGCCGCATCGTCGGGTGCCGTCTGCCGGAAGGCCGACACCAGTACGTCATATCCCTTGCTGAGATGCAGACGTCCGACACTGCCGACGAGCCGTGTTTCGCGCGGCAGATTGAGCTGCGCCCGCAAATCGAAGCTCACCGCGGATCTGAGTTCAGGCAGCCAGTTGGAAATCAGCGTCGATTGGCCGTCATATGTGCCGAGCCGCGTCGATTGGGCGGTATTGACGCAGATAACGCCGTCCAGGCAGGCATGCTGCCTGGCCTTGTAGCCGACATGCAGGGTTGCGATCCTGGCGACGCCGTCCGGCGCTGCGGCGAGCGCCTTGCAGCCATGGCTGAGATGCCCATGCGCGATCTCGATCCCTGTCCTGTCCATCAGCCGCCGCAGCCTCAGGCCGCGCAGAAACGGGATCGTGAAGCCGTGGAAAACCACCTCTTTCGAGAGTAGGCCGACCATCGGTGATCCCTGTCGCCCGGCAACGTGAACCTCATGCCCAAGAGCAGCCTGCCCATTGGCAAGATCAACGCAGTATCGTTCCGAGCCCGCAACTCTGGAGGAGAACAAGACATGCAGAATTTTTAACTTTTGAGACGCTGCTATATTGGCAGCCGCATAGGCACGCGGGTACAACTCACCCACGAAGTTCTTTCGAGCGCTCATGATACACCTCAGACCGATAGCCGACCGAGTTGAGGTGTTGGGGAAACACTTCTCGATAGGTTCAGTGATGAGTTACAGCCGGGATTTGACGCCAACAAGACTGGCGAACCATACAAATCTGTAAGGTTTCACGCCACAGAACGACCATTTTTGAGGTAACCAGCTGAATTTTCTTCTAAAAATTGCGACAGTATTATGGGCGGCTATAACATCGATCGAAAAGCCAGCTAAAGTGCGACAAAAAGTCTTGAGACGAACCGTGCGGACAAAGCCGGCCCTCATAGTCCGACACCTTATTTTTTCAATGCGTAGTTAATTCTGCGCACCGCCTCGGTGATGCGGATTGCATAGGTCGGCAACCGCCTCCACCAGGGAAATTTGGTTTCCTTGTAGACGGATCGAGTCCCGATATTCGAGCTGCCCTCTTTTACATCGGCCACATTCTTACGGGTCGTGTAGATCCGCGCTCGCGATGCCCAGCCGCGCTCCAGTTCGATATCCCAGGGAAACCGCATGACGCCGATCGTCTTCAGAAGCTTCAGGGCGCCCATCCGCGTCACCGCATAGCAGGCGGCCGATCCTTGCGGACCATGGGTCGCCCGGCCGATCTCGTCGCCGAAAGTCGAGGCGGCGACGGGCCTGAAGCCGACGGTGCGGTGATTGAAGAGCTTGATCACATCGGCGCCGGGTACCGCCGCGAGCGCCGCCTCGGCGCGCGTAACCAAGTCGGCAGACAAAATGACATCGTCCTCGACGACGATGCAGGCAGCCTCGCCCGTTTCGAGAAAGGCTGCGAGCACCTTCAGGTGACTCCGATAACAGCCATATTCGCCCGGCAGCATGGTCCGGCCATTGTTGCGCTGAAAGGCGCGCTCATCACAGGCCGTGCGCTGGTCAGCGGCGACCTCCCGCCCATCGACGCCGGTAATGCGAACGAGGTCGAACTGTAGGGCTTTGGCCTGATCGGAAAGAGCATTCCACCGGTCCTCGGACCGGTCGAGATTGATCACATAAATGCTGATGCTCATCGTCCAACCATGGTTCGCCCTTGCAGCGGGATTACGCCCCCGTCAGAAATGCTCGCCTAGCACTTCCTCCGGCGGCTGCGCAACCTGCCGTCTGCGATGACATCAGCTTGAATTGCCGGCTTAGAGCGCCCTTAGTCCAATCGGACACAAAGGAGGCTCTAATTCTTTGAATCGCGCATCAGGCCTTCCGAAAATCGATTCCGATTTTCCGGCCAATGCTGTAGAGCCTCCAGCACTCCTTGCCTATCGATCAGCCGTTCAGGACACACAGATTGCCCGCCTTCCCCTTCTCCCTAAACGATCCCATCCAGCATCATGGCCCGCTTCCGAAAATCTCCGACGTCGTCATCATCGGCGGCGGCGTTATCGGTGTTTCAGCGGCGCTGTTTCTGGCGAAGCGCAAGATCTCCGTGACGCTCATCGAAAAGGGCCGCATCGCTGCGGAACAGTCCTCCCGCAACTGGGGCTGGATTCGCAAGCAGGGACGCGATGCCGACGAGTTGCCTATCGCTATCGAAGCCTGCCGCCTCTGGCAGGAGCTCGCAGCAGAATGCGGCGAGGATATCGGCCTGAACCGGACGGGCGTCACCTATCTCGCAAACTCCGACAAGCAGATGGCGGGCTTCGAGTCTTTCATGAAGCTCGCGAACGCCTACGACCTCGACACCCGCCTGCTCGACAGCGGGCAGACGGCTTCCCTCTTCAAAGGCATGTCCCGCAGATTTGCGGGCTCGATGACGACACCATCGGACATGCGCGCCGAACCGTGGCTCGCCGTCCCCGCGCTTGCCCGGCTCGCCGCCCGCCTGGGTGTAACAATCATCGAAAACTGCGCGGCGCGAACCCTCGACCTCGCCTCGGGCAAGGTGAGCGGCGTGTGGACCGAGGCAGGCCGCATCGAGACCTCGACCGTGCTCGTCGCAGGCGGCGCCTGGTCGTCGCTCTTCCTCAGAAACCACGGCGTCTCAATCCCCCAGCTCGCTGTCCGCGCCACCGTTGCCGCAACCGAGCCGATGGCCGAGATCCACGCGGGTGCCGCAGCCGGAGCAGACGTCGCCTTCCGCCGCAGGCAGGATGGCGGCTACACGCTGGCGCCGGGAAGCCACCGCCTCTATCTCGGCCCTGATGCCTTCCGCCACGCCACGAAATACCTGCCCGCGCTCATGGCTCACCCCTTCGGCACCCGCTATTCGCTGGCAGCGCCGGAATTCTATCCCGACAGCTGGTCGACGCCGCGCAGCTGGACGGCGGATGCGGAGAGCCCGTTCGAACGGATGCGCGTGCTGAACCCTGCCCCCGAACAATCCAGCCTCGATGCCATCAGCCGCAATTTCAAACGCCTCTTCCCGCAATTTCAAACCGTGCGGCTGAAAGTGACCTGGGCCGGCATGATCGACGCAATGCCCGACATCGTGCCGATCGTCGACCGCGTAGAGGCAGTCACCGGTCTCTTCGTCGCCACAGGCATGAGCGGCCACGGCTTCGGCATCGGTCCCGGAATCGGCCGCGTGGTATCGGACCTCATCCAGGGCAACGCGCCCGGCCATAATCTCAACCGCTTCCGTCTCTCGCGTTTCACAGACGGCAGCCGCATCCGGCCGGGGCCGGCGATTTGAGCGACCTCCAGCCCTATTTCCGCCTCGCGATAAAAACCGATGTCGTCATATTCCTGGTGACGACACCGCCAAAATCGGCCCTTGCAACATCTTCCAGCGCGTCCAGCAGCGCTTCGCGCTTCTCTGCCTCCAATGCCACGACATTCGAATAGGTCGCGTAGAGCCGCCGCACCGCGGGCGGATCAAGCGTCAGCGTCCACTCGACCATGACAGGCAGTTCGCATTGGAATGAAGCCTCCTCAAAATCGCTGATACGGGCCTGGCTATCGAGCCCGTAAGGCGTCTGCACTGTCCCTCCGCCGGACGGGCTTGGACGATGCCCGGCAAAAAGATGCGCGCTCGCCTCATGAAAGGGATCGGGCCGGATATTGTCGCCAAAGACGTTCCAGATCAGAGCCACAGCGCCGCCATCACGAAGCAGCGCATGGATACGCCGCAGCGCCGGAACAGCATCGAGCCAATGAAATGCCGTCGCGCTGACGACGAGATCGAAGGACTGCGGAGCCTCGGCCAGCTCTTCGAAGGTCTGCTCGATCACCTCGAATTCGTCGCGGTGCAGCCGCGCACGCAGGAATTCCGCAAGCCTCCTGTCCGGCTCGACGGCCAGAAGCCGCCGCGGCTCGTGATCCAGAAGATGTTCGGTGGCAAGCCCGGTTCCCGCGCCGATCTCCAGTATCGCGATACCAGATCGCAATCCGGCCCGCTTCCGCAACAGATCCCACACCTGATGCGGATAAGGTGGCCGGGCGGACTGGTAGTTTTCAGGGCTCAGTTCAAAGGCCTGCCGGCCGAATGAACGGGCAAGTATATCGCCGGACATGACGATCTCCGCGCTGATCGGCTTAGATCTATCGTCAAATGTCGCGCTCAACAAGCAACCGGTGGGCGGCTATCTCGGCGGCGCCCTCGTGCGCGTGCTGCCCGCCAACGTGGTCCACTGGTTCGTTATCCTCGCCGGGACAGTCATGACAATCGTCTACGCTGTCAAATATTGGAGCTGAGGCCCGCCCTATCTTCACCTCCCTCGCCACAACCGCTTCAACCCCTGCCACCGTTTCACGAGACGGATCACGACAGGCGGCGGGATCTTCCTATTGTCGGCCACCGTCCCCTGTCGCGTGACGGGCGCTCGATGATCGAGCAGGAAGGCGACCATCACACAGTCGCTCGTCGCCTCTGCCGTCAAACGCTCCTCCGACAGCAGCAGACCTTGCTCGCCTTCGCCAAACGTTTGCCCGGCGGCAAGAACCGCGCCGCTGAACACATAGAAATAGAGGTCGCACCCCTGTTTAAACGGAAATTCCGCCCGCCCGCCGGCCTCCAGCCGAATATCGAAGAAATCGATCCGGTTGCGAACGAAGAACGGCGCATCGCCTCCTTTCGGCCCGACGAGATGCCGCCAGCGATTGGGCGTCATTGCGGGCATCGCCCCATACTGGATGCCGGGTTCGAGATCGACCGCATTAGGCCGCACCAGGATCTGCAGCATGCGCAGCGGCGGATCGGAAGCGAGCGTCTCCTCGGAATGCCAGAAGCCGCGCCCGGCATTCATCACCATCAGATGGTCGCCGTCGCAAACCAGCCGGCCTTTGGACCGGTCTTCGTGGCGCATCACGCCTTCAGGCACCCAGGAGATGATCTCGTCATTGCGATGCTCATGCATGGCGATCAGCCGGCCCGGATGCAGGATGGACTCGACCACCATCGCCAGCGGCCCGTGACCGTGATCGCGAGGCTTCGGATTTACCCATCCCGGCATGTTGATATGCGCAACGAACCCTCCCATGTCGCGCACGACGAAGGTTCGCTCCCCCTTGAGCAGCATCGTGTCCTCCTTGCCTGCAAGCAGTGACGATACCGGCCCATTAGCGCCCCGATACCATCAGAGGTCAACAAAGCGGCCTGCCATTGACCTGTTCCGCCCCGGCCTTAAATGCCTGCGCCGTATCGCAACAAGGAAACCCATCGTGAGCAATGACAACACAATTCCGTTCCGACGCCCTGACGCCCTCGCCAGATTTGCGAAGTCCCGTCTCGTCGCAGCCCGCTATGGCGGCGCGGATGAAGCGCGGCTCTCGGCATTCGAAACGCAGCACGAGGTCAGTCTGTCCGATGGCTATCGCGATTTCCTCATGCGGGAAAACGGCCTTGACTATCACATCCCCCACACCACCATCGCCACCCTGCCCGCAGAGGCGCAGAGCGATGCCTTCGTTCTCTCCGACATCAACACGCTGTTTGGCATCGGCAACGGGCATCCGTATTTCGATCTCGAGGAACTCGCCCCGGACATGGATTTCCACGACTACGGCTTCACCCCGTTCGCCCATGTCATCGGCCTCGGCGGCGACTTTTCCACCCTCGTCGAAATTACCGAAGGCAAACGTACAGGCGCGATCATGTACACCGATGGCGAGCTTTTCCATGGCATGCGCAGCGACGGCATCGCCGGAAAATCCGCTGACGAAGCGATCGATTATTTCATTGATAGCGGCTACTACTATCGGGTCGCGACAAACCTCTCCGACCTCTTCGAAAAATATGCCCGGCTGATCTGAAGCTTCGCATCATCCCCGCAGATACAAAACTCTCGGCGGCCGATATCAGACCTCTCGCGCTTCCCTATATCGGACAGTTTCAAGCTGCGATAGCAACGCGGCAACAGCCTCATCCACGCCCTGCTTCGCAGTGTCGATGACGATGGGACTTTGCTCCCAAGACTCATAATAGTGTGCAGTCACCTCTTCCCAGAGAGGTTTTACCAACCCCGGAACATCGCTTGCCCGCGTTTCCACCCGCCAGCGATGTTCGTTCCGGTCCGAGCAGACGATTTCGATCTCAACGGCCGGCACACCTGATCGCGCTGCGACCGACAGCCAGGCGTCCCGTGTCACTTTCAAAGGATTGACCGAGTCCGCAACGACGATCTTGCCGAGCGTGAGATTGTCTTCGGCGATCCCATATCCGACCATGTAGCCCGCCGGGCCAACCTCCGAGCTCAACATGTCCGAAGCCCGTATGTTCTGTTCGATCGTATCGATACGCAGATGGACGGCCCCAAGCTCCTTCGCCAGGGCACGCGAAATCGTCGTCTTCCCCGAGCCGGGTAAACCGCCGAAAATGATCAGCATGAATAGGCACCTCCCGCTTGCTGATGATGAACCCCGTGAATCCTAGCGGCATTTCCCGATCTTGGAATATGCGGCTGTTTTTTGCCCGCCACGCCGGCCATTTCGCAGGAGACGCGTCTCGCCTTTCGCGCTATGAATCTCGATCACATCCCGCCCCATCCGATACCGAGGTCCCCACATGGCACTGAAAATCCTTTTCATCGGCGGCACCGGCCAGATTTCCTATCCTTGTGTAGAGCGCGCAGTGGCCCAGGGCCATCAGGTCAGTGTCTATAATCGCGGCCTTAGGGGCGATCCGCTGCCCGCCGGCGTCACCTCCATCGTCGGTGAGCTTGGATCATCAGCCTATGCCGATCTTGCCAAGGCCAATTACGATGTCGTCGCCCAGTTCATTGCCTTCACGCCGGATCAGATTGCCCGCGATATCGAGATATTCTCGGGCCATTGCGGCCAGTACATCTTCATCTCGTCGGCCTCGGTCTATGAAAAGCCGGCCCGCCACTATGTGATATCAGAAGAGAAGACACCGGCGATCAACCCCTACTGGCCCTATAGCCAGGCCAAGATCGCCTGCGAGGAACTGCTGAAGAAGTCCGAAAACCTCGCCTGGACGATCGTGCGCCCCAGCCACACCGTCCGCACCGGCCTGCCCATCATGATGGGCGACAGCGACGTCATGGCGCGGCGCATGCTGGACGGCGAACCGACCATCGTCGCCGGCGATGGCCATACGCCCTGGACGCTGACCCGTTCGGTCGATTTCGCCGTGCCCTTCGTCGGCCTCTTCGGCAAGCAGAAGGCGCTGCAGGACATCTTCCACATCACCAACGACCACGCCCATATCTGGGACGACATTCAGAAGACGATCGCCAGATTGCTCGGCGTCGAAGCCAAGATCGTCCACGTGCCGACAGACACGCTCGTCAAGTACAACCCGGAATGGATCGGCCCGCTGACCGGCGACAAGGCCTGGACGGCAATTTTCGATAATTCCAAGGTCAAGAGTGTGGCCGGTGACTTCACCTGCGCCGAAAGCCTTGATGAAATCCTCGCCGAACCGATCATGCATCTCAAGCAGCGTTTCGCCAAAGGACGTCCACCGAAGGGAGAGTTCGACGCTCTGATTGATCGCATCTGCGCCGAACAAAGCGCTCTCGGCGCTGCCGCATGACAGCTTAGGCAAAAGCCCGTTACGCCTCGAAGGCGCGAAGGCACTTCATCACTTCGCGCAGCCCCCGCGTCAGATGTTTGTCGCGGCGGATGACCATGCCGAGTTGGCGCACGAGCGGCGGCTGGACGGGTGATGTCACGAACCGGCCCCGGTCGCGCTTCAGGGCAAGCCCAGGGAGTATCGACCACCCGAGCCCTGCGGCGACCAGCTCCTTGATCGCCTCGACGCTGCCGAACTCCATGGTGGGCTGGCTCCTGATGCCGGCGGTCTCGAACCACTCGTCGGTGGCGCGGCGCGTATTGCCGCCCTCGTAGAGCATCATGATCTTGTCCTTGAAGAAATCAGGCGTGGGGCCACCCTCGGGCATCGCGCTTCCCTTCGGCGCCACGGCGATGAGCTCGTCCTCGTAAAAGGGCTCGATCTCAAGTGAACGCCCGGAGGCCGGCAGCGTCACGACGGCGATGTCGAGCGCGTTGGCTTCGAGATCGCGGATCATCTCATCGGTGTTGCCGACACGAACCACAATCTCCAGACCGGGCATACGTTTCTTGACGGGGGCGATCGCGCGGGGAAGCAGATGGATCGAGGCGGTGCCGCCGCTGCCGATCCGCACGCGCCCCACCGCACCTTGTCGGTAAGGCGTCATCGCCTCCTCGGCGGCCGCGCATTCGCCAAGAATCCGGCGCGCATGAGCCAGCAGTTCGACGCCCGCCGCAGATGGCTGCGCCCGGCGGCCGACCCGCTCGATCAGCCGAACCCCCATCCTCTGTTCCAGAAGCTTCACCTGCAGGCTGATGGCCGGCTGCGTTAGCCCCGCTCTTTCGGCGGCAGCCGTAAAGCTGCCGAGATCGACGACGCTGACGAAGGCGGAGAGCTGGTCGAGATTCAGCATCAGAAGAATTCCTTATGGATTGCATAAGAACCATAAGCTTCCCTACCGGCATACGCCAGTCCATTTTGAGGCGCCCAAGATGAAAGCTGGAGATGCCCGATGACAACGAATTTGGAACTGCCGACAGCCATGAATCGCGCGCCGAGCGGCGGCATCGCGCGGCGCTACCTGATGCGCCTCAACCTTTATTTCAGCAAGCGCCGCGAGCGGCTGATGCTCTCCTGCCTGTCGGACGAGCAGCTCCGCGATATCGGTGTCAGCCCTTCCGAGGCGAGGACCGAGGTCGACAAGTCATGGTTCTGGGGATAGCGGCCACTGGGCTCTAAATGATCCGCCGGGGCTGGAGAAAACCGGTTTGACTCTTATGTCTCTGCCATCAGGGAAAAAACAGCAGAGGAGCGCGCAATGGCAGTAGCAAAGAACACGATCTGCGTCTGGTACGACAAGCACGCCGAGGAAGCTGCCCGCTTTTACGCCGGCGTCTTTCCAGACAGCAAGGTCGGCGCCATCCACCGCGCCCCCGGCGATTTCCCGGACGGCCAGCAGGGCGACGTGCTGGTCGTGGAATTCACGGTTGCCGGCATTCCCTGCATCGGCCTGAATGGCGGCCCTTCGATCAAGCACAGCGAAGCCTTTTCCTTTCAGATCTCGACGGAAAATCAGGAAGAGACCGACCGCTACTGGAACGCAATCGTCGGCAATGGCGGCCAGGAAAGCGAATGCGGCTGGTGCAAGGATAAATGGGGCGTCTCCTGGCAGATCACCCCGCGTGTCCTGATGGAAGCGATACAGGCAGGCGGGGCCGAGGCAAAACGCGCTTTCGACGCGATGATGACGATGCGCAAGATTGACATCGCGGCAATAGAGGCAGCCCGCCGCGGCTGAGGCAGCGGGTTCTGCAACTATGGCAGCCGGCTGGTGTCTGGCGCTCGAACAACAGCCGGGAGTTATTTCCGAGCAGATAATCGCCTTCATAGCTTGTAATGTTCAGCTTGAACTTTCGCGGCACCTCCCAAAATAGCCGCCGCTGATGGCAACCGCCGTCGTTTCAAGGCGAGTGGATTCAATCCGGCACGCCGGCATCTCCCCATAAATCCCGAAATCTTTCCCAAACCTCGCGAAACAGGAGTCTTCCGATGGCCGATGCCCAATGCAGCTGCGGCGCGCTCAGACTGGCGCTGCCGCAAAAACCAAATGTGGTGATCGCCTGTCACTGCATCGAATGCCAGAGACGAACAGGCGCCCCTTTCGGCGCCGGTGCCTTCTATCCGGCCGAAGCCGTCACCATGTCCGGAACGGCCAAGCAATACAGCCGTGACGCGGCAAGCGGCGGAAAGGTGCATTCCTATTTCTGCCCGAACTGCGGCTCATCAGTGTACTGGAAGGCCGACAACCTGCCCTCCATGATCGGTGTGGCTCTAGGAGCCCTGAGCGACGTGAGCCAGTTCCCGGCTCCGGCCAAATCAATCTTCGAGCGGTCGAAGCACAATTGGGTTCAGATCGACAGTGCCGACGAACACTTCCAGCAGGGCAGCGTTGCGCGGCAGTCACATTGAGGCCGCAGGTCCGGAAGCAACCCACGGCCGCTGCCCGCACTTTTCCAAAATTTCTAATTGAGATTGCAGCCGGAAGATGATTCCATACGGTTCGCGTCGCCTTGTATACCCCGCCCTCCTCCGATCTTTGACCCGAGAGGCTTCAAGCCGATTATGTCGATCTCAGATGCGATCTATCGCCCCTTCGAACGCCTGATCCAGCCGCTCGACATCCCCTACCGGCCGCTGCCGTCAAAGGGTCCTGTGACGGTGCTTCTGCACTTCATCTCGATGTTCCGCGGCGTGCTGATTGCGGTGGCCCTTTCCACCATGGCGATCGAGGCCATGAATTTGACGATCGTCTGGGGGCTGTCGGTCATCGTCGACGGCGTGACGCAGCAGGGAGCACGTGCTTTTCTGCAGAGTGAATGGCCGCTGCTGACCTTCTTCGGCCTGCTGCTCTTCCCGGCCATTCCCATCGCCTCGTTCCTCGTCAACACGCTGACCTCGCATACGCTCGGCATCGGCATGCCGGCCGCCATCCAGTGGCAGGGCCACAAGGCAGTGGAGCGGCAGGATCTCGCCTTCTTCCACGATCTCTATGCCGGCCAAGTCGCCTCGCGCCTGACGCAGGTTGCTTCCGCCGTTCAGCAACAGATCATTTCGGCTTTCCAATCCATCCCGCGCTTCCTGATGCAGATGGTGGGCTCTGTCGTCCTGCTGAGCGCGCTGTCCTGGCAACTTGCCCTGCCGGCCATCGTCTGGATCACGCTGAACGTTCTGCTCGCCGTCAGGCTGGCCCCCGTTTTCACCGAGCGCTCACGCCGCTCTGCCAAGCGACGCAGCCTGATTTCCGGCGCCATCACCGATCTCTACGCCAATATGCAGATGGTGAAGCAATTCGCCGCCGAAGACAGCGAGGCGGGCGCTATCCGCGGCATCATCGGCAAGGCGATAAAGGCGCAGCAAAGCGAACAGCGCATCTATCGGACCGCGGAGCTCACCGTCGTCGTCCTCAACATGATGCATTGGCTGGCGATTCTGTCGATCGGCTTTACAGGGCTCGTCGACGGCTTCGTCACGATCGGCGAATTCACTGGTGCCGTCTATGTTCTGACCCGCCTGTCCGGTCACACGTTTACATTTCTGCAGATGGGTTCGCAGATCTTCCAGGCGATCGGCACGATCAAGGACGCCATGCCTGTCATGACGACGCCGCCCACCATCACCGACCGGCCGGATGCGAAAGAGCTTGCGGTGACATCAGGCGAAATCCGTTTCGACCATGTCCGCTTCGCCTACAAATCCGGCAGGTCCGTCATCGACAATCTTTCGCTGACGGTCCGGCCGGGCGAAAAGGTCGGCCTCGTCGGCCTTTCCGGCGCCGGCAAGACGACGCTGGCCAACCTGCTTCTGCGTTTCTACGACATCAAGGATGGCGCTGTCCTCATCGATGGCCAGGATATCCGAACCGTCACTCAATCGAGCCTGCGCCGCGCCATCGGCGTCATCGCTCAGGATGTCGCTCTGCTGCACCGGTCGGTCGGCGACAACATCCGCTACGGCCGGCCGGAGGCCACGCAGGAGGAAATCGAGGCCGTCGCCAAAATGGCGAGCGCCGATCTCTTCATCGCCGATCTCGCCGATAGCGAGGGCCGCAAGGGCTACGAGGCCTATGTCGGCGACCGTGGCATCAAGCTTTCGGGCGGGCAGCGCCAGCGTGTGGCAATCGCCCGCGTGCTCCTTAAGAACGCGCCGATCCTGGTACTCGACGAGGCGACCTCAGCCCTCGACAGTGAATCCGAAGCTGCCATCCAGGAACGGCTTGATCTCGTGATGGAAGGCAAGACGGTCATCGCCATCGCTCATCGTCTCTCGACCATTTCCAGCATGGACCGCATCGTCGTGCTCGACCACGGCCGCATCATCGAGGAGGGCCGGCCGGAGGAACTGATTGAAGGCGACGGGCTCTTCGCGCGCCTGTGGAGGCGGCAGACGGGCGGGTTTATTCCGGAGGAGATTGAAACGGAATAATTGCTCTTTCCAGCAGAAAAGCTGGAGCGCGCGGCCCCCTCACCCTAACCCTTTCCCCGCTGGGTAGAGGGGACGTGCCACACGACACCTTCAAGAGCGTGGAAACGGTGCGGCATATCCCTTCTCCACGCCGGATGTAACCCGAGCAAGCCTTGCGGATGCGACCACGCCAGGAACTGACCCTCTCGTTACTCCCTGGTCGGCTCCGGTACATGACGAGAGGCCCATTCGAACGCTTCGTCGATAGCCGCAAACTTGACCGCCTGCCAATGTCGGTAGTCTCGGATCAGCTTTGCCCCAATCCAGAAATCGCCGCGCTCACCGTCGACATCCCATCCACAAGCATCGAGCAACTGGGCACGGTCGAAAAGGCGCCGCGCATGGGTTCGGGAGATGGCGTAGCGCTTGAAGAAGTCTCCAATGCGCAAAGGGCCGACAGGCATGCGCGCTTCCAGCTCCTTTTCCGGCGATACCCGAGACATCAGGTCATGCAGGATGTTGCTGCCGGAAGCAGTTCGAACGAAAGCGTCTACGCTCTGCGGAGGGCTGGCCCATTCCGGATCGTGAAAGAGGCTCTGGGCCATTCTTGGCTGCGCATACCACAGCAGGCGCCGATCGGCCGATGACCGCGAGAATCGCGTGCCCCGATCGAGCATGTCGAGTGATTTCAGATGTTCATCGAACCATTGGCGGATCAAGGTTTCGGCAGTTTCGGAAATTCTGAGCTGACGAACGCGCCTGTCCCCGCTTTCATGAGTATCCACCAGGAGACCGTAATTGCGCATCTCCGCGAGATGCGCGAACGCCGTGTTTTTGGAGGCAATGTTACTCTCGGCGATGAGGGCCTTCAGCTTGGCGGCAGTAAGGCCCGGATGAGACGGTGACGTGACGCGCTGAAAATGAAAAGCCAGAATGGATTGCGTCAGCAACCATCGTTTCATATCTGCGGTATAGCGCACGATACGAGGCGCGGCATCGTGCATGGCAATGAGCTTCAGCGCAGCATCCTTCAAAGCGAACGGATAAAGACGATTTTCCACAATGGCTTCGACGGTCAAAATCTCCGTCGCATCGGTGGCGCAGCGCATTGCGGTTGATACGGAAGTCAACGGATCTCTCCAGGCAAGTGGTCGGCAACCTCCTGCTGCACTATGTCTGTTAAAATAGAATTGCAACGGGTAGGAAGGGCACCTTGCGCGCCGCATCGGTCCGAGAGCTTGCGGCGACGATGTCGTCGAACCTGCCTGCTTAACCAGGTAGCGCCCGTGGCCCCTCATCCGCCCTTCAGGCCCCTTCTGCCCGCCGGGGAGAAGGGGAGAGAGGCGGTGCGGCATATCCCTTCTTCCTCGGGGAGAAGATGGCGCCGAATGAGGAGGTCACGGACGCATACCTCGCGTATTTTCCTAGATGGTTGGGCAAATCGGGATCTGGTCACGCATCCGATGTTGGCCGTCCGAAAAGGCCATGAGCGATGTTCTCCAGTTCGATCGGTTTGTCGCAGAGAATATAGCCGCCAAACCGCCCCGGAATGACGGATGGATCGTAGGCGGTGGCGAACACGAAGGGTATGCCGAGCTCTTCGAGGCGTTCTGCCACAGGAAATACCATCGTGTCGGATAAGAAAACATCGAGGATGGCGGCATCGATCTGCTGATCTTCGATGAGGGCGAGCGCATGGTCGACGCGCGGTGTCGGACCGATCACGATCGCGCCGAGCTTGACAAGCTCTCTGCGAGCCTCCTCTGCGAGCAGAAATTCATCCTCGACAACGAGCACCCGCTTTCCGACAAAAAGGGAACTGTGGGGAAAGCTGGATGTCAACGGCTCACTCCACCTGTTGCTAATTGAGCGGGAAAGAGAGACTAACGGTCAAACCATCGGGATCGAAATTAGTTTCAACCTGTCCTCCGAGCCGATAGCCGATTTCCCCCTGCATCAGCGACATTCCAAATCCGTCCACCTGCGGTTCCTTGACGGCAGGACCACCGCTTTCGCTCCAGTCGAGGATAAACGAATGATTTTCGAGCTGCCACCGGATATCGATGTGGCCTTCGCCATTGCTCAGGGCTCCGTATTTGGCGGCATTGGTCGCAAGCTCATGGATGACCATCCCCAGCGCAAGCCCGCGTTGTGGATTGAGTTTGTATTCCGGGCCGTCGAGCGTGATCCGTTCGGCGCCGAATGGCGTCAATTCCTGGCTTATCAGCTCCTGCACGGAAGCTTCTTTCCAGTGTTCGCGTGAAAGCAGGCCATAAGTCCGCGACATAGCTTTCAACCGGCCGACGAAAGCTGCGTGAAACGCCTCCGGCGAGGCAGAAGATTCCAGCGTCTGGGTCGCGATGCTGATCGTCACCGCGAGCATGTTCTTGACCCGATGATTGAGCTCCGAGATCAGCACCTTCTGGTGCTGTTCGGCTTCGGCCAGCGTAGTGATGTCGATCAGTGTCACGATCACGCCGTCAATCTTGTTGTTGTCGCCCCGATAAGGAAGAAGGCGCGCCAGAAAATGGTGCCCCTGCTCATCGCGCGGAAGATGACGGTCGCGGCTTTGCCCCGAAGCGAAAACCTCCGCGATATGGTCGTTCAGCTCCGGGTAGTCGATATTGCTGGAGAGTTCGGTCAGCGGCCGGCCGACATCGGATGTGCGCAGCTTGAAGAAATTAGAGGCCGTAGGCGTAAAATTGCGGATGACCAGATTGCGGTCGAGGAAGATCGTCGCGATCTCCGTGGCATCGAACAGGTTTTTGAGATCATTATTGGCCCGATCGAGCTCTTCGACCTTGCTGTTGAGCTCGGCATTGATCGTGTTGAGCTCTTCGTTGAGAGACTGCATCTCCTCCTTGGAGGCCTCGAGTTCCTCGTTGGAGGATTGGGCCTCTTCGTTGACCGATACCAGCTCCTCGTTGGATGACTTCAGTTCTTCGAGCGCTGTCTCATATTCCTCGATCGTCGATTGCAGGCGCTCGCGCGTGTCACGCAGCTCCCGCTCGAGATCGGCAGTCCCTTCCTGGCTTCGCTGGGCGCGTTCGGCTTCAGAGCGCGCCTGGGACGGTCCGAGCGTTTGAAACAGAACGACATAGAGTGCTTCGACCGACCCGCGATTGCCGAGCGGCTCGACTGCCAGCGACACCGGCTGAACGCGGCCGTCATCGTCGTCCACGACGATATTGTCCTTGGTCACACGCTGTCTTGACGATACGCACTCGCGCAAGGCGGCCCTGAGATCGAGCCGCAGATCCCGCCTTGCCATGTTGATCAGCTGGCGACTCGGCGCCCCCTGCGGCACTTCCAGAAACTTGCTCGTGCGTCCTGAGGAATAGACGACATCCCCGTCCGCATTCACCACGACATGAGCGGGTGCGAACGATTCCAGCACCTGCGCCTCGACAGCCTGTCGCAACTGCGCGCCGCCAAGCAGTGATGAGATGGAGCGCTCAGATGGAAGAAAAGCTGGGCCATGTGCTGGTTGTCGAAGACGAATACCTTATAGCGGTCGATCTCGTGGAGGCTCTCGAACAGCACGGGGCAACCATCGTCGGCCCGTTTTCAAGCATCGCGCATGCCAAGGCAGCGATCGAAAGCGCTTCCGAACTTGATGGCGCGGTGATCGATATCAATCTCAGGGGAGAATTGAGCTTTCCGATCGCCGAGATGCTGCGGCAAAGGCACATTCCCTTCATATTTACGAGCGGCTACGACCATCTCGTCATCCCCTCGTCTCTCTCCGAGGTGCCACTGGTGTCGAAGCCCGCCGAACCCGGCGAAATAGCGGGATTGCTTGCGAGCCTCATCAGCAAGGGACATGAGACGCTTCAATGACCACAGACCGCCGGCCCAGCAAGAACCCCAGAGAACCTTAAGCCAGAGGCTTCGTCGCACAGATCGCAAAACGATCCTGCACCATCCGCTCCAGCCCGCGCAGGAAGGGCATCTTGCGCGCCTGCGCCCAGTGAATGTCGGAGAGCTTGCGATCGACGACGATATTGTCGAAGCCCGCCTGCCGCAGCAGTTCGACGATCGCTTCCGCCGGCATCTGGTCCGAGAAGTAGACGCGCGAGCGGATCGCCTGATGGCGGGCCATCATCTCCGGCTTCATATGGCTTGCCGGCGCCTTACCGGTCAGCTTCGTCCAGAGCTTCTGCAGCCCCTTCACCCAGGTTTCCTTGCCCATATTGCCGTCGACGATCAGCACCTTGCCGCCGGGCTTCAGCACGGAGAACCATTCGCGGAAGGCCGAGGGCGGATCGACCAGCGTCCAGACGAGATGCCGGTTGGTGATCACGTCGTAGCTATCCTTGGGTTCCATGGTATTTTCCGCGTCGCCCGAGACGAAACGGATATCGGTGCCGCGCTTTTTCGCCTTGGCGCGCGCCTGCGCCAGCATCGCATCCGACCAGTCGAGCCCGGTCACCTTGAAGCCCGCCCCGTGCATGAGATGAGAGATAACCGCCGTGCCGCAGGCAAGGTCGAGCGCCGCACGTCCCTGCCCCTCGCCGAGATGCTTGCGGATCAGCCGCTGCCAGCCTTTTCGCTCGGCTTCGGAAAAGATTTCGTGGCCGACGCTCTCGTCGAAGGTCGCTGCCCTTTCCGACCAGAAATCCCGGATTTCATCGCGAATGGAATAGTTCGTGTTCATCATATTCATCGTCTGCACCCAACGCCGGACTTACTTTGGAAAAGCTCTAAAACATAAAACTTGATTCCAAAACTCAGTTTTTCTATGCCTCGGGAAATAACCGAGGACGGAGAGACTTTCCAGATGAATTTTATGAAATTGCTTGCACTGGTCGCGGCCGCGGTTGCGGTACTGCTGCCGTTCTCGGTCTTTGCCGATCCTTTCACCATCAAGGATGTCGCCGGCCGCGAGGTCACTTTCGACAAACCGGTCGAACGCGTGATTCTCGGCGAAGGCCGGATGCTCTATGCCATTGCTCCGATCGAGAAGGACGATCCCTTCGCCAAGATCGTCGGCTGGCGCAACGATCTCTGGACCACCGACAAAGACGGCTTCAACGCCTATGTCGAGAAGTTCCCGAAGGGTAAGGACCTGCCCTTTCTCGGCAACCTGACGGACGGCACGCTGCAGACGGAGACCGTCGTCGCTCTCCACCCAGACCTGATGCTGCTGCCAATCGGCAACAAGAAAGCGGCCGACGAGGTGAAGCTCGAGGAGATGCTCAGCAAGATCGGCGTTAAGATCGTCTATATCGATTTCCGCGAACACATCCTCGCCAATACCGAGCCGAGCCTGAAAATCCTCGGCAAGCTCTTCGGCCATGAAGACCGCGCCGAGGCCGTCGCCGCCTACTGGAAAGAGCAGATGGCGCGCGTCACCGACAAGCTGAGGGAAGCCAATCCGAAGAAGCCAAACGTCTTCATGTATCGCGCCGCCGGCCTCGTCGAATGCTGCGGCACCTTCGGTCCTGACAATTTCGGCCTGATGGTGGATTGGGCCGGTGGCCACAATCTCGGCTCCGATTTCCTGCCCGGCTATACCGGCTCGATCAATGCCGAACAGGTCGTCGCCTCCAACCCTGACGTCGTCGTCGTCACCGGCTCGAATTGGAGCCAGACCAAGGACGCCAAGGATTTCGTCAATGTCGGCCCGGCCGCTGCCGGTACGATCGACGACAGCCGCAAGGCGCTCGACGCGCTGGTGCAGAACCCGGCCTTCACCGGCTCCAAGGCCGTTGCCGATGGGAATGTGCATGCGATCTGGCATCAGTTCTACACGAGTCCGTACCAGTTCGTGGCCGTGCAGCAGATGGCCAAGTGGTTCCACCCGGATCTCTTTGCCGATCTCGACCCGGATGCGACCTTCAAGGAATTCCACGAGAAGTTTCTGCCGGTCGCCTATCAGCCGGGTTACTGGGTCGACGCCAAGGCCGGAAAGTAAGCGCCATGGCAGAGATCGCCGCCATGCCGATCGAAGCCGAGGAAGGCAGGGCGCGTTACCGCGCCCTCGCCCGCCGCAAGCTTTTGATCCTCGTTGCCATGACGGCAGCGCTCTGCCTGTCCTTCGCCATCGATCTCGCCTGGGGTCCTGCCCGCTACGGCCTCGGAGAAGTCGTGACCGCCCTCTTCGATCCAGACGCCGTCTCGGCGCAGATCCGTACCGTCGTCTGGGATATCCGCATGCCGGTCGCCGTCATGGCGATCGTCGTCGGCGCCTCGCTCTCGGTTGCCGGAGCCCAGATGCAGACGATCCTTGCCAATCCACTGGCAAGTCCCTTCACGCTCGGCATTTCCGCCGCCGCAAGCTTCGGCGCGGCACTCGCCATCGTCACCAGCGTGCCGATCCTGCCGGTTGCGGCGGGATTATTGGTGCCGGTCAATGCCTTCGTCATGGCGCTCATCGCCACCCTCTTCATCCATTTCATCTCGCAGGCACGCGGCGTGTCCGTGCAAACCGTCGTGTTGCTCGGCATCGCGCTGGTCTTCACCTTCAATGCAGCCCTCGCCTTCCTGCAATATCTCGCTTCCGAACAGGCGCTCTCAGCCGTCGTCTTCTGGACCATGGGCAGCCTGACCAAGGCCACCTGGCCGAAGATCTGGATCACGCTTGCCGTATTGCTGATTTCGCTGCCGCTCTTTGCCCGCCATGCCTGGGCGCTGACCGCGATCCGCCTCGGCGAGGACAAGGCGGCAAGCTTCGGCGTCAATGTCCGCCGCATCCGGCTGGAAACGATGCTGATCATCTCGCTGCTGGCTGCCGTGCCCGTCAGTTTCGTCGGCACGATCGGCTTCGTCGGCCTCGTCGGCCCGCATATCGCCCGCATGATTCTCGGCGAGGACCAGCGTTTCTTCCTGCCCGGCTCGATCCTCTCGGGCGCGCTGCTACTCTCGCTGACCTCTGTCGTCTCGAAGTCGATCATTCCGGGCGTCGTCTTCCCGATCGGCATCATCACCGCGCTCGTCGGCGTGCCCTTCTTCTTCTCGCTCATCCTCTCGAACAGGAGCCGCTCATGGTAGCGCTTCAGCTGCAGTCGGTCGGCGCCTATCACGGTCGCAAGCTCTTCGTCGAAAACGTGACGACGCCGAAGCTGACTGCCGGCGAGCTCGTCGCCGTGATCGGCCCGAATGCCGCCGGCAAGTCCACCCTCTTCAAGCGCATCACCGGCCTCCTGAAAGGGCCCGGAAACGTGCTGGTCGAAGGTGCAAAGACCAGAAACGCCATCAGCTACATGCCGCAGGATACTTCGGCCAATGCGGTGCTGACGGTCTATGAATCGATCCTGCTTGCCCGCAAGCAGGGCCAGTCCTGGGGCGTTGGCGATCAGGATCTGAGACTGATCGACGACGTCATGAAGGCGCTGAACATCGAGGCGATCGCCTTCCGCGACCTTGGCGCCCTCTCCGGCGGCCAGCGCCAGCTCGTCTCCATCGCCCAGGCACTGGTGCGCGAGCCCGAGATCATGCTGATGGACGAGCCGACCAGCGCGCTCGATCTTCACCGCCAGGTGGAAGTGCTCGATTTCATGCAGCGCCAGGCCCGCAAGCGCGGCATGATCGTGCTGATCGCCATCCACGACCTGAACCAGGCGCTACGCTTCGCCGACAAGGTGTTGGTGATCCAGAACGGCCGCATGCTGGCCTGCGGCAAGCCGCGCGAGGTCGTCACCGTCGACATGCTGCGCGAGGTCTACAAAATCCACGCCCGCATCGAGAAATGCTCTATGGACCACGACCACGTCATCGTCGACGGTACGGCGCATTAGGGTGTTCCCAACACCCTGAAGTGAGCACAAAATATCGTCTTGTCGGATTTAATTGTGATTGACGCCCTCAACTAAAACTGGCAGCCACTCCTTCATTTAAGTCGCAACAGGCTCGGGCATACAAGCGACTGATCGGCTGATGAAGAGAGGGGAACAGTATTGGTTGGAGGCACATATGGCATCTAATAGAGCGCGATGGAGTATGGTTGCCGGACTAGTCGCAGCGCTGATTACGACACCAACGCTGGCGATCGACTCTGTAAAGCTACAGTCAATTCGCTCATCGCTGTCTCTGGAGGAAATCGTCGCATTTGCCATGTCGAAATCGACAGCGCCAATTCTCGACATCGACAAAACAATCGAGATCAACATCGTCATCAATGCGAAGGGTATGGAGAGGGGCGATGTTCAAGCTTTGCAGCTCGAGTTTTTGCGCGTGTTTTTTGGGCTAATGGCGTACGCAGACGTGCGTCTCAATTTTGATGCCAGCCAATCGATAAATTATTCAGCTGGAACACCATATGCGCCTTTCGGTGATCAGAACCGGCCTTTAAACACCCAGACCTTCGAAGTGTTCGTTGATCGTGATGCGCTCAAGCTGGCAAAATTAGGGCAGATAACAGTGCACGATATCGACACGCTTCGAAGCAAACCGGACACGTTGGAATGCTACCACGAGCGCCGAAAAGGATATCCGACTATCAACGTAGTGGTCGACCGCGATATTAATCCGGTAGGCTGCCTTTACACAGTCCTGTTGCAGTCGATCGGAATCGAGCTACCTTTCGGCGGGGTTGCAGCAACATATCGCGCCGGGGACCTTCCCGGCTTCAGACGCAATGCCGAAATGGCGGCAGCATATGCCATTCATGAGTGTCGATCTCTCATAGACGAAAAAAATCAGTTCGAAAAATGCGTGAGGGGAGTTTTTGGCAATGGGAAGTTGTGACCGTTACCTTAGACCCGACAATCAAAGTTGGCGTCCCAGTTGCCAATTGGATCCAGTTCGGTCACCGGCGAGTTCAGGGGGAATACTGGGCTCACCTATGTAAGGCTAGGCAATCCAGCGCGAGCCTAATCGCTGCGTTAGGTTAGAGCATCGGGCCGAAAGGTGTAAAGTGGTTTTCGGATAATGCGATGCTTGAACAAAAAACCTAAAGCAGCGGAGATGATTCTGTTTTCCCTTCCGCCGCAATAAGGGCGCGCGCCCAACTTCAGACCATTATCGACCGCGCGGCAGGGTCTGCTCCTGCCGCATCCCATCCACGTCCTGCGCCTGGCGAAGCTCACGTTCCGCACGCTCCTCGGATTCCTCCACTGTGCGGTGATGTCCGGTCTGCATGATATCGTCACGCAGTTCCTGATCGAGCGGCGCTTCGTCATCGAGATCGTAGGCGCGAACGCCGGGCGCGTCCGGATCGAGCCGGCTGGTAACACCTCCGGTCGGCGCGGCCGGACCGGCCGCTCCGGCTGCAAAGACGTCGTCCTGCACAGCGCTTGCCTGCCGGGCACGCTCGGCGTCGTCAGCCTCACGAGCCCGGCTCGCATCATATCGCGATGCCGCGAGGGTTTCGTTCGACTTGTTGATATTCCAGCCTTCTGCGCGCCAGAGGTCGGCACGCTCATCCATGTCGATGCAGCCTTCGTCGTCGAGAATGTCATGAGCGATACCGTAGGTCGCATCGTCAACCTCGACGGAGATCAGAAAGCCGCCACGGCGCAGGCCTTCGGCATAAACCGATCGGTCTTCGTCCGGAAACAGCCAGTCCTCCAGCTTCGACCAGAAACCGCCGCGGTCGTCGCCGGCAACGCCAGCCTTGTCGCCATCGGCTTCATATCCCGGCATTATTCTGACACTGGTGATACCCAGGTTCTTCAGCCGGTCGATTGCGCGATCGGCGTCGTCACGGCTGTCGAAGAAAGCGGTCAGCGTGCTGCGGCCCTCACCGCCTGAAAATTCGGGGGCGCTGTCATTACGAAGATTGCTCATGGGGTTCCTCCTCCAGGTCTTTCCTCTCCGCAAACGGGCGAAGAAGCTTGAGGTTCCAGATGATACCGGAAGCCGTCAAAATGCTACTTAGGCAAGCAATTCGATCCAGGAGAAACCGGACCTCCATCGATATCGATGCCCTCGGCCGCAAGAGCACCGTGCCTGATGATATCAGTGGCTTGACGATCTCCTCCCCTCCGCATGCCGGGTGGTGATCCGGCTGGTATGGCGGGTATAAGTCTCCACGCCCAGAATAACCGGAGCCCCGAATGAAGACCGTCCGCATCGCCGCCGCCCAGACCCTTGAATACCGGGAAAATGTCGAGGCGGCCCTGACATGCGCGCTCGACATGATCCGCCAGGCTGAAGCGGAGGGTGTGCGGCTCCTCTGCTTTCGCCGCCGATCGCTAGGGCGTGGTCGCACTGCTGGATCTCTAACCGGATTGGTTGGATCTCTTGACCTCTTTCGCGGCAACTTCTATTTTGACCACATATGGTCATATCAACCGGAGGCCGCGATGTCGACAATAAGTGTGGCTGATGCCAAGGCCGGTTTTGCCGGTCTGGTGGAAGAAGCAGCAAACGGAGAATTCGTGACGATCACGCGCCACGGCAAACCCGCTGCGGTGCTCGTTTCGGTCGAAGCCGCCGAAGCCGCAAAGAAAGCTCTGAATAAACCTCGGCCAAATTTCGGAGATTTCCTGCTCACCTTTCCCGGTGGCGTTGAGCTGGAACGGAATCCCTCGAAAATGCGAGATGCTGATCTGTGACCGCGTATCTTCTCGATACGAATATCATCAGCAAATTCGCGCCGGACAAGACCCCGCCTTCCGATCCGGTGCGGGCATGGTTCCACGAGCAAGGCGAGGCCGACGCGCTCTTTCTATCCGCCATGTCGGTCGCGGAGATCGAAAAGGGAATGCGAAACCTGCGCCGTCGCGGCGGGGTCGAGCGCGCAAAACGCCTCGCCTCATGGCTGGACTTTATCACTGAGAGTTTCGGCGATCGTCTTCTGCCAATGGATACCGTAGTCGCGCGGATCGCCGGGGCACTGGAAGATGAGGCCGCGAGCCAAGGGCACAATCCCGGCCTTGGCGATATCATTATCGCAGCCACCGCACGTGCCTATGACCTCACCGTAATCACCGAAAACTCCAGGCATTTCCGGCCGCTCAACGTTGCCGTCGATCTTCCGGCGGCGTTCCGGCCGGAATGATCATCAACCCCATCACGCGTTCGTTACCGCCCCGCCTGTAACAACCCGTCCTCCGCTTGCGAATACCCTGACGTGCCCCGCCGAAAACAGGGGCGTTACGAGCAACGGAGATTATCCATGTTGAAGACTTCCATCAGCACCGCCCTTCTTGTCGGCGCAATCACCTCCGCCCTTGCCAGCATGGCAGGCGCCGCCCCGCTGACCAAGGCCGAGGCCGCTGCTGCAACCGCTGCCCACAAGGAGAAGTGCTACGGCGTTGCGCTGAAGGGCCAGAACGATTGCGCTGCCGGCCCGGGCACGACCTGCCAGGGTACCTCGGTCAAGGACTTCCAGGGCAATTCGTGGAAATTCGTCCAGGGCGGAACCTGCGCCAAACTTGATCTGCCCGGCGGCCGTCATGGCTCGCTGAAGCCGCTGGAACGCGACATCTAAGCCGGCACAAAAATCAGGAAAGCGGAGGCGAACATGGCAAACGTCAGCATGATGGCGAACCTTCCCATGGAGACGGAAAGCACCCTCCGCTTTCCGACACTTTCGGTTGCCGGCCTGGCCGGTACCAGCTTCAAGCCGGAGCATCTTGCGGCAATCTCGGCCGTATCGGGCCGGCAGGGCTTCTTCGAAGTCCATGCCGAAAATTATATGGGCGCCGGCGGCCCGCCCCATCGTGCGCTCGAAAGCGTGCGCCGCGACCACCCGATTTCATTGCATGGCGTCTGCATGTCGCTCGGCGGCCCGCAGCCGCTCGACAAGGATCATCTCAGGCGTTTCAAGACCCTCGTCGACCGTTACGAGCCGGCGCTGGTCTCCGAACATCTCGCCTGGTCGACGCATGTCGATACCTATCTGAACGACCTGCTGCCGCTGCCCTATACGGCTCGGACGCTTGCCCATGTCTGCGATCACGTCGATGAGATGCAGAACGCCATTGGCCGGCCGATCCTGCTCGAGAACCCGTCCACCTACGTCCTCTTTTCTGAATCCTCCATGAGCGAGACGGATTTCATCCGCGAGATTTCGCGGCGAACCGGCTGCGGGCTGCTGCTGGACATCAACAACGTCTTCGTCTCCGCCACCAATCACGGCTTTTCGGCGCTGGAATACCTGCGCGATTTCCCGCTCGCCAAAGTCGGCGAGATCCACCTTGCCGGGCATGCAGAACAGGAGGATGACGAGGGCGAACTGCTGCTGATCGACAGTCATGACGGACCGGTCGCCGATGCCGTCTGGCAGCTCTATGAAATCGTCATTGCCAGGTGCGGACCGATTCCGACGCTGATCGAATGGGACAGCAAGATCCCCGACTGGCCGGTGCTGCGCGCCGAGGCGCTGGCCGCGCAGGCAATTCTCGACCGGCATAGCACTGAGAGGGAGACCTCCCATGCGCTCGGCTGACATCCTGCCGATCCGGCAACCCGCGCCCGATTTTGCTGGCCGGTTCTCGGCAGCACTGCTTTCGCCCGATGCCCCGGCCCCTGACCTGGTCACCGGTCCGCGAGGCAAGCGGGCCGAGAAGCGCTACAATGTCTACCGCAACAATGTGACCGTCAGCCTGATTGCGGCGCTGTCGTCGATCTTCCCGGCGGTAGAGCGCATCGCCGGGGCGGATTTCTTCCGAGCCATGGCCCGCTTTCATGTGCGCGAAACACCGCCCGCTTCGCCGCTGCTCTTCGAATACGGCCAGGATTTCCCCGATTTCATCGACCGCTACGAACATGCAGTCGACATGCCCTGGCTCTCGGATGTGGCCCGCATCGAGCGCGCCTGGCTGGACGCTTATCACGCCGCCGATGCGCCCGCCTTGCGCGCCGAAACCCTTGCCGCCATACCCCAGGAGAATCTGGGCGCGGCGACATTCCGGCCGCATCCGGCAACGCGAGTGGTTTCATCTGACCATCCCGCCGTCACCATTTTCGCCATGAACCGCGGCCCGGGACCGGTCAGCCGCGTCGACGATCACCCCGAAGACGGGCTGATCACCCGTCTCGACGACGAGGTCACCGTGCGCCTCCTGCCGCCAGGCGCTGCGGCTTTCTTCAACGCCCTTCTATCAGGCGAATGCCTTGCCGCCGCTGTCGCAGCCGGCCTCGACGCCTGTGCCGCTTTCGATCTCTCTGCTGCCATCGGCGAGATGATCGCATCAGGCGCCTTTTCCGCTATCGAACTGGAGATTTCCAATGTCTGATACGCTTCACTCCATGCCTCACGATGGGCCTCACAACGAGCCCCGCAACGGCGCTCTCTCCCCTCTGGCGAGGCTGGTGGCGACGGCTGACGGACTTGTCCGCGCTGTCGCCCAGCCCGATCTCGTTCAGGCTGTTCTGCGTGTGGCGCTCGCCGTGCCCTTCTGGCGCTCCGGCATCCTGAAATGGGATGGCTTCCTGCAATTGAACGATACGGCGATCGATCTCTTCACCCAGGAATTCATGCTGCATCTGCCCGGCGGCCCCTATCCCTTCCCCGCGCCATCAGTCATGGCCTTCCTCTCCGGCTGTGGCGAGATCATCTTCCCGACGCTCCTCGTCTTCGGTCTGGCCACCCGCTTTGCCGGCCTCGGCCTGCTCTTCATGACTCTCATCGTCGAACTGACTGTTCCCGATGGCTGGCCGATCCACATCACCTGGGCGGCGATGGCACTTGCCATCATGCGCTACGGCCCGGGCCGCCTATCGCTCGACCATCTGATTGCGCGGATGTCAGGCGCTGCCAACAGCTAGAATTCACCGCAGCCTGCACCGACACAAATACCCGTCCGGCTCCGCATTGAGCCGGGCGGCTTTTGCGCTTTGTTGCCGTACTCCTCTTGCCGTCTGCCTGCCGATGCGTTCAATAGGCGCCGACGCCGGCTTTGCCTCACGTACCGCGTCATCAAAATTTTCAGGATGACGGTAACAAACACGTGGCCCCGTGCGTAGAGATGAGTAGCGGATGAAATATTCGGCCCGTGAAGAGGAATGGGCGGCATGGATGCGCGCGGCAATCGCCGGCGACGCGCTGTGCTATGACCGTTTCCTGAAGGCCGTGACACCCTATCTGCGTTCGATCGCGCGCAGGCGCTGCGACCAGTTCGGTGCCCCGCCGAGCGAGGTGGAAGACGTGGTGCAGGAAGTGCTGCTGGCGGTGCATCTGAAGCGCGGGACCTGGGATATCTCGCGGCCGATCGGCCCGTGGCTGTCCACCATCGTGCGCAACAAGCTGATCGACAGCCTGCGCCGCCGTGGCCGCCATGTCAGCGTGCCGATCGAGGATGTGATGGAGACACTGGAGGCCGACCACCAGGAAGACGGCGCTGACCGCATCGACGTCGAACGCATGCTGGACGGTCTGCGCGATCCGCAGCGCGAAATCGTCCGCTCGATCTCGCTCGGTGGCGCCGGTATCCGCGAAACGGCGGAGCGGCTACAGATGACGGAAGGCGCCGTGCGAGTGGCGCTGCACAGGGCGCTCAAAGGATTGGCCGCCCTCTATCGGAGCAACACGCGTGAAAACGGATGACCTGATCAACATGCTGGCAAAAGATGCGCGCGTCCGCCTCCGCTTCGGCCGCGTCTTCCTGATCGCGCTGGTCATCGGTGTGGTGATATCAGCTGCGCTGCTGCTCTCGACTATCGGCATCCGCAAAAACATGGCTGAGATGATCGAGACGCCGCGCGTCCTCTTCAAGCTCGGCATCACCCTGCTGCTCGCCCTTACCGCCACCCGCCTAGCCTTCCGCATCGGCAAGCCCGGCGTCTCGCTGCGCTCTGCGGCCTTGACGCTCACCTTGCCGCTGGCGGTTCTGATTGCAGGCATCGTGACCGAACTTCTCGTCGTGCCGCAGGCAGACTGGGCAAGCCGCATGGAGGGACAGTTCTCCGCCTTCTGTCTGTTCTTCGTGCCGACGCTCTCCATTGCCCCGCTCGCCGCCATCCTCTATTCGATCCGCGAGGGCGCCCCGGAAAATCCGGGCACGGCGGGCGCGGTTGCGGGCCTTGCCGCCGGCGGCATCGCGGCCGCCATCTATGCCTGGCACTGCCCTGACGATAGCCCGCTGTTTCTGGCGACATGGTATTCGATCGGCATTCTCGCCGCGACGGGAGCCGGCTTCCTGCTGGGCCGAAAAATTCTCCGCTGGTAGCAGCGGCGGCAGAAAAATCATCCGGCGCCGGGAACTTTCGGCCTCGATCTCAGTCCGGTACGCGGACCGCACGGCGCACTTTCCTTTGATAGAACCATGCACCACACGATGCGTCGTGCGATCCAGCTGCCATTTCCCAATTTGGCCCGCTTCGGCGGGCCTCTTTCCAGCCCTCAACGGCGACGCTTTAACGTGTCCGCTTGCCTGTCAACACCTGCCAGGCGAGCCGCAACGTATCGAGACGGGAGCGAATGCGCTCCTGTTGCGGGATGGCTAGCCGGTTGCGAAAATCGGCAAGCGCCTGGGCTTCGAGCCTGCTTCCCAATTTTTCCGGCAGATGCGGCACGGGCGCGCCCGTCAGCCGGTCGATAACGGTCCAGTCGTCGTCGTTCCGGCGCTCGATGTCGTAGCGATTCATGATGGTAGGATATCTCTAAATTAGAGGATGCGGACGACAAGAAAAGCGGCTTTCTGATGCACTTGCAATCGCCAAAATGTGAGCAAACGTCAGAAAATACGTTCATGGTCAAAATTGCGTTGCCGACCCGGTGTCACGCGCTCAGTTTCCTCGCTCTGAACCTGTCGAAGCGCTTGCGAACCTTTGCCGGCCTGGCCTTCAGTTCGGCCTTGGCATATTCCAAATCCAGGAGAGGCAGGGGCCGGGCGTTGATCTCGCTGATCTTGGCCCCAAGCGCGGCAAGACCCATCACGATCTCGTCGAACATCCTTGCTTCCCCCTGCCTGGCTTCCTCTTGCCTGGCTTCCATGTGGTCCCTCCTCCACTGCGGTTCCCTCTCGGTCACTACGGTAGCAGTCGATGAAATCTGAGACCAATGCCACATTGGAGCTAGCCCGAATGAACCTCATTTGCCGTCTTTTCGCCATCGCCGCGACATGCATTGATAGCAATACGGATTTATGATGCCGCAAGCGCCGGAAGCAGCCACGGGAGGATACCATGCGCGAGATGACACCATCGGAAATGCTGAAAGACCCGATGATCCGCCAGATGCTACGCGCCGACAGGATCACCCTGGCATCCTTTGCGGCCCTGCTCGACGCCGCCGCCCGTCAGCACGCCCGCCCCGAAAGCGACAAAGCCTTTGCGATGTCGAAGAGGTCGGACAGCTGGAACGTCGATGCGGCGGCCTATATCTGATCAACCGTTTTCCCGATGCCCGTCCGACTCCGGGCACCCCTGAGGCCCGCTCCCAAGTGAGCGGGTCCTTTTTGTTTGCGGAGGCGCAGGCCTTCGATGACCGAATACCTGATAATGAAGGCGGCAGGCCCTCATGCATGCCTGCCGCCTCCCACCTCCGAGCGTCCGCCGCCCAGCGCTCAAGGAGGGAGGGCCACAATAGCTCCGCATTGTGGCCTTTAGGACAGTTTGTCAGGAAGATATTGCCGGTGTCATCGGGCCGCCACATCACCCATCTGGGGCAGCCCGATAGCTTTGGGCATATGTCGTTGAAAGTCTTGGAGGAGATCGGTCCCCCCCTGTGGATAAGCTGTGGAAACATTGTGGATTACAGGCCGGATGCAGGCGCAGGACCGCGTCGGACGTTGCCATTTCGTTCCAAATGCGGTGTTCTAACACTGCCTGCGTCGGCCTCCGCCGCAACTGACGCCGACGCAGCCATAGGGCGCTCCGACTTGAGGTCGTGGAGCGCCCTTTCTTTCTAGCGTGGCAGACATGTCACGCGCTCAAGATTCAGGCAAAGCGCAATTCCGAATTTCATAATTCGCGCGTATAGTGTGTTCAAGGTCTCCAATCTCCGTGCCTTGAGGGGTCGAGGACAATGAACTGGAACACGTCATCGGTATTCGCACCGGTCGGGCTGGTCTTGCGCGGTCGGGAGACGCACACGGTCGTGCGCACGCTTGGCGATGCCGCATACCTGCTGATCCGGGACTGGCCTTTCGACGACGGCGAGGAGTACATGATCGCCGTCAAAGCCTGCATCGATGCCATCTGTGGAGAAGTTGCTCCGGAGCAATTCCGGGAGGCGTTTTTACGCGCCGCCGACGAGGCGGGTATCGCCGCGCTGACCATCGTTCATTGATGGGCGTCCGTTGGGGCAAATGGCGCAGACCGCATTGATTTTCTCGTCAAAACCGTCTTCTGCTCGCGGTATGACACGCGCAGAAAGACATCTGAGGCAATGAAGGCAGCAGTAATGACAGGCGTCATCGCCGGAATGGTCTTCAGCGGGGCTTCCCTCGCGCAGTCAGCCTCCGACACCTCTCCGCCGCTGCCGGACTATGTCGCCACCATGCAATCCCTCGACAAGAATGGCGTGCCGATCGATCCCACAACCACGGTTATCCATCACGACGGCATGTTTCGCAGCGAAACCCGGTGGGATGGGCTGACAAGCTTCGGCTACGGACCGGACAGAAAAGATCCGGTGCTGCGCTGGAGCCGGCAGACGGATGGCGAGATCACGCAGATGGAACTCATCGGTTCAGGTCAGAAGCTGGACGCGACTGTCGCAGACGTCTCCCGACCACTCGCGGAACGGTCAACCGTTGCCGGGCAGGATTGCCTGTGGCGCGAGACTGTGGAAAAGGCGCCGCCGTTGGGCTCGATCGAGCCGGGCGAACTGAACTGCGTCACCGATGATGGCATCGTCATCGAAACGAAGCTTCTGGCCGGTGAGAGTGTCCCGATCTACCATATTCGCCTCGCCAGTCTCGAACGCCGCGCCGTGACATCGTCGGAGCTACGCCCGCCACAGGAGATTTTGAGCCCGGACTTCTGGCTGCGACCGATCCGCAGCCATGAGCCCGACCCTTCCCGGCCCGATTTCGAGATGACGCTCGAGAGCCCGGCTGGAATTAACGTCCGTTTGCTGCGGCATTTTCCCTGGCGCTATGAGGAGAGCCGCGGCAGAGACGGCACGATCCACACGATCATCCAGAACGAGCTCGACGATCAAGGCATCTGGTATCGGCAAAGCAGCGGAGATCGGCGCATAACCGCCTGGCGCTCGTCGGAACGTGACTCTCCCTCCGTGCAAGCCGGCCAGAAAACCGGAAAGGTTTCTCTCGGGAAAACGGACACGATCCTCGGCGAAACATGCGAATGGTTTGATCTGGTCCCGCACGAGATGCACGGCGAAAACCAGGCGTGCCTCACACAGGATGGGATACCATTGAAAGAAGAGGTCAGGATAAAGGTTTCGACCACCTCTTATACGGCAACATCGTTTCGCCGCCGCCCGGTCGACTTCTCGGAAATGCGCCTGCCCCCGACGCTCTTCCCGCCAGCTGAATGGGGGCTTCCGGCGCTACAGTGACGGCGTCAGCGGGAGCGTGGCTTCCCTACTTCCCAGACGCGGCAAGACAGGACCGGATGCGGGCGCAACCCCACACTTTTCCAGACCAAAGTCTTTCATGCACGCCCGCTAAAATCACCTTGCATCCGGCAGACGGCATGAAAACATAGGAAATAGGCATACCCCTTGTCGCAATCGCCAGAGCACTTTCGTCTTAAAGCAGAACCACGTCTTACAGATATGGATACAGGAACACCATGACCAGTGAACCCTTGCTTTCAGAGATCGAAGAACAGGCCGAACTGCCGGTCGAAGACCATAGCGCCCGCAACAGGCTGGTGATAGGCCTGCTGCTTGTCTCCGCCTTCGTGGTCATCCTCAACGAGACCATCATGGGTGTGGCGATCCCGCACCTGATGGCCGATCTCAAGATCCCCGCGAGCTCCGCCCAATGGCTGACCTCGGCCTTCATGCTGACCATGGCCACCGTCATCCCCGTGACAGGTTATCTCCTGCAGCGGCTGAACACGCGACCGGTCTTCATCCTCGCCATGGCGCTCTTTTCCGCCGGCACGCTGGTCTCCGCGCTTGCCCCCGGCTTCCCGATGCTGGTCGTCGGCCGCATCGTCCAGGCCTCGGGCACGGCGATCATGATGCCGCTCTTGATGACCACGATCATGAACCTCGTGCCGCCGCATTCGCGCGGCAAGACGATGGGCAATATCTCGATCGTCATCTCGGTCGCGCCGGCGATCGGCCCGACGATTTCGGGCCTCATCCTCTCCTCGCTCGACTGGCGCTGGCTCTTCCTGCTGGTGCTGCCGATCGCGCTTGCGGCTCTCGCGCTGGGTGCTGCGAAAATCGAGAACGTCACCGTGCCGTCGAAGGCGCCGCTCGATGTTGTCTCGGTCATACTCTCGGCCATCGGCTTCGGCAGTTTCGTCTTCGGCATCAGCGAGCTCGGTGCGCCCGAGACAGGCGCGACGCCGCTCGATCCCCGCGTCATGCTCGTCGCCGGCGCCGCCGTCATCGCCATCTTCGTCTGGCGGCAGATCCATCTTCAGAAGCACGAGAGGGCGCTGCTCGACCTGCGCACTCTGCAGACGAAGACCTTCACGATCGCCGCCGGCATGATGGCGATCCTGATGATGTCGATGTTCGGCGTCTTCATCCTCATACCGATCTACCTTCTGTCCGTGCTTGGCCAAACGACCCTGACGGCCGGCCTGCTGCTTCTGCCTGGCGGCCTAATCATGGGCCTCTGCGCTCCCTTCGTCGGCAGGCTGTTTGACCGCTACGGCCCTGCCCGGCTGGTCATTCCCGGCGCGCTCCTGTTCAGCTCCGTCATGTGGGGTCTGACCTTCCTCACCGTCATGACTCCGATCTGGGTCGTGCTCGGCTTGCACATCGTGATGAGCATCGGCCTTGCCCTGATGTTCACGCCGCTCTTTACCGTCAGCCTCGGCTCCCTGCCGCCGAACCTCTATTCCCACGGCAGCGCCATCATCGGCACCACCCAGCAGGTCGCCGGTGCCGCCGGCACCACGCTCTATGTCGCCATCATGACCTGGCGCGCCGGCATCCTGACTCAAGGGGAAGCAGACGCCGCTACGGCAACCGTCGGCGGCATGCAGTCGGCTTTCCTCGTCGGCGCGATGATTTCGCTGGCGGCCGTGCTGGCATCCTTCTATGTCCGCCGCCCGCCCGGCCAGCCCGAGGGACAGCCGATGGGCGGGCATTGAACGCAAGGAGCTATTGCGCGTAATAGCCAGGCTGGTCGAGATCGTCGAGCAGGCCCCGGCAGGTCGGCTGCCAGCCGAGCAGCCAGCGCGTATAGGCGCTCGACGCCGCCATGTTCGTTGCCGCCATGGTGGCAAACCAGCCGAAATGTTCGCGGGGGCGAGACTCCACCGGCAGGCCGAGCTGGCGCCCGATCACTTCGGCGATCTCCCGGAACGGCACCGCCTCGTCGGCGACAGCATGATAGGCGGCTTCGGTCACGCCGCTTTCGAGCGCCAGGCGATAGAGGCGGGCCGCATCCAGCCGGTGCACGCCCGACCAGCAATTCCTTCCATCGTCAGGATAGGCGGATACGCCAGTTTCCCGGGCAATGCGCACGAGGATCGGGATGAAGCCGTAATCGCCGATGCCGTGCACGCTCGGAGCAAGCCGCATCGTCGCCGCACGGATCCCCTGCCCGGCGAGCACACGGGCGGCGGCTTCCGATTTGCGCGGCGATGCCGGATTCGGCAGGTCCGCTTCCGTGGCACCCCGCGGAAAGCCCAGCAGGCCCGATGTGACGATGAGCGGGCGATCCGACCCGGCAAGCGCGTTCCCGAGCGCATGGATCGCGCGCTCGTCCTGCGCCGCATTGTCGAGAAATTTCGAGAAGTCATGGTTGAAGGCGGTATGGATCACCGCATCGGCCTTGGACGCGGTTTCGGCGAGAAGGTCGAGGTCATCGAGCGATCCCGGAACGAGCTTTGCGCCGATGATCGCGATGGCCTTTGCTTTATCAATCGAGCGGACAAGCCCGCTGACCTTGTGACCGGCGCGGATCAGTTCCTCGACGATAGCGGTGCCGACCCAGCCGGTCGCACCCGTTACGAATACGTGCATTGCTGCGATCTCCATTGCCGCGCTGCCGTCAGGCAGCCCGTGTTGACGTTATTGCGTTGTGCGGGAACTAGTCGAAGTCAGGCCACGCGCATCGACAGTTCGATGTCGTCGGCGAAGGGTGTAGACATGTATCCGCTCGTGGGCGAACGGACATGGTCGAGATATTGGGGGGAGTCATCGGCATCGTCGGCAATGACGAGCGCACCGGGCCGCAGCCGGCTTTCGACCAATGCCAGCACCTCTAGATAGAGCGACTTCGCCCCGTCAAGCAGAAGCAGGTCGATACTGTCAGGAAGATCGCTACTCAATGTCTGGAGCGCATCGCCTTCTCGGATCTCGACGAGATCGGCAAGGCCGGCATCGACGAGGTTCTGGCGAGCCCGCGCAACCTTCGAGACCTCGAACTCGCTGCTGATCAGCCGCCCGCCGCCATTGTCGCGAAGGGCCGCAGCAAGATAGAGCGTCGAAATGCCGAAGGATGTGCCGAACTCGACGATAGTCCTGGCATTGGTGCTGCGCGCCAGCATGTAGAGCAGTTCCCCCGTCTGGCGCGAAACGGGCAGCCACAGATCCTTCAGGCGTCCGTAGAAATCGAGATATTCGGTCTTGCTGTACAGGAGCCGTTCCCGCTCGTCGCGAGAGAGCGCGGCCATGACCGGGCTGGTGGCTCTGTCTGCCTCGGCAAAAAGCTGATCGAGAAGCGGCGAGAGCGGTGCGCTAGTGAGGGTGTTCATCGGAGAAATCCTTCATTTCAGATGGCTTGCCTTCGAAATGAAAATACGAATAATCCGTCGCATTCGCTAATCGCATTTGCGGAACGCCAATATGGCAAATCGTCCAACTAACGGAATTTCTTCAAGAAAATTGCCGAGACAGGCGCGCTCGAACGAGCTCGTAAACGCCATTCTGCAGGCCGCTGTTCAGGTTTTGGCGCAGGAGGGCGCGCAGCGTTTTACGACCGCTCGCGTAGCCGAAAGAGCCGGCGTCAGCGTTGGCTCGCTCTACCAATACTTCCCCAACAAGGCGGCCATCCTGTTCCGACTGCAGAGCGACGAATGGCGGCAAACTTCGAATTTGCTGGGCGAAGTTCTGGGCGACGAGACCCGCCCGCCGCTCGACCGGCTGCGCTCCCTGGTCCACGCCTTCATCCGCTCCGAATGCGAGGAAGCCGCCGTCCGCGTCGCGCTGAACGATGCCGCCCCCCTCTATCGCTACGCCCCCGAAGCGCAGGAGGCTCGGGGCGCCGCCGATGCCATTATCGACCAGTTCATGCGGGAAGCGCTGCCCGATGCCTCGGACGCAATCCGGACCATGGCCGCAGACCTGATCATGACGACGATGAGCACGGTCGGAAAGGAGTTTTCCGAGGCAGCGCATGACGAGAACGAGATCTCAGCCTTCGCGGACGCGATGGCGGACATGTTCTGCGCTTATCTCCGCAGCCTGAACTCACTGTCGAACGGCTAAGTCTCCCACAAATTTTCTTGAGTTTTGTCGGTCTGCCGCCAACCACTTCGTCCTCAGGCCGAGATCCGGCCCTGATGGCGCGGATCACCAAAAGGAGAGACACCCATGAGAAAGATCATCGCCTCCACATTCGTCAGCCTCGACGGCGTTATGCAGGCACCCGGCGGCCCTGACGAAGACCCCGTCAACGGTTTCAAATTCGGCGGCTGGGTCTTCCCCTATGCGGACGAGACGATGGGATCAGTGATCGGCGAGCTCTTCGCAAAGCCGTTTGCACTGCTGCTCGGGCGCAAGACCTACGACATCTTCGCCGCCCATTGGCCCTATCAGGACGATGACATCGCCAGGGTCTTCAATCCCGCCACGAAATATGTCGCGACGCACCGCCCTGAAAGCCTTGCCTGGCAGAATTCACAATCGCTGGGATCCGACATCGTCGCGTCACTGCGCAAGATCAAACAGGAGAACGGGCCTGACCTGCTCATCCAGGGATCGGGCAATCTCATCCAGACCCTGCTTGCCAACGACCTGATCGATGAAATGACCGTGCTGACTTTCCCGCTGATCCTCGGCAAGGGCAAACGGCTGTTCGAGGGGGGCGCAACACCTTGCGCCCTCACGCTCACGAGATCGGCGGTATCGAGCACCGGCATCATCATCGCGACCTATGAGCGCAACGGCGCAGTCCGGACGGGCTCGTTCGCGTCCGATCAACCTTCCGAAGCAGAACTCGAACGCCGCCGGAACTGGAAGTAGCGGTCTCTCACGGTCGCTGCGGCGGGATCGGATTTGTTCCGATCCCGCCGTCGTCACAATGATGTGCTGCAAATATGGATGCTGTCGGAAAAGTGATTTCCTTCCAACGGCTTCTGTCCTCTATGGGCTAGCCAGAATACGCGATGCCCATCTTCTGCCCGAATGTTGGGGTTCTACTCGGACTTCACCCATACGGACTATTGCGGCGTGCCGCGACAGCATATTTTGCCAGGTTTCGAGGACATCAGAATGCCGCTGAAAACATCTTCCCGCTGGATTGTACCGCTCGCCGGTCTGCTGGCGCTCTCGGGAAGTGCAATTGCCGTGCGCGCCGAGCCGCTGCCGGCGCCACCCGTCACGCAGGCAAGCCCGAAGCCCGGCTATACGGTTCCGCCCCGCCGGCCCGCCCATATCGTCCGGCAGGATACGGGCGCGTCGCTGTCGGCGCTCTTTGATTCAGCCAGCGGCAATCAGGCCAAGGTGCTGAACGAAATGGGCGGCCTGACGGTTTCGATGAACAACGACATCGCCGAGGCGGTCGAGGCCTATTACGCCCAGCCGAAGGCAAAGCTCATCTGGGTCGATGGCAAGGGGCCGACCCCCAAGGCCGCGCAGGCGCTCAGCCTCCTGAAACAGGCCGATGACTGGGGATTGAATGCCGGCGACTATGCCGTTGCCCCTCCTCAAAGATCGGACGCGAAGGCGCTGGCCGAGTTCGAAGCCTCTCTCTCGGCCAAGATGCTGATGTTCCTGCAGGATAATTTCCGCGGCCGCATCGATCCCAACAAGCTGTCGAACTATTACGATTTCAAGCGCAAGCCGGTCGATCTGAAGGGCACGATCGCCCAGCTTTCGGCCACGCCGGATCTGATGGTGGTCTTCGACCGTCTCCTGCCGAGCAACCCGAAATTCGCCCAACTCGCCGCCGAACTGCATTACCTGCGCACATCAGGCCAGGGCGGCGATACTGCCGCCAACATCAACAAGGTGATCGTGGCGATGGAGGAAATGCGCTGGCTGCCGCAGGAATTCCCGGAGCGCTACGTTTTCATCAACCAGCCGGCCTATATGGCTTACTATTATGAAAACAGCACGCTGACGCTGTCGATGAAGGCTGTGATCGGCCAGCAGGATCACCAGACGAACTTCTTCGATGCCTCGATCAAGACGGTGGAATTCAACCCCGACTGGGGCGTGCCGCAATCGATCATCCGCAACGAAATGCTGCCGCACCTGAAGCGCGATCCCGCCTATCTGGACAAGGAAGGCTATGTCGTCTCGGTCAAGGGAAAGACCATGCCTTCGGCCAAGGTCGACTGGTCGCAGCCGCTCGAAAATATCGGCGTCGTCCAGCCGCCGGGTGCTGACAATGCGCTCGGCCAGCTGAAGATCCTCTTCCCGAATTCGCACGACATCTACATGCACGACACCCCGGCACGCGGAAAATTCGCCTCGCAGGACCGCATGTTCAGCCATGGCTGCGTGCGCCTGGAAAACCCGAAGGCGATGGCCGCCGCCGTTCTGAAGACCTCGGTCGAGTTCGTCGATCAGCAGATCGCAGCCGGCGGCAAGCAGGACATGCCGGTTCCGGAAGAGGTTCCAGTCTACGTTTCCTATTTCACCGCCTGGCCGACGGACGACGGCGTCATCCACTATTTCGACGATATCTATGGCCGCGACGCGCAGACCTTGTCGGCGATTTCGGCCACGACCGCGAGCCGCGCTCAATCGTAACTCGGCCGGGGGCCGTGCCAGCCCCGCCACTCCGTTGCTAGCTGCCCCTCTGCCAATCCTCTCCTCGTCACCGCCGATAGCGTTCGGCGGGTGACGATACGTGCATTTTACACATATTTATTGACGGCATGTTCTGCCCCTGATATATGTGCATTATACACGCAATGGAGCGAACATGGCAAATCAGATCTCAAGCGGCGCACGAATGTGCGGCGCCGGCGCGGCAGAACCGCGTGCGGCAATCAGGCCGATCGACGCAATCATCGGGAACAGCTCCGATGGCCGCTAGGATCACCACACGCAGTTGGGCGACACCCCTGACGATCGGCTCCTTCCTGCTGATGGCAGGCACAGGCGTCATGATGTTCTTCGAATGGGAACGAGGCCTGATGACCGTCGTCCACCAGTGGTTCTCCTGGTTCTTCGTGACCGGCGCCATCGGCCACATCGTCGCCAACATCAAGCCATTCCAGTCGCATCTGAAGGCGCGCTGGGGCCGCTACAGCATTGCGGTTTTCGCGATCGTGCTTGCCGCATCCTTCTTCAGCTGGGGCCAGATCACCGGACCGCAGCTGGAGCGCCCGATCGAACAGGCGCTTGTCTATGCACCCCTCTCGGCCCTTGCCGATGTCACCGGCCAGTCACAGGCCGATCTCCTGGCCAGGCTCAGGCAGCAGGGCATAGAGGCGGAGGCGCATCAATCCGTCGAAGACCTCGCCCGCCTGCACGGCGTCGATGAGAACCGCGCCCTCGCAATCATCTTCAGCGTGGAAGGATAGGGCCTGCCTCTTACCGCTTATTGCCGACAGTGCCTTCACCTGTGCGGCGCCCGGAAATTGTGGCATAACTGGGCGATGGCAATACATGTCTTGGCAGTCCATCGTGATACTGTCGGGACGGAACAGGCCGCAGGCGGCTCGCTTGCAGGGGCCTATTCCGTAGGCGTGCTCTGCTGGCTCCTGTCAGCCGGCGTCTATATCGCAGCCAAATGGGTCTCCACGGAAATGCCGCCCTGGGCGCTCTGCTTCTGGCGCGTGCTCATCGCCTTCGCGATCCTGCTGCCTATCGTGCGCCACCATTTCGGCGAGATGCTTGCGCTGGTGCGGGCGCGCGGCCTGGAATTGCTTTTCATCGGCGGCATGGGGCTGGCCATCTGTCAGGGCCTGATCTTCGTCGGCCTCGAACATGCCGATGCCACCACGGCCGGCATCATCATCGCGCTGATCCCGATCATCACCATGATCCTTGCTCGCCTGATGCTGTCAGAGCCGATGGGAAGCTGGCAGGTGGCCGGATCGATCCTCGCCTTCCTCGGCATCGTCGCCATCATCATCAAGGGCAGCCCGGCAGCACTTCTGCGCCTCGACTTCAACCCCGGTGAACTCTGGATCGTCGCCGGCGCCTTCTGCTTCAGCCTCTACACGGTGCTGCTGCGTCGCGCGAAATTCGACCTGAACCGCCTTGCCCTGCTCGTCCTGCTGCTCGGTGCTGCGGCGCTGACAGCCCTGCCCTTCTACCTCTATGAGCTCACCGCCGACGAACGCACGACGCTGAATACGAGCGGGCTCATAGCGCTCGCCTATGTCGCAATCCCTGGCGGCGCGCTCATGTATTATCTCTTCAATCGCAGCATCGAGGCGCTCGGGGCCGCCCGCGCCGGCGTGCTCCTCTACATCCAGACGATCTTCATCGCCGTGCTCGCCTATCTGATCCTCGGCGAAAAGCTGCAGACCTATCACCTCGAAGGTGCGGCCCTCATCATCGCCGGGTTGCTGCTGATCATTCTGCTGAAACCGAAGGAAAAGGCAGCGGCAGCCTGAAGACAGGAGGCGAGGAGCAAGACCCTCAGCCCTTCACGCCCGCCCCATAGCGCAGCCCGTCTACCAGCAACGCAATCATCCGCTGCGTCGTCGCCGGATCATCCCCCTGCCCAAGATTGGAAAGCTGTGCGCCGGCACGCAGGAGTTCGCTCGCCTCGACATCGCCGCGTGCGGCTCCGGCGGCAACGGCCCTGTCCAGCAAGCCCTGCAATGCCGGGATCATGCGCTGCTCGAAATAGGCCGGCAGCGCCTGATAGGCCGGGTCGCCGGAATGGAGCGCTGCGGCAAGGCCGCGCTTGGCCATGATGAAATCGGCAAAGCGCTGCATCCAGCGCGACAGCGCCTCGCCCGGCTCATGCTCGGCAGCAAGCGTCACCGCGGCATCGGCGCAGGCATCCACTTCGTTGCGCATCACCGCCTTGATGAGATCGGAGCGCTGCGGAAAATGGCGATAGACCGTGCCGACGCCCACGCCCGCCTTTTCCGCAATTTCGCGCACCGGGGCATCCACGCCTGAAGTCGCAAACACCGCCAGGGCGGCTTTCAGCAGCGAATCCAGGTTGCGCCGCGCATCCGCTCTTACAGGCCTTTCATGGCCGCTATCAGCCTTACGCCCCTCGCCTGGGCTGTCCGTCCCGTCAGTCACATCAACACCCCTTGCAAAACGGAACATTGTTCCGTATAAACGGAACTGCGTTCCGGATGCGCTTTTATACTCTGTTTTCCAGGGCTTTGCCAGCGGCAAAGTCTGCTGACAGGCAGTTCAAGATTCACCTGCTCCTGCGAGCAGTTCAAAATTCGAAGGAAACGAAGATGCAATACCGTCCCCTTGGCCGCACCGGCATCAAGGTCAGCCCCTATTGCCTTGGCGCGATGATGTTTGGCGCCATCGGCAATGCCGATCATGACGATTCCATCCGCATCATTCACAAGGCGTTCGATGCCGGCATCAACTTCATCGATACCGCCGACATGTACAGCCACGGCGAATCCGAGGAGATTGTCGGCAAGGCGCTGAAGGGCCGGCGTGACAATGTCGTGCTCGCTACCAAATGCTTCATCCCGATGGGCCAGGATCCGAACCAGCAGGGCAGCTCGCGCCGCTGGATCTACCGCGCCGTCGAAGATTCGCTGCGCCGCCTGCAGACCGATTATATCGACCTCTTCCAGATGCATCGCCCGGCGCCGGACACTGATATCGAGGAAACGCTCTCGGCCCTTACAGACCTGATGCGCGCCGGAAAGATCCGCGCCATCGGCTCCTCCACCTTCCCCGTCTCCGAGATCATCGAGGCGCAGTGGGTGGCAGAAAAGCGGGGGCTGGCCCGCTTCCGCACCGAACAGCCACCTTACTCCATCCTGCATCGCGGCATCGAACGCGAAGTCCTGCCGACGCTGGAACGCTACGGCATGGGCGCGCTGGTCTGGAGCCCGCTTGCCATGGGCATGCTCACCGGCCGCTACCGCCGCGGTGCGGCCCAGCCCGACAGTACGCGCGTCGCCTATTTCCCCAAGCAGATGTCGAACGAAAACAGCCTTGATGCCGTCGAGCAGCTCATCCCGCTCGCGGAAGGCGCCGGCATCTCGCTCACCCATATGGCGCTTGCCTTCGTCATCGCCCATCCGGGTGTCACGTCGGCGATTCTCGGGCCGCGCACCATGGAACAGCTCGATGATCTCCTGGCCGGCGCGCAGGCGCGTCTGAGCGACGAATTGCTCGACGCCATCGATGCCATTGTGCCGCCCGGCACGGAAACCGGCCCGCTTGAAGCCAATTACCAGCCTCCGGCGATCAAGACCGCGAACCTGCGCCGCCGTCCGCCTGCCGAACGCGCCGCCGGCTGATCTGCGCACCAGCATCGAAGGCTCCGCTATTCCAGCGGAGCCTTCAGCACATCGGAACGGCATCTTCCGGCGGATATCTTTGAAAAATCTCGCCGTTCAACCATTCGTCAACATGTGTTCCGATGATTTCGATGGACCTTGCCGATTCCGCCGTCGTAAGATCGATAGCCGTTGGCCAGCGCGGGATGAGCCCTAATGCCCACTTTTCATGCCAAATGTACCTGCGGCGCCCTTTCCCTGGAACTCGATGGCGATCCTGTGCACAACCACGTATGCACCTGTACACGGTGTCAACGTGCATCCGGCAGCGCACTTGCCCACAACGTGTGGTTCCGTGAGGAAGATGTCCGGATCATTTCTGGAGAATATTCCATATGGTTTCCGGAGGGCGAAACCACACCGGATGTGATGAAAGCTTTTTGTCGGATCTGCGGTGGGGGCGGATTTTCTAAGTCCGGAACGTATTTTCCCGGCACCGTCGTCATCGCTGGGGGCACATTCGCCGATCCATCCTTTCCTGCTCCGGATCATGTCCATTGGTAGGAGGATCGCCCGCAGTGGATCGACCTTGCCGGGACGATCGAGCGTCATGCCGGAAACTGAATTCTCTCGGGATCGCCGACGTCAGCAGCCTGGTGAGAAAAATTGCTTATTAAATGCCAGCGGCAGGCAATTGCTGCAACCGGCGTTGCGCCTCCTCCACCTCGATGGCGAGCTCCTCCAGAAACTCGTCCCACATATCGAGCGCCCGCAAGCCTTCACGGGTGCGAAACAGATAGTCAGCCGAACTGCCGATGCTGCCTGCAGCCGTGGCAAGCCGCTGAACGGTCGTTTCTCTTGAAAGCCCGCCGGCATAGGTATTTGCCAGCGGGTTCATGGTGAAAGCGATGCCGCTTCCAAAACGCGCGCCGTCTTCGTCCAATAGATCGACCCAGCGCGGAATATAGGCCTCGGCCACCATCTCCCGCCGCCACAGCAGCTCGAGTTCGTGCCGGAGATCCTCTTCCTGCAGCCGCAGGGCGACGCCATCGCAGGCTCCGCCCGCATCCAGGCCGAGCACGAGACCCGGATTATCGGGCGAACCCCGCCCGGAAACGGTGGCAAGGCAGAAGGACCGGCGCCAGCCCTCAATGCGGGCTTTGCGGCTTTCGACGCTGAGAATGATCGGATTCCAGATCAGCGAGCCGTAGGCGAAAATCCAGACATCACCTTCCGGCCTCTCGGCGAGTATCGATGCGAGGGATGCCTGTCGCTCCTCATCGCTGAGAAGTTTGAGCGAAGGCGCCTCCCCGGCAATCAGGTTAGCGAATGTGCCGCTCAGCAGCAGCTCGCGCGAAAGGATTTCTTCGCCGCGGCAGGCGATGGCATCGCAGCCTTTATTGTTGACGGTCATGACGCTCCGTTTCCCTGAGCCAGGGATGCCTGTGATGGTTCTTTTCTACTGCCATCATTCATGCCTTACGCGCGGGATAAAGCCGTTTGCCACGGACACACTGTCTCCAATACCGGAACAATCGGGCTTGGAGGACTTTGCCGCGCCCGCGCGGGCACCCTTTCCCTTCCCAAAACCCGCGCCACATCGTTCTGATGAAACCCATGGTGCGGGAGCCCGACATGAGCGAAATCGGCCGTCTGCTCGGCGCCGGCAAGGAAGCGGAAGTCTTTGAACATGGCACGCTGGCGCTGAAGCTCTATAGACCTGGCCGTCCGAAGGCCCCAGCCTTCCGCGAGGCCGCCAATCTGGCGATCGCGGAAAAGCTCTCGCTGCCGGCACCCAGGGTCCACGTCGTCGGCGATTACCACGGTCGCTGGGGCCTGCTGATGGATCGCGTGACCGGCACCAGCCTTGCCGATGAGATGACGCCGGAGCCGCAATTGTCAGCCGTCAAGGAGATGGCAGCGCTCCACCAGCGCCTGCACCGCGAACCCGGCACCGGCCTCCCCTCGCTGAAGGCAAGACTGTCGACCAATATCGAGCGCGCCGAACCTGTGCCACCGGATCTACGCGACCGGCTGCTTCTGGCACTTGCCGCCCTGCCTGATGACGACCGTGTCTGCCACGGCGACTTCCATCCCTGGAATATCATGGGCTCCGGCGATGGCATCGTGATCGTCGACTGGCTGGACGCCTGCAGCGGCAACCCGGCCGCCGATGTCTGCCGCACCTATCTGTTGATGCGGCGCGTCCTTCCGGCAATCGCCGAGGCCTATGTCGTCACCTATGCAAAGACGGCCGGATTGACCCCGGACGAGATCTTCACCTGGCTGCCGGTCATCGCCGCCGCCCGTCTTGCGGAAGGCGTGCCGGAGGAAAACGAGGACCTGCTGCATCTCGCGGCACTCGCCCCGGTCGATGCCTAGGCTGAACGGCTCAGGCCGCGCAAGCCTCGCAGGTGCCGCGGATCTCGATCGTCGTCTTCGCCGGCTTGAACTTCTGGCTGCGCACCCAGCCCATCAGGCGGTGATCCACCTCGTGGTCGTGGAATTCGATCACCTGGCCGCAGCTTTCGCAGATCGCGAAGGCGACGATGCCATGGCTGTGGCAGTCTTCGCCGGGGTGGGCGCAGGCGACGAAGGAATTGATGCTTTCGAGCCGATGTACGACGCCGTATTCGAGCAGCTTTTCCAGCGCCCGATAGACCTGCAGCGGCGCACGAAACCCCTGGTCGCGCAGCTTGTCGAGGATCGTATAGGCGCTGAGCGGCGCCTCGGCCTTTTCGAGGACGTCGAAGACGAGCGCCTGGTTGCGGGTCATTTGCGGTGTGTTCATGAGCCTTGTCCTAGCAGGTCCCTGCGCCCGCGCCAGGCGGGAAGCAGGCTCAGGATGAAAAGAATGAGAGCGGCCACCACGATTGACGGGCCTGATGGCGTGTCATAGGTCAGCGAGCCGAACAGCCCGCCGACGACGGCGACAGCGCCGATCAGCGAGGCAAGCACGGCCATCAGTTCCGGTGTCGAGGAGAAGCGCCGCGCCGCCGCCGCCGGAATGATCAAGAGCGAGGTGATCAGCATGATGCCGACGATCTTCATGGCAATGGCGATGACGACCGCCATCAGGAGCATGAAGAACAGCCGCGCCCGCTCCGGCCTCAGGCCCTCGGCTTCGGCCAGTTCCGGATTGACGGTAGCTGCCAGCAGCGGCCGCCACAGCCAGGCGATCGCCGCCAGCACCAGGATGCCGCCGCCCCAGATCAGCGCGATATCGGTCGTCGACACCGCCAGAATATCGCCGAACAGGAAGGCGATGAGATCGATGCGCACCCAGGTCATGAAGGCGACCATGACGAGGCCGATTGCCAGCGTCGCATGCGAGAGGATGCCGAGCAACGCATCGGCCGAAAGCGCCTGACGCTTCTGCAAAAGGAGCAGCAGGATCGAGACGGTGGCGGCGACAACGAAGACGGCAAGCGTCAGGTTGAGCTCGAAGAGCAGCGACAGCGCCACGCCAAGCAAAGCCGAATGGGCGATCGTATCGCCGAAATAGGCCATGCGCCGCCAGATGATGAAACAGCCGAGGGGGCCGGTCGTCAGCGCAAGACCGACGCCGGCGAGAATGGCACGCACGAAGAAATCGTCAAGCATGACGGTCCTCCCCGCTTTTGGCTCCGCTCTGGAAATGCGTGTGCGTATGGGCGTGCGCTTCTGCATGCGCATGCCCGTGGGACTGATCTCCATCGGCATGAGCGTGAGCATGGGCTTCGGCATGATCGTGCGAATGAGCATGTCCATGATCATGATCGTGGTGGTGCCCATCTTCGGGATGGCAATGATCTGTCACCGAACCGTCTTCATGCAGCACACGCCCGTCCGGCAGGTGTGTATGGTCGTGGTGATGGCTATAGACGGCAAGCGTCTGCGCTGCGCGGCTGCCGAAGAGGCGCACATATTCCGGGCTCTGGCTGACCGTCTGCGGCGTGCCGCGGCAGCAGACATGGCCGTTGAGGCAGATGACCGTATCCGTCTCCGCCATGACGACGTGCAGGTCGTGGGAGATCAAGAGGATACCGCAGCCGGTCGTGTTGCGGATCGATTTGATGAGGTCGTAAAGCGCGATCTCGCCGGCGAAATCGACGCCCTGCACAGGCTCGTCGAGCACAAGAAGATCGGGCTTTCGGGCAATGGCGCGTGCCATCAGCGCCCGCTGGAATTCGCCGCCGGAGAGATGCTGTACCTGCGCATCCAGCATATGCGCCATGCCTGATGCTTCGAGCGCGGCCATGATATCGGCCTCCGGCAATGGCCCGGTCAGCGTCATCAGCCGGCGCACGGAAAGCGGCAACGTCCAGTCCACTGCAAGCTTCTGTGGCACATAGCCGACCTTGAGGCCGGCCTTCTTCGTGACCCTGCCCTCGTCCGGCTTCAGCACGCCGATCGCCGCCTTGGCGCTCGTCGATTTGCCGGAGCCGTTCGGGCCGATCAGCGTGACGATCTCGCCGCGCGAAACGGAGAAATCCACACCGCGCACCAGCCAGCGGCCGCCACGCCGAATGCCGACATTCTCAAGCGAAACCAGCGGTTCGGCCCGGATACCGGCAGAGCTGCCAGCGGGATTATTTGCGGGAGAGAGCATCAAATTTTCCGACAGTGCTGTTGCGTCCTGCTATTGCACACGTTATAGCATAACGCAATTGATGTAATAACATAACAATTGCAATTCAAGCGGAGCATGCTGATGAAACTGGCGATCGGTCTTACCCTCGTAATCCCGGCCTTCCTTTTCGCCGGGTCCCTCCAGGCCGCCGATGCCCCTGTGGTCGTCACCTCGATCAAGCCGGTCCATTCGCTGGTATCGGCCATCATGCAAGGCGTCGGCAAACCGGAGCTGATCGTCGATGGCGCCGCCTCCCCGCATACCTACAATCTGAAACCCTCCAATGCTCGGGCGCTGCAGGAAGCCAAGGTGATCTTCTGGGTCGGCCCCGGCCTTGAAGCCTTCCTCGAAAAGCCGCTGGAATCGCTGGGTTCCGACGCCATTGTCGCGAGGTTGGACGATGCGCCGGGCCTGGTAAAGCTCCCCTTCCGCGAAGGCGGGGCTTTCGAGGCCCATGATGATGGCGATGACCACGACAGCGCTTCCGATGAGGAACATGCCGAGGCCGGCCACGATCACGCCGAGGCTGATCATGACCACGACCACGGTGACCATGGCGCCTTCGACACCCATCTCTGGCTCGATCCGATGAATGCCAAGGCGATGGCCACAGAGATCACCACCACGCTGGTTGCCGCCGATCCTGAGAATGCGCTGACCTACGAGGCCAATGCCAAGGCGCTGGATGACAAGCTCGATGCGCTGGACAAGGAAATCGCCGCAACCGTGTCACCGGTGAAGGACAAGCCCTTCATCGTTTTCCACGATGCCTATCAATATTTTGAGCACCGCTACCATATCCGCGTCGCCGGCTCGATCACCGTTAGCCCCGAGACGATACCAGGTGCCGAGCGCGTCTCGGAGATCCACAAGAAGGTCGGCGATCTCGGCGCCACCTGCGTCTTCGCCGAGCCGCAATTCGAACCGCGCCTCGTCAATGTCGTCATCGAAGGCACCAAGGCGAAATCAGGCGTGCTGGACCCGGAAGCCGCCACCCTGCCCGCCGGCCCCGATCTCTACTTCACCCTCATGCGCGGCATCGCCGACAGCATGAAGAGCTGCCTGGCAAGCGCATAGTCCGAAAATCACAGGCGATTTTCGGCAAGGGCTGCTGCCGATTGACCAACGACAGGGCGACTCAGCGCGCCCTGCCGGACTTGCAGCCCTCCCCGCGAGAGCTGCGGCGAAAGAAGGCGGCGACACCCCGTTCCGCCTTCTTTTGTTAGTCATTTTCGTAATGTTATAACATAATTACGGTAATAACATGGATAAGCGACTTCCCGTTACCGTTCTCTCCGGCTTCCTCGGCGCCGGAAAAACGACGCTTCTCAATCATGTGCTTTCCAACCGCGAGGGCATGCGTGTCGCCGTCATCGTCAACGACATGAGCGAGGTGAATATCGATGCAGCCCTTGTGCGGGATGGCGGCGCCAATCTCTCCCGCACCGAGGAGCAGCTGGTGGAAATGACCAACGGCTGCATCTGTTGCACGCTGCGCGACGACCTCCTCAAGGAGGTGCGCCAGCTCGCCGAACAGGGCCGCTTCGACTACCTGCTGATCGAATCGACAGGCATTGCCGAGCCCCTGCCCGTCGCCACCACCTTCGAATTCCGCGACGAGAATGGGGCAAGCCTCTCCGACATCGCGCGCCTCGATACGATGGTGACCGTCGTCGACGCCGCCAACCTGCTCGCCGACTACGCCTCGTCCGATTTCCTCGCCGACCGCGGCGAAACCGCCGGTGATGGCGACAACAGGACGATTATCGATCTGCTCGTCGAGCAGATCGAATTCGCCGATATCGTTGTGCTGAACAAGATCGGCACGGCGAGCGAAGAGCAACGCGATGCGGCCCGGAAGATCATCACCGGCCTCAACCCGGATGCCCGCATCATCGAGACGGATTTCGGCAAGGTATCGCTGAAGGATGTGCTCGGCACCGGCCGCTTCGATATCGACAAGGCCGAGACCCACCCGCTCTGGTACAAGGAACTCCACGGCTTCAAGGACCATGTGCCGGAAACCGAGGAATACGGCATCCGCTCCTTCGTCTACCGCGAGAGGCGCCCCTTCCACCCCGCAAAACTCCAGGCCTTTCTCGACCGCACCTGGCCGGGCGTGGTGCGCGCCAAGGGCTTCTTCTGGCTCGCCACCCGCCCGAACCATGTCGGCGAGGTCAGCCAGGCGGGCGCCATCGTCCGCACCGGCAAGATGGGCCTCTGGTGGGCGGCAGTCCCGCGCGAGCAATGGCCGCCAGAAGCAGCCTTCCTGCGCGCCATCGGCCCCTACCTCGACCCCGTCTGGGGCGACCGCCGTCAGGAAATCGTCTTCATCGGCGCCGACCCGATGGATGAGGACTGGATCAGGCGAGAGCTCGACGCTTGTCTGATGGAGGTCGACGCCTTCACACCGCAGCGCTGGCGCAACCTGCCCGATCCCTTCGTCAGCTGGAGCCGACAGGCGGCATGAAGGCGACGGCAATCAGACCCTATCGATGCCTGTGCATCGAATGCGAGCCGCTGCCGCCGATCAAAGGGCTGCATCCGCTGACATACGCGGATGAGGCGCAGACGGAAGCACGAAGAACGAAGGGACTTCTTGGCGCCATTGCCGAACTGGTGATGCCGTCGCGGCGGAAGCAGGACGTTGAATAGGTCGCCATGCCGTAGCGCCTGCCGGAACTACGACTCCGGCGGGCGGATCAGGAGATGAATTTTTGCGCAGATCGACCTTATGATCTTTTTTTGATCATCCTCAATTCAATAAATGGGCACAAAGCGCCGAAACCCGGTCCCTTGCCGAACCGACCACGCGCAAATGCGAGGATCGGCTGAAACTCCCGCGACTGGCACACCGCTTGCAACGCTTGCACCGGAAACCATCGGATGCACCATGCCGCCTGTCTTGACCGACCTCCTGCTCTCAGCCACCCTCGCCCTCAGCCTGCGGCGCTTCATCCTCCCCTATATGGTGGAGGATGACATCGTCAGGGTGTCGGCGCCGGTCACGATGGTGGCAAGCGCGGTGTTCCTCGCCGCCCTTGCACTGACCTGTGCCGACAAGAGTTTCTGGAGCGCCGGCGCCACCCTTGCCGGCGGTGCGCTGCTTGCCTTCGTCTTCGGCGACAGATGGCCCAAGCTGGCCGTCACAGCTGCGGCGGCCTGCCTTCTCGCCTATCTCGGCATGCGCTGATCGCTCTGCTGGATCTGTCCTAGGCCGCGACGGCCGCGGGCTTGCCGCCTTTCGGCAAAGCCCGGGCAACGGCGCTCAGCAGGTCCGTCTGTGAAATGAGCCCGACGATACGTCTCTCCTCATCGACGATAATGACGGCATGGGTGCGCCCGTCCGTCAGATCGGGCAGCAGCGCCATCGCAACATCGTCGGCAGACGCGGTCGTTGCCGGCGAGACCAGCCGTTCCACAGCACCCGAGGCAAGCGCAAGCTCCCGCAAGCCGACCGTGCCGATCAGCTTTCCGGCCTCGTCGCGCACCGGCAAAGTGCGGATATTGTGGTTCAGCAGCAGCCACCGCGCCTGCTCGACCGTCGCATCGGCATCGATGGCAATGACGTCGCGCGACATGATGTCGGCGCAGCGGATCTCGGCATTGGAGCGCGCCACTGCCTCGAACTCCACCTGACGCAGCAGCCTGCCAAGGTCGGCGCGATCGATATCGAAGGTCTCGTTAAGTTTGGCGAGGGCTGCATCGATATCTTCTTCCTGGAAGCCGGCGCGCTCCGCCGGCGGCCGGTCTGCCGTCAGATGCGTGTTGACGAGTGCGGCCACCACATGCGGGTAATTGTGCCGCGACAGCTTGTGAAAAACGAGGCCGAGCACCACCAGCAGGCAGGAATTCAGCGCGACAGGCACGAAGGGAAAGAGCATGCCCCAGCTGGCGACGACGGGACCGCCGAGCACCGCCGTCAACGCCGCCGCCCCGCCCGGCGGATGCAGGCAGCGGGTAAAGGACATGGCCGCGATCGCCAGTGACACGCCGACACCTGTCGCAATGATCGGATCACGGATCAGGCTAGCCGCCGCAACCCCCATGATCGCCGATATCGTATTGCCGCCGATGATCGACCAGGGCTGCGCGAGCGGACTGGCCGGCACGGCAAAGAGCAGCACGGCCGAAGCCCCCATCGGCGCCACGATCAGCGGCAGATGCGAACCTTCTCCAAAGAGCGCGCCGCAGAGCAGGCCCGTCAGTGCAATGGAAACCAGCGCGCCGAGACATGCGAGCAGCCGGTCGCGCAGTGTCGCACCGGCGAGAATGGGATGAAACAGCCGCGAGATGGAGGGCCGGCGGGGTGTCTCGTCGGGATTTGACATGCGCATGAAGAACTCTTTGAAGTAGGCTGGGGGCTGGATGGAAGGCGCTGCTATTGCAGCTTGGTAGGCGGATTGCCCGACATGAGCATGATCTGCTCGAAGGCCTGCAACGGATCGGATCGCTGCTCGCGCCTCGAAATCAGCAGCGTATCGACGGGACCGAGCCGGTGGACGGTGACCTCGGCTCTCCACGGCAGCATGTCGAGCACGGAGCGCGGCATGACGCCGACGGCATTGCCGGCGACGACCTGGGCAAGGATCGCGTGATAGGATGTCATTTCCACCGTCGGTAGACTGGCGCCGCCACGGACCCACCGCTCGGCGATCTGGCGGTAGGTACAGCCGGGCTCAAGCGCGGCGAGCGCCGGAAGGCGAATATCCTGAGGTGCTGCGACCGCGGCATGATGAGGCGGCAGCACGAGCAGAAGGTCTTCCTCATAGACGCGCGCAGAATGGAGTTCATCGGCATCGACACCGGCTGACGACAGCCAGCCGGGCTCACCCTGCGGCGTAGCAATCAGCGCGCAATCCAACTCGCCGGACAAAACCGCCTTCGTCAACTCGCGCGTCGCGCCGAGCGTCAGCTTCAGGGCGATCCCGGGATTCTCGTCGTTGAAATGGGCAAGTACGGGCGGCAACCGGCTTGCTGCCGTGCTTTCCATCGTGCCGAGACGTAAGGTCGGCCGCGGGCGGGCACCCTTGAGGGCAAGCTGTGCCTCCCCGGCCAGCGCCATCAGCCGCCGCGCATAGGAAACGAAAAGCTGTCCCTCCGGTGTCAGCGTCATGCGTTTGCCGTCCCGGCTGAAGAGCGCGGCATCCATCTGCCCTTCCAGAGCCTGAATACGGGTCGTGACATTCGACGGCGCACGCGAAAGTCTTTTTGCCGCGCGGGTGACGCTACCCTCTTCGGCAACGACAAGGAAAATTTCCAGGGAAGACAGATCCACATCGATCTCGCTTGATGAACGAACTTGTCTATTATTCCAAATCAGAGAATGATCGCAATCGTCCTATGACCCAAAATCGTCGCTTCGACGAAAAACTTCTTCCGATCGGACCACCGGATGCAGAAAGACCAACCCGACGACTACGCCTCGCCCGCATGCCTGATGCACGAAGTCGACCCCGCCTATATGGGCCTCGAAGAATCATGGGATGTGGTGCGGGAATGGCGCCGCGCTGAGCGCAAGCGGCTGATCGACGCGCGCAAGCTGATAGACTCGGCGGAACGCGAACGGAAGACGGCGCTGATCTCATCGCATCTCGATCGGCTTCTTGCTCCTGTCATCGCGGGAAAATGCGTCAGCGTCTATTGGCCGTTTCAGGGAGAGCCGGATCTGCGTGGCTGGATGACTGCAATCGCCGAGCGCGCGACATGCCTCCTGCCGGTCGTGGCAGAGAAAGCAAAGCCCCTGACATTCAGGACATGGACCCCGGGCGCAAGACTGGAACGCAGCGTGCTCGGCATTCTCATCCCCACCGAAGGCGAAGAGCGGCAGCCCGATATCGTGATCGCCCCTGTCGTCGGCTATGACCGCGGCTGTTATCGCCTCGGTGTCGGCGGCGGTTATTTCGACCGGACGCTGGCGGCGCTCTCCCCCAAGCCGCTCGCAATCGGCATCGGATTTTCGCAGCAGCAGATTCGCACGATCAAGCCGCAGCCGCATGATATCCCGATGGACGCTGTGATCACGGAGGATGGCGCGATCAGGCGCTCCGCTGCTCCGTTCGTCTGACGACAAAGAACGCGACCCTACCCCTTAAGAAAAGAGGCGGCCGAAGCCGCCCCTTTCAGGAGGTGAACTCAGCGGTTGGCAGCGACGATGCTGGAGATCAAGCCGGTGGCGACGCCGACGAGAAGGTAGTCGTTATCGGCCTTCACCCAGTGATAGCCGCGCGGCGGTGGTGCCAGGCGGTAACGCCGGTAGTCGCGGACTTCGCCGTAACGGCCGCGCTCGGCAGCCGACATGCGGTAACCCCTGGACCAATGATGCCGACGGACGACCTTTTTCTCGACGACGACCTTCTTGTGGACGACGACCGGCGGACGGCGATGATCGGCAGCACTCGCCTCCGATGCGACGATCGGCGAGAGCAGGAAAGAGGCGGAAAGAAGAGCTGCAAAAATCTTTTTCATGAGGGCTTCCTTGGGGCTTCCTCGTGTTGAACACGCCCCGAAATTACGTCTTCGAAAATGAACGAATTCTGAAAATAAAATTAAAGATCTGTAATGAAATCGCATACTTATCCGCGATTCCTAATATCCTAGTTTCGAGATAACGGCAGGTGGCAAGATCATGCTGCAAGGAATCACATCTGCGTAATCGGGCGTGATCGGATTGGCATTCTGGGCGGTATTTCGGGGCCAGGAAACCGAGCGCTCGCAATCTCCCCTTCTCCCCATCGGGGAGAAGGTGCCGACAGGCGGATGAGGGGGCAGCGGACTCGGAGCGTGCCGAGCAAAGGCAACAAAACGAAATGAAAGCCCCACCCGGAGCCCCCTCATCCGACCCTTCGGGCCACCTTCTCCCCAATGGGGCGAAGGGGAAACCCAGTCGCACCCAATCACACCTATCGAAAGATCAGCGCCATATTGATCACATCGGTATAGTGCCCATCTACATAGAACGCATCACGGCTCACCCCTTCGCGCACGAAGCCAACCTTCTCATAAAGGCGGATCGCCCGCGCATTATCGTCATGCACGCCGAGTTCGATACGCACCATCCCGGCTTCACGCGCCTGAGCGATAGCCGCCTCGATCAGCCGCTGCCCAAGCCCTCGCCCGCGATGGGCGGGAATGAGGCCCATGCCGAGCGAGGCACAATGGCCCCGCGAAGGAAAGAAATGCCGGCGGATGTCGCACCAGCCGATCACCTCGCCGCCGTCGAGGGCGACGAGATGCACATTGCCCCGGCCGATCGAAGACAGCGCGAATTTGCGCGTCTCTTCCAAGGGCGGGGCCTCGAGCAGGGTCAGATATTTCCGCTCGCGCGCCACCGTATCGAGAGCCCGGTGAAAGCTCTCGATATGTGCTTCGGTCATCGGCTCGATGCGGATATCGTCTGCCATCGTCGGCTCACAGCTCTTCGTAGTTGAACCAATCGAAATCGGCCGTCTTTGCCCGGCCCGATGTATCGAAGGCGAAGACGCCGGCAAAGGCGCCGGTGAACGACCCGTGCTCGCCGCGCCCGCCCTCGTCCGAGACGACGCCGGCATCGAGGACCGGGCCAATCGGCTGCCAGGCACCCTTGCCTTCCGTCTGCCAAAAGAATTGCAGGTCGTTGTCGCGGATTTCCATGGAGAGCTGTACGCGCCCGTCGGCCGGAAGCGCGACGCCGGCCTCGGCGGGAAAACTCAAGCGGCCGTTCGGATAATCGCCATTGCAGGAAAAGATCGTGACGCAACGGCCAAGCTTCTCATGCAGCGTCACGACGACGGCATGGAACTTGTGGCGGTTATAGTAGTGCGTGAGACCGGCCACCTGCTGATAGGTATCCGGAGCGAACTCCACCACCGTCTCCGCACGGAAACTGTGATGTTCCTGGCGACGAGCCACAAGAGCCTGCTCGAACCAGGAGCCGACGCTTTCGCGGCCGATGAGGCGCAGATGGTCAGGGCGCTCCGTCAGGTTGAAGATGCGCTCCGGCTGTGGCGTGCGCAGCCACTGGAAATCATCCGGCAGCTGGCCGCCATCGAAGGAATATTCGCTACGAACAGGTTTTTCCGCCCGCACAGCACCGCCAAGGCCTGGCACCTCGACATCAGGAACCGTCGTGCCGTTTTCGAGATAGAGCCAGTCATCCTCGCGCCAGACGCATTTCTGCAACGCCGTCTCGCGCCCCAGCGTGCAGCGGCGCTTCGGCGGCAGCGGCCGGCCGCAGAGATGGGTATGATAGACCTGCCCGTCAGGCGTTTCGACATATTGCCCATGCCCTGCCCGCTGCAGCGCCGCCTCCGGATTATCCTTCGAGGTGATCAGGTGCCGGTTCGGATGCAGCTCATAGGGGCCGTCGATATTGCGCGAACGCGCCATCGTCACCGCATGGTCGTAACCCGTGCCGCCTTCGGCCGTCGTCAGGTAGTACCAGCCGTTCTTGCGGAAGAGATGCGGTCCCTCGACGAGGCCGAGCGGGCTGCCGGCGAAGATGTTCTTGATCGGGCCTTTCAGCGTCTTCGTCTGCGGATCCCACTCCTGGAGCAGGATGCCGTCGAAAGCCGGCGATTTCGGCGAGCCGCCATAGCTCTCGGTGCGGTGGTTCCACTGCATGTTGACGAACCATTTGCGGCCGTCATCGTCATGGAAGAGCGACGGATCGAAGCCCGAGGAATTGACGTAAACAGGCTCGGACCATTCGCCCTCGATGGTAGACGACGTCACGATGTAATTATGCGCGTCCTTGAAGTTGCCGTCGAAGCGCTTGACGTCGGTATAGACCAGCCAGAACTGCCCGTCGGCATAGGAAAGGCACGGTGCCCAGACGCCACAGCTGTCGGGATTGCCGCGCATGTCGAGCTGCGAAGCCCGCTCCAGCGGCCGGCGAACCAGCTTCCAGTTCACGAGATCCCGCGAATGGTGGATCTGCACGCCCGGATACCATTCGAAGGTGGATGTCGCGATGTAGTAATCGGCGCCGACGCGACAGATGGACGGGTCGGGATTAAATCCGGGCAGTATGGGATTGCGGATCATGGCGGCTCCTCCGAGGGTAAAACTGCGGTACGTACGTCAAATTCTAGTGAGGAGCTCTCCTCCTCCCTCATCTCTGTGCTTGTCACAGAGATCCGGCCCAAGTCCTTGGGCTGAAAGGACTCTTCTCGCCACGCCGACGCGCGGCAGATGAATTCCTGCAACAGGCACAGGAATGAGGGAGTTGGGGCGACTGTGCTGCCCCAAACTCCCTCGCCTAATTTATTCCAGCTCAGCCGACTTGGCCCAGAGATTGATATCGGCCTCCTTGGCATAGACATCGATCTGTTTCAGCTCCTCTGCCGAGAACTCGAGATTATCGAGTGCGGCAACGCAATCGACGATCTGCGAGGAACGGCTGGCGCCGATAAGCGCCGAGGTTACGCGCCCGCCGCGCAGCACCCAGGCGATCGCCATCTGCGCCAGCGTCTGGCCGCGCTGTTCGGCGATCTCGTTGAGTTTCTTGATATTGTCGATGATCTGCGGGCGGATGAAGTCCTTCTTGAGGAAATGGTTCTGCGCCGCGCGGCTGTCGGAGGGTATGCCGCCAAGATACTTCGTCGTCAGCATGCCCTGGGCAAGCGGCGAGAACACGATCGAACCCATGCCGACCTCATCGAGCGTATCGAGCAGCTTATCGTCCTCAACCCAGCGGTTGAGCATGGAATAGCTCGGCTGGTGTATGAGGCACGGTGTGCCGAGGTCCTTCAAAATCGCGGCGGCCTCGCGGGTGCGCTGCGAATTATAGGAGGAAATGCCGACATAAAGCGCGCGGCCGGAGCGCACGATATAGTCGAGCGCGCCGCAGGTCTCTTCCAGCGGCGTTTCCGGGTCGAAACGGTGCGAATAAAAGATATCGACATAGTCGAGGCCCATGCGCTCAAGGCTCTGATCGCAGGAGGCGACGAGATACTTGCGGCTGCCCCATTCGCCGTAAGGACCCGGCCACATGTCGTAACCGGCCTTGGAGGAGATGATCAGCTCGTCGCGCAGGCCGGCGAAATCGGTGCGCAGGATCTCGCCGAACGCCGTCTCGGCGCTGCCGGGAGGCGGGCCGTAATTGTTGGCGAGATCGAAATGGGTGATGCCGAGATCGAAGGCCGTGCGGCACATGTCGACCTTGCGGTCATGCGGGGTGTCGCCGCCGAAATTGTGCCACAGGCCGAGGGAAACGGCCGGCAGCTTCAGGCCGGAACGGCCCGTGCGGTTATACTTCATCTTCGAATAACGGTCTTCGGCCGGTTGCCAGCTCATCTGAGGTCTCCTCAACCTGTAAAAGTGCTTCTCTTTCGTGCCCGCGCGGCTGGCGGTCGAAAGCTTAAAACGTCGCGGCCCGCGTGTCAGGCCGGGCGCGACGGCACTATTGGATCAAGCATGCCGATACGGCAAGCGCGTGGCGCATGTTCTCTATGACTTCACGTACCGACATGGCTTTATGGCAAGTCCCACCCGCGGATGCCGTCATGCTCGGGCTTGTCCCGAGCATCTGCTGCGCCCTCAACAAATGTCAGGCACAAGGCCGAGGATGACGACGCGGCTGTGGCCGTACCGGTTTTCCGGGGCCTGGCGAGGCCTCGGAAAACGCCCTCACCTTACCTCAACAGCGCCTGCGCCTCTTCGATGCCGAGCGCAGCCGGTTGCGTGCAGGTGGTCGTGAGGTTCACGAAACGTCCTTCCGCACCCGACTTCAGGATCGAAGTCATGATGTCGACGCCGTGCAGCGTGCGGTCGAGCGAGCAGCGTGCATCGCGGCCCTCGATCAGCGCCATGGCCATGTCGGCAAGGCCGGCCGTGCGGTAGTTGGCGCGCGGGCCGTTCGGGCTTTCCTGGTTCAATTTGCCGAACGGGTGATCCCAGGCTTCCAGCGCCTTGATGTCCTTGTCACGGCCGCTGGCCTCTACGACCCCGCCGAAGAAGTTCGGATCCGGCACGTAGAGCGAACCGTCCGTGCCGTAGAGCTCCATATTGGCATGGCGGTGCGACCAGACATCCCAGCTTGCCGTCAGCGTGATGGTGGCGCCGGAAACGAATTCCAGCAGCGCCTGGATCGTCGTCGGCGTCTTGACCGGGATGATCTCGCCATTGCGCGGCTGGCTGGTGATCGTGCGGGTTTCCGACGCCATCGAAGTCAGGCCGGCAACGCGCTTCACCGGTCCGACCAGGTTGATCAGGTTGGCGATGTAATACGGCCCCATGTCGAGGATCGGGCCGCCGCCCGGCAGGAAGAAGAAGTCCGGGTTCGGGTGCCACATTTCCATGCCCGGGCCCATGACGTAGCAGGCGCCCGACGTGATGCGGCCGATACCACCGTCATCGACGAACTTGCGAGCGAGCTGATGCGCGCCGCCGAGGAAAGTATCGGGCGCGCAGCCGACGGCGAGCCCCTTCTCCTTGGCGATGCGGCGAAGCTCTTCGCCCTGCTCCAGCGAGAGCACGAGCGGCTTTTCCGAATAGACGTGCTTGCCGGCTTCGAGGGCTGCCTTCGACACCGGATAATGCGCATCCGGGATCGTCAGGTTGACGACGACGTCGATCTCGTCATTGGCGAGAAGCTCTTCGATCGTCTGTGCCGTCACGCCATATTCCTCGGCGCGCTGCTTTGCCGCCTGCGCGTTGATATCGGCGCAGGCCAGCACCTTCAGCCCCTTGAAGAGCGGTGCCAGCGAAAAGTAGGTGGTGGAGATATTGCCGCATCCGATGATGCCGACGCCAAGTTCCTTGGTCATGGTCTGCCTCAGTAGCTCTTGAAGGAAGCGATCGAGCGCGTGATGTTGCGGTCGATATCATTGGGATTGTCGTGCTCGACGACGAAATGCTTCGCCTTGGTCTTTGCCTTGACGACCGGAAGAAGCTTCGCCCAGCCGATCGTGCCGTGGCCGACATCGGCCCAGCCGCCTTCGTCTGTGGCTTCGCCAGCCGGTGCGATATCCTTGACGTGGACGGCGCTGATACGGTCACCAAGCTTTTCGACCCAGGCATAGGGATCGGCGCCGCCGCGGACGACCCAGGCGATATCCGCTTCCCAGGTGATGCCGGGCGCGCCTTCGAAGATGCGCTCGATCGGCAGCGACCCGTCCGAAAGCTTCACGAATTCGAAGTCGTGATTGTGCCAGCCGAACTCATAGCCCGCATCCTTGTAGGGCTTGCTCATTTCCTGCAGGCGCTTGCCGAAAGCGAGCCAGCCGGCTGCATCGGTCGGGCGCTGGTCGGGCATCAAGTGCGGCGCATAGATCGAATCCATGCCGAGGATCTTGGCGATCTGCAGCGACTTCTCGACATTGCCGTCGAGGAAATCGGGGCTGAAATGGCCCGTTGCCATGACAAGGCCGTTCTTGTCGAGATCGGCGCGCAGGCTCTTGAGGCCGGCCTCATCGAGTTCCGCATAGATGCCGCCGAAGCCTTCGACTTCGCCGTAACCGGCCTTGCCGAGCTTTTCGAAGATCGCCGAAAGCGGCGGGAAATTGCGGGCGCTATAAAGCTGATAGCTGAGCTTGGTCATGTCATCCTCCTCGGGCCTCGTGCCCGTTCTCACGTAAGATCAATCTGCCGACTGGCAGGAATGCAGGTCATAGAAGCGGAATTCCGGCAGCTTGCCCTTTTCGAGAGGCTTTGCCGGGGTGAAGGTGATGCGGCGGCTTTCGCCGGCAGCCAGGTCGAAGGCATTGTCGGAATATTTGCCGTCTGTCTCCGTCTCCATCATCACGAAAAGCGCCAGTCCCTTAGCGGTGATATTGATGTCGACCGAACCATTCTCCTCGACGAATTCATGCGTGACCGTCAGGCCCGCCGGCTCCAATTCCAGCGCCTTGTAGGTGCCGTTGACATAATGCCCCTCGCCGCCCATGCCGTTGGACGCGGTGAAGTGCCAGGCAAGCAGCGTGCCCTCGGGTATCTCTGATATGTCGAGCGTTGCAGCGGTACAGGCCGCATCCGGCGCGCACATGGCCTGCACATTCTTCAGATGCTTGCGCTCGCCCTTCATCGTCAGGATGGAGACCGCAAGATCGACGCTGACATCGGCAAGCGTGTCGTTGACCAGCGAGAAGCGGATCGACTTGCCATCCTCCGAGGGGATCGCGGCCACCGCCACCGGCTGGAAGAAGCGTTTGACGAGATAGTGCATCGCCTTCCAGCGACCGCCGTAATCGAGGCTCGACCAGGACGCGACCGGCCAGGTATCGTTGAGCTGCCAGTAGATCGTGCCCATGCAATGGGGCTTCAGCGAGCGCCAGTATTCCACCGCCGTCTTGATCGCGAGACCTTGCTGGATCTGGCTGAGATAGACGAAGTTCGGGAAATCCTTCGGGAAGCGGAAATAGCGGAACATCGTGCCGGCAATGCGCTCGTTGCCACCGGCATTCTTCTGGTGCAGTTCCATGACGGGTGATGCGACGTTCATGTCCTTGGCGTCGGCATAGGTCTTGATGACCGGCAGCGACGTATAGGACTGGAAGCCGAATTCCGAGCAGAAGCGCGGCCTGACCGAGCGGTAATTGTCGAACGACTTGTTCTCGTGCCAGACCGACCAGTAATGCATGTCGCCGGAACCGTCCGCATGCCAGGCATCGCCGTAATCGAGATAGCCGGAAGCCGGGCTCGACGGCCACCAGAGCGCGCCGGGCAACGCCTTCTTCACCGCCACTTCGATGGTGCGGTTCAGGCGGTCGTAGGAAACGAGATAGCGGTCACGATCCTTGCGGGACTCCTCGAACCAGGTGAGCGCGCCGACGAGCTCGTTATCGCCGCACCAGAGCGCGATCGAGGCATGCGAGGAGAGCCGGCGGACCTGATAATCCACTTCGACTGCAACATTCTCGAGGAAGTCCTCGGTCGAGGGATAGAGGTTGCAGGCGAACATGAAGTCCTGCCAGACCATGAGCCCGAGCCGGTCGCAGATATCGTAAAACCAGTCGTGTTCGTAGAAGCCACCGCCCCACACACGGATCATGTTCATGTTGGCGGCCTTGGCCGACTGTAAGAGATCCTCTGTCTTTTCCTCAGAAGATAGCGAGAAGAGCGCATCCGCCGGGATCCAGTTGGCGCCACGGCAGAAGATTTCACGGCCGTTGACCTTGAAGGCGAAGCGGCTGCCGGCAGCATCCGGCGTGGTGATGAGCTCTATGGTGCGCAACCCGATCTGCTTCGTCACGCTGTCGGACGGCAGTTCGACGGTCAGCGTATAAAGCGCCTGCTCGCCGCTGCCCGAGGGCCACCAGAGGCGCGGATTGTCGATCTGGAAAACGTGGTTGACATTTGTCTCGCCGGCACTGACGCCGACATCGAGCCGCACGCGCTCGCCGTCGAGATCGAAATAAAGCTGCGCGATGCCGGGATCCTTGGCAGAAAGCGTCGCCGTGACCTGCAGTTCCACCGAACCGTCGGCATTATGCGTCTGGCGCGTCAGCACATGCTCGATGCGCGCCGTGTCCAGCTTCTTCAGCGCAATCGTGCCGTAAAGGCCGAGGGGCGCAATGGCGATATTCCAGTCCCAGCCGAAATGGCATTGCGGCTTGCGCAGCATGTTGCCGTCGGGGATCGGCGAATTGCCTGTACTGTACGGGATGTAGAACGGTTGCTGCTTCTGCCGCGCAGCACCGACAGCGGGATTGGAGGCAAAGACAATGCGTATGGAATTGTCGCCCGATTTCAACATGCTCGACACGTCGGGTCGGTAGCGGCGGAAGCTGTTATCAGCCTCGAGCGCCAGGAAGCCATTGACGTAGACGCTTGCGACCGTGTCGAGATAGTCGATGTCGAGGTACCAGTCGCCTTCGGCCTCAGGAAGCGTGAAGCTGCGCTCCACCGTCCATTCGCGCTCGGCGACCCACTGCACCTTTTCCTCATTGCGCCCGAAATAGGGATCGGGAATGAGTTCGGCCCGGTGCAGCGCTGTATGCACGTCGCCCGGGAGCGTGATCGCGCATTTCGCTTCGCCGTCCCCGGAAGAGAGTTGCCAGGAGCCAGCTAGGTCAATGGAGGTCGTGGACTGGGTCATTACTTGATCTCGATCTTGGACGAAGGACGGAGCCCTCCTGATGATTGAGCTGGGACAGGGGATGTCCCCGCCGGTGCCGGGCAGAGCCCGCACCCCGCCCCTCCCCGTGGGCCGGGACAGGCCAGTGGGGAGAGGATGGTCTTTTCATTCTGCGTTGCCGCCTGGCCGGCTCGCGTTGGCGGGCTCAGGCGAAAGTGTCACCACCCTCGCCTTCATCCGCCTGTGGTCAAGGCTTCAAATGCGGTTTTCCGTCGTCGCATCGAAAAGTGAAGCGACCGACATGTCAAAATTGAGCTTCACCTTGGCCCCGACATTGAAGCGGCGCGCGCCATTGACGCGGACGGACATCGTGTGGCCCGCATGTTTCAGCCACAGTAGATTATCCGCGCCCATGGGTTCTTCGATGTCGACGGTGGCGTCGTGTTCTTCGCCGCCCGTATTCTCGTTGACCTTGATGTGCTCGGGGCGAACGCCGAGCACCACCTTGCGGCCGGGCTGCAGCGTTTCACCGGCGTCGTAGCCGGCAAGCGAGAAGTTGACGCCGTTGGCCGTAAAGGCCATCCCGTCGCCCGTGCTGACCAGCTCGCCGCGCAGGAAATTCATCGACGGCGAGCCGATGAAGCCGGCAACGAAGAGGTTGCGCGGCCGGTTGTAGATCGTCGTTGGGTCGTCGAGCTGCTGAATGATGCCGCTCTTCATGATGGCGATGCGGTCGGCCAGCGTCAGCGCTTCGATCTGGTCGTGCGTGACATAGATCATCGTGTTCTGCAGCGACTGGTGCAGGCGCTTGATCTCGACGCGCAATTCCGAGCGAAGCTTGGCGTCGAGGTTCGAGAGCGGCTCGTCGAACAGAAAGACATCGACGTCGCGAACCAGGGCACGGCCGATCGCCACACGCTGGCGCTGCCCGCCGGAAAGCTCGGCCGGCTTGCGCTTCAGGAGCGGCTGGATCTGCAGGATCTCCGAAGCACGCGCGACGCGCTTGTCTATCTCGGCCTGCGGCACCTTGGCGACGCGAAGGCCAAAAGAGAGGTTCTTCTCGACGGTCATCTGCGGATAGAGCGCATAGGACTGGAAGACCATGCCGATGCCGCGGTCCTTCGGCTCTTCCCAGGTGACGTTTTTGCCCTTGATGAAGATCTGCCCTTCCGAGGCGTCGAGCAGGCCGGCAATGCAGTTCAGCAGGGTCGACTTGCCGCAGCCGGAGGAGCCGAGCAGCACCAGGAATTCGCCGTCGTTGATGTCGAGGTTCAGGTCCTTGAGCACGCTGACCGAGCCGAAATTCAGCGACAGATCTTTGATGGAGACACTCGAATTGGAGACACTTGAATTCATGTTCATGGGATCAACCCTTCACTGCGCCGGCGGCGATGCCACGGACGAAAAGCCGTCCGGAGACGAAATAGACGATCAGCGGCACCAGCCCGGTGAGGATCGTTGCTGCCATGTTGACGTTGTATTCCTTCACACCCTGGACGGAATTGACGATGTTGTTGAGCTGCACGGTCATCGGATAGGTGTCGGGCCGGGTGAAGACCACGCCGAACAGGAAGTCGTTCCAGATGCCGGTCACCTGCAGGATCATCGCAACGACGAAGATCGGCAGGGACATAGGCAGCATGATCTTCAGGAAGATCTGCCAGAAGCCAGCCCCATCGACGCGCGCCGCCTTGAACAACTCCTCCGGCAGCGAGACGAAATAGTTGCGGAAGAGCAGCGTCAGGATCGGCATGCCGAAGATCGAATGGACGATGACGAGGCCGGTCAGCGTGCCGTAGATGCCGATTTCGCGCAGGATGATGACGATCGGATAGATCATCACCTGATAGGGAATGAACGCGCCGATGATGAGGATCGAAAAGAACAACTCCGATCCTTTGAAGCGCCAGTTTGCCAGGGCATAGCCGTTTACCGAGGCGATGGCGATCGAGATGATCACCGACGGCACGGTAATACGCACCGAATTCCAGAAGCCGCGCGACAGGCCGTCGCAGTTCAGGCCGGTGCAGGCCTCGGCCCAGGCTTTCACCCAGGGCTGGAAAGTGATCTCCATCGGCGGCGAGAAAATGTTGCCGAGACGGATCTCCGGCATGCCCTTCAGCGACGTCACGACCATCACATAGAGCGGAAGCAGATAGTAGAGCGCCGCAACGATCAGCGTACCGTAGAGCATGATGTTGCGTGGCGACAGCGCCGGGCGCGGCTTTGGGCCGCTCGGGCCATCGCCGAGCCTCGACGAGACCGCGTCGATACCGGCGGCAGTGGTGTTGAGAGTTCCAATATTAGCCACGCTTGCGCCCTCCTCCGAATTCCAGATAGGCCCAGGGAACGACGATGATCGCGACGGTAACGAGCATCATTGTCGATGCGGCGAAGCCCTGACCGAGGTTCTGCGCCTGGAACATGTAATCATAGACATATTTTGCCGGCACTTCCGACGAGATACCGGGACCGCCCGATGTCTGCGCCACGACGAGGTCGTAGACCTTGACGATACCGGAAGCGATGATGACGATCGTCGTGATGAAAACCGGCCGCATCATTGGAATGACGACGAGGAGATAGGTCTTCCACATCGGGATTCCGTCGACGCGCGCAGCCTTCCAGATATCCTCGTCGATGCCGCGAAGGCCGGCAAGCATCAGGCACATCACGAGGCCTGTTCCCTGCCACAGCGCCGCGATCAGGATGCCGTAGATGACGATTTCGGGCGTATAGAGCGGATTGAATGTAAAGCTCGTCCAGCCGAGCGAGCGCACCACCGACTGAATGCCGAAATCCGGGTTCAGAACCCACTGCCAGACGAGGCCCGTCACGATGAAGGACAGTGCGAAGGGGTAAAGGAAGATAGTGCGGAAGGTATTTTCGAAACGGATCTTCTGATCCATCAGCGCAGCGAGCACGAAACCGATGACCAGGCTGAAGATCAGGGAGAGAATGCCGTAAACGGCCAGGTTCTCGATCGCCGTCACCCAGCGAGGCGCCGCCCAGAGACGGTGATACTGATCGAGGCCGACGAAACTCAATCGTGGAAGCAGCTTGGAATTGGTGAAGGAATAAACGACCGTCCACAACGTACCGCCGACAAAGATCACCAGCGCTGTCAGGATCATCGGTATGGATGCAATCTTGGCATTGAGATTGCGCAGTAATTTAATTGGCCGGCCTGCTTGCGCTTGCCCCGTCATGAATTCTTCTCCTCAAATCGCAACCGCGACCCGTGGCAGAACGGCGCGGCGCCGTCTGCCGTCCCTGCCCCGGATTTACCGGGACGCTGGAGAGACGCCGCCATCAGGACATTTGTCTGAAAGCGATCCGGCTCTTGTCAAACCGGATCGCAAAGGCAGCGAATCTGTCGATCAGTCAGCCGAAGCGATGATCTCGGCGAAACGCTTCTGAGCGTCTTCCGGCGTCATCGACGGGTTGGCGAAAAATTCGGAGAAGAGGTCTTCCTTCTGCTTCTGGCTGTCGGCCGAAAGCAGCTGGTCGGTGCCTTGGATCACGTTGCCCTTCGCCAGGATATCGAGACCCTTCTTCATGCAATCGTTGGCGGCGGCGAGATCAACGTCGGCACGAACCGGCAGAGAGCCCTTCTTCAAGTTGAACGCGACCTGGGTCTTGGGATCGAGCAGGGTCTTGGCGAGCACGGCCTGAGCCTTGGACTTCTCCTCGTCCTTCAGGAGCGGGAAGTAGAAGGCGTCGCCGCCGGTCGAGATGATCTCGTTCACGCCGAGGCCAGGCAGGCAGGTATAGTCGGTGCCGGCCTTCTGACCTGCAAGTGCGAATTCGCCCTGCGCCCAGTCGCCCATGATCTGGCCGCCGGCCTTGCCCGTGATGACGAGATTGGTGGCCTGGTTCCAGTCCTGAACGTTGCTGCCCTTGGACATGCGGCGTGCATCGTCGGCAGCCTTGAAGACCTTGGCGATCTCAGGACCTGCAGCAGCTTCCGCGTCCTTATCCTTGAAGACCTTGTTGAAGGTATCCTTGCCCGCAATGGCGACCATCAGCACGTCGAAGGCGCCCGCGGCCTGCCAGGGCTGACCGCCGACAGCGAGAGGAATGATGCCTGCCTTTTCGAGAGCCGGAGAAGCAGCGACGAACTCGTCCCAGTTCTTCGGAACTTCGACGCCGGCCTTCTTGAAGGCAGCGTTGGAAAGCCAGAGCCACTGCCATGAGTGGATGTTCACCGGCGCGCAATAGATCTTGCCGTCGATGGTGCAGGAATCGAGCAGGCTCGACGGACGAATGATGTCCTTCCAGTGCTCGGCGGTCGCCACGTCGGTCAGGTCGCGCATCAGACCGGCCTGGACGAGTTCCTCGGCCTGCCGGCCATGGTTGAACTGGGTGGCGCCCATCGGATCGCCGCCGGTGATGCGGCTGATCATGATCGGACGGGCAGTTCCGCCGGAACCGGCAATAGCGCCGTCGACCCAATGGTTGCCGGTGGCGTCGAATGCCTTTGCCAGCTCGGCGACGGCAGCGGATTCGCCGCCCGAAGTCCACCAGTGCGTGACTTCGAGATCGGTAGCGTTGGCGGCGCCGAACGGAAGCGCGACTGAAGCGGCAAGCACGGCCGCCATCATACGGATTTTCATGAGTTCTCCTCCCTCACTGAAACGTTGCCGGAAAAACTTAGAGCAATCGATTTATCAGCGCAACCGCCCGCTGGCAAAATTTTCTGCCAAAGCGGCCTTTACATCTTATGAGAGCAGTCATCAGCTCCGCTCTTACTCCAGAAGAAAAGGATGGGCCGGCGTTTTCGCAAATGCACCACGCAAGCATCCTTTTGATTATGCTGTTTAATTTTTTATTAATCCGATAATTGCGGAGCTTTCGCGTTTCGCAGGCGCAAAAAATCGCGACCTCAACAGGCGATTCAACCAGAGAGGATCACTCTGCAACATCGATCAGAAAAAGCGCTCGACATTTCTACTGTATCGTTACAGATTGTTCCGCTCAGGGAGGAGAGCTTTTTGGGCGGCGGCATACTTACAGTGCGCCCAAAAGCCTCTATAAGGCGAAGCAAATCGCGCGAGGCAGGCCTAGAGGGATGGAAAACAACGGAAATTTCGGCGGAGCCGCATCCGGTTCCATTCCGCGCGAGCGCCCGACATTGAAGACGATCGCCTTCATGACCGGCCTTGGCGTGACGACCGTATCGCGGGCGCTGAAAGATGCACCGGATATCGGCGCTGAAACGAAGGAACGGGTTCGCATGGTCGCCCGCCAGCTGGGCTACCAGCCGAACAGGGCCGGTGTGCGCCTGAGAACCGGTAAGACCAACGTTATTGCGCTGGTACTCAGCATCGACGAGGAGATCATGGGCTTTTCCAGCCAGATGGTCTTCGGCATTTCCGAAGTGCTGACCGGCACGCCCTATCATATCGTCGTCACCCCGCATTCGCACAGCAAGGACCCCATGCTGCCGGTGCGCTACATCCTGGAAACTGGCTCGGCCGACGGCGTCATCATCTCGCGCGTCGAGCCTGACGATCCGCGCGTGCGCCTGCTCGCCGAAAGCGGCATGCCTTTTACCACTCACGGCCGCACCGATGCCGGGCTGGTGCACCCCTACCACGACTTCGACAACGAGGCCTACGCCCATCAGGCCGTGCAGAAGCTGGTCGCCAGGGGCCGCAGGCGCATCGCTCTCCTGCAGCCGCCGAGCAAGCTCACCTATTACACCCACACCCGCATCGGCTTTCAGACCGGCCTGCATGATTGCGGCGCCGAGGAAGTGCCGCTGCGCGTCAATATCGACGCCCCACTCGCCGAAATCCGCGACGCCGTGGAACATCTGATGCGCTCCCCTGGCGCGCCTGACGGCATCGTCTCGTCAGCCGGCAGCGCCACCATCGCCGTCAACGCCGGCATCGAAGCCGCCGGCAAGCGCCTCGGCCACGATGTAGACCTCGTCTCCAAACAATCCGCCCCGATCCTCAACTGGATCCGCCCGGAGATCATCACCGCCTATGAAGACGTCCGCCATGCCGGCCGCGAGATGGCAAAACAGGTGATCGCTCGGATCGATGGCGTGGACGCGGAGCTGCTGCAGAGCATCACCAAGCCGGAATGGCCGGACGGGCGGTAAGCATCCGGGACTGCCGTTATGCTGGCGCGCGGAGAAACGCATGCAGGATATCGAAATACCAACGGAACGCACGGTCCTCCGTTCATTCAGGCAGGAGGATGCCGGCGAGGTCTTTGCCTGTATCTCCCCCGAGATCACCCGCTTCACCGCCTGGGAAGCGCCTGCGAGCGAAGAAGCCTTTGCCGAAATTTGGCAAAACTGGCTGCCTGCAATGGAAGATGGATCGGAACTCACCCTTGTCCCTCGCAGCCGCGAGGATAGCCGCTGCCTCGGCATTCTCGGCGTACACGCTATCAAATCAGATACACCGGAGCTCGGAATCTGGCTACGCCGCGATGTGCATGGCAAACGCTTCGGCAATGAGTTGATCGGCGCTGTAGCGAGATGGGTCAGCAAGACGCAGACGGTGCGTTATTTCGAATATCCGGTGGCCGAGGAAAACATCGCCAGCAGGCGGATTGCCGAAGCCTATGGCGGCGAGGTTAGGGAACACCGCCACAACCGCAAATATGGCTGTGTCGTCTATCACATTCCGCCGATATTGCCATGAACGTGCGTTCTTAGGGTGGTCGTTTGAGTGTGCGGCCCCCTCACCCTAGCCCTCTCCCCGCCGGGTAGAGGGGGCGGAGACGGTGCGGCATATCCCCTTCTCCCTGGGGGCCAGAAGGACCGGGTCGAGACCCGCGGCTCGACCCCGGTCGGGTGGTCCGAAGGATCGGATGAGGGCCTCACCCTCCAGAGCTGGTGAAGCCCACTCCCCTTAAACCGACTGATTAAACACCGCCTCAATCCGATACCCATCCGGATCGATAACAAAGGCTGCAAAATAGTGAGGCCCGTAATGCTGCCTCAGCCCCGGCGCGCCATTGTCGACGCCACCATGCGCAAGCGCCGCCGCATGAAATTCGATCACCGACTGCCTGTCCGGCGCAGCAAAGGCAAGGTGAAAACCGGCACCGGGTGCCGCCTGCCCCGCCTCGACCGCCTTGATCGCCAGCTTGTCACCGCCGCCAGGCAGGCCATAGCCGACAGCCTGTCCGACCTCGCCCGGCCGTAGGTCCTCCCAGACTCTGATATAGCCGAGTGCGCCAAAGGCAGCATCGTAGAATCGCGCAGCCTTTTCGATATCGGCCACCCCGAAGGATGCGTGGTGGAGCATGTCGGAAACCTCCCTTTCGCCTTTGGCACTATAACAAAAAGCCCGGCGCAATGGCCGGGCTCTTCAATTCTATTCCCGCAAACCTCAGAAGGTCGAGGCACCGCTGCCCCAGGGGCCGTGGTGGAAGTCCTTACCGTCGAGGCGGTCGAAGCCGTGGGCGCCGAAGAAGTCGCGCTGCGCCTGGATCAGGTTGGCAGTGCCGCGGCCCTGGCGGTAGGCATCGAAATAGGTGAGCGCCGAAGCCAGCGCCGGAACCGGCAGGCCGGCGGTCATCGCCGCGGTCACGACGCGGCGAAGCGCCGGGATCGATTCCTTGACCATGGCCGAGAAGGCAGGCGTGACGATGAGATTTGCCGCATCGGGCGCGTCAGTGAACGCCTTGGTGATCTCGTCGAGGAACTGCGAGCGGATGATGCAGCCGGCGCGCCAGATCTTCGCAATCGTCGGCATCGGCAGCGACCAGTTGAACTCCTTCGAAGCTTCCGCCATGACGGCAAAACCCTGCGCATAGGCGCCGATCTTGCCGGCAAACAGCGCCAGTTCCAGATCCTTGTTGAATTCAGGGCCATAGGCGATCGGGAAGGCAGCACCGAGATCACCGAAAATCTTTTCGGCGGCGACGCGCTGTTCCTTCATCGACGACAGGCTGCGGGCGGCGACGGCGGCTTCGATGCCGGTTGCCGGAATACCCATGTTCTGCGCTTCGATTGCAGACCACTTGCCGGTGCCCTTCTGGCCCGCCTTGTCGAGGATCATGTCGACCATCGGCGTCTTGGAGATCGGGTCGGTCGCGGCAAGCACCTTCTCGGAAATCTCGATGAGATAGGAGTTCAGGCGGCCCTTGTTCCACTCGCCGAAGATGCCGGAAATCTCCGAAGCGCTCTTGCCGAGTCCGTCGCGCAGGATGCCGTAGATTTCGGCGATCATCTGCATGTCGGCATATTCGATGCCGTTATGGATCGTCTTGACGAAATGGCCGGCGCCGTCATTGCCGAGCCAGGCGACGCAGGGGTCGCCATCATACTTGGCGGCAATCGAGGTCAACACCTTCTCGACGCGCTTCCAGGAATCCTCCGTGCCGCCGACCATGATCGACGGGCCGTGGCGGGCACCTTCCTCACCACCCGAAACACCCATGCCGATGAAGGTCAGGCCGGTATCCTTGAGGCGGCCGAAGCGGGCAACCGTGTCGCGGAAATTGGCGTTGCCGGCATCGATCATGATGTCGTTCTTTTCGAGATGCGGGCGCAGTGCCTCCATCTGCTGGTCCACCGGCTCGCCGGCCTTGATCATGATGATGATCGGGCGTGGCGGGCGGATCGCCTCGACGAATTCCTCGATCGTCTTGCAGGGAATGATCTGCTTCTTGAGATCGCCGGCACTCTCGTAGAATTCATCCGTTTTTTCAGGCGTGCGGTTGAAAACTGCGATCTTGTTGCCCTTTTCCGCAATGTTGAGCGCCAGGTTGGACCCCATGACGGCAAGGCCGATCAGTCCGATTTCTGCCTTTTCCACGACAAACCTCCGATGAGTGAAATGGTGCGATGTTGTGGCACTCTCTCACCCAAACGGCAAGGTCGAAGACCGCGATTCGGATCGAAAAAAGGCTGTCGGAACAGGCTTTCCGAACGGCTTGGCCAGCACCATATGATGGGGTTCGGGAGGCAGGAATGACCGTCGGCACTGCGATGGATAGCAATATCAGGCCGCTGCTCGCAAAGAGAGCCGGGCGCTACCGCGAATATGCGCCCTCACCGGCCCTCGCCCCGCATTTCCGCTGCCTCTGGTCGCATGAGATTCGAACAGCGAGGCCGGTCGCCATCGTGCCTGATGGTTATTGCGACCTGCTTTTCGCAAACGGCCGCCTCTTCGTTGCCGGGCCGGACCGCACCGCCGCATTCCCGCCAATGATGCCTGGGATGAGCATCATCGGCGCACGTTTTGCACCGGGCGCCGGCGCCGCCTGGCTGAAGCTGCCTCTGTCGGAGATCACCGGCCTCTCCATTCCACTGAGCGATCTCGCGCCTGGAAAGGCTGCCCTCCTCGAACAGCGCCTGTCCGACCGTCCCGATCAGGCTACCGCCCTCTCACTCTTCGCTAGCCTGTTGAGTGAACTGGCAAGGGAAGAAGCGGGGCCGGACCCCGAGGCCCGCCTGATCTTTGCCGTTGCAGACCAAGGATCGGGCCGGATCGGCGATCTGCAGCAGAAGCTCGATATTGGCGAACGGCAATTGCGCCGCCGTGCCCACCACCATTTCGGCTATGGTATCAAGACGCTGGAACGCGTCCGCCGGCTGCAGCGTTTCATGGCCTTGTGCCGCGCAGGTGAGACCCTGCCGCTCGCCGCTCTTGCCCTTGAAGCCGGCTTTTCCGACCAGGCCCACATGACGCGCGAGATCGGCGACCTGACGACGCTGACGCCATTGGCCATGGTCGATCAATTGACCGGCCGCTGACCGTTTCGTTCAAGACGGGAAAAACGAGCCTGCTAGTCTGCTACAAAGCAAAGGGACAGACCGATGACCACAATGCCCGCCCGTATCGTCCACACCTCGATCGACAGGGACTGGCGCGATGTCTACGACTTCGCTGGCAAGCCGGAGAACATGCCACTCTGGGCATCCGGCCTTGCCACCGGTCTCAAACCCGATGGCGAGGACTGGATTGCCGACGGCCCGCTCGGCGGCATCCGCGTGAGCTTCGTGCCGCCGAACGAATTCGGCGTCATCGACCATACCGTCACCATTGAATCCGGCCTGCGCGTCTATAACGCGCTGCGCATCGTGCCGAATGGCGATGGCTGCGAGGTGATGTTCACGCTGCTGCGTCTTCCCGGCATGACCGACGAACAGTTTGCCGCCGATGCCGCCCATATCCAGAAGGATCTGGCGACGCTCAAATCGATGATGGAGAAATAAGATGGCCGAGAACACTCCCGAAAATGATCGCCGCATCGACTATATCGAGTTCAATGTCACCGATATCGGCGCGGCAAAAGCCTTCTACGGCGCGGCCTTCGGCTGGCGCTTCACCGATTACGGAGAGAACTACTGCGAGTTCGACGACGGCAGGCTGAAGGGCGGCTTCACCAATCTCGGCCCGGTACGTGCTGCAGGCGGCCCGCTCGTCATCCTCTACGCCGACAAGCTGGAAGACGTGCTCGCAAGCGTCGAAAAGGCCGGCGGCACCATAGCAAAACCAATCACGCCCTTCCCCGGCGGTCGCCGCTTCCATTTTGTCGACAAGGATGGCTACGAACTCGCCGTCTGGAGCAAGAGCTGAGCTCAGGCCGGTGCGTCGACGCCGAGAGTCTGAATGGTGATCAGTGCCCCGATCACCTTCTTCGCCGCATCGCGGAGCGGCACCATGCGGCAGCGGTTGTGCCGCTCGTCCCGCGCGTAGGTGTAATCTGCCGGCGTGCCGTCGAAGCACGCGTCGAGCTTTTCCTTCACCTCGCCGGCAAAGCGCTCCTCGCCGATGAACTCGACAATATGGCGGCCGATGAGTTGCATGGCATTCTTGCCGAGATGGGCGCAATTGACGGGATTGGAGTAGAGGTAGCGGTAATCCTTGGTCAGCACCGCCACGCGGTCAGGCAGCGTCTGCAGTATGGCCGCGTTGAGGAACTGGCCATTATCTGTATCGGGAATATAGGCGGGCGGCTGCCTGAGCTTCATGTCCACCGGCAGCGGCACGCGCCAGTCCGGCGCATGGGCGCCGAAATAGCGGTCGAGCAGATAGGAGAGCACGGCAGCATATTGCGTCACGAAAGCCCCGTCATCCGCATCCTGCGCGATGAGATAGCTTACAAACTGAAGTTGCATATAGATCTCGACGAGGCTCGATGCCCTGCATGCGAGGATTGCCTCGACCAGCGGCTGGATATCGCGATCAAGTGCGGCAACGCGTCCGTCGTCTCCTAGCCTTATTGCTTCCTCGATCTGCACGCAGCGTAAGGAAAACGCTCTGAATAGCTCAAGCAAGATACCCCCCATATCCTTTTCCTGAGAAATGTTCCGAAACCGGTCGAGGCCTACGCTTAATGAAAGATTACGCCTTACGGTAGGCACTTTACGCGCCATAGTAGAGAGGCGTAACATGAACCGTGCTCAGTTTCAACTCAAGCAGACCTGTCGCTTTTCACCGATTACAAATCAGGAGCAAAACCTTACAGGCAGAATCCTACAGATTGACGGAACGTTTGATATCCCAGCGGTCATGGTACCAAAGCCATTGGGCGGGGTTTTCGCGCACCCAGCTTTCAACCTTGTCGTTCATCATCTGTGCCGTGGCGGCAAGATCCAGGTTGCCCTTCTCGTCGCGCGGCATCTCCAGCTTCGGCTCGATCTCCAGCCGGTAGCGATTGCCGGGAAGACGGATGCAGCGGGCCGGATAGACCTCACAATTGAACTGCCGCACCAGCTTCGGCAGCAGCGGATTGGTCTTGGTTTCAAGTCCGAAAAACGTCGTCTTCAACCCTCGGCTGAACTTCTGGTCGACGAGGACCCCAACGCCCTGCTCTGCTTCGAGCTGGCGCGCCAGCGCAAAGGAGGAGCCGGCATGCGAAGGCACGAGCTTGCCCATGCGGCCGCTGCGGAAATCGAAGACCTTCTGCGCTACGTAAGGATTGTTCGGCGGGCGGAAGAGCACGGTCACGCTGAGACCGAAGGCGTTGCCGGCAACCGGTAATAGCTCGAAATTGCCGGTATGGCCGGTAAAAACGATAAAGGGGCGCGGATTGTCGCGAAGGTCCAGGAAGATCGGAATGCCCGAGACTTCTACCCTGCCGGGCTCCGCCCGTTCCGGATCGAAATCGAAGAGCTGGTCCAGAAAGACGTACTCGGCCGCGAGCCGGCCCATATTGCCCCAGCTTTCCAGCGCGATCTCTTCGAGCTCCGCCTCACTTTTCTCGGGGAAAGCTCGACGCAGATTGTAGAGCATCAGCTTGTGGCGCTTCAGCCGCCGGCCGATCTGGCGGGTCATCCAGTCGGCAAAGCGCATGGCGCCATCGGCCGGAAAAAGCTTCAGGAAGTTCAGGAAGCCGAACATCAGCTGCGCCACCAGCCATTGCTGGAAACGCCTGAGCGCCAGAACGATCCGGGTGATGAACAGCTTCACCCGGTCAGTCCATCTTCAGGATGATCTTGCCGAAGATCTGCCGGGATTCCATGCGCTCCAGCGCGCGGTCGATATCGTCGAAGCTGACTTCGGTATCGATGACGGGATGAACGAGGCCGCGGCCCATCTTCTGCATGGCATCCGCCATGTTCTCCATGCGGCAGCCGAAGGAGCCGAAGAGCTTCAACTGCTGCTGGAAGAGCATCATCAGGTTCATCTCGGTCGAAACACCCGAGGTCGAGCCGCAGGTGACGAGACGCCCGCCCCGCTTCATGCAGAGCATGGAGCCGGCCCAGGTATCCTTGCCCACATGTTCGAAGACGACGTCGACGCCCTTCTTCTTGGTGAGCTTGCGCACCACGCCTTCGAAACGATCGGTGCGGTAGTTGACGACGTGATCGGCGCCAAGCGCCTTGGCCTTCTCGATCTTGTCGTCGGAGCCGACGGTAGTGATCACGGTGCAGCCGATCTTCTTGGCAAGCTGGATCGCCGCCGTGCCGATGCCGGAGCCGCCGGCATGCACGAGGATCGTCTCACCGGGTTCCAGCTTGGCATTGTCGAAGAGCATATGCTCGACCGTGCCGAAGGTGACGGGCGCAAGGGCTGCACCGACAGCATCGACGCCGGGAGGCGCGGGAACCAGCAGGCGCGCCGGCAGGTTCACCTTCTCCTGCGCAAAACCATCCAGATGGAAGCCGTGCACGCCGGAAACGTGTTCGCAGAGATTGTCGCGGCCTTCGCGGCATGGGCGGCAGAGGCCGCAGGTGCGCGCGCCGTAGATCGCCACGAGCTGGCCGGGCAGAACATTGGCAACGCCGGGGCCGATCGCCTCGACCACGCCGGAGGCTTCCGCGCCGATGACGAGCGGCATCTTGCGTTTGGCGAAAGCCATGCCGCGCCAGCCCCAGACATCGATGTGGTTCAGCGCCACCGCCTTGACGCGCAGCGTCACTTCACCGGCAGCCGGGGCATCCGGTTCCGGCAGGTCGGTGATCTCAAGCTTGCGGTCATCGATCAGTTGCAGCGCGCGCATGATGTATAGTTCTTTCTTCTACGTGGATCGTCGTCATGCTCGGGTTTGTCCCGAGCATCTGCCAGCGGTTATCGCGTGACGCGGGTAGATCCTCGGGCAAGCCCGAGGACGTCAAAAACCACTTCGTCCCAAAATCAAGGAGGGTCTCTAAGCCGGTTCGAGCGCCATGACAAGGCTGGCGTTCTGTCCGCCGAAGCCGAAAGAGTTGGAAAGCACGGCCGAAACCTGGGCTTCCCGCTTCTTGTTCGGGACGACATCGAGAACGATCGACGGATCCGGATTGTTGTAATTGATCGTCGGCGGCAGCGTGCCAGTCAGCATGGTCTGCAGCGAGAAGACCGCCTCGACGGCGCCGGCTGCCGTCAACGTATGACCGATCATCGACTTGTTGGACGAGACCGGAATGCCAACCAGCTTTTCGCCGAAGACGGCAGACATCGACCCATATTCCATCTTGTCGTTTTCAGGCGTCGAGGTGCCGTGCGCGTTGATATAACCGATATCGTCCTCGCTCATGCCGGCATCCGCAAGGGCTGCGCGGATCGTCGCGATTGCCGGGCCGCCATCGGGCGACGAGCGCGTGCGGTGGAAGCTGTCGGCCTTGTCGCCCGCACCCTTCATGATGCCGAGCACCTTGGCGCCGCGTGCGACAGCCGCCTCCAGCGATTCCAGCACCAGCGTCGCCGCACCCTCGGCGATGACGAAACCGTCGCGATCCTTGCTGAACGGCTTGGAGGCCTTGGTCGGCGGATCGTTCTGGGTAGAGAGAGCCGAGAGGAGCGAGAAGCGGATCAGCGCTTCGGCACTCAGCGAACCGTCGGTCGCAACCGTCAGCGCCCGGTCGGTGCGGCCCTGGCGGATCGCCTCGATGCCGAGCTGGATGGCCGTCACACCCGATGCACAGGCCGTCGATAGCGTGACCGGCAGGCCGCGCGTGCCGAAGCGGTCGGACAAGCGCTCGGAAATCGCGCCGAACAGCGCTGCCTCATGGAAGGCCGGATCAGGACGCTGGCGCATGGCAGCGAGGAACCGCTCATAGGCATCGCCCGGATGGTCGGCGGCCGGCGAACGGTCGGCAAGCTCGAAACGGGCACTCCATTCCGGCTCGATCGGCGGTGCGGCCAGGAACAGCGGACCATTGAAATCGCCGGAAATGCCGGCATCGGCAAGCGCCTCGATGGTCGTCTCACGCGCAAAGGCATAGGAACGCTCGACGGCGTTCGGCACCGGGATATCGATGAAATCGACGGTACCGGCGATGCGCGTCGAGAGACCTTCGGTCGGGAACCGGCTGATCTCGTGGATGCCGGATGTACCGGAGGAAAGAGCCGCCCAATTATCTCTGAGGCCTTGGCCGAGCGAAGTGATGATGCCCATGCCGGTGACCGCGACGATCGGCCGGCCGAGATGATCCTTATAAACGGACGCTGTCATTTCAGTCACTCCTCACGCTTCTGCCGAGAGAACGGCGACGCCTTCGCCGCGCTGATGTCCGACGGTGGTTACGACGGCTGCCTTCGTTCCTGCCTTCATCGGCGCTTCGTTCGCTGCGTCAAAAGGCGGAACCTTGGCCTTGGCGTCGATGGCGAGCGCTGCAAGCACAAGGCCGAGCGTGAACTGCGCCTCGATCGTGTGGCCGGAAACGCCGCCGAAGCCGCGGATAGCAGCACCCGCAAGCTGATGCTCAAGCACTGCCTTTTCGCGGGCGGCAAGCTCATGCATGCCGGTCGAGCCGGAGAAAACAGCCGTGCTCTCGGCCGGCAGATCAGCGGCAGGCTTCAGCAGCCGCTCCATGCGCTTTTCGAAATTGCCGGCGGCGCGATTGCCGCGGTCGCCCTCGACAGCACCGATTGTCGCATAGATATGCGCGCCGCGCTCTTCAGCATGCTTGCGCGATTCCAGCACCAGAAACGCACCGGCCGAACCGGTGATCATGCCACCACCCTCGAGCCCGGAACGCGACCAGAGCGGCGCCCATTCGCCGCGCGTATGGGCGCCGATCGCTTCCGTCAGCAGGATCATGTCCTGGCGTTCTGCCGCAAAGGCGCCGCCGACGAGCGCATGGGTGGATTCACCCGACTTGATGCGCCAGAAGGCTGTCTCGACAGCGGAAACGCCGGACGCTTCCTCGCCCATAAAGGTTCGCGAGGAGCCGGTGACCTTGTGAACGATGGAAATATTGCCGGCGAGCAGGTTGGAAAGCTGCGCGAGGAACAGCGTCGGACGCAGTTCCGTCGTCAGCTTCTCGTTGAGCAGCAGCTCGCGGTCGTTGCGCTTCAGGCCCTCGTCGACGATCAGCGTATCGACATTGATATCGCGCTCGCCGCCGCCGGCCGCCACGATCATGTCCATCGTGCCGCAGGCTTCGAGATCATCCTTGAAGCCGGCATCGTCGAGCGCCAGACCCGCCGCAAAAACGCCGATGCGCTGCCAGTTTTCCATTTGGCGCTGGTCGCCGCGCTTGGCGATCTGCTGCGACCAGTCGATCTCAGGCAGCGGATGGACTGGATAGGGCCTGAACTTCTCGGTTTCGACAATGGTCGCGGGCGCGGCATCGGCCGTCAGCAGCGCAATATGCGCATCCTTGCCCACGCCCTGACAGGTTACGATGCCGACACCGGTGATGACGACGTCATTGGCGGCCTTGCTCATCTATTCACTCCCCTGGGCCTTCGCCCCCTGCGCAGCGATGGCGTCCATCAGGCCCACTTCGCCGGCACGTTTCTTCACGATATCGCCGAGCGGAATTTCGCTGAACGGCATGGTACGCAGCTTGAGCTGCGCGTCGCAGACCTTCTTGCCGCCGCTGGTGATCTTTGCCTTGGTAACGGCAAAACCGGAGCCGTCATGTTCGAGGAAAGCCTCGATGTCGAGCACCGCTTCCGGCTCGACGAAAGTACGCATCTTGGCGCCATCGACCGACATCAGGAAGGGCATGGCCGTAAAATCGGTGGCGGCAAGCACCAGCATGCCGGAAGCCTGCGCCATGGTTTCGATGAGAAGCACACCGGGAACGAGCGGCATGCCCGGAAAATGCCCTTCGAAAACGGGGCTCTTGGCCGGCACAACCGAGCGCGCAACGAGCGTGCGCTTCTCAAGGTCCACCGCCTCGACGCGATCAATCATCTGGAAATATTCCAGCAGCATCAGACTTCTCCGGCGCGACGTGCGAAAAGCCCGTCGGAAGGCCTACTTAGGAACAAAATCGCCCGGCCGCCATATCACTGGCGGCAGGGCGTGAAAAAAACCTGATGACTTGGCGTCAAGCCTTGGCGGCGCGCAGCTCGTCGATCTTGGCGCAGAGGTTCTTCAGTACGAAATATTCTTCGGTGGAAACCTTGCCTTCATTGACTTCCTGCGTCCACTTCTCAAGCGGAATCTTGATGCCGAATTCCTTGTCTATGGCGAAAACGATATCGAGGAAGTCGAGGCTGTCGATACCGAGGTCGTCGATCGTGTGGCTTTCCGGCGTGATCGTTGCGCGATCGATCTCGCTGGTTTCAGCAATGATGTCGGCAACTTTATCGAATGTAGCGGTCACTCGCTCTACCTCTTGGAAATGAAGATTCCCCTCCTCATAGGCAAATCCATTTCAAAAGCCAATGCTTTCGTCCCGGTTGCAGCGCAATTTGGCCCACAGGTGTTGCCTAAACAGCAATGGAATGGCGCCCTTTGGCCTGGCGCAGATGGGCACCGAAGCGCGAGCACCCACCCGGCTAAAGACTTTTCCAGTCTCCGTGACGGCAAAGGCTTTCGGCCAACGGTGCGCTCAGCGCACAGCTGCCGGGAAGGAATTTGATCTGAATCAAATCGGAATCAGGTCGGAATTGATAAACATCAAGATGCAGAAGCAAGAAATCGGGATAGATGACTTTGGAGCCGAAGCGTGACTCAAACGCAGGCACATGGTCGCATCGGGCATCGGGGCATCGGAACGTGGACATCGCGCGCAGTGAAGATCCTGACATAGGTATCCCGGCAACCTGCCGCATCTGCGAGGCACGCCAGGGCGTAGTCTGCGGGGCGCTGGCGGCTGCGCAACTGCGCGAGCTCAGCAGGCACTCGACGCGCCGCAAGGTCGACGCCGGCCGCGAAATCGTCGCGCAGGGCGAAGAAGTCACGTCCTATTCCAACATCATGGATGGCGTGGTGAAGCTCTGCAAGGTCATGCCCGATGGGCGCCAGCAGATCGTCGGCCTGCAATTCGCCCCCGATTTCATCGGCCGCCCCTTCGTGCCTGAGAGCACGCTGTCGGCCGAAGCGGCCACGCCGGCGGAAATCTGCGTCTTTCCCCGCAGCCTGCTCGACCGCATGATCGCGGATACGCCGGAACTGCGGCAGAACCTGCATGCCCAAGCGCTGAAGGAGCTGGACGCGGCGCGGGAATGGATGCTGACACTCGGCCGTCGCACGGCTCAGGAAAAAGTCGCAAGCCTCCTCTATCTCATCGCCACGCATGCCGAGCCGGAAACAACCAGCAGCACGGCCTTCGACCTGCCGCTATCACGCGCAGAGATTGCCGATTTCCTGGGGCTGACGATCGAAACCGTCAGCCGCCAGATGACGAAGCTGCGCAAGCAGGGTGTCATCCGCATCGAGAACAATCGCCATATAGTCGTTCCCGATATGGACGAACTGGAGCGCCTCGTTAGCGCTTGATTTGCTTACTGCGTGATCACCACGCGGGTATTGGCAAGGCCATTTTCCTGCGCCATCGAAAAGAACTGCGCGGCATTATTGGGATCAAGTCGCACGCAGCCATGCGAGGCCGGCGTGCCGAGCCGCTTGCGGTCGAACGTGGCGTGTACGGCATAACCGCCGTTAAAGAACACGGCAAACGGCATCGGCGCATTGTCGTATTTCTTCGACCGGTGATCGCGCGACAACCACTTGGCGCTCCACGAACCGGTCGGCGTAGAATAACCCTTGCGCGCCGTCGAAACCTTCCAGCGATACTTTACCCAACCGTTTTCAGTAACTGTCATCGTCTGCTTGCTGATGCTGATATTGGCAACCAGCGTCGCCGCCTGCGCTGCAGCGGGAGAAATCTGCAGCAACAATACTGCGGTCGCAGCCGCAAAAAACGTCTTCATAGTATCCCCTCTGCCGAACTCTAAAGGCTTTCACGCCCAACAGGAGAAGAGATTAAAACAATACTACCTATTTTTGCTTTAACTCGAATGGTAATCACATTTTTAAAGAGACAGGGCCAATGCGATACTGGCGTCACTCGGGAAACCCGGCTTTGCGGTAGCCGTCCACGAAATGCGCAAGTGTGGCTGTGTCGCGGAACGGCTCCATAGCGACCCAGTGGCTGATCGTGAAATGCGGATTTGCGACGAGGAACAGCTCCGCCTCTGCTCGGGCCTCTTCGAGCCGGCCGAGCTGGGCAAGGCCTGCCGCCAGGAAACGGCGTGAACTCGTGCGATAGGTTTCCTCCCGGCGCAGCGTCTTGACAACGGCTTCGTAGTCGCCGGCGGCATATTGCGCCTGGCCGAGCGTCAGATAATACCAGCTGGCCGGAAATGGATTCAGCCGAAACGCTTTGCCGATATGCTCACGACCCTCGTCGATCCGCCCGGAGAGCACGGCGATATCAGACATGGCCGCCCAGGTATCAGCCTCGTTCGGGTCGAGTTCGATGGCTTTTTCGAATTCCGCGTCGGCCTCCGCGAAGCTGCGCTCATAGGCAAGCAGATAAGCGAGCACCCAGCGGCAGCCGGCATCGTTGGGATCGAGCGCGACGGCCTTGCGCGCCAGCTCCAGGGCAACGCTGCGATTGGCTTCGGTCGGACCGCCGCTATGCACCCATCCCATCCAGTGGTTCAGCGCAAGCCAGCGATGGGCTTCGGCGTAATCAGGATCGAGCGCGATCGCCCGCGTCAGCATCAGTTGCGTTTCCCACGCACTTTGCGGCGCATCATCCATCAGCGTGCGCGCCCGCACGCAGAGATCGTAGGCATCGAGGCTTTTGGGCCGATTGCGCGGCGGCAGCGGGCGCAGCCGGCCGAGCAGCGCCTCGACGATCTTGCCCGTGACCTCGTCCTGAACGGCAAAGATATCCTGGAGGCTGCGATCGAAACGCTCTGCCCAGAGATGATCGCCACTTTCGGCATCGACGAGCCGGGCATTGATACGCACGCGACCGGCCGCCCGTCTGGCACTTCCATCGAGCAGATAGCGTACACCGAGCTCTTGGGCGATATCACGCGCATCCATCGCCTTTCCCTTATAGGTAAAACTCGAGTTGCGGGCGATGACGAAGAGATCAGAGGTCCGGGAAAGATCGGTGATCAGGTCTTCGGTCAGGCCATCCGCAAAGTCCTCCTGCTCCGGATCGCCGCCGACGGTGACGAAGGGCAGCACGGCAATCGAGGGTTTGTCGGGCAGCGCCAAAGCTTTCCGCTTGCCGCTGCCGAGCTGTTTTATAGCGCCGGTGAAGCGATAGCCGATGCGCGGAACCGTGGAGATCCACTCCTCGCCATCCTCGGTCGGCCCCAGCAGCTTCCGCAACTGCGCGATCTGGACGGTAAGATTGCCTTCCTCGACCGCCATGCCCGGCCACGCCGCGTCCATCAGCTCGGTCTTGGCCAGAATTGCGCCGGGCCGCCCGACGAGCGCGGCAAGCAACTTCACCCCACGGTGCCCGACGGCAACGGGGTCGTCGTTCCGAAGAAGCGTCCCCGCCTCCGGATCAAGCACGAACGGACCAAAGGCAAAACGCGCTCCCTGCATGGCGCGCATCCTAGGGGTTTTCATGCCAAGTTGGAACCGCTCCGACTGATGCCATTCGATCTCGGCATTCAATTCTGCCGGACGACGGCGCCGACCGCATTGACGAGCACGCGCGCTGCGGTCAGCGCCGACAGGTCGTCGATATCGGTGGGAGGATAAAACTCGACCAGGTCGAACCCTGCGATCCTCGCCCGCCTGCCAAGGCCGGCGATCAGGTCGATCACCTGTGTATAGGTGAGGCCGCCAGGGACACGCGCCGCCACGCCCGGCATGATGCCGGGATCGATGCTGTCACAATCGAGGGTAACGACGACCCGTGCTCCCTCGGGAATATGCCGGAGAGCGGCTTCGACGCCGGCGGTGTGGATTTCGCGGGCAGTGACAAAGCGGCTGCCATAGTGCTGCGCCGCTTCCACCTCAGCGATGCGCGCGCTGCCAACGCTGCGCAGGCCGGCTTGCACCATACCGGCGACATGCGGCATCTCGCTCGCCCGACGCATCGGACTCGAATAGCCGTAGCGCTCGCCATGCACCTCGTCGCGCCAATCGATATGGGCATCGATCTGCAGAACCCAGACCGGCCCTTGATCCGCGAAGCCGGCAAGGAAGGGAAAGGTCACAGAACAATCGCCCCCGAGCAGGATCGGTACGGCCGATAGCGCCAGGATTTCGCGCGTCTTCGCCTCGATCCGGGCGCGGTTGCCGGCATTGTCATGCATGGTGGTCTCGATCTGACCCGCATCGACGCAGGAAACCGGTCCGCCGGCAAAAAGCGGGCCGCCGAGATCGAAATCCCAGTGCTCGATGAGACCTGCATCCTCCTGGCTAGCAGCGCGGATGGCGCCGGCGGCCGGCGCATAACCGCTGCTGTCCTTGCCGGGATAGGTGCTGCCGTGAGCGGCCGAGAAGATCACCGCTTGTGGCGTACGGCCATCGCCCAGACGATCGGGAAGCCCGAGAAAGGAAGATGAGGCTGTCATGTCCTATTGTCCTGATGAATCACGCCCGTGCCATTGTATCCGTGGCGAGAAAGTCCTCCAGGGCCTTTAGCAATGCCGTCCATCCGTGCTTGCGGCCTTCGGCACCGTCACTCGGAGGAATGACACACATCTGTTCGGTATAGGTCAGTCGGGTGCCCCCGCCATGGTCCGCAAAGACGACGGTGGCAAGTGACACCGAGTGAATTCTCCCATTCAGCGCCATAGAATAGGCGAAGACGATCCGTTCGCGGTCCTTGATCTCGAAATACCGGGTTTCGTTGGTATGAGTGCCCATGTCCGAGACATGCGTGAGATGCTCGGTCCCGCCTGGCCAGAACTCCATTTTGGTCATGCCCTGGCCGAACCACGCTTTCTTCTTTTCGATCAGCGCCCAGGCAGACCAGACATGGTCGCGGCAGTTCGGCAAAAGGCGTTCGATCACTATTGTTTCGTGAACTTGCTTTGGACTTGTCATCTCATTGCTCCTGACCAAGAAACGTTTCCAAGCGATCGAGACGGCCCTCCAAGGCCCGGCGATGCTCGCGCACCCACGCCTCGACCCAACCCAGCGCATCCGGCGCGAGACTGACGGTTCGAACTCTGCCCGATTTGACCGATGTTACGAGCTCGGCCTCTTCGAGAACCCGCAGATGCTTGAGAAAAGAAGGACGCGCCAGATCAAAGGGATCGGACAGCTCAGAGACAGACGCAGGGCCTTTCACAAGTCTTTCCACGACCGCGAGCCGTGTCGGATCGGAAAGAGCGCCAAAGATGCGTGGCAGGTTCGGTTCATACGTAGCCATATGGCTACCTGATCACAGGAAGGCCTCGCTGTCAACATAGGTAGCCAAATGGATAACTTTTCTGCGGCTTTGGAAATCTTTGAGAACTTTTTGGAAGCGCTTAATTACGGCGCCTGCCGCATCCTTCAGACTCCGGGCTCGTCCGAAGTCGAAGATCTTGGGACCTTCAAACCCTGTGGAGGTTATCATGAGCGATTGCTGCACTCTCGCATCCGCTTCGCATCGCAAGCCGTTGCGCCGGCACCAGGGCTTTGTCATTTTGCGAAGCGTGATCGCGCGCTGGTTCTGGCGCATCCGTATCCGCAGCGAGTGGAAGCGAAGGTCGGAGATCAAATCCGTTCCGATTGATGACCTCGGCTTGACGGAACAGCAGCTTGGGGCAGAGAGCGCCAGCTTCTTCTGGCACGTGTGAGGCCATCTTGCCATGACATCGGATCTCCAGCCAGGCATGGCCGCTGAAAGACCGCTGGTCCCTCAGCAGGACCGCATGCCCATGGCCGCGATGGCAGGCATTATCGCGACCGTCACCGTATTTGCGGTGGCGCAGGGGCTCACCTATCCGCTCTTGAGTTTCATCCTTGAGCGGCAAGGCACGGCATCGGGCCTGATCGGCCTGTCGGCGGCGATGACTCCAACAGGTTTCATCGTCTCGGCGCCGTTCATTCCCGCTCTGTCGCGCCGCGTGGGCGCAGCACGGCTGGCGATCTTGTGTTCGATGCTGGCCGCGCTCAGCCTCGCCGCCATTGCCTTGATACAGGATATCTGGGTCTGGATGCCGCTGCGCTTCCTGCTCGGCTTCTTCGCCAACCCGCTTTACGTGATCAGCGAGACCTGGCTGCTCTCGCTCACGCCTGCTGAGCGCCGTGGCCGCATCCTGGGCCTCTATTCCTCGATCGTTTCGACCGGCTTTGCCATCGGCCCGCTCTCGCTCGGCCTTGTCGGCACCGAGAGCTGGCAGCCCTTCCTGATCGGCATCGCCGCTTTCCTTGCCTGCGGCCTGATCGTCCTGGCTGTCGTCAGGCGCCTGCCTCAAATGCCGCATGAAGGCGAGGCAATATCGGTCGGCGGCTTCTTCAAAATGGCGCCGCTCCTGCTGCTCGCGGTCTTCACTGCTGCCACCTTCGAGCAGATCCTGCTCTCCCTGTTTGCAGTCTATGGCGCCGCCCTCGGCAGTGCGGAGGAGCGCATCGCCTCGCTGATCACCTGTTTCATAACAGGCAATGCCGCCCTGCAGATCGTGCTCGGGCGCGCTGCCGAACGGTTCGGCTCGCGGCGGACACTGTTGTTCTGCGTCCTGGCTTACCTGATCGGCTGCCTCCTCCTGCCTGTCGTCTTCGATACCTGGCTGGTCTGGCCGCTGATTTTCCTCTGGGGCGGGGTCTCGTTCGGCATCTATACCATCGCGCTGATCCAGCTCGGCGAGCGTTTCACTGGTTCCGCCCTGATCGCCGGCAACGCCGCCTTCGCCTTCGTCTGGGGCATTGGCGGTATCGCAGGCTCGCCTGCGACGGGTCTGGCGATGCAGATGATAGGGCATCAGGGCCTGCCGCTATCGCTCGGCCTGCTGAGCGGTATGCTGGCGGGCCTGCTGATGACGGCGAGACGGCGGACTTAGAGCAGGCAGACGAAAGCCACGAAGGCAAGCAGCGTCAAGGCCATGCAGCTCGCCTGGAAGACCGAAATCCCATCCTCGACATCGCCTGCCGTCGCCATATCCCGGCCCGTGCCGTTGATCATCGGCTCGCGCACCACCACGCCCGAATAGACACGCGGGCCGGCAAGCTGGAGATCGAGCGCGCCGGCCATGGCCGCTTCCGGGCGGCCGGAATTCGGCGAGCGGTGCAGCTTGCCGTCGCGGATACCGACCTTGAACGCATCACGGAAGGCGGTCGTGCCGCGGCGGATGCCGGCGCCGACGGCGATCAGCGGGATCGAGAGGCGCGCCGCCGGCCAGTTGGCGATATCGTCGAGCCGTGCCGAGGCCCAGCCGAAATCGACGTATTTTTCCGAACGATGACCGATCATCGAATCCGCTGTATTGAGCATCTTATAGAAAAACAGGCCAGGCAGGCCGAAGATCGCAAACCAGAGAGCCGGCGCCACGACGCCATCGGAGAAGTTCTCGGCGAGGCTTTCGATCGCCGCACGGCAGACACCCGGCTCATCCAGCGTTTCCGGATCGCGCCCAACGATGCGCGAGACGGCCTTGCGACCGCCGATAAGGCCTTCGTCCTTCAATGCCGTGGCAACCGCCGCGACATGATCCGACAGGCTCTTTTGCGCCAGAAAAATCGCCACGCAGAAGACTTCCAGCAGAATGCCGACGGGGCCGAAGAGCATGAGGAACCAGTGCAGCACCAGGCCGGTAACGACGGCGAGCGCCGAGAGCACGAGGATTGTGACCACGCCGTTCTGCCGACGCTGCGCCTTGCTCAGGCTGTCGCGGTTGAAATGCTGGTCAAAATAGCCGATCGCCCTGCCGAAGATGGCGACCGGATGCGGAACGCGCAGCCACAGCCATTGCGGATCGCCGATGATGCGGTCAAGCAGCAGCGCCAGAACCAGCACGAGAGAATGTTCATCCAAATTCATCGGTCAAAGCTCCGAAGGGCCGCGGCAAGTCGTGCATCATCAGCAGCGTCAGGCGCAAGGCCGAAGCGCAGCCAATCCGGCGCATAATCGAACCGGCGGACGAGAATATGATGGCGACAGAGTTCAGTGTAAATGTCACCGGCCTTCGCATCGGCAACGAGGGTGAAAAGCGCCGTGCCGCCGGCAGCGGCAAGCCCTGCCTCGGCAAGCACGGCATGCAGGCCCGCCTGGCGCTCGGCAATCGAGCGGGCAATGGCGGAGACATCTGAATTCAGCAGCGAGCCCGCCAGAAACAGCGCCGGCCCCGATACCGCCCAGGGACCGAGCCAGTCCTCGAAATGCTGGAGGATATCGCCCCGTGCAATGGCAAAACCGAGCCTGAGGCCTGCAAGGCCGAAGAACTTGCCGAAGGAACGGAAGATGATCAGGTTCGGAAGATCTGATGCACGCGGCACGAGGCTTGCCTCCGGGCTCGTATCCCCGAAAGCCTCATCTATAACAAGAAAGCCGCCCGTCGCCTTCAACCGATCATGCAGCGCGTCCAGCCTGTCGGAAGAGTGTATGCGGCCATCCGGATTATTCGGATTGACGACGACTGCCAGCCCGTGCTGTGCACCGATGTCATCGATATCCCTGACCGCATCGACCGTGAAACCCGCAACGCTGAAAGCCCGCGCATATTCCCCATAGGTCGGCGACAGGATTGCCACCCGCCTTCCCTGCTGAACGAGCCGCGGCAGAAGCTGAATCACCGATTGCGTGCCGGGAACCGGAAGCGGCAGGATCGCGCCGCTGCGATAGTGATCGCGCGCAGCATATCGCGCCGTCTCGACCAGGTGCCGGTCCGGCAGCCGATGCCACACCCACGCCGGGATATCCGGCAGCGTCACCGGATTGGGATTGATGCCGGTCGAAAGATCCAGCCAATCCTCCGGCCGCCCGCCGAAGCTTGCCACCGCTGCGGTAATGCCGCCGCCATGCACGATCGGCACATTCATGCGGCAGCTCCCGCAAGATCGATCAGATGCATGTAGGAGCCGGCCACCTGCCCGCGCCGCAATCCGGCCAGGCCGAGATCGTTGCCGAGCGCATCCTGCGTGGCGAACATCCGGTCGGCCTCCCCTTCAGAGACGATGGTCGAATAGTGGAATTCATGCGCCGTCATCGGCCTGTCGAAGAAGCCACCTGCGAGCGGCGTCACGCGCCGGTAACCGAGATGCCGCTTGCGCGTCTCATAACTGGTGATGACCGGCAGCAGGCCGAGCATTTCATGGCGCTCGCCTCTCGCGTCGATCAGCCCGTCACCGAGCACCATATAGCCGCCGCATTCGCCGTAGATGCGTACGCCGCGCCCCGCCGCAGCCTTCATGCCCGCTGCAAAATTCTGCGAAGCCGCAAGCTTTCCCGCATGCAGTTCGGGATAGCCGCCCGGCAGATAGATCGCATCGGCAGCCTCCGACGGGGCTTCGTCCGCCAGCGGCGAAAAGAAGGAAATCTCAGCCCCACGCCGCCGCCAACCGAGCAGCATATGCTCGTAGCAGAAGGCAAAGGCGATATCGCGGGCAACGGCAATGTGCGTGCCGAAGGGCATCAGCCGGGCAATATTGGCAGCCGATGGACGGTTCATGCCCTGACGCGCGATGCGCATCAGGAACTCGAAATTGCACTCTTCGGCAACGGCATTCGCCGCATAGTCGATGAACGCATCGAGCGCGCCATGCTCTCCGGCCTGTACCAGCCCCAGATGCCGCTCCGGCAAGGCCAGCATCGCATCCTTGCGGATGACGGCAACGATGGGCATGCGGATCGCTTCCAGCGCCTGGCGCAGCATCGCCTCATGCCGGTCGCTGCCGACCTTGTTGAGGATGACGCCGGCAATGCGCACATCGGCGCGGAAACCGGCAAAGCCGCTGACAAGCGGCGCCACCGATTGCGACAGCCGCGAAGCATCGACGACCAGCACGACCGAAAGCCCGAGCTGGGCCGCAAGATCCGCCGCCGTGCCGCGCCCGTCCGCCGCTCCGTCGAACAGCCCCATCATGCCCTCGATCAGCAACACCCGGTCGCCGGAGCGGTGCAGCGTCGCATTGGCGGAAATCAACTCCGGCCGCATGCCCCAGGGATCGAAATTCAGGCAGAGCGCGCCGCTTGCCGCAGCATGGAAGGCCGGATCAATGTAATCGGGGCCGGCCTTGCCGGGTGCGACGGCCACACCGCGATTGCGCAGCGCCCGCAGCAGCCCGAGCGTCACCGTCGTCTTGCCGGAACCGGAGGATGGTGCGGCGATCAGCAACCCGCTCATGCTGTCTCCCTCCCTTGCCCGCCGGCATGTCTGAAGGGATCCGGCTGCAGGCGGCGGCCGCCGAGCGCGCCAAGCCAGTCGAGCGAGGCGCGCAGCCGCACCACTTCACCGACGACGACGATCGCCGGCGGTTCCAGCCCGGAGGCGGCGACTGCATCGGGGGCTTCACCGAGCGTCGTTTCCAGCACCTGCTGGTCGCCGGTCGCTGCATTGCAAACGAAAGCCACGGGCTCGAAAGCCGAACGGCCCGATGCGATCAGGTTGGCGCTGATCTGGGCGATATGTTTCATCGCCATATACATGACGATGACGGGCGAGCCCTTGCCGATCGCCTCCCAATTGACCGCATCGGGTACGATGCCGGAGGAATCATGGCCGGTGAGAAAGGTCACGGCATGGTTGATTTCACGATGCGTCACCGGAATGCCGGCATAGGCAAGCCCACCGATCCCGGCGGTAATACCCGGCACGATGCGGAACGGTATATTGTGCTCGACCAGCGTCAGCGCCTCTTCCCCACCGCGCCCGAAGACGAAGGGATCGCCACCCTTCAGCCGCAGCACGCGTTTACCGGCCCGCGCCAATTCCACCAGCCGAAGCGAAATATCTCGCTGCTTGGCAGACGGCTTGCCGCCGCGTTTTCCCGCATATTCGAGCTCCGCGCCGGTTCGTGCGAGCTTCAGGCATTCCTCGTTGACCAGCGCATCATGGACGATCACATCGGCTTCCGCGAGCCCCTTGGCAGCCAGCAAAGTGAGCAGGCCCGGATCGCCCGGACCGGCGCCAACAAGCCAGACACTGCCCGGCTCCAACGCCGGCAGATGTGAAAATGCACTATCGATCATTTCGATGATCTAGGCCCGCCCGATCACGAGGTCAACGGCGTCGAGGGCCGAGCACTGGAAGTTGACGAAACTGGATTGAATCAACTCCGCAAGAGCCGGAATCAAGCTTGCAAGCAATCCAGATAAACGATTGGATGGATTCCGGAATTGAAGACGGGCCGGCCGTGGATCGCGCATCCGGCCCGTCTGAGGCAATCAAACGCGCAGAAGCGTATCGCGGATCAGCTCGATCACTTTGTCCGACTCAATGCCAGTGGCAACGATCTGGCTCGGCAGGCCGTCCCAGTCGCCCGGCGGAAAGCGACGGCCATCCGGCTTGATAACCGTCTGGCCATCGGCAATGCCACCGCAGACGACGCGCACAGAGCCCGTGATGGTCTTGAACAATTCCGGGGCCACGACATAGACGCTGGCGCAACTGTCATGAACCATCATGCCGTCTTCGACTGCGTGCTTGTAGAAGTCGATATAGGACTGCGAGAGCGCGTCGAGCTGCTTGACCGCCTTGTCGCCCTTGGCTGCCATGTCGCCGAGATAGCTGCGGCTCATCGTCGTCACCGCGGTCACATCGAGACCGATGGCGACGACCTTCCACGGCGCGGTCAGCACGATATCGGCCGCTTCCGGATCGCCATGAATATTGGCTTCGGCGACCGGCGAAACATTGCCCGGCACATAGAAATTGCCGCCCATGATGACGACGTCCTTCACGAGGCCGGCGATCTCGGGGTCTTCCTTCAGTGCCAGCGCCAAGTTCGTCATGCGGCCGACGGCTACCAGCGTCACCTCGCCCGGATTGGCCCGCACGGTCTCGATGATGAAACGATGCGCCGGGCGCGGATCGACCGGAAGGTCGATAACGTCAGGCACCGGCATGTCACCGAGGCCATTTTCGCCATGCACCATGGTCGGCCAGGGGCGCTCGTGACGGTTGGGATCGACGGTGACGCTTGCGCCCTTGGCGACGGGCGCCGCGATATCCCATTCCTGCTTCAGGAACAGCGCATTGCGCGTCGTCGTCTCGATCGAGGCATTGCCGAAGACAGTGGTGATGCCGATCAGGTCGATCTCCGGATGGCGATGCAGGAAGAGAAGAGCCATTGCGTCGTCGACGCCCGGATCTGTGTCATAAATGACCTTGTGCATATGTATCCTCCAAAGCAATTCCAGCAAAAACCTGCAGCGGTTTTGCGCCCGGAACTGCATGAAAACAAAGAGATAGAGCACATTCGTGATTCAAAAAACGAAGATGCTCCGGATTCGAATCGCTGGGCAGCCGGACGGCGCCGCGAGATGCCGCCACCATAACGCCCGTCAGGCTTTGTGCAACCCGATGCGGGCGACGGCGGCTGTCGCATGCCGAGATTTGATCTTACCGAGCACCAGCTCCGCAGCCTCGCCGATCGCCGCAAGGGCAGCGGCTTCGGCAACGCCATGACAGCCGACGCGGGCAAAGACGATCTCGGAAGGATTTCTCAGCCTCGGCGTCTCCTTCTCCAGCCGCACCGCATCGAAGAACACGACAGGCACGGAAAAATGCGCTGCAACGGCGAGGATCGCCGGCTCTTGCGCGCGGCTATCGATCGAGGCAACAGCCGCAAGCTCAGCCCCGCTGATACCAGCCGCCCTCAACGCCTCGACGGCAAGCGCCATCACCTCGCTATCAGGCGCCCTGCGCTCGCAACCGAGCCCGAGCACATGCCGCCTTGTCTCATCAATGGTGATTTCGCTCATTCCCGTCAGTCGAATGCGCTCCGCTGTGTCCCCGGAGCCATTGCAGCTCAAGGCAGGAAATGCAACAAGGCCGCCGAAATCCCCCCGCATACCTCTCCCGGAATAGCATCTTGCCTGACATTGCCATCCATCTGCTTCTGCTGCTCTGCGCGGCTGCCTTCTTTGCCGGTTTCGTCGATTCCATCGCCGGCGGCGGCGGCCTCATCACCGTCCCCGCTATGCTGATAGCGGGCATCCCGCCGCTGCAGACGCTCGGCACCAACAAGGTGCAATCCCTCTTCGGCGCGGCTTCGGCAACCATCGCCTATGCCCGCAAGGGCCATGTGAAGCTCTCGGAACAATTGCCGATGGCGCTGATGGCGGTCATGGGCGGCGCGCTCGGCGCAGCCCTTGCCACACTCGTTCCCGGTCAGGTGCTGCGGGCGATCATGCCGGTCCTGCTGGTCGCAATCGCCATCTTCTTCGCCGTCAAGCCGAACCTGAATGATTCCGACACGCACCGCCGGATGACACCCTTCCTCTTCGGGCTGACGCTGGTGCCGGTCATCGGCTTCTATGATGGCGTCTTCGGCCCCGGCACCGGCTCCTTCTTCATGCTGGCCTTCGTCACGCTTGCCGGCTTCGGCATGCTGAAGGCAACCGCCCATACCAAGCTTCTCAATCTCGGCTCGAATTTCGGCGCGCTCGTCGTCTTCGCAAGCTTCGGCGCCACGCTCTGGAAGATCGGCCTGCTGATGGGTGCCTGCCAGTTCCTCGGCGCGCAGCTCGGCTCGCGGCTCGCCATGCGCATCGGCGCAAGGCTCATCAAGCCGCTGCTCGTCATCGTCTGCATCGCTTTTGCGATCAAACTTCTGGCCGATCCCGCAAACCCGCTGCGTGTCTGGTTCGGGGTTTAGAACTTGATCTGATCAATCGTGGTCAGCACTGTCTTGGCCGAAACACCCGGCGCATTGGCGAAATGCCAGGCGACATATTGTTCGGCATAAGGGTCGGCCGATGACATGCCATCGACGGGGAGGATGACGTTCATGCCCTTCAGTGCCGCATAGGCTGCCGTATTCAGCACCGCGCCTTCGGATGCCGTGCCGGTCAAGATGACGGTCTTGATGTGCTTTTCGGTCAGGATTTTTTCGAGATCGGTGTTGATGAACTTGTTGGCGCCGGATTGTACGACCGCATCGCCTTTCTTCGGCGCCAGAACGGTGGCGATATCGCCCTTCGTCGCGCCGCCGGTGATGCTGTAGATGACGGGCGAGCCGCTCTTGCGTGCCTCTTCCATCAGCTTTTCCACCTTCGGCAGCGAGGCGATGCAGCGCGGCTTGGTCTTCGTGTTGCACGGCCCCTTGGACGGGTCCTGCGCGCCGTTGAAATCGAGGAGCAGCAGAGCCGTATCTGACGTATCGACGCTGACAAGCTTCAGCGTCGGTGCCGCCGGGGCCTTCACCATGTTCCAGTCGTCGATGATCGTCGCCTGCGCGACAGATGCACCAAACACAGAGATGGCGAATGCGACAACTGTCTCAGGGAAAAAGTTTTTCACTGGTGCCTCCTCCGGGGAAGGGATTACCGCAAATCTCCGGACTCGCCTCACGCCTGTCAAATCACCAAGCCGCGACCTGAACTTGATCCAGACCGACCCGGCTTCCATTACCTCTGGCGTCATTGATAGGCTGCACCGCTTTCGCTGATGATCGTCCTGCCCTGGAATTGACAGGCGATCAAAAAGGAGAAGCCATCTCGTCAACTCGGGATCAGAATTCCACGCCCGGCTGCCCCTTGATGCCGGACCGGAAAGGATGTTTGACAAGCTCCATGTCGGTGACGAGATCGGCAATCTCGATCAACTCTTCCTTGGCGTTGCGGCCGGTCAGCACGACATGCGTCATGTGTGGTTTTTCGGCTTTCAGGAACGCCACCACCTCGTTGATATCGAGATAGTCATAGCGCAGTGCGATGTTGATTTCGTCGAGCAACACCATGGAATTGCGCTCGTCGCGGATCAGTTCCTTGGCCTTTTCCCAGGCCGCACTTGCCGCCGCCACATCACGTGCCCTATCCTGCGTTTCCCAGGTAAAGCCCTCGCCCATCGTGTGGAACTGGCAGATGTCGGAAAAATGCTTTTCGATGAGATCGCGTTCGCCGGTCCACATCGCGCCCTTGATGAACTGCACGACGGCAGACGGCTTGCCGTGGGCAATATGGCGGAAGATCATGCCGAAAGCAGCCGAAGACTTGCCCTTGCCCTTGCCGGTGTGGACGATGATCAGGCCCTTCTCGTCCGTCTTCTTTGCCATGATCTTGTCGCGGGCGGCCTTCTTCTTCGCCATCTTCTCAGCATGGCGGGCGTCGTCCTTTTCGGCTGTCTCTACTGGCTCATCACTCATGGCTGCCTGCTCTTTTCTTGGGTTTCGTTATGTTCACTGAGATCGAATTGCGCTGAGTTGCTGCGCGGCGTCCAGAGCTTGCGGTCGATCGCCTCCACGAGCCGCTCCTTCATCTCGGAAAGGGCGGCCGGGTTCTTCTCGGCCATGAAATCGCGCACCTTGGGGTCGGCGACAAAGGCCTGGTAGACCGCCTCGAAATGATGGTTGCCGACAGCCCCCGTCGTCGCGGCAAAGGCAAAGAGATAATCGACGGTGGCGGCGATCTCGAAAGCGCCCTTGTAGCCGTGGCGCATGACGCCATCGATCCATTTCGGATTGACGACACGCCCACGCACCACGCGCCCGACTTCTTCCTCCAGCGAGCGGATCACAGGCTTTTCCGGCCGCGAATGGTCATTGTGATAGATCGTCGGCAGCACACCGCCAAGCGCTTCGGCCGCAGCCGCCATGCCGCCTTCGAACTGGTAGTAATCGTCGCTGTCGAGCAGGTCGTGCTCGCGATTGTCCTGGTTCTGCACGACCGCCTGAATGGAGCGCAACCGCTCCTCGAAAATTCCGCGCTCGGCCTGTCCCTCCTCGCCCGCGCCATAGGCATAGCTGCCCCAGACGAGGTAGGCTTCCGCGAGATCGGCGCGCCGCTCCCAGCCCTTCTCGTCGATCAGCGCCTGCAAGCCGGCGCCATAGGCGCCGGGCTTGGAACCGAAGATACGATAGCCGGCCCGCTTTGCCGCGGCCTTCTCATCGAGCCCGGCAGCAGTCAGCCGCGCCGCCTCCCCGCGCATACGCTCGGCGATCGGGTTGTCGACGGCATCCTCATCCAGCGCGCCAACGGCTCGGATCGCCTTGTCGAAGAGCGCGATCTGTTCGGGAAAGGCATCACGGAAGAAGCCGGAAATACGCAGCGTCACGTCGACGCGCGGCCGCCGCAGCATAGCGGGCGGGACGATCTCGTAGCCGGTGACGCGCCGCGAGGCCATGTCCCAGACCGGCTTGACGCCGATCAGCGCCAATGCCTGAGCGATATCGTCGCCGCCGGTGCGCATGTTAGAGGTACCCCAGGCCGTCAGGCCGAAGGAAACGGGCCACTCGCCGTGATCCTGCACATAGCGGCGGATCAGCAATTCCGCGGATTTCTTGCCGAGTTCGTAGGCTGCAGGTGTGGGCACCGCACGGCTATCGACGGAGTAGAAATTCCGCCCCGTTGGCAGGACATCCGGCCGCCCGCGCGTCGGTGCGCCGGATGGGCCGGGCGGGACGAATCGGCCGTCGAGGCCACGCAGCAGACTGGTGATTTCGGCCGGGCCGCAGGCGAGGATGGAGGGCTTGAGGCGGGCTTCGATCTCGTCGAGCACGGCTTTGGTCAGGGACCAGAGGGGTGGACAAGCGAGTTCGCCGGAGACGAGCTTGGCGGCGAGCAGTTCGACGCGCTCGACGGTGTCGCCGTTGGTGCGCCAGGGGGCGTCGAGGACATCGGCCAGGATTGGCGGGCGCGAGCCTGTCCAGGGAGCGGCCATATCGCAATCGAGGGGGTCGAAAGAAGCCCCCTCCCCAACCCCTCCCCACAAGGGCGAGGGACTTGCCGCCGCGCTTGCGGCAACCTCAGCAGCCGTATGCGAAATTGAAACGGTGCACCCAGCTAGTCCCTCCCCCTTGTGGGGGTCCGAAGGACGGGTCGAGACCCGTGGCTCGACCTCGGAAACGGTTGGGGAGGTTTTTTTCAACACATCTCCTGCAATCGCCCGCTGCAGGCTCGCATCACCACCCTCACCCAGCCCACGAGGCACCCGCGCCAGCGCCACGGTGAGATCCGTCAGCAATCGCCCTTCCGGCGACACCCCAAACACATGCAACCCGTCGCGGATCTGCATTTCCTTGAGATCGCAAAGATAGGCATCGAGCTTCTTCAGCGCCTCGCCTTCCGCCTCGCCCTTGGAAATCCCCGCATCGCGATCCAGCCCGATATCGGCAACAAGCTCGAGGATCTGCCGCGACAGCAGCCGGATACGCCTGGGATCGCCACCCGACGCCTCGTAATATTCATCGACCAGCGCCTCCAGATCCTTGAGCGGTCCATAGCTCTCGGCCCGCGTCAGCGGTGGTGTCAGATGGTCGATGATAACAGCCGCCGTGCGGCGCTTGGCCTGCGTGCCCTCGCCGGGATCGTTGACGATGAAGGGATAGAGATGCGGCAGCGGCCCGAGGATCGCTTCCGGATAGCAGGCCTCCGACAGCGCCAGCGCCTTGCCCGGCAGCCATTCCAGATTGCCGTGCTTGCCCATGTGGATCACGGCATCCGCACCGAACTCTTCGCGAAGGAAAGCGTAGAAGGCGAAATAGCCGTGCGGCGGCACGAGATCGGGCGAGTGATAGCTCTCCTTCGGATCGATATTGTAGCCGCGCGCCGGCTGGATGCCGATCAGCAAGTCGCCGAACCGCGCAAAAGGCAGGGCGAAAGCGCCATCGCGGACATAGGGATCACTCTCCGGCGCCCCCCAGCGCGCGTTGACTTCATCCTGAATCTGAGCGGGAAGAGATTCCAGGAAATCATTGTATCGACTCAGGGAAAGCGTCTCGCGCACGACCTTGCCGTCAAAGCCGGTATTGGTCGGCCCCGCCATCAGATGCCCTATCAGCGCATCACCATCACAAGGAATATCGGCGACCGGATAACCGGCCCTCTCCATCGCCCGCATCACCTCGATGGTGCCGCCCGGCGTATCCAGGCCGACACCATTGCCGAGCCGTCCGTCGCGGTTCGGATAGTTCGCCATGACGAGCGCAACCCGTCGGCTCTCCGCCGGCGTCTGCCGCAGCCTCGCCCAGTTGGCCGCAAGCGCAGCCACATATTTCATGCGCCCGGCATCCGGCTCACTGGAAACGATATTGGCTTCGACAGCCGCATCGTAGCGCGCGGCTGATTTGAAGGAGACGGCGCGAGACAGCACCCTGCCATCCACCTCCGGCAGGGCGACATTCATACCGAGATCGCGCGCCGACAGTCCCTGCCACGAACCGGCCCAGGCCTCCCGCGACGAGGCGGAAAAGATCGCCTGCAGCACGATGGCATCGTTGGCTTCCAACACCGTTGGCTCGCGATCGGCGCCGGGTGCGGAGACGGCAAAGCCCGTCGTGTTGATGACAACGTCAGGTTTGAGATCGGCGAAGATAGCTTCGAGGATGCCCTGGGAAACGGGGTCCTTGAGGCTGTAGGCAAAGATCGGCAACGGGCGAAGGCCCTGTGCCTGCAGGGTTTCGATCAGGGCCTCGACGGGGCGGGTTTCACCGCTCTGGACGAGGGCGCGGTAGAAGGCGATGGCGACAACAGGTGCTGCCTGTCCCTTCTCCCCAGCGGGGGTCCGGAGGACGGGTCGAGACCCGTGGCTCGACCCCGGCTGGTGGCCCGGAGGGTCGGATGAGGGGGCCACCCCGCAAACATCAACGTCGCGCTCCCACTGCTCACTCCTTGCGTCGCTCGCCCCCCTCATCTGCCCTATCGGGCATCTTCTCCCCGCTGGGGAGAAGAACGAACCAGCAAGCTTCCGCCACTCCTCCACCCCAACAAGCCCCCGCCCCGGCCACCAGATCCCCGCCTTCATCAACGGCGCAGCCGGCGCCGGTTTCTCCGAACCCGAGAGCATCGCCGAAGCATAGGCCAGAAAGCCCCGCGCATTGGCGTCACCGCCCTCGATCAGATATGCCCACAGCGCATTCAGATCCTCGAGCGCCACATTGGAAAACGGCGTCAACCCCGCATCCGGCCGCGCATCCCCCGGCAGCACTGCAATCAGCGCCCCGTTCCGGGCGGCGACCGCATGCAATGCCTCCAGCGCGTAGTGAAAGTAGCTCGCGCCCCCGAGCGCCCGCACGATGATCAGCTTCGCATGCCGCGCCGTCCGATCGACATAGCTATCGACCGACATCGGATGCTTCAGGCTCATCAGGCTCGCAAGCCGCAAGCTATGCCCGCTCGCCCCGCCGGCATGAGCCTCGGCGATCGCCGCAAGCTCAGTATCGGCAGCCGAGAGGAACAGGATATCGCCCGGCGACTGGCCGAGGTCGATGGCCTCATCCCCGTCGCTGATCGTTCCCTGTTGAGCCAGAAGCAGATGCATCGAAACCCCTTAGACCAGCGCCACGATCGCCTTGCGCACAGCGTCCTGATCCATCTCGTGCAGGCCGATGACGACGAGGCGCGTGCTGCGCGCTTCGCCCTGCGCCCAGGCGCGGTCGAAATACTGGTCGATACGGGCACCCACGGCCTGCAGCTGCAGGCGCATCGGCTTACCGGAGACGTCTATGAAGCCCTTGAGGCGCAGCACGTCATGCTCGGCGATGATGCCCTTCAGCTTCTCGACGAAACCTGCAGTATCCGAGACAGCGCCAAGCTCAACCACGAAGCTGTCGAATTCGTCGTGATCATGCGGCTCGCCATCCTCATGTTCCAGCTCATGATGAGATTTGCGGTTGACCACATCACCTTCCGTGCCGATGCCGAGGCCGAGCAGCACGCTTGCCGGCACCTCGCCGTTCTTCGCTTCGATCATGACAGGCTTGCGGGCAATGCGCGAGGCGACTTCGCTCTTCACGCGGCCGAGCCCGTCCGCGTCGATCAAATCGGTCTTGTTGAGCACGATCAGGTCGGCGCAGGTCAGCTGATCCTCGAAAAGTTCCTCGATCGGGCTTTCATGATCGAGCGATTCATCCTCGACACGGCGCGCATCGACGGCATCGTGGTCATCGGCAAAACGACCGGCAGCAACGGCCGCACTATCGACCACGGTGATGACGCCATCGACGGTGACTTCGCTGCGGATATCCGGCCAGTTGAAGGCGGCGACGAGCGGCTGCGGCAGGGCAAGGCCCGAGGTTTCGATGACGATATGGTCGGGGCGCTGATCGCGCTCCAGAAGCTTGGTCATGGTCGGAATGAAATCGTCGGCAACGGTGCAGCAGATGCAGCCATTGGTGAGCTCGATAATATCGTCCTCGGTGCAGTTTTCCGCACCGCAGCCCTTCAGCACGTCGCCATCGACGCCGAGATCGCCGAACTCGTTGATGATCAGCGCGATCTTCTTGCCGCCGGCATTGGTGAGCAGGTTGCGGATCATCGTCGTCTTGCCGGCGCCGAGAAAGCCGGTGATGACGGTTGCGGGGATTTTCTGCTGCATGGAACTAACCCTTCATTTTCAGCGGCAGACCCGCTGCGATAAAATAAACATCCGCGGCCGAAGCCGCGATCATCTGGTGCAGCCGGCCTGCATGGTCGCGAAATTCCCGCGCCATGCGGTTCTCGGGCACAATGCCGAGGCCGACTTCATTGGAAACGATGACGAGCCGCGCCTTAGCATGAGGCAGAAAGCCAGCAAGGGCGGCAGACTGGGCGGTGATATCGCGCCCCTCCATCATCAGATTGGTGAGCCACAGCGTCAGACAATCGACGAGGATGGCCCTGCCCTCCGCGTCGATGGCGGTCAGGCGCTCGGTGAGATCGAGCGGTTCCTCATGCGTCGTCCAGGAGGGGCCGCGATCGGCCCTGTGCTGGTCGATGCGCGCCTGCATCTCGTCGTCCCAGGCGCGGCCGGTGGCGATGTAGTGGCGCTCGAGACCGCTTGCGGTGATGAGATTTTCGGCGAAGCGGGATTTGCCGGAACGGGCGCCGCCGAGGATGAAGGTGGCAGTCATGACGACACCGCCCGTTGAGAATGGGCACGGCCTCCTCTACTTCCCTCATTCCTGTGCTTGTCACAGGAATCCAGCCACGGCGCGTCTGCGCCGTGAATGAATCCATGCCAATGTGAAATGAGTCTAGTGTGTCCAAGGACTTGGCCACGCTGGATTCCTGTGACAAGCACAGGAATGAGGGAGGAGAGGAAAACACGCGCCGGCTGACGTCCAATGACAGGCACCCGGGCTCCATCATTTCGAGCTCCGGGCCGACGATCTCTTATACGCACCACCGGAGGCAGCGCTGAATAACATCCTTCAGCCAAGACAACCTCCGTGCTGGCAGCGGGCAAAACGCCCAATTGGGCATTATGCCCGGCACAGATGGCAGGTCTCCTGGCTCGCAGTTCTCAGCCGCGACAGGGGCAGACCGTTTCCGGTCGCCCCTGATCGTGCCAGCGGATCTGCCTCGCCTTCCCGGCTGCATCTCGTGAAAGGACGGACGATTCGTAGAAAGAGAGGCGTCCTGCCCCGGCTGATCACGATGCATTTCCAGTGGCTTTTCCGGCACTTCTTCCCCCTTGCCCGCTTGCAGAATGCAAGACCGTCAGCGCAGCAGTCGAAATACCGGACGGAAGACCCTGACTGCTCTACAGTCGCGGGGTCGGCTGTGATGAAGGCGCCCTGCTTGGGTCCGCCCCGTCACATTCCCTTTTCATCCGGAAGGCGTGAGGCCGATCCGGAACCATCCATTATGTGGATCCATGGTTAAGCGCGTGCAACCCCCATGTCAATTGCCGCGCAACGTCCCGCTCATGTTCATCTCGACTTACACGACCCACATTGTCGTCTTTAATCAAAGGCTTACGTCACAAAAACTTTACGCCTCCGTCGGTATTTTGCCGCAATTGCCGCCCATGCGGATGCCGGCTCCGCCCTTGACCCCCACTCCTGCCGCCTACTTTCCCCATGATGCTCTCCCGAATGGATATTCGCCGCCTCGGCCCTCTTGGCACAGCCTTCGATCCGGGACGCCTGCGCGCGCTCATTCGCCACAGCGAGGTGGGCATGGTCTTTGCCGGCGCGCTTGTCGGCATCGTATCGGGGCTTGCAGTCACTGCCATGAGCTATGTCTCGGAAGAGATGCACAGCCTGATCTTCGGCATAGACGGCACGACGAGGCTCAGCGCCTCGCAGATCGACAGCAAGTTTCTACTGATGACCGCCCCGGTTGCCGGCGGCATGCTGCTCGGCCTCTTGCTCTTCATTCTCGCCAAATGGCGCAAGAAGCCGATGGTCGACCCGATCGAGGCCAATGCCCTGCACGGCGGCCGCCTCTCGCTGACGGACAGCATCCTCGTCGCCATCCAGAACCTCGTTTCCAACGGCTTCGGCGCATCCGTCGGCCTGGAAGCCGGTTATACGCAGCTTGCGGCCGGCATCGCCTCCAAATTCGGCCTGAAACTGCAGCTGCGCCGCGCTGACATGCGCGTCCTCGTCGGCTGCGGCGCGGCCGGTGCGATTGCTGCCGCCTTCAACGCGCCGCTGACCGGGGCCTTCTACGCCTTCGAGCTGATCATCGGCACCTACACCATCATCTCGCTAACGCCTGTCGTCGTCTCGGCGCTTGTCGCAACCCTTGTTGCGCGCCTTCTTGCCGGCAGCGATTTCATTATCGATGTCGGCAGTTTCGGCGCTGTCCAGCCGGCGGACTACGTGCCGGCCATCGCGCTCGGCGCCTTCTGCGCCGGCGTCGGCATCCTCATCATGCAAGGCGTCTCCTTCGTCGAGGAACTGGCGCGCAAGAGCTCCATCGCACTGCCCTTCCGCCCGGCGCTCGGCGGCATCGTCGTCGGCCTGCTGGCGCTGGTCTCGCCGCAGGTGCTGGCCGCCGGCCACGGCGCGCTGCATCTGAACCTCTCCCACGAGATCACGATTCCTGCTTTGATCGGCCTCTTCCTTCTGAAATCGGTGGCATCCGCCGTCTCCATCGGCTCCGGCTTCAGGGGTGGCCTGTTCTTCGCCTCGCTTTTCATGGGCGCGCTGCTCGGCAAGCTCTTTGCCTATTCCGCCCCCTATTTCGCCGATGCGACGCTGACGCCCGTAATCTATGCCGTGGTCGGCATGAGTTCGCTCGCCGTCGCCGTCATCGGCGGGCCGCTGACAATGACCTTCCTGGCGCTGGAGATCACCGGCGACTTTCCGATCACCGCTCTGGTGCTCGCCGCCGTCATCACCTCCTCGCTCGTGGTGCGCACGACCTTCGGCTACTCCTTCGCCACATGGCGCTTTCACTTGCGCGGCGAAAGCATCCGCAGCGCCCATGATGTCGGCTGGATCCGCAATCTCACCGTCGACAAGCTAATGCGTTCAGACGTGAAGACGGCAAAACTCGGGATAACGCTGGACGCGTTCAAGGAGGCTTTCCCCATCGGCTCGACGCAGCGCGTCATCCTCGTCGATGAGGGTGACAAATATGCCGGCCTCGTGCTCGTGCCGGAAATCTACGCCAACCCCACCAGCGCGCAGGACGAAGCCCAGAATCTCGGCGATTTCATCCGCTATAAGAACGATTTCCTGCAGCCGCAGATGAACGCCAAACAGGCGGCCGCAATCTTCGACAAGACGGAAAGCGAAGCGCTCGCCGTCGTCAACAACCTCATCGAGCGCAAGGTGGTCGGCCAGCTCAGCGAAAGCCACACGCTGCGCCGCTACAGCGAAGAACTCGACCGCCGGCGCCGCGAGGTGTCAGGCGAGATCTGAGGCTTTTGCCACCGATTTTCGAGCGGATGCTACAATCGGATCCGCGAGCTTGAACACGTCGGCCTTCCTCGAAACGCCGCGCAACTCGAACGATCCCAGACGTTCGCAGGCGACACCGCAGGCAGCCGCGAAGCTTTCCGACATCAGAAGCGGCTGGCCGAGTTCGCCGCAGAGCTTCTCGATCCGCGAGGCCTCGTTGACGGCCCTGCCGATCACGGTGAAGTCGAGCCTGCCGCGGGCGCCGATATTTCCGTAAAACACTTCTCCGAGGTGCAGGACGACGTCGACACCGATGTCAGGCCCACCCTTGCCTGTCCGCTCCCGGTTCAGCACCTCGTTGGCCTTCAGCATGTTCCGGGCCGAGGCGAGCGCTGCACGGCAAGCCTTTTCGGGATCATCCCCTTCCCCGCTGCCGATCGGAAAGATCGCCAGCACGCTGTCGCCCATGAATTTGAGGATCTCCCCGGAATTTTCCTCGACATGCCTGCCGATCAACTCGAAATGTGCGTCCAGAACCCCGGCGATTTCGCTCGACTGATAGACCTCGGTCAATGCTGTGAAATTCCGGAGATCCGCAAGCAGGACCGCAGCATTGATGGATCCGCCCTTGCCTCTCTGGGCCTCGCCCGCAAGGATGCGTGCGCTTGTCCTGGCGCCCGTGTAGACAGCCAGAATATCGGCAGCGGTTTTCGATGCAGCCATGCGGTAGCAGGCAAGCCCCAGAGCCGGAATAAGCTCTGCGACGGTCGTCAGCTGCTCGTCGGAAAATCCACCCGATGCGTCGCTGGTCAGCGCCAGGCTGAAGCCGCGCAACGCGACCTCCTTCGGAAACTCGAAAATGCTGACCACGTGATCGGTGGCTCCGGCAAGCGCGAATTCCTTGAGCCGCGGGTACTCGAGCCCCTCTCCGTCCGCCAAATTCCAGCGCCCCTTTCTTTCACCGCGGCTCAGCAGATGGAATGTCGGCGTTCTCTCGAAGTTGCGCTCTTCGATCCCGCCGTGTTCGGAATTTTCGATGGTCGTTGTCCCACCTCGCACGAAATTGGCTGAGACGCCGCGGTACATCGGATGAAGGGACGGCATCGTTATACTGGCCCGCCAGATCGGAAAGCCCTCCGCGATCAGCCGCTCGCACAAGCCTGCAACGAGGTCGCCAATATGCTCGCTCGTGATTCCCTGCTCTATAAGCCAATGAATATGATCGCTAATTTTGGAATCTCCACATGGACCGTCACAATCCTATGATCGCGAAATCGGGCAAATGGGCGGCGTTTCCGAACCGCGCCGCCGCACCGTCAGGAGATCGCCGCGCCGGCTGAAGTTGCTAGCCATCGAGTCCAGCGACGACGACCGCCGGGCAGGCACGCAGAGAATGATACCTGGCATCATCTTCATTCGCCTGTTTTACCTCGTCATACCACTCGCGCGCGATGGAGGCGGTGCGGAATTCGATGATGACGAGCCTGTTCATCTGACGGTCTCCCTGAACCGCCTGGACCTTGCCTCCACAGGATCGGACGTTGCCTCCATGGAACGCCACGTCGGGTGATATGCATGCGAGATAATCATCGATCGCCTGATCTTCGATATCGGGATGGATTTCGAGAATGAAATACGCGCTCATCGATCTCTGCCTCTGACAGGGCCGGACAGCCATGCGAGAGTATCGACATGACGCCGACGATTACTTAGAATATCGAAACAATTAGTTCGGAGATCTAAACGTTTTGCCGCAAAAGTCAACCGGCCGCCTCGCGCGCTACATTCCGACGGTCCAGCTGTTTTCGGCCAGGCTCGTGCTGTTCCATCAGAAGATGGCCGAAAAGGTTGGTTTGACCGGCACCGAATTCAAGTGCTTCCGTCTGCTGGAGCAACTCGGCCCGCTGTCCATGACGGCCCTGTCGCGCGAGGTCGGGTTGAAGGTCGGAACGGTCAGCGGATTGATCGACAAGCTCGAGGCGACCGGCTTCGTCGTCAGGCGACGCGATAAGACGGACAAGCGCCGCCTTGTCCTGGTTGCCTGTCCCGAGGCCTCGGCACGCGCCAGCTCGCTCTATGAGGAGCATGGCGAGGCGATGGCCGCACTGCTGGAGACCTACAGTGAGGCCGAGTTTAATCTGCTGCTGACGTTCCTGACCGATATCGGCAATGTCCTCGCCCGGACCTCATCCGCAACATCGGAAGAACCGCCTCCTGAACCAATCTCCACACGTTCAGAGTAGAAGCAGCACAAATGCCGCTAGGATCGTGGCGGACATTTCCGCTCACATCCTGACCGTCATGCCGCCGTCCACGGTCAGCACATGCCCATTGACGAAGGAGGCAGCACTGCTCGCAAGAAACAGCGCCGCGCCGGCGATCTCATCCGGGCGGCCCCAGCGCTGGACCGGAATGCGCTGGCGCACGAAGGGCATCAGTTCCTCGTTCGCAGCCATAGCGGCATTCGTCTCGGTGGCGAACCAGCCGGGTGCAATCGCGTTGCTGGTGATGCCGTGCGGGCCGAACTCGACCGCCATGCCGCGCATTAGGCCGGTCAGGCCCTGCTTGGCCGCCGGATAGACGCAGTCGCCGGGCATGACGACATGGCCACTGATCGAGGTCACCGCGATCAGGCGGCCATGATTATGCCGCTTCATCAGCGCGGCGGCATCCCGCGAGAGCGTCGTCGCAGCCGCGAGATCGGTGCGCAGCAATTCGATGATGGCATCGTCGTCGAATTCGGCCAGCGGCCGCCTGTCGCGGGCACCGACATTATTGATCAGGATATCGAGACGGCCATGGAGCTTTTCGATGTCGGCCATCAGCCCACGCTGGGCTTCTCGGTCGACGATGTCGAACGCGGCCGCCTGCGCCGTGCCGCCGGCGGCGCGGACCGTCCTTACGGCATCTTCCAGCGTCGCCGCCGTCCGTCCGGTAATGATGACATGCGCGCCGGCCTCGGCAAGTGCGCGTGCCATCTCGAAGCCCAGGCCGCGGCCGCCGCCGGTCACGAGCGCCACCTGGCCCGCCAGTGAAAATCTATCCAGTATGCTCATGGTTTTCATCGCTCTCGACCGGCTGCATCGGAACAATTAATGGACTCAGTCAACTAATTTGGCAATAGGTGAACGACGCTGATGAACGCGCGCACATCCGGCCTAGCCGAGCAGCCCTGCGAGCCAGCACGGGTCGAGATATTGCTCCAGGCCGGTTGCGACCTCGTCGAGCGCCCGGTCGACGCTCTCGCGATAATTGCTGCCTTCGCCTGAGAGGCCAAAGCTCTGAAGCAGCCGGGCGCGGTAGGCGTCGCTGCCGAAGAGGCCGTGCAGATAGGTGCCCATGATACGGCCGTCGGCCGAAACCGCGCCGTCGGCCGATCCATCCACTATCGCCGCCGGCCGCGCGCAATCAGCCCCTTGCGTGACACCGAGGTGGATCTGATAGCCTGACAGCGGCACCTCATATTCCGCCGAATGGGCAGAGCTGTTGCGCACCGTCTTCTCAGGCGCCATTTCCGTCTCGACATCAAGCAGGCCAAGCCCTTCGATCTCTGTCGTCGTACCCTCGATGCCGAGCGGGTCATACACTTTGCGGCCGAGCATCTGGTACCCGCCGCAAATGCCGATCACCCGGCCGCCGCGCTTCACATGGACGGCAAGGTCGCGGTCCCATCCCTGCGCCCTGAGATCGGCAAGATCCGATATGGTCGATTTCGAGCCCGGCAGGATTATGAGCGCGGCATCGGTTGGCAGCCGCTCGCCAGCGCGCACGAAGACGAGCTCGACGCCACGCTCGGCCCGCAGCGGATCGAGATCGTCGAAATTGGCAATGCGCGGCAGTACCGGCACGGCGATCTTCAGCGCCCCTTGCTCGCCCTTCACCAGCCGCTCCAGTACGACGGAATCCTCGGCAGGCAGCCGCCCGGCCGCCTTCAGCCAGGGCACGATGCCGAAGCAGGGCCAGCCGGTGAACTGCCCGATGGATGCAATGCCGTCGTCGAACAGGCTTACATCGCCGCGGAACTTGTTGATGATGTAACCCGAGATCATCTTGCGATCTCCCTCACTGAGGATCGCATGCGTGCCGACCAGCGAAGCGATAACCCCGCCGCGATCGATATCGCCGACGAGGACGACAGGCACATCCGCCCGCGTCGCAAAGCCCATATTGGCGATATCGCCGGCCCTGAGATTGATTTCGGCGGGAGAGCCTGCCCCCTCGACGATGACGAGGTCGGCCCCCTCGGACACCTTGGCGAAACTCTCCAGCACGAAAGAGATGAGCTGCGGCTTCAGCCGCTGGTAGTCGCGCCCCTTTGCCTGCCCGAACACCCTGCCCTGCACGATGATTTGGCTGCCGTTTTCCGACTGAGGCTTCAGGAGCACCGGGTTCATATGCACCGATGATGGCGTACGGGCCGCAAGCGACTGCAGCCATTGCGCCCGCCCGATCTCGCCGCCGTCGTCTGAAACCGCCGCATTGTTCGACATGTTCTGCGGCTTGAAAGGCAACACCTTCAGCCCGCGATTGGCCGCCAGCCGGCAAAGCCCCGCCACCAGCACCGTCTTGCCGACATCCGAGCCGGTTCCCTGCAGCATGATGGCTCTGGTCATTGGCGTCATCCGTGAAGCATTTCCCGCAGGCCTACATGCGGGCCGAGGACGGGTCAACAGAGGCCCGGAAATGCGAAAACCGCGATCAGGCGATAAAGCCCTACGCGGTTTGCCGTAAACGCTGGCGTCTTCACCCCTACACGATGAAGCTCGCGTTTTCCGGGACGCAATACCTGATCCGGAAAAGCAGCGGTTCTCCCCGCTGCGCATCAACAGATAACGGCACATTCTTACCGGATGGTTATTGAAGGCCCAGCCGGATGTGAATTTCGACTTTTTTTGAACTTTTCGAAGCTGCCGCTGATGGAACCGCTTCCAGCCCTCTCCGCAGACATGCATTTCCGCCCAATCGCACCCAAAATGGCCACATCGAGGAATGCCGGCATAAATTATTCAGATTCAATAATTTAGTAAGATTGCAACCTGGAAAAGAGAGTTGATTTCTGGTGGTAAATCCGTAGGTTTGCTCGTGATGAGCCATCGACAGAAATGGCCAGGGACGAGCCGCCGGAAGCCAGACGAACGGCGCCGCAGACGGGAAAACCCGATCGAGCCATATTCCGTCCGGGCGATCGGCAGTTTAAGCGGCGCAGAGATATGCCGGCTAGTTACTCCCGGCGCATGCCGCGGTCGATCATATAAAAATTCGGGGAAGCATAATGAAGGCATTTTTCACGTCATTCATCCTTGCCGCCTGTCTTTATGCCGGTATTGCAGAGGCGCAAGCGGCCGGATGCGGCAAAGTCTCGATCGCCAAGATGAGATGGGGCTCTGCCGCCATTGCCGCGAGCTTCGACAAATACATCCTGGAAAAGGGCTACGGCTGCTCCGTCACCATCGTCGATGGCGACACGCTGCCGACCTTGGCTTCCATGAGCGGCAGCGGCACGCCTGATATCGCCTCGGAATTCTGGGTGAAGGCGGTCAAGCCGCAACTCGACGCCGCCATCAGCGCCGGGCGTTTGGTCAAGGGCGCCGAAATTCTGGCGGATGGCGCGGTCGAAGGCTGGTACATTCCGAAATTCATCGCCGACGCAAATCCGGATATCCTCTCCGTGCAGGACGCGCTGAAGCATCCGGAACTCTTTCCCGATACCTACGACCCTTCGCGCGCCGCTGTCTACAACTGCCCAGAAGCCTGGGCCTGCGAGATCTCGACCGCCAATCTCTTCAGGGCGCTCGATGCCGATAAGCTCGGCTTTACGCTGATCGACAGCAGGACCCCTGACGATTTCGACGATTCCATTGCCCGCGCCTTCCAAAACAAGGTCGGCTGGCTTGGTTACTACTGGTCGCCGACATCAGTCATCGGCAAATACGACATGAAACAGCTGGGCTTCGGTGTGCCGCACGATCAAGCCGAATGGGATGCTTGCACCTCGGTGCCTCATTGCGCCAATCCCAAGCTGAACGCTTACCCGGTGTCGCAGGCCTTTACGCTGATGACCGGGGCTTTCGCCGACCGCGCCGGCCCCGTCATCGCCTACCTGAAAGCCCGCAGCTGGGATAACGAAACCATCAGCCAAGTCCTCGCCTGGCAGGATGAAAATGGCGAGGACAACGAGAATGCGGCCCTCTATTTCCTCGAGAATTACGAGGAACTCTGGAGCCGCTGGATTCCGGCCGATGTAGCCGAAAAGGTCAAGGCCAGTCTATAAGCCTTTCTGACAATAAGGACTGGACGATTCGTTATGACTGGCACGGTGCCCTTTCCCGATCGCGATACTGTCGCGGAAAAACTCGCGGTGCTCTCGGAAACCGACAAATCCTACCTGTCGCTGCTCATGGAAAATCCGATGCAGGACGATAACCTGCTCGCGGGCCTCTATCGGCATCTCGATCTCGCCGCCGCCGCGCGTCTTCTCAACTCGCTGAAGCTCGAAACGCTCGGCAAGTGGATCGGCGAAGCTGCACCGGACCGGCTGCAGATCAGGTTGATGGAAGCAGCACGCTCCAGCCAGCACCCGGCCTATGCCGCATTCCGGACCGGGCTGACCCGATCCGGCGGCCTCGAAAAAGCCTATCCGACTTCAAAAATCTGAAACTAATTATCTTTTCGCTGCGCGGTCGACACTGCGGCCGGCATCCTGCGTGGCGTTGACGGCATTTGCCGTATCCCTGCCCATGCCTTTGATCGTGTTGGCGCAGGAAGAGAGCGCAAGAAGGATCATCAAGGCGGATGCGATTTTACCCGTGGTCGTCATTTGCGAAATCCTTTTGTGAAATCAACCCCGAACGGCTGAAGCCGTCCGGGCGGGATAACGCATTCGTGAGCGAAAAGTTCACCGGCTAACCGAATTCAGGCGGCGGCCGCTTTCGATCTCTCGGCGAAGGATGCCCGGATGCTGTCGGCAACCGTCTCGATCGGCCCCGTCATCTGCGATGCGGTCAAAAGCTGGATGTCGAAAGACCCCAGTTCCGGCAGGCCTTCCTGAATGCCAAGGATCGCCATGTCCTCGCCGATATACGAGAGCGGCAGCGGCGCGATGGCCAGATCGGAGACCACGGCGGCGCGCTGAGCCATCGTGTGGGCGCTGAGATAGGCGACGCGATAGGGCCGCCTGTTGCGCTCGAGCTGGGTGATCGCCTCTTGCCGCCAGATGCAGCCGTCTTCCCAGATCGAAATCGGCAGCGGGTCGCGCCGATGCGCCGAGCCGCATTTGGCGCCAGCCCAGACGAGCCGTTCGCGATAGACGACTTCGCCGTTGGTGGGGAAAGGCCGCGTAGCGCAGTTGATGAGGGCGAGATCGAGACGCTGCTCCTCCATCCGCTTTTTGAGGCCGATGCTCATGTCGATCGTCACGTCGACCATGATGCCCGGATAGGTCTGCGCGAAGCTCTTCAGGACCTGCGGCAGCAGTCGCTCGCCGATATCCTCCGGCGCGCCGAGACGTACCACGCCGCTGAGCTCGGGCATGATGAAGCGCGACACCGCCTCATTGGAAAGCGCCAGGATGTTGCGCGCATAAGACAGCAGCATTTCGCCGTGCTGCGTCAGCGTCACCGAGCGCGCATCGCGGCGAAACAGCATGACGCCCAGCTGCTCTTCGAGCTTCTTGATCTGCATGGAAACGGCTGATGGGGTGCGGAAGACGGCTTCGGCCGCAGTGGAAAAATTACCGGTCTCTGCAATGGCGACGAAGGTGCGCAGCACGTCATTGTCGAGCAGAGGAATGGGACGGCGAAACGGGATGGTCATCGTCACATCTTTCAATTTTTCTGTATGACAGAGGTTATCATCGCATTTGATTGAAAGTCAATCTGCCCCTATTTTTATAGGGCGACTACCACAGAGCTTATTGGATTCAACCCTCGCTGCCGAAACGGCTGGTCATGAAGCCGGTTCCAGCCGCATCTGAGGCAACTGTTCTGCCCTTGCCGACACCCTTTGGATAAGTGTTGCCGATCATAGCAGGCGCCGTAAGTTCAACTGGCGTTTCCGGCGACCGCACCGCCCAGGCAATCAGCGCTCGTGCGGACATCTCGCCGACGCCGCCCGCGACATTTGCCGACGCGGAAACCGGCAACATCGCGATCTGCTCGGCTGTCGGTGCGGGATGGGCCAGCCGGTCGGCGATATCTGAAGTATTGGTGGGCTTGCGACCGACGACGAAGCGCGTGAAATCGGCTGCGGCCGGCTGGACGGATGCCAGTACCGGCGCGACCGCGGGCACGGGTGCGGGCGTCTCGCTCTCCACGGCCTCGATTTCAACAGGCCGCAGCACCGGGAGTGGAACGGTGAGTGACGCAAGATCGGCAAAGGCGCGGTCGGCAACCGCCCTGTCCTCGGGCTTGACAAGTTGCGGCGCCAATCCGATCTCGGCCCGCTTCTGCGGCGTCGGCAGCATGGCTGTGACGAGGCTTCCGGTTACCACCGGATCGGGCGTCTTCGCCGGCAGAGCCGCACGTGCCGCCAGCGCGCTCGATGCCGCTATTGTCGGCGTTGCTGGCGTATCGTCATCCTCATCCTCGCTTGCGGCAATCTCGATCGGTGCGGTGCGGATGCCCCTCTTGCGCTCGGCAAGCGCCACCTGATAGCCCGGCAGCGGCCGCCCGTCCGCCGGCAGGTGGATCGTGTGCCCGTCCGGGAACAGACGCGCAAGCTCCTGGCGCGACATGCGCGGCCAGGCGCGCACATTGCCGACATCGAGATGCACGAAGGGTGAGCCCGATGTCGGATAATAGCCGACGCCGCCGACCTGCATCTGCATGGCAAGCGCGCGCAGCGTCGCAAGCTTGACGCCCGGAATATAGAAATCCATCGCCTTGCCGAGCATGTGCTGGCTGCGCTTGGCGACACCGGTATTGCGCGAGCGGTTGCGCAGCATGTTGTTCGTCGCCGGCGAGCGATAGGCCGAGACGACGTGGATCGCCTCCTTCGCCCCGCTCTTGCGATAGACCTCCCAGACGAGATCGAGCAACCGCGGGTCCATCCTGGCCGGCTCGTTTCGCCGCCAGTCGCGCAGGAATCGGTTGATCTGGTTCAGGCCGCGCTGGTCGAATTTGCCGTTGCGCTTGAAGACGATCGTCGCCCGCTCACCCGTATGCGTGAAGTAGAGTTTCAGTGCCCGGTCTTCGGCCGCCGCCTCGCCCGATCCGGCAATGACTGCAAAAACGAGGGCCGCGGCAATCACCATGCGATGGGCGACGACAGACAAAAACCACACAGAGGCGGTCGTCGGAATGGCGGCGATGGCTTGATGAAGGGACACAGGCTTCGTCCTTGGTGCGAGACACGAAAACATCACAGGCACCGCACAGGCGGGCGGTGTTAAGCCTTCATTATGGTCAACAGATCCTTAAGAGGCGGTTTATGAGCCGCGGATTACATGAGGCGCCGTTTCAGGGGAGATGGTCACGGGCTTCGCCAGCGGCACCGGCTGGGAGGAATCCCGCCATATTTATCTTGCCAACAGCCCATGATCTTCGCTGCGAACCCTCGCAAAGCGAGGCGAGATCGCATAGTTTCGACGCAGCATTATCAGCAAAACAGGCCAAAGTTTGTTTACCGAAATAGCCATCGTCGTCCTTCTCACCATTCTCAACGGCGTCCTTGCAATGTCGGAGCTCGCAATCGTCTCCGCCCGCCCGGCACGCCTCAAGGTCATGGCCGACCAGGGAAGCGGGGGAGCGCGACTGGCTCTGCGCCTGGCTGAAGATCCAGGCCGTTTCCTGTCGACGGTCCAGATCGGCATCACCCTCGTCGGCGTCCTGTCAGGCGCCTTCTCGGGCGCAACGCTCGGCGCGCGATTCTCCGCCTGGCTTCTGGCGCAGGGCATTCCCAATGCCTGGGCAGACGGGCTCGGCGTCGGTACCGTCGTCGTGGCGATCACCTATCTCTCCCTCATCATCGGCGAACTGGTACCTAAGCAGATGGCCCTTCGTGCACCGGAAGCCGTGGCAGCCAGGGTCGCGCCAACGATGACCTACCTGTCGAAAGCGGCCCTGCCCCTCGTCTGGCTGCTCGACGGCTCGGGCAAGCTCATTCTCGCCCTGCTCGGCCAGTCCGGAAAGAATGCCGACGGCGTCACCGACGAGGAAATCAAGACGGTTCTCGCCGAAGCCCAGAGCGCCGGTGTGATCGAAAGCGGCGAATCCGCCATGATCACCGGCGTCATGCGCCTTGCCGACAGAACGGCGCGCGCGCTGATGACGCCGCGGCGCGATGTCGAGCTGATCGATATCGAGGATTCCGCCGAGGAGATCCGCAACACCATCCAATCGACCTCGCGAACGCGACTGCCGGCTCGCAAGGGCAGTTCGGACGAGATTCTCGGCGTCCTCGCCGTCAAGGATTATTACGACGCCCATGCTGCCAGCCGGTCGGTCGACATCATGACGCTGGTGCGGGATGTTCCGATCATCTCGGACCTCGCTCCCGCCTCCTCGGTGATCGAGTCGATCCGTAAGTCGCCGCAGCATATGGTTCTGGTTTTTGACGAATACGGCCACTTCGAGGGTGTGATCACTTCGGGCGACATCCTGGAATCGATCATGGGCGTTTTCGGCGACGCGGCCTCCGGCGAGGAGCCGGCAATCAGGCGGCGCGACGACGGCTCCTACCTGGTTTCCGGATGGACGCCGATCGACGAGTTCTCGGAATTCATGAATTTCCCTGTTGATGACGACGTCGAATATCAAACCGTCGCCGGTCTCGTTCTGGAAGAGCTGAAGCACCTGCCAGAACTGGGGGAGAGCTTTGTCAAGAACGACTGGAAATTCGAGGTGATCGACCTCGACGGGCGGCGCGTCGATAAGGTTCTCGTCAGCGCGCTGTCGAAGAGCGAGGCAAGGGCAGAGAGCTGATCGGCACTGCAGGGCCGCGAGCTAACAGCCAGCAGCAATGCGTGACGCGAGTGCCATTCTCAGGCTGGCGCCCCATATCTTTCGTTCCGAACAGCAATCAAGGCCGAACAGCAATCAAGGCCGAACAACAATCAAGGAACGCCCATGTCCGTCACTACCCACGACGCAAGCCGGTCCCATCAGAGCCAGCAGAAATTTGCTGCCCTGCTGCTCGGGGCGATCGGCGTGGTCTATGGAGATATCGGGACGAGCCCGCTCTATGCCTTCCGCGAAGCGCTTCGGCCCTTCGTCCATGACGGCGTCACGCCAAACGAGGTCATCGGTCTGATCTCGCTGATGATCTGGACACTGACGATCATCGTCACGTTCAAATACGTGCTGTTTCTTCTGAGGGCAGACAACGAGGGCGAAGGCGGAACCCTTTCCCTGCTGGCCCTTCTCATGAAAAAGACCAGCCGGCACGCAACCATCTTTTTCTTCGCGGGCATCATTGGTGCCGCGCTTTTCATCGGCGACGCCATGATCACCCCTGCCCTATCGGTGCTGTCGGCGCTCGAAGGGCTGAAGCTCGTAACACCGGTCTTCACGCCCTATGTCCTGCCGATCGCCATCGCGATCATGCTGCTGCTGTTTTTCGTCCAGTCAGTCGGCACCGCGTCGGTGTCGAAGCTCTTCGGCCCGATAACGCTGCTTTGGTTTCTCGTGATGGGCCTCGGCGGACTTATCCATATCGCCGACGATCCTGCGATCTTCGCAGCGCTCAATCCGCTCTACGCCTTCGACTTCATCACCCATGCGGGCCTCATCGGCCTCGTGGTCCTCGGCGCCGTCTTCCTCACCGTGACGGGGGCGGAGGCGCTTTATGCCGACCTCGGCCATTTCGGCAGGAAACCGATCCAGGCGGCCTGGTTCGCCGTAGTCTTCCCGTCGCTTGCGCTGAACTATCTCGGCCAGGGCGGGCTGGTGCTTGCCAACCCGCAGGCTGCGTCCGATCCGTTCTTTCTGATGTTTCCCGAGTGGGCGATCCTTCCGGTGGTCATCCTTGCCACCGCAGCCACCATCATCGCCAGCCAGGCAGTCATTACCGGAGCGTTCTCCCTTGCCCGTCAGGCGATCCATCTTGGCTTCCTGCCGCGGCTCGAGATCTGCTTCACCTCCGCTTCCAACACCGGCCAGATTTATGTCCCTGCCGTCAACATGGGGCTTCTTTTGGGTGTGCTTGCGCTGATCTTCGCATTCGGCTCCTCCGAGGCGCTTGCCACCGCCTACGGGATTTCGGTCACGGGCGCGATGGTCGTGACGACGATCCTGTCCTTCCAGTTTCTGCGCGTCATCTGGGGATGGAACGTGCTTACGGCCCTGGCGGCACTCCTGCCGCTCCTTCTGCTTGAAAGCATCTTTCTCGGCGCAAATCTCCTGAAGATCCACGACGGCGGCTATGTCCCGGTTCTGATCGCCGGTGGGCTGATGATCATGATGTGGACCTGGAAAAAGGGAACCTTGCTGGTGCGGGAGAAATCCGCAAGGAGCGACGTACCCTTGATGCAGTTCCTCGCGTCGATCGAACGGAAGTCGGATCACGCACCCGTCCAGGTTCCGGGCACCGCAATCTTCCTGACCAGCCTTCCCGACATGACGCCCGGCGTGCTCCTCCACAATCTGAAGCACAACCGCGTCCTCCACCAGCGTAACGTCATCCTCAACGTGAAGACCGCACCGCGCCCCTATGTGGCGGAGACGGACCGGGTGACGATCGAAAGGCTGTCCGAGCGCTTCATCAAGATCCAGCTCCTGTTCGGCTTCATGGAAGATCAGGACGTTTCCAAAGCCCTGCCGCTCTGCCGCAAGGCAGGCTTCGATTTCGAGATCATGTCGACCTCGTTCTACGTCGGCAGGCGCAAGCTCGTCGGCGATCCGAACACCGGCCTTCCTGCCTGGCAGGACCGGCTCTTCATTGCCATGGCCGGCTTCGCCATCGACCCCTCGGACTATTTTCAGCTTCCCAGCAACCGCGTGGTGGAGCTTGGCGAACAGATGGTGATCTGATGGGGCTGCGTGGGCCGTTCACGCTCGTCCATCCATGATACGTCGCAGAACAGGCTCGAAGCGCTGCCAAAGCAGCCTGGAGGCATGATACGCGCGCCCCCATCTTTCAATTTCTCTGAACCTAAGGCCCAGTTCATTTCATTTGTTTGAACTAGCTTCGATACCTATATTGTAGTTGTAACGATGAGGCTGAAGAAAAGGAGGCCGATCATGTTGCAGACAGTAGGCTTCAATATCCTTCAGGCTTTCTTTGCTTTTCGCGCCCGCATGTTTCGGGTGGCGGCACGTGAGCATATCAGGCAGGAAATGAAGCATTATCCGCCGCATCTTGCGGCCGATATCGGCGCCCTGCCCGCTCTCGATGAGCAGCAGCGATAGTTCAAAATCGCTTATGGTACTCATGAAATCTATTCGTTTGAATGATGAGTACCACAAGCGCATATTTCACTTCAAGGATACGGCGATTCCGTATCTAGCAATGAAAGGAAACGGCAATGACCTCGATGACTTACAGAGATGGCGGCAAGGGCCTGTCGTCCTATCACGGACATTCCTCGCTCGGTTCCTATGCCGGCAACCTTGTGCGCGCATGGCGCAGGTGGCAGACGGAACGCCAGATCGAATCCATGCCTCTCGACATCCGCAAGGATATCGGCTGGCCGAGCGCCGATGAGACCGGCAAGGATAGAGCTCATTAAAGATAGGGCTCATGAATGCAATACAATGCAATGAATGCGACATACCTCCCGAGCTAAAAGGCGGTGCCTGTCCCAAGCAGCACCGCCTTTTTCATATCCGCCGCTTGGCCTTTCCCCCGGAAATTTCATAGGACTACAGTGCTGCAGCGACGCCTTTTGCTTCGCTTGCGCCGCAAATCACCTGTGATGTCGCAGATTTGCTCTTCCTAGCCGCATTTATCCATGCCAGTGTCGCTTTTGAAACATCGGAGCGACGCATTCCACGCGACCAATAGGCAGTCGCCCTCGAGCATGGATTTTCTAATGAACAAGATGCAGCTCAAGAAACGTTCCGTAGTCTTCTTCATGGTCCCGCAATTCACCATGCTGCCCTTTGCGGCGGCGGTGGATACCCTGCGAATTGCAAACCGCATGCTCGGCTATCAGGCCTATACGTGGCGCCTGAGCTCGGTCGACGGCGAAAAGGTCTACTCCTCCTGCGGCATCGGCGTGGAGGCCAATTCCTCGCTTGCCGAAGAACGCCGCCATCTCGGCGGCGAAAACCGGCCGGGCATGGTGCTCGTCTGTTCCGGCATCGATGTCGAGACCTTCAACAATAAATCCGTCAATGCCTGGCTGCGCGAATCCTATAATCGCGGCGTCGCCGTCGGTTCTCTCTGTACGGGCGCGCATCTGCTTGCCCAGGCAGGTCTCCTGAACGGCAAGCGCTGCGCGATCCACTGGGAAAACCTGCCGGGTTTCTCCGAAGCCTTCCCGCAGGCCGAGGTCTATGCCGACCTCTACGAAATCGACAACAATCTCTACACCTGCGCGGGCGGCACCGCCTCGCTCGACATGATGCTGAATCTCGTCGGCGAGGATTTCGGCGAAAGCCTCGTCAACCGCATCTGTGAGCAGCACCTGACCGACCGCGTGCGCAATCCGCACGACCGCCAGCGCCTGCCGCTGCGCGCCCGCCTCGGCGTCCAGAACGCCAAGGTGCTGTCGATCATCGAACTGATGGAAGGCAATCTCGCCGAGCCGCTGTCGCTCCTGGAGATCGCCGAAGGGGCCGGCCTGTCGCGCCGCCAGATCGAGCGCCTCTTCCGCCAGGAAATGGGCCGGTCGCCAGCCCGCTACTATCTGGAAATCCGCCTCGACCGCGCCCGCCACCTGCTGGTGCAGTCCTCAATGCCGGTCGTCGAAGTCGCCGTCGCCTGCGGCTTCGTCTCCGCCTCGCACTTCTCCAAGTGTTATCGTGAACTCTACCAGCGCTCGCCGCAGCAGGAGCGCGCCGATCGCAAGATGACCATGGCGACGGCCCGCCAGCAGGCGGTTGCGGCTTGAGCCCTCACTTTCGTCATGCTCGGGCTTGTCCCGAGCATCTGCCGCCGGTCGTGTTTTGACACGTGATTAGATTCTCGCGACAAGCCCGGGATGACGACCGGAGACCTCTTACTGCGCCGCCTCTTCCGTCATCTTGGCATCGGAATAGACCAAATTCCGCCCCTTGTGCTTGGCCATATAAAGGAACTGGTCTGCCGCATTCAGATGGTTCTCGAATGTCTCGTAACCAGCGATCTCGGCAACGCCGATCGATACCGTCACCGACAGTTCCTCATCGTCGGCGGTCACTTTGAGGCGGGAAATATCAGAGCGGATTTCGTCGCAGAGCTTGGTGGCGGCCAGCGAATCCATCTGCGGGAATAGGATTGCGAATTCTTCGCCGCCGAGGCGTGAGAGAAGATTGTCGCTGCCTTCGAAGATCGTCTGCAGCCTGTCCGCGACAGCCTTCAGCACCTTGTCGCCGATTTCATGGCCATAGGTGTCGTTGAGGCGCTTGAAATGGTCGATATCGAGAATGGCCACCGCGCTCGACATTTTCAGTCGCAGGCACTCGTTCACCAGCTTCGGGCCGTTATCGTAGAAATAGCGGCGATTATAGAGTCCGGTCAGGTAATCGCAGGCAGCCGCTGCGCGCAGCTGCTTCATCTGTGTCAGCGTCTCGACATTGTTGGCGATGCGGCACTGCAGCTCTTCGGCCACGAATGGCCGATAGACGAAATCGCTGGCGCCTGCCTTCAGGAAACTTGCCGACAGCATGCGGTCGTTCGAGGAGGAAACGCCGATGACGCGCATCTTGTCCGAACCGAAACGGTGGCGGATGCGCCGCGTCAGTTCATAGCCGCTCATGTCGGGCATGTGATGGTCTGTGACGACCAGTTCGATATCGCTATAGGCTTCCAGTGCCGCAAGCGCCTCGAGGCCGGAATTCGCTTCCACCACCAGATATTGCTGAGCTCGCAGGAGATCGACCAGCACCTGGCGGGCAGACGACACGTCGTCGACGACAAGTACCCGCGTCTTGCGGTTCATGATCGCCCGCCGCACGGTCGCGACCAGATTGTCGAGCGCGAATTCGTTATCCTTCAGCACATAATCGATGACATTGCGCTCGAGGATGCGGGCGCGCGTATTGAGATCGAAGGTCGCGGTGAAGACGATGGTCGGAATATTGTGCTCGATCGTGCAGTCGAGCGCCTCGCCATAGGGCGAATCCGGCAGGTTCAGGTCAACGACAGCCATGCTGCAGCCGTGGCCGTCCTGCGAGAGCGCTTCGCGCAATGCCTTCAGTGAGGAACAGCAGACAACGCTGAGGTTGAGTTCTGTCTGGAACCGATGGCAGAGCACAGCGGAAAACATCCGAGAATCCTCAACCAGAAGTATGCGGATTCCTCCGAACCGAGGACCTGCATTCTCTTGCTGAAAATCCCCCTGGAATGTCACAGCTGCCTACCCCTCCGCACGCGCGAGGGGGCCGACTCGCCCCCTCTTGCCGTGCCGGACGATAGCCGAGGCCTCCCCTTCCGTGAAGAGGCAAATGACGGCAGCAACACCTGCGATTGCAAAAATATGAACTTCCGTCATGTCTTTCAGGTGTGGGCCGCTCACTGAACCGTTTCCCTGCACCCGATCTTTGCGGCAGGGTCAGGCAACAGCCCGTTCCTTGCGCATGGACTGGATCTGCAAAAGCGTATCCAGGTTCTGGTTGACGCGGCAGTAGAACTCTTCGTCGATGAACGGGCGCAGCATGAAATCGTTGCCGCCGGCCTTCAGGAATCGCGCCGAAAGCAATCGGTTGGAAGAGGAAGAAACGCCGATGATGCGCAGCTCATGCGAGCCGATCGTGGCGCGGATGCGGCGCGTCAGCTCGAAACCGTCAATGTCGGGCATGTTGTAGTCGGTAATCATAAGCCCGATATCGCGGTTGGCCTTGAGGATCTCCAGCGCCTTGGCGCCGCTCTCGGCGGTGCTGACGCGGAAATTATAGCGCTTCAGGCGGCTGGACAGCAACGCGCGGGCCGTGGCGCTGTCGTCGACGATCAGCACGTGATGACGATGGTTGGTCAGGAACCGGCAGATCGATTCCGCCAGGAGATCAACGGCAAAGACATTGTCCTTGAGAATGTAGTCGACGATATCCTTGGCGAGCAGCTTATCGCGCATGCCTTCCTGGAAGGTGCCGGTAAAGACGATCGTCGGGATCGACAGATCGACCAGATACTCCAGAGCCTCGCCGTTTTCGGCGCCCGGCAGGTTGATGTTGGAAATCGCCAGCGTGATCGGATCGGAAGACTTGTCGTAGGAAAGCTGCAGATCTTCGAAGGTGCGGCAAATCTCGACCTCAATATCGAAGAGCTCCTTGAGGCGCTTTCCGATCATCGATGTGAAGACGTTTGAATCTTCAGCAAGGATAATCCGTGCACCGGCAAACATTTCTCCGGAATATTGCATCCCCGAAATACCTAGAAACGCCATGGCAAACCTTTAAATGGAATTTTGTCCCCGAACGAAACGGTTACATGAATTCATTTGAACAATTATTAATCGAGCTGCCACAGCCGGCTACGAAAAAGGCGGCCGATGATGCGGCCGCCCTTTTCTTCTTCATATGCTTAAGAAACTAAAACAGATAGCGACGCTCAGGCACGGAGCGCCGCATTCTCCGTGTCGAACGGGCTCTCGCCAACGACGGTTGCATTATAGGTGGTGCCGAGGATCTTGATCTTCAGCCTCGTGCCTTCCTTGGCATAATCGGGCCGCAGCATGGCAAGCGCGAGCGAGCGGTTGATGCGGAAACCGAACGTACCGTTGGTGGCGCGGCCGACGAGCTCGCCCGCCTCGTTGTAGATCGCCTCGGAGCCGCGCGCATCGACATCGTTGCCGGTCTCGACGACGAGCGTGGCGAAGTTCCACTTCAGACCCTTTTCCTTGTAGGAAAGCAGGCCCTCGCGGCCGAGGAATTCCTTCTCCGGCTTGATGAAGCGGTCGAGGCCGGATTCATAGGCGTTATACTCGATCGACATTTCGCGCGGGATCAGTCGGTAGGACTTTTCGACCGACATGGAGAGCATGGCGCGGATGCCGAACGGCTTGATACCGAATTCGGCGCCGGCTTCCATCAGCTTGTCGAAGATGTAGTTCTGCATCTCGATCGGATGATGCAGCTCCCAGCCGAGCTCGCCGACGAAATTGACGCGCAGCGCATGGGCGTTGGCAGCACCGACCGAGATCTCCTTGCCCGAAAGCCACGGGAAATCCTTGTTGTCGAGGCTGGTATGCGTCAGCTTCTTCAGGACATCGCGCGACCTCGGACCTGCAAGCACCAGCACGCCATAGGCCTGGGTGATCGGTGTGAACTTTACGCTGCCGTCTGACGGCAGGAGCTTGCGCATATAGTCGTGGTCATGCGCCTCGTAAGCGCCGGCCGAGACGAGGTAGAACGTGCCGGGCGCGCTTTCATAGACGGTGAATTCCGAGCGCACGCCGCCTTCCTTGGTCAGCATGTGGCAGAGAGCGATGCGCCCGCGCTTCTTCGGGATCGCATTGGCAAAGATCGATTCCAGCCATTCCCGCGCGCCGGGGCCGGTCACAAGTGCCTTGGCGAAGGCCGACATATCCAGCACGCCGACGTTCTTGTGAACGTTCATGACCTCATTGCCGACATGCTCGAAATAGTTCGAGCGGCGGAACGACCATCTCTCCAGAATGCGGCCGTCTTCGGTCGGATCCGAATGATTGTGGTTGGTCAGCACGTCCGCGCCGACGCCGATTTGGTCCTTCGGCAGATCGTAACCTTCGGGCGCAAACCAGTTGGCGCGCTCCCAGCCGTAGACGGAGCCGAAGACGGCGCCGAGCTTCTTCAGGCGGTCATAGACAGGCGTCGTCTTCAGCGGGCGGGCGGCAGCGCGCTCCTCGTCCGGATAGTGCATGGTGAAGACGTTGGCATAGGCCTCCTCGTTCTTGGCGATGAGGTAGCCTTCCTTGGCATAGGGGCCGAAGCGGCGCGGATCGACACCCATCATGTCGACGGTCGGCTCGCCGTCGACGATCCATTCGGCAAGCTGCCAGCCGGCGCCGCCGGCGGCCGTGATGCCGAAAGAATGGCCTTCGTTCAGCCAGAAATTCTTGAGGCCCGGTGCGGGGCCGACGATCGGGTTGCCGTCGGGCGTATAGGCGATGGCGCCGTTGTAAACTTTCTTGATGCCGACTTCGCCGAAGGCCGGCACGCGGGCGATCGCCGTTTCGATATGCGGCATCAACCGGTCGAGCTCTTCCTGGAACAGCTCGTACTCGCTGTCGTCGGAGGGACCGTTGACGTAACAGACCGGCGCGCCCTGCTCATAGGGGCCAAGCAGCAGCCCGCCATTTTCCTCGCGCATGTACCAGGCGCTGTCGGCTTCACGCAGCACGCCCATTTCCGGCAGGCCCTGTGCCTTGCGGGCCAGGATATCGGGATGCGGCTCGGTGACGATATACTGATGCTCGACCGGAATGACCGGGATATTGATGCCGACCATCTCGCCGGTCTTGCGGGCGAAGTTGCCGGTGCAGGAGATCACGTGCTCGGCGGTGATCTCGCCCTTGTCGGTCGTCACCTTCCAAAGCCCATCCGCCTGCTGCTCGATGGCCGTGACCGTCGTGTTACGGTAGATCGTGGCGCCATTATCGCGGGCACCCTTGGCAAGCGCCTGCGTGAGATCCGCAGGCTGAATATAGCCGTCATCGGGATGCTGGATCGCGCCGAGCAGCCCGTCGGTTTCACAGAGCGGCCAGATCTCCTTCACCTGCTCCGGGGTCAGGATGTTGACCTTGACCCCGATCGTCTCGGCAATGCCGGCATAATACATGAATTCGTCCCAGCGATCCCTGGTGCGGGCGAGACGGATGTTGGAGACCTGGCTGAAACCGACATTCATGCCGGTTTCCTCTTGCAGTTCCTGGTAGAAGCGGACGGAGTATTTGTGGATCTGGCCGACCGAGTAGCTCATGTTGAAGAGCGGCAGCAGGCCCGCCGCGTGCCAGGTCGAACCCGACGTCAGCTCCTTGCGCTCGATGAGCACACTGTCGCCCCATCCCTTTTTCGCAAGGTGATAGAGCGTCGAAACACCGACCACGCCGCCGCCGATGACCACTGCCCGCGCATGTGACTTCATGGAGAAATACCCTCTTTTATCTGACATCCGGCAGTCCCTACCGGATGAACTCCCAATATCCGGCGGCTCAAGCCGGACGAACCATTGTCGCGAACTATGCAGCGAGGCCTGCGTCATGAGAGGCCTGTTTACGACATGGGAAAAGCTTGCCGCGACGGGGCGCAAATAGACAAGCGTCAAAACCGCGAGGCTCAAAAATTCCTAAAAATCTATAATGGCCGGGCCGAAGCCGCCGTCACTTGACGACGGCGGAACCCCTGACGATCTCGATCGTCTCGTCGCCGGAAAGCCCTATATGATCGCCATCAGGCGTCGTCATGAAGCAGCCGGAAGGGCAGACGCGTTCGGATGCGCCGGCATCGACGACGACCTCCACACGGTTGCCGCCTTCGGTGACGGTCAGCACCACGGCTGCGTCATCCTTATTGGTGACGGAGGCGGCCAGCGCCAGAGGTGCCGCGGAAAGGAGAAGAAGAAATGCGACTGCGGATCGTGTCACGGTATGCGACATGGGCTGTACGCCCTCCCCTGGAGCGCTCGTCGCGGCACCAGCCGCGATCGATTGCAGAGGTTATAGCGCAAGACCCGTGAATGAGCGCTGAATGACCCGTTCAGCCTTTGAGCTTGCCGTCTGCCGTCTTGCCGCGCAATTGGCGCACCGGCCGCTCGTCTTCAACCGCTTCTATTTCCTTGCCCTCGTCTTCGGTCGTCGCCTCCTCGGGCTCATCAGGCTTTTGGACAAGCACCTTCTCCGCATCCGCATTCGCCTGCCGGTGAATGGTCAGATCGCTCTGCGGCAGCGGGATCTCGATGCCCTCCGCCTTGAAGCGCCTGAGGATCTCGATCCTCAGATTGTTGCGCACCGTCAGGCCGTCGCCCATATCGGCCAGGAAGAAGCGCAGCTCGAAATCGAGCGAATAAGGCCCGAAGCGCAGGAACTCGACATGCGGTTCGGGGTTGCGCAGGATGAGCGGCACGGCCGCCGTCAGCTCCAGCAGAATATCCATCACCTTGCGCGGATCGGCCTCATAGCTGACAGAGACCGGAATTTCCGAACGTCCGAGCTTGTTGCGATGTGTCCAGTTGCCGACGAGCCCGTTGATGAGTTCCGAATTCGGCACGATGATCGACTGCTTGCGGAAGGTCTCGATCTCGGTCGCGCGCACCGAGATGCGCTTGACGATGCCTTCGGCCGTTCCCGAAACGACATGGTCGCCCACCTTGAAGGGGCGTTCGACGAGCAGGATCAGGCCGGAGACGAAATTCGACACGATGTTCTGCAGGCCGAAACCGATACCGACCGACAGCGCCGAGGCGACGAGCGCAAGGTTGGAAAGATCAATGCCCGCCGCCGAGATGCCGAAGATGGCGGCCACGCCGACGCCGAGATAACCGATGCCCGTCTTGACCGAATTGCGCACGCCGAGATCGACATGGCTGCGCGCCATGACATTGCTGTCCAGCCACTTCTGAACCCAGCGCGTCGCGAGATAGCCGCCGGCAAAGAGCAGGATGCCGGTGAAGATACCGAGCAGCGAAATGTTGATGCCGCCGAGCCGCACCTCGGTGAACAGCCGGTAGGCTAGCAACTGCAGGTCCTGCACATGGAAGCCCCAGAGCAGCAGAATCAGCGGAATACCGGTCAACAGTGCCACCGCATAGATCAGCAGGCCGACCACCAGCCCCACCTGATCGATCGCGACAGGCCCGAGTTTGAAACGGGTTTCCAGGAAACGCCCGAGGAATGTATCGGCGAAATTGTCCTGCCGCGACACCGCCTTGCCGAGCAGCAGGCCGATATAAGTGGTCACCACGATGGCACTGGTGATGATGAGCTGGGTGGCGACGAAACGCGCCAGGCCCACGTAACCCGAGAGTGCCGCAAGGATGAGGCCCGCACCGAAGACCCTCAGCAGGATCGCCATGCCGCGCGGCCAGTGGCGGCCCGGCGCATCGGGATCGCCATTCTTCGCCAGCATCGGCTTTCCGAATGACACGGCAATCAGGATGATACCGATGATCAGCGCCGCAAGCAGGCTGCGCACGACGGTCAGGACCAGCGGCGATCCCATCGCCTCGCCGATGGCGCCGAAGAGATAGTCGAGCGCGTTGACGACGGCCATGGCGATCAGGCAGTAGCCGACCGAGCGTGCGCCGAGATTGGAAAGGCGCACCAGCCGCCAGGACGGATCATTCGGGGCAAAGACCGCGTTGACGAAGCGGCCGACGAAATAAACCAGGCCGATAGAGCCGAAGAGCGCGCCGATGACAGGCGTGATATCGCTCCGCAACACGTTGAAGCCATCGAGGAAGATCAGCGACGTCACCAGCAGCGCATCGAGCGAAGCCGTGCGGATCAGCGTCGACCAGAAGGCGAAGGAAAGGCGGCTGATATAGGACGGTTCTTCGATATTGACGTTGCGCCGCAGATACTGGCCGAAAAGTCTGTAACCGCCGGAGAGCAGGATCAAGGCCGTTGCGAGCGACAGGAAGATCGCCGCAAAGAGCGACAGGCTCTTGAACTTCCAGACGAAGGTGATCCAGCTCGAAAATGTCTGGGAGAACTCGCTCGCTTCCCGAACGAAGGCGCTGCTCGCATCGTCGAAAACGGAGAGGGAGATTTCGGTGCGCCGGAACAGCGTCGCAGTGAAGAGCTGGCGGCGCGTCGCCGTGATCACGTTGGAAAGCTTGGTGATTGCGATCGACAGGTTCTCCGCGTCACCCGTCACGGCATTGATCTGCGAGCGCTCCGATGTCAGTGCATTGCGCTCTTCGGTAACGATCTGCGCTTCCGGCGGCTGCCCGTCCTTCGGCGGTTCGCCGAGTTCGGCAAGGCGGCTCTTGATCTGGTCGAAACGTGGGCGCAGGCTGACGGAGGTGGCGATAACGCCGCGGCCGAGTTCATCCGCTTGGCCGGCAAGCTCGACCAGAGCGTCATCATTATCGGCATTCTGCTTGACGCGATCCTGCAGCGAGGCAAGCTGGCTCTTGGCCTTGTCGATATCCTTCAGCGCCTGATCGAGCGCGCTGTTTGCAAGCGGCGGCTCGGCCGGCGTCGTTTGCGCCGGGACTGGCTGAGTTTGAGAAGGTTGAGAAGGCGCCGCCTGCGTCTGGGCCCCGGCCGGAGTCTGCGGGGCCTGTGCGACGGCCGCCTCTCCATCGAGATGCAGGCCGGCAACAGCCAGCGACAGCAGGAGAACGGTGCGAAGCAGCCAGTGTGTCAAGCGCAAGATGTCCCCGCGTGGATTCGTCTCATCAGGTGTTGACTGCTTCTTATAGGAAAGAAAGGCGACAGAAAGGCGGAATTTTCAGGTAACAGTTCAGAAACCGGAGCCTGGAAGCGCCAGATACGCCAGTTCGGCGTCGCTCGACTGCCGCCCGACAATGGCGTTGCGGTGCGGAAAACGCCCATAGGTCGCGATCACATCGCGGTGCCGAACCGCATAGTCACGGAACTCCTCGTCGCCGAGCGCGGTAAAAAGCACCACCGAGCGATCCTGCTCGACGAGATCTTCCGCATGCTCGAACGGCATGTAAAAGAACGCCCGCCGGATGCTCTCGACGGCCTGGTCGGCGCCGGCGGCGAGCGCCATCTTCGCCTCGCGCAGGGCCAATCCGTCGGTCGAAAAGGCAAGCGGTGTCCCCCGATAAATGTTGCGCGGAAACTGGTCGAGCACGATCACGGCGGCAAGCATATTCTCGGGGCTGGAGCGCCACTCCTCGGTGACGCTGCGGGCAAGCGACAGGTGGGTTGCGCGAAACCGCGCCCGGATTTCCTCGTCCAGTTCGGCGGTCGAATTGAACCATTGCTCGCGGCTGCAGCGGACGAACCAGAAATCATAGACTTCGCCGGGTGCGCAGATGATATCCGTGTTCATGATCCCTCCCCGGCCGCCTCAGTTGACGGCAAAAGCGAGTATGGCCCGCGTGCCGCTGTGCTGCCGGTCGTAGACGAGCTCGGCTTTCAGACTGCCGGCCATGGCGTTCAATATCTTCGTGCCGAGACCCGTTCCCTTCGCCGGACCCGAGGGATCAAAACCCTGGCCGGCATCTTCCACGGCGACCCTCAGCCGGTCGGTGTCCTGCTCGACGATAACATTGATTTCGCCGGGGCTGCCGTCCTGATAGGCATATTTGAAGGCGTTGGTGACGAGTTCGCTGACGATCAGGCCGAGCGTGATCACCTTGTCGGTCGCCAGATTGACCGGCTGGGAAGTCAGCACCACGCGATGCGGCCGTTTCTCGTCGCGCATCGAGGCTTCGAGCTCGGTCAGAAGGCTGCTCAGATACTCATCCACCTGCACCGTGCCGACCTGTCGGTTGGTGTAGAGGCGACGGTGGACGCTGGCGATCGCATTGATGCGCATCTGCGTTTCCTGCAGCGCATCGATCGCCACCTGATCGCTGGTCATGGAGGATTGCATGCGGATCAGCGCACCGACGAGGCCGAGGCTGTTGGCGATGCGGTGATTGACTTCGGCAAGCAGCATTTCCGCATGATCGCGTTGCTGGCGGATCACCTCCTGTGCCTGCGCCGTATCGCGGCGGAAGCGCGCCCGCTCCAGCCCCTGTTCGAGGGCAGCGGCCAGAAGATCGAAATAATCGGGCGAAACGCCCTTTAGAACATAATCGTCTGCGCCAGCCTTCAGGGCTGCGACCGCAATGCTCGTATCGCCGGAACCGGTGGCGTAGATAACGGGCGGATGATCGGGAATCGCCACGATGCGCGGCAGGATATCGAGCCCGGTTTCGGCCTTCAGGAAATGATCCAGAACAACGGCATCGATACCGCCCTCGGCAAGCAGCGCAAGGCCGGTCGCTCCGTCACTTGCCCATTCGAGCGTAAAACCGCGACGGCCTAGGTTCTTCTGCATCAGCAGCGCAAGTTCTTCGTCGTCATCGATATAGAGGATACGGATTGCTTCACCCGTATCGCCGCTGGACTCGCTCATTCCGCCTCCGGGCATTTTCCCGCAGCAATACCGGCTGTGAGGCGGCCGAGTCTTTCTGCACGAGACTGTGGTATTGCATCGGCAGGCGTGCGTAAACAGCACCTGTCCTTTGGTATGATGTGACGCCTGATGCCAGGCGGATCGAAGGAGAATGCCATCGAGAATGTCGACCTCTGCCGGCTGCGGCCGGAAGCCCCTCTAAAAATTGCGAACACAGATACTGAAAACCAGCCGCTTAACGCAGGGGAAGGCAAATAGTTCCGACGATAATTCAGCTTTTTTGAAAGCGGCGGTGGTGGGAAACTTCAGCACCCGCATCGGCTGAAAGCCGCAGGAAGCGCAGGCAGGACAAAAATCCGATCATGCCGACCACGAAGAAAGCCCAGCGGAAGTCACCAAGAACAGGGTCCGCAGCCCCCCGAAAGCCCGCGGAAATGTTGAGCACGGCGGCCGCAACAGCAACACCAAGCAGCATGGAAATCTGCTGCAGCATGCTCGACAGCGTCGAGGCCGAACTTCTCTGCGCCGGGCCGATATCGGCAAAGGACAGCGTGTTGAGGGCCGTAAATTCCATCGAGCGGGAAAGCCCGGCAATGAGGAGCAGCGCCGAGATGACGACCTCGGGGGTATCAGGTGTCAGGAAGCCGCAGGCGACGATCGAGCCGGCAGCGATGACGCCGTTGAAGAAGAGCACGTTGCGGAAGCCGAAGAACCGCAGCAGCGGCGTCGTCACCACCTTCATGCCGAGATTGCCGAGGAAATAAATCAGGAGATAGGTGCCGGCGGCAATCGAGCTCAGGCCGAAGCCGAGCTGAAAGAGCAGCGGCAGCAGGAAGGGCGTCGCATTGATCGCCACACGGCAGGCCGTGCCCGCCGAAAGGGTCGTCATCGAGAAGGTCTGCACCTTGAAGGCGGAAAGATCGAGCAGCGGATTTGTAGCCCGCAGGAAGTGCCGCGTCGCCATGACCGAAAGCACGATGCCAGCCGCAAGCAGCACAACGAGGGATACAAAGCCGCTCTTTGCTTTGACTGACAGTTCAAGTGCCGCAAGCAGCAGGGTCAGCCCCGCCGCACTGAGGAAAAAACCCTTGATATCGAGCGGCCCGACCCTTTCCTCGCGCTGCTCCGGCACGAAGCGCAGCACCAGCCCGATGCCGATCAGGCCGATCGGGATATTGATCAGAAAGTTCCAGTGCCAGCTGGCAAAGGTAGTGATGAAGCTGCCAAGCACCGGGCCCACCACGGGTGCGGTCAGCGCCGGCCAGGTAATCAGCGCAATCGCCCGCACCAGTTCGGACTTGCGGGCGTTCTTGAGCACGATGATGCGCCCGACCGGCGTCATCAGCGCGCTGCCCGCACCCTGTACCGCACGGGCAATGACGAATTCGGTGAGGCTTCCCGACAGGCCGCAGAACAGCGATGCCACAGTGAAGACCGCAATCGACACGAGAAAGACGCGCCGCGCCCCAAACCGGTCGCCGAGCCAGCCGGAAAGCGGAATGAAGGCCGACATCGTCAGCATATAGACGGTGATGCCGATGCTCATGGCGACCGGCTGCACACCGAAGCTCGTCGCCATCTGCGGCAGCGAGGTGGTCACGATCGTCCCATCGAGGATCTGCATGAAGAAGGAAACGGCAACGACGAGCGCTACGATCTTCGCCTGGCGGAAACTTGCCGCCGCATCTGTGTTCTCACGCGTCTGAACTGCAGTCATCGATCTGCCAATGCGAATTTCGGGTGCGCGGGAAAAGACGGAAGACCGACAGCCATGTCGCGCGGAGGAATATCCAGCCTGGATACGCTCCTTATCCCCGATCGGAAAGGTCAGATGCCGCCAAGGCCGAAATTTCTGTCACATGTTCCGCAACAATCGATGTCAGCGGCCAACAGCCGTCTCGATTCCCCGCAAGGAAGCATGACCAATCGCCTGAAGGCACACAAGGCAGAGCACCCTGCCCGAAGATCGAAACCTGTGCCGATGATGATGGTTTGATATCATGTGTCTGCTTTGCAGATTCTAAAGGCAAAGCCGCAGAGTGGATTGCGGGAGCACGCCCACGGGGAGACGTCATGGAAAATGGAGCACCCGATCTCGGCCGCAGGGCCGTTGAAGCCAACGCCAAGTTTCTGGTGGCCCTCGCCGTCATGGTTTTCCTGACGGCGGGCACACTCGCCTATTGGCAGGGCTGGCTGTTCCTTGCCAATTTCGCCGCCTGGTCGGCCGGCTCATCGGCCTATTTCTATTATCGAGACCCGGCACTTCTGGAAAAGCGCATGCGCGCCGGCCCGGCCGCAGAAACGGAACCGGTTCAAAAGCGCATCCAGCTCTTCACCGGCGCTGTGATGATCGCCCTGATCGTGGTTTCAGCACTCGATTACCGCTTCGGCTGGTCGACCGTTCCAGTATGGGCAATCATTTTCGGCAATCTGCTGATCTCGACAGGATTCCTGTTCGTCGTCTTCGTCCTCAGGGAAAATACCTTCGCCTCGGCCACCATCCAGGTGTCCGAGGACCAGAAAGTCATCTCCACAGGCCCCTACGCCCTCGTGCGGCACCCCATGTATGCCGCCGTCCTGCCGCTGGCATCAGGCATCCCGCTTGCCCTCAATTCTTGGTGGGGCCTCGTTATCGTGCCGCTGATTTTCATCGGCCTGATCCTGCGCCTGCTCTACGAGGAGCACCATCTGCGCCAGGACCTACCCGGCTACGAGGATTACTGCCGCAACGTGCAATACCGGCTGTTTCCCGGCATTTGGTGAATCGGCTTGAGATTCAAACCGGCTCGTACCGGCTCACCTCCAGCCCCGATCCGATCGGCAGCAGCACACTTGTGATCCCCGGCTTAGCGCGGATGGCCCCCGCATAGACCTTCACGTCTTCAGTCACAGGATAAATCATGTTGTCGGCAACGATGATCGCGCCCGCATTGAGCTTCGGATAGAAGGCCTCGAGGCATGGCAGGTAAAGATCCTTCCAGAGATCGACGAGCACGAAATCCACTTTGCCCCGCAATTCGCGGATCATCGCGACCGCGTCGCCCACCCGGAAATCGATATGTTCGGCAAGACCGGCCTTCTCGGCCATCGTCTGTGCATGGGCGGATTTATAGCCATGCACTTCCATGGTGATCAGCCGCCCGCCGGTCGCACGTGCAGCTTCAGCGAGCCAGATGCCGGAATAGCCGAAGGAGGTGCCAAGCTCGAGAATGGTCGGCGCCGTCAGACTTCTGACAAGAATATTGAGAAACCGCCCCGTCTCCGGGCCAACCGCCCGCATCCGCTGATCCTGCCCGCCATCGCGGCCTCCCGGCGCCTCCTGGCGTGGTGCTCCGCGCTCCTCCTCGATCCGCTGGTGATAGGCACCGAGCACGGTGAGCACCTTCTGATCCAGCCGATATTCGCCGATATTGTTCTGTTTGTCATCGCTCATTGCCATTCCTCCAGGGATAGGCTTGCGACGGTAGATGCCGCAGCAAGGACTTCGCTCCAGCGAGTTAAATACCGGGGGCGTCTTCGGGCAAGTGCAGAATGTTTGGAAGGTGGAAAGCGCTGATTCCCGCAAATGGAGGCGGCGGAATCAAAAAAGCAGAAAAAGCCAGCAAGCCTCTGATATCAAAGGCCTTACTCTGGATTTCGTTCTCTTCAAAGGAGAATTTGGTGGGTGATGTAGGGCTCGAACCTACGACCCGCTGATTAAGAGTCAGCTGCTCTACCAACTGAGCTAATCACCCGTACCGTGCTTGGCTGCGCGGCGTGACGGGGCATATAAATAGGATCGTCCGGCTTGTCTAGCGCCCTGCCGAAAATTCTTTGGTTAATTGCCAAGTTTTTTTGTCAGGTGCTGGAAATCCAATGAAATCAAAGGTCGAGCGTGCCGGCTGCAATCCGCACCGCCTGACCGCCGATCCGGGCATTCGAGATGGCTCCGCCTTCGATATCCATATGCAGGTGGATGAAGGACGGGCGGCCCATTTCCACGCCCTGCTCGATAAGGATCGGGTAGTGCCCGTCCGTCAGCCGGTCGAAATGGTTGATCGCGCCCGAGAGGGCGGCGGCTGCCGAGCCGGTGGCCGGGTCCTCGGAAGTGCCGATGCCGCTTGCAAACATGCGGGCATGGAACTTGGCGACATGGTTTACGCCGCCGCGACAGTAGATATAGGCCGAAGCGAGCGCGCCATCCACGAAGGGCACCGTCTTTTCCCAGAGCTGCGGGTCGAACTCCAGACGCTCCGCCGCGCCGACGTCGTGGACCGGCACCATCAGGAAGGGAACGCCGGCGCTCCAGATCGACGGCACGTGATTCTCGAAGCCGATCTCTGTGGTCTTCAGCGATAGCGCGTCGGCAATGCCGAGCTTGTCGAGCGGCAGCGATATCTGTTGGGATTTGCGTGGCAGGTCGAATTCGGCAAAGCTCGCCTCGCCTTCGCGCAGCCGGACGGCACAACGCACCGGCCCGACATTTTCTTCGAGGACAGAAACGAGGTCGAGCCTTGCAGACCCATGCGCCTTCTCCGCCAGCGCAATCGCCGTACCGACCGTCGGATGGCCTGCAAAGGGGAGTTCACGGCCGGGTGTGAAGATGCGGATACGCGCGGTATAGGCGGGGTTGGCAGCAGGCTGCACGAAAACCGTCTCGGAGAGGTTGGTTTCGCGGGCAATCGCCTGCATCGCCTCGTCATCGAGCCCATCGCCGTCAAAGATCACGGCCAGCGGATTGCCGGCAAGCTTGGTGTCGGTGAACACGTCATAGATGCTGTAGCTCAACGCCACATCGGCCTCCCTGAATCGGTCATCGAGCCGCCAACCTGCCCGACAGAAAAGCCAAGTGCAAGCTTACCTGCTAAAATACCAGTCGATGATAGCCAGCATGGCGACGTTATAAGGCTGCGCGGCCGGATCGGCAGAGCGAATGGCAACCGCCCCGGCAATTTCCTTGTCGTCGGCCACCAGCATGTGGGCGCCGATGAAATCGACCATTTCATCGGCCGTCATATCGAAGCGGAACAACTTGAAGAGCGACACCGAACCTCGCACGTGACCGGCATGCAGCCCCTCGCCCGCAATTGCGTCAGCAAGATCCAGCCCCGTTTCCTCCATCACCTCGCGACGCATGTTGCTGTCGATATCGCAGCGCCCGCCCACCACATCTTCCGGCTCGAGCGAACCGGCTGCGAAATAGACCTGACCGGGATTGGCCGTATGCGCCCCCATCCGAATCGCGACCAGCGCACCATCCGAGGATTCCAGCACCGGATAGGCAAAGAGATGAATGGCGCCCTTCCGCTCCGGCTGCCTGCGCCACCACATGAAAGCCGAGAAGGGAACGATATAGGCTTCGCCTGCAATCCCCGCCTCTGAGAGCTTCAGCCGGTGCTGCAGCACCATGCGACCATCGAAAAGCGCAGGGTTGGCGGCAATTTCGCGCTCCCAGTTCTCGCGGATCACCGATCGGTTGGCGACAAGGAAGGGATGATCGCCGTCCAGCACGCGCAAGTCGGTTCCTGCAACCGAAAATACCGTCCGCTCCGGGGGAAAAGCTGAAAGATCTTCTGAAAATTCCGTTGAAAAGCTCGCGGTCATAAAAGATCCAAGGTCATGACGACTGGGCAGTGGTCGGATGCCTTCGGCCTGTCCCAGCCGGTGCGCGGGTAACGCTCCACCTCTTGCCCCGGCGGGAAGACGGTGCGGTAGGGCTGTCCGTGGCGGATGATTTCGGGGATGCGCTTGGCATTGGCGGCAGCAAGTGCGGGTGACAGCCAGAGATAGTCGAGCTGGCAGAGCCACTGCTCCTCCGGCCCGCGCGCATGATAGAGCGTCCAGCGGTCGAGCGGCTCGCGGCGGCGCACGACATTTTCGGCAAATCCGTCCTGGCTGAAGACATCGAGCGCGCTCTCTGCTTCGTCCTGATGCACGAACCGGTAGCCGGTGCCGCGACGGCCGATAACATCGACCCGCTCCTGATAGTCGTTCATGTCGCCGCAGATGACGAAGTTCTTTTTCGCCGTATGCCCGGTGCCGAATCGGTTTTCGATGATGCGGCGAACGGCGCGCGCCTCCGCCCGGCGGATCGGCAGGGTCGATTGCCGTCCGTCCAGGCCGTCGCGCGGGTTGCCCATCGACTTGAAATGCACGACGTAGAGCGTCAGCGGCACCCCGCCGACCCTCAAATCCAGTTCCAGGCAGTCGCGCTTGAAGATCTTGTCGTCGAGCCGGTTGGTCTTGCCGATCTCCTCGTCGAAGAGAGCGAAATCGCGATAGGTCACCATCGCATGGCTCTTGATGTCCTTCAGTTCGATCTTTTGGCCGTCGCGCGTTTCCTCGCGCATCAACACGGCGACATCGATGCCGCGGCTGTCATTGCCTTCGACCAGGTATTTCTGCCGGTAGCCGTTGCCGACCATGCGGTAGAGATAGCCGTATTCGAAGGCCTGAAGGGCGGCCATACTGTCGATTTCCTGCAGGCAGAGAATATCGGCATCCGCATCTGCAATGGCGAGCGCTGTCATCTGTCTGGTATCATCGGTCGAGGCGATCACCCGTGCCTGCTCGAGCTGCTGGTAGACGCCCTCGTTATTGACCTCGAAGAGCTTGATGACGCGGTCCTGCCGAAGCTGGTTGCGATAGCCCGTGAAATCGAAACGGGTCAGCAGGTTCTCGACATTGAAAGTGGCAAGGCGAAGCGACATCAGGCATTCCCGGTTGGATCGACGCCAATTACTAGAGCAATTCCAGCAAAAGTGTGCAGCGGTTTTGCGTCCGGAATCGCTTGAAAACAGTTAAAGTCGAATAGGCGCTTCGAAAAGCCGTTTGTCCGTCAGAGCCGCCAGCCGGCGCGTATGACGACATGCACTGCCTCATTAGGGACAACAGCCACGCGGCTGTAGGCGCGCAACGCCTGGCCGTTGCCGAGCATTAACTTCACGGCATGACGCTCACCCTCGAAGAGCACGGATTCGACGGTTGCCGGCGCGCCCTCGCCGCCGATGATCACATCTTCCGGCCGCACCAGAATATCGGCGCCGTCGATATTGGCGGCATGTAGCGCGCCCTCCAGCTCGTCCCATTCAAGCTGGCGCTCACTCCCCATGACAGGCAGCGTGACGATCGCGCCGCGGCCGATCAGCCCGCCGACCATGCGTCCTTCCGGCCGCGCATAGATCTCCGCGGGCGGTGCCACCTGCAGCAGCCGTCCTTCGGACATGACGGCGATGTCGGTCGCCAGTGCCATCGCCTCGCTCTGGTCATGCGTCACATAGATCATCGTGGCGCCCGAGCGCTGGTGGAACTCACGGAACGTCTCTTCCATCTCCTGCTTCAGATGCCGGTCGAGGTTGGCGAGCGGCTCGTCGAGCAGCACGACGTCGGGCGATGTCACCAGGCAGCGGGCCAGCGCCACGCGCTGCCGCTGGCCGCCCGAAAGATCGGCCGGCCGCCGCTCGGCATAATCGACGAGGCGCACGGTCGATAGCGCCTCGCGTACTTTCGCCTTGTAGGTCTCACCGGAGATGCCGCGTACCTTCAGCGGATATCCGACATTATCGGCGACACTCATATGTGGCCAGAGCGCGTATGACTGGAAGACCATCGCCATATTGCGCTTTTCCGGCGGCAGTGATTGCGAGGCGTCGGCGAGGAGCCGCTCGCCGAGGTGGATGGAACCGTCGCTCGGCGTCTCGAAGCCGGCAATCATCCGCAGCACCGTGGTCTTGCCGCAGCCGGAGGGGCCGAGCAGAGCCAGAAAACCGCCCTCGCGAACATCCAGCGAAAAGCCGCTGACGGCTGCCCTGCCGGTGCCGAAATCCTTGGCCACCTGATTGAGGATCAGCTTCGCCACGGCACCACTCCCTTGGGCAGATGTTTCGCCAGAAGCTCCAGAAGCAGCATCATGGCGACGACCATGAAGACGACGAGCACGGAGAGAGCCGAAGCAAGATCCGAACTGCCGCTGTCATCGAGATTGTAGATGGCAACGCCGAGCGTCTGCGTGCCCGCCGACCAGAGCAGCGCCGAAATCGTCAACTCGTTGCAGGCAATCAGGAAGACGAGGATGACCGAGGCACCGGCCGCCGGCGCAATCAGCGGCACGATGATATCTTTCAGCCGCCGGAGGAAGCCGGCGCCGGACAGCCTTGCTGCCTCCTCCAGCGCCGGGTCGAGCTGGTGAAAGGCACTGACCACGGGCTTTAGGCTGACGGCGAAGAAGGAGGAGAAATAAGCGATGAGAATGATCCAAACCGTGCCATAGAGCGTCACGTTCAGCACCGGAATCGGTGCGGCGAAGACGAGAATGAAGCACACCGCCATGACGATCCCCGGCAGCGAATAGGGAATTTCGGCAAGGCTGGAGACAATGCGGGACAGCGTATCCTTCCGCCGCGTCAGCGCATAAGCCGCAAGCACTGTCACGAAGAGCAGGCCGACCGCCGCTCCGCTTGCGAGCGACAGCGAATTGACGAAGGCCGTGCGTGTCACCGCCTGCCGGAAGAGGATTTCCTCGAAGGCATGGAACGTCATCGTCTTGAAGGTGAGTGGCACGCCATAGGCCGGCACCAGAGCCCCCGCGACCAGCGCGAAGAAGGGCGCGGCCAGCATGAAGAACAGCACGATCCAGAGCAGCGGTGCGAACACGAGCTTCCATGTGCCAAGCTCGAAGGCGGCCGTGGCACCCGAAAGCCCGATGACGCGATAGTCGCGCCCGCGCAGCGCCCGGTCCTGGATCGCCAGACCCGCGACCGAAATCAGCGCGATGATGGCCGACAGCAGCGCCACATCGCCGAAAGTGCGGCCGGTAAAGGCGGTGAATTTCGAGAAGATCAGCGTCGGCAGCGTGAAGATCGAGGCCGGAATGCCGAGAATGGCCGGAATGCCGAAATTGCCGGTGCAGGAGACAAAGGAGATCGCCGCTCCTGCAATGACGCCCGGCAGCGACAGCGGCAGGATGATGTCCCGGAAGACCCGCAGGCTCGATGCGCCTGACAGCCTCGCCGCCTCAACCCCGTCGCGCGGAAGGGTCATCAGCCCTGCCCTCAGCGCCAGATAGACGAGCGGCGCATGCTGCACACCATAGAGCAGCGCAATGCCGCCGACTGAATAGAGCGGCTGCGGCGATCCCATCGGCGGGGCGATATGCAGCGCCTTCAGAAGCGGGCTGGACGGCCCCGACATCTGCACCCAGGCAAGGGCGGTGACTTGCGGCGGGATCATCATCGGCAGCACGAAGAAGAAACTGAGAGGCCCCTTGGCCGGAATATCCGTCAGTGTCAGCAGATAGGCGAAGGCGCAGCCGATGACGAGCGAGATGAGCGTGCCGAGAACGGCCGTGACAATGGTGTAATAGACCGCCGACCAGACCATCGGGTCCGACAGAACCACCATGACGCCGCCGTTGGCAAAGGCGGAAATGCCGACGATCGCGAGTCGCGCCAGGGGCAGCACGCTGAGGAAGAGAACCACCGAAATAATAAAAGGAAACAGCCAGACGGGCTGGCTGCTCCCTGCACGTACATAACCCTGCATGGATCTATTATTTCGAACCGAAGAGATCCGTAAAGGTCTTCAGGTCCTTGTCGGTATTCTTCAGCGCTTCGGCGGCCTTGATGGGCAGAACCTTGATCGTATCGCGTGCCGGGAAGCCTGCGGGCAGCTTCATGCCGTTACGAGCCGGGATATAGCCGAGCTTCAGGAAGCCTTCCTGGCCCTTTTCGGAGAGAACGTAATCGACGAACTTCTTGGCAGCATCGGCATTCTTGGTGCTGGCGAGAATGCCGACCGGCTCGGTTACGGCAGATACGCCTTCGCTCGGGAAGACGAACTCGACCGGAGCGCCCTTCGCCTTTTCGCGGATCGGCAGGTAATCGACGACCATGCCGTAAGCCTTTTCGCCCGAGGCGACGGACTTCAGCACGACGCCATTGCCGCCGGAGGCGACTGCCCCATTATCGGCGAGCGACTTGTAGAAATCCCAGCCGAGACCTGGAACGGCAGCCAGCGTCTGTGCGTGGATCAGCGCAGCACCTGAAGCGAGCGGGCTCGGCATGGTGACGAGGCCCTTGGCTTCCGGCTTGGCAAGATCCTTCCAGCTCGTCGGCTTCATGGCAGCCGACGTGTTGTACATGATGCCGGTGGTGATCAGCTTGGTGGAATAGTAATAGCCGTCGGCGTCGTAGAGCGCGGCGTCGTACTGGGGTGCTTCCGGCGACTTGTAGGCGAGCAGCTTGCCGTCTTCCTTCAGGCGCTCGAGCGTCACGACATCGGCGATCAGGAGAACGTCGGCAACCGGGTTGCCGGCCTGGATTTCAGCCTGCAGCTTCGCCATGATCTTCGGCGTGCCGTCGCGTACCCAGTCGATCTTGATATCGGGGTTCGCAGCCATGAAGCCGTCGACGGTCGCCTGCGCATCTTCGTTCGGCTGGCTGGTGTAGAGAACGAGATTGGCAGCAGAAGCCGGGATAGCGAAAAGGCCCGCGGCCAGAAGTGCGGCGACAGAAACAAGAGCTTTCATGGAAGGTATCCTCGATGGTGATGCCCCTCCTTATTGGGGGTCTTTTACAGCGATGTGACAGGGCGTCTCAATACCGGCATGGCTCCTTTGCCGAAATTGGTCGGCTGATTATCCTCGCGCGGTAGCGAACGAAGGCGTAAATTCACGCAGGCGTGAACGTTCTGCCGTTTGACGGCGAGATTTACTGCGGTACGTCAATCATGCCATTTTCAGGAGGAGGAATTTCAATGGAATATCGTTTGCTCGGCCGTTCCGGCCTTAAAGTTTCCACCGTGACCATGGGCACGATGACCTTCGGCGGCGTCGGCTGGGCAAAGATGGTCGGCGATCTCGGCGTCCAGGAGGCCCGCCGCATGGTCGATATCTGCCTCGATGCCGGCGTCAACCTGATCGATACGGCCAACGTCTATTCTTCCGGCGAATCCGAGCACATCATCGGCGAAGTGCTCGGCGGCAAGCGCCCTGATGGAGTGCTGCTCGCCACCAAGGCCCGCTTCGGCATGGGCGACGGCCCGAACGACAGCGGCCTGTCGCGCTACCACCTGATCCGCGAATGCGAGGCGAGCCTCAAGCGCATGAAGACCGACGTTATCGACCTCTATCAGGTCCATGAATGGGATGGCCAGACGCCGCTCGAAGAGACGATGGAAGCGCTTGATACGCTGATCAGGCAGGGCAAGGTGCGTTATATCGGCTGCTCGAACTATTCCGGCTGGCACATCATGAAGGCGCTCGGCGTTGCCAATGAACACAAGTACCAGCGCTTCGTCAGCCAACAGATCCACTACACGCTGGAAGCCCGCGACGCCGAATACGAACTGCTGCCGATCTCGATCGATCAGGGCCTCGGCGTGCTCGTCTGGAGCCCGCTCGCCGGCGGCCTGCTCTCGGGCAAACATCGCCGCAATGCGGCTGCTCCCGAAGGCACCCGCCAGTTCGCCGGCTGGACCGAACCGCCGATCCGCGACGAAAACCGCCTCTGGAACATCGTCGAGACGCTCGTGGCGATCGGTCAGGAACGCGGTGTTTCGGCTGCCCAGGTGGCACTCGCCTGGCTAATCGGCCGCAAGGCGGTCACCTCCGTCATCATCGGTGGCCGTACCGAGGCCCAATTCAAGGACAACCTCGCCGCCGCAGACCTGAAGCTCTCAAATGAGGAGCGCAAGCGCCTCGACGACGTCAGCGTGCCGCCGGTCATCTACCCCTACTGGCATCAGCTGAATACGGCAAACGACAGGCTCAGCGAAGCCGACATGGAACTCTTCGCCCCGCATGTGAAGAAGTAAGATTCCAAAGCGTTGCATGGCGGAAAATCAGCGTCACAAAAGATGCATTTCCGCCATGCTATCGTGAACCCTGCCCACCACGAGGTTCGCCATGCTCCGGAATTACAAGGTGCTGAAGGGTACGGCTTCGGCGCTCGCCCTTGACGACGACAACGATCCGCATATCGAAATCCGCATCGAGGCCGATGGCGTCAGCTACCGCATCGCCATGAACGTGCGCTCGAAGGAATCGCCGCACGACTTGCTTTACGCCAATGTCATGAATTTCCAACATGCGGAGCTGACGGCTGAACTTGCCGCCCTGCCGATGGGCCTGACGGATATCCGCGGCGAGCGAAAGGACCTGGCGATCGACTACGTCCGCGGCGGCATGATCGAGCGCGAGGACATGGATGTCGCCCCCTTCCAGGTCGACGGACCGAAGAACGACCTGCGCGATTTCATTGAACCGATCGTGCAGGAAGGCATCGCCGACAAGTCGATCCACTTCTATGCCTTTGGCGAAGCCTGGGGACCGGAGAAGAACAAGCCGGACGAATATTTCGGTTTCGAGCCGGGCAACGGCATCCACGATATCCACATGAACCAGGGTGACAGCGGCAGCTTCAGCGCGACCAGCGGCCCCAATCAGGACGGCGCGCTGCTGATCCACTTTTCGGACGAAGACCATTGGGCAGCGATCTTCCTCGGCTTTCAGTCACAAAACTGGAATACCGACGCCAACACCGGCCATCCGGTCGGCGACAACAGAGGCGGCCAGGGCCGCGGCGAAGGCACCCGCCGCCCGCAGCCGATCGTCGCCTCGTCACTGCGCATCGTCGCCGCCATGATCAATCCGGTGAACCGCCCTGACGGCACCGAGGACGAGACGGTGACACTCATCAATCGCTCGGATGTGGCAATGTCGATCGAAGGCTGGTCGCTGGAAGACGGCGAAGGCCGGCGGCAGAAATTGACGGGCTCGCTCGCCTCGGGCGAATTCCGCACCATCACGCTCGATCCCGAGAATGGCGGCCCGCAGCTTGCCAACAAGGGCGGCGATATCATCCTCATCGATGCCGATGGGGCAATTGCTGATCGGGTCGGTTACGGCAAGAGCGAAACCGCCAACGAAGGCTGGACGACGATCTTCTGATCGCCGCCCCGCATTTAAAGACCCGCCATCAGGTTGACGCAAGTTTGTCATGCATTTATTGCACTTGCGAAATGAGCTGTCAGAGAACACACTGAAGCGAGCGTGAATTAACTTGACAGTTCGCCCCGGCGAAGCATCTCCTAAAATGGGTGCATTATTTACGGATCGGTAAACGGTTCATGTGATGGTGCTTGGGAGGATTTGGAACATGACGACCAAAGCGAAGCTGATAAATATCTCGATAGTGGAAAATCGCGGTCGAGTTTATGCAAGCAGCGAAGACATGCCGGGTCTTTATGTGAGTGGCTACTCAAAAGAGCAGGTCACTCAGGGTTTGCCCGCTGCCATAAAAGCCCTCTTTGCCGCCGAAGGTATCGACGTCATCGTCCGTGAACTTGAATCTGACGAAGTGCAGATGACGGCCCCGTGGGTCGCCGTGCCTCTGTCGGATGCTGCTTAACAAGTCCTAGGAGGGGGATCGACCCCCTCTTTGTCTGCAAAGTTGCATAGTTCGTCGTAACGATCTTCAAAGCGTATCTTCACCGGATCTGCCACCAGTATCGGCGTCCTGTCGGATCGCTGGCAAAGAATCATATCCTCGCCTGCTTTTTGATTTGTTCTCGTTACATGAAAATGGTTTTTTACTGCAGACCAGTATTCATCTTCGGTCATTCCGGCTGCCTTTTTTAGAATGCTGCAGCTCAGTGAAAAATACGGTCCTTGGGAGTAAACCGCAGGGCACTAAGCTTCAGCAATTCAACTACACACGCCCGGCCCACCACCTCGTCAGGCAGAATCTCACAATCGAATCAAATTCGAATCAGATTCACCTGACGAATCAATCCAGAATTCTTTTTAGAGTCCAGCCAAAGTTTTAAAACCTCACAGATTATCGGCGCTGCACCGCAGTAAATGCAACGCCGATATCTACGGACGTATTTATTTAATCGATCTCGCTGGCGATGAGCTTGCCGAGACGGCTGATGCCCTCTTCGATCATCTGCTCGTTGGCGCAGGAGAAGCTGACACGGAACGTATTGGCGCCCGAACCATCGGCAAAGAAGGCCTTGCCCGGAACGAAGGCGACCTTGGCGCTTTCGAGAGACTTGGCGAGCAGCTCGGCGCCGTCCATGCCCTTGGGCAATGTGACCCAGATGAACATGCCGCCTTCCGGCTTCGTCCAGCTCGTGCCTGCAGGCATATACTTTTCAAGGGCGGCCAGCATGCAGTTGCGGCGATGGCTGTAGGCCGCCCTGATCTTGGCGACCTGCGCATCGAAACCGCGCTCGGCAACTTCCGAAATCGCCATCTGGTTGATGCTCGAAGAATGCAGGTCGGCCGCCTGTTTCATCAGCACCAGCTTGCGGATGACGGGCGCATTGGCGACGATGAAGCCGACACGAAGGCCCGGTGCAAGCGTCTTGGAGAAGCTGCCGCAATAGATGGTGCGCGTATCGTTGATATGGCCCTTCCGCGCAATTTCCAGCGCCAGGATCGGCGGGATTGGATCCCCATCATACCGCAGCGACTGATAGGCGGCATCTTCGATGACGGCGATGTCGAGCTCTTCGGCAAGATCGAGAACTTTCTCGCGGCCATCGCGGTCGACGGTCTCGCCGGTCGGGTTGGAAAAATCGGCCGAGAGATAGGCGAATTTCACCTTGCCGCCCTTCTGCGTCGCAGCTTCGCGATAGGAATCCGGCGTGCGGTTGCCGCCCGGCGTCAGTTGATCGTAGGAGGGCTCATAGGCATTGAAGGCCTGCAGCGCGCCGAGATAGGTCGGCCAGGTGACGAGCGCCGTATCGTTTGGCGAAAGAAACAGCTTGCCGAGATAATCGAGGCCCTGCTGCGAACCGGAAACGATGAAGACATTGTCGAGCCCGCAGGGAATGCCGAGACCCGCCATCTGTTTGACCAGCCATTCGCGCAGCGGCTTGTAGCCTTCGGAAACGGAATATTGCAGCGCTGAATTAACGGCCGCGCTGTCAAAAATATCCGCGTAGGCCTGCTTGAATTCCTTGTCTGGAAACAGCGAGGGGTCGGGAATGCCACCGGCAAAGGAGATAATATCCGGCCGGTCGAGAAGTTTCAGAAGCTCGCGGATTTCCGAAGCGCGCATCCTCGTGGAGCGCGTCGCAAACATATTGTCCCAGTTCAGCATGGGGTTTCCTCATATTTTTATAATATCAGCAGCTCACCATGCAGTGGAATTTATGTCAATAATGCTGACCTATTTTCTTGTCACTGTGACAAGTTTGGAGATGTTCCATTCCAAGCCTTCGTACCGATTGGGCTGCCATTCGAGATTCCACGCAATCGAATCGAATGGCCCGCCTCGTGCGTGAACCTTCGCCCCATGACGCGATTATTCCTTTGATCAAAAGCAGAAACCGGCCGATTCAGACCTTTCCAAAACCGGCCCGGCGGCATTAGTGTGCCGGCCATTATTCAATGGACTATCAAGGTGCCAGCATGACCGCGACGTCGACCTCTCCTGAAATCACAATCGAATTCCACAAATCTCCCGTCTCCGACGCCGATCGCATCAAGGCACTGGAAACACCCGGCTTCGGCAAGATCTTCACGGATCACATGGTCCTGGCACGCTGGACCGCCGACAAGGGCTGGCACGATGCGAAGGTGACGCCGCGCCGCCCGCTGGAACTCGATCCTGCCAGTGCCGTGTTGCACTACGCCCAGGAAATCTTCGAAGGCATGAAAGCCTACAAGGCGGACGATGGCCGAATCCTGCTCTTCCGGCCGGAGGAGAACGCCCGCCGTTTCGCGCAGTCGGCCGCCCGCATGGCGATGCCGGCCGTGCCGGAAGAACTCTTCCTGAAAGCGGTCGAGGAACTCGTCCGCGTCGACAAGAACTGGATCCCCTCCGGCGACGCCAGCCTCTACCTTCGCCCCTTCATGTTCGCCAACGAAGCCTTCCTCGGCGTTCGCCCGGCCCAGGAATATATCTTCTGCATCATCGCCTCCCCTGTTGGAGCCTATTTCAAGGGCGGCGCGAAGGCCGTCTCGCTCTGGGTCGAAACCACCTATACCCGCGCAGCAGCCGGCGGCACGGGTGCTGCAAAATGCGGCGGCAATTATGCGGCCAGCCTCGTGGCGCAAGCAGAAGCTGCGAAGAAGGAATGCGATCAGGTCGTCTTCCTTGACGCCGCAGAGCATCGCTGGGTTGAAGAACTCGGCGGCATGAACGTCTTCTTCGTGATGAATGACGGATCGGTCGTCACCCCGCCGCTCGGCGGCACGATCCTGCCTGGTATCACCCGCGCCTCGGTCATCGTACTCGCCAAGGAAAAGGGCCTGCGCGTCGAAGAACGCCCCTACTCCTTCGAGGAATGGCAGGCGGATGCGGCGAGCGGCAAGCTTGTCGAAGCCTTCGCCTGCGGCACCGCCGCGGTGCTCGCCGGCATCGGCCTCGTTCGCCACGCCGGCGGCGAGTTCAAGGTCGGCGACGGCCAGACCGGCAAGCTCACCACAGACCTGCGCCAGCAGCTCGTCAGCCTGCAGAAGGGCGTCACCAACGACGAGCGCGGCTGGACGCGCCGCGTTCTGTGATCTGAACTCCGAGTGTCGGGACCGCCTTGGCAGTCCTGACAGGCAGGTTTTACACAGGGCAAAGCGACAAATTCGAAACCGGGCATCACGCCCGGTTTTTTTGTATCTGAATACGGTTCGTCATTGACTGCCGCCAGTTGAATTCTTACCTTTTGCAGATCGATAGAGGAAAGGTAAGAATGGCAACCGCGACCCTCTCCGCAAAGTTCCAGATCTCCATTCCCAAGGAAGTGCGCGAACAGCAGCACTGGTCCGCAGGTCAGGAGTTCATCTTCATCCCGAAGGGCAAAGGCGTCCTTCTCATCCCTGTCCCTGAACTCGCCGATCTCAGGGGCATGGCCAAAGGTGCGGACCCCAGCAATTACCGCGACAGGAAAGACCGCCTCTGATGCGCGTCGTCGACAGTTCGGCTTGGATCGAATGGCTGACCCAAGGTCCTGCCGCAGATCGCCTGCAAGGCGAAATGCCTGCGCGGACAGAATGCATCGTCCCCACCATCGTCCAGCTCGAGCTCGCCAAATGGCTCGAGCGCGAACGTGGTGAGGATGCCGCCGATTCCTTCTTCGCCTATACCGGCACCTGCATCATAGCACCCCTCGACACGGCACTAGCCCGCCGCGCCGCGGAAGTCTCGGCGAAGCGGAAGCTCGCCCTTGCCGATGCCATAATCTACGCCACCGCCGAACTGCACGATGCCGACGTTCTAACCCTCGACGCCCATTTCAAGGACTTGGACCGCGTCGTTTATATCGAGAAGAAGTCATGACAACCTCTTTCTACGACAACAACGCCGAGACCTACGCGACGCGAGATCGCAAGCCGCCGACGGCCAGACTCGATGCCTTCCTTGCCGCCCTCCCCGAACAGGCACGTATCCTCGAACTCGGCTGCGGCGGTGGACAGGACTGCGCCTACATGCTGTCCAAGGGCTTCGACGTCACGCCGACGGATGGCTCGGCTGCGCTTGCCAGGCGGGCCGAGAAGCTGATCGGCAGGCCGGTGAAAGTCATGCGCTTCGAAGAGCTGTCAACCAGAGAGGAATTCGACGGCGTCTGGGCGGAGGCGAGCCTCCTGCATGCGCCTCGCGCCGATCTCCCGGACATCCTCACTCTCATCCGCAACGCTTTGAAACACGGCGGCGTCTTCCATGCAAGCTTCAAGGCCGGCACGGCAGAAGGCCAAGATGATTTCGGACGCTATTACAACTACCCTTCAAGGGAATGGCTGCAGGAATTGCTTGTTGCCGGCGGCTGGAAGGATGTCTCGATCAGAGAAGCCGATGGCGGTGGTTACGACGGCAAGCCGACCCGCTGGCTGCATCTTGCCGCCCGTAAATAACAAGGCCCGAGCTTGCAACCGGTCTCTCACCGGACGGTGCTATTCTCCACACGCTGCAATTCGCGAAGGCAATCGCCGTAGTTCCGTAATCTCATCAAGCAGACGGTCGATCTGCCACTGCTGCGCTGATGGTATTGCATCCACAAAACCAATCACTGCATCTTCGACAGTGCCGCCGGTCAACCAATCAAGTACGAGGCCGCGCTTTTCGACTGCGATATCCTCCCAGAAGCCGTTGCCTCGGTAGAGACTCTTCAGGTCGGCGCCTGCGAGCTGCAGAAAAGCATTGGGCGTCGGTTGCCGTATCCATAGACCCAGACAAGATTCAAACTGAAGATCGAGCCTTGCCATCGCCAGTATCCAATCCCAGGCGGACGGATCGGAATCGGGATCCAGCAATCTCTTGAAGGCCCAAGCTGCATAGAAAACATTGGCGACCGCTGTCTGCTCGACGACAGGCCACCGCTTCCAATCGCAGAAAGCGAGCTTCGAAGCGATGGCGGGTGGTTCGAAGCCGTAGGAGGCAGGACGGATGAGCGCCAGATGAAGGATGCGAGGCAGGAAATGCTTGAACTCGCCGGCGGAGCCGATAGTCGTCATCGCACTCGCCGCATAGGGTCCAAGCGCTTCAGCGCTCAGCTCCCGCAGCGGCGCCGATTTCAGGTTTGCGAGAATTCTCTCTGGCTCGCGCAGCGGCGAAGCATCGAGAGAATTCGGAAACGGATAATTCCCGAATGCAGAATAGAGAGATTGAACTCCCTGTTCCAGATCCTGCCTCGCAGACATCATGGTTGCTTCAAACACGTCAGCCTCAAGAACAGCGGATCCCAAACGAATACTTCAATAACAAAAAAGGCCGGAGCTTTCGCCCCGGCCCTTCATAATCACAGTCCAAAAACCGCTTAGTTGACCGACTTGTCGACCAGCTTGTTCTTGCCGATCCAAGGCATCATGGCGCGGAGCTTCGTGCCGACTTCCTCGATCTGGTGGCTGTCGTTCAGGCGGCGAATGCCCTTGAAGCGCGAGCCGCCGGCGCGGTATTCCTGCATCCAGTCGGAGGTGAACTTGCCGGTCTGGATGTCCTTGAGGACGCGCTTCATTTCAGCCTTGGTCTCGGCGGTGATGATGCGCGGACCGGAGACATATTCGCCCCACTCGGCCGTGTTGGAGATCGAGTAGTTCATGTTGGCGATGCCGCCTTCATAGATCAGGTCAACGATCAGCTTCACTTCGTGCAGGCACTCGAAATAGGCCATTTCCGGAGCGTAACCTGCTTCAACAAGCGTTTCGAAACCGGCGCGGATAAGCTCTACGAGACCGCCGCAGAGAACGACCTGTTCGCCGAAGAGGTCGGTTTCGCACTCTTCGCGGAAGTTGGTTTCGATAATGCCCGAACGGCCGCCGCCAACGCCGCAGGCGTAGGAGAGAGCGAGCTCAAGCGCATTGCCGGAAGCGTTCTGGTGAACGGCAACGAGGCAGGGAACGCCGCCGCCCTTCTGGTATTCGCCGCGAACCGTGTGGCCAGGGCCCTTCGGAGCGATCATGACGACGTCGACGGAAGCCTTCGGCTCGATGAGGCCGAAGTGAACGTTGAGGCCGTGTGCGAAGGCAATGGCGGCACCGTCACGGATGTTCGGAGCAATGTCGGCTTTGTAGATGTCGGCCTGCAGTTCGTCCGGGGTAGCCATCATCATCAGGTCGGCCCAGGCGGCAGCTTCAGCAACCGTCATGACCTTGAAGCCATCAGCTTCGGCCTTCTTGACGGTCGGCGAACCGGCCTTGAGCGCGATGGCGACGTTCTGGGCGCCGGAATCCTTGAGGTTCAGCGCATGTGCGCGACCCTGCGAACCATAGCCGATGACGGCGACCTTCTTCGACTTGATGAGGTTGAGATCGGCATCACGATCGTAATAGACGCGCATTGAAATTCCTTCCCTTTTGCTTGTCTTGTTGACTGTCAGTAAAGCGGTCAGCCGAGGATCGGCATCTCCGCCAGAACCTTGTCCGTGCCGTAGAGGCGCAGAAAGGCGGTCACCGCCTTCTCCGCCTGACGCGCAGTATCCTTGAGGCCCGGCTCGCCGAGCAGCATGCGCACATGCAGGTCGGAAACAACAAGGCCGTAAAGCGTATGATAGGCTTCGTCGGCATCATGGAAGCGCAGCAGCCCTGCCCTTTTTCCCGCATCGATCAGCGCCATGGCGCGGCGGTCGATCTGCCGGCGGCCGCGTTCGAGCAAGAGCTTGCCGAGCTTGGAGCCGTCGCGGTGGGACTGGCCGATCGCCAGCCGGTTGAGCGCCAGCGACACGTCGCCGGCCAGAACCTCGAGCAGGTCGCGGGCGAATATGACGAGATGGTCGTGCAGGCTTGTATAGGTCAGCCGCTCGCCGCTGCGCTCGAAGGTACGCACCTTGCTCGCCTGATAGGCGATCATCGCCGAGAGCAGACCGTCGCGGTCGCCAAACCATTTATAGAGGCTTTCCTTGGAGCAGTTGGCGGCGCGCGCCACACCCGATGTCGTCAGCGCCTTCTCGCCGCCATCGACGAGAAGCTGCAGCGCCTGCTCCAGAACGGCGTTCTGGCGTGGCGAAAACTCGCTCGGCTCTGCAACATCGACTGACACGGTCTCAACTCCCCATTTACGTACCGTACGGTACGGTTCGTGGTGTTATGCGCCAGATCGCAGGCTCCCGTCAAGAAGCATCAGCAGATTTTTTCATGTCATATGAAACACCGGAATTCGGCTGTTCGAAGGCGGGCAAATAGGTGAGCATTCGGCACCAAGGAGAATCGCCCATGAAGACAATAGCTGTCGTCGCCGCTCTATCGTTAGCCCTCGCCGTTCCGGCTCTTGCTGCGGAGACGCGCTGCGGCTGGATCCAGAACCCCACACCCGCCAACTGGTGGCTGGACGACGCGCAAAACACCTGGACGATCATGACTCAGGGAAGCGGCGACGAGCCCGAGGGCATGGACCTGATCCCCGATATTTCCGAGCATGATTATGTGAAGACCAACGGCAATTACGGCTATGCCTGCGCCTGCATGAGCGTCGAAACCGATGGCAAGGAGCGCATCACCCGCATCCTTTCCTTCCGCCAACTCGCGCTGGCGAAGTGCCGCAACGACAAGGCCCTGAAATTTCCGGGCTGAACCCTACTCCGCTGCCACCGCATCCCGGGCGCCATCGACATCGCGGGCCGGTGACGCACCATAGAGGCGGCTATATTCGCGGCTAAACTGCGACGGGCTCTGGTAGCCGACCCGATGACCGGCTGTGCCGGCATCCAGCCTTTCCACCAGCATCAGCCGGCGCGCCTCGTGCAGGCGAAGCTGCTTCTGGTACTGCATCGGCGTCATCGCCGTCACCGATTTGAAATGGTGATGGAAGGAAGACGCGCTCATGCTGACATGGTCGGCGAGATCCTCGATGCGCAACGGCCGAGCGAAATTCTCCTTCAGCCAGGCCACAGCCCGCGCGATCCTGTTGCTGTGGCTGTCGGCCGTGGCAATATTGATCAGCCGCTCGCCGTCAGGCCCGGTCAGGATCCGATAGAGGATTTCCTGCTCGATCAGCGGCGCCATGGCCGGAATGTCATCTGGACGATCGAGCAAGCGCAACAGGCGCACGGCAGCATCCAGAAGCTCCGGTGGCGCAACATTGACGGTCATGCCGCGCTGCCCGTCGGTATGGGAGGCCGGGTGCGGAATGTCGATACGGCTCAGGAGCTCCAGCAGCATTTCGGAGTCGATCCCGAGCCCAAGACAGAGATGCGGCACGTCGGGGCTTGCCTCGGCAATGCGCCAGGCGACCGGCAGATCGAGCGAGGTCAGGAGATAGTCGCCGGTTCCGTAGCTGATGAACTCATCGCCGAGACGCAGGCTCTTGGCACCCTGCAGCACAAAGGCAAAGCAGGGCTTATAGCTGCTGTGCAGCGGGTCGCTCGGCTTGGAACGGCGGCTGATATGGAGATTGCCGATCGATGTGCGGAACTCGCCATCGCCGGGCGCATAGCGCATCGCGATATCGACGATTTCCTGATAGGGGTTGAAAGGCAATGTCATGCGGCAACTCTTTCTGTCTGGCGCCAGCGATACCGTCTTTATCTAAAGCGCCTTTTCCGTTTCGCAAACAGGTGTCCGGCTCACTTTTGCAGGATCGTGCAAAAAGCTGAGAGTATCGCTCTAACGCTGCTGCGCGGTTCCGGGCGATAGTCCGGTCACCCTCTCACCCACCCCTCCCAAATCGAAAAAGGATGGTTCCCATGCCTATCGCTAGAGGTTATGCCGCGACTGACGCTTCCAAGCCGCTGACGCCTTTCACGTTCGAACGCCGCAATCCGAACCCGGATGACGTCGTCATCGCCATCAAGTTTGCCGGCATCTGCCATTCGGACATCCACACCGTCCGCAACGAATGGAAGAATGCTGTCTATCCGATCGTTCCGGGCCATGAGATCGCCGGCATCGTCACGGCAGTCGGTTCTGAAGTGACCAAGTTCAAGGTCGGCGACCGCGTCGGCGTCGGCTGCTTCGTCGATTCCTGCGTCGGTTGCGCCACCCGCGACGTCGACCGCGAGCAGTACATGCCGGGCCTCGTCGGCACCTACAACGAGTTCGAAGCCGACGGCAAGACCCGCACCCAGGGCGGCTATTCCGACTCGATCGTCGTCAAGGAAGGCTATGTCATGTCCATCCCGGACAACCTTCCGCTGGATGCCTCCGCCCCGTTGCTCTGCGCCGGCATCACGCTCTATTCGCCGCTGCGCCACTGGAATGCCGGCCCCGGCAAGAAGATCGCGATCGTCGGCATGGGCGGTCTCGGCCATATGGGCGTCAAGCTCGGTGCTGCCATGGGTGCCGATATCACCGTGCTCTCGCAGACCCTCTCCAAGAAGGAAGATGGCCTGAAGCTCGGCGCCAAGGAATATTATGCCACCAACGACCCGGAGACCTTCACGAAGCTCCGCGGCGCCTTCGACCTCGTCATCTGCACCGTCAGCGCCGAGATCGACTGGAACGCCTATCTCGGCCTCGTGAAGGTGGACGGCGCCTTCGTCGTCGTCGGCGTTCCGGAAAACGCGATCCCGGTCCACGCCTTCTCGCTGGTTCCCGGCCGCAAGAGCATTTCCGGCTCGATGATCGGCTCGATCAAGGAAACCCAGGAAATGCTCGACTTCTGCGGCGAGCACAACATCGTCTCGGAAATCGAGAAGATCAACATCCAGCAGGTCAACGAAGCCTATGAGCGCGTGCTGAAGAGCGACGTGCGCTACCGCTTCGTCATCGACATCGCCTCGCTGGCAGCCTGATGAAATGAAAAGGGCGACTCCCGGAGTCGCCTCTTAATTTATTGAAAAGGCTTTTCTTTTACTCTTCGTCATCCTCGGCCTTGTGCCGAGGATCTGCCACGTTGCAGATGCTCGGGACAAGCCCGAGCATGACGGAAGGGAAGTCAACGCTCTCCTTTACGGTCGCCGCCGAGTGACGCGCCCCTGGTGCATCTCCCCCAAAAATCAGGCCTGCCTTATCTTCCACCTGATCGTCGCACTCGCCGGATATGCGACATCGACCGTCGAGGTGCTGAAGGCAAAATACGCCTCCAGCTACCCATCGTCACGCATCGTCTCGCGCTGGGTGATCAGCCGGGCGCTATGCTGGCCGCTCATATAGATCCAGAACCAGTTCCAGGCGACGGCAAAACGCGAGCGTGTGCCGATCAGGAAGTAGATATGGGCAAGGCCCCAGATCCACCAGGCGATCCAGCCCTTAAGCTTGAAGCGACCGAAATCGATGATCGCCGCACTCTTGCCGATCGTGGCCAGGCTGCCCTGATGCCAGTATTTGAACGGCCCCGGTGCCGGCTTGCCTGAGACGCGGGCGCGGATAACCTTCGCCACATAGCCGCCCTGCTGCTTGGCCGCCGGCGCAATGCCCGGCACCGGCTTGCCATCGTCACGTATCACCAAGGCCGTATCGCCAATCACGAAGACATCCGGCAGGCCGGGTGCGGTCAAATCCTTTTCGACGATGGTGCGCCCTGCCCTGTCGGCCGGCACTCCGAGCCAGCGCGCCGCATGCGAAGCCTGCACGCCCGCCGCCCAGACGATCGTCCGGCTCGGAATGAAGTTTTCGCCGACGGCGACACCATCAGCCGTGCATTGCGTCACCGGCGTTCCCGTCAGCACCTCGACGCCGAGCTTCTCCAGCGCCTTCTGCGCATAGGCCGAAAGCTCCTCGGCAAAGGCCGGCAGCACGCGCGGACCGGCCTCGATCAGCACGACGCGGGTTTTTCGCGTATCGATATTGCGAAACTCCTTCGGCAGCGTGAAATGCGCAAGCTCGGCGATGATGCCGGCGAGCTCCACCCCGGTCGGACCAGCGCCGACAATGGAGAAGGTCAGATACGCATTTCGCGCGGCCGGATCGCTTTCCACCTCCGCCCGTTCGAAGGCGAGTAGCATGCGGCGGCGAATGGTCGTCGCATCCTCGAGGGTCTTGAGGCCGGGCGCGACCGGCTCCCATTCGTCATGGCCGAAATAGGCGTGCGTGGCACCGGTTGCCAGCACCAGCGTATCGTAATTCAACACCATGCCGCTGCGTAAGGAAACGGTCTTTGCCTGTGCATCGACGCCGTTAACCTCGCCAAGCAGCGTCGTCACCTCGGGCCGGTCGGCATAGAGATGGCGGATCGGCCAGGCGATCTCGGACGTAGACAGGATCGTCGTTGCCACCTGATAGAGAAGCGGCTGAAAGAGATGATGGTTGCGCCGGTCGATCAGCGTGACCTTCACGCCCGCGCCCTTCAATCCATTGACGACCTGCAGCCCGCCGAAACCGCCGCCGATGACGACGACGTGATGTTCGCTCATGACCCTACCCTTTCGTCATTGCGCTGCAACAAATGTCGCCTTTCGAACGAAGGATTCAACCGCCGTTTCGGCATGCCTGCCCTGCATCCAGATCGGCTTTGTTCGCTGCTGATTTGCCCCTTGCGTCAGTCCTGTCCGCACTGTCATCAAAAGCGTTTTGCACGTACATTCCGGGAATGGACGACGAAATCATTTTAGCCGGCGGCGGACGCACTGAAGTTTCTCGACGGGGCAATGTCATTTATCGTGAGAGTGGCCCTTGGTCACCAGTCATAGTTTCGCTGCTGAGGCATCTTGAGCAGGTGGGATTCGCCGCATGTCCCCATGTCGTCGGCACGGGCTTTGACGAGCGGGGTCGTGAAACCCTCTCGTTTATCGAAGGAGAGTTTGTCCATCCTGGGCCTTGGAGCGATGAGGCTCTGCCTCTCCTCGGAAGCATGCTCCGGCAACTCCACGAGGCGACATCTTCGTTCAAAGTCCCTGACAATGCGATCTGGCGCGGGTGGTTTGGTCGTGAGCTCGGAACTGGTCCGCGCGTCATTGGCCACTGCGACACCGGCCCCTGGAATATTGTCTCTCACTCTAACACGCCAATCGCCCTCATCGATTGGGAGGCTGCCGGACCGGTTGGAATAGACACCGAACTAGCGCAAGCCTGCTGGCTGAATGCCCAGCTTTACGATGACGACATAGCGGAAAGAATGAACCTTGGCTCGGCAATGGCAAGAGCGCGGCAGGTTCGATATCTGTTGGACGGTTACGGTTTTTCGAAAAAGCAGCGGGACGGCTTCTTCGGCAAACTGCTTGCATTTGCAATTCACGATGCTGCCGAGCAGGCAAAAGAGGCTCATGTCACGCCGGATACGAAAGGCCCAGAATCTCTATGGGCGATAACATGGCGCACGAGGAGTGCGTCCTGGATGCTACGCAATCGACCAACGCTGGAGGCAGTCTTGTCCTAGTTCGCTTATTCAGTTGGCGTAACCTACGGGTATCGCCGTACCGCTCTTCATAATCTCCATGGAGATCGAGGCGGAGACATCGAAGAGTTCGATGCGGCGCACGATCCGCTTGTAAATGACATCGTAGTGTTCGACGCGCGGCAACACGATCTTGAGAATGTAATCATAGTTGCCAGTCAGCCGGTGCGCCTCGACGATCTCGGGGATATCGCTGATTGCCCGCCGGAAGCTCTCGGTCCACTCGTCGGAATGATGTGCGGTCTTGATGAGCGCAAAGAGTGTGGTCGGCACGCCCATCCGCTCGCGATCCAGCACAACGATGCGCCGCGCTATATGGCCGGTCTCTTCCAGCCGCTGGATGCGCCGCGAACAGGCGGAAACCGAAAGCGCCACCAATTCGGCAAGCTCGGTCACGGAGATGCCCGCATTCTCTTGCAGGATATCGAGAATTCGCCTGTCGCGATCGTCGATCATGAAAAGCCTCACGCTGAAATTTTGCAGAAAAATCGAAAATGGTGCAAAAGCGTAGCACAGAACGATGCAAAAGAACAAACAACGCAAACACACCGCGCCCGATCTGCATCATCATCAGGACATCAGAGAACACTCCAGGGAGCGAGCATCCATGAAAATAGTCGGCCTCATCGGCGGCATGAGCTTTGAAAGTTCGGCAGTCTACTATCGTCTCATCAACGAAATGGTGCGTGAGCGCCTGGGTGGTCTCGCCTCTGCCGAACTGATCATGCATTCGGTGAACTTCGAGGAGATCGTTGCCCTCCAGAAGGCCGGAGCTTGGGATATGGCTGCCTCGCGCCTCGGCGATGTTGCGCTGCGCCTGCAGATTGCCGGAGCCGATTGCGTGCTCATCTGCACCAATACCATGCATCTGATCGCGCCCGAAGTTGCAACACACATCTCCGTGCCGCTGATCCACATTATCGACGAGACCGCCAAGACGATCCATGCAGCAGGCTGCAAGCGCCCGCTGCTGCTCGCCACGCGCTACACGATGGAGCACGGCTTCTATACCGAGCGCATGAAGAGCCTCGGTCTCGACATCATGGTGCCTGACGCAGCCGACCGTACCACCGTTCACGACATCATCTTCAACGAACTCTGCGCCGGCAAGGTGCTCGACAGCTCGCGTGAAAAACTGATGGCCGTGATCGAACGTGCCCGCGCCAATGGCGCCGATAGCATCATCCTCGGCTGCACCGAAATCTGCCTCATCCTCGATCCCGATCATCTGCCCCTGCCCGGTTTCGACACGACGACAATCCATGCCCGCGCCGCCGTCGATTTCGCCTTCGAGGGAGAACTCGCAAACGAAGAAGAAGACGCGGCCTGAGCCATCAATTTAGTTGACTCAGTCAAATAAAAGCAGCAGGGTTTCTGTCAGGAGACCCTGCCATGACCGATATCGCCCTCATCGAATCCGCCCGCGAATTCAATCGCTTCTACACGAACTTCCTCGGCCTTCTGAATAAGGCCTATCTCGATACCCCCTTCACGCTGACCGATGCGCGCGTGCTCTTCGAGATCGGCGCGCACAATGGCGTCAATGCCGGCGCCCTCGCCCGCGACCTGCAGCTCGATCCCGCCTATCTCAGCCGCATCCTCAAGCGCTTTCGCGAAGAAGACTTCATCGAGGCAACGCCCGATCCCGCTGATCAGCGCAGCCAGATTCTCACTGTCACCCCCAGGGGACGTGCCCAGTTCGAAGAGCTTGGCAGCCGCTCCAATGCCCAGATCGCCGCCCGCTTCGATACGCTCGCCGATGGCGAGCCGCAGGCCGCCGTTGCCGCCATGCGAACGATTCGCGCGATCCTCGACCCTCAGGCGAAACCGGCACCCGCCGTCATCCGCCCGCATCGCGCTGGCGATATCGGCTGGATCGTTCAGAGCCAGGGACGTTTCTATGCCGAGGAATATGGCTGGGACCTCCGCTTCGAAGGACTGGTCGCCGACGTCGCGGGCAAGTTCCTCGCCAATTTCGATCCCGAGATGGAATATTGCTGGATCGCCGAGCGCGCCGGCATCAATCTCGGCTCTGTGCTGATCACCAATGGCGGCGATGGCATTGCCAAGCTCCGCCTGCTCTATGTCGACAAGGCCGCCCGCGGTCTCGGCCTTGGCAGGCAACTCGTCGACGAGTGCATCGCCTTCTCCGGTCGCAAGGGGTACCGGCAGATTTCGCTCTGGACCAACGACTTCCTCCACACCGCCCGCGCTATCTATCAGAAGGCCGGCTTCCGGCTTGTCTCCGAAGAGAGACATCGCATGTTCGGCCCGGAAGCGAACGGCCAGACCTGGGTGCTCGACCTCTGATTTTGCTGCGTCTTAGAAATTTTACTTGATTTGGAAACGGTCATTCCCTAATTAGGCGCCATGACCGTTGACACCCTCACGAAAACCCGCAGCCGCGGCCGTCCGCGCGAGTTCGACATGGACGCAGCACTCGATGCTGCGTTGCGCGTCTTCTCCGAGCGCGGCTATCACGCCGCCTCCATCAGCGAACTGACCGAAGCAATGGGCCTTGCCTCCGGCAGCGTCTACAAGGCTTTCAAGGACAAACGCGGCATCTTTCTTGCCGCCTTCAGGCGCTATCGCCAACTCGGCCGCGGCCGGCTGGAGGCGAAGATCGCATCCGTAAAGACGGGCCGCGAAAAGGTCCTCCAGATGGTCCTGTATTATGCCGAGCTTTCCCACGGCGAAGCAGGCCTCAAAGGCTGCCTCGTCGTTGGTGGCGCAAACGACATTTCGCTGCTCGACAAGGAAGCTGCCGAACATGTGGCCGCCGCCTTTTCCGCTGACGAAAAGCTGATGGCCGATCTCATCCGCATCGGCCAGGCCGATGGCACGATCCCGTCAACCGTAAATGCCGATACTACCGCCCTCACATTTCTCTGCCTGACAAAGGGCCTTCGCGTCATCGGGAGGACGGGACGCGGCGAGAAAGAGATGATGGCTGCGGCCGAGGCCGCAATGCGTCTCGTAACTTGATGACAGAAATACCGTCATCCGGTCAGGGATCGGGTGGCGACAGACGAAAAAATTGCATTCAATCCTCCCAATCATTGCCTATTGGAGTTTCTGATGAGCGTTTCAGCCACTACTCGGGATGCGGCCATGCCCCGCGCCCTATCCCCCTGGCTAACCTTCCTTTTTGCAGCCTCCTGCGGCTTCGTCGCCGCCAACCTTTATTACGGCCAGCCGCTGGCGGGCCTCATCAGCGCCGATCTCGGCTTCTCGCCGGCAGCAACCGGCCTGATCGTGACGCTGACGCAGATCGGCTACGGCCTCGGCCTTCTGCTTCTGGTGCCGCTTGCCGACCTCTTTGAAAATCGCCGCCTCATCCTGACGCTGACTGTCGCCTCCGCACTTGCCCTCATCGGCGCGGCCTTTTCCTCCACGCCGGCCATGTTCCTGACGGCCTCGCTCTGCATCGGCCTCGCCTCGGTCGCAGCACAGGTCCTCGTCCCCTTCGCCGCCAGCATGGCGCCGGATGCGACACGCGGCCAGGTCGTCGGCAATGTCATGAGCGGCCTGCTCTGCGGCATCATGCTCGCCCGCCCCTTCGCGAGCCTCGTTGCCGAAACCTCGTCCTGGCATGTGGTCTATTACGTCACCGCCGCCGTCATGATCGCACTCGGCATCGTATTGCGCGTCAACCTGCCGGTCCGCGTTCCCCACACGAAGCTGCGTTATGCTGAGCTGTTGGCCTCCATGGGCCATCTGGCGCTTAATTCGCGGGTGCTGCAACGCCGCGCCCTCTATCAGGCCGGCATGTTCGGCGCCTTCAGCCTGTTCTGGACGACAGCGCCGCTGCTGCTTGCAAGCCCCGCTTTCGGCATATCGCAGAGCGGCATCGCCCTCTTCGCGCTCGCTGGTGCCGCCGGCGCCATCGCCTCGCCGATCGCCGGCCGCCTGGCCGACCGAGGCATGACGAAGATCGCCTCCACGCTCGCCATGCTGCTCGGCATGGGTTCCTTCCTCATCAGCCAGTTCGCCGCCGACGGCTCGCTGACGGCGCTCATCCTGCTGACGGCTGCCGCGATCCTCTTGGATTTCGGCGTGACGACCAATCTCGTCTGCGGCCAGCGCGCCATCTACGGCCTGAGCCCGGAACATCGCGGCCGCCTGAACGGCCTGTTCATGGCGACCTTCTTTACCGGCGGCGCGATCGGTTCGGCACTCGGCGGCTGGGCCTATGCAACCGGTGGATGGACGCTGGCGGCCTGGATCGGCTTCTGCTTCCCGGCACTCGCTTTCCTGTTCTTCCTGACGGAAGGCCGCGGGAAGTAATCATGTCCGGGTCAGGCGGCTCGACCGCCTGCCCCCTACCCCTGCTCGGTATCGAATTGGAGGCGTGCCGCGCGAACCTGGTCATGGTTCGCCTCAGCCCAGTTCAACAACTGTGACAGCGCCGTATAGAGCGATCGCCCAAGTTCCGTCATCCGGTATTCCACACTCGGCGGCTTCGTCGGAAAAACCTCCCGCTCGATATAGCCGTCCCGCTGCAGGTCACGCAGCGACTGGGTCAGCATGCGCTGGGAAATATCGGGGATCATCCGGCGCAACTCGCCGAAACGATAGGGCTGTTTGGCAAGCGCTTCGAGAATCAGCGTCGACCATTTGCCACCGATCTGCTGTAACACATCACGAACCGGGCAATTGGTGAAATCCAGGCTCGCGAGGTCGATCTCGCGCCGTGCACCCAGCCCTTCGGCTTGGTCTGTTCTCGCTTTCAGATTGACGACTGTTCCGGCCATGAGCTGGTTCCCTTTTGGTAACGAACTCCCGAAAAACTGCCTTCTTTACAGTCTCGGGTCAATTCCTATTCTAGTGTTACTCTCTTTTTGAGACTACCTGTCAACCACTAGAGGATACCATGAGCGAAACCATTCTCGTCACCGGCGCTGCAGGCCAGCTCGGCCAGCGTGTCATTCATCACCTGATCGAAAGCTACAAGGTCGCCCCGGCAAACATCGTCGCCGCAACCCGCAGTCCGGAGAAGCTCGCCACCCTCGCCGCCCAGGGTGTGATCACCCGCAAGGCGGATTTCGATGATGCCGCCGGCCTCGAAGCTGCCTTCGCCGGTGTCGACCGCCTGCTGATCATCAGCACTGACGCGCTTGACACACCCGGCAAGCGCCTGACCCAGCACAAGGCAGCCGTCGCTGCTGCTGTGAAGGCCAAGGTGAAGCACATCACTTACACTTCCATGCCGTCACCGGACAATTCGCTCGTCACTTTCGCGCCCGACCATCTGGGCACGGAAAATGCCATCAAGGAAAGCGGCATCCCTTACGCGATCGTCCGCGACGCCTGGTATCACGACAACTACCTGCACGGCATGCCGCACAATCTGCAGACCGGAAAGTGGTTCACCTCAGCAGGTGACGGCAAAATCTCGACAATCTCGCGTGACGACTGCGCGCTCGCCATCGCTTCCGTCCTCGCCGCCGGTACCAACGGCACTTACACGCTGACCGGTAAGCAGTCGCTGACCTCAAAGGAAATCGCCTCAATCGTCACCGAGGCCACCGGCAAGCCGCTGGAAGTCGTACCGGTCAGCGACGAGCAACTCGGCCAGGGCATCCGTGGCGCCGGCCTGCCGGGCTTTGTCGCCGACATGCTGGTTTCCGCCGATGCCAATATACGCGCCGGCAAGTTCGATATCGTCACCGACGATTTCGCCAAGCTGACGGGTAAGCAGCCGCAGTCGCTGAAGGATTACTTCGTCGCCAACAAGGCCGCGCTCACCGCCTGAGCCGGCCTAAAGTCCCGCCCTCGCATCCACCGAGGGCGGGCCTCTTCAGATCTTCTGGCCGCAGGCCCGGCAGAAGCGGCGCACCGTCTCCGCCATGCCATATTCCAACGCATCCGCCGTCAGCCCGTGGCCGATCGAGACTTCGGCGAGATCGGGAATGCGCTTGATCAGCGCAGGCAGATTTGCCACCGTCAGGTCATGGCCGCCATTGACAGCAAGGCCCAGCGCAAGTGCGGCATCCGCCGTCTTGCCGAGCCCTTCGAGGATCGGTCCCACACGTTCCGGCGCATCGTAGCAGCCCCCATAGGGGCCGGTATAAAGCTCGATCCGATCGGCACCCGTCGCCTTCGCGGCCTTCACCGCCTCTGCGTCGCCGTCGCCATCGGCAAAGAGCGAAACACGGCATCCCATTTTCTTCAACCGCGCCACGACATCTGTCAGCAACGCCTGATGCTTGCGGAAATCCCAGCCATGATCGGACGTCGCCTGCGAAGGATCGTCAGGCACCAGTGTCACTTGCTCCGGCTGCGCCCCAGCGCAAAGCTCCAGGAATTCCTCCGTCGGATAGCCCTCGATATTGAATTCGGCTTCCGGAAACTCGTCGTCGATCAGATTGCGGATCACAGGCAGATCGGAAAAGCGGATATGCCGCTGGTCCGGCCGCGGATGCACGGTCAGCCCCGAAGCGCCGGCGGCAAGCGCAACACGCCCAAGCCCTTCCACGCTTGGCCAGGGCAGATCGCGCCGGTTGCGCAGCATGGCGATTGCATTGAGGTTCACGGAGAGTTTGGCGGGCATGGCGATATCCGTCTGGGGTGGAGACTGGCTCTGCTTTTAAGACAAGCCGCCCGCGAACGCCAATGAGATTCGCGCATGCATTCATGCCTGCCCTTGATGGTCGCGCGCGCCACCTCGGTCGACATCATGGGCGTACCGAGAATAGTAACTCCCGTTCCGTCAAAAGATCACTCATCAGCGACGGCGGAACGTGTGGTTCTATTTTACCACACACCAAGCAAGAGGCGGATTGAGATGCCGCAACATTGCTATCCCATTTGAAAACGGTTATTTTTAGCACTTACAAAAGAAACCGTCCGCGCATATTGTGGGCACTGCGTAACGAGTAAGTACGCCGAGTACTGCTTCTTCCAACGATAAGAACGCTAGAGGAAACCCCGCTCGCCGCGCTCCGGAAGCAACTGGCAAAGCCGCATGAGGTGCAACTATCTGCCCCAGGAGGGTTCATGCCAGACGGTTCCAAACGTATGTTTGCTGCCGCCGGTATAGCTTCGGAGGCCCGGTCGAAATACCGGTTCCTGCCTTCGGCTGCTTTGCCGCCGGATATTCCGCAAGGTCCCATTCCCATCGCCGACATGGCAAATGCTTTCGGCGTCACGCACAGGACGCTGCATTTCTACGAAGAGAAGGGCCTAATTTCCGCCAACCGCATCGGCCTGATGCGCGTTTACGATCAGGATGATGTGATGCGCATGGCGGTCATCACCGTCTGCCGCGAAACCGGCATGCCGATTGCCGTCATCCAGGAATTGATGGACGTCTTGCGCAGCGCAGTCTCACAGGAAGAGGCCGAGTCGATCTTCCGCGAGGCCCTTTCCCAGCGCAAGCGCGAGCTGACGGCCGAGATGTCGACCCTGCACCGGCAGTTGCAGCAGGTGAGCGATCTTCTCGATTATGACAGCAGCCTCGATCTACCGCCGATTAATGACAACAGGGATCCTGCGAGCCTGACCGATCAGGAGCGCCAATGCCTGGAGCTGATGGCCGAGGGATATTCGACGCAGCGCATCGCCCGCGCCCTCGACCTCAGACACGAGGAAGCGCGCGCACTCGAAGCCGACATTATCATGAAATTCCATGCCAATAACCGCTTCCAGGCCATCGCCAAGGCGGTTCTCCTCGGCATCGTGCAGGCCTGATTCTGCCCACGCCGGCTGCGGCCGCCACCGCATCTGCACGGCAGTGAACGCCAATCTTCAGCGGACAATCGTCAGCGTTTCTGCTGCCCGTGTAATCGCGGTGTAAAGCCAGCGCTCGCGCGTATCGCGGAAAGCCCAGCTTTCGTCGAACAGCACGACATTGTTCCACTGCGAACCTTGCGCCTTGTGCACGGTCAGCGCATAGCCGTAGTCGAACTCGTCATAGCGCTTGCGCGTGTTCCAGGGAATCTCGCCTTCCACATTCTCGAAGGCTTGCTTCAGGAGCTTGATCTTCGCAGCCCCCCGATCCATGTCGTCATCTTCGGGGCGGACCAGCAGATTGATGCCCGGCTTCGTCGTTTCCTTGGATGAGGTCATGACCTGCCAGAGCGAGCCGTTGAGCAGGCCCTTTGCCGGATCGTTGCGCAGGCAGACCAGCTTGTCGCCGGTCTGCGGATGTTCGGTCGTAAAACCCTTGAGTTCCCGCAGGCGCTGGTTATAGCGCCGCCGCGTCTTGTTTGTGCCAACAAGTACCTGATCGGCATCCATGACGAGCGGTTGCGTCACCTCGTTCTTCGAGATCACCTGCGCCTTGCCGTAGTCGCCATACATGATCTCGTTGCCCTCGCGCACCTGCATGGCAAGCTGGATGATCGGATTGTCGCGCGCCTGCCGGTGGATATCTGTCAACAGATAATCCGGCTCCTGATTGGTGAAATAGCCACCGCCCGACACCGGCGGCAGCTGGCCGGGATCACCGAGCACGAGGATCGGCGTGCCGAAACTCATCAGGTCCTTGCCGAGCGCCTCGTCCACCATCGAGCATTCGTCGACGATGATCAGCGCCGCCTTGGCGACCGGGCTCTGGCGGTTGATGGAAAACATCGGCGCGATCGAAGTCTTGCCGGTTTCCTCATCCTCCACCTCTTCCTCGCCGCGCGGCCGGTAGATCAGCGAATGGATGGTCTTGGCATTCGATGCCCCCCGCGAGCGCAGCACTTGCGCCGCCTTGCCGGTGAAGGCCGCAAACAGCACGTCGCCATCCACATGTTCGGCAAAATGCTTGGCAAGCGTCGTCTTGCCCGTTCCGGCATAGCCGAACAGACGGAAGAGCGGCGACCTGCCCTCCTTCAGCCAATTGGAAACGGCCTTCAGGGCTTCATCCTGTTGAGGGGCGAATTGCATGGAAGCGACTTGGCAGGATTCGCCCGGCATAGGCAAGGCGAAATTCCCTTGATGATGCGTGGATGCGTGCCGGGCCGACGATCCCCGGCCCGCATCGTTTGAAGCTGGCGCCTGCGAGCGAGCTGCGTCGCAGGCTACTTGCTCGTAGCTGCCTCTTCGATCAACTTCGCGACCTTGTCGGGATGAGAGACCATGACGACGTGGGATGCGCCATGCACCACGACCGTATCCTTCGACTTCGCGCGGTCGGCCATCCACTGCAGGGCCTTTGCGGGAATGTTCTTATCCGCATCGCCATAGACGAAATAAGCCGGGATCGTCTTCCACGCTGCCTTGTCGGTAGCTTCGTTCAGCGCCGCGTCGGTGATCGGTCGCTGCGTTGCCGCCATCAGGCGAGCTTCGTCTTTCGGCACGTCGGCTGCGAACTGATCATGGAATTTGGCCTGGTCAATGTAGAGGTCCTTCACGCCTCCGTCCAAGGCGACGGGTTCGGCAAGGGCAGATGCCAAAGTGCCGCCCGGAAATTTGCCGGACAGGGCTGCAGCGGTTTCACCATTGTCGGGTGCAAATGCCGCGACATAGACAAGCGATTTCACATTGGTTGCGGATGAGGCAGCGTCGGTGATCACTGAGCCGCCGTAGGAATGCCCGACCAGGACGACAGGGGTCTTCACGCCCGCAACAACACGCCTGACATAGTCACCATCGGATTTGACGCCGCGAAGCGGATTGGCGATAGCGACCACCGGGTAGCCATCTTTTTCGAGCTTTTTGATGACGCCGTTCCAGCTCGACGCATCGGCGAAAGCGCCATGCACCAGGACCACCGTCGGCTTCGCATCTGCCGAAAACGAGGGAGAAGCCATCGCGGCAATCGCACCGGCAACCAGAGAAATCTTCAGAAAATTACGCATGTTGTGTTTCCTTTCGAGTGCCAACGACGAGACTGATATCGTACAATTTAATTGCGCACAATAGAAATGACTGGCACGAAGGTTTCACTATTCCGTGAGACTGAAATTTCAGGATCGCAAGCCGACCGAGGATAATCGCAATCGGCCCTGTTCCGCGCCGCTAGCCTTCCGCGGCTTCCCCAATGATCCGCTTGCGTAGAACCCCAACGAGATAAAGCGACCCCGTGAGGATCACCCAGGCGCCGGCGGCAGCCCGCTCGAGTGCCTTTTCATAAGCCTTCTGCGGATCCTCGATCACGTCGCTGGAAAGACCGATCTTATCGGCAAGTTTCTGCAATTCGGCAGGCGAGCGGAAACGGTCCGAAACCGAGGTGAAGATCGGCGAGATACCGTAACGGCCCATCACGTCAAGGAGCCCGGCGGCATCCTTATCCGCCGCAATCGCAACGACCGCGATGCCCGGTCCGGTAAACCCCTCCATGCCGGAGAGATCGTCAAGCACGGCTTCGAGATTGAAGGGCACATGCGCCCCGTCGAGCGCGACGGAAACGCCCCTGCCCACGACGGGCACAACGAAGCGCTCCAGCCGCCCCGGCAATTGCGATTCCTGCTCGGCCGCCTTGTCGATCAGCCATCCGCCAACCGTCCGGCCCTCCTGCGCCTCCACGCCGAGTTCGCCCAGCACGTCGAGTGCGGCACCTGCAACGGCGACATTGCGCTCTGCAATCGTCTTCAGCCCGAAAAAATCTGGCCGGATAAGCCGCGCGTTGATATCGACAGCGCGCTTGGCAATCACCACACCCGCCTCGTCATCTGCTTCAAGCGGTGTCACGACGGTTGTGCGCGGCTTGATGATACCGGCCTTTTCGAAGGCAATGGCTGCCCGCGTCTTGCCCAATATCTCCGTATGTTCGAGGCCGATATTGGTGATGATGGAAACATCGCTATCGACGATATTGGTCGAATCCAACCGTCCGCCCAGGCCTGTCTCAACTACTGCCCATTCGATGCCGGCATCGCGGAAGATCAGAAAACCCGCGGCCGTCAGCATGTCAAACCATGTCGCGGCTTCCGCAGCAGTTCCTTCCGACCTCGCCGCCCGCAAGGCATCGAGCGCCAGGAAAAGCGCCTCGGCCAGCACCGCTTCCTCAACCGGACGGCCGTTCACGCTGACGCGCTCGGAAATATGCTCGACATGCGGAGAAGCATAACGCCCGACGGAAATGCCAGCATGGCGCAAGCCGGCTTCCAGCAACGCCGAGGTCGAACTCTTGCCCTTGGTGCCCGCAACATGGATAGAACGGAATGCGCGGTGGGGATTGCCGAGACGGGCCGAGAGATCGAGGATCGGCTCCAGCCCGACACGCATCTCGCCGCGCGGACGCTGCTCCCAGTTTGTAAGCTTATCAAGTTGCGAAAGGGCTTCGATGAGGCGGGGATTCTGGTTCTGCATGGGCATGGCACACGTTACAGGATTTATTTTGGTGCCCAGGCGAGCGGCGGCGGAGACCTGCGCTTCCCGATGGTTCTCCATCTGTCTCGCCAGTCACGCAGGCGGGCGGACACTAGAACCTTTCAGTTGCCTTGCCTAGCCTCGCAAGCGTCATCGGCAGCACTCCGCCGCGACGCCGCCCGCGGCAACTGCCAGTTAACGCTGGCGAATTTTAGCCCTTGCGGAGATTCAGTAGGGCCATTTCTATTCGTTGTCTTTGATAGAGGCGGAGATTCGAATGGGGCAGACTGTCCGGATTCCAGTCAATGAACCGCAGAGGTTGCTTGCCGTGCGCTCGCTGAGCGCCATCAGCAGCAGCCCGACGCCGGAGCTTGCGGCCCTTGCCGAGCTCGCCAAGGATGCGTTCGCGACGCCCTATGCCGCCGTTAACATCGTCGACGAGGACTGGCTGCGCATCGCTAGTGAAGCGGGCATGCAGCTTTCGGAATGCCCGCGCGACCTTTCTTTCTGCACTCGTGTCGTCTTCACAAACGACATGGTCGTCGTTCCCGATCTGGAACAGGATGCGGAACTCAATGCCGCGCCCTATGTGACGGGCCCACCGCATTTCCGGTTTTATGCCGGCGCACCGCTGGAACTGGAAAACGAGCTGGTAATCGGCGCCTTCTGCATCCTCGACCAGAAGCCGCGCCTCTTCACCGAAAAAGAGGCAGCCAATCTCCGCCGTTTCGCCCATGTCGCGAGCGCGCTTCTGCGCCTGCAAAAAGCGAATTTCGTCATGGGCCTTGCCGAAAGCAGCCTGCGCACTGCGGCCATGACCGATCCGCTGACCGGCTTCCTTAACCGATCGGCGCTCGATGCCATCGTCGATCGCGCGCTGGAATCAGCCCTCGCCTCCGGCCAGACATTTGGCGCCCTCTATCTCGACATGGACGGCTTCAAGTCGATCAACGATACGCTCGGCCACCATATCGGCGACGAGGTGCTGCGGGAGGCGGCAAATCGGATCCGTTCGGTCATCCGCTCCAGCGACATCGTCGTGCGCATGGGCGGTGACGAGTTTGCGGTCTTCGTACCGAACCCGCCGAACACCGAAGCGTTGGTCTCCGTCTCCGAACGCCTGCTCTCGGCGTTCCGCAGCCCCTTCACTATCGAGGGAAATATTATCCGGGCCCGCCTGAGTATCGGTGCAGCCCTTGCCCCGCAAGGCGGTGGCCGCCACAGAGACCTGCTGCGCAACGTCGATGGTGCCCTCTATAACGCCAAGGCTGCCGGACGGGACTGCTATGTGGTTTTCAATCCGAACTGACACTTGAAAGAAACGGAATAAAACGGACGCTTGCCGTGTCTCATGTCAGGTATCGCAAACATGCGTGCCTAACCCGAGGAGAGAAACCATGAAGTCCGTGAAATTCCTGTCCGTGCTTGCGCTCGTCGCTGCCACCGCCACTGCAGCCTTTGCAGCCCCGGCCGTCACCACCGTCGAAACGGCCAAGGGCAAGGTTTTGGCCGGCGAAAAGGGCATGACGCTCTATACCTACAAGAAAGACGAAAAGGGCATGACGAACTGCTACGACAAGTGCGCCACCAACTGGCCGCCCTTCCTCGCCGCTAGCGGTGCCAAGGCCGAAGGCGCATACTCGCTCGTCGAACGCAAGGATGGAAAGAAGCAGTGGGCAAAGGACGGCATGCCGCTCTATTACTTTGTGAAGGACACCAAGTCCGGCGATGCCACCGGCGACGGCGTCGGCGGTGTCTGGGATGTCGCCAAGCCCTGATGAGGCTAGCGTGAAGAAGCCTCCACCCGATACGTTCGAGGGCCAGATCCTGGCCCTCCTTCCCTCGCTCCGCCGCTATTCCCGCAGTCTCACCCGCTCAGATGCCGAAGGCGAGGATCTGCTTCAGGATTGCGTGGAAAAGGTTCTGGCCCGGCGCGGCCAGTGGCGCGGCCTCAATTTGCGCGGCTGGGTCCTGACGACGATGACCAACCTCTACCGCAATACCCGCCGTGCAAGCCCCCGCGAGAGGCTGGTCGAACTCGATGCCGCCGAAGAGATAGCCAGCCCGGATGCTCAAGCTGACCCGCTGGAACGCCTGCGGCTCGAACGGGCGCTCGACAGCCTGTCCGAAGAACACCGCTCTGTGCTGATGCTCGTCGTCATCGAAGGCTACAGCTACGGCGAAGTCGCAACCATGCTGGATATCCCGATCGGCACCGTCATGTCGCGCCTGTCGCGCGCCCGCCAGCGCATGAGCGAGCATATGAAAGCCGATAATGTGATTACGCTTCGGAGACCGAAATGAACGAGACCAACCTCACCGTGACCGAAGCGGATCTGCACGCTTACGCCGATGGGCAATTGTCGGAAGCAGCCCGCGCCCGCGTGGAAGCCTATCTCGCCGAAAACCCCGATGAAGCTACCGTTGTCGCCGGCTGGCAGACTCAGAATGCCGGCATCAAATCCCTGTTTGCAGGCTACGAGAAGAGTCGCGACACCGATCTCAAGCTTGTGACAACGGAAGAGCCGGCCTCCCCCTGGAAGATGCACTCCGCATTTGCCGCTGCCGCCGTCGCACTCTTCGCACTCGGAGCCGTCAGCGGCCGATTCATCCCGCCGCTCTTCGAACGTCCGCCACTGCAGGTTGCCGAATCCGAAACCCTGCCGAAACAGGCCGAAACCGCCTTCCTTGTCTATGCCAGCGAAGTGCGCCACCCGGTCGAAGTCTTCGCCAATGAGGAGGCCCATCTTGCCACCTGGCTCGGCAAGCGCCTGGCGATCCCCGACCTCAAGGTGCCGGACCTCAAATCCCTCGGCTTTCACCTGGTCGGCGGCCGCCTCCTGCCAGTCGATGGCAAGCCAGGCGCGATGTTCATGTACGAGGATCAGGCCGGAGAACGCCTGACCGTCATCGTCGGCCGCAACAAGGAAAACAAAACGACGAGCTTCCGCTTCGCCTCCGCCAAGGATGTCGAGACCTTCTACTGGATCGACGGTGAACTCGGCTATGCGGTAACGGGTGAAATCTCTCGCGACATGCTGCGCAAGGTGGCGGAAGAATGTTATCGGCAGTTCCCGTCCTGAAGCGGGAACTGCGGCAGAGCTCAGCGCATCGGATCGTTGACAAGCTCGATCGGCTTGCCATGCGGCGTCGCCTCTGCCGCCCGCTGCCAGCTCTTTTGCAGGTCGAGGATCGCATCGGCATCCGCCACGCCACGCCTGACGATCAGATTGGAAAGTGCTGCCACCCAGCAGTCGAAATAATCGCTGCCATCTTCCGCTCTGCCGTGCCTGAGCAATTCACACGACAAAGTTTCCGCCCATTCGCTCCAGGTAAACAGCCCCCTCTCATGCAGATGCACGGTCATGGCGAAGGCTTCCGCTGCCCAGGGCTCGGGAAAGACCGGATCACCTTCAGGTGACTTCGGCAAACCCGGCGATTGCGCCAGCTCGGATGGTACCTCACACGCGCTCAAGATAGCTCTCCCAGGCATCGATCGAGATCGTCAGCGACGGGTCTGCCCCCTCGCCCCAGATCTCGCCGCCATCGAAGACAACGGTATAGAGCCATTGCGGATTCTCCCCCTTGCCATGCGCATTGTCGTCAGGGAAGACGAAGGAGCCCTGCACCGCTTCGACGACACCGGTCTTGGCCCGCGCATATCGCGGCAGCCGCGTATGGGTGACCGGATTGAAATTCTTCGTCTTGACGGTTTCGCCGACGACGAAGAGCGGCGCCGTCTCGACCGGCCGGTCGCAGGGACCGCCCTTGGCAAGCACGGCCGGCACCATCTCCGCCTTCAGCACCCGCTTCGGCACAGCCCCATCCTGCAGTTTATGGCCGGAGAGCAGCTCTTCGCGCGTCGCAAAACCATGGCGCTCCAGCAGCGTGTCGATGCCGCGGATCCAGATTTCGTAATAGCTCGCCGCAAGGTAATCGGCCGGCGGGATGTTCTCCCGCGCATGACGGCTTTCATCGATCGTCCAGGCGCCGAACGCACCGCAGGAAAGCGTGATGCCGAGCGCCCGCTTTTCCCATTCGTCATGAAAATAGGGTTCGTTCTTTTCGGGCGCAACCGGGCCGAAGCCCATCTGCCCGCCGAGATCGTGCGGACCGTTCACGCCGGCACCCCCAGGCTGCCGGCAGCCGATGCCTCCGGACTATGGGCAATCGCCGTGCCGATCATCGCGTCACGACTGACGAGATCGGCAAGCGCTTCCTGGTCCATGCCTTCGGTATCGTCCGGCCGCTCGGGAATGACGAGATAACGCAGCTCCGCCGTCGAATCCCATACACGGATCTTCTTGCTTTCCGGCAGCGTCAGCCCGAATTCAGCAAGAACACCGCGCGGATCGATGACCGCGCGCGAGCGATAGGCCGGCGCCTTGTACCAGACCGGCGGCAGGCCGAGCACCGACCACGGATAGCAGGAGCAGAGCGTGCAGACGATGAGATTATGCGTGTCGGCCGTGTTGAAGACCGCACGCATATGCTCACCCTGCCGGCCGCTATAGCCAAGGCTGGCAATCGCCGCCGTCGCGTCTCGCTTCAGCCATTCGGCGAAGTCCGGATCGCTCCAAGCCTTCGCAACGACACGCGCACCATTGCGCGGCCCGACCTTCGTCTCATAAGTCTCGACAATCGCATCGATCGCCGCCTGATCGATCAGCCCCTTCTCCGTCAGCAGCGTCTCCAGCGCTTTCACGCGCGCCTGCATGTCGGAATAGTGGTTGTCGTGGTAATTATCGTGGCTATGGCCATGATCGTGGTGATGATCGTCGTGGTCGTGCAAGCTAATGTCCTCCTCCCCTTCTCCCCGGCGAGGGGTCCGAAGGACGGGCTGAGACCTGTGGCTCAACCCGGCTAGTGGCCCGAAGCGTCGGCAATAGTTTTAAACATATGTCACAGAGCCGCCAAGCCTTTAAGCTTTCTGCGCTAGGCTCACCCCATGAACATCCTGATTCTTGGCGCCACAGGCTTTATCGGTTCCGTCATCGCGGCACGCCTTGCCGACGAAGGCCATGTCGTAACGGGGCTCGGTCGCACTCCCGCCCGCGCTGCCCGGAAGCAACCGACAATTCAGTGGCGCCGCGCCGATCTGTCCCGGATGACGCAACCCGATGACTGGCGCGATATCCTCAAAGCGCAGCATGTCGTCGTCAACTGCGCCGGCGCGCTTCAAGACGGCCTCTCAGACGATCTCGCGGCAACGCAGACTGAGGCCATGCTCGGCCTCTATGCCGCAGCAAAACCCTCCTCGATACTCATCGTCCAGATTTCCGCGCAAACGGACCGCGCCGGCGGCAATCTGCCTTTCCTCGCCACCAAACGCGCCGCCGATACCGCCCTTGCATCGTCAGGCTTACCCTATGTGATCCTGCGCCCCTCTCTCGTCCTCGGCCGCAATGCCCATGGCGGCACGGCGCTGTTGCGCACACTCTCAGCCTTCCCCTTCGTTCTGCCGCTCATTCACGCCGACAGCGCCGTCGAGACCGTCGCTGTTGACGATGTCGCCGCTGCCGTCTCGGCCGCAATCTCAGGCTCACTCCCCTCCGGCAGCGATATCGAACTGGCGGCCGAGGAACGGCACACACTCGCGAGCCTCGTCAAACTGCATCGCGCCTGGCTCGGCCTGCCGGATGCTCCGGTCTTGTCCATTCCGCCTCTCCTCGCAAGGCCGGTGACATGGCTTGCCGATATGGCCGGTTATCTCGGCTGGCGTTCGCCGCTCCGCTCCACCGCCATGACCGTCATGTCCGAGGGTGTCAGCATGAACAGCCCGACGCCATCAGGCCACCCAACCTTGTCGGCCGCCCAAACACTTGCCGCCAATCCCTCCGGCGTGCAGGACCTGTGGTTCGCCCGCCTCTATCTCTTAAAGGCGCCCGTCATAATAGGCCTGTCGCTGTTCTGGCTTCTGTCAGGCCTGATCCCGCTTCTGGCGCCGGAACAGGCAGCCGCCCACTTCCTGCCTTTCATGCCCGCCGATGCGGCCATGGTGCTGACGATTCTCACCTGCCTGATCGATATGGCCCTCGGCGCGGCCGTGCTCTTCCGCCCCTTCGCTCACCGCGCCCTTCTCGGCATGATCGCCGTCTCGCTTGCCTATCTCGCCGGCGGTACGGTACTGGAGCCCACGCTCTGGCTCGATCCGCTCGGGCCGCTTGTCAAGATACTGCCGTCGCTGCTCCTGACGCTTACCGCCCTTGCCATTCTGGATGAACGCTGATGCTTGCAGAACTCCTGCTTTTTGCCCATGTCGTCGGAGCGACCGTGCTCTTCGGCACCGGTGCCGGCATCGCCTTCTTCATGGTGATGGCACACCGTACCCGCGACCCGGTACTCATCGCCCATGTCAGCGGCACCGTCGTCATCGCCGATACGATCTTCACGACCACGGCGGCCATTCTCCAGCCGGTGACAGGCTACCTTCTCGCCCGCATCATCGGCTGGGATCTGACGGAAGGTTGGATTGCGCTCTCGCTGGTGCTCTACATCGTGACCGGCATTTTCTGGCTGCCGGTCGTCTGGATCCAGATTCGGCTGCGCAATCTGGCGCGCACCGCTGCCGCCTCGGGCACCGCGCTACCGTCAGCCTATTTCAGCCTCTACCGCATCTGGTTCGCCTTCGGCTTCCCAGCCTTCTTCGCTGTAACGGGCATTCTCTGGCTGATGCTCACAAAGCCGACTCTACTTTAGCATCGGCCAGAGGCTGAGCACGAGCAGCACCGCCATGGTGATATTTAACCATTTTAGCCTGACAGGATCGGACAGCCACTCCCTGAGAGCAGAGCCGAAACCCGCCCAGGTGGAAACGGAGGGCACATTGACCGCCGCAAAGGCAAGGCCGACCAGCAGCACGCTGATCATATAAAGCTGCGGATTCGTGTAGGTCGCCATCGCCGTCACCGCCATCACCCAGGCCTTCGGATTGACCCACTGAAAGGCCGCAGCACCGAGGAACGACATCGGTTTCACGCCGCTCTTGCCTTCGCTCAGCGACCGCGAGTTGGCGATCTTCCAGGCGATCCAGACGAGATAAGTCCCGCCGGCAAACTTCAGCGCCGTATAGACGACCGGCATCGTATGCAGCAATGCGCCCAGCCCAAGCCCGACGCCGAGCAGTAGCGAGAGGAACCCCGCCCCGATGCCAAACATGTGCGGGATCGTGCGGCGGAAGCCGAAATTCACACCCGAGGCAAACAGCATCATATTGTTCGGCCCCGGCGTGATGGAGGTCGTAAAGGCAAAGAGCAGCAGTGCCAGAAACGTATCCAGCGGCATGAAGCCTCCCCAGACTGCACATATTGATAAAGCGGTAGCTCGTTGGAATTCGGTCAGCATAACTGCCCTAAACCCTTGTCACCATAACATGATTGTCATGGTGACAGGATTACCTGATAGTCTGCCAAGCACGCAAAGGACCAGAACCGCCATGGACGATCCGATCCCCACCATCACTTTCCCCGATGGCACCGAAGTCCCAGCGCTTGGCCAGGGCACCTGGGGCATGGGTGAGGATGCCGGGCATGCGGTGCAGGAGATCGCCAGCCTCCGGGCCGGCCTCGATCTCGGCATGACGATGATCGATACCGCCGAAATGTATGGCGATGGCGGCGCCGAGGAAATCGTCGGCCAGGCGATCAAGGGGCGTCGTGACGAGACTTTCATCGTCAGCAAGGTCTATCCCTGGAATGCCAGCCGCAAGGGCACGATTGCATCCTGCGACGGTAGCCTCGAACGCCTCGGCACCGACCGCATCGATCTCTATCTTCTGCATTGGCGCGGCAACTATCCGCTCGCCGAGACTGTGGAAGCCTTCGAGACACTGAAGGCCTCAGGCAAGATCCGTGCCTGGGGCGTCTCCAACTTCGATACGGACGACATGGAGGAGTTGCTTTCCGTACCTGGCGGCAAGAATGTCGCCGCCAATCAGGTGCTCTACAATCTCGCCCGCCGCGGCATCGAATACAACCTGTTGCCCTGGTGCCAGAACCGCAATATTCCGGTTATGGCTTATTCGCCGATCGAACAGGGTCGCATTCTGCACCACCCCGATCTGATCCATATCGCCAAGGCCAATCAGGCCACTCCAGCTCAGCTGGCGCTCGCCTTCCTGCTCGAACGCGACGGCGTCTTCGTCATTCCCAAGACCTCGAATATCGGGCGCGTCCGCGAAAACCGCGACTGCGTCTCTCTCGATATCACCGACGAGGACTGGGAAGCCCTCGACGCCGCCTTCCCGCCGCCGGCAAAGAAAACGCCGCTGGAGATGCTCTGACCACCAGCGGCGCGAACTGATTTACAAGGATGATTACATGCCCTGCGCGCCGCGGTTCATCGCGGCAATGCCGGTGCGGCAGACTTCGATGAGGCCGAGCGGCTTCATGATCGCAATGAACTGGTCGATCTTGGAGGATTTCCCGGTGATCTCCAGGATGAAATGATCGATCGTCGCATCCACCACCTTGGCATGGAAGGCATCGGCAAGGCGAAGCGTTTCGGCGCGGGTTTCACCGCTGCCGATCACCTTCAAGAGCGCCACTTCCCGCTCGATCGGCCGCTCCTGACCGAGCTCGCGGGCGCGCACCGTCAGATCCACCACGCGATGCACGGGCACGATTCGCTCCAGCTGCGCCTTGATCTGCTCCAGCACCTGCGGCGTGCCGCGCGTCACGACGGTAATGCGCGACAGATGCGCCTGATGCTCCGTCTCCGAAACCGTGAGGCTTTCGATATTGTAGCCGCGGCCGGAGAACAGGCCGATGACGCGTGCAAGGACGCCCGGCTCGTTATCGACCAGCACCGAGAGTGTATGGCTCTCGATGGCTGCCGTTTCCGGAGAGATGAAATAGGCAGAGCCGGTGGGTTGAAGGTGTGCGTTCATGATCCTAGGGTTCCTACCTATCTGTTTTATACTAGCTGACGGCCCTTGGCGTCGATCGCATTGGCGACCGCTTCGTCCGTGGCTTCGTCCGGCAGCAGCATTTCATTATGGGCCTTGCCCGAGGGGATCATCGGGAAGCAGTTGGCGAGATTGGCGACGCGGCAATCGAAGATGACCGGCTTCTTGACGTCGATCATCTCCTGGATCGTCGCATCGAGATCATCAGGCTTTTCGCAGCGCAGGCCAACCGCGCCATAGGCTTCGGCGAGCTTCACGAAGTCGGGCATCGCTTCCGTATAGGAATTGGACAGGCGGTTGCCATGCAAGAGCTGCTGCCACTGGCGCACCATGCCCATGTACTGGTTGTTCATGATGAAGATCTTGATCGGCGCATTGTGCTGAATCGCCGCCGACATTTCCTGGATACACATCTGAATCGAGGCATCGCCGGCAATGTCGATGACGAGGCTCTCCGGATGGGCGATCTGCACGCCGAGAGCTGCCGGCAGGCCGTAACCCATCGTGCCAAGGCCACCCGAGGTCATCCAGCGGTTCGGCTGTTCGAAGCCGAAGAACTGCGCCGCCCACATCTGGTGCTGGCCGACTTCGGTCGTGATGTAGGTGTCGCGGTCCTTGGTCAGGGCAAAGAGACGCTCCAGCGCATATTGCGGCATGATCACGTCATTGCTCCTCGTATAGGCGAAGGAGTTGCGTGCGCGCCAGCGGGCAATATCGCCCCACCATGCGTCGAGACGGCTCTTCTCCGGCTTCTTTGGCAGCGCCCGCCACAGGCGGATCATGTCTTCCAGGATGTGGCCGACATCGCCGCGGATGCCGAGATCGACACGAACGTTCTTGTTGATCGAGGACGGATCGATATCGATATGGATCTTCTTGGAATTCGGCGAGAAGGCATTCAGGCGGCCGGTGATGCGGTCGTCGAAACGGGCGCCGATGCAGACCATGACGTCGCAATCATGCATTGCCATGTTGGCTTCGTAGGAGCCGTGCATACCGAGCATCTTCAGCCAGTTCTTGCCGGATGCCGGGTAGGCGCCGAGGCCCATCAACGTCGAGGTGATCGGGAAATCGGTGAGTTCGACCAGCTCGCGCAGCATGCGGGAGGCTTCCGGGCCGGAATTGATGACGCCGCCGCCGGTATAGAAGATCGGCCGGCGAGCATTCGCCATCATCTCGATTGCCGCATGGATCTGGTTCAGATCACCCTGGATCTTCGGCTGATAGCTCTTCTGGATCGCGTGATCGGCCGGCGGCGTATAGGTGCCGGTGGCAAACTGAACGTCCTTCGGAATATCGACGACGACAGGACCCGGACGGCCCGACTGCGCAATACGGAAGGCTTCATGGATGACGGCGGCGAGCTCGTTGACATCCTTGACCAGCCAGTTGTGCTTGGTGCAGGGGCGCGTGATGCCGACGGTGTCACATTCCTGGAAGGCATCCGAACCGATGAGCGAGGTCGGAACCTGGCCAGTCAGGCAGACGAGCGGAATGGAATCCATCAGGGCATCCTGCAGCGGCGTGACGGCGTTGGTAGCGCCCGGGCCAGAGGTCACCAGCATGACGCCGACCTTACCAGTGGAGCGGGCGTAACCTTCGGCCGCATGGCCGGCGCCCTGCTCATGGCGAACGAGGATGTGCTTGACGTCTTCCTGCTGGAAGATCTCGTCATAGATAGGCAGAACAGCGCCGCCGGGATAGCCGAAGATGTGCTCGACGCCATTGTCCTTCAGCGCGCGGAGAACGATTTCCGCTCCCGTCATCCGATTGCTGTCCGCTTGATTATCCGTGCTCGCCATGTGTCTGTTCCGTTTGATGCTGAGGATTTGAGTTTGTGGCCGGAAGCCCTGATTTCGGGCATAAAAAAAGGCCCCTGAGGAGCCTTCGTCTAGCGCATGGGTGGCTATCGCCGGATGGTTACACCATCCTGCCCATGCGCTTTCCCACCACGATAAGAACGTTCGAAATTGTCATGGGCGGAAGTGATAGACAGAAAATTTCGCAGCGTCAACGCATTCGGTAATAAAAAATCGAAAGCCCGGCAATCGCGCCAACCATCCAATTCTGGGGCTGAAGGATTTATTAAAGGATCGATTCTATCCTGTCCGTTAATGCAGGGAGTAACCCTTTGCTCAATAACGACATGAGAACGTCCGGCAGGGCGGGCGAACAGGATCGCCGCGACAGCCTTGCGCCGGGGAATCGATTTCTCGGGCGTGTCGTTGCATGCAGCGGATCGCGTGCCACGATCGCCGCCGTGGCCGAAGCCGGTGGCACCGATCTCACCGAATTATGGTCTGTCGGCCGGCTGATTTCGATCAGCGTCGGGCGCAATCGCGTCGTCGCCCTCGTCTTTTCCATGAATACCGGCAACCAGGGCTGGGGCGAAGGCCAGGACAATGTCTTCCGCATAGAGACGGAATTGCTCGGCGAGGTCCGCGTCGACGAAGACGGCCGCGAGGAATTTTCGACCGGCATTTCCCAGTACCCCTATCTCGGTGCCATCGCCCACCGCATCCGCGCTGCCGACCTGATGCGCATCTACGATGCCGGCAAGGGCGCGACTGCCGTCATCGGCAATCTGACGCAGGATGAAAGCATCGATGCGGCGATCCATGTGCCCTCGATGCTGTCGAAGCACTTTGCCGTGGTCGGTTCCACCGGTGTCGGCAAGTCGACGGCCGTCTCGCTGCTCCTGCACAAGGCGATCGAGGCCGATCCGAAGCTGCGCGTGCTGATCCTCGATCCGCACAACGAGTTCGCCGCCGCCTTCCCCAAACACGCCGTCACCATCGATACCGACACGCTCGACCTGCCCTTCTGGCTGATGCGGCTGGAAGAGTTCGCCGAAGTGGTCTTCCGCGGCCGCCCGCCGGTGCCGGAAGAACTCGACATGCTGCGCGATATCCTGCCGGAGGCCAAACGCGCCTTCCGCGGCAGCGACAGCTCGCTGGTGCGCCGCCAGACGGAAAAGAGCTCGATCACTGCCGACACCCCGGTGCCCTACCGCATCGCCGACCTGCTCGCTCTCATCGACGAGCGCATCGGCCGGCTGGAAGGCCGCAACGAAAAACCGTTCCTGCGCTCCTTGAAGATGCGCATCGTCGCCGCGATCAACGATCCGCGCTACCACTTCATGTTCTCCAACAATACGATCAGCGACACGATCACGGAGACCATCGCGCAGATCTTCCGAATTCCCGGCGACAACCGACCGATCTGCACCTTCCAGCTCGCCGGCATCCCCTCCGAGGTCGTTAACTCCGTAGCGTCGGTACTCTGCCGCATGGCCTTCGAGATCGCGCTCTGGAGCGAAGGCGCCATTCACATGCTGGTCGTCTGCGAAGAGGCGCACCGCTATATACCCTCCGACCCGAATCTCGGTTTCGTTCCGACCCGGCAGGCCATCGCCCGCATCGCCAAGGAGGGCCGCAAATACGGTGTCTCGCTCGGCATCATCACCCAGCGCCCAGGCGAACTCGACCAGACGATCCTGTCGCAGTGCTCGACGCTCTTTGCCATGCGCCTTGCCAACGACCGCGACCAGGAAATTATCCGCTCGGCAATCCCCAACTCCTCGATCTCGACGACGAGCTTCATCTCCTCGATCGGCAATGGGGAAGCCATTGCCTTCGGCGAGGCGATCCGGGTGCCGATGCGCATGCGCTTCCTGCGTGTGGACGAGAACCTGCTGCCGAAGGCCCATAGCGCCACCAGCAAACATGCCGAAGAAGACCCCGACACCGTCGACCTGCGCCGCATCGTGACCCGCATGCGAGCAATCACATCAGGCCCAGATATTTCCACTTTCCAGCAGAGCTATAGCGCCGCAATGGCGGATTACGAGCCGGAAGAGGATTTCGAAGACGAGGACGCCGACCAGCCCAATGCCGCGCCATCAGCACAGGCGCCGCTCGAACCCTATCGCCCCGCGCTGCTGCCGCAGAGCCGCGCGCCGCATCCCGAGCCCCCGCCGCTCTCGCCGCAGACCTCCATCGACGCACGCCTGGAAGCACTGCGCCGCGAAATGCGCCGCGACGAGCAGCAGAGGCCGGCCTTTGGCGAACAGACATCACAGCCCCGCCGCGAGGGCGGCATGTCGCTGCGCGAAAGCATCCTGAAGAAGCCGCTGAGCAGCCTTTACAACAAGGATTGAGTGCGTCTTACGAACGCGGCTGGCGAGTCGCCGCTGCGATTTCGGCGAGATGCCGCTCGATCAGTGCCAGGAAGGCGATGGTGCCGCAGATCAGCGCCGCCGCAACGACGCCGACAATGGCGCCGAGGATCAAACCAATCACCGGCATACCCGTTAGTATCGGGCCGTAAAGCGTGAAATAGGCAAAGATGACGATCGCGATCAGTGCGTTGATGGAAGTGAGTGTTTTGGCCAGAAAATTGTTCATATCGCCCCCCGAAGCCCGTTAGCTATGAGTCGACACGCATTCTAACGGCTTACAGGTCAAAGTGGTGCTGGCGATTTTTCAGGAAGAATGCCTCTCCCAGCTTTTGTCCATCTGATTGCGAAACCAGGTCATCTGCCGCTTGGCATATTGCCGTGTCGCCGTCGCCCCGCGCTCAATCACCTCGGCACGGCTCATTTCGCCCCGCAGCATCGCCGCAATCTGCGATACGCCGATTGCCTTCATGACAGGCATCTCGGCGGGAAGATCGAGCTCCAGCAGCGCCTTCACCTCCTCTTCCGCCCCCTGCTCCAGCATCTTCTCGAAGCGGCCGTTGATGCGCTGATGCAGCACAGCGCGATCCGGCAGCACGACGATCTTGCGCGCCGTCTCGGGATCGACGATGACTGGCCCGGTCTGTCCCTGGAATTCGGCGATCGACCGGCGCGTCGCCTCGAAGACTTCAAGCGCCCGCACGATCCTCTGTCCGTCCTGCGGGTTGAGGCTTTCGGCAACGGCAGGATCGGACTTAGCAAGCTCGGAATGCAGTCGCTCCGGCCCCTCCTGCAGCAGTTGGCCCCGCAGCCGCCGGCGGATCTCGTCCGGGATGGCAGGCATCTCCGAGAGCCCGCCCGTCAGCGCCTTGAAATAAAGCCCGGTGCCGCCGACGAAGACCGGCAACTTTCCTTCGGCACGGATGCGCGGCAGCAATGCCGTCACATCGCGCAGCCAGGCGCCTGTCGAATAGACCTGTCCCGCCGGCACATGGCCGTAAAGATGATGCGGCACGCCATCCATATCCTCTTCGGAGGGCCGCGCCGTCAGCACCCGCAGCGTGTCATAGACCTGCATGCTGTCGGCATTGATCACCACGCCGCCATGCTCTTTGGCCAATTCCACTGCGAGCGCGGACTTGCCGCTGGCAGTCGGCCCGGTTATCAGGATCGCATTCGCAGTGCTCAGAAGGTTTTCCATCATGGCCCTCGTTGCCACGCTTGTTGCCAATCCGTCAAACCCCGTTCTTTCGCCTGACATCGCCGAGCGCGCCGCCGACGCCGTCAAGGCATCGGGGCTCTACTGGCTGGCGGACGGCATTGCCTGCGATATAGTGCTCGCAGACGGCTCTGATGGTCAGGCCGCGGAGGCCAATCTGCTCGCAGTCATCGCCAACAGCCCGATCGATCTCGTCATTCAGGAACAGGAAACCCGCCGCAAGAAGATGCTGATCGCCGATATGGATTCGACCATGATCGGCCAGGAATGCATCGACGAACTCGCTGCCGAAGTCGGCCTCAAGGACAAGGTGGCGGCCATCACCGCCCGCGCCATGAACGGCGAGATCGCCTTCGAACCGGCGTTGCGCGAACGCGTTGCCCTCCTGAAGGGCTTGCCGATCTCCGTTGTCGACGAAGTGATCGCCAAGCGCATTACGCTTACCCCGGGCGGCCTTGAACTAATCGCTACCATGAAGTCGAAAGGCTATTATACCGCCCTCGTCTCCGGTGGGTTCACGGTCTTCACCAACCGCATCGCCGCCACCCTCGGCTTTGACGAAGACCGCGCCAATCTCCTGCTTGAGGAAGACGGCCTCCTCTCCGGCCTCGTCGCGGAACCCATTCTCGGCAAGCAGGCCAAGGTCGATGCGCTGAACGACATTGCCGCCCGCCTCGGCATTTCCCCGCAAGACGCCATCGCCGTCGGCGACGGCGCCAACGATCTTGGAATGCTGCATCTGGCCGGCTCCGGCGTCGCCCTCCACGCCAAGCCGGCTGTCGCCGCCGAAGCTGCCATGCAGATCAACCACGGCGACCTGACGGCGCTGCTTTATATTCAGGGCTACAGGAAGACGGATTTTGTGACGGCCTGAGGGCGGTATCAATACGACATATGGGCAAACGACCTTTGACCGACGAACAGCTCGCCGAACTCCGTGCGCTGGACGCGCTCGCGGATAAGGACATTGATACAAGCGACATTCCTGAAATCCGGAATGATCAATGGCGGCTGGCGCGAAAAGGTAATCCGCACAAACCGGTCAGGTAGATAGTAATCTCCGGACAGTTTTACCCGGCCGCTCAGTATCAAAAGGTAGAGCGACTTACCCTCCCCACCTCATTCCTGTGCCTGTCACAGGAATCCGGCCACCGCGCGTCCGCGCGGTGAGTGACTCACCGGCCTGACAAGAGATGAAAGTCTTTCAGGCCCAAGGACTTGGGTCTGCTGGATCCCTATGACATCCCTTGTCTTGCAAAAGGCACTCGGCTTTCGCCGCGGCTAGTCAGTCACAGCCATCGTGCTCTCTTGGCGTCCGACAGCCCTCACTCCATCGGCACGGCAACAAACCGCAGGTCACCATTCGCCGCGGCAACCATCAGCTGCGCATTGCGCCGGCCTTCCTGCTTCAGCGTCTGCACCTTGGTGGCAACGGCATCCGGCGACTTCATGAATTCCTGCGCCACTTCCACGATCACGTCGCCGGCCTTCAACCCTTTTTCAGCAGCGGCTGAACCCGGGGCAACTTCAGTCACGACGACACCGTCGACGCTTTCGGCAATGCCGAAGGCCTTGCGGGTTTCCGGGCTGAGCAGCGAGAGCGAGAGGCCGAGCACATGCTTTGGCGCAACCTGGCCAGGCGTTGCCTGCCCTTGCTGATCCTGTCCGTTCTGATCTTGCCCTTGACCCTGCTGTTGCGGGTCCTGACCATCAGGCGCGGCCTGCCCCTGATCGCCGTCCTGATCCGGCTCGTCCATATCGCTGTTCTCGCCGGGATCGGGATTGATGACGCCGTCATCACTTGAATTGTCACCGGCAGCCGCTTGGTCGCTATCCTCGAGACGGCCGAGCGTCACCTTGACGGTCTGCTCCTTGCCATCGCGCAGCACGACCACATCGACCTGCTTGCCGACGGAGCTTTCGGCCACCACCCGCGGCAGGTCGCGCATCTCGCTGACGGTTTTGCCGTCGAATTTCAGGATGACATCGCCGGCCTTGATCGAGCCGTCATCGACAGGTCCGCCCTTGATGACCCCGGCAACCAGCGCGCCCTTGGCGCTGTCGAGACCGAGGCTGTCGGCAACCTCATCGGTCACGGGCTGGATGCGCACGCCGAGCCAGCCGCGGCGCGTCTCGCCATATTCGCGAAGCTGATCGACAACGCCGGAGGCGAGCTCCGACGGCACCGCGAAGCCGATGCCGATCGAGCCGCCCGACGGTGAGATGATTGCCGTATTGATGCCGATAACCTCGCCCTTCATGTTGAAGAGCGGACCACCGGAATTGCCCTTATTGATTGCCGCATCCGTCTGGATGAAGTTGTCATAGGGACCGGCATTGATATTGCGGCCACGGCCCGAAATGATGCCGACCGTCACCGATCCGCCGAACCCGAACGGGTTGCCGATTGCCATCACCCAGTCGCCGATCCGCATGACACTGGAATCGCCGAACTTGACGGACTTCAGCGGCTGCTTCGGCTCGACCTTCAACACCGAAAGGTCGGTCTTGGTGTCCGTACCGATCAGCTTGGCCTTCAGCTTCGAGCCGTTGGCGAAATTGATCTCGATATCGTCGGCCCCCTCGATCACGTGGTTGTTCGTGACGATATAGCCGGTCGGATCGATAACAAAGCCGGAGCCGAGCGAGCTGACATTGTGGTTGGGGCCGCGATTGCCCTGCTGCTTGTTGAAGAAATCGTTGAAGAATTCCTGGAAGGGCGAGCCGTCGGGCGCACGCGGCGCCGGGCCTGCGCCCTCGTCATCCTTCACATTCTGCGAGGTCGAAATATTGACGACTGCATCGAGCAATCCCTCGGCGAGATCGGCGACTGAAGCCGGTCCGCTGCTCGGAGCCGTCATCTGTACGGGCGGAGCGGCGGGGGCCACGGCAGCCGGCGAGACCGGCGACGGTTGCGGGGCCGCAGGGGCGGGTGCTGACCGTTCAGGAGTCGCGGGTGCGGGCGCGGCTTGCGCATACGCAAAACCGCTTGCGCCGACATTCGCCAGGAAGGCAGTGCCGGCCAAAAGCGCGAGCGTTCGTCTGAAGGGCGAGCGATTCGTGGGGGCCATCAAGCTTCCTCGTCTGGGATAAAGGCGCACATACACCATCAGCATAAGGCGGAATGATGGAGGGCGAAATCACCTTTTCGAGAAATCCCCCTGCGAATGCGATGAAGAGCCTTTCCTGGTCAGATCGCAGCATTCTGACCAGGAAAGGCTCTAACCTCGCAAAAGCCAGACGGAGGCCACACCGAACGCCATCGCGGCCAAGCCAAAGGCTCGCAGTTGCCGCTCGGGAACGGCAGGAAGCAGCTTCGCCATCTCGATAAGAAAACGAGGGGCCAGTGCATAGACCAGCCCCTCGATGATGAGGAAGAATGCAAGCCCGGTAAGGAAATCCTGCATTCAGTCTGTCGTCAGTTCGCCGGCTGCGCCGGAGCCGCAGGCTGCGCGGAGGCCGGCGGCACAAGGCCACCGGTCTGTGCCGGATTGCCTTCCGCATTTTCGAAGAAGCGGAAGAACTCCGAACTCGGCGAAAGCACTAAGGTCGTATCCTGCGAGGAAAGGGCTGCGGAATAGGCCGCCATCGACCGATAGAAGTCGAAGAAGGCCGGATCCTTGCCGAAGGCTTCGGCGAAGATGCGGTTGCGATCCGCATCCCCTTGGCCGCGCAGGATTTCCGAATCCCGCTGAGCCGCGGCGGTGATCTCGACGACCTGGCGGTCTGCGACGGCCCGGCGACGCTGCCCCTCTTCATTACCCTCGGCGCGGATCCGCTCGGCCTCGGCCAGACGCTCGGAGCGCATGGCGTTGTAGGTGTTCGGAGCCACTTCCGGCGAAAGATCCGTCCGACGGATACGGACGTCATCGATATGCAAGCCGAGATTTTCGGCATCGGCTCGAAGATCGTCGCGGATTTCGAGCATCATCGCCACGCGCTCTTCAGAAAGCGCGGCATTGTAGTCACGCAGGCCATAGACGCGGCGAAGCGAAGAATCGAGCTGCGCACGCAGCCGCGCCTCGGCAGCGTCTCGGTCGCCAGACACCGTTTCGCGGAAACGGCGCACATCCGCAATGTTGTAGATCACGAAGGCGTCGACATCGAAGGTCTGGCCGTCCTGAACCTGAACACGGATATTGTCGAGGTCGAGCCTGAGCGCCCGCTTTTCGACATATTGCACGCGGTCGGCATCCATGAAGCCGAAGGGAAGCTTGAAATAGAGGCCGGGCTCGGTCTTCACGGACTGAATCTGGCCGAAGCGAACGACGATCGCCTGCTCACGCGCGTTGACCACGAAGATCGACGAATAGAGGATGGCGAGAAGGATCGCGAGCGCGATCAGGATAATAGGAAGTCTGTTCGATACCATGGTTCAACCTCCCTGCCGTGCCGGTGCCGCCGGTCGGTTGATCTCGTTGAGCGGCAGGTACGGTACAACGCCCTGCTTGTCGTCGATCACGACCTTCTTGGAGTTCTTCAGAACCTGCTCCATCGTTTCCAGGAACAGGCGCTTGCGCGTCACATCGGGAGCCTTCGAATATTCGTCGTTGATGGCATTGAAGCGTTGGGCCTCACCTTCCGCTTCGTTGACGACGCGGTTCTTATAGGCAGCTGCGTCTTCGCGGATGCGGGCGGCATCGCCTCGCGCCTGGCCGAGCTTCTGGTTGGTGTAGCGGTTGGCGTCTTCGATCGTGCTGTCACGGTCGCGGCCGGCACGCTGCACTTCTTCGAAAGAGTCTGCGACTTCGCGCGGCGGCGCCACATTCTGGATCGTCACACCGGTCACCGTGATGCCGGCGCCGTAGCGGTTCATCGTATCCTGAACGATGTTGAGAACCTGCGTTTCGATCGGCTGGCGATTGCTGCGGAAAGCATCCAGTGCCGGACGACGGCCGACAACTTCACGCATGGCGCTGTCGGAAACCTGCTGCAGCGTCTCGGATGCATTCTCGACGCCGAAAAGATAGGCCTTGGGATCGCTGATCGTATAGAAGACCGCAAACTGCACGTTGATGACGCTCTTGTCGCTCGAAAGCATCAGCCCGCTCGACGAGCCCGCCGTGGTCGCACCGATGTTCAGCTGCTGCACCGTCACCTTGACGGTCTCGACGGTCTCGAGCGGCCAGAAATGGAAATGCAGGCCCGGCATTGAAATTTCTTGTTTGGGATTGCCGAAGCGCAGCTCCACGCCGCGCTCGTCCGGCTGGACGACGTAAATGCACTGGAAGAGCCAGAAGATTGCAATGATCGCGACGATGATCGCAACAACGCCTCCGTTGAAGCCGCCCGGAATGAGCCCGCGCAGCTGATCCTGCCCGCGCCGGATGATGTCTTCCAGATCGGGCGGCCCTCCCTTGCCGCCACCGCCGCGCGGACGGTTCGGCCCCTGCCCCCATGGTCCCTGATTATTATTTCCGCCGCCGCCGCCCCAAGGGCCACCGCCGCCATTCTGATTGCTCCAGGGCATCAAAACCTCGTTGTTGGTTACATCATACACATCCGACCGCCGTGGGGGCTGCCGGCGGATGCGATCCGACCGTTATAGGTATCGCCGCACCGGCTTTCAACGCGGTGTCAGGAACTTGGTCAATATAATTGGAAAATAGTTCCTTTTCAGGCCTCTCGCCGTTCATAAACGACGAACCGGGTGGGATAACTGTCCCTCTCCCCCGAGGGAACATTGAGGCTCTCGGTCGCCACCCAGATTGCAGGATCGATGTCGGGAAAGGACGTGTCGCCATCCACGTCGGCCTCCACATGCGTCACGCACATGCGATCGACGAATGCCATCGCCTGCGCGTAGATCTGGCCGCCGCCGAGGATGGATATCTCGTTTTCGCCCTGATTGCGGGCGAGCTCCTCGGCCGTCTCTATCGCCTCGTCGAGCGAGCGGGCCATATGCACGTCGGGGAGATCGATATCGGCGCCGCGCGAAATCACCACATGCTGGCGCCCCGGCAGCGGCTTGCCGCCGAAGCTCTCGAAGGTCTTGCGGCCGACGACGACAGGCTTGCCTGTGGTCATCGCCTTGAAGCGCTTGAGATCAGTCGAAAGCCGCCAGGGCATGTCGCCGTCGCGGCCGATGATGCCGTTGCGCGCAACGGCGACGAAGATGGTCTTGCGGATGTCGGACATCGGCCTTCCCGGCTTGGAGCATGTCGCGCAGAACTGTGCAGCGGTCTTGCGATAAAACGAAACCAAAACCTAAAGCGTGGCAAGCGACCTGAAAGATCGCGACACGCTTCAGACGGCGATCGGCGCCTTGATATTGGCATCGGCGTCATAGCCAACGAGCTCGAAATCCTCGTAGGCGAAGCCGAAGATATCCTTCACGTCGCGCTTGATCGCCATGCGAGGCAGCGGCTTCGGCTGGCGCCCTAGCTGCAGCTTCGCCTGTTCGAAATGGTTGTGATAGAGATGCGCGTCGCCGAGCGTGTGGACGAACTCGCCGTATTTCAGCCCCGTCACCTGTGCCACCATCATCGTCAGCAGCGCATAGGAGGCGATATTGAAGGGAACGCCGAGGAAGATATCCGCAGAACGCTGGTAGAGCTGGCAGGAAAGCTTGCCATCGCCCACGTAGAACTGGAACAGGCAGTGGCAGGGCGGCAGCGCCATATTGTCCACTTCCGCGGGGTTCCAGGCCGAGACGATGTGACGGCGCGAGTTCGGGTTCTTGATGAGGCCTTTTACGAGATTGTCGATCTGGTCGATATGCCCGCCATCCGGTGCCGGCCAGGAGCGCCACTGCGCGCCGTAGACCGGGCCGAGGTCGCCGTTCTCGTCGGCCCATTCGTCCCAGATGCTGACGCCATTTTCATGCAGGTAGCGGATATTGGTCTCGCCCTTGAGGAACCACAGCAGCTCGTAGATGATCGAGCGCAGATGCAGCTTCTTCGTCGTCAGCACCGGAAAGCCGGCATCGAGATCGAAGCGCATCTGATAACCGAAGACCGAACGCGTGCCGGTGCCCGTGCGGTCGCCACGGTCGGTGCCGTTTTCCATCACATGGCTCAAGAGGTCGAGATATTGCTTCATGGTCGCCACCGATTCCTTTTGCACTTAATTTAAGGGCAAATCGGCCGCAAACCAATGCGTCTTGCTGGCTATCCAAGCAAAATCGCTAATGGGGACGACGCTTTTATGACGTATCCCCTTCCCTTCAGGTCCCAAAAACACTATATCACCCCTGCCGGCTTTCGGGCCGGCTATGGCGATAAACGGGCGGTGGAATAAACCTATTGGACCCGGGGGCGGTACCCGGCGCCTCCACCAAAAACAGGCGGATTTCTCTTTGGGGAACGGCCTGCTTTTGATGGGGGCGAAATAGGATCGACAAGGGTGTAAAGATCGACTTTTCGCTCGGCATGATACCGCCGTTATCGGGTCACAAGTGTAGTTGCAAACGACAACAACGCTAAGGAATACGCTCTCGCTGCCTAATGGCGGTGTGAGAATTCCGACCTAAGTCCTCTAGGTTAGCCCCTTGAGGCGGGGTCCGAAGGCACCTGGCAACAGAAGCCTTCACCTTCTCCCCTTTTTCGACGAAATCATGTATGCTTGATGAACGCATGAATCGGCTTGCGCCTTTCCCAAAGCGCCCGGACGTGCCATACAAGTTCGTGAAAAGACTTCCAAACCGACGAAAGACAGGAAAAGCATGGGGCAGGATCATATCCGCTACGACATTCTGGCACAGGACGCGTTGCGCGGTGTCATCCGCAAGGTCTTGACCGAAGTCGCAACGACGGGCCGACTGCCCGGCGACCATCACTTCTTCATCACGTTTCTCACGGGCGCTCCCGGCGTGCGCATCTCACAGCACCTGAAATCGAAGTATCCCGAGCAGATGACCATCGTCATCCAGCACCAGTTCTGGGAACTGAAGATCACCGAATCCCATTTCGAGATCGGCCTGTCCTTCTCCGATGTGCCGGAAAAGCTCGTCATTCCCTTCAACGCCATCAGAGGCTTCTACGACCCCTCGGTCAATTTCGAGCTGGAATTCGACGTGCCGCTGAGCGACGGCGAGGAACTGCCGGCGGCCGAGATCACCGCCTATCCGGTTGATGCCGTCAAGGCGGAGGACGCGGCCGCAAAGCCTGCAGCAGAAGGCGAGGAAAAGAAACCGGGCTCCGTCGTTTCGCTCGATTCTTTCCGCAAGAAGCAGTAGTGCCGAGGGAGGCGAAGGCCTCCCTTTTTTCATGACGGAGGCAACCGCATGAGCGCCGAAATCGTCAATCTGCGCCAGTTCCGCAAAAAGCAGGCTCGCTCCGAAAAGGAGAAGCAGGCCGAGCAGAACCGCATCTCCCACGGGCGTACCAAGGCTGAAAAGCAATTGACCCGTGCCCTCAACGAGAAGGCCGAAAAGGCGCTCGATCAGGGTCGCATCGAAGACGACAAGACCTGATCGCCTGTGGGTGAAAAGCTTGAGCAATCAGACAGATGCGGTTCCTGACTGAATCGCTTTCTCAACGAAGACGAAGCAGGCCGATGATCCGCAAACATTCGGCGACATTGCATGGGCACCGCACCAGTTTCTCGCTGGAAGATGAATTCTGGACCGAGTTGAAGGCGATTGCCGCAAGTCGCTCCATGCCGCTCGCGGCACTGATATCAGAAATAGACGACGGCCGCACGCCTGACAGCAACCTCTCCTCGGCGCTGCGGCTGCATGTGCTGGCCTGGCTGAAAAGCAGCGTCGCCAGCGCCTGATCACCCCCCGCAAGCCGCCGGATCGACCGTCCTCGTCACTGAGCGCGGACGCCTGGCACTTGATCGAAATTGAGCTGCCCCGGCTGCTCGGCGCGGCGGGCGGCTTCGGCCTCTGCGGCAGCCCTTGCCCGAGCCTCCGCCTCCGCCTTGGCACGTGCTTCTGCTTCAGCCTTGCGCTGCGCAGCCTCCTGCGCCAGCGCTCTCAGCCTCTCCTCCTCCGCCTGCCGCTGCCGCTCGATCTCGGCGGCCTTGACGCGTTCGGCATCATTGTAGCGATAGAGTGCCACTTCGCGCCGCAGCCGCTGCTTTTCCAGAACATTGGCCTGCAACCTTTCCACGCGCCGCCGCTCGCGTTCGAAGGCGCGCAGCGACAGATAGCTGGTGATGTCGGTCACATCCATCGTCTTGCCGGGCGAAGCCAGCAGGCCGGAGAAGTTCAACCGGATACCCGGCTCTGCGCCCGACAGCGCCTCGGTACCGGGATTGAAGCCGATGCCGAGCGTGGCGCTGATGCGCTCCTGCGGCAACTCGATCTGCGCATCAGCGGTCAAATGCGCGAGATCGTTGGCGACACTGACATTCTGAACGCGCAGAGTGCCATCCGTCACGTTGAAAGGAATGTCGAGCGGCGGCAGTTTCGCCTCACCGTTGTTGAGCAGCGTTTCGACGATCGGATGCACCTTGCCGGCATTGACCTGGTCCTGCATCGGATCGGTCGCCGACAGAAGCGGCGCCAGGATCGCAAGGTTCAGCCCGCGAACGCTCGTCTCTCCGAGCCGGATTTCGCCTGAACCATTGAGTGAACTTGCAATCTCCGCAACCGTCTTGCCCGAAGCTTCGAGCGCCAGCGACATGCCGAACTTACCGTTGGCAACCGGTGCGCCGTCGCGCGGCCAGACGACACCACCGAGGTCGGAGTCGGCAAGCACCAGCCGTGACTGCAGGAATCCAGTGCCATTTGCATTGGTGAAGAGCAGGTTGCCTGAGAGCGCGCCGCCATCCCAATTGCCTGCCATGTTATTGAGCTGAAGCTCATCGCCCTTATAGGCAACGTCGGAGGTGAAATCGTTTACCGCCGCATTCAGAAGTCCCGGCCAGAACTGCTTGGCAGTGAGCTTCAGACTGACGTCGAGATCGCGGAAGAGCGGCTGGCCGAGCGCCGTCGTCGTCAACTGGCCGTTGGCCGGGTCGCTGATTTGCCCGAACACCGCCTCGCCGAGCCAACCGAGATCGGCCTTGGAAAGGGTAAGCGCGCCGTTCGCAGCCGTTTTGGCTGCCTTTCGGTCGAATGTAACGGCGCCCGCGAATTCGTTATCGGCCGCATGGCCGTTGATATCCGCAAGCACCACCTTGTCGGCATCGATGGTCGCATTGGTCTGCAACTTGAACGGCAGGCCGGTGCCAAGGTCAGGCAGCGCAATCCCGTTCATGACCAGGTACGGGTCGAGGTCTGCACTTTCGAGCGACACGGCGACGTTGCCGTTCATGAAAGTGCCGGGCCGCACGTCGACCTTGCCGTTTGCCGTAAACGATGTCCGGTCGGTCGCAAAAGTCAGTGCAGCGTCGGCCGGATCGTTGTCGGTCGCCGTCACCTTCAGCGTTAGTCGGCCATTGGCGCCCGCGTCGACTGGCAGCGGATCGAGACCCGCCTGCCCGAACAGGATCGACGGCACGGCATTGTCGAGCGTCGCCTCCAGCGTCGTCGTGCCGTTGCCAGTCAGCGCCAGGAGGTCGGACATGCGGTAATCGAGATTGACGCGGCTGCCGTTCGAAACGCCTGCAAGCGTCACCGAAAGTGCGTTGCCGTCATCGCCGCCGAGCGTCACCGCGCCGCGCAAAGCCGTATTGCCGTACCAGCCGGCGTTGCGCACCAGCCGATCCATCACAGGATGATGCGGCAGGTGCTCGCGCAGCATGGCGAAGAAGGTGCCTGGATCGGCGGCCTTGAAGGTGATCTCGCCGGTGCCCTTATAGTCGAGCAGCGATCCCTCAGCCTTGCCTGTCGCCGTCAGTTCGGCGCCTGCAAGGTTCTTGATCGACAGCCGGTCGACGGAAAGCGCCCCGTCGGCGAGCGTAAAGGTGGTCTCGACATTATCGGCCTGCACGCCGAAGGCCGTGAACTTATCGGCCTTGAGCTGTGCGGCGATCTTGTGATCGAGCACATTGTCGCCGACATCCTGGCCGGTAAATAGGCCGGTCAGGGCTCTCAGCGCATCGAGATCAAGCGAATCGCCGTTGAGCGCAACGGAAAGCGACGGTGTCTGGCCGTTGGTCGTCTGCCGCTCCAGCCGCCCTCTCAGTGTCGCAGCACCTATGGCGATCTCCAGGTTCTCGAAACGTTGCAGATCACGCGTCAGGCTGACATTGGCGGAGAAACCGGCCTGCCGGAGCTGGCGGATCGCCGGATCGACGGAGCCTGACAGCCAGGAGGCGAGCCCGGTCGGCTGATTGGATGCGACCACCATCTGACCGTTGAAGGACGGATCGCCCGTAAGCGTCAGCTTGCCCTTGCCTTCAACCTGCGTGCGGCCGGGCAACGTGCCGATGGCACGGTCGATCATCCAGCCATTACCGGCCGGCTCCAATTCCAGCGCCACGTCGCGAATTGTCGTATCCCCGGCAACGATTGCCGGTAGGCGCACCGTCGCCTTGCCCGGCACCTGCGGGATCGGCACTTGGCCGACAATGTCCAGCAGCGAGTTCAATCGCTGACGTGCCGAAACGGCAGGATCGCGGTTGGTCTTGCCGGCAGAACCCTGATTGCCGATACGGTTCACGTCTATCTGCTGGCCGTCGGCGGTCAGCAGAAATTCCGGCGCGCTGCCGGTATCAAGCGTCGCCTCGCCCGTAATCACATAGGGGTCGTCGGTCGAACCGACTTCCATGCGATATTCGGGAATGCGGATGCGGTCGTTAGTGAGCTCAAAACGCCCCTTGAGGCGCGGCGGCGGCGCCTGCCCCTTTTCGGTTTTAGCCTTGCGGCTTTCGATTGCCGCAGCAAGCGTACCCTGATAATTCGGCCGGCTGTCGACGAGCTTGAGTTCACCATCGAGATCGACGGTGACGGGATGCTTGTCCGGCGCAAGCCGGGTGCGTACATGCAACACACCGCTCTCGTCCGGTTGATTGCTGGAGACGGAGAAGTTGCCATGTTCACCGTCGAGCGCGCCGTCACCCTCGATGCGCCATGGACCTGCAAGGGACTTCGCCGACATTTCGGCATTGAGTCCGGTAACGTTTCGCGACCGGCCGGACTGATCGTCGACAAACTCGATCTCGCCGCCGTTGACATGCACATTTTCCAGAACAACGGTCTTGGCCGGAATTTCCGGCCGGCTGCCGCGCATCCAGTCCAGCGTGCCGTCCTTCAGAAGCCGCAGCCGCACCTTGGGATTGACGACCCGCATGTCGAAGATCAGCGCTTCGCCCGAGAGGAAAGGCGCAAGCTCGGCATCCATGGAGAACTGTTCGACCTGCACCACCGGCGTGCCGTCTTCTTCCTGGCCGACACGGACGTCATGCAGCGTCACCGACGGAAACGGCAGAAGCCGCGCGTCCACAGTGCCGTGCACCGTCACTTTCTTGCCGATGATGCGGCTGGCCTGATCCTCAAAGTTCTTCCGGAAATCCGTCCAGTCGATGAACAGCGGTGCCAGCAGCGCCACGAAGAGCACTACGACGATCACTCCTCCTAGAAAGACGAGGAACCGGCCTACCAAATCAGGGATTCTCCATTCGGGATTCTGTTGCCGACACTAGCGCTATTCATGCAGGGGGCAAGGGCCAAGATCATGAGATTATTCCATTTTCAGCCCCAGATGAAAAATCTTGCCGGGATTGAGGATATTGTCCGGATCGAGCGCACGCTTGATCTGGCGCATCAGATTCACCGTCCCCCCGAGCTCCTCCTCCAGAAACGCCATTTTCCCCTGCCCGATCCCGTGTTCGCCGGTACATGTGCCATCCATTGCCAGCGCCCGGGCATTCAGACGGGCGACGAACTCTTCTGCCGTGGCGATCCCCGCGGCACTCTTGTCGTCGAACAATAGCTGCACATGGAAGTTCCCGTCGCCCGCATGGCCGACGATCGGCGCCAGCAAACCGTTTGCTTCGATATCGGCCTGCGTTTCGGCAACGCAATCCGCAAGCCGCGATATCGGAACACAAACATCGGTCGAAAGTACGGCAAGCCCGGGCGCCAGTGCCCGCACCGACCAATAGGCGTCATGGCGTGCCTTCCAGAGCTTCGTGCGCTCCTCGGGGCTCGCCGCCCACCTGAATTCGCCGCCGCCGCATTCAGCTGCGATCTCGGCAAAGGCGGTCGATTGCAGCGCCACCGCCTCATCCGTGCCGTGGAACTCCAGGAAGAGCGCCGGGCTCTCCTCATAGGGAAGATTGGCATAGGCGATGCTGGCGCGCATCTGCAGCGCATCGACGAGCTCGATACGGGCAACCGGAATACCCATCTGGATCGTCATGATAACGGCGTCGCAGGCCGCCTTCACGCTCGGGAAGGCGCACACGCCCCCGGCGATCTTCTGCGGAATGCCGTGCAGGCGCAGCGTCACCGAGGTCAGGATGCCGAGCGTGCCTTCCGCGCCGACGAAAAGCCGGGTGAGGTCGTAACCGGCCGACGACTTGCGGGCGCGGCGCGCCGTGCGGATTTCCTCGCCCGATGCGGTCACTGCCGTAACGGCAAGCACATTATCTTTCATCGTGCCGTAGCGCACTGCGTTGGTGCCGGAGGCGCGCGTCGAGGTCATTCCGCCGATCGAGGCATTGGCGCCGGGATCGATCGGGAAGAACAGGCCGGTATCGCGCAGATGGGTGTTCAGCGCCTCACGCGTGACGCCCGGTTCGACCGTGCAGTCGAGATCCTCGGGATTGACTTCAAGCACCCGATTCATGCGGCTGAAATCGATGGAAATGCCGCCATTCGGCGCATTGACCTGGCCCTCGAGCGAGGAGCCGGTACCGAAGCCGATAACAGGCACCTTATGATCGGCGCAGACCCGCACCACGGTCTTCACATCGTCGGCGGTCTCGGCAAAGAGCACGCCGTCGGGCAGTTGGGCAGGGATATAGGTGGTCGTGTGCGCGTGCTGGGCGCGAAAAGCCTGGCCGGTCTGGAAACGCTCTCCGAAGCGCTGTTTCAGAATGCCGGTGACGGCCTCGATACCCGCCTCGTTTCGCACCCCAGCCTTCGCGTCGCGCAGTGCCATGCCCTTGATCTCCCTGCATTCCACAGCCTGCTACAGCATCTGTAGCAGGTCGGGTATGAGGCAAGTCAAAGCGGCTGTCCAGCCAAGATTAGGGAAGATTTCATCCCATCCTTGTTGCAGGGACTGCGGGCGGGTTGAGCCGCGCAAAGCCCTCCTGCCGATAATAGGGAAAATACGGATAGGGCGGCATCACGCGGCTGACCGCGTCCAGCCGCTCGATCTGGTCCGGTGTCAGGCTCCAGCCGACGGCACCGAGATTTTGCCTGAGCTGCTCTTCGTTGCGCGCGCCGATGATGACGCTTGAAACGGTCGGCCGGCCGATCAGCCAGTTGATGGCGATCTGCGGCACCGTCCTGCCGGTCTCGGCGGCAATTTCGTCCAGCACGTCGACGATATCGAAGAGCCTTTCGTCATCGACGGGCGGGCCGTATTCCGCTGTCTGGTGCAGGCGACTTCCGGCGGGCAACGCTACGCCGCGGCGGATCTTGCCGGTCAGCCGGCCCCAGGCGAGCGGGCTCCAAACCAATGCTCCCACCCGCTGGTCGGCGGCAAGCGGCATCAGTTCCCATTCGTAATCCCGTCCGGCGAGCGAATAATAGACCTGATGCGCGACATAGCGCGGGTAGCCATAGCGCTCGGAAAGCCCAAGCGATTTCATCAGCTGCCAGCCGGAGAAATTGGAAACGCCGACATAACGGACCTTGCCCGCCGCAACGAGCACATCGAGCGTCGAAAGCACCTCCTCGACCGGCGTCGACGCATCGAAGGCGTGCAATTGCAGAAGATCGATATAGTCGGTACCGAGCCGGCGCAGCGCATCCTCGGTCGCACGGATCAGCCGTGCGCGCGAGGTGCCCCAATCGCCAGGCCCCTCGCCCATCGGCAGCGCCGTCTTGCTCGAGATCAGCACCGTATCGCGCTTTCCGGAGATCGCTTGTCCCAGCACCTCCTCGGAAGCACCGGCCGAATAAACATCCGCCGTGTCGAATAGCGTGACACCGGCCTCCATGCAGATATCCACTATCCGCCGCGCTTCTTGCGCATCCGTTGTGCCCCAAGCCCCGAAGAGCGGCCCGCTGCCGCCGAAAGTGCCGGCCCCGAAGCTCAGCACCGGCACCCTCAAACCCGATGCACCGAGATTTCTGTATTCCATGATCCAATCTCCTATTCTCTCTTCGAGAGATAGACCCGGCCGACACCATGATATAGATTGCCTCAGAGCACATCATCTGTGATTTGAATTCATCGTGAGCCGTCAGGACATCAATCGATCGGGCGAGATGGAAGTCTTCGTCAGCGTCGTCGAACGCGGCGGTTTTTCCGCTGCCGCGCAGGCGCGGCGCATGACGCCATCGGCCGTCAGCAAGCTGGTCGCCCGCCTGGAGACAAGGCTCGGCGCCCGCCTCGTCAACCGCTCGACGCGCAAGCTGCAACTGACGCCCGAGGGCTGCGCCTTCTATGAGCGCAGTGTCGCAATCCTCGCCAATATATCGGAGGCTGAACGTTTCGCCTCGGCGGGAGAACAGGCGGCGGGCCGCATCAGCATCAACACCAGCGGCTCCTTCGGCAATCATGTTCTGGCGCCGCTGATCCCGGCCTTTATGGCCGAGCACCCGGATGTCACCCTCGATATCACCCATACCGACAGGGTGGTCGATCTGCTGGAAGAGCGTGCCGACGTCGCAATCCGCGCCGGCCCGTTGAAGACATCGAGGCTGATCGCCCGCAAGCTCGGCGCTGCCAGGAAGATCATCGTCGCCTCGCCCGATTATCTTGAGCGAAACAGCAAGCCGCGCTCAGCCGCCGACCTGCACAATCATCGCCGCATCGGCTTTTCCTATGCCCGCGCATTGGAAGGCTGGCCGGTCATTGAGGCCGGCGAGACGATCACCATTCCCCTCACCCCCGGCCTGCAGGTCGGCGATGGCGAAGCCATGCGTTACCTCGCACTCTCGGGCGCCGGTCTTGCCCGCATGACCGAATTCACCGTGCGCGCCGATATCGCCGCCGGCCGCCTCGTTCCTGTGCTGGAAAAGCTCAATCCCGGCGATGTCGAAGAGTTCTATGCCGTCTATATCGGCCAGGGCGGACCGCTTCCGGCGCGCGTTCGTGCCCTGCTTGATTTCCTTGCGAAACACATCCGTCTTTAGGAGCACAAAGGCCAGATTCCGCAATTGACCCCTTGACCACCACGCGCCTATATCGGGTCCATGCCTGCCGGCCCTCGCCGCCGGCCTCTTCATATTGCCGGGGCCTCCTCCCACCTCCGCCCTCGGGCTTGCTCCGGTCGAAAGTTCGGGGATCACAGTTTTGGACGCAAGCAGCTTCCATCAGAAAGCAAGCCTGCCCAAATGGGCATTGCTGCTCGCGTTGTCGGCCATATCAGTCCTTTTCCTTGAGCTCTTCGCCCTGCCCGCCTCGCTGCTGATCGGCCCGATGGTCGCGGCCATCGTGCTGGCGCTTACGGTCGGCAAGGGGCAGCTGCACATCCCCTACTGGCCGCTGCAGTTCGGCCAGGTGCTGGTCGGCCTCTTGATGGCGCGCAACATCACGCCCGATATTCTCGGCACCATGGCGAAGGACGCGCCGCTCTTCTTCGTCTTCATCGTCTCGGTGATCGCCATTGCCGCCGGTCTCGGCTGGCTGCTCACGCGCTGGCAGGTATTGCCGGGCACCACCGCCGTCTGGGGCTCCACGCCCGGCGGCGCCTCGGCCATGGTCATCATGTCGGAAGCCTACGGGGCGGACGCTCGCCTCGTTGCCTTCATGCAATATCTGCGCGTCGTCTTCGTCGCAGTCGGCGCGTCCGTCATCTCCCGCCTCTGGGTCGCTGCCGATGGTGAAGCGCCACCGCCGGTCATCTTTTTCCCGCCGGTCGACTGGCCGGCTTTCGCCACGACGGTCGCCTTCGCCGCCCTCTGCTGCTACGGCGTCTTCCGCCTCCGCATCCAGGGCGGCAATATCGTGGTTCCGCTGTTTGCCGGCGCCATACTGCAGGGTTTCGGCATCTTAAAGATCGAACTGCCGACCTGGATCCTGGCGCTCAGCTACGCACTGATCGGCTGGAGCATCGGCCTGCGCTTCACCCGCTCGATCCTCAAACATGCCGCTCGCGCCCTGCCGCGCGTTTCCGCCTCCATCATCATCCTGATGGCGCTCTGCGGCTGCATGGCGTTCGCCCTTCACACATTCGCCGGCATCGACCCGCTGACCGCCTATCTCGCAACCAGCCCAGGCGGCGCGGATTCCGTCGCCATTATCGCCGCCTCGAGCGATGTCGACGTGCCCTTCGTCATGGCCATGCAGACCGGCCGCTTCCTGATCATTTTGCTGATCGGGCCGGCGCTGGCCCGTTTCATCGCCCGCCGCTCCGGGCTTGCGGAAAACGCGGCTTGAGCCTGAAAACCTTCAGCCGGTGTTTTTGATCGCAGCACGGGCCGCAGGCGATCTGCGGCCGCGCCCCGGTCCCCGGCCGGTCCGGCGCCGAGCTATGCCCTGATCGGCCGGAGCACAGGCTTGCGCAAAACCGGCATGGGGCCTGCGCGAAAATGCGTCGAGCAAGCGGAGATGAGCACCGGCGCTTCAGCGCGCCGGTGCTTCGGCTCATGCCACCAGACCCTTGGTCAGTTCGAGCGCCTGCCGCTCGAACAGCCGGCGATAAATGCCGTTGTTCAGCCGGATGAGCGCTTGATGGTCGCCCTCTTCGATGATCATCCCCCTATCGAACACCAGCAGTCGATCCAGCGCCCGCACCGTCGAAAGGCGGTGCGCGATGACAAGCGTCGTGCGGCCGTTCATCAGGCGCTCCATGGCCTGCTGGATCTGCACTTCGCTCTCGCTGTCGAGGCTCGAGGTCGCCTCGTCCAGGATCAGCACGGGCGCATCGGCGAGAAATGCCCGAGCGATGGCGACACGCTGACGCTCGCCGCCCGAGAGCTTGACGCCGCGCTCGCCCACCATCGTCTCATAGCCCTTCGGCAGGTCCATGATGAAGCGATGGGCGCTCGCCTGTTTTGCCGCGTTCTCGATCTCGCGTCTGGAGGCGTTCGGCCGGCCATAGGCGATGTTTTCGGCCAGAGTGCGGTGAAACAGGATGGGCTCCTGCTGCACGATGGCGATCTGGCCACGCAGGCTCGATTGCGTGACCTCGGCGATATCCTGTCCATCAATCCGGATAGCGCCCGAGTTCACGTCATAGAGGCGCTGGATGAGCTTGACGAAGGTTGTCTTGCCCGAGCCGGAATGCCCGACCAGTCCGACCCGCTCCCCCGGCTGGATCGTGACCGAGAAATTCTCATAGAGTGGGGTCGGATGGGCGCCATACTGGAAGGTGACGCGATCGAACACGATCTCGCCCTTGCCGATCGCAATAGGTTTCGCGTTCGGCCTATCCTCGATGCCGAGCGGCGTCTTGTCCAGCAGGACAAGTTCTTCCATGTCGTTGACGGCGCGCTGCAGGTTTCTGATATCTTGCCCGACTGAGCGCAGATAACCCTGAAGAACGAAGAACATCGCCAGCACGAATGTGATGTCGCCGGGCGTCGCCAGCCCCTGCTGCCACATGACGAGGCCGGTACCGAGAATGCCGGCCTGCATGGAGACCATCATGAAGCCCTGAATCGTGCCGTTCAGTGTCCCGCGCCTCCAGGTGCGTCGCGTTCGGCTATCCCACTTGGCAAGCACATGGCGCAAGCGCACTTCTTCGCGGCTTTCGGCACCGAAAGCTTTCACCACCGCGTTGCAGCTGATCGCATCTGCCAGCGCGCCGCCTAGCTTGGTATCCCAGGCATTGGCAAGCTTTGCCGCCGGCGACACGAAGCCCATGGAAAGCGCGACGGTCACGCCGATATAGATCAGCGATCCCAAAGCCACGATCAGCCCCATGACCGGCCAATAACTGCCGAGCACGAGACTGGCGCCCAACAGTATGACGATCGACGGCAGCAAAGCTATCAGCGGCAGGTCATTGAGCGAATCCAGCGCCCACATGCCGCGGGTGATCTTTCGTACCGTAGAGCCGGCAAAACTATTGGCGTGCCAATCAGTCGAGAACCGCTGCACCTTGTGGAAGCCGTTATTGGTCACATCCGCCATGATGCGCAGCGTCAGCCGGATGATCCCGCCGAAGATGAACCAGCGCAATACAACGCTGGTCAGGCCAAGGATCCCGACGATAGCGAAAGCACGAATTGCGTCACCAGCCGCCGCATTGCCGCTGGCAATCGCGTCGACGATCTGGCCGGAAAAAACCGGCACCAGCACTTCGGCCAGCGTGCTGGCAATAACCAGCACGATAATGGTACCCACAAGTGCTGGGCGATGGGTCCACTGACGAAAAACAAAGCCGAGTACGTTGCGATACGCATCGGCACGGAAATCGAGCTTCTTGCGAGCCATTTTAACCAGTCCGACGCCGTACTTCGGCGGCCGGCCCCAAAATCCAGAGTTGAAGAACACAGTCGAAGCGGGAGACAAACTGGTCCCGGCAGATCGAGCGAACTGTGAACGAAATTAAAACCGCTTGTCGCGTTCCCCGGCGGGCCGCGAATTGGAACGACCTAGTGTCGGGTCATTCCGGACGGGAGGACTTCGATGAATGCTGTTGTCATACGACGCCTCCTTTGATTGATCTGCAACGGTAGGACATATGTACCGGACAAGTTCGATCTTGCCAACCGGATATTTTCTACTTTACGGAGAATGATGCGCGAACGACACAACGTCGCGACTCTATCAGCCGCCTTATTTGGGTCCGCTCCTGGAATAAAATGCGTATAGCCGGACGCTTTTTTGGCTTTAGCAGCGTAAATTCTCTAACTGATTTTAATGAACATCATTGTGCTGAAAAATGGATAACACCGGACTGTCTCTCGACAGAATGCGCACCTTTGTTCGCGTTGCCGAACGGGGCAATCTGTCTACGGTGGCGAGGGAGCTCGGCATCGGTCAATCAACCGTGACCCGCCATCTCAAAGAACTTGAAGACGCAGTCGGTGTCCCTCTCCTCAGCCGAACCACGCGTCGCGTGACCCTCACCGACGAGGGCAGCCGCTATTATGGGAACTGCCTTCAGGTATTGCGCCTGGTCGAGCAGGCTACCGAGGAAGCCAGAAACGCCCGTCGGGCTGCCGCAGGCTCGGTCAGGCTTTCGTGTACTGCAGCACTTGGCGTGATGCACATCACGCGGCTCATCTTCGAATTTCAGGACCAGCATCCGGATATCAGCGTCGATCTCAACTTGACCGACGAGCGCATCGACCTGGTTCGCGAAGGCGTTGACGTGGCACTCCGGCTTGGACCTCTCGCCGACAGTTCCATGAAGCTTCATGCGCTTGGAAAAAGCCATCGGCTGATGGTCGGCGCTCCGGCTTATTTCTCCGTCCACGGGCGGCCGGAGCGCCCGGACGATCTCTCGCGACATGAAGCCATCATAATGTCCAATATAGCCGGGAGCGATCAGATCTCTCTGTCCTCCCGCCATGGCGCGAATTTGACGGTTCCGGTCAAGGGGAAGCTGCGCGTCGATCACGGACTTGCGGCGCGTGAAGCCTTGGCCGCAGGACGCGGCATGGGTCCCGCCCACATTTGGCTGGTCAACGATCTCCTGGACAACGGCCGGCTCGAGGCCGTGCTCGAAGACTATCGTCCGTCGCCGGTCCCGCTAAGCCTGCTTATCGTGCCCGAGCGCTCCACCATCGCCCGCGTTCGTCTCCTCACCGACTTTCTTGCCGCCGAGGTATCCAAACTGCCGGGAATCCGGCCATCGTGACTTAGAGCCCGAAAGATCGCTTGTCGCCCCGCCAGCCCGTGGTGCGAAGATACTGCGCCCAATCGAGCGTATCCGGATTCAGGCGACGGCTCCATTCCAGGTCGTGCTCCTTGCCGAAATAACCATATTCGACAGCATACTCGACCATCCCCAGAATCTCTCGCACGAGAAGTTCGTTGGCTGCAAACTCTGGAAAATACTGCAGCAGGCCGTCCCTGGTGAAAGCATTCCGGTATTCTGCCTTGAGGCCGGTTACCTCCCGGAAGGTTTCGACCATCTCGCGCGGAGAGATGATATCGCCGACGATCGGCAGAGTTTTCCCGTTGTAGCGCTCGGGATCTGAGAAAATTTCGAGTACGACCGGCCCAGTTGCCGTGAGCGGATCGACAAAAGGCGCTCGAAAATCTTCGGGAAGATAGATCGGCATCGCGAGCGTGTCACCTTCCATGCGCGGCGGATAATATTCGAGAAGATTCGAGTAAAAGAACGCCAGCATGACGAAGGAATGAGAGATCGACAGACCGCGAATATAGTCTGCAACGTGCGCTTTGTCGGTGAAGTGCGGAGCAAACTTGGTCCCGCCGGTGATGGCGTCGACATTCTCGAGCGTACTGAAAACGATATGTCCGACTCCCGCCTCAACCGCCGCATCCGCCAATTGGCGGCCGATTGGAAACTCTATCGTTGCTGGCGGCATGACAGGCGGCGTCATCAGAAATGCCCCGTCCGCACCTTCGAAGGCGGCAACGAAATCCTTCTGAAACCCAAGCTGGAGCGGCACGTTGACAATTTCAGCTCCAAGTTTCTCCAGACCTAGAGCCTCGGGCGAATCTTTTTTACGGGTTAAGGCGCGTACGCGAAAACGTTCGCTGCGAAGGAGCGTGGCTGCGACGCTGCGACCCTGTTTGCTGGTTGCGCCGGCAATTGCGATAAGTGGCTTATCATTTGCAGACATGGTTGTGCTTGGACCTTTCTCCTGTCCCTGGCTGCGGATTGCAGAGCCAGGCGTCATACTGGAACGAACTTTCGGCTGAGGCCGATAGCTCAGGACCCAGTCAAGTTAGGTCATCAAGCTTTCTTGCTGTAGGCATGCACAATGCATATGATAATGCCGTTTTATGGATAAATGCCCTGGCTGCCCATGCCAATATCAGTCGCTGAACGAGTTGGCCTCTGCCGCGTAAAACGTGTAAGCCCCACCCAACGTCCCGGGGTGATCCCATAGGCCTTTTTGAAATGCCGGATGAAATGCGCCTGGTCGGCAAAGCCGGTAGCCGCCGCCACATCGGCAAGCCCCTCGCCTTCGCCCATCAGCGCCTTCGCCTGCTGCAACCGCCGCATCAGCATGTAACGATGCGGGCTGGTGGCGAAGGCCGTGCGGAAATGCCGTGACAACGTGAAGCGGTCGAGGCCGGTAATGTTCTCCAGCTCGCCAGAGCGCACTGGCCTGAGCGCATGCGCCTCCAAATAATCGCGCGCCGCCCGCACCTGCTTCCAAGCAACCGTGCCCAGAGCGCGACGGCGCACTTGCGCGTGCCGCGAGAGGCCGCCCGCCACGCGGCTCACGAAATCATCGACGAAGAGCTCATCCAGTTCCTGATCGAGTTCGCCGAGGGCAGCGAGCAGCACCTGCGCCAGCGCGCCGTCGGCGATGACCGGCTGATCGACGAAGGGAAGCCCGATCTTCTCTGCCGCCAGACACTCCATCAAGAGCGCAGGCTCCATGTAAAGCATGCGGTAATGAAGGCCTGCCTCGGTCGCTGCCCCGCCGTCATGTTCCTCGTCCGGATGCAAGACGATCACCTGGCCTGGCATGCTGAAGCGCCGCTCGCCGCGATAGGTGAAGGTCTGCACGCCATGAAGCGTGACGCCGAGCGCATAGGTATCGTGCCGATGCGGCTCGAAGACATTACCCGAGAACTGCGCCTCGATACGTTCGATGCCCGGAAAGGCAGGCGCAGTCAGAATGCCGCTGCCCCCGGGCGCGGCCAGCATACCGCTGCCCCCAGGCGCGGACAGCATACCGCTACGCTCCTGCGGCTCGCACAAACGTTCAAGACCCTCAAAGACCTGCGGCGTTAGATCCTGGCTCAACGCGTTTCGATAACCTGATGAAAGAGACTGGAATGTTTGATACCAAAATTGCAATCGTCCTGCGAAACAATCTTGCCGGTTGGCAAAAGCTGAATGTCACGGCCTTCCTGTCGACGGGCATCGCCGGGCAATATCCCGAAATCATCGGCGAGCCCTACAAGGATCGTGCCGGCAATCTCTACAATCCATTATCCATCCAGCCGATCATCGTCTTGTCGGCCGACGAAACGACGATATCGACGATCCACCGACGCACGCTGGAGCGCGAGGTGACTTCCTCGATCTTCATCGAGGAGATGTTTGCAACCGGCCATGATGCGGCCAACCGCGCCGTCTTCGCCGAATACGCCCCCGATGATGCCAAGGTCGTCGGCATTGCGCTGCGGGCCGACAAGAAGATCGTCGACAAGATCACCAAGGGCGCAACGATGCAGCATTGAAGCAAACGGCAGAACGAGAGAGGCCGGGCGATGACCCGGCCTCTTTGTCGCCTGATGCAACCGATCAACCTTGGGTGATCGGCGCGATCTGGATTTCGACGCGGCGGTTCTGCGCGCGGCCCGCTTCGGTCGCATTGGAAGCGATTGGCTGCGACGGACCGTAGCCGACGGCCGAAACGCGGCGCTGGTCGATGCCCTGGCCGCCGAGGTAATCGGCAACGGACAACGCGCGGCGCTGCGACAGATCCTGGTTATGCTGCAGGCTGCCGGTGGAATCCGTATGGCCGTTGATATCGATCAGCGTGCGGTTGAACTTGCGCAGCACGATCGCGACAGAATTCAGCGTCGGATAGAAGCCCGGCTTCACCGCATCCTGGTCGATATCGAAGGTGATGTTCGAGGGCATGTTGAGGATGATGTTGTCGCCCTGACGGGTGACCGAAATGCCGGTACCTTCGAGCTGGGCGCGAAGCTCGGCTTCCTGCTGGTCCATGTAGTTGCCGATCGCGCCGCCGGCGAGCGCGCCAAGGCCGGCGCCGATCAGCGCCGCATTGCGCTTGCCATGGCCGCCGCCGCCGACGGCGACACCGACGAGAGCACCGCCGAGCGCGCCAAGGGCAGCACCGCCGGCGGTATTGGATACCTTCTGCTCGCCAGTATAAGGATCGGTCGTCGTGCAAGCCGAGAGGTAACTCGCCGCAACGGCCAGAAGGATGAATTTCTTGATCATGGACAGGAGGTTCTCCGTTCGAAGCTGGTGCGAGCAGATATTAGGGAATGCGGCAACAAGATGAAGATGTTTACCTGATAAGGCAAATTCCCAATGGGAAACATCGGCCTGTTGCAGACACGCCCCGATATCACCAGCTTTCTTCGCAAAACCGTGGCGCTTCCCTCAGTCGCGCCCGCGGCGTTTGGCATAGGCCACGCGCGCCTCATCCATGCGTGCGGAATTTGCGACGACCCACTCGGCAAGCCCCCGAACCGGGTCCAGGAAGTCCCGGCCGAGATCCGTCAGCGCATATTCGACCTGCGGCGGCGTGGTGGGCGTGACAGTCCGGGAAACGAAACCGTTCTCCTCCAGCTCCCGCAATGTCGATGCCAGTACCTTCTGGCTGATCTCGCCGACTTCACGGCGCAGGGCGTTGAAACGCAGCGGACCGTGACCCAGCACGCGCACCACCAGCAGGCTCCACTTGTCGCTGATGCGCGCCAGCATGCGGCTGATGTGATCGCAGGCGCGGACCTGCTGGCAGCCGTCGACGTCCTCGCAGGGGGCGGTTTCCTCATGGTTATCTGGTTTCAATAAAGTGCCTCCTTGTGCAGCCCCCCGAACCATCCGTAATCTGGTTACTGCTGGAAACCAGCATACAGGAGGTTACTTTGAATTCTAAGCCCCGCATCGCCATTATTATCGGCTCCACCCGCCCGACCCGTTTCGCCGATACCCCGGCACAATGGATATTGAAGCAGGCGCAAGCACGTGATGACATGGACGTAGAGCTGATCGATCTGCGCGATCATCCGCTCCCCTTCTTCGACGAAATGGCATCGAACCTGTGGATGCCGAGCCAGAATCCCGAAGCGGTTCGCTGGCAGGAAACTGTCGGACGCTTCGACGGCTATATCTTCGTGGTCGCCGAATACAACCACTCGATCACGGCAGCCCTCAAGAACGCGCTCGATCAGGCCTATAAGGAATGGAACCGCAAGCCGTTTACTGCCATCGGCTATGGTGGCACGGGCGCCACGCGCGCTGTCGAACATCTGAGAGGCATCGGCGTGGAGCTGCAGATGGTCTCAACCCATGCCGCCGTCCATCTCGGCGGCGGCGACTTCATGGCTGTCCATCCGCATTTCGGCAACAAGCCGATCTCGGAAATCGAGGCGAGCCTGCTGCCCACCGCAAAGACCGCTCTCGACGAACTGGTCTGGTGGGCCAAGGCAACGATGGCCGCCAAGGCAGCCGAAGCCTGAGCATTGCCAAAAGAAAACCGCGCGGCGAGCATGGCTTGCCGCGCGGGCGATATTACAAAAGCCGAAGTTAGAAATTCTGGAAGAGCTGACGAACCGTGTCGTAGGACGCGTTGGCGATATTCAGCGATTGCAGGCCGAGCTGCTGCTGGGTCTGTAATGCCTTGAGCTTGCTCGATTCCTCTTCCATATCGGCATCCACGAGGCGGCCGATGCCTTCGGTGATGTTGTCGGACAGGTTCTTGGCGAATTCGTCCTGCAAGCTGATGCGCTTTTCCAGTGCGCCGAAAGCCGAACCGACGGTCGTCAGCTGCCCGAGCGCGGCGTCGACGACGCTGATCATGTCGTTCAGGTCTTGTTTGCTGGTCGTGGCTGTCAGTCCGATTTCCACCTGGCCGGCTGTATTGCCGTTCTTGCTCTTCGTCAGCACCCAGGTCTGCGCCGTGCCGAGCTCCGTTGCGAAGAAGGCGGAGGTCAGCACGCCATATTCGCCTGTGCCGCCTGCCCGGTCGTCAATCACATAGCGCGCATCCTTGGAGGAGGTCGCGCCGCTCGGCGGGATATCGATATGATAGCTCAACATGCCAACCGATACCGTGCCGTCCGAATTACGGATGAAGGAGGCCGGAATCTGGCGCGGCTTTGTCGGCGTGATGGTATTGTCGAGGATGATCCAGTTGTCGTCGTTGAAGCCTGCGCCCTCGGAAACGCTGCGCAGTTGCGCCTTCAACTGGTCTAGCTCTTCATTGATCTTGGTCTTGTCGACGCCCTGTTCGGTTGCGGCAACAAGTTTTGCCTTGATCTCGGTGACGACGTCGATGACGCTGTCGACACCGGCGGACGCCGTCCCCATGGTGGCGGCAGCCATGCCGAGAGCATCTTGAACCGCAGAAAGTGCCTTGTTGTCGTGACGCGCCGTCGTCGCGACCGACCAATAGGCAGCGTTGTCCCTGGATCTTTCGACACGCAGACCGGTCGTGATATGGTTCTGCGTCACCGTCATGGTCCGATTGATGTCACGCAGCACATGAAGCGCCGCATCCACGGAGGTGCGCTGATAAATACTCACGGTACGAACTCCAAAACACAACAAGACGCAACACAACAGGATGTACCGAAATCAAGCGGACGCTCATGTCTGCCGTCGCTGGAAATCAGCGCAGTGGCCTTCAGAAAAACTGGGGAAGACCGGCCGGTTACTGATCGCGATCATTGCCGGTTATGCTTAAAAAACGGCTAAAGTTCAGAAGTAATTTATCTTATTTCACAAGACTTCATACACCATAAAAACGCCTGCCGGAGAGATCCGGCAGGCGTCTCCGAAAGTATTGAAAAGGCTTGTTCGCCCTCCTACTCGGCAGCCTGAAGCTGCTCCGGATCCGGCTTCGGTCGCGTCGCATGCGTCATTTCTTCGTGCAGGCGCGCTTCCTCATGGGCATGCGGCTTGGCGAAGCGGGCGATCAGGAGATAGGCGACCGGGGTGATGAACAGCGTGACCAGCGTCGCAAAGCCGAGGCCGCCGACGATGACCCAGCCGAGCGCCACGCGCGCTTCCGCACCCGCGCCATGCGCGAAGACCAGGGGAACGCCCCCAAGAATGGTCGCGATCATCGTCATCATGACCGGGCGCAGGCGAAGCGCGCAGGCCTTCTCGATGGAGGAGCGCACATCCTCGCCGCGGTCACGCAGCTGGTTGGCGAATTCCACGATCAGAATACCGTTCTTCGCCATCACGCCGACAAGCAGCACGAGGCCGATCTGGCTGTAGATGTTGAGGCTGGAGCCGGTGATGATGAGTGCAAAGACGGCACAGGCAAGGCCGAGCGGCACCGTCGACATGATGATCAGCGACGACAGCACGCTTTCGAACTGTGCCGCGAGCACCAGAAAGATGATGACGATCGCAAAGCCGAAGGTCAGCGCCATGCCGCTGGAATTCTCCTCCAGCGTCGCAGCTTCTGCGAGCGGCAGCAGGCGCGCGCCGTCCGGCAACAGCGGTGCTGCCATTTGCGTGACATTCTTCACGGCGTCGCCAAGCGACATACCGTCCTTCAGGCCGGCGGTGATCGCCACCGAGGCGAGCTGCTGTTCACGGTTGAGCTGCGGGGCGACCGAGCCTTCCTTCAGCGAAGCGATGACCGACATCGGCACGATCTTGCCGTCGCCGGTCTTCAGGAAGACGTTTTCAAGATCGGTCGGGTCGTCGATCGGCCGCATCGTCGAGGTCAGAAGCACCGGATAGGATTCGCCATTGACGAAGACGTCGACCACCGATCGTCCTTCGAGCAGCGACTGGATGGCGGTCGAAAGGCCGGTGATATCGATACCGAGATCGGAGGCGCGTTCACGATCGATTGCGACGGAGACTTGCGCCTGCGACGGTTCGTTGGTCAGGCGTGGCGTATCGTACTGGCCGCTGGCATCGAGCTGCTGCACGAGCTTGGCGGCCGCCGCCGTCAGCGCCGCGTGATCATTACCAACAAGCGCCATCTGCAGACCGCTGCCGGCGCCGCGAATACGCAGGCTGTTCGACGAGATCGCATTGCCGCGCAGCGCCGGCACCTTTGACGCAGCCTGATTGATGTCGCGGACGATATCGGCCTGCGTACGGTGGCGCTCGCCCCAGGGCGCCAGCGTCAACACCATGAAGCCGCTGTTGGAAGCGCCGCCCTGGCCGGAGATCGAGAAGACGTTCCTGATATCGCCGCTGTCGACGAGCGGCTGCAGGTATTCCTCCACGAGCTGCAGCTTGTCGCGCGTATATTCGAGGCTGGAACCCTGCGGCGTCGTCAGCCGCATCATCACCATGGCGCGGTCTTCTTCCGGCGTCAGTTCGCTCTTGACCGTGCCGAAAGCGACAACGGCTGCGCCGCCGAAGATAAGTGAGAAGACGATGACGACGACAGGCGCGTTCAGGCAGGCATGCAGCGCCAATTTGTAGAGGCCGGCGAAAGCCTCGCCGAAGCGGCCGAGCAATCCATGATCCTCGATCATCGGTTTGGTCAGCATGCGAGAGGCGAGCATCGGGCATAGCGTCAGCGCCACGATCGACGACAAGCCGACCGAGAAGGCAAGCACGAAACCGAATTCGCGGAAAAGACCACCCACCTGCCCCGGTAAGAAGGACAGCGGAATGAAGACGGCGGCAAGTGTGGCCGTTGTCGCGATGACGGCGAAGAAGACTTCGCGCGTGCCGAGCACGGCCGCCGCGCGCGGTCCCATGCCCTCCGAGCGTCGGCGTACGATGTTTTCGAGCACGACGATGGCGTCATCGACCACGAGACCGGTCGCGAGCACGATGGCAAGCAGCGTCAGGATGTTAATCGAGAAGCCGACCATATAGATCGCGGCAAGCGTGCCGATCAGCGCCACCGGCATCGAGACGGACGGGATCAGCGTTGCGCGCCAGTCGCGAAGGAATAGGTAAATGACGACGGTGACGATGACGGCCGAAAGCAGCAGCGCCAGCACCACTTCATGGATCGCGCCCTCGATGAACACGGCGTCGTCGCTGGTGATCGCGATCGTCGTGCCCTTCGGCAGCGTCTTCGAAAGCTGATCGACGGCAGCATGAATGCCGGTGGAAATATTCAGCGTATTGGACTGCGCCTGACGGATGATACCGAGACCGATGCCCGGTTTGCCATTGGAACGCAGCGCCGTCTCGCCGTCACGCGGCCCGAGCGTCACGGTCGCGACATCGCCGAGACGCACATTGTGCTGCAGGATGACGTTCTGGAAATCTTCGGGCGTCTGCAGGCTGGCGGTTGCGCGCACCACGATATCCTGCATCGGGCTCTTCAGCGAACCGGCCGGTACGTCGAGCGCGGCATTGTCGAGCGCCTTGGTGAGATCGCCGATGGTCAGTCCGCGGCTTGCAAGCGCGCCCTGATCGACGTCGACACGGAAGACCTTTTCCTGATCGCCGTATTCTTCAACATCGGCAACGCCATCGACGGAGGCCAGACGGTCGACCACCTCGTTCTCGACGAGGAGCGTCAGATCGTCCATGTTGAGCGTATCCGACGTCACCGCGAGGCGCATGATCGCCGAAGAGTCCGAATCCGCCTTGACGATCTGCGGCGCATCCGCCTCGTCGGGCAGGTTCTGGGCGATGCGGCCGATTGCGTCACGCACGTCATTGGCGGCAACGGCCAGATCGATGGAATCGGAAAATTCCAGCGTGACGCGGCTCTGGCCGAACTGGGAACTGGAAGAGATGGACTTGAGACCGCTGACGCGCGCAACCGCACCTTCGATGACCTTGGTCAGTTCCTGGTCGATCGTCTGCGGCGAAGCGCCGTCGAATGTCGTGCGCACGGTCACGATCGGCCGGTCGACATCGGGCAGCTCGCGCACTTCCACGCCCACATAGGCCGCAAGGCCCGCCACCACCATCAGCGTATTGAAGACCAGCGCCAGGATAGGCCGGCGCACGAAGAGTGCGGTGAAGGTCGCCTTGCCGGATTCCGGTTTGTCCTGGTGGATCTCGGTCACGCTCATTGGGCGGCGACCTTGTCGTTGGCGGCGACATCGGTCGCCGTGCGCACAGCGCCGTTCTCGCGCACGCGCTGCAGGCCCTGGGTGACGATCTGGTCGCCATCCTTCAAGTCAGCCTTGACCAGCACATAGTCCGGATTGCGCTGCACGACCGTGACCCGCACCTTGTGCGACTTGTCGTCGGTCACCCGCCAGACGAAGGAGCCCTGGGCATCCCACTGCACGGAAAGCGGGTTGACGGCCGGATATTTATCGCCGGCAAACTTCATGCTGACCGCAAAGGACATGCCGGCACGCAGTTCGTCGGAGCTGTTGTCGATCCGGCCCCGCAGGCGCAGCGTGCGGCTTGCCGCGTCGATGCGGTTGTCGACCGCCTCAAGCACGCCTGAAAAGACTTTTCCCGGCCGCGCCACGGACGTTGCCTCGACCACCTGGCCGACGGAAACCGTATTGGCAAAACGCTCCGGCACCCAGTAATCGACGAGGATTTCTGTGCGATCGTCCAATGTCACGATCGGCGTCGACGTATTGACATTGTCGCCGATATTGACCGGCACGATGCCGACGATGCCGTCGATGGGGGCCACGATATTACGGCGCTGGAGATTGAGATCGGCTGCCTGCAATTGCAGCCGTGCATTCTGCTCGGCGATCTCGGAATCGAAGACATCCATGCGCGAAACGCTGGACTTGATATTGTGGTAGAGGCTGGATTTCTCGAGCGCGCTGTTCAGTGCCACCTGCGCCTGCCCCTGGGCAATGACCTGCTCCTCGCTGTCGAGCTTGGCGAGAACCTGCCCCTGCTTCACCATATCGCCTGATTTGATCAGGATCTCGCGGATTGTACCCGTCGCCTGCGGCGTGACCGCAACGGAGCGGATCGCATCACCCGTGCCGATCGCATTCAGCCGGTCGTTGACGACGCCCTGTACCACAGCCTGGGTGACGACAAGCACCGCGGCATTACGTCCGCCGCCACCGCCGCCATTGCGGCGGTTCTGCCCCTGTCCCTGCCCTTGCGCTTTGCCGCCTTGAGCCTGCCCCGCGCCGGCATCGGCTGCCTCTTCGCTCTTCGGTGCGATCCTGGAAACGATGCTGTCGGGAATACCGGCATTGCTCATCGTCTCGCCGGCGCCAGGCACAAAATAGACCCACGCGGCAAAGCCGGCGATAATGACGACAAGACAAAGTACAAATTGCTTCCAAAAGGGCATTCACGTCTCCGGAGGGACTCGAGGTTGGCCAGGGTCTGTCGAAAGAGGCGCGCGAGACAAAAGGTCTCACCTGGTGCGACAATATCGCACCTTTCCCCGGCCGGCAGCAAGCACAACCACCCGTCATTACCGATTTGTAATATCAGTGAACTTTGAAAATAACCTGTGCGCTCACTTTTACTTGAATGGTGCTAAAGCACTGCCAACAAAACTGCGCCGCGGTTTTCGGCACGGCACCGCCCATGCTTCAGATTCGTCTCTCCCGTCGCCATGTGCCGGGCGAAACTCCGTGGAGTGCGGTAAAGATAGGCGTCAGATGGCTCTGGTCGGCAAAACCGCAGGCAACCGCGATCTCGGCAATGGAAACGGTGCCGGCAGCATCTGCCACGCTTTCTCTGCCCGATATTCCACCAGCCGGCGGTCTTCCCGATCGAGCTGGCCCTGCCCGCAATCGATCCCGCCCATAGCGGAAGTCGAAAAGAAACGGCAGCCCTTTCGAGGCTGCCGTCCGCTCGCATCGCATCGGTTCCGGAAGATCAGGCGGCTTCCTGAAACGCCTGTTCCAGGGTGGCGACGTCGATCTTGATCATCTTCAGCATCGCCTCAGTCATCTTCTTGGCATTGCCCTTGCGCGTGCCGCTCATCATCTCTGCCAGCGCCTTGGGTACGATCTGCCAGGAAAGACCCCAGCGATCCCTGAGCCAGCCGCAATGTTCGGCTGTTCCGCCATTGGCGAGGAAGCCATCCCAGATGCGGTCGAGTTCCGCCTGATTTTCACAGACGACCTGCACCGAGAAGGCATGGTTGAACTGCTCGAACGGCCCGGCCTGCATGGCGATGAAATTCTGATTGCCGAGCGTGAACTCCACGATCTCGACGCTGCCGGGAGGGCCGCTTGGGGTTTCCGAGGGCACTGTCGTGATATCGCCGATCGAAGAATCGGGCACCAACGAGACATAGAATTCGACCGCTTCGCGAGCGCTTTCGGCAAACCAGAGAAATGAAATGACCTTGACCATGAACTGTCCTCCTTGAGCTGTTGGTCACTATGGCCCTAGGACGCAGGGGCCTGGCCTCTCCCGACAGGGCGTCGCAATTTTTCTCGAATGACGATTTTGAATGTCTCGGGGCCTTCCGCAAAGCTCCGCAGCCGAGACCAATTTTCCCGAAGCGGGTCAGAACCGACAATCGGATTTGCCGTTTGCCAAGGAGGTTCGCCGTCAATTCGCAGCCTCGCCGTTGCGGTGAAGCGACGCCGACCGACGCCAGTCAGCGTCTTTGGCGACGGCCCGGCAGCCCATTTCACGGCCCCACGACCAAGGCCCGCTGAATGTCCAGATATCTCGAAGTCCTGACACCGCGGGACAGACGGTTGAAAACGACGTCCCACCGGGCATGCCCGACTGGTCGCCGGTGCGCAGCTTCTAGGGATACGCCGCCTGGGGGAGAACCCGAAGGAGCGGGCAAGAATGCCTCGGCCTCGTCGGCGGCTTCCTGCTCGTCGCCTGGCTCGATCTCAGGGAAAAGGCATAGGCAACCTACACCAAAGGATCGCTTACACGGCCATTCGAAACATGTTTCCTGATCGCGTCACACACCACGGTGCAGAAAATTGCGCCACCAGGCGAATACCTCCCAACCCCAAACATAGGACAGAGACGATGCCGACGATCACTACAAAGGATGGAACGACGATCTATTATCAGGATTGGGGCAACGGCCAGCCGATCCTCTTCTCCCATGGCTGGCCGCTGTCGGGCGATGCCTGGGAAGTGCAGATGCTTTATTTCGCCCAGCAGGGCTACCGTGTCATCGCCCATGACCGCCGCGGCCATGGCCGCTCCTCTCAGCCGTGGAACGGCAACAATATGGATCAGTATGCCGATGACCTCGCCGAGCTCATCGAGAAGCTCGATCTGAAGAACGTCGTCATGATCGGCCATTCCACCGGTGGCGGCGAAGTAGCCCATTATATCGGCCGCCATGGCACCAGCCGCGTCGCCAAGGTCGTACTCGTCGGCGCCGTTCCGCCGCTGATGCTGAAGACATCAGCCAATCCCGAGGGCACACCGATCGAAGTCTTCGACGGCATCCGCAAGGGCACGGCAGGCGACCGTTCGCAGTTCTATCGCGATCTCACCATGGCTTTCTACGGCTTCAACCGCGATGGCGCCAAGGTCAATGAGGGCCTGCGCGAAACCTTCTGGCTGATGGGCATGGCCGGCGGCATCAAGGGCCATTACGACTGCATTCACGAATTCTCCGAGGTCGACTACAGCGAAGACCTCAAGAAAATCGATGTACCGACGCTCCTCATCCACGGCGACGACGACCAGATCGTGCCGATCAAAGCGGCTGCCGAGAAGGGCATCAAGCTCCTGAAGAACGGTACGCTGAAGGTCTATCCGGGCGCCCCGCATGGTCTCGCCCAGACTGAAGCCGACAAGTTCAACGCCGACGTTCTCGCCTTCATCAAGGCGTAATCCATAAAAGCGGCCGGCCAGGCCGAAGGAGATCATACATGCTTCCTCTATCGTTAGCCCTTGTTGCCCTTCTCGGTCTGGCCGGCTCTCCGGCCTTTGCCGCCTCGCCGCAATTTGGTGTCGGCGCGCAATATGATACGACCCATGTCTATGTCGCCCCTGATGACGTGGACGCCTTCGTCAAAAGCTTCCTCGCCACCTTCGGCGGCACTAGCACCAAGCAGGTAACGGCAACGGTGACGCCGACGCCGAGCAGCACCACGTCGCAGCTCCTGCAGACATCGGTTGGCACCGTCTCGCTCTTCGGCTTCAAGACGCCGATCCCCTACCCGTTTGGCGCCGAACGCACCGGCTACCTCGTTACCGATCTCGACAAGGCCGTAGCCGCCGCCAAGGCTGCCGGCGCCGATGTGATCGTCTCAGCCTTCCCAGACCCGATTGGCCGAGATGCCGTTATCCAGTGGCCGGGCGGCGTCAACATGCAGCTCTACTGGCACACGACCACGCCAAATTATCCGGCCTTCACGACAGTCCCCGAAAACCGGGTCTACGTGTCGGCTGATCGCGCCGCGGCTTTCACCCACGCCTTCCTTGCCTTCTCGCACGGCAAAGTCGTTTCTGATGAAGAGAAGGCGCCGGGTATCGAGATCGGCCTTCCGGATCAGACCTTTCACCGCTTGCGCATCGAATCCGTCTTCGGCCGCATGACCGTACTCGTCACCGACGGCCATCTGCCCTTCCCCTACGGCCGCGAGGTGACCGGTTATGAGACGGCCGATCTTGATGCGACGCTCCAGAAAGCCAGGGAGAGCGGTGCTGAAATCCTCGTGGAGCCCTATCAGTCCGGCGAAAGCCGTGCAGCCATGGTGGAATTTCCGGGCGGCTATATTGCCGAAATCCACGCCGTCGCGGCACACTGACGAACGAATATACAGAGGGGGAATAGACCGATGCGCCCAGCCCTGCCCGTGCTTCTGAGCTTTACCGGTGGTTATGTCGATACAGCAGGCTTCCTGGCACTTGGAGGTCTCTTTCCCGCCCATGTCACCGGCAACTTCGTCACCCTCGGCGCAGCGCTGACCCACGGCACGTCGGGCATCATTGCCAAGCTTCTGGCGCTGCCCGTCTTCTGCCTGACGATCCTCCTGCTGCGATACCTGACCTACAAGGTACTCGCCGGTGACGAGAAGGGCTTGCGCATCCTGCTCGTCATCAAGCTATTATTCCTGATCGCTGGCGGCGCCTGCGCCATCTGGCTTTCGCCCTTCACCAATCCGGATGGCCTGCCGTTGGTCGGAACCGGCATGCTGCTCGTCATCGCCATGGCGGTCCAGAACGCCGCTCACCGCATCCATCTCGGCGCGTCACCGCCGAGCACGCTGATGACCGGCACGACGACGCAGATCATGATCGATCTCGGCGATCTCGCCCATGGCATGTCAGGAGATCAGGCAAGGACAGTGAAAGGCCGCCTGTCGCGCATGCCAATTGCAGTGGCCGCCTTCGCGCTCGGCTGCGGCCTGGCCGCCCTGCTCTTTGCTACCGTCGGCATCTGGTGCCTGGCGCTACCGCCGCTCTTTGCCCTGGTGTCGGTCTGCCTGGCCTTTGCCGGGCCGAAGGCTGCCTGAGAACAGCCCTTAGCCGCTGATGCCGTTGCCGGCGGCCCCAGCCTCAGCCTCGGCAATGCGCAGTCGCAGCGTCGCCTTGCGTGCCCGAATTTCAAGCGAAATGAGTTCGGAAACCGATCCATTACGGCGCAGCAAAGCGATCGTGCTCAACACGGGAGACACAATGGCGGCGAGGACGGTTCCGAGGCCTTCACCACTGTCCGGCAAACCATTCGCCGCGATCAGCGCGACAACAGCGATCAGCAGGATCAGATTGGCAAGAATGGCGATGACGTGCATATGACTCTCCCGATGCTGGCGCGAGACCTTAGTTGAGGCCCAGCAGGACCACAACTCGTGCGCAGACTTCCCAATCGGGCAACCAAGCCTGCTGAGGATAGCGCAGCCGCTGGGAATGAAAGCAGAACATCTTTTCTGGTCTTTCCTTCCCGAATCACTACATTACGCGCCATGAACAACAGTTTCGACGATATGCCCTTCTTCGACGAGGAACCGGGCGATGCGCCGCGCAAGCCGCAACAGCCTGCCGCGCCTGCTGCAAGAGCACCCACTGCCGGCGGCGGCATTGCCGCCCGCGCCATGGCGGCTCGTGACGGCGGCCGCCCCGACTATCTTGGCGGACTCAACCCGGAACAGCGTGAGGCGGTCGAAACGCTAGAAGGCCCGGTCCTGGTGCTCGCCGGCGCCGGCACCGGCAAGACGCGCGTGCTCACCACCCGCATCGCCCATATCCTGTCTACCGGCCGCGCCTTCCCCTCGCAGATCCTCGCCGTGACCTTCACCAACAAGGCCGCCCGCGAGATGAAGGAGCGCATCGCGCTTCTCGTCGGCGGCGCCGTCGAAGGCATGCCCTGGCTCGGCACCTTCCACTCGATCGGCGTCAAGCTTCTGCGCCGCCATGCCGAGCTCGTCGGCCTGCGCTCGGATTTCACTATCCTCGACACCGACGATGTGGTCCGCCTCATCAAGCAGCTGATCCAGGCCGAAGGCCTCGACGACAAGCGCTGGCCGGCCAAACAGTTCGCCGGCATGATCGATACCTGGAAGAACAAGGGCCTCGGCCCTGCCGATATTCCGGAAGGTGACGCGCGCGCCTTCGCCAATGGCCGCGGCCGCGATCTCTACTTTGCTTACCAGAACCGCCTGTCGACGCTGAACGCCTGCGATTTCGGCGACCTGCTGATGCATCCGATCGCAATCTTCCGCAAGCAGCCGGATCTGCTTAAGGAATATCACCAGAGGTTCCGCTACATCCTCGTCGACGAATATCAGGACACCAACACCGCCCAATATATGTGGCTGCGGCTCCTCGCCCAGCGGCCGAAGGGCGAGCCACAGAATGTCTGCTGCGTCGGCGACGACGACCAGTCGATCTATGGCTGGCGCGGCGCCGAAGTGGATAACATCCTCCGTTTCGAGAAGGATTTCCCAGGCGCCAAAGTCATCAAGCTCGAGCGCAACTACCGCTCGACGGCCCATATCCTCGGCGCTGCCGCCCACCTGATCACCCATAATGAAGGCCGCCTCGGCAAGACGCTCTTCACCGATCGCTCCGATCCTGACGATGTCAAGGTGCAGGTGCATGCCTCATGGGATTCCGAGGAAGAGGCGCGCGCCATCGGTGAGGAAATCGAGCGCCTGCAGCGCGGCGATGCCGACGGCAAGAAGCATCTACTGAACGACATGGCGATCCTGGTCCGCGCCTCCTTCCAGATGCGCGAATTCGAAGACCGGTTCGTCACCCTCGGCCTGAACTACCGCGTCATCGGCGGCCCGCGCTTCTACGAGCGCCTCGAAATCCGCGATGCCATGGCCTATTTCCGCCTCGTCGCCCAGCCGGCAGACGACTTGGCTTTCGAGCGCATCATCAACACCCCGAAGCGCGGCCTCGGCGATACGACGGTGCGCGCGCTCCACGATTATGCCCGTGCCCGCGATATCCCGATGCTGGCTGCCGCTGCCGACATGATCGAGACGGACGAGCTGAAACCCAAGGCCCGCAAGGCCCTCTTCGACGTGATTCAATCTTTCCGCCGATGGCAGGAACTGCTTGAAAACACACCGCATACGGAGCTTGCCGAACAGATCCTCGAAGAGTCCGGCTATACCGACATGTGGAAGAACGACAAGACGGCGGAAGCGCCGGGCCGCCTTGAAAACCTCAAGGAACTCATCCGCTCCATGGAAAGCTTCGAATCCATGCGCGGCTTCCTGGAGCATGTCTCCCTTGTCATGGATGCCGAGCAGAACGAGGATCTCGACGCCGTCTCCATCATGACGCTGCATTCGGCCAAGGGCCTGGAATTCGACACCGTTTTCCTGCCCGGCTGGGAGGAAGGCCTCTTCCCGCATCAGCGCTCGCTCGATGAATCCGGCCGCGCCGGCCTCGAGGAAGAACGCCGCCTCGCCTATGTCGGCATCACCCGCGCCAAGCACCGTTGCCACATCTGGTTCGTCTCCAACCGCCGCATCCACGGCCTCTGGCAATCCACCATCCCCTCACGCTTCCTCGACGAACTGCCGGAAACCCATGTGGAAGTGGCCGAGATGGAGCAGAACTACGGTGGCTACGGCCGCGGCGGCGGTTACGGCCAGTCGCGATTCGACAAGGCCGATCCCTTCGCCAATTCCTATTCGACGCCGGGCTGGAAACGCGCCCAGGCCAACAAGACCGACGCCACCCGCGACAACTGGGGCACGCGCTCCGGCCATGCCGTGGAACGCATCGGTTACGGCGAAAGCGGCCCGCGCGGCCGCACCATCGAGGGCGAACTGGTGGCGAAATCCACAGCCACCGAACCCTCACGCTTCGCCCTCGGCGACCGCGTCTTCCACATCAAATTCGGTAACGGCTCCATATCCGGCATCGAAGGCAACAAGCTGACGATCGATTTCGATCGCGCCGGCCAGAAGCGGGTGCTCGACGGATTTGTGGAGCGCGTCTGACCGCTCACCTTCCTTGGCGTGTAGTCGGGAATCACACGCGCAGCCGAACGCGCTTCTCCAGATGACAAAACGCCGCTTTGACCCGACTCGCAAATCAGCCTAGCCCGGTTATTGCCCGCCCATGAAAGGCAGGCTTCACAAGACCTTCAAAGGAGGTTCAAGTGACCAGTATTTCAGCCCTGGGCAGCACGCAGACCCAGTACCAAGCTCCTCTCAATCCTCTCGACAAGAACGGTGACGGCGTCGTCTCAGCGGACGAACTTGCGGCCGCTTCAAAGTCCTCGACGGCGACCAGTTCGTCCACCGGCGATGACGCTTCCTCCGGCTCCGATGTCGTCCAGAAGATCGCAGCCGATATTCTGGCGCTCATGCTCTCGCTTCAGAAGACGGACGACGACAGCAAGGCCGGCACCGATGACAATGGTGATGACTCCAAGGGTGCGCTCGCTGCCCTGGATGCGAATGGCGACGGCAAGTTGACCACATCGGAACTTCTTTCCGCCGACCCGCAGAAGATTGCCGCCGCCGGCGGTGATGATGAAGGCAGCGGCCTGATGGCCAAAGTCCTGACCGACATGCAGACTGCGCTTCGTGCATACCAGACGACTTACGGCAACTCGCCCGTTGCAAACGGCGAGAGCGATCAGACGGCCTGATGCAATGAGGCTCCGCCGGGGGAGCCTCGCTGATTGGGCAACCTCTGCCGGCGGCATCGTCTCTTCCGCGGCACGCCCCTCATCACAGGGCGCCGACTTTCCCATCGGCCTTTCGGGGCACGCGGATACCCTGTAAATGACCTGAAGCTTCAGGCATTCACCTCGGGCTTGACCCTATTTTCCGGCGAGACATCTGATGACGACCATACCGACCCTTCAAACCGAGCGCCTGATCCTGCGGGCTCCCGCAATGGCTGACTGGCCGGACTACCACGCGCTGATGATCTCCGACCGCGCCCTCTATATGGGGGGCCCGCATTCGACCAAGGCTGCTTGGGGCATGTTCTGCCACGATGTCGCGCTCTGGACGCTTGAGGGCCACGGCGCCCTGATGATGGAGGATCGCGCCACAGGACAATGCCTCGGTCAGGTCGGCATCAATCACGGTCCGCTGTTTCCCGAGAAGGAACTGGGCTGGCTCGTCTATCCGCAAGCCGAGGGCAAAGGTTATGCCTATGAAGCCGCCGTTGCCTTGCGGGACTGGGCCTTTGCAGTGTGTGGTCTGAAGACTCTGGTGAGCTATATCGCTCCACCCAATGTGAGATCGATCCGTCTTGCCGAACGGCTGGGCGCCGTGCCGGATGCAATGGCCGCACGCCAGGAGGGTGATGAGGACGACCTGGTCTTCAGGCATCCGGCTCCCTAGCGCATGCATAAATCCTAATATAAAACGCGAAATACTTGCTGCTTTCGCGTATTACGCGAGCAGCAGCAGAAAAATACGTTGATGCAGCCATTTGCCACTCTTGATACGAGAAATAGCACTTGCGCCTTGCCCCCCGGAAATCCACTAGTTGATTGTGCTGGCACCGGTCGGCGTTTTGCTGGGCGGTATGCGTAAGGGATAGCTTAATGAAGGCGTTGCTGCTGGTCGATATTCAGAATGGCTTCTGTCCCGGAGGCAACCTGCCGGTTCTGGATGGCCATGCAGTCGTTCCCGTTGCCAACAGCCTCATCGATAGTGGCAAATACGATCTCATCGTCGCCTCACAGGACTGGCACCCGGCGGACCACGGAAGCTTCGCCTCCTCCCATCCCGGAAAGAACCCTTTCGAGATAGGCGAGCTCTCCGGCAAACCGCAGATGCTGTGGCCGGACCACTGCGTACAGTATACGCGTGACGCCGAACTCCACCCGGAACTCCATTCGGCCCAGATCGACCTCATCCAGCAGAAGGGCGAAAACAGGAACGTCGACAGCTATTCCGCCTTCCGCGACAACGATCAGCATGCCCTGACCGGTCTTGCAGATTTCCTGGTGGAACAGGGCGTCACAGAACTCGATGTCTGCGGGCTGGCAACCGACTATTGTGTAAAATTCTCTGCGCTCGATGCGCTGGAACTGATTCCCGGCGTCAAGGTTCGCTTTGTCAAAGACGCGAGCCGCGGCATCACGCCCGAAGGTGTCGCTGCGGCCATCGACGAGATGCGCGCGAACGGCATAGACATCGTCAACAGCACCGATATTCTGGCCGCCTGATCAGTTGTTCCTCTCGCCTTCGCGCTCCAGGAGATAGATCTCCTCTCCGAAATCCTCCATCTTCTTAAGGAAGGCGGCGTGAGCATCTCTGAGCCCGCGATTATAGAAATAGGGTCCGATCTTCTCGGCGAAGAAGTCGAGCAGGAATTCGGCGGGCAGCACCCCGATCGGGTCGAGTTCGCGGTCAAAATAATGGCGGATGTGCGAAACGATCTCCGCCTTTTCCTCTTTCGTAAATTCGATCTTTTTCATTGTCTCCTCGCCTCGCCGGTAGCGCAAACCGGTAACGCTTCAGCAAAATCGATTGGTGAATCAAGGAAATTCAATTGCCGTAGCATGTGAGACACCATAGAGGGAAATTTCAATTCCAACAGGACCAATCCCATGAAACGCGCCGACTTTGTCGAAGGTTTGCGGGGCGGATTCGCCGTGGCACTCGCTTCTGCTCCCTTCGGAGCGCTGTTCGGCGCCCTTGCCGCCGAGCAGGGTATGTCGCTCACCGAACTCACCTTCATGAGCGCCACCGTCTATGCGGGCGCCAGCCAGATGGTCGGCATCGAACTCTTCGGCCATAATGTCCAGGCTTGGGTGATCGTGCTGTCGATCCTTGCCGTCAACTTCCGCCACGTGCTCTATTCGGCGGCGATCGCCCGTTACATCAGGCATTTCACGCCTGTACAGAAGTTCTTCACCTTCTTCCTTCTGGTCGATCCCCAATTTGCCGAGACCGTCAAGCGTGGCGAAGCAGGGCAGCCGGTTACCTTCACATGGTATCTCGGCTTCGGCATCGTCATCTATATCCCCTGGATCCTCGTCAGCCTCCTCGGCGGCATGGCCGGCTCCTTCATCGGTGATCCCAAAACGCTCGGCCTCGATATCCTGCTGCCGGCTTATTTCCTCGCCATCGTCCTCGGCTTCCGCAAGCGTGACAATTTTCTGGCCGTGGCACTGACGAGCGCTGTCGCCTCCGTCATCGCCTATCATTTCGTGGGCTCCCCCTGGCATGTGAGCCTGGGTGCTGCGGCCGGCATCCTGCTCGCTGCTCTGATGCCCTTGCCCGCTGAGGAGCCGGATCTCGAAGCCGACGCCCTCAACACCGAAAACCACGAGGTCTGAGATGGAATTCGATCTCCACATGGCTCTCGTGATCCTGGCTGCCGCAGCCGCGACCTTCGCGACCCGCATCGGCGGCTACATCATGATCACCCGCATGAAGCGCATCCCGCCGCGCATGGAAGCGGCCTTGAATGCCGTGCCGGCAGCCGTGCTGACGACGCTCGTCGCCCCCGCCTTCTTCATGGGCGGTTGGGATTCGAAACTGGCGCTCGCGGTCGCCCTCGTCATCGGCCTGCGCTTCTCGCACACTTGGATGCTGGTGGCCGCCTGGATCATCGTGATGATCTGGCGGCACACGATCGGTCTCTAAACCGAAGGCCGATATCCGGCCGCTCAGTATTCCAACGGCAGAGTCGCATTCTCCAGCCATGCCTTGACGTCACGGTCATGAATCAGCGGCATCAGCGCCTCGCGCGTTTGGCGGTGGTATTCGTTGAACCAGTGCAGCTCGTCATGCGTCAGCAGTTCAGGAATGACGATGTTGCGATCGATCGGGCAGAAGGTCAGCGTCTCGAAGCCGAGCATCGACATGTCGCCGCCATCGATGGCTTCCGCCTCCCGCACATAGATCAGGTTCTCGATGCGGATGCCGAAATGGCCCGGCCGATAGTAGCCCGGCTCGTTGGAGAGGATCATGCCCGGCAGCAGTTCCTGCGTCGAAAGCCGCGAGATGCGCTGCGGCCCTTCGTGAACAGAGAGATAGGAGCCGACGCCATGGCCCGTGCCATGCGCGAAATCAGCCCCTGCCCGCCATAGCGCGATACGCGCCAGCGGATCGAGGTCGCAGCCGCGCGTACCCTTCGGGAAACGCGCCGTGCTGATCTGGATCATGCCTTTCAGCACCAGCGTGAAGAAGCGTTTGTGTTCCTCGGAAACAATGCCGATACCGACCGTACGAGTGATATCGGTCGTGCCGTTGATATACTGCGCGCCGGAATCGATCAGGAAGAGTTCTCCCGGCTGGATATGCCGGTCGGTCGCCGTCGTCACCCGGTAATGCATGATGGCCGCATGTTCGCCGGCACCCGAAATCGTATCGAAGGAGATATCCTTCAGCGGGTTCTGCATGCTCTCGCCCATTTTCGCGCGAGCCGCCTCCAGCCGTTCGGCCGCGCCGATCTCGGTTATCGTCCCCGGCTTGCTTTGCGACAGCCAGTAAAGGAACTCCACCATGGCCGCACCATCCTGCAGGTGGGCTGCCGCCGAACCATTGATTTCAGTAGTGTTCTTCACCGCCCGCGGCAGCTTTGCCGGATCGGCGCCCTCGACCACTTCGCCGCCCGCCTTGCGGATGATCTCGGCAAGCGCATAGGACGCGATATCGGGATCGATGAGGATACGTCCGCCATCCTTGGCGACTGCAGCTAGCTTCTCATCGAGCAGCGAGGGCGCAAGCTGGACGGCGATCTGCGCGAGATAGGCTTCCGGCTCGATGCCGGTCTTGCGCTTGTCGAGGAAGATCTCCGCCTTGCCGTCGGCATGAATGATGGCGCGCGCCAGCGGATGTGGTGTATGCGGCACGTCGGCGCCGCGGATATTGAAGATCCAGGCGATGGAAGACGGGTCGGCGATCAACACCGCCTTGAGGTTCTTCTTACCGAGATCGGCTGCAATAGTCGCGATCTTGTCTTTGGCGAGGATACCCGCCTGGGCCACGTTCTGTATGGTGACCGCCCCAAGCGGTTCGGCCGGCCGGTCGGCCCACAGCTTGTCGAGCGGATTATGCGGCAGGAAAACAAGCGCGCCGCTGATCTCCGACAGCGCCTTTTCGAGCTTGCGAACGTCCGCACCCGAATGCAGCCACGGATCGATACCGAGCTTCAACCCTTTCTTGCCATGCGCCGGCAGCCAGACATGCGGCGGCTCGTTGACGAGATCACCGCCCGTGAAGACCGAGCCGTCCACCTGTTCAGCTAGCTGAGTGACATAGCGGCCATCGACATAGACGATCGCTTCCGTCCGGGTGATCAGCGCAATACCCGCCGAACCGGTGAAACCAGTCAGCCAGGAGAGCCGCTCTGCGCAGGCCGGCACATATTCGCCGTTGAACTCATCGGCGCGTGGCACGAGGAAAGCGTCGATGCCAAGCGCATCGAAACTGGCGCGCAGTGCGGAAACCCGTTCCCTGCCGAACTGCGGCGTGGAGGTGACTTCGAAAGACTGGAACATGCTGAAAACCCAAATGAATGAAACGAATCCGGTTAATTGGATAGCCGCCATGTTAGCGAATTTTCAATCATTGGGGAGAAAAAGCGACGCGAAGCGGCCGGAAAGGCCGGCCGCCCAATAATTTGGCAGAAATGTGTCTCGCTGTGGGAAACTGGCACGCTTCATGCATTGCACGCATGGCTGCAATGAAACAAACCCTCTGCCACCGCATGTCGGAATAGCTATATACGGCACATCGAACGGTTCACGACGAACCACCAACAAAGGATTTTTTGAAATGACCGCCTCGCTCTCGCGCTTCGCTTACAGCAGCCCGGTACAGGCTGGCGAACGCCAGACTGTGCGTCATATCATCGGCGCCCGCCGCCCGCAGCACGAGGATAGCCTCAAGATGCTTGCAGCAGGCCAGCGTTCCACGCGCCACAGGGGCGCATCGAGCTACGCATTCTGAGCTTAAAGCCTTTCCGATCCTCCTCCCTCCACCGGACAGGCCTATCGGAATGCAGTAGTGCCCGCTTGAGCATCCTCCTCCTTCGAGCTCGCGGGCAAGACCGGATTTAAATGCCGGTCCAAGGCGGTGCCACTGGCACCGCCTTTTTCTTGTTCGGAATTCCCTGAGATTACGGACGATCGAGATGGATCGTCACCCAGCCATTGCGCCATATCGTGCGCACGTGACGAAGCTTCGCGCCACTATAGGCGGCAATCACCTTCCAGCGCTGGCTGGCAAGGATGCCGGACAGGATCACCGATCCTCCGGGCGCCAGATTGGTGACGAGCTGCGGCGCCATTCTGATCAGCGGCCGCGCCAGAATATTGGCGATGATGAGGTCGAAAGGTCCATGCTCGGAAAAAGCGGTCGAATGGAAGCCGGGTGCGGTCACCATGCTGATGCCGCTGGCAATACCATTGCGGCGTACATTCTCGGCCGCGACACGGACAGCGATCGGGTCGATATCCGTTGCAAGCACTGGAATGTTGCGCAGCTTGCGCACCGCAATTGCCAATACGCCGCTGCCCGTGCCGAGATCGAGGGCATTGCGCACCTTCCGTGCCCGAAGCACCCTATCGATCACCTCCAGGCAGCCGGCCGTCGTTCCGTGATGGCCGGTGCCGAAAGCCTGGCCGGCATCGATCTCGATGGCGATATCGCCAATGCGGACCTTGTCGCGATCATGCGAGCCGTGCACAAGAAAGCGCCCTGCCCTTACGGGCCTCAACCCTTCCAGGGATTTTGAAACCCAGTCCACATCAGGGATGACCTCGCGCGACAAAGCGGCATCAGGAAATGCTTGGCTCAGCGCCGCCTCGACGCGAGAGCGCACATCCGCCTCGTCCTCCGCCATCATGTAGACAGAGGCTTCCCAGATATCTTTCTTTTCGTCGATCTCGGTGGTGCCGATGGCAAAATCTTCTTCGCCGAACACCTCGCCCAGAAGGTCGAGGATTTCCTCGGCCTGCTTCTCGGTCGTCGATACGTAAAGGCGGATTTCACTCACGATAAGCAATCTTTCCGGTTGCGCCGCCTGCGACCGGTTGCGATGCGTTCAGCTGCCGGTCATCCCTTGGCGACGAGATTCTCAAGCTTCTTTATCGCCGTATCAGGGTTTTCGCCATAGGAGATCGTTCCCGCAAAGCGCCCGGCCGAATCGAGCAGGAAAACCGAGGCCGTATGGTCCATCGTGTAATCTCCATTCGGATTGTTCTCGTCGACCGGCACCTTCTTGGCATAGACGCGGAAGCCCTTGATGACCTCGGCGATCTTGTCCGGCGGGCCGGAAATGCCGGTAATGCGCTTGGAAACGTTGGAGACGTACTCGTTCATGATTTCGGGCGTATCGCGCTCGGGATCGACCGTGACGAAATAAGCCTGCAGCTTGTTACCCTGTGGATCGACTTTCTCCATCCAGCCGCCGAGCTCGAAGAGTGTCGTCGGACAGACCTCCGGGCAATGCGTGAAGCCGAAGAACAAGGCCGTGGGCTTGCCGCGTAGGGCCTGCTCCGTGATCGGCTGGCCCGTCTGCGATACCAGCGTGAACGGCACGCCGAATGGTCCCTCGGCCACCACTTCCCTCGTCCGGCTCTGATCGAGCGTGAACCAGCCGAGCACGCCGGCAAGCAGCAGCACTGCGATCCAGACGGCGATACGGAAATTCTTCATTGCACGATCCTTTACCAGCGCGGATTCCCCGTCCGCCTCGCCCGTGTGATTATAGTCACCATCGCGAGCGCGCAATTCAAGAATGCGTTTTCTCACCCGTGATTATTTGGCCCGCCTTGATGAATGCCAAATGTGGGCGAACACCTTCAGAAAAAGCCGCACACAAACGAATTATCACGCCTTTCTAACGGCTTGCCCCGAACGCTTCCAAGCGACCCAAGGAAAGACATCGTTAGGAAAGGCTTAATTGCGGATATCTATATTTAGTAATGCATACAGTGCTTCGGCGCTGTTCCGACATGATGTCGGCCGGCATGAACCGGATCAGCATAAAAATCGAGGGAACTGAAAATCGCCTGGGGCGGAGGGTGGCTTTATGACAAATTCGACGGTTCGCAGAAACCTTTCGGTCGGCCAGCGGCTCTGGACGCTCGGCGGGGCTGCTCTCATCGGTTTCGGCTCGATGCTCGGAATCGGTTGGTATGAGAACATGCAGGTCGATACCGGTCTGCGCCGCGCCAGCGAGATCCAGCAGAGCATCGACAGCATCAACGATATGCGCGTCGCCGGCCTGACGCTGGTTCTCGCCGCCATGGACACGATCGTCGACAAGGACGAGAAGACTATCCAGCCCGACCGCCTGAAAGTCGTCGCCGATTCGCTCGCAACCCTCTCCGGCGGCTCGAGGGAAATGGGCATCATCGCTGAGGAGCTGAAGGCCGGCGATCTGCTGAAAAGCTACGATTCGGATGTCGGCGCGCTTCGCCAGGCCATCCAGGTGGACCTCAAGGCGCTCGTCGAACAGGGCGCGTCCGATGCCGAATTCGACAAGATCGACGATCGTATCGACGCTGATGGCGAAAAGCTCGCCGCCACCCTCGACAAGTTCGCCAGTGAAGGGACCGTCGTAGCCCGCCAGCGCGTCGAAAGCGCCGATGAGACCTCTCGCAACTCTCTGATTATCCAGATCGCGCTTGGCGTCATCGCCATTCTCACCATGGCCGCGCTGCAATATATCCATGGCGGCTCCATCCGCCGCGGCATCGTCACCGTGCGCGAAAGCATGCTGCGCATCTTGAACGGCGACCTGACAAGTGACGTCGCCGGCAAAGAACGCGGTGACGAGATCGGCGAAATGGCTCGCGCCGCCGAAAGCTTCCGTCTTGCCGCCATCGAAAAGATCGATTTGGAAACACGCACCGCTGCCGACCGCCAGCGTAGCGATGCCGAGCGCCGCGAGCGCGAATCTGCCAAGCTCGCCGACGCAGAGGCGTTGAGCGCCGCCGTCACGGCTCTCGGACAGGGCCTCACCCGCCTTGCAACCGGCGATCTGACCGCAAGCATCGACCAGCCTTTCCGAGACGAGCTCGAACGGCTGCGTCAGGATTTCAACCAGACAGCCATGCGCCTGCGTCAAGCGATGGGCGATATTGCCCTGAACAGCTCGTCCATCCAGGCAAACAGCCGCCAGATGCGCGCCGCCGCCGACGATCTCGCCAAGCGTACCGAGCAGCAGGCAGCCTCGCTGGAAGAGACGTCAGCAGCCTTGGACGAGATTACCGCCACCGTACGAAACGCCACCAGCCGCGCCGAGGAAGTCGGCAACATGGTCGCCCATACACGCCAGAATACTGAGAAATCCGATGCCATCGTCGGCGATGCGATGGCTGCAATGGAGCGAATCGAAGGCGCCTCTCGCGAGATCGGTACCATCATCAACGTCATCGACGAAATCGCTTTCCAGACGAATCTGCTCGCACTCAACGCCGGCGTCGAAGCGGCGCGGGCCGGCGAAGCCGGCAAGGGTTTTGCGGTCGTGGCGCAGGAAGTGCGCGAACTTGCCGGCCGCGCGGCCGGAGCAGCCAAGGATATCAAGGCCTTGATCAGCAAATCCGGTGCCGAGGTGAAAACCGGCGGCGAACTGGTGACGGCTGCGGGCGAGGCTTTGCGCCAGATCGGCGAAGATGTTCTGCGTATCGACGGCCATGTTAAATCAATCGTAACGTCTGCGCGCGAACAATCAGTCGGACTGAACGAGATCAATACATCAATCAGCCAGATGGATCAGGTGACGCAGAAGAATGCGGCCATGGTGGAAGAAACGAACGCCGCCAGCCACACTCTCGCAACCGATGCGGAAAACCTGACGCAGCTGGTTCGGCAGTTCAATATCGGCGAGGGCATGAGCGCCCGTCAAACGCCGCGAGAAGCCTCCGCAGCCTCGCATCCGAAACCCTCACCCGCACGCAGCCTCATCGGCAAGGTCGCGGGCGCATTCACGGGCGGCGGCGCCGCCAAGACACTCGCCTCCTCTCCGGCCGGAGACAACTGGGAAGAATTTTGACCATGAGCAACGCCATCAAACAGTCGGGCGCCTATCTCGAAATCGTCTCGTTCCACCTGGGAGACCAGGAGTTCTGCATCGATATCATGGCGATCCGCGAAATCCGCGGCTGGGCGCCGGTCACTCCGATGCCGCACACCCCGCCCTACGTCCTCGGCCTCATCAACCTGCGCGGCGCGGTGATCCCCGTCATCGACATGGCTTGCCGTCTCGGCATGAAGATGACGGAGCCGTCGGAGCGCTCTGCCATCATCGTCACCGACATCGCCGGCAAGCTGGTCGGCCTGCTGGTCGAACAGGTTTCCGATATGATGACCATCAAGAGCGAAGACCTGCAGCCGCCGCCGGAAATCATCCCGGAAGCCCAGCGCGCCTTCTGCCGCGGCATCGTTGCACTGGAAAAGACCATGGTCTGCTTCCTCAACCTCGACACCGTCATCGCCGACGAACTGGCCCGCGAAGCTGCCTGAGAACCGTTGATCTGAGATACCAGACCGCCCCGGCGCAGCGCTGCGGGCGGTCTTTGTTTTCCACGATCTCGGCGCATCGTATACGGCCACCGAGTGACTTCCAATTTTCGCGACAGAGACTACTTTGGCCATCGAAACCGTAACCCCGACGGGAAATTTTCGTGGACATCAGGCCCTATAGGATAAGTATCCGCGACGAGCAGATCGACGATCTCCGCCGGCGCTTGCGCGCGACGCGATGGCCTGTAGCGCTCGACCCCGATAGCTGGGAGGACGGAACGAGCCTGGCTTTCCTTCAGGAGCTTCACGCCTATTGGAAAGACCATTTCGACTGGCGCGCGCAGGAGGCGCACCTCAACACGCTTCCCCATTTCATTGCCGAGATCGACGATCTGTCGATCCATTTCATTCATCAGACCGGCAGCGGGCCCTCGCCGCTGCCGCTCGTCATCACCCATGGCTGGCCGGGCTCCTTCTTCGAAATGGAAAGAATCATCCCGATGCTGGCGGATCCCGGCGCCCACGGTGCCGATCCGGCGGATGCATTCCATGTGGTCGTACCATCCCTGCCGGGTTACGGCTTCTCGCAGGCCCCGGGATCAATCGGGATAGGTCCCTATGAAATATCGGGCCTGTGGCTGAAACTGATGCAGGGCTTGGGATATGAAAACTTCTGCCTGCAGGGCGGCGATATCGGCGCGGCCGTCTCCAGCTGGCTCGCCTACAGGTTTCCGGAGAATACCACAGCCCTGCATCTGAACTATATTCCGGGAAGCTTCCGACCGCCGCTTGGCCCGGGGCAGCCGCCCGTCTCCGCCGAGGAACAGGCCTTTCTCGACCGCGCCGCGCAATGGGCCGACAGGGAGGGCGCCTACGCCCACATGCACGGAACGAAACCGCAGACGCTCGCCTATGCGCTGACGGATTCACCCGTTGGTCTCGCTGCCTGGATCGGCGAGAAATTCAGCGCATGGAGCGATGGCGACATCAGGACGACATACTCCTTGGACATCCTGCTGACCGAAATTTCGATCTATTGGTTCAGCGGCACCCTGCATTCATCGCTGAGACTCTACAAGGAGAGCCGAAACCGGCCGATGCATTTCAAGGCGAACGAACGCATACTGCCGCCGCTGGGCCTTGCGCATTTCGCGAAGGAACTGCCCCTGCCGCCGCGCTCCTGGGTCGAACGCGTCTATAATGTCAGACGATGGAGCGAATTGCCGAACGGGGGCCATTTTGCCGCCATGGAGCAGCCAGAACTTTTGGCCGAGGATATCCGAGCCTATTTCCGCCCGTTCAGAACAGGCGGATGATCACTGCGGCTTGCCGTTCTTCCACACCACATCCTGCCCGTAGAGCGGAATGGTCGAAATTGACATCTTCGCCGAGCCATCCGTCACCTGCCGCGAATGGGCGAGATAGATCAGCGTATTGTTGGCCTTATCGTAGATCCGGTTGACGACAAGCGTCTTCCAGATCAGCGACATGCCCTGCCGGAACACTTCGCTGCCATCCTTGGACAGATCGATATTGCCGATCTCGATCGGCCCGGTCTGGCGGCAGGCGATGGAATTGTTGGACGGATCTTCGAACCAGTTGCCGTTCTTGAAGCGGTCGATCAGGCTGCGGTCGAAATAGGTGACATGGCAGGTCACCCCCTTCACCTCGGGGTCCGAGACCGCCTCGACGATGATGTCATTACCGATCCAGTCGACCCCGACCTTGCCGACGACTTCAGCTGAGGTCGCGCCCGCGGAGGCCGCGAGGAATATTGAGCCAAAGAAAAGATTGCGCAAAGCGGACATGACAACTCCCGTGTTGATCCGCAAGCTAAGATAAGAATGGCCTGAATCTTTACAAGAAAACGAAGGCCTCACGCCTTGCGGCAGGTGCAAGGCTCGTAGCCGCCAGCCGTTAGCCTGCCGGGTTTCATGCCAATGACAGCAGGAATGGCGGCAACCGTTGCCGCCTTCACCGCCCTTGCCATCTCGATTGCCGCCGCAGCACAAACGGCGGCATCTTCAGCCGCGTTGTGATGGGCAAAACGCAACCCGAGGTGCTCTGCAATCAGGTTCAGCCGATGCGACAGGAAATGCGGCCAGATGCGCTGCGCCATCTTCAGGCTGCAGAGATAGGTGAGCTCCGGATAGGACTGCCGGTAGAGATCGAGGCTCGCCCGCCAGACACTGAAATCGAAGGCGGCATTGTGGGCGATCATCGTCGCGCCGCTGAAATCCTCAAGGAACTCGTCCATGACCTCGGGGAATTCTGGTGAATCCTCGACGTGCTCGGGGCGAATGCCGTGGATGGCAATATTCATGCCGGAAAAGCGCATGTCCTTCGGGCGAATTAGGCGCTCCTCGACCCGCGTCACCTGCCCGTCCTCGATCCAGGCAAGGCCGACCGAGCAGGCGCTGCCGCGCTGTTCGTTGGCCGTTTCAAAATCGATGGCAATGGTTTTCACGGGGCAATATCCGAATCGTCTGGGCTTATCGGAATAAAGATAGCCGCATCCGAAGGCAAATTCTGACCCGTTGACATCTGCACGCGAATGGCGAAACTTCCATGCACGATCAACTCTGTGGCCCACACCCATCATCTTATCACCACGACCCTTGCAGGGTGCGCGGGAGCGATGGTGCGTCACTAGCAGCCGATCACCCCGAAAACCCTGCCGAGGAAAGCAGGGTTTCGGAAACTCCGCTCTCCTCTTTCACACCCAAGGAGAGCATGATGTCAGTCAATCTGGATACCCCACCCGAAAAGCCTTCTCTGAACGGCCTCAGCGTTCGCGCCCTGTGCGTGAGCGATGCTGAAGCCGTCACCGAATTGATGAACCTGCCGGGCTATCGCGCCGGCACGCTGCGCCCGCCCTTTCAAAGCATCGACGCGGTGCGCAAGCGCATGGAAAACCCCTCGCCCGATGCAATCAATCTCGTCGTCGAACTCGATGGCAAACTTGTTGCCAATGGCGGCATGAACCGCTTCGAAGGACGGCGCCAGCACGCCGCAAGTCTCGGCATGGGCGTCCACGACGATTTCACCGGCCGCGGCATCGGAACCTTCCTGATGGCCGCCATGCTGGATGCCGCCGACAACTGGCACGACATCAAGCGGATAGAGTTGACTGTCTACACGGACAACGACGCCGCCATTCGTCTCTACGAAAAATTCGGATTCGAAAAGGAAGGCCTGCTCAAGTCCTTCGGCTATCGCGCCGGACGATACATCGATGCCTATACGATGGCGCGGTTGCGGGCGTGAAACCTCTCCTCCGTCATGCTCGGGCTTGTCCCGAGCATCTGCTGCCGTTTTGTATGTTGATACGTGGGCAGATCCTCGGGACGAGCCCGAGGATGACTCCAAGTAAAAGGCCGGTCCCGTCAAAACGGAAACCGGACGTCCCGCGCCCGTCTACCTCATCCACCAATCAGCGCCAGCCACTCATCCTCATCCATCGTTTGGACGCCGAGTTCGCGAGCCTTGTCGAGCTTAGAGCCAGCACCGGGGCCGGCAACGACGATATCGGTCTTCTTGGAGACGGACCCTGCCACCTTGGCGCCGAGATTTTCGGCGCGTGCCTTAGCCTCTTCACGGGTGAACTTTTCCAGGGAGCCAGTGAAAACCACCGTCTTGCCAGCAACCGGGCTCCCTGTCGTGACCGGTTGCTCGGCCTCCTGCGGCGTCACTTCGTCGAGCAGGCGGCCGATGACCTCGATATTGCGCGGCTCCTTGTAGAATTCGACGATGGCCCGCGCCACGACCTCGCCAATGCCTTCGATGGTATTGAGATCGTTCCAGGCGTCACCGGAAAGCGTTGCCGCCTCCCTCATGGCCTCCGCAAAGGCTTCGTAAGTATTATAGGAGCGCGCCAGGAGCTTCGCCGTCGTCTCGCCCACATGGCGGATACCGAGCGCATAGATGAAGCGGTGAAGGGCGATGCTGCGTCGGTCATTGATTGCCGTATAAAGCTTGCCCACGCTGACCTTGCCGAAGCCGTCTATATTCTCCAGCTTGGTGATCGACTGCTGCTGACGCTTCTCCAGCGTGAAGATATCGGGCGCCGTGCGGATCTGCAGCGCCGGATCCTCGTTCTCGAAGAAGAAATCAATCTGCTTGGAGCCCAGCCCTTCGATATCGAAGGCATTGCGCGAGACGAAATGCTTCAACTCCTCCGTCGCTTGCGCACGGCAGATGAAACCACCAGTGCAACGGGTGACGGAATCGAGCTTGCCGGTCTTCTCGTGCCTTTCACGCACCGCATGCGAACCGCAGACCGGGCACACCTTCGGAAATTGATAGGGCTGCGCTCCGGCCGGGCGCTTTTCCATGACGACATCGAGCACCTGCGGGATCACGTCACCGGCGCGCTGCACGATGACCGTATCGCCGATGCGGATATCGTGCTCCTCCTCACGGATGCGCTCGCCGCTATTTCCGATGCCCTTGATATAATCCTCGTTGTGCAGCGTCGCATTGGTGACGACGACGCCGCCGACGGTGATCGGCGTCAGCCGCGCAACCGGCGTCAACGCGCCCGTGCGGCCGACCTGAATGTCGATATTCTCGACGGTGGTGAAAGCCTGTTCGGCCGGGAACTTGTGCGCCGTCGCCCAGCGCGGGCTGCGCGAGCGGAAGCCAAGGCGCTGCTGCAGTTCGAGGCTGTCGACCTTATAGACAACACCGTCGATATCGTAATCGAGGTCCGGTCGCTCGAGGCCGATCTCGCTGTAATGGGCAAGGATATCGTCAACCGAATTCAGTCGCTTCATCAGCGGATTGACCGGAAAGCCCCAGCCCTTGAAAGTCTCGACCATACCCATCTGGGTATCGGCAGGCATGTCCGACATCTCGCCCCAGGCATAAGCGAAGAATCTCAGCTTGCGGCTCGCCGTCACTTTCGCGTCGAGCTGGCGCAGCGACCCCGCAGCGGTATTGCGCGGATTGACGTAAGTCTGCTTGCCTTCAGCCTCCATCTGCGCGTTCAGCGCCATGAAGTCGCTCTTGGCCATGTAAACCTCGCCGCGCACTTCCACGACGGATGGAACGCCCTTCGGCAGCTGGTTCGGGATTTCCTTGATGGTGCGGATATTGGCCGTGACATTTTCGCCGGTCGTACCGTCGCCGCGCGTGGCAGCCGTCACCAGTTTGCCGTTCTCATAGCGGATCGACATCGAAAGCCCGTCGATCTTCGGCTCGGCGGTAAAGGCGATCGAATTGTCCGGCAGGCGGCCGAGGAAACGATAGACGCTGGCAACGAAATCGCGCACATCCTCTTGCGAGAACGTGTTGTCGAGCGACAGCATCGGCCGGGAATGGACGACCGGCGCGAACGTGTTGGACGGCTCGGCCCCGACACGGCGCGATGGGCTGTCCTCGCGGATGAGCTCCGGGAACCGCGCCTCGATCGCGTCATTGCGACGCTTCAGCGCGTCATAATCCGCATCCGAAATCTCCGGCTGATCCCTGCCGTGGTAGAGCGCATCATGATGCGCGATTTCCTTGGCCAGCCGCTCCAGTTCGGCAGCGGCATCTTCAAGGGTCAGGTCCTCAACAGCGACGGATTCGGTCGACATGCAGCTTCACTCCAGAGAATCTGCAATCGTTTTTAGAGCAAAATTCCGCGATTGAAATAGCGCCAGCGTTTTGAATTATGGCTGTGCGTTGCGCAGTCTGATGCCGCTGACATGCAATGTGCTGTCTCTCAGGGCCTTCAACGGCGTCAGGCTGTCAACGACACGGAGCTCGATGCCGCGGGGCGCAAATTCGCGATCGAGGCCGGACAGGACGGTGCGGCCAAGCGGCAGAACCGTCCTGCGCGACACCCACATCCCCGCATCCTGCAGATCTTCAAAACCGTCGATCGGCATGTCGTAACGATTGATCGCCTCGGCCCCCAGCCGCGCCAGCCAGCCGCGCTCGATATAGGCGGCACCCCGCCAGTCGCCGAGCAAGCGGCGATCTTCGTCTGACGTCTCGGGCGTCGCCCAGATCAGAATACGCGGACAATCGCGCGGAAAGAGGTACATGAAGTCGTTGTTTTCATCGATCGCCCAGACGAGCGGCCCGTTCAGCCATTCTCGCCCCGGCGGACGACCGGAGGCAATACGCGCCGGGCGCGGCTCGAAAACCGTAATGGCGGGATCGTCGCTGAAATGGAAAAGCGGCATGGATTGCAGCACCTCACCGATGAATGACGCCTGATAGCGCAGTGACCAAGCCTTGTTACCGGCGTGAATGCCTAGGCGTTCCCCGACAACAGACGCGCCGCAGCCGCCCTCGCCTCTTCCGTCACGGAGGCACCGGCAAGCATGCGGGCGATCTCTTCCGTGCGGTCCTTCTGGGCCATTGTGGCGACGCGCGTCGCGATCTTGTCGGTACCGTCGCCGGACGGCCCCTTTGAGATCAGGAGATGCGTGGCGGCCCGTGCCGCCACCTGCGGCGCATGGGTGACGGAGAGAACCTGCACGCGCTCGGAAAGCCGCTTCAGCCGCTGGCCGATCGCGTCCGCCACGGCGCCGCCGACACCGGTGTCGATTTCGTCGAAGACGAGCGTCGGCGCCGAACCGCGGTCGGCAAGCGCCACCTTCAGCGCCAGCAGGAAGCGCGAGAGCTCGCCGCCCGAGGCGACCTTCATGATCGAGCCTGGACGCGTGCCGGGATTGGTCTGGACGTGGAATTCGACGACATCGATGCCCTCGGCCGTCGCCTCCTCCGCATCGGTGGTGATCTCCACCATGAAGCGGGCGCGCTCGAGCTTCAGCGCCGGCAGTTCTGCCATCACAGCCTGCGCCAGCGCATCGCCGGCATGGTGACGCTTCTCCGAAAGCGAGCGCGCCGCCGCATCATAATTCGCCTTGGCGACCCCGACTTCCACTTCGAGCTTGGAAAGCCGCTCCTCGCCGGCATCGAGATCGGCAAGATCGCTGATCATCCGCACGGCAAGAGCGGGAAGCTCGGTGACGGGAACGGAATATTTGCGGGAGGCAGCGCGCAGCGCAAACAGCCGCTCCTCGACACGCTCCAGTTCCTTCGGATCATATTCCGTCTTGCGCAGTGCAGCCTCGACTTCCATCTGCGCGTTGGAAAGCTGGTCCAAAGCGGCGTCGAGCAGCGCTACGGTATCTTCCAGCAGGCCGGGCGCCTCATGGCTCTTGCGCTCCAGACGGCGCACCAGCGAAGCGATATGCGGCACGGGAGAGGCATTGCCGTTCAGGAACTCGGAAGCCTCGGCAATATCGCCGGCGATGCGCTCCGCCTTCATCATCTTCTGGCGCCGGTCGGCAAGCTCATCCTCTTCGCCATCGCGCGGCGAGAGCTTATCGAGCTCTTCGACGGAGGCGCGCAGATAGTCCGCCTCGCGGGCCGCCGCCTCGACCTTCTCGCGGTGCTTCTTCAAGGTGCGCTCGCTATCGCGCCACTGGCGGTAAAGCGCAGCTACGTCCTGCACGTCCTCGCTAATGCCGGCAAAGGCGTCCAGCAGCGTTCTGTGGGCGTTTGTATCGACGAGCGCACGGTCGTCGTGCTGACCGTGGATCTCGACCAGCATCTGGCCCGCCTGGCGCATCAGCTGCACGCTGACGGGCTGGTCATTCACATAGGCCTTGGTGCGCCCGTCTGAGGATTGCTGGCGGCGGAAGATCAGGTCGCCTTCGTCGTCGATGCCGTTCTCGCGCAGAAGCTTCCGGACACCGTGATCCATGCCGACATCGAAGACCGCTGTCACCTGACCCTTGTCCTCGCCATGACGCACGAGAGTGCCATCGCCGCGCCCGCCAAGGGCCAGCGAAAGACTGTCGAGCAGGATGGATTTGCCGGCACCCGTCTCACCCGTCAGCACGGAGAGGCCGGTCTCGAAGGCAAGATCCAGCCGCTCGATCAGAACGATATCGCGGATCGAAAGCTGGATCAGCATTGGCCTCAGGAACCGAGAAGGAGTTTCTTGCCCGCTGCAGCGATCCACGAACCCTTGTTTTCACGCGGCTCCGCGCCACCCGACTGCAGCAGCTTGTAAGAATCAGCATACCACTGGCTGTCGGGATAATTGTGACCGAGAACGGCAGCGGCAGTCTGCGCCTCTTCGACGACGCCCATCGCGTAATAGGCTTCGACGAGACGGGCGAGCGCCTCCTCGACCTGATTCGTGTTCGGATACTTTTCGACGACGATGCGGAAGCGCGAGATCGCGGCGAGATATTCCTTGCGCTCCATATAGTAGCGGCCGACCTGCATCTCCTTGCCGGCGAGCTGGTCGCGCGCAAAACGGATCTTGGCCTGCGCGTCATCGACGTACTCGGAGTCGGGATAATTGTCGACGACGGCCTGCATCGCCTCGATCGTCTTCTGCGCCGCGCGCTGGTCCTGCGTCACGTCGACGATCTGCTTGGAGTAGGTCAGACCCACCAGATACTGCACGTAAGCCGCATCCTTGGACTTCGGATACTGCGCCATATATTTGTTGCCCGATGCAAGCGCGTCGTCAAAGCGGCCCTGGCGGTACTTGACGAAGGTGCTCATCACGAGCGCTTTGCGCGCCCATTCCGAGAAAGGATTCTGCGCATCGATCGCATCGAACTTGCGCGCCGCCTCGGCCATGTTGCCGGCCTTCATGTTGGCAAGGCCTTGAGTGTAAAGCACATCAGGCGGATCGGTTTCGAGGCCGAGCTTGGTGATGTCGATATCAGGGTCCGACTGGCAGCCGGAAATCAAGGCGCCTGCGCTCAGCACCATCACGGATGCGAGCAAAGCGCGCGCTGTCTTCATCATCATGTCAGACCTTGCATAAGCCATTCGAAAGAATCCCACCGCCGCCGTCCACTCCACAGCAGCCACGCCTAGCTGGCGTTTCTAGCCACAAATACCTATCAAGAGCAACGCAATGATCACGCATTAACGCATTTTTGTGGCAGCACCGCCGAGAATGTCGGGCTTTTCACCGGCATTCGAAGCGGCGGCGGCTAAATATATGCCGCAAAACATCTATCGGCGCGCCATCCGCCCTTCCCCATAAAAAAACCGCCTCGGTTAGGAGGCGGCCCTGGCCTTAATTGGTATACTGGAAGTCATGCCGACCAGGGAGCGAACTCCGGAGCGCTGACTGCAATGAATTCGCGAACGGCAACGCGCTGGCGCGGTATCGACGTCTCGACCACTTCATAAGCCGAGGGATCGCTGAGCAGCGCCTTGAGAGCGTTGGCGTTCATCTTGTGGCCGCCGCGGTAAGAACGGTAGCAGCCGATGAACTGTGCGCCGGCAAGCGCCAGATCGCCGACGGCATCGAGCGTCTTGTGACGCACGAACTCGTCCTTGGCATAGCGCAGGCCTTCGACATTGATGACGGTATTGTCGTCGGAAATGACGACCGAGTTCTCGAGCGAGGAGCCGAGAGCATGGCCCGAAGCCCACAGACGCTCGACATCACGCATGAAGCCGAAGGTGCGCGCCCGCGACAGCTCTGCCTTGAAGACGGTGGCGGTAAGATCGCCTTCCCACTTCTGGCGGCCGATCAGCGGGCATTCGAAATCGATCTCGACTTCGAAGCGCGTGCCGTCATAGGGGCGGAACTCGCTCCAGGAACCACCATGCTCGATACGAACGGGCTTGGTGATGCGGATGTAGCGGCGCTTGACGCCGAGGGAAACGAGGCCGACCTGCTCGATGGCTTCTACGAAGGGAACCGAGCTGCCATCCATGATCGGCATTTCGGCGCCGTTGACTTCGATGACCACGTTATCGAGGCCGAGCGCATAGACGGCTGCCATGACATGTTCGATCGTCGCGACGGAATGGGCCGGCGAGAAGCCGAGAACGGTGCAGAGATCGGTATTGCCGACTTGCGAGGAAACAGCCTTCAGTTCGGTAACGTCGCCGTTTTCGTGAACACGCTGGAAAATCACGCCCGTGCCGGCTTCGGCCGGATTGAAGGTGATCGAAACGTCGGCACCCGAATGGACGCCGATGCCCGAAAGTGTCACCGGACGCGATACCGTCGTTTGAAAACCCAGCAAGCCAAGTCCCATAAAATTCTGCCTTTATTCTTCCGTACCCGTTGCTGCCAACCGGCCGGGTCTTTCTTCTATGCTGCCCTAACCGCTCGAAGCGGACTCTTGGGGCAGCTCGCTTGCCTCATACTTACGTGGACCTGCGCTGCAATCCAAATCACTGTTCGTTTCGATTTGTTACGAAATCCGCAGCGGCAAAAGCATTTAGAATTCAAGCATCTAGAAATGCAAACGCCCGGGGTTTCGGTCCCGGGCGTTTTCTGTGGAGAAGTGCTCTCTCAGTTCGACTGACGGCGCAGGAAGGCCGGAATTTCCAGCTGGTCGTCTTCCTGCATCATCCTGGCCTGCGGAACCGCGCGGCCCTGGTCGTCGAGGTTGCCGCGGCGCGGTGCGTAGAGGCTTGCTTCCGGCGACAGCGGACGGCGCTGCTGCGAAGCAGCGGCCGGCGCGGATGTCATTTCCGGAGCGACCTCTTCGTCGCGGCGGCCGAGCGAATTGGTGATTCGCTTGAGCAGGCCCATCGGACCGCGCTCTTCCTGGACGTGGGAGGAAACGGGCTGCGAGCGGTGGTCGATCTCGGCCTGGACGACGGGCGGGAAGTCCTCGACCTTCGGCATGCGGACCTGCTCGGGAGCCTGGCGGATGATCGGTTCCTGGCGGACCGGCTGGTGCATCGGCTGCTGCTGCATGACCGGCTGCGGAGCCGGCTGCTGCATGACGGGAGCCGGCTGAACCGGAGCCTGGCGCATGACCGGGGCAGCTTCCGGCGCAGGAGCGAAGATCTTGCTCTGCGGACGGAAGGTTTCCTGCATCACCGGCTGCTGCAGCGGAGCAGCGGCACGCGGGGCCGGGATTTCCAGTTCGCGTTCCATCGCGACTTCAGCTTCGCGGATGGTCTGCGCAATCTGGTCGGCCTTCGGTGCCTGCATTACCGGAGCAGGCTGAACTGCGGCCGATGCCGGAGCAACGGCCGCGGAGGGGCGGATAGCGGGCTTTGCTGCCGGCTGGAACACGCGGTCGGTGCCCTCACCCATGGCGCGGTCGATGCCGGTGGCGACGACCGAGACGCGGATAATGCCTTCGAGCGATTCGTCGAAGGTTGCTCCGAGGATGATGTTGGCGTCCGGATCAACTTCTTCGCGGATGCGCGTCGCAGCTTCATCGACTTCGAAGAGCGTGAGGTCGCGACCGCCGGTGATGGAGATCAGCAGCCCCTGCGCACCCTTCATCGAGGTTTCGTCGAGCAGCGGGTTGGCGATCGCCGCTTCGGCAGCCTGCATCGCGCGGCCCGAACCGGAGGCTTCGCCCGTACCCATCATCGCACGACCCATCTCGCGCATGACCGAGCGGACATCGGCGAAGTCGAGGTTGATGAGACCTTCCTTGACCATCAGGTCGGTGATGCAAGCAACGCCCGAGTAGAGAACCTGGTCAGCCATGGCGAAGGCGTCGGCGAAGGTCGTCTTATCGTTGGCGATGCGGAAGAGATTCTGGTTCGGAATGACGATGAGCGTATCGACAGACTTCTGCAGTTCCTGAATGCCGGATTCGGCCAGACGCATGCGGCGTCCGCCTTCGAAATGGAACGGCTTGGTGACCACGCCGACGGTCAGGATGCCCTTGTTGCGGGCGGCCTGTGCGACGACGGGAGCAGCACCCGTGCCGGTGCCGCCGCCCATGCCGGCAGTGACGAAGCACATATGCGTGCCGTTCAGGTGATCGATGATCTCGTCGATGCACTCTTCGGCGGCCGCACGGCCGACTTCAGGCTGCGAACCGGCGCCGAGGCCCTCGGTGACGTTGGCGCCGAGCTGGATGACCCGTTCGGCCTTCGTCATGGTCAGCGCCTGGGCATCCGTGTTGGCGACGACGAAGTCGACACCCTGGAGACCGGCCGAGATCATGTTATTGACGGCATTGCCGCCGCCGCCGCCGACGCCGAACACGGTGATGCGCGGCTTCAGCTCGGTGATGTCAGGCTTTTGCAGCTTGATAGTCATGGTACCTGTTCCTTCTCTCTCTGGCCGCATCGCCACGCCGGCCAATTCACTCAATTTCAAAAGCTTTCCTTCAGCCACTGGCCCATGCGGGCGATGCGACTGTTATTACCCCCAAGCGACATGAGCAGGCTGCTCTGTGACGCATGTGTTTCCATGTCCGCCACCTGCGGATAGATCATCAGCCCGACAGCCGTCGAAAAAGCCGGTCCCTTGGCTGCCGTTGGCAGGCCCGAGACGCCCATCGGACGGCCGATGCGGACGTTACGGGCCAGGATGCGCCGTGCCACTTCGGCAAGGCCGGTGAGCTGGCTGGCACCGCCCGTCAGCACGACGCGTTTGCCGACGATCGGGCTGAAGCCTGAACGCTGGATACGGTCGCGGATAAGTTCCATCGTCTCCTCGATGCGAGCAGAAACGATGCGCGACACCAGAGCCCGCGGCACCTGCGACGGCTGATCTCGATCATCCTCGCCGATCGGCGGAATGGAGATCAGCTCACGCTCGTCGGAAGAGTTGGTCAGCGCCGAAGCGTGAACCACCTTCAAACGTTCCGCATCCTCGATGCGGGTGGAAAGGCCGCGTGCGAGGTCGGTCGTCACATGATGTCCGCCGAGGCCGACAGCATCGGTATGAACGAGCTTGCCCTCGGCAAAAACCGAAATCGTCGTCGTGCCGCCGCCCATATCGATGGCCGCACAGCCAAGTTCGACTTCATCGTCGACGAGTGCGGCAAGACCGGATGCATAAGGCGTTGCAACGATTCCTTCCACCGAAAGATGCGCGCGATTGACGCTGAGCTCGAGATTTTTGAGCGCCGAACGTTCCGCGGTCACGACATGCATGTCGACGCCGAGCGCATCGCCATACATCGCCAGCGGATCGCGGATGCCGCGTTCGCCGTCGAGCGAGAAACCAGTCGCCAGCGAATGCAGGACGGCCCGGTCCTGGCGCAGCGACTGCTGGCAGGCGGCCGAAAGCACCTTTTTCAGGTCGTTCAGCTCGACTTCCTGGCCGCCGAGATCGATGGTCGCGGTATAAATGTCGCTGCCGAGACGACCGGCCGTCAGATTGACGATCAGGCTTTCGACGGTGAGGCCCGCCATGCGCTCGGCCGCATCGACGGCAAGACGGATGACGCCTTCCAGCGCGTCGAGATCGGCGATCACGCCGGTCTTGATGCCGCGCGAACGCTGATGGCCGATACCGATGATCTCGATATTATGCGTGCGGCCTGGCAGGATCTGGCTTTCCTCGCGCGGCGTCAGCCGGCCGATCATGCAGACGACCTTGGTCGAACCGATGTCGAGCACCGAAACGATATGGGACCGCTTCGACGAAAGCGGCTTCAGGCGCGGCAATCCAAAATGGGATGAACCGAACAAGCTCATATATTCTGCCCCGCCTTCTTCAAGTCCTTGGTGCGCGTTGCGACCGCTGCCTGCCGGCGGGCAGCCGCCTCCGGCGTCAACTGGATCGTCGTGCGGTCCGGCAGCCTGAGATCGACTGCAGCGATATCGCGCTCCAGAAGCTGTTGTTCCCTATCGAATTTCGAAAGCGTCGCGAGCGCCTGGTCGACATCATCTTCCGGCAGCTTGACGACGACGCCGTTGTCCATATGCAGATCCCACCGGCGGCCGGACACCCAGACATATGCCTTCACGCGGGCCTTGACGTCAGGCCACTTGAAAAACGCATCCTCGATGGACGCAGCAGCCGTTTCGGCATCACGGCCGACGACGAGCGGCAAGGTCGAGAATTTATTGTCCCGAAGCGGCGCGATCACGCTGCCGCTCTTTTCGATCAGCGAAAGCTCCTGCCCGTGCTGCCAAATGGCATAGGCGACGCGCTCCGAGAGCTTCACCTCGATCGTCTTCGGATAGACCTTGCGGACTTCGACATTCTCGACCCACGGAAGACGCGCGATCTTCTGGCGCGCGGCATCAACATCGAGAGCGACGAGCGATGTCGCGCCATCAAGGCCGAGAAGCTGAAGAATCTCGATTTCGGAGGTCTGATTGTTGCCGGAAACCTTCACGTCCTCGATAGCAAAACCGACAGCGCTGGTCGTTGCCTGCGCGACCGCTTCCGTATGGCCGCCGAGTGACATGCCATAGAGACCGGTCGCAGCCAGGAAACCGAGTGCAGAAACCGTGCCCGTGTGTGCGGGGATATGGATGCGCCCGCTACCGAGGCTGACGAAGAAGCGCACGACTCGGCGCAGCGGACGCGGCAGCACGCGACGCTCGTCGGCTTCCGCAATCGGAAGCTCGATGTAACGGCTGGGGCGCCCTATCCTTTTGACCGTCAACGCAAACAAGACGCGTCCTCCACCATCCACCGGAGAAATGCACCAAAGGAATATCCGGCATGGCCGGCCATTTCGGGCACAAGGGAGGTTGGAGTCATGCCTGGCTGGGTATTGACCTCCAGCCAGATGATCTCGCCGTCTTCGGAAAAACGATCGTCGTAACGAAAGTCGGACCGACTGACGCCGCGGCAACCGATTGCTTGATGCGCCCTTAATGCCAATGTTTGTATTTTTTGGTAAATTTTCGGTGAAATTTTAGCCGGCAAGACATGTTTTGAGCCACCCGACGCATACTTGGAGTCGTAATCATAGAAATTGTGGCCCTGTGGTACCACCTCGATGACATCCATGGGTTGATCGCCCATCACACCGCAGGTCAACTCGCGACCGTGGATGTAGCGCTCGACGATGACTTCCTCGCCATAACGCCATTCGTCCGAGCCGATAACCTGTGGCGGATGCGCCTGATCCTCACCGACGATGACGACGCCGAAACTGGAACCTTCGCGCACCGGCTTGACCACATAGGGCGCCTTCATCGGATGCTCCGACGGGAACGAGAAGCGATTCAGAACCTGCGATTCGGCGACCGGAACACCGGCGGCCGCAGCCACACGCTTCGCCCGGCCCTTGTCCATGGCAAGCGCGGAGGCAAGCACACCCGAATGCGTATATGGAATCTGCAGATATTCGAGAATGCCCTGAATGGTGCCGTCCTCGCCGAAAGGCCCATGTAAGGCATTGAAGACAACATCGGGCTTCAGAGCAGAAAGCTTTTCGGAAATGTCGCGCTCGACATCGATGCGCGTCACCTTGAAACCTTCACCTTCGAGAGCATCGGCACACGCCTTCCCCGAGGAAAGGCTGACAGGCCTCTCCGAGGAAAATCCGCCCATCAGGACAGCTACGCGCTCGCGACTCATCAACACCCCCAAAAATAACTTCCACTCTGCCGAACCGAGGCTTGCGCGAAGCTGGTCTGCGCGGTTCGTGGTCTTTGTCTGACTTGGGTGCATTAGAGCATCATTATGGTTAACGAATCGTTTACTTTCGTTAACTCCGCCTTGCCGTATGCTTCATTTTTCTGCCGTTGCGATCCCTCGAATATCGCAGTGAATAAGTCGCAAGCACGATGGAAAACAAAAAAACCGCGCGGAAAAGCCGCGCGGGTTCAATGACATGCACCAATATTCTGCAGTCAGTCCTTATCGCCGAAGAACTTCCAGACCAGGCCGCCGATCGCACCTCCGGCAAGCGGCGCGATCCAGAACAGCCAGAGTTGCTGCAGCGCCCATCCGCCGACGAAAAGCGCCTGTCCGGTCGAACGCGCAGGATTGACGGAGGTGTTCGTAACGGGGATCGAGACGAGATGAATCAGCGTCAACCCGAGGCCGATCGCAAGCGGCGCAAAGCCGGCAGGCACCCTGCTGCTGGTCGATCCCAGGATGATGATCAGGAAGAACATGGTCAGCAGAATTTCGATCAGCAGTGCCGAAAGCAGCGAATAAGCGCCCGGAGAATGTTCGCCATATCCGTTGGCGGCGAACCCGCCGAGATCGAAACCCGCTTTGCCACTGGCGATGAGGTAGAGCGCTGCGGCAGCGGCGATGGCACCGATCACCTGCGCGGTAATATAAGGAATGAGACGCGTCGCGGGAAAACGTCCCGCAACGACAAGGCCGAGAGAGACGGCCGGATTGAAATGGCCGCCGGAAATACCGCCCACGGCATAGGCCATGGTGACGACGGTCAAACCAAAGGCCAGCGCCACGCCGGCAAAGCCGATTCCAAGTTCGGGATACGCGGCCGCCAGCACGGCACTGCCGCATCCGCCGAAGACCAACCAGAACGTACCGAAAAACTCAGCAGCAAGACTTTTTTGCACAAGACGTTTTTGCATATGTGCTTCCATTTCCTCAACTAGAGGGTTTTCCATAAATCGATTGCAATCCGATTCCGGTCAAGATTCGGAACCAACCCACTCAAGCCTGAGGCAAGGCTGAGAAATCGCCACGCTTGGCAGACCGTGCCGCATCGAGGCGACCTCGCCCCATCGGCGGATCATCTCTCTTGTGTCATATTCTTGCGTGTGCGGGCATTTTCTCAGCCTTAAAATTGCGTTAAGAGCGACAGCTCTCAAGCAAATCGATAAAATACTGATTGGAATGAACATGACAGACGCGATCTCCGTATCGCCGAGCCCTTCGAGCAGCACGCAGGTCAATTCCCCCGCACGCGTCCTGATCGCTAGCCTCATCGGCACCACGATCGAATTCTTCGACTTCTACGTCTATGCGACGGCAGCCGTCCTCGTTTTCCCGCACCTCTTCTTTCCGTCGAGCGATCCAACCTCTGCGCTGCTGCAGTCGCTGGTGACCTTCTCGATCGCCTTCTTCGCCCGCCCCTTCGGCGCCGTGGTCTTCGGCCATTTCGGCGATAAGGTCGGCCGCAAGGCGACGCTGGTGGCAGCCCTGATGACCATGGGCCTGTCGACCGTGGTGATCGGTATTCTGCCGGGCTACGATGCGATCGGCATCGCCGCGCCGCTGCTGCTTGCGCTGTGCCGCTTCGGCCAGGGCCTCGGCCTCGGCGGCGAATGGGGCGGCGCGGTGCTGCTCGCGACGGAAAACGCTCCTCCCGGCAAGCGCAGCTGGTACGCCATGTTCCCTCAGCTCGGCGCGCCGATCGGCTTCATCCTTTCCTCCGGCTTCTTCCTGATCCTGGCGGAAACCATGAGCAACGAGGACTTCCTCGCCTATGGCTGGCGCATTCCCTTCATCGCCAGTCTGGCATTGGTCGCCGTCGGTCTCTACGTCCGCTTGAAGATTGCCGAAACGCCGGAGTTCCAGAAGGCCATCGAAAAGCACGAGCGCGTCGCCGTTCCGGTCGCCACCGTCTTCCGCGGTCATCTGCGCAGCCTGATTCTCGGCACGTTCATCGCCGTTGCCACTTTTGTGCTCTTCTACCTGATGACGGTCTTCACGCTGTCCTGGGGCACGACGAAACTCGGCTACACGCGTGAGCAGTTCCTCGTCGTTCAGCTCGTCGGCGTCGTCTTCTTCGGCCTGACGATCCCGCTCTCCGGCTGGCTGTCTGATCGTTACTCGCGTCGCATGATCCTGACACTGACGACGATCGCCATTGCCATCTTCGGCTTCTTCTATGCGAGCCTGCTGACGGCGGGCCTCACAGGCGCCTTCCTGTGCTCGATCATCGGGCTTGGCCTGATGGGCTTCACCTACGGTCCGATCGGCGCAGCGCTCGCAGCCCCCTTCCCGACCATGGTGCGCTACACCGGCGCCTCGATGACCTTCAACCTCGGCGGCATCTTCGGAGCTTCGCTCGCCCCCTATATCGCCACCTGGCTCGCGACCAACTACAGCCTGAACTATGTCGGCTATTACCTCGCCGCCTCGGCTGCGATCTCGCTGATCTGCATCCGGTTATCGGGCCGCGAGGAAGTCTGAACTTCATACTTCCTGAACAAGAAGCCGCGACGCACAACGTCGCGGCTTTTTTTATTGATGCGACCGCCAGTTCCGGTTAGCGAAGACCTCCATGGGCCGAACAGGGAGAAGATCATGCGATGCCTCGTCACCGGCGCAGCCGGCTTCGTCGGCGCTCCCCTTATCGAACGTCTGCGCAAAGAGCGGATTTGCGATGTAACGGTCACGACACGATCCGCGACACCAGCATCCCCGCCGGACATCAGGCATTTCCTTATCGATATCACCGAGAAGACTGATTGGACTGCAGCGATCGAAGGCGTCGATGTCATCGTCCATCTTGCTGCCCGCGTTCATATCATGAATGATCGCTCGGCCGATCCTTTGGCGGATTTCCGCCGGGCCAACACCGCCTCAACACTCAATCTTGCCGAACAGGCAGCCCGAGCCGGCGTGAAGCGCTTCGTCTTCATCAGCACCATCAAGGTCAACGGCGAAGAAACTGATCGGCCGTTTCGGCACGATGATGCGCCGAAGCCGCTCGATCCCTACGGCATTTCCAAATTGGAAAGCGAAATCGGCCTGCGCGAGATCTCCGCCCGTACTGGCATGGATGTCGTCATCATCCGCCCCCCGCTGGTTTATGGCCCCGGCGCGCGCGGTAACTTCGCCCTGCTGGTCGGGCTTGTCCGCAAGAAATTGCCCCTGCCTTTTGCCTCGCTGAAAAACAGTCGCACGCTGGTCGCCGTGCAGAACCTCGTCGATCTCATCATCACCGGCATGCAGCATCCCGCCGCCGCTGGCGAGACCTTTCTCGCGGGAGATGGCGAAGACTTATCGACACCGGGACTAATCGAAGGGATCGCCGCTGGTCTCGGCGTCAAGCCCAAGCTGCTCCCCTTCCCGCCATCGCTGATGCATATGGCGGCCAGGATCATCGGAAAGGAAGCCGTCTACCAGCGCCTCTGCGGCTCGCTGCAGGTCGACATTTCCCACGCACGTGACGTGTTGGGCTGGAAACCCGTCGTCACGCCGCGTGAAGGACTGAGGCTCGCGGTAAAGTAGCGCCTACTCCGTCGTGACGCCCTGGAACGGGCGAACCTCGCGGTCCGGCATGAAAAGGCCGAGACGCTTGATTTCCCATTCGAGCTTGATGCCCGCCGTTTCGAAAACCTTGCGGCGCACTTCTTCACCGAGATATTCGAGATCATAGCCCGTCGCCTGCCCCATGTTGATCATGAAGTTGCAGTGAAGAGACGACATCTGCGCGCTGCCGATGACCAAACCACGGCAGTCCGCCTCGTCGATCAGCTTCCACGCGGAATGACCCTCGGGATTCTTGAAAGTCGAACCACCGGTCTTTTCGCGAATCGGCTGCACCGTCTCGCGGTGATTGCGCACGGCATCCATTTCAGCGCGAATCTTCGCGCGGTCGTCGCGATAGCCCTCGAACAGCACCGACGTGAAGATCAGGTCGTCAGCAGCGTCAGAGTGGCGATAGGAATAGCCCATCTCGGCATTCGACAGCACATGCTTGTTGCCCTTGCGGTCGATTGCCCGCACCTCGATGAGACGATCCTTCGTTTCCGCGCCATTGGCGCCGGCGTTCATGCGCGCAGCACCGCCGATACCGCCTGGAATGCCGTAGTAGAAGGCGAAACCGCCAATGCCATTGTCCATCGCCATGGCGGCAACATGCTTGTCAGGGCAGATGGCACCGGCGAGAATGCGGTTTTCGCCTGCGAGTTCGACAAAGCCGAAGCCCTTGGCCGACAGGCGCAGCACGACTCCCGGAATGCCGCCATCGCGCACCAGAATATTCGAGCCGACGCCCACGACCGTCAGCGGCACTTCATCCGGCAGGATCTTCAGGAAGGCAATCAGATCCTCTTCGTCATGCGGCTGGAACATCAGCTCGGCCAGCCCGCCGGCGCGGAACCAGGTGACGCGGTCCATGGGGGCATCCGGCGTCAGTCGGCCGCGAATGTCCTTTACGCCCTCTCCGAGAGAGGCAAGAAGCTTTTCCCCGTTAACCTGTTTCATGCGGACTTTCCTGAAAGGTCTTGCAACTGCTTCGGCAGCGCTGCTGCCCAATATGTAATGCTACCAGCACCCAGGAGAACCACAAAGTCCCCGGGCTTTGCAATCTCTGCTACCATCTGAGGTAGAGCTTCAGCCGAAGGAAGGAAGCGCGCGTCGCGATGACCACCCGATTTGATGCGGGAAACCAGCGATTCCGAATCCGCACCCTCGATGGCCTCTTCACCTGCAGCGTAGACGGGCGCGATGAAAATACTGTCCGCATCATTAAAGCAGGCGGCAAATTCCTCGAATAGGCTCGACAGGCGGGTATAGCGGTGAGGCTGGTGTACGGCGATGATCCGCCCCTTGCAGGCCTCGCGAGCGGCGCGCAGCACCGCCTTGATCTCGACCGGATGATGGCCGTAGTCGTCGAAGACCTGCACGCCGTTCCATTCGCCCGTCAGCGTGAAGCGACGCTTGACGCCGCCGAAGGAGGCAAGCCCTTTGGCTATATCCTCGCGGGACATGCCGAGCCGGTTGGCGACGGCAATGGCCGCTGTGGCATTCGAGATATTGTGACGGCCGGGCATCGGCATGATGAGATCATCGAGCCTGATGACCTGTCCCGTACGGCGGCGGCGAATTTCGACATCGAAAATCGAGCGCGTGCCGTCGATGCGCACATTCATGAAGCGCACATCGGCCTGCGGGTTTTCGCCGTAGGTGATGACCTTGCGGTCTTCGATACGACTGACCAGGGCCTGAACCTCGGGATGATCGAGGCACATGACACCGAAGCCGTAAAAAGGGACGTTCTCGACGAACTGCCGGAAGGCGGCGCGAACCGCATCGAAATTGCCGTAATGGTCGAGATGCTCAGGATCGATATTGGTCACGACAGCGACGTCGGCGGGCAGCTTCAGGAAGGTGCCGTCGGATTCGTCCGCTTCGACCACCATCCACTCACCCTCGCCCATTCGCGCATTCGTGCCGTAGGCATTGATGATGCCGCCATTGATGACCGTCGGATCCAACCCGCCGGCTTCGAGCAGCGTAGCGACCAGCGAAGTGGTCGTCGTCTTGCCATGCGTGCCGCCGATGGCAATCGCATTGCGGAAGCGCATCAGCTCGGCGAGCATTTCGGCGCGGCGCACGACAGGCAGGAGTTTTTCGCGCGCGGCGATGAGTTCCGGATTGCTCTTCTTGATCGCGGTCGAGACCACGACGACTTCGGCATCGCCGAGGTTTTCCGCCTTGTGGCCTACGAAGACCTCGATGCCCTTGTCGCGCAGGCGCTGCACATTGGCACTGTCGGTCTGATCCGACCCCTGCACCCTGTGGCCGAGATTATGCAGCACCTCGGCGATACCACTCATGCCGATACCGCCAATGCCGATGAAATGGACGAGGCCGATTGCCTTCGGCAGCTTCATGCGCGTGCCCCCTTGAATTCTGCAACTGTCTTGCCGGCGGCAATAGCCTCAACCATGTCGGCAAGCAAGTTCGCTGCGTCAGGTTTTCCCGCAAGCTTGGCGGCAGCCGCCATGCTCGCGAGCTTCTCCGGATCGTTCATCACATGCGTCAGGATGGAAGCGATGCGTTCGGGAGAAAGCTCCGACTGTGCGATCACTTTAGCTCCGCCGGTCGCTGCCAGCGCCGCCGCATTGGCAGCCTGGTCATGGTCGAGCGCATGGGGATAAGGCACGAGCACGGCCGGGCGGCCGATGACGGATATTTCCGAAACCGTCGAGGCTCCGGAGCGGCAGATGACCAGATGCGCCTTGGCAAGGCGCTCCGCCATGTCATTGAAAAACGGCGCGATATCGGCACCCATCTGCAGCTGCGCCACACAACCCCGCACCATCTCCATATCCTCAGGGCGAACCTGCTGTGTCACTTTCAACCGCGTGCGCAGCTCATCATCAAGCAGGCTGATCGCCGTCGGCATCGCCTTGGAGAAATATTGCGCGCCCTGGCTGCCGCCGAAGACCACGAGATTGAAATCCTCGCCCGGATGCGACGGCATGTAAGGCTGTTCGGCCGCGGCAAGGATCGCCGGCCGCACGGGATTGCCGGTTGTAATCGTCTTGTCGGAAAACGTGCCGCCGCTCTCGGGCAGGAAGCCGCCGGCAATCGCCTGGACACGCGGCGCGAGCGCCTTGTTGGCGCGCCCCATCACAGCATTCTGCTCATGCAGCATCGAGGGTACGCCGAGGCGGGTGGCGGCAAGCAACGGCGGCACGGTCGGATAACCGCCGAAGCCGACGACGACAACGGGCTTCAGCCGCTGGATCAGCCGCTTTGCGGCGCGCATTCCGGTCCAGAGCTTCCACAGAGTACGGGCAACGGCCACGGGGTTCTTGGAACCGATCGTTGCCGACGGCACGACATGGATCTCATCGGCCGGAAACTTGCCGGCATAGCGTTCGGCACGACTGTCTGTAACGAGATGCACGGAATAGCCGCGCTCCTTCAGCTTGAAGGCGAGCGCTTCGGCCGGAAAGACGTGACCGCCGGTTCCTCCGGCGGCAAGAAGGACAATGCCCTTGCTCATAATATCCTTACTCCGCCGGCATGCCGTGCGGCACGCGGAAGAGGCTCCGGTCCTGCGCACGTTTTTCCGGTCGGTGGCGCGTCAGCGCCAGAATGAAGCCGGCCGTCACGCAGATCGCCACCATCGACGAACCACCATAGGAAATCAGCGGCAGCGTCATGCCCTTTGCCGGCAGCAGTTCGAGATTGACGCCGATGTTAATAATCGACTGTATGCCCATCTGCAGCACGAGGCCGGCGACGGCAAAGCGATTGAAGTCGTTGCGTTCGCGATAAGCATGCGACAGGCCGCGCAGCACCAGCACCGTGAAGATGGCGACGAGCGCGATGCAGAAGACGATGCCGAATTCCTCGGCCGCAACCGAGAAGATGAAGTCGGTATGGGCGTCCGGGATGATGCGCTTGACGATGCCCTCGCCCGGCCCCTGCCCGAACCAGTCGCCCCGAATGATCGCCTCGCGGGCGGTATCGATCTGGAACGTATCGCCCTCGCCGGTCAGGAACTTGTCGATTCGCCCCGCTACGTGCGGAAAGACATAATACGCCGTCACGAGGCCGCCTGCACCACCGGCGCCGAGCACGATGATCCAGAGCCAGGGCATGCCGGCCATGAAGAACATGCCGCCCCAGACGGCCGTCGTCAGGATCGTCTGGCCAAGGTCGGGTTGCGCCACGAGAAGGGCTGCGACCATGCCGAACAGGATGATAGCAAAAAGGTTGCCCGGGATTTCCGGCTGGCGGGCATGTTCGGAAAAGAGCCAGGCGCAGACGACGACGAAGGCCGGCTTCATAAATTCCGAAGGCTGAATGGAGATACCCGCAAGCGTCACCCAGCGGCGGGATCCCTTGACTTCGATTCCGAAGAATAGCGCCAGAAGCATCATGGCGAGTGCCACGATCAGCAGGATGATCGCGGTGCGCCGCACCTGGCGCGGCGTCAGGAAGGAAAGGCCGAGCATGACCGCAATCGACGGGATCATGAAGGCCGCATGGCGCTTGACGAAGTGGAAAGGCTCCAGGCCGATGCGCTCGGCAACCGCCGGCGACGCCGCAAAGGAGAGCATGAAGCCGATGCCCATCAGGAAGAGGAACAGGGCCAGGAAGAAACGGTCGATGGTCCAGAACCAATCGGCCAATGCTCCACGTTCCGCGCGGCTCACCATGTCATTTATCTCCTGTCGCCGAATTGATCAGCATGGTCACGCCGTCAAGGGCGGCCACATGGCCGACAAAGGCATCGCCCCTGACTTCAAAGTTCTTGTACTGGTCGAAGCTTGCGCAAGCCGGGGATAACATCACGGCCACTTGGCCGGTTTCATCCTTTTCGGCATCAGCTGCGGCATGCGCCACGGCCCGTTCCAGCGTGCCTGATATTTCGTAGGGTGCCGCCTCGCCGAGTGTGGCGGCAAATTCCGCCGCCGCCTCGCCGATCAGGTAGGCCTTGGCGATGCGCGGAAAATAGGGCGCAAGTGTCATGATGCCACCGGCTTTCGACAATCCGCCGGCGATCCAGTAGATCCTGCTGTAGCTCGAAAGTGCCGGAGCCGCAGCATCCGCATTCGTGGCCTTGGAATCGTTGACGAAGACGACATTGCCGCGCTGGCCGACGGGCTGCATGCGGTGCTTGAGACCGGGGAACGATGCCAGCCCCGCACGGATGTCTTCGGCGGAAACGCCGACGGCAAGGCAGGCGGCGACCGCAGCAGCCGCGTTCTGCGCATTATGGCTGCCGCGCAGCGTCTGGATGCCATCGAGATCGACGAAGGGCAGCATCGCCCCGGATGCTGCCTGGATGAGCTTCGTGCCTTCGGCATAAATACCGTCGGCCAGCACATTGCGGCGCGAGATCCTGATAACCTTTACCCCTGCCCGCTCGATGCGGTCGGCAATCAGCGCCGAATGGCTGTCATCGACGCCGACAACAGCAACATCGCTGCCGGCGACCAGCCGTTCCTTGACATCGGCATAATGCTGCATCGTGCCGTGGCGATCGAGATGATCGGGCGTCAGGTTGAGAAGGATGCCGGCGGATGGATTAAGCGTCGGCGCCAGATCGATCTGGTAGGAAGAACATTCAACGACGAAGTAGCGCTCGGCCTTCGGCGGATCGAGCGTCAGCACGGCCGTGCCGATATTGCCCCCGAGCTGCGTGTCACGCCCGCTCGATTTCAGGATATGGGCAATCAGCGCCGTCGTCGTCGATTTGCCGTTGGTCCCCGTGATCGCGACGAAGGGGCAATCGGGAGCATGCGCCCGGCGCTCCCGCACGAAGAGTTCGACATCGCCGACGATATCGACGCCGGCAGCACGCGCGAGGTCGACTGTCCAGTGCGGCTTCGGATGGGTGAGCGGCACGCCGGGCGAAAGCACGAAGAGCGCCTGCGCGCTCCAGTCGATCGTGTGCAGGTCGGCAGTCGCTACACCCTCTGCCGCAGCCTTGGCGACGCTGTCAGGATTGTCGTCCCAGGCCGTAACATCCGCACCTCCGGCGACGAGCGCCTTGGCCGTGGCCAGACCTGAGCCGCCGAGACCGAAGAGAGCAACCTTCTTTCCTGCAAGCGTCGTGACCGGGATCATGACGGCCTCACCGGAGCTTCAGGGTGGAAAGGCCGAGCATGGCGAGGCCGACGGCGATGATCCAGAAGCGGATCACCACCTGGCTTTCCGTCCAACCCTTCTTTTCGAAGTGATGGTGGATCGGCGCCATGAGGAAGACGCGCCGGCCGGTCATCTTGAAAAAGCCGACCTGGATGATGACCGAGAGCGTCTCCATGACGAACAGGCCGCCGACGATCGCCATGACGATCTCATGCTTCGTGGCAACGGCAACCGTGCCGATCGTGCCGCCGAGCGCGAGCGACCCCGTGTCGCCCATGAAGATGGCCGCCGGCGGCGCGTTGAACCACAGGAAACCGAGGCCCGCGCCTATGACGGCGCCGAGGACGACGGCAAGCTCGCCCGTTCCCACTACGAAATTGATCTGCAGGTAATTTGCAAAAACGGCGTTACCGGCAAGATAGGCGATGATGCCGAAGGCGGCCGCGGCGATCATGACCGGCACGATGGCAAGCCCATCGAGGCCGTCGGTCAGGTTCACGGCATTGCCGGCGCCGACGATGACGAAGCCACCGAAGACGACGAACATAATGCCGATATTGATCAGGAAGTCCTTGAAAAAGGGGAATGCGATCGAGGAGCCGAAGGTCGAGCCGGCAGCGCCGGAGGCCAGCGCCGTGCGCATCATGAAATAGACGGCAATACCCGCAATGATAAACTCGATGCCGAGGCGCGCCTTGCCGGAAAAGCCCTTGTGGCTTTGCTTGGTGACCTTGAGATAGTCGTCATAGAAGCCGATCGCGCCGAAGCCGAGCGTCACCAGCAGCGTCGCCACCACGTAGACGTTGGAAAGATCGGCCCAGAGCAACGACGCGCCGACAATGCCGGCCAGGATCATCAGGCCGCCCATGGTCGGCGTTCCCGCCTTCTTGAAATGCGTCTGCGGCCCGTCGGCGCGGATCGGCTGGCCTTTTCCCTGCCGGATGCGCAGCGAATTGATGATGGCAGGTCCGAAGAGGAAGACGATCAGAGCGGAGGTGAAAAGAGCGGCACCAGCTCGGAAGGTAATATACCTGAACAAATTCAGAAATTTGAAATATTCCGACAGTTCGACTAGCCAAATCAGCATTCAAGGCCCCTTTTTACCCGATCATGGTTCGCGTTGCGTGTCTGAAACTGGCGGGTACTTGTCAAGAAGCGCGGCGACAATCTTGCCAAAACCGATCCCCAGAGACGACTTCACCATCAACACGTCGCCAGGTGCGACCGAGTTCAATACGAATTCCAACAATTCTTCCGTCTTCTCGCGATGCTCGACCGCGACGCTATCGGGAAGCGATTCTTTCAGCGTCACCATCTCAGGCCCTGCGAGCCAGACATGTTCGAGACCGGCGGCCAGCAGCGGCCCGGCGAGATCCGCATGGACCTGCTCGGCAAATTCGCCCATCTCCAGCATATCGCCGAGCACCGCGATGCGGCGCCCCCGGCCGGTCGGTTCGGCGCTCGCAAGCAGCGCGATCGCCGCGCGCATGGAGGCAGGGTTGGCGTTGTAGCTCTCATCGATCAGCGTGAAGCTGCCATTGCCGATCGGAAGCCTGTAGCGCTTGCCCCTGCCCTTTTCCGGCTTCAACGTCGCGAGCGCTTCGATTGCCTTATCGAGGCTGGCGCGGACGATTGTCACGACGCCCAATGCAGCGAGCGCATTCTCAGCGATGTGGCGACCCGGTGCGCCGATACGCACTTCCTTGGTATCGCCTGCGACAGTCATCCACAGCGTCGAACTTTCGTCCGAGCCGTTGAACTCAGCGAGGCGGAATTCCGCCTTGGCATGCTGGCCGAAGGAATGGATTTTCGTAATACCGAGCGCCTGGGCGGCCTGTTCCAGGAAATTGAACTGATCGTTGTCGCGGTTGAGAACGACGTCGCCGCCCGGCTCCAGCCCCTCGAAGATTTCCGCCTTGGCGGCGGCGATTTCCTGAACGTTCTGGAAATTGCCGAGATGAGCCGGCGCGATCGTCGTGACGACAGCGACATGCGGTCGGATCATCTTCACGAGCGGCCGGATCTCGTCCGGGTGGTTCATCCCAACCTCGAACACGCCGAAATATGTGTCGATCGGCATACGCGCCAAAGTCAGTGGCACGCCCCAGTGATTGTTGAAGGAAGCAACCGACGCATGCACCTTGCCGGAAGGAGACAGCACCTGGCGCAGCATCTCCTTGGTCGTCGTCTTGCCGACCGAGCCAGTGACGGCGATGATCTTCGCCCGCGAGCGCTCGCGCGATGCCTGTCCCAGCTTACCGAGCGCGGCAAGCACATCCTCGACCACGATCATCGGCACCGTCAGGCGCCCCATGGCCGGCAGGCGGGCCTCGCTGACAACAAGCAGCGACGCGCCGTTTGCCATCGCCATCGAAGCATAATCGTGCCCATCCACGCGGTCGCCCTTGATCGCGAAGAAGGCCTCACCGGGCGCGATCGAGCGGCTGTCGATGGAAATGCCGGTAATGCCCTGCGGCAGCGAGCCGAACGGACGGCCCGCCATCGCGGCGATCATGTCTTCGGTGGTCCAGAGCCAGTTCATGGTACCCGCTCCTCCAAAGCCTTGCGCACTTCGGCGTGATCGGAAAACGGCAGCGTGACGCTGCCGACCGTCTGCCCCTCTTCATGTCCCTTGCCGGCAACGATCAGCGTATCGCCGGACTTCAGCTGCAGAACCGCCTCGCGGATCGCCTTTGCGCGGTCGCCAATCTCGGAAGCGCATGTCGCGGCTGCCATGATCTCGGCGCGGATCGCAGCAGGCTCCTCCGAGCGCGGATTGTCATCGGTGACGATCACGACGTCGGCGAGCCGGCAGGCGATCTCGCCCATGATCGGACGCTTGCCGCGGTCGCGGTCGCCGCCGCAGCCGAACACGACGATAACGCGGCCCGTCGTGAACGGACGCACCGAGTTTAGCACATTTTCCAGCGCGTCCGGCTTATGAGCGTAATCGACATAGGCAAGCGCGCCGTCTTTGGTATGACCGACCAGCTCAAGACGGCCGGAAGCGCCCTGCAGCTTTTCGAGTGCCGCCATGGCGAGTTTTGCCGGCACACCCGTCGACATGGCGAGCGCAGCGGCAACCAGCGCATTGGCGATCTGGAAATCCCCTGCGAGCGGAATATCGACTTCGAAGATCTCACCTTCGGCATGGACTTCCGCGACTTGCTTGTGACGGAAATGCTCGACACGCTTCAACGTCAGATAAGTACCCTTGCGACCGACCGTACGCACATCATGGCCAGCAGTGGCCGCTGCCTTGATCGCCTGCTCCGACCACGGATCGTCGGCGAAGATGACGGCCGGCGAACCCTTCGGCAGCACCCGGTCGAAGAGATGCATTTTGGCGGCCATATAGTCTTCGACCGTCGGATGGTAATCCATATGGTCGCGGCCGAGATTGGTGAAGGCGGCTGCCGCGAGCTTCACGCCATCGAGGCGATACTGGTCGAGCCCGTGGCTGGAAGCCTCCATAGATGCATGCGTGACGCCTTCATCGGCAAGTTCCGCCAGCAGCTCGTGCAGCGATACAGTATCAGGCGTCGTCAGCGAGCCATATTCATTGCGCGTCGGCGAGATGACGCCGGTCGTGCCGATCATCGCAGCCGCATGGCCGGCATGCGCCCAGATCTGCCTGACGAAGGAAGCAACCGAGGTCTTGCCGGCCGTGCCCGTCACCGCAACCATGGTCGCCGGCTGTCGGCCGTAGAAATGCGAAGCGGCAACGGAGAGAAAACGGCGCGGCTCGGAAACGACCAGGACCGGTACGGAGGTCTTGGCTGCATGCGATGCGATAACGGCGGCAGCACCCTTGGCAACTGCATCGGCGATGAAGCCCGCACCATCGGCCTTCGAGCCGGAAATCGCCACGAAAACCATTCCGGGCGCGATCTTCCGGCTGTCGGAAGACAATCCTGATATATCCAGCGCCCCGGCCGGTCCTTCAAGTTCAGCTTTGAGTTCCGGAAACGCATTTCCGGCGAGGTCCCGCAATTTCATCGAATGCACTTCTCTGGTTCAGGTCGACCGCCCCTTACGAATCGACGCCGACATTGATTCACACTCAATAAGACACCAACAAGGCCGAGCCGTCTTCGCCAAATTCCGGCTCGACACCGAGAATGGGTGCTGCACGCCGCACGATGTTCTTGACCATAGGTGCCGCCGTATAGGCGGCGATACGCTGATGCTGCTCACCATCCAGCGGTTCGTCGCAGAATGTCAGCACCACATATTTCGGATTGTCGATCGGGAAAGCCGCAAGAAAAGCGTTGAAATTCAGGTTGCTGGCATAGCGGCCGTTGACGACCTTGTCGGCCGTGCCGGTCTTGCCGCCAACGTGGAAACCCGGCACGTCGGCATTGCGGCCCGACCCCTTCATGCCGTTCAGTTTGAAAAGATAGCGGATGTCGTCGCTGGTGCTCTTCTTGACGACCATCTCGGCGACTTCGTCGGCCTGCTCGCGATTGCGCGGTAAGAATGTCGGTTCGATCAGTTTGCCGCCGTTGATGAGCGCGGCGCCGGCAACAGCCGTCTGCAGCGGCGTGGTGGCCACGCCATGGCCGAAGGAGATCGTGATCGAGTTGATCTTCTTCCAGACGCGTGGCTGGCTCGGCATCTTCACTTCGGGCAGTTCGGTCTGCATCTTGGTGAGCAAGCCGAGGCGCGTCAGATATTCCTTCTGCAGGTCCATGCCGACGAGGTCGATCATCCTCGCCGTGCCAATGTTGGAGGAATATTCGAAGATCTCAGGCACCGTCAGCCAGCGGCGCTGGCCGTGGAAGTCGTGAATGGTGAAGCCGCCGATGCGGATCGGGTTGGTAGCGTCGAAACTGTCCTTCAGCGAAACCTTACCGCTGTCGATCGCCATGGCGGTCGAGAAGGTCTTGAAGGTGGAGCCCATTTCGAACGTGCCGTTCGACATGCGGTTCAGCCAGCCGTCCTTGGAGCCTTCCTGCGGATTGTTCGGATCGAAATCCGGCGCAGACGCCATGGCAACCACCTCGCCCGTATGCGCATCGAGGACGACGGCGCCTGCACCCTTGGCCTTGTAGTTGACGACGGCATTGGCAACGACATCACGCACAATCGACTGCACGCGCAGATCGATCGAAAGGCGCACCGGCTCCAGCGGCTGATTACTCGTCATGCCGACCGAGGCGAGATCGGCGAGCCCCTGGTCGTCGATATATTTTTCCATGCCGGCAACGCCGCGGTTGTCGATATTGACGTAACCGAGGATGTGCGCAGCCGTCGCGCCGCCCGGATAGAACCGGCGCTTTTCCGGACGGAATCCGATGCCGGGAATGCCGAGCGCCAGGATCTGGCTCTGCTGCTTCGGCGTCAACTGGCGACGCAGCCAGGCGAAATGCGAGGTGCGGTTCGAGAGCTTCTTATAAGTGTCCTTGACGTCGAGGTCGGAAAGTACGGTCTGCAGCTTCTCGACGGCCTCGTCAGGATCGACGATCTTGTTCGGCTCGGCAAACAGCGAAACCGTGCGAATGTCGGTCGCCAGCACTTCGCCGTTGCGGTCGATAATATCAGGGCGCGAGGCCATCAGCCGGTCGGGCGGGAGGATGGACGAGACCGATTCCGGCTCCTTCATCGCATATTCGACCATACGGCCGCCGATAATGGCATAGACGACGGTAAAGCCGAAGATGAGCAGTCCGACACGGCTCTTGGCCTGCCCGGACTTGCGTTTGCGCGAACCTTCGATCGCCATGCCCGAGGGGGCGCCGAAACGGCTGTAGACGCCTGCGGAAAAATGCGCCTGGCTCTTCAGCACCATGATGCGGGAAAGAAAGGACATTATTCCACCGCCCCCGTTTCGATCTGATCCGCATCTTCAGCTTCGCGCGGCGCCGGCATCGGGGTCGGCTGACCCTTGGCACCCGTACCGGCTTTAGCACCCGGCTTGGCGCCGGCCTTGGCTTCGGTCAGATCAGGTGGAGGAACTTGCGACTTCAGCATCGGCAGTTCGCGCGCATGGGCAAGCGCGGTCGAATCCGTCGGCTGCAGCTGCAGCTCGCCATTATAGGCGTTGACCAGCCGCTCCAGCCGGTTCGGCTGCGATTGCAGCGCCCAGTCGGCCTTCAGGAGATCGATTGTGTCTTTCTCCAGCTTGATCTCCGCTTCGAGGCGCTGAACCTCCTCGAGCTTCAGCTCGGCGCGGTGCTTGATCGTGTAGGTGACGGCGGCCGCGGCCGTCATAATGCCAATGAGGACAAGATCGAACGTTCGCAGCATATCAAGCTCCAAGCTTTCCGAGGCTGGCAAGATTGGGGAAACCGAAGAGCGACATGTCTTCTGCTTCAGCGGGAGCGGCGGTGCGCTGGCCGGCACGCAGCTTGGCGGAACGAGCGCGCGGATTGGCCTGAGCTTCCTCCTCGCCGGCCGAAACCATCGACTTGCCGACCGGCTCGAAGGTCGCCGCGCGCTCATGCGCGATCGGCAGATGGCGCGAACCCGACGCCTTGCCGGCCCGGTCGGAGAAGAATTTCTTGACGATCCGGTCTTCCAGCGAATGGAAGGTGACGACAACGAGGCGACCGCCGGGCTTCAGCGCCCGCTCGGCGGCAAACAGCGCCTGCGCCAGCTCGCCGAGTTCGTCGTTGACGAAGATGCGCAGCGCCTGGAAGACACGTGTCGCCGGATGGATTTTGTCCTTCATCTTGCGCGGCGTCACCAGCTCGATCAGACCGGCAAGATCGCGCGTCGTCTCGAAGGGCTTTTCGGCACGATGTTTGTCGATGGCGTGCGCGATGCGCGGCGCCTGATTTTCCTCGCCGAGATAATGGAATATCCGGATAAGATCGGCGACCTTGGCACGATTGACGACATCGGCAGCCGAAACACCTGCAGCCGACATGCGCATATCGAGCGGGCCGTTCTTCTGAAAGGAGAAGCCACGCTCGGCCTCGTCGATCTGCATGGAGGAAACGCCGATATCGAGCACAACGCCATCGAGACCGCCTTCCGGCGCATGATCGGCAAGCGCAGAAAACCGCGAATGAATGAGCTTGAGGCGACCGCCATGCTTGGCGACGAACGCCTGGCCTGCAGCAATCGCCGTCGGATCGCGGTCGAGCGCGATCACATCAGCACCGGCATCGAGAATAGCGGAAGTATATCCGCCCGCGCCAAAAGTGCCATCGAGAATGACCTTGCCGGAAGAAGGCTCCAGCGCCGCAAGCACTTCCTTGAGAAGAACCGGAATGTGGCGAACCGGTCCGCCACCGGCTTCAGTTGAACCTCCGCCAGGATTCGCCACCATTCCGTTCCCTCGTTTTCTCAGGAACGCTTGCCCGCCAGCTTGCGCTCCCCTCGTGCCTGCGCCTGCGCGGCCGCGAATGCCTGCGGCTGCCAGAGCTGAAAGTGATCCGCCCGACCCACGAAGGTCACCTCGTCCGAAATACCAGTGAAGTCGCGAATAAAATCCGTGACCATCAACCGCCCCTCGGCGTCGAGCTTCATGAAGACCCCGCCCCCATGAATGAGAAGCGACATCTCGTTTGCATCCGGCGAAAACGGATCCTCCGCCGCAATCTGCCGCTCGAACCTTTCCAGAAGATCCGAGCCGCCGACGCTGATCGCCGGAAACACAAAGTCCTGGAAGCAATAAAGCTCCTGAACGTTGCGCTGCGCCAGCACCGACCGAAACGCCGCCGGCACGGAAACCCGGCCCTTGGTATCGATCCTGTTGGTCGCATTCGAAAGGAAGCGGCTCATGACACGAAACACCCGTTTCCGAAAGAGCCCGGAAAGCATTTTGCCGCCCCAAACCCCCTAAGTCAGGCACAGCTTCGCAAGCCGAAAGAACCAAGGTCCTCCCGACGCTTCCGACCCGGAAGACGCCTTTGCTTTGCGATGGATGGGCAGATGATTGCCCTGATGCAGTGCGCATTTGGGATAGCATGGGACCATATGGGCGTCAATGGGATGAGCCCGTTTTGAGGCGGACACAGTATCAAACATTTATAAGCTGTTAAGTTTAACAAAGGGTTAGGAAAGCGATTCTCCGACACTGCCTGAGGTACCGCCGTCGAACGGGAAAATCGGTCTCGCAAGGCCCGTGAGACCTTGCGTTGGTTTCAGGCATTTCAATGACTTGTCAGGAAAGAGATCGGATTTTGTGGCAGTGGGAACGCCGGGAAGTTAATCGCCAGTTGGCCTGTAAGCCGGGTTCTGTATGGCTCCGGCGAACCGGAACGTGGCAGCCATTCATCTGGGACAGCGCTTGCACGCTGCCTCACGCAACCCACCCGGATGACTGACCCAGAAACAGGCCGGAAGGCTTTCGCCGACCGCGTCATCCCTATTCGGTTTTGCTCCCGGTGGGGTTTACCGTGCCATATCCGTTGCCGGAGATGCGGTGGGCTCTTACCCCACCCTTTCACCCTTACCTGTCAAGACAGGCGGTTTGCTTTCTGTGGCACTTTCCCTGAGGTCGCCCTCGCCGGATGTTATCCGGCACCGTGTTTCCGTGGAGCCCGGACTTTCCTCACCTTACCGCCTTTCGGCATTGGTAAAGCGCGGCTGCCCGGCCAACTGGCAGGGCTCCCTTAAACGAGGAAGACCGCAAAAGCCAACGAAATATGAGGACCGGGCTTAACGGAAATAAGGTGCGAAATCCGTGGCGTAGCCCTGATCCTTGATTCTGCCTGCCAGAATGAGCTCAGCCCCCAGCCTGCCGATCTCGTCGGAGCTCTTGGCGGATGTTCCCATGCAGCCTGTCAGAACAGCGATATGCGGCGACGCGGTATAACCGATCATCGGGTAACGACTCTTGGTGTAGGAGACGGCACAGGATGCACTCGAAATGGACCGCGCCTGAAGTTCCGGCACGATACGTGCAACGATACGCTCGAAGTGTTCGCGGGCAACCTCACGCCCGTCCGTGCGGAACCAGGCACGCATGTCCTTGTCATTGTTCAACACCAGATTGTCCGGATCACCGCCGATCTTCAGATAAAGCCTGCCGTCGGGATAGCGGATCGGCGGCAGCAGGTAGATGGCGATGCCGGGCGCATCGAGGATCAGCGACGGCATCCCGCCAAAGCGATGCGCATCCTCTTCCGCCACTTCGAAAAGGCTCACGGTGCGCCCGTAAACCGTCATATCAACGGATTGCGGCAAGAGATTCTGCGAAATGGAAAAACCGCCGGCCGCAAGCAGCACTTTCTCGGCGCGATAGACCTCGCCGCCCGCCGTTGTGACGACAACCGCCCCGCCCTCCTCCCGCGTCGAGATGACATAATCTCGGATGACGGTCGCCCCCGCCTTTTCAGCAAGCAGCGACTGCGCCTTCACGAGCTTGCGCGGGCTGATATGCCCTGCGCCTTTCGCCCCGAAAATGCCGGCGCTGCCGGAGGGAAACGCGAAATAGGGAAATTGCGACTTCAGCCCGCCCTCATCTAGCGAAACGGTTTCGACTCTGAGCGAGACCGCCGCTTGTCGCGCATCCCTGAGATAATCGCTCCCGGCAGGTGCCACGCCGACGCAGCCCGCTTCCGTGTAGAAATCAATGCCGCTCTCTTTGGCGATCTCGCCATAGCGGGCGATCGAGCGATTGGCGAGCAAGGCCCAGTCGCGATCCGGATCGATGGTCCGGGTGATGCGGCCTTCATCATAATGGCTGGCGAAGACGCCTTCGTGCACCCTACGGTCTTCCGGTTCGTCCGGGCCAATGACGGCGACACCGTCTGTCTGGCGCGCCAGGTATTTTGCGGCCGCTGCACCCATCATGCCGCGGCCGATGACGATGAACCTGAAATCGACTGCCATATCGCACCTCGCTAAAGGCTAGCGATAACATGGCAATCGTACTGAATCATCCAGCTCTTGTCAGAGACAGGCGATTCTGTTCAGAGCATCGCAAGAACCTTGCCGCAATAAGACTTGGAGACCGGATTCATGCGCGTCGCGCCGTGGCCGGCATTGTACTTGAGGATGGTATTGCAGGTCTGTCCGCCACCGAGATCGTGGGCGGCCGCCAGGTACTTCATGCCGTATTTGATGTTGGTTTCCGGATCGAACAGACCCTTGGCACTACCGGAATAGCCCATCATGCGAGCCGTGGCCGGCTTGATCTGCATCAGGCCGATTTCGCCATGGCTGCCGCGCGCCATCGGATTGAAATTGCTTTCGACACGAATGACAGCAGTCGCAAGAGCCACCGGCACATTATATTGCCCGGCATATTTGCTGATGAGTGCGGAATAGGAATTGCCGGAATCATTGGCGACGGGATAGCCACTCTGGCGCTCGACCGTCTTCAGCGGACGCTCTGTTTTCTTCTGCACACGCTGCGCCGTCCTCTGCGGGCGTTCTTTCTTATGCACGCGCTCCGCTGTCTTCTGCAGACGCTCAACTTTCTTCACGGGCGCATCGGCTCGCACGCCCCAGTCATTCGCGAAAGCAAAGCTATTTCCCGCCAGCACCATGCCAACGCATGCTGCAGCAACAACAATCAGTTTTCTCATGTAGTCTTAATCACTCCGACCCAAAGAATTGCCGGACTGCGCGCCTCGCCGTCATGGAGAATTCCTGACCAAGAACTGATCAGGCTTCGCAGCAATTCTTATCGTTTCACATGACGCCTTCGATTTAGCTTGGGAACAACCATCGGCGCCGCTTAGCGGAAGCTCTTAGACCATCGCAATGAGGAGATAATAGGGAAATGATGTGGCAGCGCGGATTTCGCATCCAGACATGGAAAATCGGCAATATCGGAAACTATCACCGGTCAGGAATAACGCGGCAGCGCCGACAGCAGGCGATGCAGCGTATCGATCGTCGAGAAATCGGCAATTCCATCCACTCTTTCCGGGCGGAAATGTCGCTGGAAAGCTTCGACGTCGCCGGCCGTCTTATCAGTGAACTCGCCTGATATTTCAGTGCCGTAGCCATAGAGCGACAGCATGGATTGCAGCGCCTCGATCGGCTGCCCGCAGTCGCCGCGCTGGAAGAAGCGCCCGCCGGTAATAGCGGCCGGTTCCACCCAATGGCCGACACCGGCCTGATGCAGCTCGCGCCAGGGGAATTTTTCGCCCGGATCGACCTTGCGCACCGGAGCAACGTCGGAGTGACCGAGCACCCTTTCAGGCGCGATTGACCAACGATCGCCGCAATCACGACATAATTCGATCACTGCTGAAATCTGCTCTTTCGGGTAGTCCGGAAGCCCGCCCGGATGGCCGGCATTGGCGATTTCGATGCCGATCGACATCGAGTTGATGTCCGTCTCGCCATGCCAGAAACTCTTGCCCGCATGCCATGCGCGGCGGTTTTCCGGCACGAGTTGCACGACCTCACCGTTCGGCTGCACGAAATAATGGCTGGAGACCTGGCTTTCGTCCCGACAGAGCCAGTCGAGCGCTCCTTCCGCGCTCGGCATGCCGGTATAATGAAGCAGGATCATATCGGGTTTGCGACCATCGGCGCGTTCGCCGTGGTTCGGCGAAGGCTGGACGCGTGCTTGTCTGTAATCGGCCTCGAATGAGGTCATGCGGCGCGGCGTTCCTTTTCGATCGCCGCATAAGCGTCGTTCAGCGCTGCCATGCGTTCATTGGCAATCGCATGAAACTCTTCCGGCACGCCACGCGAGATAAGCCGGTCTGGATGATGCTCGCTGACGAGCACATGATAATGGCGGCGAATCGTCGGGAAATCATCTGCCGGCGAAACGCCGAGAACTTTGTACGGGTCCCGCCCATCAGCAACGTGGCGCGCAGCGATCTGATCGAAGCGGGCCTGGCTCATCTGGAAAATCTCGGCGATATGGCGCAAGAAATTCATTTCATTCTCGTGGATCAGCCCGTCCGCCTTTGCGATATGGAACAGACCATCGAGCACATCTTCCAGCACCGGGCAATTGGCGGCGCAGGTCGAGCAGAGTGTGGACAGCTTCGCTGCATAGGCCTCGTAACCTGCAACGTCCTGGCGGGCGAGATTATAGAGGCGCGCGACATTCTTCGCCTCGCTCGGAGGAAACTCGAAGATATCGCGGAAAGCCTGCACTTCTTTCTCGCTTACAATACCGTCTGCCTTCGCCATCTTGGCCGAAAGCGCAATGACAGCCACTGAAAAAGCAACCTTGCGACGCGTCTCCGGATCGCCCTCAAAAACCGTGCGAATAGCCTCGACCACCGCGGAGAGCGCATTGCCCGCGGTATTGCCCATGGCATTCACCAGTTTTTCCCAAAAAGACATCGTCATCTTCTCGCAATGCAGCAAGTTCCAGAAGAACACCTTGACCAAATAATCGTTGCCATTGCAAGGCAGCTATTGATCGCAGGTTCGAAAACAGTTTTCACAATTCGGTAATTGTCGCTGATGCTGCGACCATCCGCCGTGTCCGCCATTGGCCCCATTGTCGGCACAGCGGCCGGCGATTTCCACAACACTTATAGATAGGTTAAATGGCATTGAACCGATTATATCGCTGCTATCAGCACTCGCTCCGGAGAAAGCCGCGTTTTTCGTAAATTCTTTACTTTACAGGTCACTTTCTCTGCCGCATCCATGCGGTACCTGAACCATGTCGCGCAAGACTGTGCAGCGGTTTTGCAATCACGACATCCGGAAAACAAAGACTTAAAGCGGCTTCAGATCTGAGAGATCGCAGCGCGCTTTAATTGTAGGCAGTCGCGCATCGGGCGCCAAAGGAGGGATTATGGCCAAACAAAAAGTCGCAATGCTGACCGCCGGAGGCCTGGCGCCCTGTCTATCATCCGCCGTAGGCGGCCTCATCGAGCGCTATAGCGATGTGGCACCCGATATCGAACTCATCGCCTACAAATCCGGTTATCAGGGCGTTCTGCTCGGTGATAGCGTCGCGATCGATAAGAAGATGCGTGAGAAGGCGCCGCTCCTGCACCGTTATGGCGGCTCGCCGATCGGCAACAGCCGCGTGAAGCTGACCAATGCCGCCGACTGCGTCAAGCGCGGCCTCGTCAAGGAAGGCGAAAATCCGCTCAGGGTCGCCGCAGAACGTCTTGCCAACGACGGCGTCACCGTCCTGCACACAATCGGCGGCGACGACACGAATACGACGGCCGCGGACCTGGCCGCCTATCTCGCGGCAAACGGTTATGATCTTACGGTCGTTGGCCTGCCGAAAACCGTCGACAACGACGTCGTGCCGATCCGTCAGTCGCTCGGAGCCTGGACGGCTGCGGAGGTCGGCGCCCATTTCTTCGACAATGTCAGCAATGAACAGACCGCCGCCCCGCGCACGCTCGTCATTCACGAAGTCATGGGCCGCCACTGCGGCTGGCTGACGGCTGCTACCGCCCGTGCCTATCTCCAGCGCACCAAAGGCAACGAATATGTCGACGGCCTGATGATGAACGCGGGTATGAAGAGCATTGACGCCGTCTACCTGCCGGAAATGGCCTTCGACCTTGATGCTGAAGCCGCGCGCCTGAAGGAGACCATGGACCGCACCGGCCATGCCACGGTCTTCGTATCGGAAGGCGCCTGCCTCGATGCCATCGTCGCCGAGCGCGAAGCCGCCGGCGAGACGGTCAAGCGCGATGCCTTCGGCCATGTGAAGATCGACACGATCAATGTTGGCGCCTGGTTCCAGAAGCAGTTCGCAAGTCTGCTCGATGCCGAACGCTCGCTTGTCCAGAAATCCGGCTATTTCGCCCGCTCCGCACCGGCAAACGGCGAAGATCTGCGCCTGATCCAGAGCATGGTCGACCTCGCCGTTGAAAGCGCTCTCAACAAGGTGTCGGGTGTCACTGGCCATGACGAAGCGCAGAATGGCAAGTTGCGCACAATAGAATTCCCCCGCATCAAGGGTGGCAAGCCGTTTGATCTTTCAACCGGATGGTTCGCTGAAGTAATGAGCCAGATCGGCCAAAAATACAGGTCCGCCTGATTGACGGATGGCTAATATGGTGTCTTTGCTTCTTCTCTAGGAATAGGAGGAGATTCCATGTCGCTTGAAGCCTGGCTCGCCTTTGCGGCCGCATCCGCCATCATGCTCGCCATACCGGGACCGACCATTCTTCTGGTTGTCTCCTATGCGCTTGGTCATGGCCGGAAAACGGCGCTGGCGACCGTTTCAGGCGTGGCGCTCGGCGATTTTACGGCCATGACGGCATCGCTTTTTGGCCTCGGCGCACTGCTTGCCGCATCGGCGACGCTGTTCACCGTGTTGAAATGGATCGGCGGCGCCTACCTGATCTGGCTTGGAATCAAGCTCTGGCGGGCGCCGATCGTCGGCGAACATATTGCTGACAACGACAATCTGCCGGAAGAAAGGTCGCTGCGCATATTCCTTCACGCCTATGTGGTGACGGCACTGAATCCGAAGAGCATCGTATTTTTCGTTGCCTTCGTGCCGCAGTTCCTCAACCCCGCTCTTCCCTTCTTCGATCAGATGCTGATCATGGAAACGACCTTTCTCGTGCTCGCCACCATCAACGCCTCCTGCTACGCGCTCGCTGCCCATGCGGCGCGCGGTCTGATTCGCAAGGCCAATGTGCAGCGCGCGGTCAACCGCACCGGGGGCACCCTGCTCATCGCAGCAGGCGCTGTAACCGCTGGGTATCGCCGTATTGCAGCTTAGAGCCTTTCCCGGTCAGATTGCAGCATTCTGTCGAGAAAGGCTCTAATAATATTCCGTGGTTGCTGGAAAGCCACGAATAGGTTAATGGCTTTCCTCGGGCTTAAGGTATTTGATAACTTTTAAGACGCCGCAGGCGCGGCGCGATTCACGAAAGTGAGAGAATGGTAGCGATCGGATTTTCCGGCCTGAAACGCAGTCTCGTGGTCTCTACCATGCTCTGCGGTGTCATTTCGGGATGCGCGAGCGTGGAATACACCTCTCAGGCGGAACTGACTGCCGCGCAGACCGTGATTCCCATGCCGAAGCCGGGTGAAGACGCAACGCTGGCTGCCGTCCCGACCGCTGAAGGCGCAAACGGCCCGGCCGTTGCCACTCTCAATCCCCAGGCAGCAACCGCCGCACCCGTTCTCACCGCAGCCGCCATGCCGAATGTCGTCTCCCCCGTGCAGCAGCAGGCCGGTGATTTCGCCATGCAGGGCGGTGTCCAGCAGGTTGCGGTCAATGGCTACGCGCCGATCCCGCTGACGCCCGAGATGACGGCGATACAGTCCGTTGTTCCGACGCCACGGCCGGGCTCTCCCGCCAGCCCCTCGACGCAGCTTGCCTTCGCAGCCACGACGCCGCAGAACGGCGCGCTCGCAGCGCTCGCTGCCATCGATTCGACGCCGCGCTTCACTATGGATTACGGCTTCGACGAATCCGGTCCGATCGATCCGCCAACCGCCCCGCCGATGTTCAGCGATAACGACAATGACGACGCGCCGACCGTCGAAAAGAGTCTCGTCAGCAAGCTCATCAGCAAATATTCAAAGCTTTATGAGATTCCGGAATCGCTGCTCCACCGCGTCGTTCATCGCGAGAGCCGCTACAATTCCAAGGCCTACAACAAGCGCGGCTACTTCGGTCTCATGCAGATCAAGTACAACACCGCAAAGTCGATGGGTTACGATGGCAACCCTACCGGCCTCTTCGACGCCGAAACCAATATCAAATATGCAGGCAAGTACCTGCAGGGCGCCTGGCAGGTAGCAGACAAGAAGGAAGACGACGCCGTTCGTCTCTATGCCCGCGGTTACTATTATGACGCTAAGCGCAAGGGCATGACCGACATCGCCCAAGGCAATTACTGATAGTCCAATTACTGATACAAACCATTGTCGATGATAGGCCTCAGCCGGCTTTCGCCGACTGAAGCGCGTGAAGAATTTCCTTCAGCATTATCTGCGGCCTGTAACGCAGCCAGCTCGGCGTCAGTCCCATGCGGACGAAGACCAGGTTGGCCGAGGGAACGATCGCGACCGTCTGACCGTCATGACCCTGCAGCCAGAATGTATCCTGCGGCAGGCCGAACTCAGGGCTCGTGCCGCCGCCCGGCCCTGCAAGCCAGGCTTGGCCTTGCGTATATTGGCCGCCCGAGCTTGCTGTCGGCGTCCGCATCATCGCAACGAAGCCCTCGGGTAGAAGCCTCTGCCCGTTCCACACGCCATCTTGCAGCAGGAACTGGCCGAACCGCGCCCAGTCATGCCCTGTAGCATAGAGATAGGAACTGCCGGCAAACGTACCGTGCTCATCTGCTTCGAAAACGGCGCTCGTCATGCCGAGCGGAGAAAACAGCGCATCGCGGGGATAATCGAAGGCCGCCCGCGGATCGCCGACCTTGTCCATCCAAATACGGGACAGAAGCAAGGCCGTACCGCTGGAATAATGGAAATCCGTACCCGGCACCGCGACGAGAGGCGCGCGCGCCGGCAGGGAAACCATGTCAGGATCGAGATAGAGCATGCGCGTCACATCCGCGACAGCACCATAATCCTCGTTGAAGGCGAGTCCGCTTTCCATGCCGAGCAAGTCGGAGAGCTTGATGTCGCCGCGCGGATCATTCACCCATTGCGGCAGGAGATGCGTGTCATCGAAGGAGATCTTGCCCGACAGCATCAGCCGGCCAATCAGCGCCGCATTGACGGTCTTCGTCATCGACCATCCAACCAGCGGCGTGGCGGCGTTGAAGCCCGGCCCATAGCTTTCGGCAATGATGCGGCCGTCCTGCACGACAACCATCGCCCGCATGGCAGGCCCGGCAAGCTTGGCATCGGCAAGAAGGGCCGCAACCTTGGCGTTGACCGCCGCCGGATCGACCCCTTCGCCGTCCGGCCAGACCGCGTCGTTTTCAGCCACCTGCGGCGCCGGCATCAGCGGCGCGGCCCTTGCGGCGGCATCGAAATCGCCATCAGGCACGCTCGTGCAGCCGAGAGCGCCGCGATAAAGCGCGTAGCTCGGTGCAAACAGGCCCATGAAACGCGAGGTCACCCGCCCGCCGTCACGATCGACCTCGACGCGCATCAGTCTGAGCAACGGGTTTCCAGGCGCTTGGACATCGTCATAAAGCACGGCGTCGGGATCGCGGCCGGCGATGAAGACATTGGAGCAGACGATCTTGGCGGCATAGCCGTTGCCAACCTTCAGGAGCTCCGGGGGGCTTATGGAGAGCCACGCGGCTGCGCCTAAGACAACGAGAATGACGAGCAGGGCCAAGCCCTTGACGATACGCAGAACAACTCGCATGCAATCCTCCACGGAACGGAGAGAAGCAGGAAACGTGGCTGGCGAAAAGAGAGAAGCGAAAAGAAGCGCCTCAATCGACTTCAAATTTTGCGGAGGTCTTCGCCGGCTTCTGCGGAAGGCTTAGCCCACAGGGCTCGTCATCAAACTGTAGCAGAGGCGCGTTACACGCCCTGAACGCTAAAAAGGTGACAGACTCATGTCGGAATTTGCACCGGATACCGGTTTCCGCAAGAACCGGAAACTCAAGACAGCGCTTCTCCGCCACAAGGCTTTTTCCAAGGACGGCTTCTCTGAGCGTCTCTTCGGCCTTCTCTTCTCCGGCCTCGTCTATCCGCAGATATGGGAAGACCCGGATCTCGACATGCAGGCGATGGAGCTGAAGCCCAATCACCGTATCGTCACGATCGGTTCCGGCGGCTGCAACATGCTGGCCTACCTTTCAAAGGCGCCGGCTTCGATCGACGTGGTGGACCTCAATCCACACCACATCGCCCTGAACAGGCTGAAGCTTGCCGCTTTCAAGAACCTGCCAAGCCATTCCGATCTCGTGCGCTTCCTGGCGATGCCGAACGAGAAATCGAACAGCCGGGTTTTCGACCGCTATCTTTCGTCCAATCTCGATGAAACGACCCGCGCTTACTGGAACACCCGCAAGTTCGGCCGCCGGCGCGTCACTGTTTTTGACCGCAATATCTATGAAACCGGCCTGCTCGGCCGCTTCATCGGCGCCGCTCATCTTCTTGCCCGCCTGCATGGCGTGAAGCTGCAGGAAATGACCAAGGCCCGCACGATCCGCGAGCAGCGCCAGTTTTTCGACGATCAGATCGCTCCCCTCTTCGAAAAGCCGGTCGTTCGCTGGATCACCAACCGCAAGAGCTCGCTTTTCGGTCTTGGCATTCCGCCGCAGCAATATGACGAGCTGGCAAGCCTTGCCGCCGACAATTCGATCGCACCGGTTCTCAAGCACCGCCTGGAAAAGCTCGCCTGCCATTTCCCGATGCGCGACAATTACTTCGCCTGGCAGGCTTTTGCGCGCCGCTACGCCGATGGCGACGAAGGCCCGCTGCCGACCTATTTGAAGCCGGAGCACTATGAAGTGATCCGCGCCAATGTCGACCGCGTTAACGTCCACCACGCAAGCTTTACCGAGCTTCTGGCCGGCGAGCCCGCCGCATCGCGCGACCGTTACATCCTGCTCGATGCGCAGGACTGGATGACCGATAAGCAGCTCAACGATGTCTGGCGCGAGATCACCCGCACCGCGCGCGAAGGCGCTCGGGTGATCTTCCGTACGGCAGCCGAAAAGAGCATCATCGAAGGCCGCCTCGCCCCTGAAATTCGCGACCAGTGGCACTATTTCGAAGAGCAGTCGCGTGAGATGACCACCCAGGACCGCTCGGCGATCTACGGCGGCTTCCATATTTACGGGAAGAAGGCGTGAGCAAAGCCAACGAGATGACCGTCAAGAGCGAAGACCATGCCGACCTGATGGACGGCATGTACCGCTACCAGCGCCATTTCTACGACCTGACCCGCAAATATTATCTTCTCGGCCGTGACCGGACGATCCGCAACCTCGACGTCCCTCAGGGCGGCACGCTGCTGGAAGTCGGTTGCGGCACCGGCCGGAACATGGCGCTTGCGCACAAGCACTTCCCGACCGCCAGGCTCTACGGCCTCGATATCTCCCAGGAAATGCTGATTTCCGCTCGCAAGACCTTCGCCACCAAGGCAACGATCCCGGATTTCAGAGTGGCGGATGCCACAGCCTATACGCCGCGCGAATTCGGCATCGCCGGTTTCGACCGCATCCTGATTTCCTACGCGCTGTCGATGATCCCGGATTGGGAACGCGCGGTGGACTCGTCGATTGCAGCACTCAACCCCGGCGGCGAACTCCACATCGTCGATTTCGGCCAGCAGGAGGGCCTGCCCACCTGGTTCCGCACCCTGCTGCAGGCCTGGCTCGCCAAATTTCACGTCACGCCCCGCGCCAATCTGCGCGACGTTCTGGAAGCGCAAGCGACTGAAAACAATGCCAGATTGTCGTTCGAAACGATCGGCGGCGGCTACGCCTGGCGGGCGGCGATCATCAGCAAGCGCTCATAATTCGCTTGTAAATAACCATTTTTTTACGTTGATATCAGAAAAGAGGTTATTCCCTCTGCTGGGCGCGTGTTTTCGAAGGTCAGGCTGTGGGGCAGATCCATCATCACGACGGAACGTTCATGCGTCGGCTTCTGTTTTGCGTCCTGCCGCTTGCCCTGCTGCTCGCCGGTTGCGGCTCCACGGGTTACGATTATCTCGAAACTGCTTCCATAAAGCCTAAGACGCGCTTCAAGGATACCGATCCCCAGGATTTCGGCCCCAAGCAGCCGCAGCAAAACGCAGTCCACGGCATCGATATCTCCAAATGGCAGGGTGATATCGACTGGCAGACGGTGCGCAAATCCGGCGTCGCCTTCGCCTTCATTAAAGCGACCGAAGGCAAGGACAGGATCGATCCGCGCTTTAGCGAATACTGGCGCGAAGCCGCATCCGCCGGCATTCCGCATGCCCCCTACCACTTCTATTATTTCTGCTCCTCCGCCGACGACCAGGCCGACTGGTTCATCCGCAACGTTCCCAGGGAATCCATGCGTCTGCCGCCGGTGCTGGATGTCGAGTGGAACGCAGAATCCAAGACCTGTCGCTTCCGCCCCGACCCGGCGACCGTCCGCTCGGAGATGCAGCGCTTCATGGATCGCCTGGAAGCCTATTACGGCAAGCGGCCGATCATCTATACTTCGGTCGATTTCCATCGCGACAATCTCGCCGGCTACTTCCAGGACTACCATTTCTGGGTCCGCTCGACCGCCAAGCATCCCGATGCGACCTATGCCGACCGCCGATGGGCCTTCTGGCAATATACGTCGACGGGCGTCATCCCCGGCATTCGGGGGCCGACCGATATCAATGTCTTCGCGGGCTCCGCAAAAAACTGGAACAACTGGGTGGCCGACGTTTCCAAGGATAGAAATTCTTAGTAACGTACCCTAATCTTTCTTGCTTCCGTCACATTCCTTTGAGAAAGCGACGGAATTCTATGTCATTTTATGAGGATCGTTTCATGCACCGCCCGCTTAAAGGCCGCTCTGCACTTGCTCTTCTGTTTGCCTGCGCCATTGCAACAGGTGCTGCCGCCCAACAGGCCCCGAATGCGGCAGCTTCGGCCCCGGCAGCCCCCTGCGGCGGCGATCTCTCTGCCTTCCTCGATGGTGTCAAGAAGGACGCTATCGCAGCCGGCGCCAGCGCCGAAGCAGCAGACGAGGCGCTTGCCGGCGCTCAGATCGATCCCAAGGTTCTGAGCCGCGACCGTGCCCAGGGCGTCTTCCGCCAAACTTTTCTGGAATTCTCGCAGCGCACCGTCAGCCAGGCCCGCCTCGACATTGGCCGCCAGAAGATGAAGCAATATGCCGATGTCTTCGCCCGCGCCGAGCAGGAATTCGGTGTCCCCGCCGGCGTCATCACCGCCTTCTGGGCGATGGAAACAGATTTCGGCGCCGTGCAGGGCGATTTCAACACGCGCAACGCGCTGGTGACGCTCTCCCATGACTGCCGCCGCCCGGAACTCTTCCGCCCGCAGCTGATCGCCCTCATCGAGATGGTGCAGCATGGCGACCTCGACCCGCAGACCAACACTGGTGCCTGGGCCGGTGAAATCGGCCAGGTGCAGATGCTGCCGCGCGATATCATCGCCTATGGCATGGATGGCGACGGCGACGGCCATGTGCGCCTCAAGCAGAGCGGCCCGGACGCGATCCTGACGGCTGCCAAGTTCATCCAGCATCTCGGTTTCGAGCGCGGCCAGCCCTGGCTGCAGGAAGTCACCGTGCCAGATAACCTGCCCTGGGAAAAGTCGGGCCTCGGCGGCACGATGACGGCAGGCGAATGGTTCAACCTCGGCGTCAAGCCCCGCGACGGCAACATCGCCTTCGCCAATCTCGAAGGCGATCTCGTGCTGCCGCAGGGCCGCCTCGGACCGGCCTTCATCGCCTATCCCAACTTCAAGATCTATCTCGAATGGAACAAGTCGTTCATCTATACGACCTCCGCCGCCTATTTCGCGACGCGACTCTCTGGCGCTCCGACCTATCAGAAGGGCACGCCTGAGCAGGGCCTTTCCAACGACGAGATGAAACAGCTGCAGACGAAGCTCGACTCGCATGGCCACGATGTCGGCGAGATCGACGGCATCCTCGGCTCCGGCACCCGTATCGCGATCCAGAAGGAACAGCTCCGCCTTGGTATGCCGGCCGACGGCTGGGCGACCCCTGCCCTGCTCAACGCTCTCTGATCCCTTACAATTGCCGTTTCGCTACCCGGCCGCATGAATCGGGTGGCGCCTCCCCGCCGATTGGTTAAACCTGCCGGCAAATGAGAGGATCGGCATGGAACAGAGAATGAGCGCATTGACCTGGGGGCTTCTTGCCCTCCTCGGTCTGATCTGGGGCGGCTCCTTCTTCTTCGCGCGCATCGCCGTTGCCGAGGTGCCGCCGCTTACCCTCGTCTTCCTGCGCCTCTCAATCGCAGCCCTTGCGCTGCATATCTACATCGCCGGCCGCTTCGGCATCTATCCGCTGCTGAAGAGGCGATGGCGTGAATTCCTCATTCTCGGCATCCTCAACAATGCCCTGCCCCATGCGCTGATCTTCTTCGGTCAGACGCGCATCGGCGCGGGCCTTGCCTCCATCCTCAACGCCACGACGCCGATCTGGACGGTGCTGATCGCCAATTATTTGACATCGGACGAAAAACTTTCCTCGGCGAAGATCATTGGCTGCCTCACGGGCCTTCTCGGCACAGTCGTCCTCGTCGGCCCGAGCATTACCAGTAGTCACGACCAGCCCCTCTGGGCGCTCCTCCTGCCCGTCATCGCCGCTGTCTCCTATGGATTTGCGGCGACCTACGGCAAACGGTTCAAGGGCGTGGTGCCACCCGTGATCGCCGCCGGTCAGATGACGGCATCCTCGCTCGTGGCCCTGCCGCTGTCGCTCATCATCGACCGCCCCTGGGCGATTGCCATGCCGTCAATCGATTCCATTGCAGCCATTCTGGCAATTGCCGTACTGTCCACCGCCTTCGGCTATATTCTCTATTTTCGTATTATGGCGGCGGCAGGCGCGACCAACACCTCGCTGGTGACGTTGCTCGTTCCGCCGAGTGCGATCCTGCTTGGCTTCCTCTTTCTCGGCGAGCGGCTGGAAATGACTGACATTGCCGGCATGGCGCTGATCGGCGCTGGGCTCGTCATACTCGACGGCCGCCTTTATCGCCGCTCACGCGCCATAGCCTGAAAGGATTATGCTGCAACGCGCCATTCTTCCACCAAAAGCATGAATCCACACTATCGGTTTGTAACGAATCGTTAAATTTTGAGAGCGAGATTTTCTAAATATATTTCAGTGGCTTGGAGCCTTGCTGAAAGACTTGTCCACCGGCCTCTTCGGCAGCGCAGCACAAGAAGCGCTTCCCAACTAACACATTTCCGACATATTGTTAGCAGGTTAACGCGAGGAGGCAGACATGGGACTTACGCAATCCTTGAATGTCCTGTTGGTCAGTGCAGCGTTCGCTTTCGTCTTGTCCATGCTCTTCATTTGAGCCCAGGCAAAGCGTAAAGACTGAAATACCGAACTCCTGAAACAATCAGCCCCAGCTATTGAAAAGCGCATGTCCCCACCGGACATGCGCTTTTCCCTTGTCTATGGAACGGTAGGATCAGGCGGCCGCACCGGCACTTCTGGCTGTCTGGCGCGAGAAGCCGAGATTATCGAGAACGGCCGAGACCAGCGGCGCGCGGTTCATCGTATAAAGATGGAATTCGTGCAGACCTCGGCGGACGAGATCTTCGATCTGCTCGGCTGCAACATCAGCGGCGATCTTTGCTCGCTCCTCCGGCTTGTCTTCATATCCGGCAAAGCGCTCATCGAGAAAGGACGGGATGACCGTGCCGCAGGCGCCGGCAAAGCGCTTAAGCTGCGTCAGGTTCTGGATCGGCATGATGCCCGGCACAACAGGGATCCTGACACCGGCGGCACGCACCTTTTCGAGATAGCGCTCGAAATTGTCGTTATCGAAGAAAAACTGTGTCAGCGCGCGGTCCGCACCGTTGTCCGCCTTGCGCTTCAGCATGTCGATATCAGCCGCCTGGTCGCGGCTTTCTGGATGCTTTTCCGGATAGGCCGAGACGGAGATCTCGAAATCGCCGATCTCCTTGAGGCCGGCAACCAGTTCAGCGGCGTTGGCGTAACCGCCCGGATGCGGCTGGTATGGCGCACCGACGCCGCCAGGCGCATCACCGCGCAGCGCGACGAAATGCGTGACGCCTGCATTCCGGAAGCTGTCGACCACCTGATGCGTCTCCTCCTTCGTGGCGCTGACGCAGGTCAGATGCGAGGCGGTGGCAAACGGCGTGTCGGCCAGGAAGCGGGTGACTGTCGAGAGCGTCGGCGCCTTCGTGGTGCCGCCGGCGCCATAGGTCACCGAAACGAATTCCGGGTTCCAGTCCTGCAGATCGCGGACAGTGTCCCAGAGCTGGCCCTCCATCTCCTGGGACTTCGGCGGGAAGAACTCGAAGGAGAATATGATATCGCGGCGGGGGGCGTCGTTCTTTTTCTGGGGCATTTATTCTCTCCCGGCAAATGTAGGTACAGCGCCTTCGCTCTCCAGCGAAGCCATGAGGCGCCTCGGATCACGTGCGAGCCAGACGGTGACCGTGAGGCCCTTCTCGCCCTGCTGACCCGGATGAAGGTCGACGACCTGCTCTATATCGAGCCCGGCCCTGCGCACCCAGTCCGACATGGCCTGATGCGAAAAGCCGAGACGGACATGGGCATGTTCGTCGCGAAGATATTCGAGATTGTGCGGCGCCAGATCGATGACAACAAGACGCCCGCCCGGCCGCAGCATGCGCGCGGCCTCGGTAATGGCGATTTCAGGCTGATCGAAGAAGTGCAGCACTTGATGGATCGTCACCAGATCGAAGTCCTGCCCCTCGAACGGCAGGTTCAGGATATCGGCATGTCGCACCGACGCCGTCGTAATATGGGCCTTGTCGAGATTGGCGCGCGCAACACTCAGCATGTCGCGGCTGGCATCCACGCCGATCGCCCGGCGATAACGGCCGGCGAGAAGCTCCAGCATACGGCCGGTGCCGGTGCCGAGGTCGAGCAGGGAATCGATTGGGTTGGCGCCAAGCAGCTTGATGACGGCGGCATCCACCTCCTCGTCTGCGGCATGAAGCCGGCGGAGCTCGTCCCATTCGGCGGCGTTGCGGCTAAAATAGGCCTGGGCGCGTTCAGCGCGCTGGCGCTTGACGGAAGCCAGGCGCTCGCCGTCGCGCTGCACGACCGGATCATTTTCGGAGACATGCTTCAGCAGATTTCGCACGAGCGCGGCAGCCTTGCCTTCATGCGCGAGCCGGAAATAGGCCCAGGCACCCTCCTGATAGCGGTCGATCAGTTCCGCCTCACCAAGCAGCTTCAGGTGCCGGGAGATGCGGGGCTGGGATTGGCCGAGAATTTCGGTAAGATCGGTCACAGTGAGATCACCAGCCGCCAGCAGCGCCAGCAGCCGCAGGCGCGTCGGCTCGCCGGCCGCCTTCAAGACGTCCACCAGCGCATCCAATCCAAGCCTCAAGGGTTCACCCATATCCTACCCAATCAAGATATAAAGATATCTTTATGTGATTTGGATAGCTGAGGCAAGCGACATTTTACTGATTTGCGAACTTGCCTGTGGTGATAACGACAGCAAACATCGAAAAGCCCCGGACCAGCCGGGGCTTCGAAAGGCATGTTAAACCAGTTAGCGCGTCAGGCGCTTATGAGCTTGGCTGCCCGGGTTCAGCGCATCGGGGCCGAGGCGGCGGATCTTGTCCTGCTCGTAATCCTCGAAGTTGCCTTCGAACCATTCGACATGACCCTCGCCTTCGAAAGCGAGGATGTGGGTGGCCAAACGGTCGAGGAACATGCGATCGTGGCTGATGATGATGGCGCAGCCGGCGAAATTTTCGAGCGCGCTTTCGAGCGCACCCAGCGTTTCCGTATCAAGGTCATTGGTCGGTTCGTCGAGCAGCAGAACGTTGCCGCCGGCCTTCAGCATCTTGGCAAGGTGAACGCGATTTCGCTGACCACCCGAAAGGTTGCCGACCTTCTGCTGCTGATCGCCGCCCTTGAAGTTGAAGGCGCCGCAATAAGCGCGCGAGTTCATGTCGAACTTGCCGAGCTTGATGACTTCGGCGCCGCCGGAGATTTCTTCCCAGACGGTCTTGTTGCCGTCGAGTGCATCGCGGCTCTGGTCGACATATCCGAGATGCACGGTCTCGCCGATACGAATCGAACCACTGTCGGGCTTTTCCTGACCGGTGATCATCTTGAACAGTGTCGTCTTGCCGGCGCCGTTCGGGCCGATGATGCCGACGATGCCGCCCGGCGGCAGCTTGATAGACAGATCGTTGATCAGCGTGCGGCCTTCAAAGCCCTTGGTGATGCCTTCCATCTCGATGACCACCTGGCCGAGGCGCTCGCTGACCGGGATGATGATCTGCGCGTCACCAGGACGCTGCTTCTCGGCAGCCTCGACCAGCTGTTCGTAGGACTTGATACGCGCCTTGGACTTGGCCTGACGGGCTTTCGGGCTGGAAGCGATCCATTCCTGTTCGCGGCTGATCGCCTTCTGACGGCCGGCTTCTTCGCGGTTTTCCTGCAGCATGCGCTTGGCCTTCGCCTGCAGGTAGGCCGAATAGTTGCCTTCGTAAGGAATGCCGCGGCCGCGGTCGAGCTCGAGGATCCAGCCGGTGACGTTATCCAGGAAGTAGCGATCGTGGGTGATCATCATCACGGCGCCTGGATAGTCGCGCAGGTGCTTTTCGAGCCAGGCGATGGTTTCGGCGTCCAGATGGTTGGTCGGTTCGTCGAGCAGCAGCAGGTCGGGCTGCGACAGAAGCAGGCGGCAGAGCGCGATACGACGGCGCTCACCACCCGACAGCGTCGTGACATCGGCGTCGCGCGGTGGGCAGCGCAGGGCTTCCATCGCCATCTCGACTTGGCTTTCCAGATCCCATAGGTTCTGGCTGTCGATGATGTCCTGAAGCTTCGCGCCCTCTTCCGCCGTCTCGTCGGAATAGTTCATCATCAACTCGTTGTAGCGATCGACGATTGCCGTCTTGGAGGCAACGCCTTCCATGACGTTTTCGAATACGGTCTTGTTCGGATCCAGCTTCGGCTCCTGTTCCAGGTAACCAACTGTCGCACCCTCAGCGAGCCAGGCTTCGCCGGTATATTCCTTGTCCTGGCCGGCGATGATGCGCAGCACGGTGGACTTACCGGCGCCGTTCGGACCCAGGATACCAATCTTGGCATCGGGATAGAAAGAAAGGTGGATATTCTCGAGGATCTTCTTATTGCCATAGGCCTTGTTGAGGCCGGACATATGATAGATGAACTGGCGTGCCATGCTGGGATGCTCCGGACGGAAACTTGAAATCGTGGCCGCTATGTAGGCGAAACCACGCCCGCGGGCAACGCCGAAACCCTGTTTCGTCAGGATTTCGGCATGTTTCCATCAGAAGCCGGCGGCATCCACAATGCCTTCGTCGCAGCCGAAGGACGTCTGCCCTGCCCCTTGGATGAGGCCACCGAGGCCCTTCTCCTTCGCTTGAGCCGAAACGGCATCCTGCGAAAGCCCGATCGTCAGTTCACTGATCACGCGCTTGTTGCCGACGCGCCGGCAGCTCATCTTCACACGGTCGCTGGCACCAGCGCCGAAGCTCTTGTCGAACGCCGCCTTGATCGCATCTGATTTCAGCGTCTTGCCAACATTGGCGGCAAAGAGGTCGCGCACGGCCGAAGCATTGAGATCGCCCATAAGATAAATGGCGGTGGCGAAATAGTCGTCCGCGCTCATCTTCGTGCAGGTACCGTGCTTGATCCATTCATGCCGCTCGAGCGCCGATTGCGTCCCAGGCATCGCCTTGTCGAGCGCGCTCTTCGTCTCGGTCGAGAGGGTCACCGCCGGCAGGCTCGTCCATTGGCCGTCCTTGTCGGCGGTTTTCTGGTCGGCAGGTACGCCGCAATAATCCTGCCGCATCGGCCACAGGCCATGGAGAGAAAAGTTGGTGGCGTCATAGCGCTCGCCGCTCTGGCTGGCACACTCCGCCTTCTTCTGATTGGTCTGGCAGAACGCTGGCTGCCAGCTCGCCGCAAGAATGAAGCGTGTGCGCCCGCTTTCCTGCGCGGATACGGAACCGGCGGCAGATAACGAGAGGAATAGGATGGAAATCGACAGGAAAAGCTTGCTCATAAACAGCCTCGACAAAAGAACAATACAGGAACAAACAAGCACGAAGCCAACGATTTCGCAACCCTGAATCGCGAAGAAATCAATTTTCGCATGTATGCCGGACCAGGAAATATTGCATTGCTCGGGTATCTGGTCTTTTTGGGCGCAGGAGGAAGGCATGGTTTTCGAGACATTGCGGCTTCAAAGCGCGGAAGCTTCGCTTGCCTATCATCACCAGCGTCCAGAGGGGCACGCGCGGGCTATCCTGATGATTTCGCACGGGCTTGCCGAGCATTCCCGCCGCTATCAGCGCTTTGCTGAAGCCATGGCGGCAGGAGGTTATCACGTCTATGTGCATGATCATCGCGGCCATGGCGAGACAACCGCAGCCGATGCGCCGCTCGGCCGCTTCGCGAGACGGGACGGCATCGACCGTGTCATCAACGATATCGCTGCCATGCACGACTTTGCCACGACCCGCGACCCCGGCCTGCCCGTCATCCTGTTCGGCCATTCGATGGGCGGCCTGATCGCACTCAATGCCGCCGCCGAACTTCCCGGCCGGTTCGCAGCCCTTGCCGTCTGGAATTCGAACTTCGCGGTTGGTCTTTCCGGCCGCGTCGCACAGGCGATCCTGCTTGCCGAGCGCATGCTGAAAGGCTCCGATGTGCCGAGCGACATGCTGCCGAGGCTGACATTTTCCGCCTGGGGCAAATCCATTCCCGATCACCGGACGGGATTCGACTGGCTGTCACACGATCCGGATAAGGTCGATGCCTATATTGCCGATCCGCTCTGTGGCTTCGATGCGTCCATATCGCTCTGGCTCGATGTCTTCGCCCTCACCTTTCGCGGTATCGAGAAAGGGCGGCTCGATATTCTGCCGAAGGACATGCCGATCCATCTGTGCGGCGGTGGCAAGGACCCGGCAACCATCAATGGAAAAGCCGTGCTGTGGTTGTCAAAGCGTTTGAAAAGCCAAGGCTTCTCCCGTATCAGCACCCAGATATATCAGGACATGCGGCATGAAACGCTGAACGAGATCGGCGCGGAAGCGGCAATTGCGGATTTCGCCCACTGGTGCGATGAAGCGATCCGCACGGTCCGGAGCGAAAGGACCCTGAGATGACGAGCACGACTTCCACACGCCATCCCGCTGCCTCCGAGGTGACGCTCGGCCTGCTTTTCATGCTGCTCTCGGTGCTGATCTCGCCGCTGATCGACATCTTCTCGAAGCTCGCGACGGCAACGATCTCGTCGACGGAAGTCGCCGGCTTCCGTTTCGTCATCCAGTCGCTGACCATGCTGCCTTTCGTATTTCTGCGTGGCGCCAGAATCCGGCTTTCGCTGAAGCAGAGCTGCTATCATGCCATCCGCGGTGCGATGGTCACCACGTCGATGATCTGCTTCGTCACGACGCTGAAGGTCATGGCGGTTGCCGATGCGATCGCCATCTTCTTCGTCGAGCCGATCATCCTGACGATCCTTGGCAGCATCTTTCTGAAGGAAACCATCGGCTGGCGGCGCTACAGCGCCTGCGCCGTCGGTTTCCTGGGCGCCATGCTGATTATCCAGCCCAGCTTTGAAGAGGTCGGCTATATTGCCCTGCTGCCCGTCGTCAGCGCCTTCTGCATCGCCGTCTTCGCGCTGATGACGCGGGTGCTCTCGCATCGGGAGGATCCCTGGGCCATGCAGTTCCAGACCGGCCTCTGGGGCATCTTCTTCTGCGCCGTCATCCTGTTCTTCGGCTACGGCAGCGGCTCCGACATCATCGATACGGTAATGCCCGATCTTCCGGCCTTCGGCTACCTGCTCGGTACGGGCATTGCCGCTGCAATAACAGGCATTCTCGCGGCTTACGCCTATCGCGCCGCCCCGGCCTCGACGCTGGCACCATTGCAATATCTTGAAATCGTCTCAGCCACCGTCTTCGCCTGGCTGGTCTTCGCCGATTTCCCTGATGCGTTGAAATGGCTCGGCATCCTCATCGTCATCGCGTCGGGCCTCTATATCATCTGGCGTGAGCGGCGCTTTGCTTCCAAACCCGTATCCGATACATCTGAGGCAACGCGGGCGCCCTAAAATCCGCCGCCCGCACGGAGTTTGCGAGGAACTTGGGAGGAAGATGACGCAAGACGTGAAGAAGAAGCCGCCGCTTGCCGGCATCAGGGTCATCGAGCTTGCGCGCGTGCTGGCCGGCCCATGGGCGGGGCAGATGCTGGCCGATCTCGGCGCCGATGTCATCAAGGTGGAAAACCCTGACGGTGGCGACGACACCAGACACTGGGGACCGCCCTTCGTCGAGGGCGCGGATGGAGAAAACCTCTCTGCCGCCTATTACCACTCGACCAATCGCGGCAAGCGGTCCATCACCGCAGACCTAAAAAGCAAAGAAGGCCAATCGCTGGTGCGCCGCCTCGTCGCCACCGCTGATGTGCTGATCGAGAATTTCAAGCTCGGCGGCCTTGTCAAATTCGGGCTCGATTACGAAAGCCTGAAAGCAATCAATCCGCGTCTCGTCTATTGCTCCATCACCGGCTTCGGCCAGACCGGCCCCTACGCCAGTCTCGCCGGCTACGACTATATCGTCCAGGGCATGTCGGGTTTTATGTCGATAACGGGTGAACCGGATGGACAGCCGATGAAAGCGGGTGTCGCGATTGCCGATATCTTCACCGGCATCTATGCGGTCTCAGCGATCGAAGCCGCCCTCATCCATGCCCTAAAGACGGGCGAAGGCCAGCTGATCGACATGGCGCTGCTCGATGTGCAATCGGCAGTGCTCGCCAACCAGAACATGAATTACCTGGTGTCCGGCCGTGCCCCAGTCCGGCTCGGCAACGCTCACCCGAACATATCGCCGTACGAGGTGGTGCCCACAGCTGATGGTTATCTCATCCTTGCCATCGGCAATGATGGCCAGTTTCGTCGTCTCTGCACGATCCTTGGCCTCGTCATCGGCGATGATGAAAACTTCGCGACCAACAAGGCCCGCGTCGCCAACAGAGACGCAGTTCGTCGGATGGTCTCAACCGAAACGCTGAAATGGCAAAAAGCGGATCTGCTCAAGGCCTGCGAGGACAATGCCGTGCCAGCCGGCGCCATCAATACGATCGAGGAAATGTTTGCCGATCCGCAGGTCAAGGCGCGCGGCCTGCGGGTTGATCTGCCGGATGCGGCGGGCACGATGATCCCCGGCGTGCGTACGCCGGTAGTGCTGTCGGAAACGCCGCTGCGATACGAGCGGCCGAGTCCGCGTCTGGGGGAACACAATGACGAGGTTCTGGCCGAACTTGTACAATGGGAGAGGAAGACATCGCCATGAGAAGGAGGGGGCCATGAGAAGGAGGGAGCCATGAAGAGGACAGGCGGGCAATTGATCGTCGAGGCGCTGAAGGCAAACGGCGTAAAACGTCTCTCCTGTGTACCGGGAGAGAGCTTCCTCGCCGTGCTTGACGCCCTGCATGACACCGATATCGACGTGATCGTCTGCCGTCAGGAAGGCGGAGCCGCGATGATGGCGGATTGTTGGGGCCGGCTGACCGGCGAACCCGGCATCTGCATGGTCACCCGCGGCCCCGGCGCCACCAATGCCTCTGCCGGCCTGCACATTGCCCGGCAGGATTCAATCCCGATGATCCTCTTCATCGGCCAGGTGCAGCGGGATGCGCGCGAGCGCGAAGCCTTCCAGGAGGTCGAGTTCCGCCGCGCCTTCACCGAATTTGCCAAATGGGTCGGCGAGATCGACGATGCCGCCCGCATCCCGGAATTCGTCACCCGCGCTTTCGCGATCGCCACATCAGGCCGCCCCGGCCCGGTCGTGTTGACGTTGCCCGAGGACATGCTGCGCGACGAGGTCGAAGCGCCCCGCGCCAGGCGCTACACCCGCGTCGATGCCCATCCCGGCCGCAGCCAGATCGATGATCTCTACCTGCGCCTGTTGAAGACCGAGCGGCCGATGATCATCCTCGGCGGCACCCGCTGGGATGCCGATGCCGTCGCCGATTTCCAGAGTTTTGCCGAGCGCTTCAGCCTGCCGGTCGGCTGTTCCTTCCGCCGCCAGATGCTGTTCGATCACCTGCACCCCTCCTACGCCGGCGATGTCGGTATCGGCATCAATCCGGCGCTCGCCAAAGAGATCAAGGAAAGCGACCTGCTGATCCTGCTCGGCAGCCGCATGTCGGAAATGCCCTCATCAGGTTATACGCTGCTCGATATCCCCTACCCGGCCCAGTCACTCGTTCACATTCATCCGGATCCGTCGGAACTCGGCCACGTCTACCGCCCCGATCTTGCGATCTGCGCCAGCCCTGCCGATCTCGTCGCAGCGCTTGCCGATCTCGAAGCGCCGGCAGAACCGCGCTGGGCCGAACGCACCGAGCGCATGCATCAGGCTTATCTCGTCTGGTCGAAACCGCCGGCGACAGGGCCTGGCGCGGTGCAGATGGGGCCGATCATGGAATGGCTGGAGGCCAATACGAAGCCGGACACGATCTTTACCAATGGCGCCGGCAACTACGCCACCTGGGTCCATCGCTTCCACCGCTTCCGCCGCTTCAATACCCAAGCCGCCCCAACCTCAGGCTCCATGGGCTACGGTCTGCCGGCCGCGGTTGCCGCCAAGCAGCTTTTTCCAGAAAGGGAGGTCATTTGCTTTGCCGGCGACGGCTGCTTCTTGATGCACGGACAGGAATTTGCGACCGCCGTGCGCTACGACCTGCCGATCATCGCAGTCGTGGTCAACAACGGCATTTACGGCACGATCCGCATGCATCAGGAGCGTGAATATCCAGGTCGCGTCAGCGCCACCGACCTCACCAATCCGGATTTTGCAACCCTTGCCCGCGCTTATGGCGGCCACGGCGAGACGGTGGAAAAGACCGACGAATTCGCTCCGGCCTTCGAGCGGGCGCGCGACAGCGGCAAACCGGCGATCATCGAAATCAAACTCGATCCCGAGGCAATCACGCCAACGCGTACTCTCTCGGAAATCGCCCAAACAAAAAGCCGGTGAATACGTGAACTAACCCAGTTCACACCTCACCGGCTTTGATTGGTCGCTTTTAAGCGCTCTTAGTCGAGAGCGGCCGTGACGATGAACTCGACCTTGTACTTGGGCGCAGCGAGCTTGGCTTCGCTGGTGGCGCGGGCCGGCGGGTTTGCCGGGTCGATCCAGCCTTCCCAGACGGCGTTCATCTCGCCGAAATAGGCGATATCGGAGAGATAGATGATCGTCTGCAGGATCTTCGACTTGTTGCTGCCGGCAGCGGCCAGCAGCCGGTCGACTTCGCCGAGTGCCGACTTGCACTGATCGGTAACGCTTTCGCCTTCGCCGACCTGGCCTGCGAGATAGACCGTGTTGCCGTGGATGACGGCGCCGCTCATGCGGGCGCCGATGTCGATACGCTTGATGCTCATCGTGTTCTCCTGTTCATTAAATGAAAGACGCCGCTTAAGGCGGCGTCATATTGGACCGGGTAAGGCCGGATCAGGCGCGAATGTGGTGCGTCTTCTGATAAATCGCCGTGGAGCGTGCGCCGGAGCGGCAGTAGCCGAGCATCGGGCGTTCGAATTCGTCGAGCGCATCGACCATGCCCTGCACGGCTTCCTCGGTCACGCCCATAGGTCCAACCGGCACATGGGTGATATCGAGACCGATTTCCTTGGCGCGGGCTTCGATGACGGCAAAGGGCGTCTGATCCGGGCTTTCGCCATCCGGACGATGGCAGACGATGGACTTGAAGCCGAGCGCCTTGATCTGGTCGAGATCCTCTACCGAGATCTGGCCGGAAACGGAGTATTCATCGTCGATCTGGCGGATATCCATCGTCTCAATCTCCTCAAAATGGTGGGCTGAAGGTCTACGACGCGTCCTGTCAAGCGTCAACATGTCTTCGCGGAACGCTCCTTCATTAGACGAATGCAAAGCGCAGGCCGTAGCTGCGGCTTTCCCCCGGCTTCAGCCAGTTAAATTCGCCAGCAGCCTCCAGTTCATCGCGCGACACCCAGCGATGCGACACGGGCTCGATCCCGATAATATGCGCCGGCGCCTTCTGGTTCCGCCAGATCTGCAGATGCGGCAGCGTATCGGCGCGGAAGCGCACCCGCAGCGTCTTGCCGTTGATTGCCGCGATCGGCCCGAGCCGGATTTCGGCAAAACCATCCTCTATGGCTGGAGCCTCGACGCAGAAGATGCCGCCCGGCTCCTCACCGAAGGCCCAGGGGAAACCAGCGCCCTCCAGCATCTTTCCTTCGAGCCGCGTTCCCGCGTCCAGCCATTTGCCGCCGATGTTCATATGGTACATCAGAAAGGTCGACACCGTTTGGTCGCCCATATTGACGACGCGGTCCTCGAGCGAAACCTCGCCGCTTGCCCCGTCGATCCGCCACAGCCGCTCGATACGCTGTGGCACCCCCTCGACGGTGGTCACATCAATGTCGGCGCGGCATTCGGCATTACCGTTTTCGAACTTCGTCCAGAACACCTTGGCCGTGTGGCCGGAAGCAGAACCGTGCAGCGGATAGATCTTGCCATCCGTGCCGGGAATTGGTTGCCGATGACGGATATGATCGGGACCGCAAGTAAAAAGGAAGCCTTCGAGCGAATGATCGATTCGCGGATCGCCATCGTCAGGTATGGCGCGCTTGGGCGCGATATCGATGCCCTCGACGACGCAGCCGCCGATATCCAGTACCGATCTTTCATCCAGCATCAGGCGCGGCCCGCGCGCCGCGGCAAATTCGATCATCGCTTGTCCTCCCGGGAATCTTGGCTGCCATAGGGTTAGGTGGTGCCGCCACCCTCGTCAATCGAGGGCGAAACGGCGGCAGACAACAGCGCAGCGGCGACTTCACGGGAACGTCATTTTCGCGCAAGCGTTTAAGAGTAAACGCGAAATACTGCTGTTTTTATCTTTTGTTCAGCACGGCTTAAGAAATTCCACACTAGCGTCAAAATTCGCAGGTGTGTGTCTGCCGAGCCACTGATCGAGGTGTGAGACGTGAATCGCTTTTTGAAATCGGCCCTTTCCCTTTCGGCCATGTTTTTGACGCTCGCTGGCGTCACGCCGCAGGAGGCTGATGCGCAGCAATATGGCCGCAACAGAAGCGATATCGTACTGGTGACCCCGAGCGGCGAAATTCTCGACTACGTCCCGTCGGGCCGCGGCTTCGTCTATGCCCATGATTATCGCGGCAACCGCGTGTTGATCGATCGTTACGGCAATATCGTCGCCACCGAAATGCGCGCCCGCGGCTATTACTCGCCGCGCACCAACCAGGAAGTCTATAACGACGCCGACAGCAACGATCCCTATTACCCTGATGGCAACAGCTACGGCGACACACGCTATTCCGAACGCGGCCCGGTCACCGGCTCCATACCGCAGGATGCTGCCATCGAGCGACGGCAGCTTGAGGATCAACCCTATCCCGGCGACCAGCAGGGTCAGGACGACTACGCAGCGGTAGAGCCCGACCAGCAGTTTCCGCCGGCCGATCAGCCCCGCCAGGCACCGCAGGAACCTGTCATCACGCTCAAGGACAAGTCTAAGCCCGAGATCGTTGCCCTCCAGGTCTTTCTCGATCGCGCCGGCGTTTCGCCCGGCGTCATCGATGGCCATATGGGCTCCAACGTCACCAAGGCCATCTATGCCTATGAGCAGATGACAGGGACCAAACTCGATCCGAACAATACGGATGCGATCCTGGAAGAACTGCGCATGAATGGCGGCCTACCGGTCGTCAACTATACGATCACGGATGCGGATGCGGCCGGTCCCTACGTCGCACAGATCCCGGAAGATTATTCGCAGAAGGCGCTCTTGCCGTCCCTCGCCTACACCTCAGTCACCGAAGCGCTCGCCGAACGTTTCCACATGGACGAGAACTTCCTGAAGGAAATGAACCCAGGCGCTGATTTCACCATTCCGGGCACCGTCATCAAAGTCGTCAATCCCGGCGGGAACAAGGCCGGCACTGTTGCAAAGATCCTCGCCGACAAGGGCCGCAAGCAGGTTTTCGCCTATGACGACGCCGGCAACCTCGTTGCCGCCTACCCCGCCTCGATCGGCTCCACCGACACGCCCTCTCCGTCAGGTACGGTGACAGTCGAGCGCGTCGCCTTCAATCCAGGCTACACCTATAATCCGAAGATCAATTTCCAGCAGGGCGCCAACGACAGGATCCTCGACATCCCGCCAGGCCCGAATGGCCCGGTCGGTACGGTCTGGATGGCGCTTTCCAAGCCCACCTACGGCATTCACGGCACGCCCGACCCCTCCAGGATCGGCCGCACCCAGAGCCATGGCTGCATCCGGCTGACGAACTGGGATGCGACGGAGCTTGCCAAGATGGTGAAACCCGGCGTGACGGTCGAGTTCGTCGATTAACGAAGTCTATTCGCCCGATGTCTCGGCCGCGCGTTATCCCGACTGGAGAGGCAGAGCAGTTCCACCTGCTCGTTATCACAAACAGAAAATGCCCCGACACAGGTCGGGGCATTTTTCATTGAATATTACGATCAGGCAGCGCTGAGCATCGCGTTTGCCAGCCGCACCGCGACCGGGAGCCGGCCCGGCACCTTGCGGGTGATTTCTTCAGCGAAACAGAACGCGTTTTCTCGAGCCTTGTCGAGGTTGCTGACGCGCATCGGGTCCATCGTATGCAGCGTGCCGCCGCAATCGAAGATGTCGCGGAAGGCCGAACGCTCGATGATCGCCGTATCGAGAACCGGCACGTGACGCTCATTCAACAGCGCCTTGACGAGCTGCAGAGCACGGGTGGTGACCATGGAATTGACGCGGGTGAGCACGACCGAATGGCCGATTTTGATACCCGCCTTCTCCTCCAGATACTGCAGAAGTTCGAGAACCTGGGCGCCGCCGCGTGCATCCATGGCGCAGCCCTGGATCGGGATCAGCACATGGTCGGAGAGACCGACGGCCGTTGCCAGCAGCGGATTGCGCGCGCCCGGCAGGTCGATGATGAAGTAATCGGTATTCTGCTTGTTTTCGCTGATGTGCTGCGGCAGCGAGGCGGTCGTTACGAAGTCGATGACGCTGATGTTGGGCACATGGCCGGAGATTTCGTGCCAGCGCGAAATCCAGTGTTGCGGATCGGCATCGAGGATGGTGACCCGGTAGCCCTGACGGGCAAGTTCGGTGGCAAGCAGGAGAACGGCTGTGGTCTTGCCGGCGCCGCCCTTGGTATTTGCGAATGTGATGACTGGCATATTCTTAATCCTCGAAGGGAAATGGCGCGAGCCGGCATCGCTCGTTGTTAATCGCACTGTCGGAGCATCGTGCGGTTAACCCATCCTTTCCAATCGTGGTTAACAAACTGTTAAACGGACCCGCTGAAATTGCGGCCTGCATTTTTCACATCATCAAAAATAAAGATGCCCTAAAACCCGGAAAGCAACAAAAAAGCCCGGAAAACCTCAGTTTTCCGGGCCAGCTATTGGGTCCGCCTTTATCTGTTCAGAAGCAACCTCTGAACAGGGTCTTGGTATTTTCGAGCGTCATTGCAACCGGATTGCCACCAGCACTCGGATCTTCGATCGCCATTGCCGCCAGTTCATCGATCCGGTCGGGGGTGATTCCCATCACCGTCAGATTGTCTGGGACGTTGAGCTCGGAACGCAGCTTCAGCACGTAATCATAAAAACCGTCGAAACCGCCTGAAATTCCGAGATAGGCAGCGGCACGCGCGATCTTCTCTTCGATGGCCGAGCGGTTGAAGCGCAGGACAGCCGGCATTACGACGGCATTGGTCATGCCGTGATGGGTATTGTAAACCGCGCCGATCGGATGCGAGAGCGCATGGATGGCACCGAGCCCCTTCTGGAAGGCGACAGCACCCATGGCAGCTGCCGACATCATGTTGGCGCGGGCTTCGAGATCCGTGCCTTCCTTATAGGCGCGCGGCAGGAATTCCTTGACGAGACGCATGCCTTCCAGCGCGATGCCGGCCGACATCGGGTGATAGAAGGGCGAGGAATAGGCTTCCAGGCAGTGCGCGAAGGCATCCATGCCGGTGCCGGCCGTGATGATCTTCGGCATGCCGACCGTCAGTTCCGGATCGGCGATGACGACGCCCGGCAGGAACTTCGGATGGAAAATGATCTTCTTCACATGCGTCACCGAATTGGTGATGACGCTGGCGCGGCCGACTTCAGAGCCGGTGCCGGCTGTCGTCGGCACGGCAACGATCGGCGCAATACCTTCAACGTTCGCCCGTGTCCACCAGTCGCCAATATCCTCGAAATCCCAAACAGGACGCGTCTGGCCGACCATGAAGGCGACGCATTTGCCGAGATCGAGGCCAGAGCCGCCGCCGAAGGCGACCACGCCGTCATGGCCGCCGTCGCGGAAGGCCTTGATGCCGGCTTCGAGGTTCTTTTCATTCGGGTTCGGATCGACATCAGCGAAGATCGCCCGGCCAAGGCCGGCATCTTCGAGAATATCGAGTGCGTTCTTGGTGATCGCCATTGAGGCGAGGCCGCGGTCGGTGACGAGCAGCGGCTTCTTCATGCCGAGGCTCTTGCAGGCGTCTGCGAGTTCCTTGATGCGTCCGCGGCCGAGCTTTACGGCTGTCGGATAGCTCCAGTTGGCGGTGATGTTGGCGCTGCTCATGCTGTAACCTTCTTGAGATGGTAGGATTTCGGGCGCGTCAGATTGTGGAAGCCGATGATCGACAGCGAGCCACCACGGCCGGTTTCCTTGACGCCGGTCCAGCACAGAGCCGGATCGAGATAGTCAGCACGATTCATGAATACCGTGCCGGTTTCGATTTCGCGGCCAAGCCGCCCTGCCCGCTCCGCATCCTTGGTCCAGAGCGAGGCGGTTAGCCCATACTGACTGTCGTTCATCAGCGCCAGGGCTTCATCGTCGTTCCTGACCTTCATGATGCCGACGGCAGGGCCGAAGGTTTCTTCACGCATGAAGGCCATGGAGTGATCGACATTGACGAGGATCTGCGGGGCGAGATAAGCGCCGCCGTCATCGGCCGGAAAGAGCTTCGGATCGACCAGCGCCTTGGCGCCCTTGGCAACTGCATCGGCGATCTGCTCGCGCACCACCTTGGCGAAACGCTTGTTCGCCATCGGTCCGAGCGATGTTTCCGGATCAAGCGGATTGCCGAGTTTGTAGTTCGACACCCAGGCCACCGACTTTTCGACGAAAGCGTCATAGAGCGATTCATGTACATAGATGCGCTCGATGCCGCAGCAGCACTGGCCGGAATTATAGGTCGCGCCATCCATCAGCGTATCGACGGCAGCGTCGAGATCGGCATCCTCCATCACATAGCCCGGGTCCTTGCCGCCGAGCTCCAAACCAAGACCGGTGAAAGTTCCGGCCGCAGCCCGCTCCATCGAGCGGCCGCCTTCGACCGAACCGGTGAAATTGACGAAGTTGAAACTGCCGGCCGCAATCAGGGCCGAGGTCGTTTCGTGATCGAGGAAGACGTTCTGGAACACATCCTCGGGAATACCTGCCTCGACGAAGGCCTGCACCAGCCGTTCGCCGACCAGCAGCGTCTGCGAGGCATGCTTGAGTACGACGGCGTTGCCCGCCATCAGCGCCGGAGCGATCGTGTTGATCGCCGTCATATAAGGGTAGTTCCACGGCGCGACGACGAAGACGACGCCATGCGCTTCGCGCTCGATACGGCGCTCGAACTTGTCGCTCTCTTCGACGACGAGCGGCGCCAGAGCGTCGGCTGCGATCGAGGCGACATAATTGGAGCGCTCGTTGAAGCCGCGATATTCACCGCCATACTTGACCGGCCGGCCCATCTGCCAAGCAAGCTCGGGCACGACGACATCGGACATCTCGTTGAGACGGGCAACACCCTTCAGCACCAGTTGGACGCGCTCTTCGAGCGGACGCTTGGCCCAAGCCTTCTGTGCCTTGCGCGCACGCGCCACGGCTTCCTTTGCCGCTTCGAACGAAAGCGCCGGACGCTCCGCGTATACAGAGCCGTCAATCGGCGAAATGCATTGGATCATTGTCATGATCTGAATCCTGTTTTCTTCTAACCGCAGAGAAAAACACCTCGACTGGTCCTCCGCAGGAGAATCCAGCCGGAAGACCTTCCGCTTCGGATACGTTCTTAAGCCCTCTCGAAGCCGCGCGCCACTTCCCAATCCGTGATGCGTCGGTCGTATTCTTCCTGCTCCCACTCGGCAGCGCGGGTATAGTGGTCGATGACCTCGTCGCCGAAGGCCGCGCGCAGCATCTCCGATTCCGTCATCGCCTTGGTAGCGGCCCGCAAGGTGCGCGGGATCTCGCGGATGTCCTTGCCGAAATAGGCATCCCCCTCATAGGGCGCTTCCAGTTCCAGCTTCTTTTCGATGCCGTCGATGCCGGCGGCAAGCAGAGCCGCGAAAGCGAGGTAAGGATTGAGATCGGAGCCGCCGACGCGGCATTCGATGCGGATCGCCTTGGTTTCCTCGCCGCAGAGGCGATAGCCCGCCGTGCGGTTGTCCTTGCTCCACACGGCCTTGGTCGGCGCGAAGGTGCCGGCCATGAAGCGCTTGTAGGAGTTGATGTAAGGCGCCAGGAAATAGGTGATTTCGCTCGCGTGGCTGAGCAGGCCGGCAATATAGTTCTGCATCAGCGGTGTCATGCCGTGATGGCCGGCATGGTCGAAGAAGAGTGGCTTTTCTTCCAGACTCCAGAGCGACTGGTGGATATGCGAGGAACTACCGGCGGCATTGTAATGCCACTTGGCGAGGAAGGTGATTGCCTTGCCCTTCGACCAGGCGATTTCCTTGCAGCCGTTCTTGATGATCGCATGCCGGTCGGCCATGGTGAGCGCATCGGCATAACGCACATTGATTTCTTCCTGGCCGGCGGAAGCCTCTCCCTTGGAATTCTCGACCGGGATGCCCGCACCCTGCAGGCCCTTGCGGATCGCCCGCATAACCTCTTCTTCCTTGGTCGTTTGAAAGATGTGGTAGTCTTCATTATAGGCGCTGGCGAGCTTCAGATTGCGATAGCCGGACGCCTGCGCTGCTTCATAACTTTGGTCGAAGAGAAAGAATTCGAGCTCGGAGGCCATGTAGGCCTTCATGCCCATGCCTTCCAGGCGCTTCACCTGCTTCTTCAGGATCGCGCGGGGCGAATGGGCTACTTCCTCATGCGTATGATGGTCGAGTACGTCGCAGAGCACGAGGGCGGTGCCTTCGAGCCAGGGAATGACGCGCAGTGTCGAAAGGTCTGGCTTCATCGTATAATCGCCGTAACCCTTTTCCCAACTGGTCGCCTTGTAACCGGAAACGGTCTCCATCTCCATATCAGTGGCCTGCAGATAGTTGCAGCTATGCGTTTCCTTCCAGGCGCTTTCGAGGAAAAATTCCGCCTGGAAACGCTTGCCCATCAGGCGTCCCTGCATATCCACCTGGCAGGCTAGCACCGTATCGATGCGCCCATCGGCAACGTCCTGTCTGAGATCGTCGAGAGTATAGCTGCTCATGATTCATCCGCCTGAAATTGAAACCGGGAAATCGGGACAACGAAACGGCATGCGACCGCGGGGATCAACACGTTCGATGCCTTTTCGTTGAACCGTGATGGGGCCGCGTGACGCGGCCCCGCCATGTGAGAGGGAAGCCTTGATCTATCAGTGCTCGCCGACAGCCTTTTCGGCCGCTGCGATTTCGGCCTGGCGTCGTGCCACTTCCTCGCCGATCGGCGGACCCTTGAAGCGGCGGCTTTCGAAGCCGAACCAGACGATGCCGGTCAGGATCAGGAAGCCTACCGTCACATAGAGCGCCGGTCCGTTCGGCGGCTGGATGCCGAGGATGAAGATCAGGACCATCGCCAGGATCGAGAGAACCGCGAAGAGCTTGAACATGCCCTCACCGAGGTTCCACGGACCCATCTTGTCCCACTTCGAGGTGCCCCAGGCAAAAAGGCCGAGCGCGATCGGGATCGCGAAGGAGAAGAACAGGAAGATGACCGTGCACGACACGACGATCGTGTAAACCGGCGTTTCGCCGATCGAAACGAGCGACGAGCCCCAGACGAACAGTACCGAGAGGATCGAGCCCGTCCAGATAGCGGCAACCGGCGTGCGGTATTTCGGGCTGACTTTCGAAAGTCCCTTCGAGGCAGGCAGGCCGCCGTCACGCGAGAAGGCGAAGATCATGCGCGAGACCGAGGTAACGGTCGCAAGGCCGCACAGCCACTGGCTGACGAGGATCGCGAGGTAGAGAATGTCCTTCACAATCGCATTGACCTGCGTGTCCATCGCCCAGAAGAACACGTTCCAGCCCTGCTTTGCCGCTTCGTCCATATTCGGCAGCATGAGCACGAAAGCGCACAGCATAATGTAGCCGAAGAGAGCCGACCAGAGCACCGAGGAGACCATGCCGCGCGGGACGGAATGCGCCGCCTTGACGGTTTCTTCCGATGTATGCGCCGAAGCGTCATAGCCGGTGATCGTGTAGATCGGCAGCAGCAGGCCGAGCAGGAACACCCATGTGCCCGAGGTCGCCGGCCAGACATTACCGCCTGCCTCGCCGGAATAATTGGCGAAGGTGAAGAGACGGCCAAACTCATAGGACGGGGCCGAAAGCAGGCACACGGCAGCGAGCGCGATCGCGGTCGCAAAGATCAGATAACCCGAGAAGTCCGTGAGCTTTGCGGTGAGCCCGATGCCCATGTGGTTCACGAGCGCCTGCGCGCCGGTGATGATCACCAGGAAGACGATGCGCACGGTCGTCGTGTCCGTCAGGCCGAGATAGCTCGAGCCGAAGGAGCCCATGAAGAAGTAATAGGTGCCGACGTTAATGGCGCCGAGAACGGTGACGAGGCCGAGCAGGTTAAACCAGGCGGTCAACCAGCCGGTGAAGCGGTTGCCGAGGATCGAGCCCCAGTGATAGAGGCCGCCTGCCGTCGGATAGGCGGAACTGATCTGCGCCATGGCGACGGCGAAGACCAGAGAAACAAAGCAGCCGACCGGCCAGCCGATGCCGATGGCGGCACCACCCGCACCCGCGGTTGCCTGCGCCAGCGAGTTGATGCCGCCGGAGAGGATGCAGATGATCGAGAAGGAAACGGCAAAATTCGAGAACGAGCTCATCCGCCGTTCGAGTTCCTGGGCATAGCCCATGGAATGCAGGATATGCATATCCTGCTTCTTATCACTTTCGGTATAGTCCGACATGACTTCCCCCTGTTGACAATCGTCCGCGGAATTGCGGCCGATCCTGTGCCAATAGTGCCCGTGGCTTTTCGCCTTGCGGGCTGTTCGCAGTTAAACTGCTCCCCGGGGTCTTATTCTTCTCAGGCTTCCAAACTTCTCTGGATGAGCCCTGTTAGATAGTCGGCCACGACCCCTTGGCCGGTATCGTCTGCGATGAGGTCGTTGCGGACCTCGATCATGACATTGCGAAACCCATTGGAAACGCCATGCAGGATCAGCGTGTGCGTCACGCCATCCTCAGGTCCGTAGGGTTCGTTGCGCTCGGTGCGGTAAAGCGGTGCTTCGGCCGCAAACTCCAGCATCCGGTCGGCAAACCGGCTGTCCTCGTCATGGAGGATGCCGAGCTCGACGGCGCGCTGCTTGCCATTATAGACAGGAGTGAAACTGTGGATCGTCACGATGACGCTGTCCTGACCCCTCGCCTGCCGGTCGCGGATCAAGGCACGCACGCCATCGTGGAATGGCAGGTAGAGGGCTTCCGTGCGGGCACGGCGCTCGCTTTCGGTCAAATCCTGGTTACCGGGAATCGTATAAATTTCGCTGATCTCGGGCATGGCGCCCGGCGAGCTCGGCGGCCGGTTGCAGTCATAGATCAGCCGGGAGAAACGTTGATAGATCAGCGTTGAATCGAGAGCAGCCGAAATGGCGCGGGCAACGGCAAGCGCGCCCGGATCCCAGGCGATATGGCTTAAAAGCGCTTCTTCGGACAGGCCGAGATTACCGAAATATTCAGGAAGCGTGCGGGATGCATGCTCGCAGATGATGAGCACGGGACTCTTGCCGTGAACGCGTTCGATTGCAACGCAATCACCGTCCGCTTCGCTGAGAATTCGGGGCTGAACCAGCACCAACCGCACCTCTCCATCGCTTAATAAATTCTTTATAAGAAAAGAATTCTTCAGCTTTACCGCAGTGTCAAGCACACTCTGAAAATTTCTTTTCATGACAGTCATTGACATGGATTGTGACAGCGTTGTTAACTTTCAGTGGGAAAGTGGCATCAGACCATCCCGGGGAGCAAAATCACGTGAGTGTCGCGGCTAAGACCGTTTCGGACGTCATTCATTCGCATCTTGGCGTGCTCACACGCGCCGAAAAGCAGTTGGCCGAAAGCCTGCTCGATAACTACCCCGTCTCCGGCCTCGGCAGCATCACCACGATTGCTGAGAATGCCGGCGTCTCCACGCCGACGGTCGTGCGCATGGTCCAAAAGCTCGGCTATAAGGGCTATCCGGATTTCCAGCAGCATCTGCATCAGGAAGTCGAAGCGACGATTTCCAATCCGATCGCCAAGCACGATCGCTGGGCCCAGAACGCGCCGGGCACACATATATTGAACCGCTTCGCCGATGCCATTATGGGCAATTTGCGTCAAACGCTCACCGATCTCGATACGGCAACCTTTGACGACGTCGCTGCCCTGCTCTCGGACCGCAAACGAACGCTCTATTTCGTCGGCGGACGCATTACCGGCGCACTGGCCGAATACTTCTTTACCCATATGCAGGTCATCCGCCCGAACACGGCGCTGCTCTCGTCCAATTCGTCAAGCTGGCCGCAATACGTCCTTAATATGAATCCGGGCGATCTGCTCATCATCTTCGATATCCGCCGCTACGAGCAGGAGATGGTGAGCCTCGCCACCGCCGCCCGCAAACGCGGAGCCGAAATCATCGTCTTCACAGACCAATGGGCTTCGCCTGCCGCCAAGCTCGCCCGTCACGTCTTTCGCGTGCAGATCGAGGCGCCGTCGGCCTGGGATTCCTCCGTCGTCACACTCTTCATTGTCGAGGCGCTCATCGAGGCGGTGCAGAACTCGACCTGGGACGAGACGAAGGAGCGCATGAAAACGCTGGAAGGCCTGTTCGAACAGACCCGGCTTTTCCGCAAACCCGGTTAGGAGGGACAGCTAAAAAAGGGCAAAAACAAAGACGGATTTCGCGGAATCAGGACAGCCTGTCGCAAATAAAACATCTGCCGCAAGCTCCTGCTATTCATGACGAAATTAACGTCACGCAACTGTCATACAAGCTTCATCTAACGACAGTAACAGCACATCGGACACTGAAAACCCGAAGGAGAACAACAGTGATCTCTAACATTTCTCGACTGCTCTCGCTTTCTACTGCGATGATCGTTGCTTCGACTGCGATCGCAGCAGCTGAGCCGAGCGCTGATCTTATCGCTGCCGCCAAGAAGGAAGGCACGCTGACGACGATCGCTCTCCCACACGACTGGTGCGGCTATGGCGACGTCATTGCCGGCTTCAAGGCCAAGTACGGCCTCGAAGTCAACGAACTGAACCCGGATGCGGGTTCGGGCGACGAAGTCGAAGCCATCAAGGCTAACAAGGGCAACACCGGTCCGCAGGCCCCTGATGTCATCGACGTCGGCCTCTCCTTCGGCCCGTCCGCCAAGAAAGACGGCCTGATCCAGCCTTACAAGGTCTCCACCTGGGATTCTATTCCGGATACCGCCAAGGATCCCGAAGGCTACTGGTATGGCGACTATTACGGCGTTCTGTCGTTCCTTGTGAACAAGGATCTGGTCAAGCAGTCGCCGGCTGATTGGGCTGATCTGAAGAAGAGCGACTATGCGAATACCGTCGCGCTCGCCGGCGATCCCCGCACCGCCAACCAGGCTGTCCAGGGCGTTTATGCGGCCGGTCTTTCCGCTTCCGGCGGTGACGCTGCCAAGGCAGGAGAAGAAGGTCTGAAGTTCTTCGCCGAACTGAACAAGGCCGGCAACTTCGTACCTGTTGTCGGCAAGGCTGCTCCGTTCGCGCAGGGCTCCACGCCGATCATCATCGCCTGGGATTACAACGCGCTCTCCTGGGGTGAAAGCCTGAAGGGCAATCCTCCCTTCGAAGTCGTCGTTCCGAAGACGGGCGTCGTTGCCGGCGTCTACGTCCAGGCCATCTCCGCCTTCGCTCCGCACCCGAACGCCGCCAAGCTCTGGATGGAATACCTCTATTCCGACGAAGGTCAGCTCGGCTGGCTGAAGGGCTATTGCCATCCGATCCGCTTCAACGATCTTGCCAAGAACAACAAGATCCCGAAGGAATTGCTCGACAAGCTGCCGCCGGCGGCAGCCTATGAAAAGGCCGTCTTCCCGACGCTCGAAGAGCAGGCAGCAGGCAAGGAAGCCATCACCAAGAACTGGGATTCCGTCGTCGGCGCCAGCGTCAAGTAACCCCTGATCCTGCCTCCCCGCCTGAAGGCGGGGAGGTTTTCTCACTCCGACGCCCCAGGATGAGCTTTTCCATGAGCACGGTTTCAACGCCTATGGTGAGCACTGCCCCCTTGATCAACAGAGATCGCGTGATCGACTGGCTGGGCATTGCACCCTTCATTATTTTCTCCCTGCTATTTCTGATCATCCCCACGCTTTATCTTGTGGCGGGCGCGTTTCTAACGCCCGAGGGCGACCTTACGCTGAAGAATATCGCCGATCTCTTTACTCCATCCATCATGAGCGCTTACTGGATCAGTATCCGCGTCTCAGTGGCGTCTGCTCTCGGCGGCGCGCTCATCGGCTTCTTCCTCGCCTGGGCCGTCGTGCTCGGTGGCCTGCCCGCCTCCGTGCGCTCGACGCTGCTGACCTTCTCCGGCGTCGCCTCCAATTTCGCCGGCGTGCCGCTCGCCTTCGCCTTTCTGGCAACACTCGGCCGCACCGGCCTTGTGACGGTCCTGCTGCGTGAATATCTTGATTTCAATCTCTACGGCACCGGCTTCAACCTGCTGTCCTTCTTCGGCCTCACCATCACCTACATGTATTTCCAGATCCCGCTGATGGTGCTGATACTGACGCCGGCACTCGACGGTATGAAGAAGGAATGGCGCGAAGCCGCGCAGATTCTCGGCGCTACCAACCGCCAGTACTGGACCATGGTCGCGCTACCGATCCTCTGGCCGAGCCTGCTCGGCACGACGCTGCTGCTCTTTGCCAATGCCTTCGGCGCCATTGCTACCGCCTTTGCACTGACCGGCAGTTCGCTGAACATCGTGCCGATCCTGCTCTATGCGCAGATCCGAGGCGATGTTCTGCACAATGCCAACCTCGGATACGCCATCGCGCTCGGCATGATCGTCATCACCGGCGTCTCCAACGTCCTTTACCTCATGCTGCGCATGCGCGCCGAACGGTGGCAGAAATGAAAGCTCAACGTCTCGGCGCTTGGATCGCCATCATTTTGGGCGCGTCCTATTTTGTCATTCCGTTGATCGGCACCATCGAGTTTTCGTTGCGCATGCGCCGCGGCGAATACAGCTTCGACGCCTATCAATCGGTCTTTTCCGACGCTCAATTCCGTGAGACCTTCGGCTATTCCATGCTGATGGCACTTCTGACTATCGTCTTCGGCATGCTGCTGGTCGTGCCGACGGCCTACTGGGTGCGGCTGCGCCTGCCGCAGATGCGCCCCGTCGTCGAATTCATCACGCTGCTGCCGCTGGTCATTCCGGCAATCGTCATCGTTTTCGGTTACCTGAGGATGTACAACTCGTCGTCCTACCTGCCCCTGACAGGTTCGACGAGCGGTACCAATATCCTGCTGGTCTTCTCCTACATCACGCTGTCGCTGCCCTATATGTACCGTGCCGTCGATACCGCCATGCGCGCCATCGACGTCCGCACGCTGACGGAAGCGGCCGAGAGCCTCGGCGCCCGCTGGACGACCATTCTGTTCAAGTGCATTTTCCCGAATGTCATGAGCGGCGTACTCTCTGGCGCCTTCATAACGCTCGCGATCGTCATGGGTGAATTCACCTTCGCGGCCCTCCTCAATCGCCCAGCCTTCGGTCCCTACCTGCAGCTCGTCGGCGCCAACAAGGCCTATGAGCCTTCGGCGCTCGCCGTCATCGCTTTCTCGATCACTTGGCTCAGCATGGGCCTGCTCAACCTCGTTTCCCGCTTTGGCAAAGCCCGCCCGGCTAAAGCATAAGGTATTTGGCTCATGTCTTTTCTCACACTGACCAACATTCAGAAATCCTTCGGCCAGACCCAGGTCGTGAAGAACTTCAATATGACTATCGAGAAAGGGGAATTCGTTTCCTTCCTCGGACCATCAGGCTGCGGCAAGACAACGGTTCTGCGCATGATCGCCGGCTTCGAAACGCCAACCGGCGGCACTCTGACGATCAATGGCAAGGACCAGCGTCCGCTGAAGCCGAACCAGCGCAACATCGGCATGGTCTTCCAGGCCTACGCCCTCTTCCCGAACATGACGGTGCATGACAATGTCGCCTTTGGCCTGAAAGTCGCGGGCGCTCCCAAACCGGACATCGACAGCAGAGTCAAGGAAATGCTTGGCCTCATCAAGCTCGATCATCTGGCAGACCGCTTCCCCTACCAGATGTCCGGCGGCCAGCAGCAGCGCGTTGCTCTTGCCCGCGCCCTTGCCGTCAAGCCGCAGGTCCTGCTGCTCGACGAACCGCTGTCTGCCCTCGACGCCAAGATCCGCGTTTCGCTGCGCGAGGAAATCCGCCAGATCCAGCAGTCGCTTGGCATCACGACAGTTTTCGTCACGCACGACCAGGAAGAGGCGCTCTCGATCTCCGACCGCATCGTCGTCATGAACGCCGGCAAGGCCGACCAGATCGGTACGCCTTTTGAGATCTACAATACGCCGGCAACGCGCTTCGTCGCTTCCTTCGTCGGCACGTTGAACCTCATCGAGGCCAAGGTCGTCGATCCCGACAGCAATCGGATCCAGATCGGTGATCAGGCTGTGACGCTGAAACAATCTGTCCAGACCTACAAGTCCGGCGATACGGTTCAACTCGCACTCCGTCCCGAAGCCGGTTCGCTTGCCGAAGGCACACACAGCGATACGGCTCTGACCGGTCAGGTCGTCTCCGCCCACTTCCTGGGTTCTGTCATCCGTACCCGAATGAATGTCGGCGGCAACGTCATCTCCTTCGACATGTTCAACAGCCCCGGCGTCACGCCGCCGTCTGCCGGCGAGACCGTGACGCTCCGCTTCATGGCCGCCGACCTTCTCGTCATCCGCGACTGATCGGAAGAAAAACGTTCTTGATGAGGGCGCCGTCAATGCGGCGCCTTTTTCATTCGTAGAAACACTGTCAGCAAACGTGATGGAGCTTTCACCAGAAAGAACTTGAAGTGGCGGGAACCATGCCGCATGGAGCAAACATTCCCGATCCACGAAGTGCCCCATCATGTCATCAGTCGCAGCCTCCGCTCCCCGCAGCCTGACCTCGCAGGATTTCCGCACGCTTGGCCTTTCCGCCCTTGGCGGCGCACTGGAATTCTACGATTTCATCATCTTCGTTTTCTTCGCAGCCGTGATCGGCAAGCTGTTCTTCCCGCCGGAAATGCCGGACTGGCTGGTGACGCTGCAGACCTTTGGAATCTTCGCCGCCGGCTACCTGGTGCGGCCACTCGGTGGCATCGTACTTGCCCATTTCGGCGATCTCTTTGGCCGCAAGAAAGTCTTCGCCTTCTCCATCCTGCTCATGGCACTTTCGACACTCGGCATGGCCGCAATGCCGACCTATGCCTCGATCGGCGTCGCTGCCCCCGTCCTTCTTATCCTGATGCGCATCCTCCAGGGTGCGGCGATCGGTGGCGAGGTTCCAGGCGCCTGGACCTTCGTCGCCGAGCATGTACCCTTCCGTCGCGTCGGCTTTGCCTGCGGCTTTCTCTGCTCGGGCCTCACGCTCGGCATCCTCTTCGGCTCCTTCATCGCCACGATCATCAATACGGTTTTCACGCCTGACGATATCGCCGCCTATGCATGGCGCCTGCCCTTCTTCATCGGCGGCATCTTCGGCCTTGTTGCCGTCTATCTCCGCCAATGGCTGCAGGAAACGCCAATCTTCTCGGAGATGAAACAGAGCCGCTCGCTGGTACCGGAACTGCCGCTGAAGGCTGTGCTGCGTGATTATCCCCGCGGTGTCGTCATCTCCGTCCTGCTGACCTGGATCCTGTCTGCCGGCATCGTGGTGACGACGTTGATGACGGCAACCTTCCTGCAGAAGCAGTATGGCTATACCGCCCAGCAGTCGCTGGCTGCCACCAGCTTCGGTACGCTGTTCCTGATCTTCGGCACGGCGGCAGCCGGCGCCATCGTCGATCGTGTCGGCTCCGGACGCTTCTTCCTGGTCTCGAGCATCTTCTTCGCCATCGCCACCTTCGCCTTCTACAGCTATGCCGCGGTTTCGCTGACGGTTCTCTTCGTACTCTACGCCATCATGGGCCTTGCCGTCGGCATGGTCGGCGCCGTGCCTTACGTCATGGTGCGCGCCTTTCCGGCCCGCGTCCGCTTCAGCGGCCTCTCCTTTTCCTACAATGTCTCCTATGCGATCTTCGGCGGGCTGACGCCGCTTGCCGTCGCCGCCCTGCTGCCGATCAACCCGATGGCGCATGCCTATTATCTGCTGTTCATCGCCGCCCTCACCTTCGGCCTCGGCCTCTACCTTCTAGCCAGGGGAGACAGCATCGAGGCTGAAGTCGGTATTGAGGAATTGACGGAGCGCCTCGCCTCCCGCACCTGAACGAGCAAACCCGCCAAGACAGGATATTTCGATGATTACCTGCTACCTGCGATACGTGATCGACCCCTACAAGCTGGCTGAATTCGAGGAATATGCCCGACTCTGGATCCCGATCGTCAACAGGATGGGCGGCACCCATCACGGCTATTTCCTGCCATCCGAAGGCGCCAACAACATTGCGGTTGCGCTGTTTTCCTTCCCGAGCCTTGCCGCCTATGAGGACTATCGCACCCGGATGACGAGCGACCCGGAATGCCAGGCTGCCTTCGAACTCGACAAGCGTAACCGCAGCATCATCAGCTATGAGCGCAGCTTCATGCGCCCAGTTCTCGGCTGATCACCCTGGAATCAGTCCAGGCATATCAATCCGGCCGATCGGCATAAGACAGCACCATATGATCCTGGTCATGGCGAGCCTGATCATCATCGATGGGCGGCTTTTTCGACGCTGACTTCACCCATCACGTCGCCGAACGAAGGGCCTTGCGCGCTGGCCGAGTCTTGGCAAAGGTGGCATTCAAGCCGATGTTGACGCCGAGCATTTGCAGCACGGCTCTTTCAGGTGAGGCATCTTGCCGGAAACTTCATGAAGCATTTGGCTCCGTCAACTGTCGCTTTAATCAGGATTTTGCGCCGACAGTTTCACGACGCAAATAAGCAAAGGAGGGGCTATGCCGCTTACGGAGCAGCAATTCTTTGAGTCCGTCTTCCGCAACCCTATAAATGCTCAATTGTTGATCCGGTTGCGCGCCCTCCAAATTCCCCAGGGCATTCTCACCGCAGGCTGCCTCGTGCAGACCGTTTGGAATCTGAAGTCGGGGTATGATCCTCAGTACGGGATAAAGGATTACGACATCTTTTACTTCGATGACTCCGACCTATCATGGGATGCCGAAGACGCCGTCATTCGCCAGGTGCAGCAGGCCGTCGCCGATCTACCCGCAAAGGTGGAGATCAAGAATCAGGCCAGGGTCCATCTCTGGTACAAGGATAAGTTTGGAGCGGACTATCCAGCCCTACAGAAGGCGGAGGATGGCATCGACCGTTATCTCACCCTCTGCACAAGGATCGGCATTCGCCTTTGCGACAGCAGCCTTTATGCTCCTGATGGCTTGGGTGATATGTGGAACGGCATCCTGCGCCTGAACCCTCTCAATCCTCAGCACGAATTATATCTGATCAAATGCACCGAATACTTGCAGCGGTGGCCGTGGCTGACGATCGTTGATCGTCAAACCGCGACGGCGATGGACCATAACCAGGACGTTCGCAATTAACGCGTTCCGCTTTATCGTGAAGGTCCTACATACTAGGCGATGCATCGATCAGTTGCCGAAAGTCATGAAGGTCGGCGACTACAATGCCAAGTTGGAGTTGGAAGGCTTTATGCGAACACGTCCTTCATTCCGGCTGCGATCAACGGATCGCCTTATCGTTGGCATCAAAGCGATGGATATGGGTTCCATCCGGCGTCGCATAAACGATCTCATCCGGCTCATATTTGTGCTCGCCGAACAGACGCGCGGTGATGAGTCCGCACTGCTCGGATTCCAGGTAGACGATGGTGTCTGCACCGAGATGCTCGACATGCACGGTCTTCGCCTTCCAGGTGCCGCTGTCGCGCGACAGCGTCAGATGCTCGGGGCGGATGCCGACCGTTTTTGCATTGGCGTCGCCCAGCTTATCGCCGGCGATGAAGTTCATCTGCGGTGAGCCGATGAAGCCGGCGACAAAGACATTCGCCGGGCGATTATAGAGTTCCATCGGCGAGCCGATCTGCTCGATCGCACCGGCATTCAGCACCACGATCTTGTCGGCGAGCGTCATGGCTTCGACCTGGTCGTGGGTGACGTAGATCATGGTTGCCTTGAGGCTACGATGCAGACGAGCAATCTCAAGGCGCGTCTGCACGCGCAACGCCGCATCGAGGTTGGAAAGCGGTTCATCGAACAGGAAGAGCTCGGGCTCGCGCACGATCGCGCGGCCGATCGCAACACGCTGGCGCTGACCGCCCGAAAGCTCGGACGGGCGGCGGGCGAGATACTGTTCCAGCGACAGCATCGAAGAGGCCTTGGAGACGCGCTTTTCGATTTCGTCCCTGGCCGTACCCGCCTGTTTCAGCCCAAGGCCCATATTGTCCTTCACCGTCAGGTGCGGATAGAGCGCGTAAGACTGGAAGACCATGGCGATGCCGCGCTTGGCCGGCGGCGTCAGCGTCTCGTCACGGCCGTTAATGACGACAGCACCCGAGGTGACGTCTTCCAGGCCGGCAATGCTCCGCAGCAGGGTAGATTTCCCGCAGCCTGATGGGCCGACGAAAATGACGAATTCGCCGTCCTTGACCTCAAGGTCGATGCCCTTCAGTACTTCGTGCTTGCCGTAGGCCTTGCGGATGGATTTCAGTTGAAGCGATCCCACTAGTCTTTCCTTATAGTCTAACCGGTCGGCCGGTGCGCACGCTTTCGTCAGCGGCAAGGCAGATGCGCAGTGAGGCCACCGCATCATCCATATGGCGGGTAAGGTCCAGATCCTCGTTGATGGCGCGCAGCACGAAGGCCTGCTCCAGGTCGCAAAGCGCCTGGTGGCCGGGTTCGCCTTCCATCGTCATGTCGTGATCGGGACGGATGAATTTGCCGTCAGGCCCGGTCTCTGCCGCATGCAGGCGGATGACGGAGGTTTTCGTATGCGTGTCGATATCGTCGGACTTCGCATTCGGGTCCATGACGATCGAGACGGCGCCGTTCGGCGACATCACATCCTTCACGAAGAAGGCTGTCTCAGAAATCATCGGCCCCCAGCCGGCCTCGTACCAACCGACGGAACCGTCTTCATAAAGCACCTGCAGATGGCCGTAATTATACATATCGGGCGCGATCTCGTTCGACAGGCGCAGGCCCATGCCACGCACTTCGACTGCCCTGGCATCGGTGATCTGGCACATGACGTCGACATAGTGGACGCCGCAATCGACGATCGGCGAGGTCGTCTGCATCAGCGACTTGTGCGTCGCCCAGGTCGGCCCGCTGGACTGCTGATTGAGGTTCATGCGGAAGACATAGGGACCACCGAGCTTCCGCGCCTCCTCGATCAGCTTCTTCCAGGACGGGTGATGACGCAGGATATAGCCGATCACCAGCTTCTTGCCCGCCTTCTTTGCCGCGGCCACGACGCGCTCCGCATCGGCAACGGTCGTTGCCAGTGGCTTTTCGACGAAGACGTCGCAGCCGGCTTCGAAGGCGGCGACGGCATAATCGGCATGGCTGTCGGAATAAGTATTGATCGAGCAGAGATCCGGCTTCAGCTCGGCAAGCGCCGTCATGAAGTCGGGATGGATAGTGTACTGCTCCAGCTCCGGCGCAAGCTGGCTCGGCTTGGAGCGGTTGACGAGGCCAACGATCTGGTAGCCCGGATTGTTGTGATAGGCGAGCGCATGGCTGCGGCCCATATTGCCGAGGCCGGCAACAAGGACACGGATCGGCTTGTCGGATTGGCTCACTTGACGGCTCCCGAGGTAATGCCGCGGATCAGCTGCCGCGAGAAGATGACGTAGAGAACGAGGATCGGCAGGATCGCCAGCGACAGCGCCGCCAGAACCGCGTTCCAGTTGGTGACGAACTGGCCGATGAAGATCTGCGAGCCGAGCGTCACCGTCTTAGTGGCTTCGGATGGCGCCAGGATCAGCGGGAACCAGAGGTCGTTCCAGATCGGGATCATCGTGAAGACGGCGACAGTCGCCATTGCCGGCCGCACCAGCGGCAGCACGAGGCGGAAGAAGATCGCATATTCCGAGAGCCCGTCGATGCGTCCGGCATTCTTCAGGTCGTCGGACACCGTGCGCATGAATTCCGAGAGAATGAAGATCGCGAGCGGAATACCCTGCGCCGTATAGACGAGGATCAATGCCGTCAGCGTATTGACGAGGCCGGTCGCGACCATGCCCTGCAGGATGGCGACCGTGCCGAGGCGGATCGGGATCATGATGCCGATCGCCATATAGAGACCCATCAGCGTGTTGCCCTTGAAGCGATACTCCGACAGCGCAAAGGCGGCCATCGCGCCGAACAGCAGCACGAGGAAGATCGCAACGATCGTCACGATGAAGCTGTTCTGGAAATAGGTGGCGAAGTCACCCTGCCCCAGCACCGTCTGATAGCCGATCAGGCTGAAGGTGGACGGCGTGGGCACCTGTAGCGGAGAGCGGAAGATCGAATTTCGGTCCTTGAACGAATTGACGATCGTCAGGAACACCGGGAAGATGGCGATCAGCGTGTAGCCGATCAGCGCCAGATGCACGAGGCCGGTGCGGATGGGGGATGTGCGCGCTCTGTTCGACATGGGCTCACACTCCTCAGAACTGGTAGCGGCGCATGCGCCGCTGGATGGCGAAAAGATAGAAGGAGACGCCGGCGAGGATGATCAGGAACATGACCGTCGCGATCGTCGCGCCCATCGAGCGGTCGCCAAGCTGCAGCTGGAAACCGAAGAAGGTACGATAGAGCAGCGTGCCCAGAATATCCGTCGACATGTCAGGGCCGGCAAGCGCACCCTGCACGGTATAGATTAGATCGAACGCGTTGAAATTGCCGACGAAAGTCAGGATCGAGATGATGCCGATCGCCGGCAGGATCAGCGGCAGCTTGATCTTCCAGAACTGCGCCCAGCCGGTAATGCCGTCGCATTCGGCAGCCTCGATCACTTCCTCGGGAATGCTCAGAAGTGCTGCATAGATCAGCATCATCGGGATGCCGATATATTGCCAGTTCGAGATCAGCGACACCGCGATCAGCGCCGGGCCGGACTGGCCGAGCCAGGGTGCGAAGGCCCACTTCAAGCCGACGAGGCTCATCAGCCAGGGTGCGACACCCCAGATCGGCGAAAGGATCAGCTTCCAGATGAAGCCGACAATGACGAAGGAGAGCAGCGTCGGCAGGAAGATAGCAGTGCGGTAGAAGGCAACGAAGCGAAGCCGCGGCGTCGACAGAAGTGCGGCAAGCGCAATCCCGATCGGGTTCTGCACGCACATATGGATGATGAAGAAGATGACGTTGTTGCGCAGCGCATTCCAGAAGTCATGCACCCAGCGGGCATCGCCGAAGAGAACCTTGTAATTGGCAAAGCCAACGAAGGCCGGCGCGCCATCAACCGTATTGTAGAAGGAAAGCCGGAGCGTTTCGATCAGCGGCAGGATCATGATCGCCGTATAGACGATGAAGGCCGGAAGAAGGAAAATTCCGATATGCCAGCGAATGGGACGCTTGATCGGGATCACGTCGACGGCGGTGTCGGCTTCGCTCATGGCTTTTGCCTGTTTTTATTGGCTGGACCATAAGGCGCAGCGCAGGTGAAAATCTTGCCCCTCATTCCCCTCTCCCTCTTCGGAGAGCCGGACCATGCCCATACCTGAAAACCACGGGCCAGGAGGCGGCTGCGAGTCTCCTGCCCCTCGCGGGACAAGATGGCCGGCAGGCCGACAAGGGGCGGTCCAAAAGGCCGCCCCTTATCTTCAAAACCTTACTTGCCCGGCTTGTACCAGCTGTCGAGGCCCTTCTGGAGCTTTTCGGCAGCAGCGGCCGGGGTGTCCGTGCCGTTAATGACGTTAGCCGATTCAACCCAGGTCTCGTTTTCGAGATTCGGCGTACCGCGCGACAGGATCTGATAGGTCGAGCGCACGGTCGACTTATACGGGCCGCGCCAGGAAACGAATTCCTGAGCCAGCGGATCGCTCATCTTGACCGGGTTGGAGTTCAGGCTGAAGAAGCCCGGAAGTGCGTTCGCATAGATGTCTGCGAATTCCGGCGAAGCAACCCAGGTGAGGAACTTTTTGGCTTCTTCCTGATGCGTGCTCTTGGCGTTCAGGGCAACGCCGATATCCGGATGGTCGGAAATGTAGCCCTGGTCGCCGGCCTTCGGAACCGGCGGCGGGAAGGCGCCCATCTTGAACTGAGCCTGCGTGTTGAACAGCGCGATTTCCCACGAACCTGCCGGGTAGATGGCGGCGCGGCCGAGCGTGAAGAGGTTCTGGCTATCGGAGTAGGTCTGGGCTTCGAAACCGTCACCGAGGTAGGGTTTCCACTTGGCAAGTTCTTCGAAGGGCTTGACCCAGGCGGGATCGGTCAGCTTCTGCTTGCCGGCGATCAGCGCTAGGCGGCCCTCTTCACCCTTCCAGTAGTTCGGACCGATGTTCTGGTAGCCCATGGTTGCGGCTTCCCAGAGATCCTTCGTGCCCATGGCGAGCGGAATATAGGTACCGTCAGCCTTGATCTTGTCGAGGGCTGCGAAGAACTCGTCTTCCGTCTTCGGAATAGCGATGCCGAGCTTGTCGAAGGCATCCTTGTTGTAGATGAAGCCGTGAATGACCGAAGCCATCGGCACGCAGAAGGTCGACTTGCCGTCGTCCGTAGACCAGGCAGCCTTGGCGACCGGCGAGAAGTTTTCCATGCCGGACAGGCTGGTGATGTCGACGAGCTGCTTCTTGTTGAAGAGTTCGAGTGAGGCATCGAACGGGCGGCAGGTGATGATGTCTCCTGCAGAACCTGCATCGAGCTTGGCATTCAGCGAAGCGTTGTATTCAGTCGGAGCGGTCGGCGAGAAGACGATCTTGATGCCCGGGTTCTTAGCTTCGAAAGCCGGGATGATCTTTTCCTGCCAGATCTGCAGGTCGTCGTTACGCCAGCTTTCGACGGTGAGCGTTACGTCGGCGGCATGAACGAGGCCGGCTGACGACAGCAGGCTGGAGGCAAGCAGCAAACTTTTCAGAGCAGTGTTTTTCATTTCCCTCTCCTGTTTTACGCGCCGCTAGGCGCTGTTTTCGGTCTGAAACAAGCGGTTGGCGTGCCTGAGGAAACACCCAACGCCCCTTTTAGAGCCGCCAAGACTGGCGGCCCTGAAGCTCTGCCGACACGAAGGACGCTAGCCTCCGGCCGAACGGTGCGCCCTCCCGATACGCTGAACCGGGCGCTTGAAATAAGGGAAAACTTGGAAAGATACCGCACGCCTCCGCGAGCCATTCCGGCTCCTGCGATCACCGTCTGCACCTTTCTCGAAACCTGGCCGGCGCTGTTTTTCTTTGCCGGTTTTCACATGCCTCGATACGCTGTTCCCTTTTCCGGAATTAAGGCCAAAAAAATACCAATTGTCCAGCCAAAATTAACTTCTGAAGCCGAGAAAATTCATTAAAAATTTTTATCGTTTGAAATCAATAAGATAAAAACAGGAAAATTCGCGGTCATTTCTGCTTGGTAAATGGTATTTTTTTGGTATTGTATAAGAAAACATAAGGGAACGGCTTAACCGGAGGTCCAATGACGGAACTTGCAATCGGGATAGATGGTGGCGGAACAAGCTGCCGGGCAGCAGTTGCGGACAGAATGGGCAATGTCATAGGCCTCGGCAAGGCTGGCCCTGCCAACATCCTTTCCGATCTGGAAAACTCTCTCGTCAATATCGTCGAATCCGCGCGCCAGGCGCTGCGTGACGCCGGATTTGGGGATGAAACCGCTTCCACAATCTCTGCAGTCGTGGGCGTTGCCGGCGCCAATGTCGGCGATTACGGCAAGCGCATCGAAAGGGCCTTGCCCTTTGATGACGGCCGGGTTGTCACCGATGCGCTGATATCGTTGCAAGGGGCACTCGGCGATGCCGACGGCATAGTCGGCGCCGTCGGAACCGGCTCCGTCTACAATGCGCGCCGAGAGGCCAAGCTGCACGGCATCGGCGGCTGGGGTTCCATTGTTGGCGATCAGGCAAGCGGCGCACGCCTCGGCCGCGACCTCCTGGAAAGGGCCCTGCTTGCCTATGACAAGGTTCGCGCCACCTCACCGCTGACGGAGAAGATCATGGCCGAATATGGCAATGATCCCGAGCGAGTCGTCGAATTCGCCCATACCGCCCGCCCCCGGGATTTCGCACGATACGCACCGACAGTATTCGAGGCTGCAGAGGCCGGTGATGCGATCGCAATTGAGATCGTCAGGGAGGCGGCAGATGCGATTGATGCGAGCCTCGACGCGCTCTCATGGCCCGAATGCCCGACGATCTGCCTGCTCGGCGGCCTTGCCAGACCCTACCATCCCTGGCTTGCGGATCGGCACAAGACGTTGCTGGCAGAGCCGAAAGCCGATGCACTGCAGGGTGCGGTCGATCTCGCCGTCAAACTGATGAACGACCGGCAGGGAGGTGTGGCATGACCGATGATCTCGCCTCCATTCTGTCTCCCGAGCGCCTGCAGGCCGGCGGCACTGGCCCCCTCTATGTAAAGCTCCGCCGTACTCTGGAAGAGGCCGTTCGCACCGGCACGCTCGCCCATGGCGATGCCCTGCCCCCGGAACGCGACATTGCCGAATTTGCGGCCGTCAGCCGCGTGACCGTGCGCAAGGCGATTGACGAACTGGTAGCCGACGGCCTGCTCGTGCGCCGTCACGGCTCCGGCACCTTCGTCGCCAAGCCGGTGTCCAGGGTCGAACAGCGCCTATCCCAGCTCACCTCCTTTACGGAAGACATGGCCCGGCGCGGCATGACCGCCCGCTCCGAATGGCTGCACAAGGGCGTGCACACACCATCGCCCGACGAGATGATGATCCTCGGCCTCGGCACAGACATCAAGGTTTCACGCCTGTCACGCCTGCGCATCGCCGACGACCAGCCTCTGGCGATCGAACATGCAAGCGTATCGGGCGAATTCCTGCCTGACCCCTCTGCTGTCGCCAATTCGCTCTATGCCGAGCTGGAGCGGCTCGGCGTGCGCCCCGTCCGCGCCGTGCAACGCATATCCGCGACCAACATGAAGGAAGCCGACGCTCAACTGCTCGGTGTGCCCGTCGGCCAGGCCGGACTTTCCATCGAGCGTATTTCCTATCTCGGCTCTGGCCGCGCAGTGGAATTCACTCGCTCGCTTTATCGCGGCGACGCCTATGACTTCGTTGCCGAACTGACGATCGGCGCGACCTGATTTTTCTTCCAATTCAAAAAGATAAAGCCGGAAAGTGAATCACTTCCCGGCTTCATCGTTCATTGAATCAACGACTGAGCACGCCACCTCAAGCGATAGAAAAGACTCCGCAATCAGGCAGCGTCTTCGATCTCTTCATCAGTCTTGCGCGGCACGTAGTTAAGCACCGGTCCGAGCCAACGTTCGACCTCGGTGACATCCATGCCCTTGCGCCTGGCATAATCTTCCACCTGATCGCGCTCCACCTTGGCAACCCCGAAATAGTAGGAGTCGGGGTGGCCGATATAGATGCCGGAAACCGACGAGCCGGGCCACATCGCATAGCTCTCGGTTAGCTTCACACCGGCGGTGTTTTCTGCGTCGAGAAGACCGAACAAGGTCTTCTTCTCAGTGTGATCAGGCTGGGCCGGATAGCCGGGTGCCGGGCGGATGCCGGCGTAGGCCTCGGTAATGAGATCCTCGCTGGAGAGATGCTCGTCCTTGGCATAGCCCCAATATTCGCGACGGACGCGCTCATGCATGCATTCGGCGAAAGCTTCGGCGAAGCGGTCGGCTAGCGCCTTCACCAGAATCGAGGAATAGTCGTCATTCGAGCGCTCGAAGCGCTCTGCGATGGCGATCTCCTCGAAACCGGCGGTCACCACGAAGCCGCCGACATAATCCTGCACGCCGCTGTCCACGGGCGCTACGAAGTCCGACAACGCGACGTTCGGGCGGCCGTCGCGTTTCGAAAGCTGCTGGCGCAGTGTGTAGAACGTTGCCAACTCTTGCCTGCGCGCCTCGTCCTTGAACAGACGGATATCGTCGCCGACGGTACCGGCCGGCCAGAAGCCGATGACGGCACGAGGACGGAACCACTTCTCGTCGATGATCTTCTTCAGCATCGCCTGGGCGTCAGCCCAGAGAGCCCGCGCAGCTTCGCCCTGCTTCTCGTCTTCGAGGATCGCCGGGTAGCGCCCCCGCAACTCCCAGGTCTGGAAGAACGGCGTCCAGTCGATGTACTTGGCAAGTTCGGCCAGATCGTAGTCCTCGAACACCTTGGTTCCGAGGAAGCTCGGCTTGGTCGGCTTATAGGCTGCCCAGTCGACCTTCTGTGCGTTCTCGCGGGCGCGGGCGAGCGGCAGACGCACCTTTTCGGCTTCGCTGCGCGCATGGGCAGCAGCGACCTTGGCATATTCCGCCCTGATATCGTCGATATAACCCTGACGAGTGTCCGGCGACAGCAGCGAGGAGACGACGCCAACGGCGCGGCTGGCATCCGTCACGTAAATCGACTGACCCTTGTTATAGCCGGGATGGATCTTGACGGCCGTATGCACGCGGCTGGTCGTTGCCCCGCCGATCAGCAGGGGAATATCGAAGCCCTCCCGCTCCATTTCGGCCGCTACATGCACCATCTCGTCAAGCGACGGCGTGATAAGGCCGGAAAGACCGATGACATCGACCTTCTCTGCAACAGCCGTCTCCAGGATCTTCGTTGCCGGCACCATCACGCCGAGATCGATGATCTCGTAATTGTTGCAGGCAAGCACGACGCCGACGATGTTCTTGCCGATATCGTGCACGTCGCCCTTGACGGTCGCCATCAGGATCTTGCCGGCAGACTTGCGTTCCTCGCCGCCATTCTGACGCTTTTCCTCTTCCATATAGGGAAGGAGAACGGCTACGGCCTGCTTCATGACGCGGGCGGACTTGACCACCTGCGGCAGGAACATCTTGCCCGAGCCGAAGAGGTCGCCGACGACGTTCATGCCGGCCATCAGCGGACCTTCAATGACATGCAGCGGCCGCGCAGCCTGTTGGCGGGCTTCCTCGGTATCGGCTTCGATATATTCGGTGATACCGTTGACCAGCGCATGTTCGAGACGCTTCTCGACGCTCCATTCGCGCCAGGAGAGATCCTGCACCTTACCTTCCTTGGCGGCGGCGCCGCGGAAGCGTTCGGCAACCTCGAGCAACCGTTCGGTCGCGTCGGCGCGACGGTTCAGCACGACGTCTTCGCAGGCCTCGCGCAGTTCCGGATCGATCTGGTCATAGACGGCCAGTTGGCCGGCATTGACGATGCCCATGTCCATGCCCGCCTGGATGGCGTGGTAGAGGAACACGGCATGCATCGCCTCGCGCACCGGCTCGTTGCCGCGGAAGGAGAAGGAAAGGTTCGAGACGCCGCCGGAGATATGGACGAGCGGCATGGTCTTGCGGATCGTGCGCGTCGCCTCAATGAAGTCGACACCGTAGTTGTTGTGTTCCTCGATGCCGGTCGCGACGGCGAAGATGTTCGGGTCGAAGATGATATCCTCGGGCGGGAAACCGACCTTCTCGGTGAGCAGCTTGTAGGCGCGCGTGCAGATCTCGACCTTGCGTTCGTAGCTGTCCGCCTGCCCCGTCTCGTCGAAGGCCATGACGACGACTGCCGCGCCGTAATTGTGCAGCAGACGCGCCTGGGCGAGGAAATTCTCTTCCCCTTCCTTCAGTGAGATCGAGTTGACGATCGCCTTGCCCTGAACGCGCTTCAGGCCGGATTCGATGATCGAGAACTTCGACGAGTCGATCATCACAGGCACGCGAGCGATATCCGGCTCGGCGGCGATCAGGTTCAGGAACTCGACCATCGCCTTTTCGGAATCGATCAGGCCTTCGTCCATGTTGATGTCGATCACCTGCGCGCCGTTTTCGACCTGGTCGCGGGCGACATCGAGCGCTGCCGTGAAATCGGCATTGGTGATCAGCTTGCGGAACTTGGCCGAACCGGTGACGTTGGTGCGCTCGCCAACATTGACGAAGGGAATATCCTTGGTCAGCTCGAAGGGCTCGAGGCCCGACAGCGACATGAAGGGACGATGCTCAGGGACCGGCCGCGGCTTATACTTCGCCACAGTCTCCGCAATCATCCTGATATGTTCGGGCGTCGAGCCGCAGCAGCCGCCGACGATGTTGACGAGGCCTTCGCGGGCAAAGCTGTCGATCTGCGCCGCCATCAGTTCCGGCGTTTCGTCATACTGGCCAAACTCGTTCGGCAGCCCGGCATTCGGATAGGCGCAGATGAAGGTATCGGCAACGCCCGAAAGCTCCTGCAGATGCGGGCGCATCGCATTGGCGCCGAGCGCGCAGTTGAGGCCGATCGTGAATGGGTTGGCATGGCGCACCGAGTTCCAGAAGGCGCTCGGCGTCTGGCCGGACAACGTGCGGCCCGAGAGATCGGTGATCGTGCCTGAGATCATGACAGGCAGGCGGATGCCCTTCGCCTCGAAACGCTCCTCGCAGGCAAAGATCGCAGCCTTGGCATTCAGCGTATCGAAAATCGTCTCGATCAGGATGATATCAGCGCCGCCATCGATCAGGCCATCGATCTGCTCGGCATAGGCATCACGCAGATCGTCAAAGGTGACGGCGCGGAAACCAGGATTGTTGACGTCGGGCGAGATCGAAGCCGTGCGGTTCGTCGGACCGATGGCGCCGGCAACGAAGCGGCGCTTGCCGTCCTCGCGCTCTGCACGCTGGGCTGCCCGGCGCACGATCTCCGCACCTTCCTTGTTCAGCGCATAGACCTCACCTTCCATCTGGTAATCGGCCTGCGCGATGCGGGTCGAGGAGAAGGTATTGGTCTCAAGAATATCGGCGCCGGCCTTGGCGTAGTTGTAATGGATTTCTTCAATGGCGTCCGGCTGCGACAGGATCAGCAGGTCGTTATTGCCCTTCTGATGGCAGGCACAGCCGATGAAACGCGAACCGCGGAAATGGTCTTCATCGAAGCCCAAACCCTGGATCTGCGTGCCCATGGCACCGTCAAGGACGAGAATGCGTTCGCTGGCTGCCTTCTTCAGCGCCGCGAATACTTCACTGCCATCACGCTTGCCCCCTTCGGGGCCAAAGAGATTATCGAACACGGGAAGGCTCCTTGATATCACAAGATCGAAAACGACCAATCACATAAAGATATCTTTATGTCAACATATGCCTGTTACTTTAGGGACATTACGAGCCTTGGCGGATGACAGACTCGCACGACCTCTATATAGGCGTTTTCCTAAAGGCATTGTGCACGAATTCGGAGGAGTATCATGGCACCTGCACTCGGCAACTGGTCCACTCGTGCCTATCATCGCGGCTGGCTGCTTTCGCAGGCCAACGGTCTCTTCGATTTCTTCCAGCATAATTCCATCAATCCCAAAGGCGGCTTCTACGACCTCGACGACGCTGGCAAGCCGCTCAATGCCGAAGGCCAGGTACGGCCACTCCATATTGCCTCGCGCGCCGTGCACTGCTTCTCGATCGGCACGCTTCTCGGCCGCCCCGGCGCCGCAGATGTCGTCGATCACGGCATGAACTACATCTGGAACCAGCACCGTGACCGCAAGAACGGCGGTTACTTCTGGTCACTGGACAACAACGGTCCTGTTGATTCCAACAAGCAGGGCTACGGTCACGCTTTCGTCCTACTCGCCGCCTCATCGGCCAAAACGATCGGCCATCCGCTCGCCGATGGCATGCTCGCCGATATCACCGAGGTCCTGAACACGAAGTTCTGGGAAACCAAATTCGGTGCTATCGCCGAAGAGTTCACCGCGGACTGGCAACCGCTCGATGGCGGCACCTATCGCGGCCAGAATTCCAATATGCATCTCACCGAAGCGTTGATGGCCGCCTTCGAGGCGACCGGTGACCGCGACTACCTCACCAAGGCCGAAAGCATCGCCGATCTCGTCATCCGCCGTTCGGCCGGTTCCGTCGACTGGCGCGTCGCCGAGCATTTCGATGCCGAATGGAACCTCGATAAGGATTACTATCATCCGAACGAAATGTTCCGCCCCGCCGGCACGACGCCGGGCCACTGGCTGGAATGGACTCGCCTGATCCTGCAGCTCTGGGCGCTCGGGGGCAGGAAGATCGACTGGATGCCGGATGCGGCCAAGGCCCTCTTCGAGCAATCCATGGCTCTCGGCTGGGACAATGATAAGGGCGGCTTCTTCTATACGCTCGACTGGGCCGACAAGCCGGCCAAGCGCAACAAGCTCTGGTGGCCGGCCTGCGAGGGTGCTGCCGCCGCGCACTTCCTCAACGAGCACCTGCCGAGCGACTATCATGAAGAATGCTACCGCAAGATCTGGAACGTGATCGAGCGCAGCTTCATAGACCATGAGAATGGCGGCTGGCACGAGGAACTGACGGAAGACCTCGTTCCCTCGCACTCGCTCTTCCCCGGCAAGGGCGACATCTACCACGCCCTGCAGGCCTGCCTTATCCCGCTCTTCCCAGCGACGGGCAGCCTGACCAAGGGGATCATCGAAGCCGGCGGCAAGCTCTGAGGCGAAAGCCTCAGTAGCCAGGTATGGCCGGCGGCGCTGCGTTCGGATTCTGCTGGAACCACTGCACTTCCGCGCTGGTATCGTCGAGTTGATCCTGAACGTCACGCTGCTCTCTGCGGATGCGGCGCATATCGTCTTCGAGATCGTCCATCCGGCGGCGGATATCGCGCCGGTCTGCATCCGGCGCATCCTTGAGCTTGCGCGACAGGTCGTCGATCTCGGCTTCCTTCGATCCGTAGTCGCTTTGAAGCGAACTCAGACGCGACTGCTGTGAATTCTGGCGATTGCCGAGCATGTAGCCACGCAGAAAACCGGGCGCTGTCTCCGGTGGGCAGACATTGGAATAGCCGTGACCCGCCTGCCCGTGCATCAAGCCGCTCATCGGCGTGCAATAGCGCACCAAGCCTGCCTGATAACCCTGATACCAGATCGTCTGGTCGGGAACGATCTTCACCCGCTCGCAGGATTTGGCATGCGCGGCAAAACGCTCCTGCGGCTCGTATCCGGCAGCGCCGTCGGATTCACCGATCACCCGCCAGTCGGCGGCGACGCATTCTTCCTTCGAGAGCGTATTGCAGGAAGCGAGGAAAAGACTGAAACCAATTGCAAGAAAGGCAAAGAGCAAACGTAACATGATGTCCCGGCAGCAAGTCACTAAACCGGGCGCACCTTATCGTTACGACATGCGACCGTCACCGGGAACGGATCGCGATCTTGGGTTTTTTGTGGCTTCTATTTGTCAAAAATGCGGCAGTCATCTAAGCCGCAGGCTTTCGAGATCCTTTGCCAGGATCAGTGCCAGCGCCTCGACCGCGAGATTGTGGTCGTCGCGCTGCGGCAGGCCGGATACGGTGACGGCGCCGATGCAGCCCGTGCCTCTGACATTGATCGGGAAACTACCGCCATGCGGAGCATAATCCGCCGGCGAGAGCCCGTTATCTTCAACCGTCTTGCCTTCCTTCTGCAGCTTGAGGCCGGAAGCGTAGCTGCTGCGGAAATAGCGGGACACCATATTGCGCTTGCGCCGCACCCAATTGACGTTGTCAGGCGTCACACCAGGCAAGGCCGCGTAGAAGACCGGCATGGAATGCAGCGTGATATCGATCGCGATGCCGAGGCCGCGTTCGGTGGCGAGCTCCTGCAACAGCTTGCCGAGCTGCCATGCAGTCGTCAGATCGAAGGCATCGAAGCTCAACGCCTTTTCCTGTTCCGCAATCCGGATCAGATCCTCGTCGATCGACATGGCACGGCTCTCCTCTCAGCGTGATGATCGGCAGTGACCATTCTCACGCGAGGGGGAAAAGTAAAGTCAAAACTTGGGCCTGTGCACCATCAAGAGCTTCGATGTGATGCTCAGCCGATCGCTCGGCTTGGTGCAAAACCGCTCATCGCGCCCATGAAATGTTTCGGCAGCGGCGAGGCATAGGAGCCGCGCTTGCTGGTCGAAAGACCGAGCGACACGAGCGCTTCCGCCTGCTTGACGGCCGCCGCCACCCCATCGATGACGGGCACGCCATAGTGCTCTTGAAGCTCGCGCGCCAGATCGGTCATGCCGGCGCAGCCAAGCACGATTGCCTCTGCGCCATCCTCCGAAAGCGCTCTCTCGATTTCCGCCTTCAGCTTGCCGATCGCCCCTGAGGCTTCATCCTCCAGCTCCAGCACCGGAATATCCGATGCCCTCACCTTCGCGCGACTACCCATGCCATAACGGCGCACGAGATTGTCGATCAGCACCCGGGACCGCTCCAGTGTCGTCACCACCGTAAAGCGCTGAGCGAGGAAGCCCGCTGTAGCGACAGCGGATTCGCAGAGCCCGAGAACGGGCACGTCAGCGAAGGTGCGTGCCGCATCAAGCCCGGTATCGTCGAAGCAGGCGACAATCGCCGCATCGTAACCGGCCTCCTGCCGTTCCTTCAACTCCATCAGCAGCCCGGGGATGGCGAGCGCGCCGTCGTAGTGCCCCTCGATGGAGACCGGCCCCATGCGCGAGGTGGCGGCGACGATCTCGGTGCCGGCGGCGGCGACCGCACGGGCGGCGGTTGCCGCTTTCTCGGTCATGGAAGCGGTCGTATTGGGATTGACGATCAATATGCGCATGTCAGCGGGTCTTTGCCTGCCGCCGGCCGAGCATCGCCATGATGCCGAGCGCGACGAGAATGATGGTGAAGGAGAAAAGCGTTGTGACCGTGCCGAGCGCATAGAGCACCGGCGTCGTGACGTTGGTAGTCATGCCGTAGATTTCGAGCGGCAGCGTATTGTAGGTGCCTGATGTCATCAGCGTGCGGGCGAATTCGTCGTAGGAGAGCGTGAAACCGAACAGACCGACGCCGATGAGACTTGGGGCGATCATCGGCAGAACGACGTGCCGGAAGGTCTGCCATGACGTCGCGCCGAGATCGCGCGCGGCCTCCTCGTATGCCGGCGAGAAGCGGTTGAAGACGGCAAACATGATCAGCACGCCGAAGGGCAGCGTCCAGGTCAGATGCGCGCCGAAGGCCGAGGAATACCAGGCAGGCCTGAGCCCGCCCTGCTGGAAGACGACGCCAATGCCGAGCGAGATGATGATCGACGGCACGACGAGACTTGCGACCGTCGCGTAAAACAATACCGACGAGCCGCGAAAGCGCCGGCGGAAGGCAAGGCCCGCCATCAGCGAGACGACCACGGTCACCACCATCACCATCAGCCCGAGAATGAAGGAGCGTTGGAAGGAGGCGCCGAAATCGCCGACGGCCTGCTTTTCAAAGAGATTGAAGAACCAGTGCGTCGAAACACCATTCAGCGGGAAGGTCAAACCGCCATCCGGACCCTGGAAGGAGAGGATGACGATCGCCGAAAGCGGCCCATAGAGAAAGAGCACGAAAAGGCAGAAGAAGGCGGCAAGGACGTAGAATTCGAGGGAGCGTTTTTCGCGGTTCATCTCAGAGCTCCTTACGAATGTCGACGACGCGCAGGATCGCCGCGACCATCATCAGCACCACCACCAGCAGAACGACGGCATTGGCAGCGGCGGCTGGATATTGCAGCAGCGACATCTGGTTCTTCATCATCAGAGCCACCGAGGCGCTCTGCCCGCCGGACATAACCTGCACGGTGGAGAAGTCAGCCATGACCAGCGTGACGACGAAGATCGTGCCGATCGCTATGCCGGGCTTGGCAAGCGGGATGACCACATTCCACAAAACCTGCCTGCCGGAAGCACCGGCATCGCGCGCCGCTTCAAAGAGCGAACGGTCGATGCGCATCAGCGTGTTGAAGATCGGTGTCACCATGAAGAGCGTGTAGAGATGCACCATGGCGAGTACCACTGCGAAATCCGAATAGAGCAGCCATTCCACCGGCTGGGGTACGATGCCCATCTGCACCAGCGCCGAATTGACGAGACCGTTGCGGCCGAGCACTGGGATCCATGAGATCATGCGGATGATGTTCGATGTCATGAAGGGCACGGTGCAGACGAGGAAGAGGATCATCTGCGTGGAGGTCTTGCGGATATGGAAGGCCAGGAAATAGGCGACCCAGAAGCCGATAAAGAGCGTCAGGGCCCAGACAATCACGGTGAATTTCAGCGTGTTGAGATAGGTCTTCCAGGTCACCCATGAGCCGAGCGTGTCGGTATAGTTCATGGTCAGGAAGTCGGGATAGAGACCGGCGAAATCATAGTCCCAGAAGCTGACGATAGCGATCATCGCGATCGGCAGGATGAAGAAGAAGCCGAGGATGGCGATCAGCGGCGTGGCCTGCAGATACGAGATCGCCCATGGCGCAAGCCGGAAGGCGCGTTTGGGCGTCTCCGCGGCCGGTATCGTCTGCTCTGAAGCGATCGTGGCCATGCCTGGTCCTTTCCTTCATCGAGGTGAGAAAGGAGAGGTCGATGAAGACCCCTCCCCAACCCTCCCCACAAGGGGGAGGGAGAACGGTGCCGCACCCTCGACAAGTTCCCTCCCCCTTGTGGGGAGGGTTAGGGAGGGGAAAGTCGCGGATACTTAAGCCGCGATGAATTCGTTCCAGCGGCGGACCATGTAGCGGTCCTCGTCCATGACGGAGTTCCAGCACGCCACATGACCCATGCGCTCTTCGAACGAACCGCCATCGCGAATAGCGCCAGCCTTTTCCATGACCTTGCCTTCGGGCGAGAGGATATCGCCCTGTGCCGGCTTACCTTCGATCCAGTAGCCCCATTCGTCTGCCGTCATGAAGTTCTTGGCCGTTTCCATGCAAGCGGAGTAGTAGCCCTGACGGTTGAGGTAGCCGCCGACCCAGCCCGACGTATACCAGTTGATGTATTCATAGGCCGCGTCGAGCTGCGCGCCCTTGAGGTGCGCAGCGAGGCCGAGACCGCCACCCCATGAACGATAGCCTTCCTTGAGCGGCTGATATTTGCAGGCAATGCCCTTGGAGCGGACGGCGGCGACGGCCGGCGACCACATGGACTGGATAACGACTTCGCCCGACGCCATCAGGTTGACCGACTCGTCGAAGCTCTTCCAGAAGGCGCGGAATTGGCCGTCGTGCTTTGCCTTGATCAGGAACTCGATCGTCTTGTCGATCTCCGCCTTGGTCATGTTGCCCTTGTCGGCATATTTGATGTTGCCCAGAGCTTCCATGATCATCGCGGCATCCATGATGCCGATCGACGGGATGTTGAGGATCGAGGTCTTGCCCTTGAACTTCGGATCCATGATGTCAGCCCAGGTGGTGATCTCGCGGCCGACGAGGTCGGGGCGAATGCCGAGCGTATCGGCATTGTAGATCGTTGGCATCATGGTGAAGAGCTCAGTCTCCCCCTTGGCGAAAGTCTTGGCATCCTTGCTTTCGACATAGCCAACGGTGTGCGGCGCCGTGCCCTGGGCAATGACGCTGTCTGGCTTCAGCTTGCCGTTCTTGAAGAGCGGCACGACCTTGTCGTAGTACTTCAGCTTCTTCACATCCATCGGCTGGATGACACCGGCCGGATAGACCTTTTTCAGGATCCAGTATTCGATATCGGCGATATCGTAGCTGTCGGGCTGGGTGACCGCGCGCTGGGCAGCGGCGTCGGAATCCGTCGCGGTCATCTCAAGTGTGATGCCGAGGTCCTGCTTGCACTTCTCGGCGATCGCGTTGATGTTCGAAACGCCGGTGCCGAACTGGCGAAGCGTGATGTTGGACTGCGCCCAGATCGTCGGGAAGCCGGTGATGGCGCCCGAGCCGGCGATGGCGCCGACGGCGGCGGCACCGGTCTTCAGAAGCGAGCGGCGGGAAATTCCCTTTTCCGCCTTGGTGGTTTTCGTTTCAGTCGTCATGGCAGTTCCCCTTTTTTTAGTAGTGAAGTTCATGCGGAAACGCGGCCAAGGAGGACAGCATCCTCCAGAGCCCAACTCAAAGACACCGCATCGCCGACCGAGACCGGGCTGGCGAAGTAATCGCTGTCGCTTGCGATGACGGTGAAATCGTCGCTGCCAGCCCCGAAGACGGTGATCTTCACCGAGGAGCCGCGATATTCGATATTCGAGACGATGCCGTTGAAGCCGAGGGTCCAGTCGGTCGCCACCTGAAGGCGCACGCGGTCGGTGCGGATGCCGATATCGACGGCTTCGCCGACCTCCCTGCCCGTCCCGCGCACGGAAAAACTCTGCCCTTCCGGCACCGTCATGACGATCACGCCATTCTCGCTCGAAATGACACGGCCGGAGAGCACGTTATGATCGCCCATGAAGCGCGCGACGAAGGCTGTCGCCGGCTTTTCGAACACCTGCCGCGGAGAGGCCGCCTGCTCGATCTTGCCGTCATTCATGATGACGATGATGTCGGCGAGCGCCATCGCCTCTTCCTGGCTGTGCGTCACATGCACGAAGGTGATGCCGAGCGTTTTCTGTAGTTTTTTCAGCTCCGCGCGCATACGGATCTTCAGGAAAGGGTCGAGTGCAGACAGCGGCTCGTCGAGCAGCAATGCTTCCGGATCGGTGATCAAGGCACGCGCCAGAGCGACGCGCTGCTGTTGACCGCCGGAAAGCTGCGCCGGCCGCCTGGTGGCATAGGCCTCCATCTGCATCAGCTTCAGCATCTCCAGGGCCTTGGCGCGGCGTTCGTCCTTGTCGACACCTTTCATCTTCAAGCTAAAGGCCACGTTGTCGACGAGATCGAGATGCGGAAACAGCGCATAGGATTGGAACATCATCGCCGTGCCGCGCTTTGCCGGCGGAAAATCGGTGACAACGACATTGCCGAGACGGATATCGCCCGATGAAATCGTTTCGTGGCCCGCGATCATGCGCAGCGTCGAGGTCTTGCCGCAGCCCGAGGGGCCGAGGAAGCAGCAATAGGAACCGGCCGGGATCTTGAGGCTGATGGCATGGACCGCAGTGGTCGCGCCATAGACCTTCGAAACGGATGCTATATCGATCTCTGCCGCTTTCGACATCGTGTCTTCCCCTGTTCGAGAAAGACAATGCATCTGCCGTGCCAATTTGGTGAGCGCATCTTAATCCCTTGCAAATCATGAATTTTTAATAGCATCATCGGGACCGACGAAATCTTGGGCACTTTTCACACTGCACACAAAATGGGCTTTCGTCCTCAATTCGTGCAGAAAATCGTATACAATTTGACCTCTATTTTGAGCGCAAATTCCATTTAACTTTCCAGACGAAGGCGGCTATTGTTTGCTGACATCAAGGAAACCGATTTCATGAAATCCGCCGCCATCGCCATGGGCCAAGACGACATCAGGGATACGGGCGTCCCGCAGATCCGCGATGCAATCAGGGACGCGATCGTCGAGCGACGCCTGTCACCCGGCACGAAACTATCGGAAAGCGATGTCGGTAGTCTCTTCAATGTCAGCCGCACGCTGGCGCGCGCTGCCCTCCAGGCACTTTCTTACGAAGGTCTCGTCAGCGTCGAGAAGAACCGCGGCGCTTTCGTCGCCTATCCTTCCCCCGACGAAGCCCGACAGATCTTTGCCGCCCGGAGGCTCGTCGAGCCCGGCATTCTGAGGGAAGCGGCGGTCCACATCACGCCATCCGATATCCAGCACTTGAAGCAATTGCTTTTGGAAGAAGGCCGGCTGATGGGTGAGCGCGGTCAGACGGCAAGACGAGCCGAGATAAAGGCATCGGGCGATTTCCATCTGACGCTCGCCGCCATCTCGGGCAATGCAATCATGCAGCGCTTCATGGAAGAACTCATCGCCCGCTCATCCCTGGTAATCGCGCTCTACGGGCAGTCGACCGTATCGAGCTGCGGGCATGCCGAACACGGGGATATCATCGAAGCGATCGAAAGCGGGGAACTCGATCGCGCCTGCCATCTGATGCTTCACCATATCGCCCATATCGAGGCTGATCTCGATCTGCGCGAACGCAAGAGCGTTGGGTTGAAAGAAGCATTCGAACTCTGAAAACTCAGTGATGCGGTGATGGGATGTCGGCGGCGCGGCTGATCTCCTCCACACTCATCGGCTGGCTGGAACGCAACTTCACCTTGCCATCGGTGCCAACAAGTACCAGCCCGAATTCGCCGCTCTGTGGCCCCTGAAGCTCATCGCGCAGCTCGTCGGCATCAAGGTCCTTGCCATCCTCGAACATGGAGAATGCGCCGCCGCCGGCGATCGTGAAGACCTCGATATTGTCTTCGATCAGCCGCATCTGCGACTTGCGCAGCAATTCGTCCTGAACGATTGGCCTATCGTCCTCCGCGTCAGCAAAGACGATGAGGACATTCTTTTCGCCGAGGAACTGTTCCAGCGATCGCGGCAGGTGAGCCTCCTGAACGCCCGTTCCCATAATTTCGTGTAGAATGGATCTCAACATGGTGCTCATCCTTCTCTGCCTGTTTCAACGGCTGGAAATGAGCAGGGTTCCACAGAAGGATGGGGAATGGGATCGCGGCCAGCGCCGCGATCCTGAAAGCCCTATTCGCGCGGTTCAGCTTCGGATGCGCGCGTCGAAAGAGCGGCGATGTCAGGCGTACCATTGGCAAGAAGGCGCTTGCGCACCAGAACGCGCATGACGCGCGCCGCCGTGGAGAAAGTCATCTGGTCTAGCGGTCCCTCGCCTTCCCAGGGCTTGGTCAGTCGTTCGGTGACAGCGCCGACGATATTGGCCGGGACGATATCGGTGCATTCGCGCATAGCTTCGAAAACGAAGCTGATGGGAATAACCCTGCCTTCATGGGTGACAATCGGCTCCGTCAGTTCGCTGTCCCATTCCTCGTACGCATAAAGCGCCTCACGGAACAGCTGTTGCAGGGTGAACGGGGCATGTCCGTTGTGAAGTGGCGGCAGTGCATTCATCATGTCTGTCTCCTCTGATGGATTTAGCCAGCTTCCTCAAGACCCGGCCCGGATCGACGCGAAAACGAGAGCTCGACTCCTCCCTCGGACCAGATACACGATTCATTTTATAGAGTAACACAGGCGTGATAAAGCCATTTCTGACCGCCTTGTCTGCAGGCATCTTCTAACCGATTGAAATTTATCGAGACTTGTTGGTATTTTTTTGCTTCTGGGGCCGGCTAAAACGGCGTTTCGCCTCTGAGACGGCATCGACGGGGCGCATTTGGAACCTTTAGCGCGCTAGGCGGTTTTGCCTCGGCAAGCAGTCTGGGGAGATCCGCAATGACGCAAATTCACCAACCTGAACGACGCAGCCGCACCCTTCGCGGCCGCCCCTATAGTCTTCAGGAATTCGCCGCCAAATATGGCCTCAAGAAAGAGCAGGCCGAAAGCCTTTTTACCCGCTTCGGTCCGTCTTCCGTCGAGTTGGACTTGCTGATGGCGGCCAAACGCCGTCCGCCTGTTCTGCCCGATCATATCCACGAGTAGGACAGGACCGTGAACGGTAAAGACAAAATCCGCAAAGACGCAGAAGGACAGTTCGCGCGTTCGCGAGAGGGCCGCCGCAACAGCGGCGTCTCCAGCGCCAAGCCGCGCGACATTACCCATTCCGATGATGCCACCATCCATCGCAAACCGCCCGGCCAAAAGTCGCGAAAAGACTGGAACGTTAACCACGACGAGGCCAACAGCGAGCGGTCACGCTCTGAATGACCGCCCTCTCTGAAGGCAAAATTTCACCGAATATGTCGGGAACACACGTCGGGTGAAATCGTTCTTACACCGAGCATGGCAAGAGGTCATGCCAGCCCATCGAAATGCCGGCACATTGCCGGATTCATCTACAAGATAGGCGTGAGGTATCGTGTTCAGCGGTAGGCCTATCATGTCGATTCCATGGGATAAAGATCGGCTCAAGAAGGATGAAACGATGAGCAACACCTCCCGGCATGACTGGATATGCAAGCGGGCCTACGCGCTTTGGGAAGCGGAAGGCAGACCGCATGGCCGCGACGCTGAGCATTGGCTTCAGGCAACGGCGGAGCGTGACAGGCTGGAACAAACGCGCGCCTCGGCTGATGGCAACGAGGTTCTCGTCAAATTCCGGCCGAAAGTTCCAGAATCTCGCGAGCCCACCGTCCAGATCAGTCAACGCCACAGGCTCCCCCGAGCGGTATGAGGAGGCGAGCTAGTCCAAGCGTATCCGGAAACGGGCGGAAAAATCGCCTTCCCACCACATTGGGAAATTGGTTCCCCACTTGTTATTATGCAGGTTGAAGCGGATCCCTGCTTCAAAATCCGGCAGCTCCTTACAGAACGTCATGAAATCCCAGCTCTGCGGCGCAACCAGCGGCGTGTCGAGGGGCTCGATGAAGAGCGTTCCGGCATTCGCAAGGTCGCCGCGGACGGCGGAGACGGCCTGCAGCTGCGCGCCGCCGGATCTGGCGAAACTGCCGGACCGGTGCCATAATCCCGTCTTCCTGAAAGCCCAGTCCTTTGCGCCCTCGGGTGTGAACGACAGGAAACTTGCCTCCGGCATGCGATTGGCCGGCTTGTAGCGCAGCGAGAGGCGCAACTGCAGGGTACCGCCATCACTCGAAAACTCCACGGCGAGCTGGCGTGGCGCCCCAAACCGCTCGACGGCTTCTGCGGGCATGGACAAGAGAAGCCCGCCGCCGCCCGCATGTTCCAGTCTCGGCATAAAAACCTTCGAAAGCGCCGCACCCGAACGGCCAAGCCCAGGCTTGTCGTGATCGAGCACTGCCCATTCCTGCCGATGCGTCAGATAACTGTCCATATGTCTGGCGACATCGGCGGCGTCGTAGCTCTCATAGCGATAGGCGATCAGCGAACCATTGCGACCGGCAATCCTGCGCCCCAGCGGCGAAGTCACCGCAGCGACATCGCCCGTCACCTCATCGAGCTCGATCGACCAGTCACTGGCACCAAGGCGGGTCTCCCTGCTCGCGCTGCCGACGAGCGCCGGCGCGAAGAGTTCTGCGAGCACCGCCTGCGCCTGCTGCTGGTCGTCGGCATCGAGTTCGGCGACAGCCTGGTCGATATAGCCGCGCTGCTCGTCCCACGACGCCTCGGTATAGGCGAAACGGTAATCCCCTTTGCGGGCCGCTTCAAAATCAGCTTTTGCCCAGGCCTTGTCGTCGCGCAGATAGGATTTGATATCCACCCCGCAGGTATGCTCCGCCACCATGGCGAGCCCGCGGCCGAAAGCGAGCCTGCGCCGATTGAGTCCCTCGCCCGCGAAGCGGTCATAGAGCCGCTGCAGGGCCAGAAATTTCGCCGTCTTCAATGGGTCGGTGGCGCTACCATGAATCCAGCTGTCTCCCAACTCCAGCTCCAGCACCGGAAAACGCTCGCGCTTCTCCCAGAGGATCGCACCATAGTCCTCCAGCGTTGCGGCGCGGATGACCGCTTCAGGCGCGAGGCGGCGCATGTCGCGATAGGCTTCCGCCGTCTGCGGCACGCTCTGCGGGCCGATATTGTCCTGCGTATGTGCAAAGCTCAGCCCGTCGTCGAAACCTTCGGGGAAATAGGTTTCGCCATAGGAGCGCTGGTACATGACGACGACTTCAGCACCCTCAAGCGCGCGCCAGCGGAAGATGTCAGGCACATCTGGCGGCGGCGAGGCCGTATTGACGCCGAGATGCAGGAAGCGGATGCCGGCTTCGGCAAGCAGCGGCACCATGCCGAGCGTGTGACCCGGAACATCGGTCATCTTCGCCGCAATCGTCTGCTTGCCAAAGCGGCGGTCGAGCTCCTGCGAATAGGAAAGACCCGCTCGGAACAGGTCCGGTGACATCAGCTCCGTGTGGGTGGTGAAAGGCAGCCCGTGCCAGCGGATGAGCCCGCGCTCGATTGCCTGTTCCAGTGCCGCGACCTCGGCAGGCGAACGCGAATTCAGATGATCCCAGATCAGCCACGCACCTGTTGTCCAGATGAACTTCGGTTGTTCAGGATTTTCGGCATAGAAATGCGCGCCGGTCTCGATCGCCTGCGGAATGAAGCGCTCGTGATATTGCCGGCGAACCTTCTCCGCATGGTCGGTGAAACCGATATCGAGATGGGTCTTGAAGACCAGGTGCACACGCTTTTCCGTCATCTGCATTCCGCTAGATCAGTTCTGCCATCGCAAGCAGCTTTCATGAGACGCAACGAAAATGATTCTGCGTTCCACACGAAATCCCGATCCTCTCCCAATATGGCACAATGGCATTTTGTGTAACCGTTTCCACAAACAGCTTTGCGCTTCATGGTAACGATCCGTCAAGCATATTTGCTTGAGTGATCCAGAATATGCTGGATATTTCGCCGAGCTGGTCTTTGCCTATCTTGCTTCCGACAGGCAACACAACTTAAGTGACGACAAAATGTGAAAGCGTGTTCACCCGCCATTAACCTGACCGGCCAAGGTGGTTCACGCGCGATACACCTGTCATCTTGCTGCTTTACACGACAAAGCCAGGACTTCCGCTAATGGCCCCCATGATCGAAATCGCCGTTCATGTTCCACGTTCCGATAGGGCGAACGAATTCCCTCCCCCGCGCGAGATTCCGCCGGGAGGTTTTGACACGACAATACCTGGGCGGGCCGCTTTTCCGGCGGTTGCGCGGCATCAAGATGCACCGCGACCTCTCCGGCGCGCACTCGTCGATCGCGGCGACTCCGATTCCAAGGAAGAAATGCGTGACTGACGTAACGATAAAGGAGCGATTATTTCTCTTCGCAGAGCGTCCGGTGAACCTCTGTCCAGAACAAGGCAAGCAACGTATCGCCGCTTCGTTCGGCAACGAGCGCGCGGATCAGCGCCTCGGAGCCAGCCATGTCCTGCCAGCTCGATCTCAGCCCTTTGGCTGCCTGATGGCATTCGGCGATATCGAACGTTCTCTTGCTGTCCATCTGGAGCCTCCCCGGAAAAGGCGCTAACAGACGGATCTGGAAAAGTCATTCCCCGCATATGTGGGGATGCCTTGTATTTTTGACATTCCTCGCGGTAGGATTGAACGGTTTGAGACAGGCGGCACGATGACGGAAAACAGTTATTCCCAAAAGTTCGAACCCGTTTTCGAACAGATCAAGGCTGCGGTCAATGTCGATGCTTCCATCCGCATCTTCCAGGCGGAGTATGCCGTCGACTATGTCACCTATCACCTCGCTCAGACCATAGCGGCAAAGATCGACGCCCCTTTCGTGCGCACCACCTATCCGGATGCCTGGGTCTCGCGCTACCTGCTCAACAGCTATGTGAAGGTCGATCCGATCGTCAAACAGGGCTTCGAGCGCCAGCTGCCCTTCGACTGGAGCGAGGTGGAGCCGACGCCGGAAGCCTATGCCATGCTCGTCGACGCCCAGAAGCACGGGATCGGCGGCAACGGCTATTCCATCCCCGTTGCCGACAAGGCTCAACGCCGCGCGCTGCTGTCGATCAATGCCCGCATGCCGGTCGATGATTGGACCGCTATGGTCAAGCTCTATCGCAATGAATGGATCGAGCTCGCCCATGTCATCCATCGGAAGGCAATCTACGAGCTTCACGGCGAGAACGACCCGGTACCGACGCTTTCTCCGCGCGAAATCGAATGTCTGCATTGGACGGCACTCGGCAAGGACTACAAGGATATCGCCGTCATCCTCGGCATTTCCGAGCATACGACCCGCGATTATCTGAAAACCGCCCGCTTCAAACTCGGCTGCGCCACCATTTCCGCGGCCGCCTCGCGGGCCGTGCAGCTGCGCATCATCAATCCCTAAATTTTTCGTCCCGGCCGGACCGAAACCTCCGCTGGCTAAACGTCGGGCGTACCGGAAGGTATGGCCTTCTCTGATCTTTGCACCTTGACGAAACCCGCTCCGCGGCATGCTTCAAGCTGCCTGGAAAAGGCCCTGATGGATCCCCCCATATGCGGGGGCTCATCTGTAGGCACCCATATGAGGGAATTTCCGACACCGCCGTCCTGAACCATTCTGCCTTCACGAACCAAACACGCTGGAGGGCAAAATGTTCGTTATCATTCAGGCACATGAGTATCAGAAATACGCTTTCATACTCGACCAGATGTTCCGTCTGCGCAAGAAAGTCTTTGCCGATACTCTTGGCTGGAACGTTCCGGTAATCGGCCCCTTCGAGCGCGACAGCTATGACTCGCTATGCCCGGCCTATCTCGTCTGGTGCGACGAAACCCGCACCCGCCTTTACGGGGGCATGCGCCTGATGCCGACGACCGGACCGACCCTCCTCTACGATGTCTTCCGCGAAACCTTCCCGCAGGCAGCCGATCTCGTCGCCCCCGGCATCTGGGAGGGCACCCGCATGTGCATCGACGAGGAAGCAATCTCCGACGATTTTCCCGATATCGACTCCGGCCGCGCCTTCTCGATGCTACTGCTGGCGCTTTGCGAATGCGCCCTCGATCACGGCATCCACACCATGATCTCCAACTACGAACCCCACCTGAAACGCGTCTACAAGCGCGCCGGCGCCGAGGTCGAGGAACTCGGCCGCGCCGATGGCTACGGCAAATATCCGGTCTGCTGCGGCGCCTTTGAAGTTTCCGAGCGTGTGCTCACCAAGATGCGCGCATCCCTCGGCATCGATACCCCCCTCTATACCCGCTACGTCCCGACGCGTTCCGTCGTGACCCAATTCCTGGAGATGGCAGCATGAACCGCGTGAACGAAACCACAGTGCAGAAAGATATCGGTGCGTTGGAACGACATATCCTCGCATCCCGCGATATTGCCACGCAGATGGGAGACCCCTTCCTCTCCTATCTCCTCTCGATGGCTCTTTTCACGATCTATGAGAAGAAGGCGCATCAGGAAAACGATCTGCTGAAGAGCAGCTACAACTAGAGCAATTCGAGCAAAAGTGCTTGAGCATTTTGCGTCCGGAGTTGCGTGAAAACAAATAGATAGAGCATTTTCGTTATTCGAAGAAAAATTGGAAATGCTGTGGCGGCTCCCCCGGGGCCAGCGGCCGGGCTTGAAGCAGACCTCCCTTCAGGCTCGGCTGCGCCTCCCGATCTCAAGCGCCTCGCCGGAACATTCGGCTCCCCAGCCGGTTTTGCGATGACCGAAACCCACGGGAGATAGCCATGACGGAACGAAATGAGGACCGCGTACGCGAGCGCGCCTACGCAATCTGGGAAAAGGAAGGCAGGCCGGAAGGCCAAGATCGGCGCCACTGGAACGAGGCCGAGGCCGAATTGCGCGGCGAAACGACAAAAGTCAACGAACAGGCTCGCAAGCAGATCGAAGAAACCGAAACCGCGACGGGAGCAACCGACGTCCCCATTCCGCCGCCGTCGATGGCGAGCCCCGATTGATGCTCCGCCTGCAGCTACCGCGTCATCGAATCGATCGCCGAGATCAAGGCCTCGTGCTGATAGGGTTTCGGCAGGAAAGTCGTGTTGGCAGGCAACGACATCGGATCGAGCCGCACCATGCCCGAGGTGATGATGATGCCGATATTCGGCCGCATCGCCCTCACCCGCTTGGCGAGCTGGATGCCGTCCATCGAACCGGCCATATTCACGTCGGTGAAGAGGATATCGACATCGTTGCGGGCCTTTAGAAGCACCATTGCCTCGTCCGCGTTCCCAGCCTCGAGCGCCACATGCCCTACGTCTTCGAGCACATCCAGAATATTGAACCTGATCAGCGGTTCGTCCTCGACGATGAGCACCACGGCACCCTGGGAAGCCACCATTCTGCGATTGCCCTCTTCAATCCTGTCTGACAGCAGTAAATGTAGCCCGCGCGCGAAGGTTCCAGAGGGCAGACCGCAAATATGCATCGTCCACAGATGCTTGCGCTCATGGCTTGTGACTGTCCCGGATTTGCGTTAAGCGGACAAAAGCCGCGGGAACCATTGCCCCGGCTGACCGCACCCTGGGTGCCGGGCCTGTAGCTCAATGGTTAGAGCCGGCGGCTCATAACCGCTTGGTTGGGGGTTCGAGTCCCTCCGGGCCCACCATCATCCTAAGATACTTGTAGCCGGACGCGGAAAACCGGAATTTTGACATTAGGTTCCGGAATTTTGAGTTTCACTTTGAAGCGGCCTCAAAGGCTGTTTGAAACCCTTTGTTTCTTCCGCTGGCCTACAGGTCATCGTCGTCATCAGGCTGCTGAGTTGGATCATATTCCAGCGTTGGAAATTGGATCTCATACAGACGATCCCTCATCGAAACTAGGGCGTCCTCAAGACGTCTCCGTAACACCGGAGCATTGTCAAGGGCCTGTAGCCTGGCTTCCAAGGCTTCAATATTGAGCCGAAGAGTAGCTTCGTCTGATGCGCTGTTTGTCATGCACGGGACTCCCTAGCCATGACAACGTTCAGATCAGCAAGTTCGCCCAGCTCCATCAGCCAGCTGGACGGCTCATAGCCCGCCACGCCTCCGAAACCTGTACTTAGCGTCAACAGCCCATAACGGCTGACGCAGGCGGCAAGCGATGCGATCTCGCCGGCCGAATATCCAGCATTGGTCATGGAGCTTATAAGCTGTGGCCACACAGTCGCGTTCTCTCCCTGCTGCGCTTGTTCGTAAATCCTTTGCGCCCGATAGGCCATTCCGAGCATCATGAGTTCGTCGCGAGTCATGCCTTCGAGAACGCCCGCCCATCGCATGAATGTGTCCGCAGATAGCGCTTTATTTCTTTTCAAGCCCGCGATCACCTGTGCAAGGAGCTTAAGATTTTCGTGAGCAGCGCCGATCTCGACGGCCTTCGCAAAGCGAAGGGTTGCAGCGATGAAAGGGTCCATGTCGTCGGCATCAAAATCAACAGGACCGTGACGGCCGGCGGAGATCTCCTCAATGAGCAGATCCCGCGCTTCCGCTCGTTTCTTTTCCTGATACCGGTCAACAAAGTCTGCCAAGACGCTTCCGCCAGGCACTTGAATCGCAGATAGAACTTCAGCTGCTATGGCGACCCCAAACGGCACGCCGCCGCTTGTTGCGATGCTCTTCCTTTTACCGGTCATACGGCCTCTCTATGATGATCAACTCCCGCGCCGGCACACCTTCGCCGCCCGCAATAGAGTATTTAAGGTCGGCTTCAACATGATTGAAGGCGGCAAAGGTTTTGCGGATCTCCGGACCGTCGTTTATCGAAAGAATAAATCGACCTTTAAGCCGCCCTAAACGCTCTGCCATCAGCTCGAACTGCTCCCGGCCAAACAGGCTTTTCCCGTAGTCGCCCTCGCTGCCAAAATATGGCGGATCGAGATAGAACAGCGTCCCCGGCCGATCGTAGCGATCGATGAAGTCCAACCAGTCCAGGTTCTCGATGACAACGCCGGCAAGGCGCTCGTGGACGTCCTCCAATAACGGTCCCAGGCGCGTCAGGTTGAACCGGGCCGAGCCGCTCCGCTGCACGCCGAAATTCTGGCCAGACACTTTTCCGCCGAAGGACAGCTTCTGCAGGTAGATGAAGCGGGCGGCTCTCTCCAGATCGGTCAACGTGGCGGGATCGCATGCCTTCAAGCGTTCGTATTCCCGACGGCTGGTGACCTGGAATTTCAATGTGTCCATGAACTGCGGATAGTGCCGCTGCAGAATGCGGAAGAGATTCACTACCTCGCCGTTACGGTCGTTGATGACCTCGGTCTTAGGCACTCGTGTTCGACGAAAAAAGACGCCGCCCATGCCGACGAAAGGCTCCGCATAGAGTTGATGCGGGATCTCGCCGATCATCTTCACAAGGCGGGGAGCAAGAGCCCTTTTCCCACCGATCCACGCTGCCGGCGGCTGTGTATTGGGGACTTCCCGCCACGTTTCAAGATTCACCATTTCAAACATCTCACGACTCAGTCACGAAGTCCCGGCCCTGCAGGGTACGGGTGCGACGGTTGTGCAAACTTGCCGTTGGACGGGTCTGGTCGCCAAACTGAGGCCCGTCGTTGGAGCGTTTGCGCGCTCCGACCGCCCGATCGGCGGCTACCCCTTACCTGTCTTTCGGTTCGCCAGCTCGATCGCCATTAGCCACCCGCCGCTATCGTCAAAGGTGAACGTGTGATGGATCGACGAGGCCACCAGGTCAGCCGCGTCGCGGCTTGCGCCAAAGCCCGAGAGCTTCACGCGCCCACCGGCCATCGCGTCCAGACTGCCTTCGATGTCGACGCTGCCCGTGACGCTGTCGCGGGCCTGCTCATTGCCCTGGGCCTTTGCCGCGTATTCGGCCTCCTCGCGGCTGCGGGCCGGATGCAGCGATAGGAAACGCGAGGCACTGCCGATCGAGGGGGCTTCAAAGAGCTTTTGAGCGCCTTCCGAGGGATCGAAAAAATTACTCCCGGCACTCGCGTACCGACCTTTGCCTTCAGCCGAAATCTCGCCTCCGAGGACGGAACTATAGGCGATCACAATCACTGGCATGTCTGTGCCGCTCGCCGTCCTGCCGCCGGCGCGTTGTGGCACCAGCATCTTTCCACCAGCGAACTTCAGCGTCCCGCCCAGCTCCTCAGCCAGCTCGTTTGCAAAGCCCGTAAGGGATTGGTTGTAACGAAGACGATATGGGATGCGGATAGCAGCGATCGCAGCGTCGATCACGGCCGTCTTGCCGGAGCGGCCCGCCAGCTTCTGGAAGATTTCCCCGGCGGTCGTCTCCTCGAAATGCTCGCTGTCGGCCGCCTTGTCCGCGTCGATGAAGTCGCTCGCCCTGGCCGTAATAGTCATCGTCCACCCGCCTTCGGCATCGCCAGAAAGGCTGTCGGATTGATAGGTGAAGAGGCCTGCGTCGCGCAGCGCGCTCTCGTCCCATCCATAGAGCAGACGATACCTGGTGCCCTCTGCCGGGCTGCTCGGAAATGGGGCCTGGACGGCAAAAGTGATGTTGATTTCGTCAGCTTCGCCGCCGTCATTGTCCGTGAACTCCACGGAGACTAATGCCTCGTTCCAGCCTGGCACGAGATCTGCACCGCTTTGACCGATGACCTGGACGATTGGCTTTCGCATGGTCACTCCCAGGCCAGAACCTGCGCCACCGTGGGCGCTGGTTTGAAGGTGATCGGAATGGTGATCAACGTCCCGCCAGGCACAAAGCCGGAGGCAGCCAGATCCGCCAGTTCGGGATTGGCACCGAGCAATGCCTCGACGGCACCCTGGTGCTCGGTCTGCAGCGTCTTCTTGGCGATGCGATCGAGACGTTCGCCGGAAAAGGCAACGGTATAGGTCGTCAAAGGAGGCCTCCGAAGCTGGAAATGCTTGAGACGTCAAAGCCGCTGAAATTGGTCGGCATCATCAAGAGGCCGATCGTCACGTCGATCTGCCGACCGACGCCATCAAACGGGTGGAGCTTCTCTTCGTCGGCCTCCAATGTGCTGATGACGCAAAGGCCCGAAACGAGACCCTGAAAGTTGCTGCGCAGCCGGATCAAGGGAACGACAGACTGTCTCTCATGGTGGGCGGTGAGGATGGCGTAGGCATCGAGGCCGCCCATCACATGAGGATAGGTGCGTGCCTCGATCGAAAGGCTGCGCTCGCCGAGGCCAGTCTTCTGATAGAAGATGCCGGAGGCCGTCGGGTGTGCCGGGAACCGCGCCTCGCTTGACGCTGCCAGGCGTTGTGGATTGAGGCCGCCGACCGTGTAAAGCACCGCGCCGCCGATCGAGATCAGTGCGCCGACTGGATTGAAAACGCTCATGCGAGCTTACCTCCGGTATCCGACAGCGAGCGGGCCGAGGCCATTCGGATGGCCCGGTTCTGCTCCCGCTGCGCCCGCATGGCCGCCAGCCTGGCGTTGCCGCCTGGGAAGTATTGCGCAACCTTGACCGAGCTTGGTGTCTGCAAAGCGGACTGTTTGTCCTTTGGCAGAGAGGTCGGCGTCGATGCCGGCGGCATGAAATTCGGTGCGATGGTCGGGCTTACGGTGAAGCCGAGCGCGGCCTTGATCCGATCGGCGATCGACGTGGCTTCCTGCGCTGCCTTCTGCCCTTCGCTCGCCAGGCCCTCATTATAGCCCTTCATGCTTTCCTCGGCGGCCGGCCGCAGGTCGATACCGAGCTGGTCCTTGAGATCGAAGCCAGGCTGCGCGGCGCGACCGAAAAGGAACCGCTGCCAGCCGCTCGGCCCGCGGGCGGCGGCTCGCTCGTCTCTGGCTTCGAGCGAGGAACCGCCGTCAAGCGTGGACATAGCCCCCTTCAGCTCTTCCAGCTGACCTTTCACCTGACCGCGAACCGCGCCCATCATCGGAATGACGCCATCCAGTTTTTCGGGTGGTAGTTTGGAAAGACGTGCCTCTAGGTCGGCGATCCGCTTGCTGAGTTCGAGAGGGCCGAGCTGACGAAGTTGCGTCTGACGATACTCCTCCTCTTGACGCGCGTAGTCGCCGTTAAAGGCGCCGACAACGCGATCCTTGATCGGATCGGTGACAGCCCCATAAATCGCGCCGATCTTATTCCCGGTCGCCGCAGCCGCCGCTTCACGGCGATCGGCTTTTTCCTGTGGCCGATTGCGCACGAAGTCATAGTCGGCGTCGACCGTGCCTCGGCTGTCGCCGACGATCTGTTTGAGAAAGTCGTTGTAAACATCACGCTTGCCGATGAGCGGCGCGAGAGCCTGCTTGGCCTGCATGTCGCCAAACAGCTCGCCGATAGTGAACTCGTTGCCGCCCGAAATCCGCATCACCTCGTCGACCACGTCCATCATGTAGGGCGTACCGTTCTTGATCGACTTGTTCTTCAGCTTTTCGAGATCGACGCCCTTCTCCTGGAAGTTTTTCACCGTGTCCGGCGAGGAGAGTTTGGAGATGATGTTTTCCAGGTTCGTCGCTGCCTGGTCCTGAGTGCCCGCGCCCATGCGAACGACCTGCGCCGCCGCAATTAGCTCTGCCCATCCCTGAAGCCCACTACGACCGGTGCCGCCATACATCGTTGCCAACGCCGGGAAATTCTTCGCCATGGCATCGACTTCGAAGCTGCCGAGCTTCGAGCCCTTCGCCATCATATCGAGCGCTGCCGGAACCTCGCTGTTCTTGACGCCGAGCGCCTGCTGCGAGGCGATCACGGCGGCGGCCATGGTTTCGCCGGTGCTGTCGCCGGCCTTGGCCGCCTTCAGCGTTGGGTCAAGTATCGCTTCCTGCTGGTCGAGGCCGAACCCAGCCGCCGCAAAGGTCTTGCGGGCGTCGTTGACGGCGGTCTGGTCCACGCCGTAGCGAACGGACAGCTTTTCGTTTGAAGCGCCGATCTGCTTGATCGCCTGTGGCGTCCGCATCTCGGCCGTGACCGCGACCGAGGCGATTTCACGATCGAGCTTGCGGGCGCGATCGGCTACCTCTTCCATGCCGCGAATGATGTTGTCGACGGAGGCGAAGGCGACCAGCGCGCCGAAGGCGGCGCCGGCGCTGCTCTTCAGCATATCCATCGTCCGGTTGAGCGCACCGGCCGGCTTGTTGATCCGATCGATCTTGCCGGGATCGACGCCACGGAGGTTGCGGCTCTCGCGCTCCAGGAGCCGGAGATCCTTTTGCGCAGTCTTGGCCGCCGTGCCGAGCGCACGCACCTCCCGTTCGGCCGAATTGGTGCTGACGGCGTTAAGCTTGCGCGCCTCGCGATCGAGATTGCGCACTGCCCGCTCGCTCTGGCCTGCCTCGCGGCGCAGCTCGGCAAGTTCACGCCCCAGCTTGTTGGAGCCCCCGGCTTTGCCGAGTGCGTCTGCCGCCTGCTTGATGTGCTTCAGGTCGCGTTCAGCCTTGGGCGCCTCACGTGACAAGTCGTTTTTCAGTCGAAGGCGCAGCGCGACGTTGATGTCATTCATGCTTCAATCCGCCAAATAGGGCATTGAGCTGGCCGAAGCTTTCGGCATGAACCTGCCTGGCCTCATCGAACCAGAGCAGCAGCTCGTCCCAAAACATGTCCGTCTCCACTTGCCGATGCAGGTAGGCGCCGATGCGGGCGACGTAGCTGCGCCATTGCTTCAGTTCGCCGGCAACGCGTCGTCCGCCTTGAACCTTGGGGGCAAAAAATCGTAGGCCGCCTCGATCACGATCGTGCCGTCCTCGTCGTCCAGGCTGCGCAGCTCAACCTCGGAAAGGCCGGTCATCTCCGCGTAGATCTCCATCAGCATCAATGTCCGCCCACGGCTCTTCTCAAGCAGATCCTGTGCCTCGCCTAGTGTCAGCCTCCGGATAGTGATGGTGGTGATCTCATGGCCCCCAATCGCGACTGGATACTGGAGCGGGATCGACCTTTCGCGCATCTTGCCGAAGTAAGTTGCCGGTTGTGCCTGCACCTCCGGCGCCGGGCTTTCGGCCAAAACGGGCGCAGCCGTAGTGGCGGCCGAATTGTCGAGCTCGGTCCACATGGACTGTGGCGGTAGCGGAATGTTCTCCAGCTTCACGCCCCTGGGATCATTTTTCGACATGGGCGTCTCGATCTGCGCCCGGAGAATATCGTTCATCAAAGCCTCCTCGGGTCAAAGAAGTGGCCGGCCGCCTCGATCGGCGACCGGCCTTCGCCGCGCGCGCCCATATCAGGCGCGCTCCCCTGGTATTTCGTCAGGCCGAAATCAGTCGGTTATGCTCGGCCGTGTAGTTGACGCCGTCGATGATGAGGACGTTGTTCTGCAGGTCGAACTTGTGGACCGTCTTGCCGTTGAAGATGTCGTGGTAGAGCACGATGGTCGACCAGCGCAGGCGGGTTGCGCCGGATGCTTTCAGGCCCTTGACGCCCGGAGGCGTGTATTCGTTGAGCAGGCCCTTGAGGAAGACAACGCGGCCGTTGAGCTTCGGAGCGCCGGCGCCCTGGCTGGTACCGTCCGAGCCGGCCGGGAAGACATCAAGCAAGCTCTCGTAATAGGTGACCGTCGTCCAGTCGCCGGGCTCGCGGCCGAAGCGGCTTCGCAGATCCTCATGGGCTCCGTTGACGGTCATCTCAGCCGTCAGTGGCTGGATCTCGGCTGGCAGCTCCAGTCCGAAATAGCCGCCACCCATGACAAAATTCGACATGTCACGCGAGAGAGCCGGCAGTGTCGTTTCGTCGACGCGCAGGCGCTGGTTGATCTCGCCGCAATACCAGTTGGAACCGTGAATGATGCGGTCCATGGAATTCTCCTTATGCCGTCACGCGGACGTTGTTGAGGCCGAGCTGCGAGAGCGCGGCGGCGATCGCGGACTGAAGCACGTCGAACGCCTCCGGCTGCGGCTCGGTATAGATCTGCAGATCGACCAGATCGGGCGTCTCGGCGAAGCGCATCTTCACGCGCAGCGCACCGGCTTCGAGGATAGTCGCTGGGTTCAGCGACGAGGACCAGAGCAGCTCGTAGTCGATCAGCGCGCCGAGCGTCACAAGGTCGCCCATGAACTGGTCGAGCGCCCGATAGATGAGCGAGACCATGTGCGGGGTGATGTCCTCGGCCATGTACTGGCGCAGCGGCCGGAGGATTGCCTTCTCAACCGCACGGCGGGTGCGGATGCGTTTAATCGAACGCCAGCTTGCCACGGTCGGATCGCTGGCCGTGGTGAAGGGCGCCCACAGCAGGTTCTGCTCGATAATCGTTCCGATGCCGGCCTGGTTGAGATAGTTGGCGTCGGAGGTGATTTCACCGTCCACGTAGCCGACCGGAATGGATGGCCCGAGGATGCCACGCAGCGGGCGGTTCCAGAACGCCTTATAAGGATTGCCGACTTCCTTGTCGCGGCGGATCATCGCTCCAGCAACATGGGGCGACATCGGGCGCACCACATTGCCGCCGCCCAGGTTGACGATCACCTGCGGATAGAGCGCAACGACGTTCAAGGCGGTCGCGAAGTCCGCTGCATAATCGGCCGCGTCTTCGCGACTGGTTGTGGGCGTATCGACGATCACAATGCAGTCGATGAGTTTTGCGGCAACAGCCGACATCGCGACCACGACGGCATTGGCGGCGGCGCCGACGCGCTGCGAGGTGTAACCGGGCGCAATCAAGACACCAGGCTCAAGCCCGAGCTGCGCCTTGGCATCAAGGAAAGCCCACACGCCGGTTTTCAGCGCTGCCGAGCCGCCGATCGAGTTTGTTTCGGCCGCCAGCTTGGCGGCGGGATCAGTCAATATCGAATGCGCGACGCGCAGGAAGACGATGTCCGTGACAATGCCTTCCGAGGCGATCTGGTTGACCGCATCAAGTGCAATGCCTTCGCCGAGCTTGGCAACCTGGACGGCGTCATCCGTCGAGAGGCGCACCAGCGTGCCAACCGGGAAAGCGACATCGTCGGCCGCCGGCGCCGGAAGTGCCATCGCAATGACGGTGCTGTCGCGTGTGTCGATCTTGGCGACGGTCGAGGAGAGATTGGAGAAGACGCGAACGCCGACGAAATCGGTAGTGCCAGCCATTACATGGGCTCTCCTGAAGGGGTTTTAGGTGCGTGAATTGCTTCAGCGCAACCTACCTTCAGGCCCTTGGCCGGCGGGGCTGACAGCTGTCAGCCCGGCTCAAATCGCGTTTGAGAGCCCATAAAAGGCATAGAAATTAGATGTTGGCAACCGGCGTCGAGAGGGACATGGCGTATTCCCAGGCCCCGTTGATGTCGTCGTCCGTCTTGCCAAAGTACGTCGCAATCAAAGCCAGCCAGACGTCATCACGATAGAACATCCTCGCCGACGTCCAGTAGATCGATGCGCGCGTCCGATCAGGTTCTTCCAGCTGTGCGATTGCCGCATCGACCATATCCGGGGTCACGTTCAAGGTTAGCATCCCCAACTTGAAATCGACCGGAAACAACGGATGGAACGGTGAGGCGGTGTCAACGAAAGGAGGGATTTTATTACCTTGCTCTTCCCACTCCGCTATCAACTGCCGATGCCGATTTCCCATATCGTTTGGGACAGTAAGCTCTTCCCCGTCGATAACGCAGGCGATCGATCCCGCCGCGTTGAAGCCCGTAACCCGTTCGATCATTTCAAAGCTCCGCATCCATTTTGATGTTGCCCACCCAGGTGTTCGACGTCGCCGATGTGTTGGAGATGTAAGCTCCGAAGCGCTCTGCTGTGTAGGAGATGGTAGGGCCAGAAAAAGAGCCCGCCGTGCTAATTGTTGAGTGCGATCCAGTTGGGGCTACTCGCATTTGAACCGGAAGTGCGACCGGCTGATAAGGCGAATAGTTGTTGGTGCCGGCGGCATCTACGATATGATCCCGTGTTTGATAGTAACGCTGGCACAACGCGAATTCCTGCCCCTTGTGGCGCGGGGAAAAAGGATCGGCCTCTTTGCTCGCGTCGCCCTCCACGAAGGACAATTGCGAAAGCTCATAGTTGCCGACCTGACGAGGCGTAAGCACCCAACCCAGCTCAACAAAGTCGTTGCCGTTTGAACCGATCGTCTTGCCTGCGATCGACGGGATGGCAAACTGCGCCTTTCTGATCTGCGTCGCGGCATTATAGATCGTGGCAATGTCGAGAGACGAGGCGGCAGTAACAACCGATGCTGATGGCGCGCCACCTGTCCCAAAATTCTGCACGACTTCGCATGCAAGCACCTCGGCGCCAGCCGGCCCGGTCAGATGCGCGCGAGCGGACGCGGCACCATCCAGCGTCTCGACCCCCTCCACACGTTGAGCAACGCGGATGGTTCCCGTGGTGGGAGCCGTAGCGAAAGCCAACCGCATTTTGAACTTCGGCCTCCCAGGCACCGCCGCTTGCCCAAGGATATGAAGCTGGCGACTGACCGTCACCGGCTGATTTGTGGTGTTCGTCACAAGCCAGCGATCGGCGACATAAGCCGATGCGCCGGCGGCGACGACAACCCCTGTCGTTGGCACTGCTACTCTTTGAAAGACGCTGAAGTCGCCATTGATGAGTTTGTTACGAAAGGAAGAAAGCTGGCCACCGTTGACCTTTCGAACGTTGAGGACATCACGGCCGTTCATATCCTGATCGGTCGAGGCAACACGGTCCTGCTTGTCAGCCAACGCAGCCGCCGTCTCGTCGATTGCTTGGGAGAGCGAGGTGAGATCATCGGTCAAGCCGACGATATCACCTTGGGCATGTTGGTGGGCACCGAGAGCAGCGCTCGCCGACGACGGCATCCACTTGCCGTCCGATCCTTTCACCAGGAGATAGTTGAGGGCCGCTTCTGCCGCTCCATCGACGTCAGTCAGATCGTCCAGGCTGAAGGTGCGTGTGGCATCCATCTTGTTGGCAAGAGCGGCCACAAGGCCAACGATATCGCCGATCGCGTGGCCGTGCCCGAGGTTCGATTTGCCCGCGATCTGCTGAACCATGGAAAAGAGGATCAAATCCAGCATGTCCCATGCCAACTGCAGGCGGTAGAATTCCTCGTCGACGTCGGCAGTGTCGATCGGCTTTGGCAGATTGAAATTCGGGGTCGTGTTCATGGTCAGCCCTTAGAGAATGCCGGCGCCAAAATCGCCGATGATGAGCCGGGCTGCCGGGCCGCCCGTGCCGGTCAGCTTCAGCCGGATGTTGATCCCGGTCAGCGGTGTCTTCTCGTACTTACGCTCGGACCAGAGTGGGAACGCGAGCGGGTCGATATCAACCACCGGGACGTCTATGAACGCTCCGCCATCGACCGAGTAGGCCATGGCGATCGTCGCGCCGCCCGGCAAATAGACCTTGAAGTAGTTTGCTACACGAACCGCCTCGCCAAGATCGAAGGCGCGCGTGACGTAGGTCAGTTCCTCGGCGATCTCACCGGCGATCAGTTCGACAGGCGCATAGAGGATCGGTGACAGCTTCTCCGTGCCGGTCAGGATGGCGCGGAGCTGCACGGTCTCAGTGATGTATTCCGTCAGGCTCAAGACCTGCGACGGCAGGAGCTTGTAGATTGTGCCGTTGGGGCGCTCGATCTCGAAGACGACGCTGCAGCCGGCGGAAGGAAGCTCGACGGCCGCCCGCACCTGCAGGTCGGAGCAGTGAACGAGGTCGAAGCTTCCGAGATCGACAGTCTTGGTCGTCACCGGGTACTTCGCTGCGACGACGCGGAAGGTCAGGGCTTCGTCCTGGTGCGCGGTCCAGGTCTGCGCATTGACGGAGGAGAAGCGCGGGCCGGTGACATATGGATGGGCGGTGACCTTCTTCTGTGCTTCGGCATCGAAGCCGCCAAGCTTGGCGATCGAGATCGAATGGTCCTTGTCATTCGTCTTGATGACGAAGGCGTGGCTCCGATCGACGGGCGTCGTCAAAGGCAGGTTGAAGCGTGCCGATTTCCAGCCTTTGACAGCGCCGACCATGGAAATGACTGCCTCGGCAGCGGCATCGGCCGTGGGGTAGCCGTTATCAGTCGAGACCTGGTCGACCAGGAGGTGCTTGGTCTGGTCGCCGATGTTGCAAAGGTGGAAATCGACGCCGATGATCTGACGCGTTTCCGAGACTGCGAAGAGCTGCGCTTGCGGGTCGCTGGACGCAGCACCTCCTCTTCCGCCATTGGAGTTGTTGCCGCTGTTCCAGTTGATCGAGCGGGTAATCTGTGCTCGCGTCCAGTTGTTGATCGTGGTGACACGGCGCATGACGTCGATCTCGACCGTGCCCTGCCCGGTGAACAGCGCCGTTGCCTCGGTACCGCCGCGACCGGTTGCGGCAACGACCTTGCTGCCGGCGGTGACATTCGCCGGGATCACGAATGTACCCGCCACCTTGCCGTTGGCATCGCCGACCTGGACACCCGCCGGCTTTACGTTGATGCCGTCAAAGGTGAGCACGTCGAGGATCTCGCCAACGCCCAGGCCCGAGATCTCAAACGCGACGGGGATCTGGCGTAGGAACTCCAGCTGTTCGACACGCTGGTCGACGAGCTGGTCTGTCGACGAACTGGTTTGCAGTGGGCCACTGTCCCTGCGGACGCCGCGGTTGAATTCGACCGTCTGAGCAGAAAGCCACTCATCGCGGCTTTCCGTCCAGAAGTCGACGGCGGGTGCGAGCTTCAGGCCGCCGGGAAGCGGCTCGAAATTCTGATACGGATTTATCTTTTCGCAGGCCGTCTTCAGCTCCTGTGCGATGACGACCTCCTCCACGTAGTCGAGGGTCACCGCCTGATTGAGATCCGCGTGGTAGAAGGTGGGCGCGATCGACAGCATCAGCATCCCATCGGCAATTGCACCGGATTGCTCGGTACCGCCGTCGCGATAGCTGTCGTCGTTGAACGGATCGACGAACATATTCTTCTTCGAAACAGGCTCTCGCGCATCGATGCCGCTCTTCAGGCGTTCAAGCTGGACCAGGCGGACGAGGTCGAGGAGTTGACTGTTGAAGCGGGCCTGCTCGGCTGCGGACAGGAAACGGACGCCATCGTTGATGCCGTCGACCGAGATGACAGGCGTCGACATCCAGTCGTTGCGGATTTGGCAGAGCTTGAGGACGTCGCCTGGAGCCGCTGGCGGCAGCGGATTGATTTGAGCCGGAAGTCCTTTCAGATAGAGCGGCGAGCCGTCCTGCTGCAGGCAAAGCCGGTCGATGCGCGGCAGCTTCGTCGTGTAGGAGATGATGACCTCGCCGCCCGTCGCGCCGCCGGAGACGGTGAAAGTCTTCGCTGTGCTCGCATCGGCCAGAACGCTGGCGCGATAGCGATAGGTGACCTGGTAGTTTTCGCCGGCTGCCGGCTCGGCTCCTGCCGCCGCCCAATCGATATTTCGGCCAACCAGCGCGTAGTCCGCTGGCGTGGCGTAGATGGTGGCTCCCTTCTTGACCTGGGAGACTGAAAGGACGTTCGCGTCCGGGAGCGCATCGGCGCCGCTGGCAATCGCGCCACGTGTCAGCGTGACGGTCTTTTCCATCGTCAACAGGATATCGTTGATATGGCCGATCGGCGCCTGGTTGACCTCGAACGTAAGAGAGGCGCCGCCCGTATAGATGTGGGTCTCGCCGGGAATGGCGAGTTCATCCCATGCCTCCGGTTCGCTATGACGGAGCGCGGCCAGGCGCGTGCGCTTGTAGCCGTTGATGTTCGCCTCGCCCTGCTCGATCGCGAAGACCTGGGCGCCGGCGTTGGCGCCAAGCGCTGTCACGCGGCAGCCGCTGACGATGTAATTGCCGTTTGGGCGATCATAGGCGGCAAGCGCCTGCATGGCTGGCTCAAGGATCGACGGGCCGGTCTGGTCGAGGATCGTGCCATCCTGCAACGTATAAACCGAGAAAAAGACGCCGGCGCCGGCATCGTCGATATGTGCCCAGGAGATCGAAGCAACTTCCCGGGCGGCACCGGGTTCGCCTTCCGCAAGCGATCCAGGGACGAGGCCAAGAAGCGAAGGATCTTCTTCGCTGGTGACGAAGGTTTTGATCAGGCGCACGCCGATTTCCGTACGGCCCACCATGGGAATGCCGGTCAGGATCTTCGGTTCGACCGGGAATATGTCGCCGGCGACATAGATGCTGCCGTCCGTGAGGGTGACAGTTCCCGCCTCGACGTTGACGATCGCATCGGCGCGGACGATGCGGTTGCCATCTTTGGCAACCAGCGAGCCGAGCCGATCATGACGGCCGCGAATGATGGTCTGCATGTCCTGCAGCTCGGCGCCCTGCAGGAAAGGACGCTCGCCATACCAGACTACGCTTTGCAGCTCGGGATGACCGGCGGCTCGGTCAAAGGCGTTCGGCAGGCCGCTTTCATGTTCGAACATCAAAACCTCACAAGAAATTTGAGTTGCTCGCGCACCGTCGCGCGCAGCGGAAGATTGGAAGGGGCGACCGCGATTGGGTGGCCACCGCTAAGCTCAGAAGCACTTAGCCAGAGCCGGCCTGGCGGCACGCCGTCAACACGCACGGCGCCGATCGTCAGCTCGACGCTCTCGGCCGTGATGCCATCGGCATCTTCGAAATCGGTCATGGCCTCGATGTAGACGCTGGTGCCGCCGGCTGCCGGCTGATAGGTCGCGGCGGCGAATTGATAGACGCCGCCGACCGTCAGATTGACCGGATGAACCGCACGACAGCGGCGATGCCCGATGACGCTGCCGTCGCCGGCCTTCAGCGTTGCATAAACGATCTGGCCGGCGAACCAGGCGGCCATCAGCGATCGGCGCTGTGTCGCGGCATTTTCCGCCCAGGGGAAGGTTGCCGTCTGCCACGGATAGGTCATTTCGGCCCACTTCAGGCCAGTGTCTTCCGGAGGCGCGATCCAATTGCCGATCGCTGTTCCTTCCGCCTCGGTCAGAACGTGATCGACCGATGTCGTTCTGCCAAAGGACCATAGCGTTCCTGCCGAGGTGACCGCGACGCCGCTTTCGCGCTCGAGCAGACATTCCTCCAAACGGCAACCGTCCAGTACGACCGGGCCGGCGTCGCATTGGAAGACGCCGCGACGAAGGTTCGAACGCTTGGGGATCGACAGGGCAGTGATGCCTTCGATGCGCTCCAGGTCAGGATGATCGGCGGCCGGCAAGTCGGGGAAGCGGAGCTGCGTCGAGTTCCAGTAGGCTCGGCCATGCCATTGATCTTCCAAGGTCGCCGTGTAGCCGATCCAGCCGAGGCCTTTCTTGACGGCCGCTAGCGTGCCGCGAAGGCGCTGCCATTTGACGCCCTCACGACCCACTACGAGCGTGTAAAGGTTCGGCACATAGGGCGTCAGCTCGCCGAGCCCGTATTCGTAAATCAGAAAGGGGAGAAAGGACGGTGGCGGCGAAACGAGCTTGGCCGTGCGGATCGCTGCGACGGCGCCAGCCAGGCTGTCCCAACGCGATGCGTAGGAGGCTTCGAGCGCCCTCTCGAAAAGTCCGGAGCTGTTTGGCAGCAACGAGCCCATCAGAAATCGCGCCCTCTCAGCGTGAGGCTAATCGCACCGATGGATACGGCCTCATCAGCCGGTATCGACAGGTCCAACGGTGCGATCGGTTCGACCTTATGGACGCCTTCGATCATCAGCTTCGATACCCACCATGCCTGGACGAAGTCGCGCCCGAGTGATTGGGCTGCGGCCCAGGCTGACCGCAGGGTGGCCTCGGCACGGGTCAAGGTGGCATTGTCTGCGTCCGGAAGCAGCCAGACATTCGCAGCCACATCGACGACACGGCGGACGGCCGAGGCGACGACGATGGTGTCATTGACCATCCGCACATCCTCGGCCTGCAGCGCGGTATCGACCGCCGCTAGGAGAGCTGGACTGGCAGCGCCATCAGGAGCGGTGGAGAAAACGGCAACATGAATGACCGGGCTGCGGCCGATCGTATAGACGATCGCGTCTTCGACATTGATGTCGGCCGACATGGCAACGGATTTGTAGCGCGGTGCGGTTCCACCGGTCGATCGTCCCTGAATGGCCAGAACCACGCGGCTGCAAAGCCGGTCATCATCCTCGCCAGCCAGGCGAACGACATCGTAGAAGGCCGCAAGATGGTCGAGATCGCTTTTGCGCGCGAAGGCGAGCAGATTGGCCTTGATGGCGTCGTTGATGCGCCCGCGAAGCACTACCTCGCGAAAACCCTCCGTTTCGGTGGCGATGACCGCGAGGTCCGTTTCGAGCATCTCGACGTCGTAAGGCGGAAGGTTCAGCCCCGGATTTGCTGCCCGCACGCCCTCCCAAAGCGAAACGAACTTCGCCTTGTACGTCGCGGCGATCGCCGCGTAATCCAGCTCCTCGATGATGGCGGGTGCGGGCAGAGACTTCAGGTCGATCGCGCTCATGCCGATGCTCCCTTGGTGGTCAATGGAATGGGCGGAAGCGTGAGCGCAGCAGCGAGGTCGTAGTTTCCGAAGCGGCCCTCGGGGTAGTAGATCCCGCCGTGGCGCAGACCGAGCATGCCGCCCTCGGTGAGAGAGACGAGCTGCAACTGCGTGATGGAGTATTCCGGTTCCCACCGGGCGGCCGAGGCAACCAACTCATTATATATGAGCAACGCGATCGACGGCGTCAGATCCTCGGACAAGAGGCTGCGCAAGTCGGAGCCAAAAGCGAGGAGCATGGCGCGCTCGTCCAGGCGGGTGCCCCAGATCTTGCCCAGCGACTGCGCCAGGTGCGCCGCGCCCTGCAGGCGTTCGCCCGTCTGAGAGTTGAAACCGTTCCTATATCGAACTACACCAGCCATGCTTCAAACGCCCTTCAAAGGTGGCTCAAGCGTCGCTCGCGACCGGCTTCGGGAGGATGTGCCCGGCGAGCAGCTCGGCGCGCGCCTGGTGCTCGGTCAGCTCGATCTCCTTGCGGTCGCCCACGCGTTCCCCGGCGATGTAGGGCGGTGCCCTCTCGGCAATGACGTAGATCGCCTTATCAGTCGGACTGGTGAGTGCTGCTGCGGTCTTCCTGGCCATGGTCTTTCCTTTCAGGATTCGGGCGGGCCGGTGAGATCGCCGCCCTTCAAAACGTCCGTGTGCTTGTGGTCATGTCCGACGTTGCGGTCGTTGTGGGTGAGGCTTTCACCTTCGATCTTGACCGGCCCCAACAGGCGGATGCCATCCGGCCCCAATTCGATGCGGCCTTTGCCGCGCTCGAAGACGGCCGTGTCATCGGCTTGCGACGGCGCAGCGTGATCGCGGTCGTAGGTTGCAGGGACCGCGATCGAGACTTCGCCGACCGAACCGGAGCTGCTGACAAGGGCCATTTGTTCGCCGATCGCCGGCTGCGAATGCACGCGCATGCCGCCGGCGGCCGGTTCCTGCCAGCGCACCCATGGGCTCAACACCTCGGCGCCGGAGCTGCTGGTGGCGATCACCAGGCGCAGCATTCGCCGATCGGGATCTACGACCTTGACCTTGCCGGAAAGGCGCATCAGCGCCAGGCGGCGTTCGGCGCGATCGAGCTTGATCGCCTGGCGGCGAAATTCGGTGGCGGCCAGATCACGCATCGTCGACCACTCTCGCCGGAAGCCATGGTGCCATGGATTGGATTGAGGCGCCTTCCGCGTACTCGATCGCCCCGTCCTCGATGTCGACCGCGCCGATCGGCTGCGGGAAAATGCCGGCGCCGATATCGACAACCTGCTGCGTCCAGCTCACGGTGTAGTACGCGGTGCCCTGGCTCTGGTCGCGGACGGTGAAGAGCGGCTTCAGTTCCGGCGCCGGCGTCGCCTCCGGCGGCAGGAGACCCTGCCGTCCCCAGGTGGCAACCACCGGGTCGGCGAGGATCTTCAGAAGTTGGCCGCCGATCGCGAAGCCGATGCGCTCCTTTTCGACGCGCTTGCCGTCAACGACGGTGGCTTCGACGACGATATAGGCGGTCCATTCGACCAAGGCCGAATAGGAGCCATCGGCAAGCATGGCCGGACGAATGCGCGACCAGCCAATGCCGACACCAGGCGCTTTCACGACGGTCTTGCCGACCAGCTCGCCGATATCGACCTTGCCGGGATGGCCGACCACGGAAACGCCCTTCAGCAAGCCGTCCAAGGTATCGACGATCGCCACCTGTGTGTCGGCTGTCGGGTCAGCCGCCATGATCTCCTTCAGGGTTGCCGGAGCAATCATGCCTGCTTTCATTGCAAGACTCCGAAAACGCCGGTGACCACGTCGATGATTTCCTGGCGGTTGTCTTCGGACAGGCCAAGGAAGGCGCGGGCGGGAATGGTGACCTTCTTGGCGTGAACGACCTTGCCGCCGATCGAAAAGACGAGGGCCTTGGCATTCTTCGGCACTATCGTCATGCCGTCCTGGTGGACATGCGCCCATTCCCAGGTGGAGCCCCACTCGGCCTCGTCGGCCGACGAGGACCAGGCGATGGATGCAAGAAGATGCTGGCCGGTCTCGACCAGGATCGAGCCACCCTCAAGGTTCTCCTTCCAGGGCGTGCCGTCCGGCGCCGTCTTCTCTTCGGAGATCCGTCGACGCGTCTGGCTCTCGCCAAGCGCGCCGATCGCGCTCATCAGCTCGGAGCCGTCGAAGTCGAAAATCGGCGCGAGCTTTGCCAGCGCCGCGTCGAAATCATCGGCATCGATTACAAGGGAGATACCGCTCATATCCGGCCGAGCCTCTCGCGGGTGAAGACGCGTTCGGGCGCCTCGACGATGACTTCGTTCTGGCCGACGTCGCCGGCGGTATCGGCCGGCGAGCTGCCGGCGCCGGTGTTCGTCGTGGTTAGTGCGCCCTTTCCCGAGGCGATCGCTTCGAGGCGCTTGATGGCCTGGTCGTAGCGCTCCTTAATGTTTTCGGTGGAGCGGCTGAAGGCCAGTGCGATGCGATAGAAGGCGATGTCGATGCAGTAGACCTTGACGACGGCCAGCGAGCTTTCGTCGAGCGCCGCGAGGTCAGCTGCGGAATAGCGGGCCGCGAGGATGGCGCGGATCTCGGTCGTGGCGTCGTCGAGCCCGAGGCCGATACGGACATCGTCGCGCACACCAGTTTGCTCGTCGGCCGCCACCAGGGCGAGGTCGTTTGGAAAGCGGCTTTCCAGATCTGCGATGGTGGCGAAGGCGGGCATGATCTCTCCAGGTACGGTGCGGGGCGGCCAAATCGCCGCCCCGCCGGTTGGTCGTCGCTCGGGGGTTATTGGTTTTCGGTGTCGCCTGCTTCGCCAGGCAGCTCCACTTCGCGCACATCGATCTTGAGCATCGGGTCAGCGCGCCAGGCTTCGACCAACCTCTCGGCATTCTCGCCAAGTTCGGCCTGTGTGAACGTCGTTTCTGCCCTGTCGAAGCTGAAGCCGGCGCGACGACGTGGGCCGGCCGGTGCGGTCACCACGATCACGGACACGCGCTTCGTCTTGGGGGAGATGGTGGGAGCTTTTGCCATGTTCGTCTCCTTGGCGGTTCTTCGAAAAACAGCGATCGCGCTGCTTGTCGAAAAACCGCCGGCGGCTTGAGGAGGAGTGCCGCCGGCGTTCAGTCACTGAAGGCCGGGATTACTGAAGCAGCGGCGCTTCGATGACCTGGACGAGGTTGCGCACGGTGTTCGTCGTCCCGTTGATCTGCTCGGCAAGCAGGATCTCGCGTGCTTCGAAGACGTTGGTGTTGCCGACGATGATGTGCGTGGGCTTGATGCCAAGCAGGCGACCTTCGTCATCCTTGAAGCTGGTCATCGCCTCATAGGCGGCCTTGAGATTGTCGGCGGTCAGCGCAGCCTTGGAAGCAAAGGCCATCTGCCAGAACCCGAAGCCAGCCGCGACGCGGGCATCGGTGCCATAAAGATACTCGTCGCGCATGAAGACGTGATCGGAGGTCTTGCCATCTTCCTTGGCTGTGAAGTTGTAATCGCGGCGCTTCTGGAAGATGAGCGGCTTCAACGGCCGCGACAGATCAACGAGGATCCAGGTCGCGCCTGCGCCGGCCTGCATATTGGAGACGGAGACTTCCGCGCCAGGCTTACCAACCGGATGATCGGTATCGAAGAAGTTCTGGCCGTCATAGCAGGCCGTTGCAAAGGCCGCGTTGATCAGCTCGAAGAGGATCTCGTCGGGATGCGTGGCGGCGGAATTGCCGAGCATTTCGAAACGCGTGCCATACAGGCCGAGCTTGTCGTCCTCGATGTCGTCGCGCTTGACGCCGATCGTTGCCTCGAACTTGCGATTGACGATCGAGTAACCCTTGGCACTGAGGGACTTGATGTGGCGGTCGCCAATCCATTCGCGCAGCTTCGGAATGTCGCCGAGCCAGCCATAGGTCTCCTCTGAGGAGGTGGAAGTCACGACCGTGGCGACGCTCGTGTACATGGCCTTGACGCCGGTAAAGCCCTTCTGGAAGGACGTGTTGAAACCGCGCTGGGCGGCTGCAAGCAGATCAGGAGTGATAACTCGCATCTATGTTTTCCTCTGTGTTGCCTGGACGTCAGTAACCGACGCGCACGAAGACGCCGTCGTTATCGACGTTGATGATCTTGCCGGCGGCCGAGCGGGTGTTTGCGCCGTTGGTTTTTGCGACCGTCTGGTCATCGACGAGGTAGCAGTCCTTGCCGACATCACCGGCGAGGATCGCGTCGGCCGGGAGGTTGAGGAACTTGAATGTTCCGCGCTCGGTCGTGACCTTTTTTGCGCCGTCAGCGCCCGCGTTGGCGACGCCCTGGTCGGCGACGCCGAGAACGATGAGGTTGAGCGCCGTCTTGCCTGGGACAGCCAGGCCGGCTTCCGCGACAACAAGCGCGCCCTGGAAGATCGTGGTCGCGCCCTTGACGGGTGTGGTGGAAAACTTGCCTTCCGTCTGAACGGGCTGGCGGGCCTGTGACATTGCCGTCATTGGATCTCTCTCCGGCGGTTGTTTGAGTTAAGCGGCAGCCGTCAGGCCGTTGGCCTTGCGGTATTCTTCCTCGGTCTGGCCGAGCATCTTCATGACGTCGCGGTCTTCGGCCGAAAGCGTCGTGAGCTGGTCGGCCGGTGTTTTTCCGTCGAGGTGGCTGGCGCCGAGGCCGGCGCCCAGGGTTTCGATCAGCTTCGTGACTTGGGTCAGGCCGTCGTCGGTCGCGCAAAGCGCCTCGTACTGCGGCCGCTGCGCCGGCGTGATCTTCTTCGCCTTCAAGGCGCCTTCGAGAAGCGCGTCGACCTTCTCCTTGCGGGCATTCGCCTTCAGGCCGTTGATTTCGGTGTTGGCGGCGGCCAGGCTGGCAAGCGTCTGCTCATGAACGGCAGGATCGATGCGCTTGGCGAGGTTGCCGATCGCGGCAAGGCAGGATGCCTCGCTGGCTTCAGGGGCGAGATTGAGGGCGGCGGCAATGGCCTTCAGCATGTTGTTCTCCGAGGTTGAGGGAAGAGCCGACGCCACGGCCGGCATGGAAATTCCGGGCGCAGCCACCAGGGCGGCGGAGTGCAGCCAGGTCGCGCGGCCAGCCTCGTCTGTCTTCAGCGAGGGCGAAATGTATCGGTGCGAGCGGGCCGTGAGGATTTCGAGGCCGGTGGCCAGCCAGGCGACGCGACCATAAAGACCGTCAGGCCGCGCCTGCAGCTCTTCGATCCAGGCGACAGCCGGAGCTGCCTCGCCGAACATTGCCTTCTTGACGGTGGCATGATCGAGGTCGAGCGGCACGGATACCTTGTCGGCATTGAAGCGCTCCACCAGAACTTCCGGCTCAACGATGAAACTGCGGCCGTCGCGGCTGGTGAATGCGCCGCGTGGCGTGAGTTTGATCCAGGCCGGGCCGGTGGCCTTGTCGATGGCCTGCGGGTCGCCGGCGAAAACGTCGATCGTCGTGACGCTGGTCATGGCCGTCGCAGCATCCTCGATCGAGGCGGCGAAGCAGGAAATCAGTAGGGTGGCTGCGGTGCGTTTGATCATGAGGCAAAATCTGCCAGATCAAACAGCGGCGGTGGGGCTGACACCTGTCAGCCATGAGATGAAAGCCTCAAGGGCGCTTCCGGCCGCTTCGTTCCCCCACCATACAACGAGCGCTTAAAAATCAAAGCCCTTTCAAAGCCCGTACGCGCGTTTTTCGGGTCGGGTGCGAGTGTCCGGCCGTCCGAGCCCTCTTGCGCGCGTCTGTGGCGATTTCTATGGTCGCGCGAAATGGTGCCTTGGAGGGGTCTATGGGGAAGTTTTGGCTGGCCGTGCTAACAGTCGTCTGCATTGCTTCGACGGCAAATGGCGGTGAACGGCCTTTCGCGGAGGAATGGGAAATCTACCGGGGATTCCTCATCGAGCCGGCGTGCGGCCAGTCGTCTGATAAGGCCAAGTGCGAGGTGGCGCTCGATCGATGGCGGCGAGATTTCCGGTGGGCGACCGATACCAGTTTTCACAATCAGCTTATAGGACAGCGCAACATCGCTTTGTGCCTGGCTTCCAGCTGTGATGGGGTCAAACCAAATCAGCTACTCGCTTGTGCGTGGGCGGAAGTGATCCTGAATTCCGGTGATCCGAAAATCTCCGGTGAAGACGTTGCGTTCAAACAGGATACTTGCGCGTCCCTTTCGGTCGGAGAACGGAAGGTGGCAAGCGCCCAAGCCACGCGACTATTAAATATGCTTACGGGGAGCATTCAAACGGCCCGCTAAAGGCTCCATGTCCATGTCGAGCCGTAGATCGTTTGGTTGTCGTGGGCATCCCATCTATAGCTGTTCCACATGTTTTGGCCGTTTGAGATGCGAGCCGACTCATGCATCCTGTCATAGACATCTTTTGTAATCCACGTCCGGCGCTCCGATTTGATCTCGGTCAGCTTTGCGGCATAGTTAGCAGCTCGGCCAACCCACACGATGTCGTTGTCGCCTCTCACGCCGGTTCTTGCCGCACGGATGGAGCTTGTGTCTACCCCCACCACCTGCCTCACGACATAGTCGGTATCGTATTGTTTCTTTAGCGCAGGGTTGATGACGTTGTGAATCGCCCAATTGATTCTTAGCGCGCATTTAACGGCATTGGTGGATTGGTAGTCGCCTATGAAAACTCCCATGACGCGATCGCCATCGTAGGAAGTTATGACACCATCGTGCGATTTAATAAGTCGGCCAGCACAGTATAAATAGGCTTTATAAATTTCCGCCGCAAACTGCCACCCCCGCGTATCGACCAACGCGGTCGAACCCGACAGGTCCGCATATAAAACGGTAGCGCGATCGAATTGAACAGCGTCATTGGAGTGCTTAAGATCTTCTGGCGCTGGAACAACCTTGCCGTCTCGGGTTGTCCAGGTCTCCTTAAATATAGCAGCAACTTGGGCGTGAAGTTCGTTGGTCAGAGCCATGGGTTTAGCCGTTGTTAGGCCCAAGTATGTTTATGTGATCGCGAAGCTCGTTGCAGGCAGGAGCCAAAAGAGATGATGCATCCTGGCTTTTATCAAAGCGATAGGGGATCGTTGTAATCCCAGCGAGATCACTTGGCAGTTTCAGTTTCTCTTCCCTCGGTTCCATCAAGATTGCCCTGCTCCGCCCTAGTCGGCCCATGAAAAGTCCCAGTTCGAAGATCACGTTGTCTCTCGGAGCGGGCCAATCCTTCCCACGGCTCTCCGTGAGGTCATCAGCATGCGCGATGGCGATGGCAAAATCGGAATCGTCTATCGCTGCTTCGAGAGCTTCAAGCGTATAATTGGCAACCTTGAAAACACCATTCGTCCAAACGGTGACGATAAACGGATCATGTGCAAAGGCATTCTGCACTGCTCGTGCAATCGCGAGCGACTCAGCGGACGAGATAATGAAAACCTTTATTTTTTCACGGTACACGCTAACGAGCCGATTGCGCTCGAGCAGGCGCCTGGCAAGCTCTTGGGCAATAAATTTATAGAGGATAGGATTGCGACTGGCGACGTCTGAGAAATCAGGCTCCGATATTTTCCCAACTATGCCTTCTTCTAGCGCGACGACCGTTGCCGAGCGCTTTTGCGTCGGCTGGATTGCGGCCATTTCTCCAATGTGATCTCCAGGCCCGCGTATTGCTACGCGCTTACCATTAACGATCACCTCGAACGTGCCTGACACAATGAAAAAAACGTCATTTGTGTCTGCGTGTTGCTCAGTCAACAACTCACCGCGCGCGATTTGAAGCCATTCGCACCGTTCAGCAAGTTCTTCGCTGAGCGCAGCATCTCCGCGCACAATCTTCAGCGCCGCAAACGCCTCCAGCCTGAGGCGGCGTCCTTCCTCACCTTCGAATCGCTTGAGCATTAAGTCCCTCATCCAAAATGACGGGATTCAATACTTCAACCTAGAGATGGCGGCAACGCCGTCTATTGTGGGGAGGAGTTGTCAGATCTTGCGATGTCGCCTATTCTACACAGGCGGCAGCGAAGTCCGGTGGCCTTGATGCCCATTGGAGGGAGCCCGGATAGGCCGGGATGCGGTCCCTCCCTGCCGCGTTCATTTTCCAAAAGGCCAGTCTCTCCCGAGACGCTCGAATTCGGCCTTCACTTCCTTGCCACTCTTCTGATGCAGGGAATTGATCCGCAAATACCCGTTTTCCGAAACGCTAACGAAGGCGCGCCAGAACACTTTCCCAAGCATTCGGTAGAGCGTACGGCCACGTTCATTGCCCCTACGATCTGGCGCGATCTCGGCCTGGTCGATGATGTCTGGCAAGAAGGCAAAGTCGTCGATCGACATCTTATGCCGCTTCATACGTTCAGCAACCGCCTCCCCGGTGATCGAAACGACGGGTGATCTGGCGCCGAGATCGTCGGCCAGCCGCTGCGACACCCCGGCGGGCAACCACACTTTCTGCTCCAGGCGCGGCGCGAGCTGCAGATAGGGATCGCGCCAAAGATCGTCGAGGATGCTGGTGGCATCGTCCGCCGAGGCCACTGCGAGCTTCTCTTCCAGGTTCTGGATCAGGGTTGAGGCACGCGCCAGGCCGGCATTGGTCTGCCAGCCGGGATCGATACCTGGCGGAACCATGGTGACTTCGCCGGTGCGGCGATTGCGATGCAGGATGTCGGGACCGAGATCCGGCGGGCTGTCGCGATAGACGACGCCCTCCTGCGGCTCATGGCCGAGCAGACTTGCGGCCTCGCGCGCCGAGATCTGGCGCACCTGGCATTTGCAGCCCCAACCGTTCGGTGGCCAGTGCGTCTTCCAGAAGGGATGATCGACCGGCAGGATGATGCCAACCCATGCGAGGTGCTCCTCCCGAGGATCGGCCGACGTGGTGCGCAGATAGAGGATGTACGGAAGCGCCCGCTTGCTGCGCTGTGCCCGCTCCCACTGACCAGCGGCGCGGGCAGAATTCACGTTCGACCAGAAGATCGTCTTGAGGCGCCGGGTGCGTGAGAAGTCGACCATCCGATCAGGCTGCTCTCCGGTAGGGTCGGCGACCATGCGCGGTCCCCACCAACCTTGCTTGGTCAATTCGGCCTGGATCTCTTCCTTCCAGCTCTCGAAACCTTTACCGGTTCTGATCGCCTCGGCGATGCTGTCGCGGAAGCCCGTCAGCAGCTCGGCCTCGGTCGCCTTGGCGACGGTGAAGGCGTAAGCATGCTCCTCGCCCCATACGTCCAGCCAGGAAAAGGCCGGCTTCAGGGTCTTGCCCTCGAAATAGCCGGTCACTTCCTTGGGGACGTTAAAACCCTTGCGGATCTCCGCCACGTTCAATCCACCGTACCGCCGATGCCGCGCGCGATCGCCGTCAACCTGGCGAGCCGCTCGGCCATCATCGAAGCATCCGGGCCGGCAGTTTCAATGAGCTTCAAAGCCTCTTCGAAGCTCGATGCGGAAGCGAGGATCTCGGCGATCGGCTGCACGATTGGCCGCGCCATCGCCTCCCAATCGTTGGCGGCCGATGCGAACAGGGCGTCCACCTGGTCGAGCGCGTCCGGTTCGCCAGCCTCGGCGGCAAGCAGCGCTGTGCAGGCACCGCAACGGCAGGCGCGGCGATGATCGAAGACGATGGCCGAGAGCGCGGCGGTCTTCGACTTGCGTTCCTCGGTCGCAGGCTGCGTTGCCGCCGGTGCCGACTTCTGGGCTGCGTCCTTCTGATCGGCGGCTTCAGGCGCCTTGCTCGAAACGGTGAGCAGCTCGTCGCCCTCCCCCGGATCGCTAAGCCCGATCTTCTCGCGGATCTCGGCTTGTTTCACGCGCAAGCCGAACGGCATCATCCTGGCCACTGCTTCAGTCAAAGCATTGACGTCTTCAGGGTCGGGAACGAGGAGCTGCGCGACGGGATAATGCTCCTGCGGGCCAAAATTGAGATCGACAAACGGCCGGATCAGGTCGCGATTGGCTGTGTAAGCAAGCTGTTTGCCATCGGCGCGCAGGATGTCGAGGCGGACCTCGTTATGGATCTTCGCCTGGCCGAGAGAGGAACCGTCGTCCGACGTCATCGTCTGGCCAACGACAAGCTTGGAGATCTGCTTGTCGACGTATTCGAGCAGTCCGCCGAAAACGGCCGCGCCGTTGTTCCCGCTGACCTCGTGGAACTCGACGTCCATACCCTGTGGGATGATGGCAGCCGCGTCATTGGCGATCGAGGTAACGGCCTTCAGCAGCGTGCGCTTGTCAGTGGCACTGGCGTTAGCGTTGTACTTTCCAACGCGCAGCGGCATGCCATAGACCTCCGAGAAGGCCGCCCAATCCTGCAGCGTGAATTGCTGGATCAAATAAGCCCAGGCTGCCGGCCGGGCCATGCCCCGCCGCAACGGCAATCCCATCTTGGTGCGCGGCATATGCCGGAGAAACTTCGCCTCGGGAAGCTCCACGCCTTCGATCCAGCCGTCGACGGCGAGCCGCAGCTCACGAAGCTGCAGGCGATCGAGCTGGAAGAACCGCGGATCTCGGGCGATGTACTCCACGGGGCGAAGGGCCTTGCGCTCGTACTCCCACATCATCTCGACGACCGCGTAACCCTTGGAAATGCCGTCGGTCAGATTGCCGAGAGCATCGTCGAAGCCCTCGCCCTGGACGAGTTCGGTCACCGCATCGACGATCTTCGTGTCTGCCTTGCCAGCTTCGATCGTCACGTCGATGCCTTCAAGCGCCAGGCGCCGCGTCTGGAGCTGCGAGGCATAGTGCAGGTATCGCTCCTCCATCTCCTCGGCCAGCGTCAGGTAGTTGCGCGCGTCGCCGCTTGCCGCGTCGCGAAGGATCGAGCCGAGGCGCTCTGGCGTCAGGCCGGAGGCGACACGCTCCTCATGCACACGACGAACGCCGGCTACTGTCGGAACGGCGAGCTCTTCGGAAAGCACCTGGATGACGATCGGCTTTCCATCGGGTCCGAGGATCGATGATGTGCGGGTGCTTACCAATGCCGTCTCCCGTAGTCCTGTCCGTCGTCATCGTCGTCGCCACTGGCGCCGGCGTTGAGCGAGGCGATTGTCATATAATCGTATTCCGTCCACTGCTGACGGCTCGCGTAGTGCGCCAGGGCGAGACCGATGGCGAAGTCGCCGTGGCGTTTTTTTGCGCCCTGGCCAGTGCGCAGGTCCGGCACGCGCGGTACGCCGGCGATGACCTTGATGGTGCGCAAATCCGTCAGATGGTCGTCGTCCTTGATGAGGGCGATCGCGTCGTCCTCGAAGGCGGCCTTCAGCGGCGGCATGTTGAACCGGTACCAGTCCGTCGAGAACTTGATGGCCTCGACAAGGCCGGCGGGATGATCGGCATCACGAAGCCCGAACAGGCGGCCCATGTCTTCAGCGACGGTCCAGCCCATGCCGGTGGCATCGAAGGCAGCGCCGACAAGGCGCGGCGCTCCTTCCAGGATCAGGCGCGTGATCATCTTCTGCTCGTCGCCTGGTACGTTGCGCATCTCGACGGTCAGCTCTTCCGCCCGCTTTAGCAGCCGATCGATCGACAACAGCGACGCCACCGAAAGGTCGGCGACGCGCGCGAAGTCGAAACCGAACGCATGCCGCTTGCCGCGATCGAGGCGGGCGAGCGCCGCCTTCAGATCGACCAATGCGGGCGCGAGAAGGGCCGCGCGATCCAGGCGGTTGAGATGCAGGAAGTTCGTCGGCAGCTCCAGACGGATGATCTTCGCCTCGATCGACATGCGTGCCTCGATCAGCGGTGCGGGCAGCCAGGCGCCGGTTCCGGCGGTCGGGATGCAAAACAGCTCCTCGTCGGCGCCATCGCCATAGAAATCAATGATCTCCTGGCGCCAGGCGGCTTCGCCCTCGGGCGTCCACTCCTTGCCGTTCACTAGGCAGATGCGCTCGTAGAGCCCTTCCTTCAAAGCCTGGTCGAAATCGATCCTGATGTGATCATACTTCGAGCGGCCGGAAAGGATCGCCTGGATCTGCTTGTTGAACTCGTTTTCGGTGCCGTCGTGGGTTGAGCAGACGACGACCTGGCCGCCCCACATAAGGAATGCGAGTGCCGCCTTCAGCAGCTCCGGCAGGCTGTCGACGAAGGCGGCCTCATCGATCATGACGACGCCCTGCTTGCCGCGCAGCGAGCGCGGCGCCGACGAGAGCGCAAGAACTTCAAAGCCCGAGGCGAAGCGAATGCGGAACGCCTGGATCGAGCGCTCGCCTTCCTTGTCGCTATCGTCGAAGAGGAACTCGTCGACGGCCGCCGCCGCGTCCATGTAGGCCCGCGCCCACATCGCGCAAGCGTCGATGAATTCGCGTGTCATCTCCTGGGAATAGGAGATGTACATCACGTCCATGCCGCCGGCCTTCTTCTCGCGGCCGGCGCGCAGCGCGGCATAGGCAGCAAAGCCGAAGGTCAAGCCGATGCGTCGGCTCTTCTCGATGAACAAGACACGGCAGGCAGCGCTTTCGAGCAGCGCGATCGTGCGCGACTGATACGGGAGAAGCGCCTTCGGCAGGCCCAATTCTTTGACGAGGCCCGGCAGAACCTCGGTAGCAGTTCGCCGGGCCTCGGCCCATTGCTCTTCCGTGATCGGAGCGGTCATTCGGCCTTAACCCCGAGGATCTTGGACAGGATTTCCTGCGTCGTCTCGGCCGTGAGCCCCTTCGACTTGGCAACCTGGGAGACCGCCTGCTTTGCATTCTCGGCAAACTCTGCCTCGATCTTCTGGCGGCGGGATGTCGAGATGCCTTGTGCCTGGGCGGCAGCGCGCAGGGCATTTGCAAGCGACATGGCGCCCTTTGGGTCGATACCCGCTTCGCCCTCGGAGGTCAGCACTTCGAAGACGAGGGTCTTGATCGCTTCTGCGGCGATCAAGGTGAGGTTGTCGGAGGCATCGATGTCCCAACTCTTGGCCAGGGTCGCGGCGATTTCGCGCGTCTGATGGAGCCGCTGCGTAAGCGTCGCAAGCTTGATGCTGTGGCGATTGAACGACGAGAAGGAAGGAATGTCGAATTCCAGCTCGCCGCGACGTTCGGCCTTCAGGCCTTCCAGTTGCGAAACAAACTCGGAATAGATGTCCGTCTGCGTTCGCTCACGCTTCTGCAGCTCGCCGGCCGCCCAGGCGACAATCTCGGCGCACTCGCCAGGAAGCTGCTCTATAAGGTTAAGGCGTCCCCGACCTTGCGCCATCTCAGGCTCCGATCTTCGGGCGCTTGACGCCTTCGAGTTCGGTCCTGCGCTCGACATGGTCAACGCCCAGGCGGGTGATCGCGGCCACGACGATGCCGTTGACATCCGTGTTCTTCACGGCGCCGATATCGGCCAGATAACGAAGCTGCTGCCGGATCCAGTCGCGGGACCGATGATGGCCATAAGCGTCGAGGACGTCGGCCAGAAGGCTGTCGTTGAGCCGGCCGTCTGGCTGCTCAGTGAGCGCCCGTAGAATGACCAGGCGCGCGTCAACGGTGACAAAATCATTGTAGTCGCTCATGCCGCCGAACTACCCTTCATCAAAAAATCTTCAACGCGCGCAACTGTGCGCGCCATTCCCTCCTGGCTTGTTTCCATCCGACCGAGCTTGCCTTCGAGCCGCTCGATCGCGATCCGCATCGACATGACGGCCTCGGCGTCTGGAAGATGTTTGATGTCGCTCTCAACACTCTGGACGCGCCTTTCGAGGGCTGAGAGCGTCGCCAGGAATTGTGTCTTCTCGACAGCGTCCTGCTTTCGAAACTCGCTTAGGTCGCTGGCGGTTTTCTTGGCGCCAGAAGAGATCATGTGCCAGATCGACGTACCGACAGAGATGAACAGGGCAAAGAGGCCGAACCAGTCCTTGAGCGGTCCAATTTCCATCAGCGGCGTTCCTTGCTTTTCTCGAACCGTTCCTGGCAGCGGATGCAACGGCGAGCCGAGGGCAGCGCGCGACGCCTAGTCTCGGCGATCTCGCCACCACAATCCTCGCACTCGATATTGCCTTCCAGCTTCAGGGAGGCGGTGGCACGCTTGATCTGCGCCTCGCGCTCTTCCTCGGCGCGGATCTCGGCGAGATCGAAGAGGGCATTGCCATTCATGGCGTTCCCTCCACGGCGGCGACACAGGCCGCCCTGCGCGCTTCACCGATATTGCGGGCCGTGCGATCGTGCGCCCATCCATTCCAGGTTTCGGCCTCGGAGAAGTCGCGGGCGAACTTGGGAGAGAGCGGCGGCGCAGGCTTTTTCACTTCAGGCGGCAGCTCCGTTTTGACAAAACGCGTCACAACGATCGAAGGCTCGGGTTTCGGATCAGTCAGGGAGCAGCTGGACGCGACCAGCGCTAAGACCGCAACTGCCACCATTGGGAAGGGCTTCATTTTGTTTCTCACTGTCTGCGAGCCGCTGTTCGGCCTGGCGAACCTGTTCGCTCGCCGTCGCCTGGATTTTGAGGCTTGCTTTCGTTTGGTCGGCGATCTTGCGGTTCGCCTCGGCATCGGCCTTTTCAAGCTTGGCCTCCCACTTCGCGTTCGCCGCTTCCGTTGCTGCGGCTGCCGCTTGGTCGACCATTGCGTGGATCTCGCGAAGGCTGAGGAGGACGAGGCCGGCGGCGGCGAGAAGCAGCACGCCGGCGATGATGAGGGCGACGATCGGCTTGGTGAGCGTCTCCATCAGCGCACCTCGCCGACGTCAGATCCCGGCTGGTCGCGGGCATCGTAAGGGCGAGGCGGGCCATATGGAGAATTGGCGACCTCGAAATCTCTGGAGCCATAGTGGCGGTGGGTGCCGATGAGGACTGCGATCATGGCGCAAAGGGCGGGCACGAAGACGGGCGCGATCGCAACCGCCTCTTGGGAGCCTCGCATGGCGGCGATAGCGATGCCGACCAGGATGAACCAGGACAGCACGAAGCTGATCCAGTTCCATCGCCTGGTCATCGTGTAGGACGGCTTTCCAGGTGCTTCACGCCTCATTGCGAGAAACCTCGCCTGCGATGTTCACGCGCAAACGGCCGCCAATGGGATCACCGCCGGTTCGCGGCCAGCGGATGCCGACGCAACGATCCTTTGCGACGGGCGAAAGCTTGACACGGTTCGATTGGTTTCCGCCGAGCACCAGGTAATTGTCGTCATCCTCGCCGGCGTAGAGGCCGACGTGGCCGCCGCCGGGCCGCTGAAACACGAGCACGGCACCGACGCACGGCGCCGAAAGCTGCATGCCGAACTTGCTCCATTCGAGGGCACCAAGCGGATTAGCGGGAAGCTTCTCCTGCGGCAGGACGGCGCCGAAGCAGTGCGCCATGAAGAGGCCGCACCAGGGTGTATCGTCGTTCGTGAAAAAGCCGGCGATCCAGCCGCCGAGCGCCTTCGCCCATCCGACGATCGTCGGGTTCGAGCGTGCGCCGGGAACCTCCGTAAGGCCGATGAAGCGGCGTGCTTCCAGCATCCAAACGGGCTCGGCGGGGCGTTTCGGCGCCGGTACGACGTTGACGATACGGCCCTGCGGATTGAGGCGTAGCGCCTCGACCGTCGCCTCGTCGGCCTGGCCGGTAGGCGCTAATCCTTCAGCGGATTGAAACCGCTTCAAGGCTTCGATCGACGCGCGACCGAAGACGTTGTCGACTACCCCATCATAGGAGCCATGAACCCGCAGACGGGTATTAAGCCAGAGATTGAAATCCATATGGCGCCCCAAAACAAAGCGGCCGATCGGCCGCTCAACATGCAATGGGGAGATTTTACGGGAGGCCCTCGCGGGGTAAGGGCTGACACCTGTCAGCCGTGCCGACGTGGGCTAAAAAAGCGAGCCCTGATCGTCGTCGCTCTTCTTCATGCGAAAAATTGTGCGCTCATGCAAGCCCGATATTTGCGCTGCGTCGCGGGCGCTCTTACCGGCACTCAGAGCATTGGCGGCGCGGCGACGAGCCGCCTTCAGCACAGAAGCCGGTCCGAGCGGAATGACTTCGCGCTGGACGCCCTTGAGTTTGCCGTCGGCATCGATAACGGCAAGCCCTTTGCAGATCCGGTCGGCGAGTTCGTGACCGAGCAGCTCGGTCAGCCAGTGACCGTCCTCGGCCCGAGGTGGGATCGAGACGCGAATGCCGCCATGGCTCTGCGCGATCGTCAAGGCGGTCTCGACGTCGGTGATGTCGGCGATATCGGCGAGGATGCCGGGAAGCGAACTGCTCACTGTCGTCCCCCGAGGCCGAGCTGCCGTTCCAGCTGCATCTGCTTGACACGAAGCGCCTTCAGCCGGTTCTCCCGGCCGATCCTGATGCGGGCGTCAACACCGCCCCTTTGAAGCTTCTTCAAAAGCTCCTCACACTGATCTCTAACGGACGCCAACTCGGAGCTCTCGAACAAGGGCATGGCATTGCGCATGATCATGTTCCTTTCAGAGGGGACAACGGGGGGCGGCGGGGAACTACTTCCCCGCCCGGATCTTCTCGCCAAAATGGTTCATGACTGTCTGCCAACCGGAAGGCGTGACCTGCTGAAGGAGAGCGACGCCCGTCAGCTTCAGAACGGCGTCGTCGAAACCCTTTCTGGCCATGAGATCGGCACCAGGGGTCAGGATCCGCCATTGCGCCCAGGCGACCTTGGCGCCATCGGCGGCAAGCCAGTCATAGCCATTGGAGTTGCCGTAGAGGACTTCGGCCTCACGACGGATCCAGCTTTTCAGGGCTTCGATCGCCCGATTGGCATCGTCGGCATGAACGAGGAAGCGAGTATGTTCGATGCCGGTCTGGCGCTTGACGAATGAGATAAGCGCGGCATCGTCGCGATCGCGTACGATCCCGAGGTTCCAAGCGGCGATCCAGAGTGCCTGTAACTTCTTAGCAAACCTGCCGGTCAGCTTCCGGCGACCGTCAGCGCGTCGAGTTGCCGAAGCAGGCGCAAAACCCTCGTTGCGGAAAACAGTCAGCACGCTTTGGCGCTCGTCTTCGCTCATGTCCTTAGCAGATTGTTTGCCCGTGATCCGGGCAAGCTTGGCGCGATAAGTGTCGTCGTCGAGGCCGAGCTGCTTCTTGGCGACATGGATGGCCGCGATCGAGCTTCTCATTTACCAACTCCGCAGCTACCGAATCGACGCGAGCTGAGCGATCCTGCGCTCTCAACCGGAGTGGGAGCCGCATGCGGACTAATCGAACAAAGATTGGATGGGCGATCGCCGTAGCCATCGCCGCGGGAATTGTAATCCCTGTTCTTTGGGGCGAGCCTCGAAGCGTGTCCGGCCAGGATGGCGGCGACTACTGGCGGAACACCATCTATGACTTTCAGACGCTGATTACGGGTCTTGCCGCCGTTCTCGCTGCTGCTTTCACGGTCGGAAAGATGCAGCAGACTATAGATGTCATGGAACGAACGGATCGCGAAAGCGATCGTCGCCATCGAGAGCTCGTCGGGCTCACGCGTCGCCCAGACCGACTGAGGCTGCAACGCGCGGTGTTTCCGCAATTGCAGGATCTTCAAGAGATCAGCAGTCGATTCGTAGATTTCGAAAATATCCGTGAGACGATGAGACCCGACCAAGGAAGTCCAGATCTCTCGTGGCTTAGACAGGTGACCGAACGGCATCGCGTTGATTTCGAGGAGCTCGATAAAATCCTTCATCGCCGACAATTTTTGGATGGCGTCAACCTCTTCGACGGAATGACAACCCGATATCTCGATGAGCTTGAAGCCGCCTGTAAGGCAGCTGTCGGGGCTATCCAAGATCACCAAAGCTACCTGCTCAGCGACGACTACGATGAGGATATGTACTACATCGCGCGAATGGACGATGAGTTTCCTTACGTCGAAAGCGCGATCATCAGGACGGTTCGCTTCCTCCGCGACTTCATTGTCTATCTCGGACAATACGCCGAAGAGGCGGCTGATCTTTAAGTGCGATGTGGACCTGCACATAATCCCACCTCAGACCTTCGCAAGATCAATGGTAATGCTCCGCCACTTCTCCTCGATGGAGCTGCGAGTATAAAACCGGACATATTCCTTGGAGCCCGTCACCCGCATCGCCTCACGGATTGCCCGCATGGCGTCCTGCCAGCGCTCATCCGGGATATCGAGACGCAGCAGCATGAATATCTCCGATCGGTTCACCTGCCCTTCCTTCTCGGTGTTGAAGGCCTTGGTGATGACAGCGCGAATCTCTGGCCGGCTATCCGCCGACCATTCCATCAGGCACTCGTCGAGCAGCTTCTTGGCGGTCTGCAGCTGTGGGCCGAAGTCAACAAAGTCGGAGATCTGCACCTTGACCTGCATCAGGCCGTCGAAGGTCTGATACGTTCGATTTCCCTTTGCACCGCCAATCTTCGAGCCGTATTCCTGGGAGAGGAGCGCATCGAAATCGCCCAGGTCCGTCATGGTGTGGCCACGGAAGCGGGCAATCTGAGCCGACAGCTCCTCGGCAAAGCCGACAATCTTGCGTACGACTTCGTCTTCGAGCTTGTGCTCAGGCTTCACATTTTCCACCGGAACGAGACTGCCCTTGGCATCGCTCATGTAGTTTTTGCCATTGACGACGGTGATGCCGGATGCGGCTTCAGCGTCGTTCTGCTGTTCAATGATTACGCTTTCCATTTGGTAGTTCCTCGAAGTGCGTTTTCGCTCGCGTGTTGGGAATGCAGCCGCGCTCTAAGCGCGGCCACCGTTCGGCGGCTGATTGTTCGGAAAGGCGACGACGTTCGGCCCGACCAGGGCGGGCTGGCGACCAGTAAAGAGCCGCTCCCGCCGTTCGAGCGAGAGCTTTTCTTCCTCAATCTCTTGAGCGAGCGAGATCGCCGTATTCAGGCGGCGAATGAGGTTGCCGACGTCCTCGCTGGTGAAAAACCTGCCGCCGTGCACGCACGGCTTCAGCTCGTCACGGATCTCGACTAGGCAGGTGGATGGCAATAAGCAGCTCATGGCTTTCTCCCGAAATCCGGTCTGATGACGTTTCCGTCGCTGTTCAAAACAAAGGTGGCAGCGGCCTCGGCGGCGAGTTGTTCGACAACCTCCCTGCCCGTCTTGCCGGCCTCGCAAAGCCGGTAGATCTGCACTTCGCGTTCGAGGCTCTGAGCAAGCTTGCCGAGGATCTGGAGGTGTTTCCGAAACGCGACGACGTCGGCGTCCCTCGAACGGTCAGGAGAGACCAGTCCGTCAAACCGCGTCCTTGCGTTGGCAATCTCGGTGCTGAGGATCAACACGGCGCTCATCCGAGATCCTCCACGTCGCGGTTCTTCCAGGCGTCCTGGATATCCTTGAGCGTGACGGTCCGATCATCGGCGAGCGCAATCATGCTTGCGAGCTTCATCGTCTTGTCGATCTGGCCGAGCGCCCCGCCCTTCATGCCGATCCCTGTGAGCAGCTTGACGCTGTCGAGATCGGTCACGTCCCAGGCCCTGATGTAGGCGGCGACGTCTTCCGCATAGGGCTTCTGGCGCTTCAGGTGCTTGCCGATGCGGCGCTTCAGCTGGGCATAGGACTTTCCCGCCGCCTGCTTGGCAAAGCGGGAATAGACCTCTTCGTTGCCGACAAGCGCGATGCCGCACTGGTAGATGTCGGAGAAATGGCGGAGCTGGTTGATGGCGTCGTCGACGAGGTTCTGCGCTTCGTCGATGATCAGCAGGGAACCGCCGCCGATGCGTTGAAGCCTAGCGCCGATCGCACGGGTAAGCTTGGCCGGATTGTTTTCATGAACTTCCAGCTCCGCCGCCAGTTCGACCAGCATCCCGTGAACCGTGCGAGTATGGGGACTAACAGTCGCATGGAAGACATGCGGATGCGTGGCGCGATAGTGCCGGCACGTGGCTGTCTTGCCGAAGCCGGCGCCGACCGTAATCATCACGAGATCGGCCGTCATTTGCGCCCACTGGAGCGTCTGGGCAATTTCCGCTGCAATGCGGGTTTTCACAAACGCCGGCGACGTCGGAATGGCAGGCATGCCGGCAGCTTCAACGACAGCATCCACCCATTGGCGCATTTGCCGGTTCATGTTTTCGAGGCGGCCGAGGTAGGTTCCGGAGAACCACTGGCTGAAGGTGCCCTCCTTCATGGCGCTGCGACGGGTAACTTCGGCCTTGCTCCACGAGTTGGCGATCGCCAGCTCCGCGACCTGCTCGCGGATCGCGCGCCAGTCGTCAATGTCATCGACATGCTTGGAAAGAAAGTCGATCGAGGGTTCGGGCTGTTCCCAGCCTGTCATCCTACTTGTGTCGACGTGTTTGTTCATACTAAGGTTCCTTTGTCTTGCCCTTAGAGGGCTGATTTGGCGGGCGGGGTTAAACCCCGCCCTATTTTTTTGTCGGAACCGGACGCACTACATTTCGGCTCTGCTATTTCCGGTCGGACCGACTACTCTCCCGACCGATCCCCCTTCGGGAATTGGATGACCGCACGCTCGCCCGACACTCGGGACAAGGCTCGGGAAAAACTGTCTTCGAAGGCGCCGTCGTCGGCCGCCGGCTGCTGCTTCAGCGCCAGATTGCCAGTCGAGAGGCGGGTGATTTTGGGACGGATGGGCTCCACCGGCTTTGGCGTTGCGGGCTCGCCTTTCGTGAGAAGCTCGGCGAGCTGCGCTGCCGTGAGGGCTGCGTTCGCGGCTTTTTCGGCGGCGATGGCTTTCTGATAGTCGCGGCGCCTGCGGGCGTGCTGTCGAGCCGCCTCCTGATCGTCGAAGCCGGCGTCGGCGATGCAGGGCGCTTCGCAGATCAAAGTGTTCTTGAGGTCATAGACGCGGATCGAGCCGTGCAGGTTGTCCGGGTCGAAGCGGATCGTGACCTTCTGCCCGGCATACTGGTTGAGTTCGCGGCTCCAATAACGGTTACCGTGATAGTGGATCTCCCCACTGCCCTTCTGTGCCCGGATAACTTCGGAGGCGAGCAGCCAAAGCGACCGTTGCGCCGCTGTCGGCCAACGCACGATCGCGCCGGCGTCTATACTCGCCTGAAACGTCTCGTCGAAGCTGCGGCCTTTGCAGGTCTGCGACTTGCGGCCGGACCGGGCATTGTGCTCGTCGATTTCACGGGCGACATGAGCTCGAAAACCCTCAAGAGGAACCGCACGGCTTCCATAGTTCTCGGGCTTTGCGTCCGGCTTGTTGCCGGTATAAGCGCCCGCACAATACGGGTGCTTTGCGATATTCTCTGCCAAATCTCCCCAGGCGCGCTCGATCGGCTTTGATTGGCCGGAATACGGATTGGTCCAGCGCGGCTCGATGCCGAGAGTGACGAGCAAGCCTTCCGGATCTTCCTCGCGCACCTTGAAGCGGTAGCGGGTCGCGGCGCCGCCGGAGATCCACTTCGAGGCAAAGGATCGGCCGTTATCGAGGTAAATGCGGTCGGGAATGCCGAAGCGTTCGACCATATCGCCGATGACGAGGCGTACCGTTTCCTTGTTTTCGCTATCGGAGATCCGCCACGCGACGATCTTGCCGGAATAGAGGTCCTGGATACCGAGCAGGAACATGCGAACCGGTTGCTCCGACCATGGCACCGAGACGAAGACGTCCAGCTTGTGGCCATCCATGTTGACCATCTGCATCGCGTGCAGGTGCGACCGGGTGCGGCGCTGCGCGGGATAGAGGCCCTTCGACTTTTCCTTGCCTTTGCGCGCCAGCTGCTGGACCGCTGCGGAGACCTCCGCGTCAAGGCGTCGGCGAAGCGACCGCTCGTGCGGTATCGGCGACCATCCCTGCTTTTGCGCGACCTTGATCAGGCGGCGATAGCAGGTGGAGAATTTTGGCGCCTCCGCGCGGAGATAATCCGATGTCAGATATTCCCATGCCTTCGGATGGCACTTCGAGCGGCTCCGCTCATTGGTGTAGTTCGGTGCCAGCGCCGCAAGCCAGTCCTGGCGGTCGATCCCCTCGACCATCCGGCGCCACTCGTAGAGTGCTGACTTTTCGACACCGCCCTTGTTGCAGGCCATGAGGACGGCTGCCTTGGCAGACATGCCGGCGCGCTCAAGCTCATCGGCCATTTGCAGCGTCTTCAAACGGGTTTCACAGATCGTTTTCTGGTGCGATGGCAACGCCTCATAGCGCTGCCAGAGAGCCTTCTTCTCCTGCGCCTTCAGATCCTTGTCGTCACTTGCTGGAGCGGAATGGATGATCAACAAGCGCGTTTGCGCCGTCTGCGGCAGAAGCGAAACGTGATATTCCCATACCGGCTTGGTCTTGCCCTTCACCCGCCGAGCGGTCGCCTCGTTCCCACGCCACTTCGCGCGGGCGAGGTTGTCGAGGCTCTTCTCCGTGCGCGGCAGGTCCGGCAGGTTGGCCGCAATCAACTCGGCTATGGTGTAGAACTGCTTCACGCTTATCGTCCACGTCGCTTGATGTTGATGGGAGTGGATCGGAGCGCCTTCAGCTCCTGGGCGAGCGCCCGCTGCTCCTGTTGCAGCCGGGCAATCTCGGCGAGGCGTGCCTCGTCGCCCTCCAGAATGATCAGGCCATCCTCAGAGACAATCAGATCCCAAAGCCAGAGAGCGCCTGTCGCGCGAACGAACGCCTTGAAGCGGACAAGGCTGATGTCGTGAGAGGCCTTGCTCTCTGCCGTGTAGGCATCGAGCGTCGTCTTGGAGAGGCTTGGCAGGCCGAGATATTGCGCCATGCGAGCTGCGACGACTTCGCGGCTGTGAGGGCATTCCCTGATCGCCTGCGCCATCGCTCGCTTCAGCTTTGCGCGAAACCGCTCGATGTCGATCGTGACTGCGGCCTGACGAACGGGAAAAAGCGGCTGCAGGAAGAAGTCCAGCTGCGCGGGATGCTTACTCATCGCCGGCCTCGCTACGGATTTCTGCCATCAGCGCGTCCGGCTCATCGCCTAAGCCTATATGGGCGAGGAACTGATTGCGGGTCTCCTCACTGGCGTCTTCCCAGGCTGTGACGAGACGAGACAGCAGGGTCGCCTGCTCGATCTGCGCCTTCGGGAGCTTCGGCGCAGGATCGACCAGTGCGAGCGCCTTTTTCAGATCCGGCTCGGCCCGAAAAGCGATCGCCGCCTGCCGCTGCTTTTGCGGTTCCATCTTGGCGATCTTCAACAGGGCAGATTGATTGTCGGCGACCGGAGTACCGCGAACTGCCGCGCGAACATCGGGGTGGACGTTCTGTGCAATCTTGTTGAGATACTCAACAGCACGCCTGGAGATACCCATGCGATCGGCGACATGCTTGGAGAAACTTCCAGCTTCCGCCTCGTCCGAAAGTAATTGCGCAAGGTTTGCGCGATTTCCGGGTCGGCCTGCTTCGACCTTCCCGTACTTGCCTTCCCAAACGTCGCGGTAGGTCTGCACGAACACGGCGCGATCCAGCACCGATAGCTCGTTGCGAAAGAGGTTTTCCGTGATCTCGATGAGCTGGGCTTCGGCCTTGTCGCCCTCGACGATCATCGCGTCGATTTCGGCCTCTTCGTTGATCTGCTCTGCCCGGATGCGATGGGCGCCAGCGACAAGAGTGTACTTGCCGCCCTTCGCATTGGGCGTGCTGCGAACAGTGATGGGGTTGATCAGACCATACTCGACGATGCTCTGAGCGATTGCGATCGCATGCTCTTCTTCGACAGCGCGCAGCCGCTCTGGAATGACGATGTCTGAAATCAGGATGCGCTTAAACTCGGCCATTATGCGACTTCTTCTTCTGCTGTGGTTTGAAGGGTGATGAGCGCGCGGGCACGCAGTGCCATCGTCTTGTAGTGAGCGGCAAAACGCAGGCTTCCGAGGCGGGCATCGACCGTGCGGAGCGCGCGGTTGATCGCTTCGCGAGAACGGTTCTCGGCCTCGACAACGCGCCGCTTCGGCCACTTCAATTCCGTAACCATCAGGTGCATCACGACCTGGCGCGCGAGGGCCGCATCGAACCAGTCGTGCGGAGGGTCGACGATTTCGCCGACCGCAAGGTGCGGAAAGCCTTCGCGGACTGCCGCAAAACAGGCGTGAAGGTGGGCATCGTAAAGCGCGTTCTGGTCGAAGACGTTCAAGCTCATGGCATCACACTCGCGACCAGAGCCGCTGCCGCCGCCGTCAGGCCTGCAAAAGTCACGCCGAAAATCAGGACCAGATTTGCAATCTCGCAAACCGGGGAACGTGAGGGAATGAAGGGGTTGCGCATGTCTACGCCGCCGTGCCGTTTTGGCGTTGTGCCATCGTGGCCGGACGCTCATAGTTCTCGCGGGGTTGAGGGGATTTCCGCAGACCGGAGGCGTGGTAACGCGACCGCCACAGCAAATGTGGCCTTGTACCGAGAGCTGCAGCGATCGCCCTCTCCCCAGCCGCATTAGGCTCCCGGAGCGTCGTTCCAGCCGTTCCACGCGGGAGCTGATAGGTGCGATCGATATCGAGAAGAGAAAGGCCGGCGGTAAAAAGCCGACCTTTGATCGCTGTCATCTCAGCAATCTTGTCGATCGCCTTCCTGGTCTTCTTGTCCGCCTGCTGGGGCCGGTGCATAGTGGATCCTCGATGTGATGAGGGAGGCCCTGGCCGGCCTCCCTTTTCATGGGTGATTTGGTCCGTATTTATGGAGAGGATAGCAGTCTTCTGCCATGTGGCAAGCAGATTTCTGCCTGCTCCGCAGAAATCTGCAAGGAAGCATGGGCGATTTAGGCACAAGGATCCGCGAAGCCGCTGCATTGATAGGCGGTTTGGATAAACTGGAAGCAGAACTGTCAGGGGTAAGTAGACGAACCTTGTCCGACTATGTGTCAGGAAAAAGCGAGCCAAAGGCCTCGACGATCATCGAAATCGCTCAAGCCACGGGCGTTTCCGTCGCCTGGTTGATGGGCGAGGACGACCGAGGTGATGCTTCTAGCAAAAATCTGCCAGCCGAGGTGAACGAAACCATAGTGCGGCTGCCAAGGTTTGATGCACGGGCCTCTGCAGGGCGGGGCCTGGTACCAGTCAATGAGATGCCAGTCGGAGAAGTGGCGTTCGCCCGCGACTTCCTGCGTAACCTCGGCGCCAACCCGGACTATTGCTACATCTTGGAAGCTCGCGGCGACTCCATGTGGCCGACGATACCGGACGGCGCACTGCTCATCGCCGACGCCTCAAAGACTGAGGTCGACGATGGACGCATCTACCATTTCAATGTGATGGATCGAGCCCTCGTGAAACGTGCTCGATGGTCCTTAGACGGAAAGCTCTACCTCACCTCTGACAACATCGCCGCTGGGTATCCATCGGAGGAATTTACTGCCGATCGCATCGACGAGCTGCGCGTCGGTGGGCGCATCATGTTCACTGGCCATGCACCCATGCCCGTCCGTTAATCCACCGGTTATCCACAGGTCGGGCGGGTGTCGATTTCGAGGTGCTACAAAGCCTGGCAGCAGCTATATCCACACTCCCCGCCGGATGGGTAAATCTCCGATTGACTTTGCAACTTATGCGAACAAAATAAGAACATCGGTTTAAAAAAGAAAGGATTTGCCGATGTCATTGTGTGAGAAATTTATCGTTATGCCATTTAAGAAAGTGCGCGGGAACATTGCCCCAGGCGAGATGCGGCAGGCGTCAAACTCCGCAGCTGCAGAACGGCTCGCCGGCGCGATGGCGGATAGGTTCGTTGGTGTCGCTGCTTATGCAGTGATGGTCGACATGGAAAGCGGCGATATGACCAGCCCGCGCGTGCTATGCCAATACGGCGAGATTGCAGATATCGCAGCCTGAGTAGGCACATATGCCGATTGCTGACCGAAGGCGTGAAAACGCCCTCGGAAAAAGCTGGAAATGGCTAGCCAATCGATCGATTGCCAAGCTTGCCAGCCCTTCTTCCTGTACAACCGCTATCGGCTCGAGGCGGACGTCAAGCAGGATTGACTAAGTGACAGAATTGAGGTCGTGAGTTGCATGTCCGCTGGTACCTCAAAAGTCGTGCAAGCCGACTCCAGAGCGCACCGAGAATGTGGCAACTGCTGCTAATTACACAACAGCCCGTTCAGATGCTTGAACGCCGCCTCAAACCGATCCTTGGTCTCATCCGACACCTTCGGCCAAAGTGTGGCTAGCTGCTCGGTGAAGTAGCGCGCGGGCCTGTAGTGGCCGAAGGAACCGGACTTCATGGGGTTGTCGGCCAGCCAAGCGTCAATCGCCCGAAGCGTCCGCGGCACATTCTGGTTGAGCTTCGCAAGCGTGATCTTCGACGCAAGCTGCTTGCCGTACTCGCCGTTGACCAGTTCTAGGTAGAACGATCGATCAAACATGTCCTCCACATCAGCTTCAGCAGTGCCGGTGAAGTCCGCGTAGGTCGACACCCGCTTCTTGGTGAGCAGGTTCTTCTTGTACAGGTCTTCAATTATTCGTTTGTCGCTGTTCTGAATGTCCAATAGCGTAGCAACCTTGATCCCCTTCTGCGATCCGAGAAGCGCCACGAAAGTGGGCACCTTCCCGCTGCCACCGACAGGCGTGATGACCCAATCCTCAGACAACCCCTCGCGGCCTTCACGGGCCAATTGGGCTGCCACCCCCCGCAGGTAAAGCATGTCGGCGACTCCCTCTACGATGAGCGAGTTTGGCCCTATGAACAGGGTCTGCTGGATTTCGTAGCCAAGCGCACCCTGCAAGGGGAACAAGCTGTCGTCGGTGGCGTCGAACACGTTGGCCAGCACCTTTGTGCCGTCCTCCTCCCTGGGCAGCGCCTCCGGGGCGTCGATGCCTAGATCCTGTACAATCCGGACACGCTCGAACTTGGTGGGATCGATCATAAACGGCGAGTGCGTGGTGTACAGGAGTTGGTGGCCAGACAACTCCGCATCGAAATAGCGCAGCAGGTCCGCCTGCGCGCGACCATGCAAAGACAGACCAGGCTCATCCAACAGCAGGATGACGTTCTGCTTCTGGCGTTTCACATCCTCGTACCAGGCCAAAAACGAGAAGAACCACACAAAACCCCGTGACCGATTGCTCAGCGGCGTCGTGGCCCAGTGCACGGAATCATACACTTCGCCCCACACGTTGACCCCTTGCTGCATCCCGTCAGGGTCTCCGGCTTTGGCGTCACGCACGTCGAAGCGCATCTGTATGTGCTTGTTCTGAGACCAGTACTTGACGATACGCTGAGTGAGATGGTTCCCGGCACCTTGCAGCTTATTCTTCAGTTCCACCGTGTTGTTGGTGGCCACGAGCTTGCGGTGGTCGAGGCGCGCCAGATTGATGAGGCCGATGAGCGGGTAGTCCGAACCCAAAAGCTCGTCATCGTCCTCGCGCGCGATGAGGGCGTCAAGGTTGGCCTGTCCCTCCATCTGGTAATATTCATCGAAGTAGAGGAACTTGGGCGCGCGGGGCCAGATCAAGTTATTGTAGATGTAAGAGCGAACATTGCCGCTCTTGATGACCTTAGCGACCAGAGCTTTAAGCGCCGTGACAGCTTCAGTAGCTTCTGTCCCGTCGAGCGTCGCCGCAAATGCCTGCCAGCTTGGCGCTTCAAGGAGCTTGGTCTTTAGGTCATCAGTCAAGGCTGAGTTGTCAGCGAGGTGCTTCCTTGCCGCAGCCTCATCGCAAGCCAGGAAACCCATGCTGCTGTTCTTGCCGTAGTAGCAATCACGCGTAAATGTCGGGCCCGTAAACGCCTTTGGTCCGAAGACCTCCGATATTGCGTCGAAGTCATCCTGTTCGAGTTCATAAGTGCAACTGACTACCACAGCCTTCTCGCGCTCGCCACTTTCGACCGCGTGTAGGTAATCCTCCACTTCCCGCTTCGGATAGTCGTAGGTCTCGTCGAAAACGGCGTCCTTTGGTCGAATCGGGTTGGTGCGATAAAGGGCCGTCAGAACAGTAGTCTTCCCCGCCTCGTTCTTTCCCACAAAGCAGGTAGTCTGGTCATCTACCTTAATGGGGCCGGTGTCCCAAATGCTACGGAACTCGCGGACCCTGTATTCCTTCAGCTTCATCTCAAACCACCCTGTCGCTCGACTTCAAGGAACGTCTCCCTCAGATCGTTGAGGTATAGCCATGAAATGGTCTGAGACCTTTCTCAGAACCTCGTAGTCTATATCGCCCAAGCCTTTTATATGGACGGCAAGCGAAGCTGCCATACCGATCAACTGAAGCTGGTCGAACTCTGTAACTCTTACCGAAGACAGGCCGGTGTGAAGATCGTACGCGAATTCAGCTGTTTCTTTAGTCATGGCAAGTGGTTGCGACTCACAGTTATATTTCCTACGCGGGGATCATACAGCTCAGGCTTGCGGAGTAAATTAACGAATAACAACTTCCTGGGGTTTTCAATTCTTGAACGGTATTTTATTCACAAAATTCAGGCTGATTGTTTTGAGGCGTTATGGACAGTTCGATTAAGCCAGAAAATTCGCAGCTCCCAAAGTTCTTGGCGATTCCAGTAGTTTCATTGTTATTGCTCGGCTGTGTTTCGTCGTTTGCCTTAGTGGGCTTCAATTTCATACCGTCTGCCGAGTGGATGGCAGAGACAAACCTTCTGCGAATTATCGCGGGCTTCTTGTATGCGGCACTTTTGGTCTGGGTCGCCTGGAGAGGTGGCAAACAAATGAGTGAACTGAAGCGCGTCATCGCTGTCGCAGTCAGCCCGTTTGCCGGTTATTTTATGGGTAGCAGCCTTCTGTTCATTTGGCCGTTGCTGCTCCCACTGATCTCAGGCCATGAAGTTGCGCTTCCGTTTACGGTACTGCGAGCAACTGATCTTGGTGGAAAGAACTGCCACTCTCCGGTCGTATTGGAAGACATGCCCTATCTTATCGGCCGAGTGTGTCACGTCCCCGAGAGTATCAGATCGAGCCTTTCACAGGGCAGCCACATCGTCGTACGGGGTTGGGGTACGCGTTTCGGCGTGTACGCGCGTGACTTGAGCCTGGCAAGCCTGAAAGGACCTCGCTTTTAGTCAAGGGCGTCGTCCGAAAGCGGCGTCCGGCATAACGATTAGGGAAATTCTCGCGTGGAAATCTTATTGGAGCGGATTCCGCTTATCTCTTTGATATTTCTTTCTATTTTATCCCTTCTGAAAATATCCTCTCCCATGTGGAAATCTTCTTTTGTTGCACGCACCTTTTTTGCCGACAAATGTGACTGATCGCGTAAAAGCCAAAGATGACGAAAGCCTTGATCCATAGGGGTTTGAAGAGGATTTGAGGACCACTGCTGCGCTTTTCGAAGAGACCTCGAAGAATTCGGACCACGCAGCCCCTGTTGCGCCAAATGATAGATAATTTCCGTTTCGCGCTGACAAAGATAGGTCTCCCCGTGATCGCGCCTTTGGCTCACAGCCCCTGATTTTTAGGCTGTTCGCGCAGCTTCCCGGCAAATCCCGGACAATCCCACATTTTCCGGATATAGGTGTCAGACAACAATACTGAATGTAGCCGGACGCGAGTGTAGCCAGACGCGAAAATCCGGAATTTTGACACGGGATTCCGGAATTTTAGAATTGGCGCCAATCGTTCGAAGGGACGTTAAACCGCCTTTGACGAAGAGAGGCCTCAAGCGTCTTTTTCCGCGAAAGGAGCGCCCTCATGATTTGAAGACCTCCCGAGGTGGCGTATGCGGATCTCTTTTCTTGCGCATAACATCTCGAGTGTCACCGTGGACAGCTGCCGTGTTTCCGAGCCTGCCGATAGCATCGCCATTCATTGCCGCCCCCGCATATTCATGATAGCTTAACTACGCGTTCGCGCTTGTGAAGCCAGTAATGGCAAGACGGGGGTGCGCGATGAATGTCTTTTGGATCAGCTTCATCTGCTTAGGCCTTGGGATTTCCGCGGCTTCCGCGGGCCCACTGCACGACGCCGCGCGCGACGGCAATGTCGAGCGCGTCAAGCAACTTGCGGATCAGGGCGCAAACCTCTCCGAACCCGATGACACCGGCGAACCGGCGCTGCTGATTGCCGCGCTGTCCGGCAAGGCCGATGTCGTCACCCTTCTTCTTGATCGCGGCTGCGACATCGAAATCCGCAACAAGGGTGGGCTGACGGCTCTGCATGCGGCGGCCTATGGCGGCCATCTCGATATCGTGGAACTGCTGGTGGCGAGAGGCGCCTCCGTCAACGATCACGAGAACTTTTACAATATGACGCCGCTGCATGCGGCGGCCGAGGAAGGCCATGCCGATGTCATTGCTTTCCTGCTTGCGCAGAAGGCCGATATCGAGCCGAAGGAAAGAAACGGCTACACGCCGGTGACCCAGGCAGGATGGCGATCGCACTGGGACGCCGTCACTCTTTTGTTGAAAGCAGGCGCCGCCTGTCAGGGAGCCGACCTCACCGGTCAGTGGCTCTATGACGAATGCACGAAGCGAAAATGAGCGTGCGCGCCTGAAAACGGGAGCATTGAAATGTCTCACTGGAATGGATTTGTGAAGGCCGCAGCGATAGGCGGCCTTGCCGTCCTGCTGTTGGCAAACGAGGCCACAGCGGAAGACTTCGTCAATACGGGCTATTTCGGGGATGTGGCGATCAAGGGCTACGACCCGGTCGCCTATTTCACGGATGATAAGGCCGTGGAAGGATCGCCCCAATATTCCCATCACTGGCTGGGCGCCACCTGGTATTTCGCCAGCGCCGAGCATCGTGACATGTTCGTCAAGGACCCCGGAAAATATGCCCCGCAATATGGCGGCTACTGCGCCGATGGCGTGTCGTTCGGAACGGTGACCACCAATATCGATCCGAATGCCTGGCGGATCATCGATGGCAAGCTCTATATCAGCTATGATCCGGGTGCGGCCGAAGGGCTGGTGAAGAACCCGACGAAGGTGGTCGACTCCAAAAAGCACTGGTCGGAAGTGCAGAACATCCTGATCTCGGAGAAGGCACAGAAAGACTGGCAGCATCCCTCTGCCCAATAGCTGCCAGTCGGCCGTCAGCCCCCGATCGAGAAGAATTTCAACGCCTGCGGCGTGACATGCACATATATCGCGCCGGGCTCGTCGGCAGCGCGATTGCGATAGACGTTGCCGCAGACCATCCTGTCGAGGAAATAGCCCGGGAATTTCTCGCAGAGCCAGTCTCCCCTGATCTCGACGGTGCCGGTAATATTCGTATTGGCGCTGCGATAGGCGGTATTGCCCGCTTTGTCGAAGAACTGGACGAATTGCGTGCCGTTGCGATGCTTGCCGGTCCAGGTCTTGTCGCTGATGAGATCGCGCAACTGCTCGCCGGTGATCTGATCGGCCTTCTCGCCCTGAAATCCAAAGGGCCATTCGGGAATTCCCGCTTTCTGCAGCCTGCTCAAATGCAGGTTCAGATCGTCCTTGCGCCAGTAGTCGTAGAGATAGCTGTAATAGGTCAGATTGCTTTCGGGAAAGAGCGTCAGCAGCTTCGTCTTCTCCTGCAGGCTGCGTTTCTTGTCGCCGTCCTCGATATAGGCTGCGGTCAGGAATTCGCGCGCAGCCTCCGCATTGGGAAGCGCGTCGCGGGCCGCCTCCATCAGCGAAATCGACCGGTCGTCATCGCCGATGATGTAGAAGACGATACCCGCCAGCAATTGGAAGCCGGGAGATGGCGAAGGATCGAAGCGCAGCGCCTTTTCCATCTCGGTGGTTGCCTGGTCATGATTGCCGATATGAGCGAGCACGAGGGCCAGATTGCCATTGGCTTCAGCGTCGCTCGGCTGCGCCTGCACGGCACGGTTTGCCGATATCAGCGCCTCCGTCTGGCGCCCGTCGACCAGTTGCAGGAGGGCAAGGACCGTATGCGCCCGCGCATTGTTCGGATCGATCTTCAATGCCTGCCCTGCCGCGTCATAGGCGATCTTGCGGGCCACTGCCGCCGACCAGAGGATATTGTAGTCGTTGCGCCAGACATCGACGGCGATGCGCGCGATCCCCGCATGCGCATCGGCAAAGTTCGGATCGAGGTCGATCGCCTTCTGATAATAGGACAGCGCCTCGCGGTAGGTCCCCACGTCTCCATAGGTGAGGCCTGCCTGCTCGGCGCGCATGTAATAGTCGTAGGCTTCGAGATTCTCCGTCGGGATCTGCGCCAGCTGCGTGCGCTCGCCCTCACTGAGCCTGATGGCAAGTGCTGCAATGATCTTGCTGATGACATCATCCTGGACCGCGAAGAGATCGGCATATTCGCGGTCGTAGCGCTCGGCCCAGAGGGAAAGGCCGCTCAGCGCATCGATCAGTTTGACATTGATGCGCAATCGCGAGCCTGCGCGCTGCAGCGTCCCTTCAAGGACGTAGTGAACACCGAGCTCGGCCGCCACATCCTGTATCTTGCCGCCATCATCGCGCACCGCAAAGACGGAATGGCGCGCGATGACGAAGAGGCCGGAGACTTTCGACAGTTCCGTAATCAGATCATCGGTCAGGCCTTCTGCAAGATGATCGTGCTGCACGTCGCCGCTGACATTGATGAATGGCAATACGGCGACGGACGGCTTGTCCGGCAAAGGATAGGCAAAGCGTTGGGTCAACGACGGGTTTTCGAGCAGCGCCCACGGCTGCCACCACAGCGCCGCCCCGGCCAGAATGAGCAGGATGGCAGCCGCAGCCATTGCCGCGACGCGCCGGCGGCTGAAATACTTTCGCAAATTGCTGAACTTCCTTGCTGCCGCCGGATCGAACACGACGCGGTAGACGCGCACGGGCTCAGCGATGCTTTTGACCCTTTGCTCGCCGAGCGAAACGAAACCGACATCGAGCTTCGATTTCACCTGGTCGTAGGCTGGCCCGGAGATCGCGATCCCGCCGGGCTCGGCGAGCGCCTGCATACGGTCGGCGAGATTAACGCCATCACCGTGGATATCTGTCCCCTCGACGATAATGTCACCCAGGTTGATGCCGATGCGAAAAGCCAGACGAAAATCGGCTGGTATCTCCGCATTGTGCTTCGCCTTCAGCTTCTGCACGTCCACCGCGCAGCGCATGGCCTCGACCACACTGTGAAATTCGACCAGCAGACCGTCGCCCATGGTTTTGACCAGCCGCCCGCTATGCTCGGCTATCAGGGGCTCGACGATTTCCCTCATGTCTGCCTGGAACCGTAGACGCGTTCCCTCTTCATCGACCTGGCTTAACCGGCCATAGCCCACGACATCGGCAATCAGCACGGCTGCAAGGCGGCGCTCCATGTCAGTCTCTTCCCCCGAAAGGACGACAGCAGCATCTTACAGCACCGCTATGGCCGATACCATCGACGACGAAAGGCTGTGAATCTGCGCCTTTGTCATGTCACTGTCATATTCTGCATAGGTGGCATGCCAAAATGCCCATTGTTGCAGCGCCGCGCACAAATTACATGCTCGCCGGCTAACAAAAATAACAAAAGTGAACTTTGCTATGCACTTGATTTTCAAACGCCGCAAAAGCGGCCTCATGCGACGGATCGTCAACAGCTTCGATTCTGCCCAGCAGCGCTATCGTGATGCGCGCGAGGCAAGGAAGACCGCGGTCCACCCCTCGTTTCTGGACGATTTCGGCATCTGACAACGCGAGTGCTCCAGCTTAAGGAGCGCTCGGCAACCCCTTGGGCCGGGTCTCATCGCCCCCTCAGGCAGCCTTCTGATCTCCAGATACCATGCCGGTATCCTGCCTGATCTCTCCCTTCTTCAACATGATCCCACAGGCAAACGCGACGGCGGAAAACATGAAGAAGAACGATTCGCCGATTGCCAGCCGGTTGTTGGAGTTGGACAGGATCGTTCCAAGGAAGAATAGCGTCACCATACTATAGGCCAGCAGGACGCTGAGGCTAATCAGCCTGGCTCTCCACGCGGCAAAAACTCGGCTGTACATGCCTGTTGCCAATATGGCGAAAACGATGATGCCGAACAGCCCGTGACGGACGAGCATCTCGAAATAGCCATTATGGAGCAGCGTATAGGGCACGCCGGCATAGGTGGTCGAGCTCCAAAGTGTGAGCCAGTGATTGCCTGCACCGAAGAGGGGCGCCTGAGCAATTACTTCCGAAGCATTCGCCCAGAGCTGCAGCCGCTCGCTCATCGATTCCGGCGTATCTTTTGACGCGATCGCAGCAACCACAGCATTCCACATGCCATGCGCAGAGATATCAGTCTCGATCCGCGCGGTGGCCTCGTAGGTCGGACCAGCAAACCTCCAGATATCATCGCCGCCGACAAAAAGCGCTGCTGCGAGGAGAGCGACGACGACAGCCCCTACCAGCGCGGCCCGGCGTCTGTTTGCATAAAGCAGCAGCGAGGCCAGCATGAGAGGTCCGACGAGGACGAGGCTCAGCCAGACCCCTTTCGCCTTGGAGCCGTAAATGTTGAAAAGGCAGAGCGCGATGATGAGCGTCGCGACGGCAATGATCCAGCTGCCGGAACGGCGCTCGAGCTTGCCGGTCTCCCAGGCATGCAACAGCCAGTAGAAGGCACCGATCATCAAGAAGCCGCAGCCGATCGCACCATGGATCAGGTTGTTATGGAAGAGCGGCGAAATACGGTCGTCGCCTGCAAGAATCAGCCGGTAGTCGGTGGAGATCAGCAAGGCGGCAAGGGCGATCGAGAAATAGATCGCAAACACCGTTTCGATATGTTTCCGGCTGGAATAAAGTGCGATGCCGACAGCGGGGAAAAACAGCGGAAAGGCGTAAAGCCAGTCGGACGCACCCTTCTCACCGTCGACAACAAGTCCAAAGAGGAAGCGCAGCAGCGCGTAGGCGCCCCAGGCAAGGCAGGCATTGGCGAGCCAGTCTCGCCTCAGCAGCCAAAGATTTGGCTTGAACCAGACAAAGGTCGCCCCGATCAGCAACAGCGCCGCATAGCGATAGCTGTCGCTCTCCAGAATGGGAGCCGAAATCAGCAGCAGCCACAGGATGACGAGGACGGGCTTGAGACGGGAGGGCGTGGCAATCGGCTCTTCGCTCGCTACCATAGAGAATACTGCACCCTTCTAGCATAGTCGGCGGCGCGAAGCAGATGCGTGACGGAGCGGCGTATTCCCTTGAATTTCTGCCGCCTGTAGTCGAGCTTCGTCGCAATCGCCGTTTCGTGGCTGTTCGGCCCTAGCTCTATCAGATTGTTCTTGACCGTAAAGGTATTAACCTCGGTCGACCACCCGCGCTCTAATGCCACATCGAAGGGATAGACCATGACGTTCATGGTCCTCAGAAGCTTCTTGGCGCCGGATCGGGTGACCAGATAGCAGGCGGCCGAACCTTGCGGCCCATGGATGCAGCGGCCGATGGCATCGCCGAATTTCGTCGTCGCCTTCTGCATGAAGCCCTTGGACCGGTGGTTGAGCAACTTGACCAGTTCGGCTTTCGGAATCGCGGCAAGCACAGCCTCTGCACGTTCTATCAGATCGGCCTTTAGTTCAACGTCATCTTCCATGATGATCGCCGCATCGTTGCTGCTGTCGAGAAACTCGGTGAGCGCCTTGACGTGACTGCGATAGCAGCCGTGCTCGCCCGGCAAATAGTTCCTGCCATTGCGAAGAAGGAATTGCCGCTTGTTGATGTCAGCCTTGTCGTGCGGCTGGATCTGCGAGCCATCCACCCCGGATATCCTGACGACGTCGAGCGCCAGTGAATTGGCTTTCCGCGAAAGCCCTTCCCAGCGAGCGATGGAGCGATTCAGGTTGATGACATAGGCACCGATTTTCATAAAAGCGAAACTTCAGCGTGAGACAGGAATGCGGTTCTTTATAAGTCGAGGCTTAACCGCGGGCAACATCCGCACGCCCAGATTACCTACCACGCGTTGATTACCCCCTACACTCTTTAGTCGAAAGCAATCATCGTGATAAAGCAATTCTCATATCGATTCCTGCCGCAATAGCTTCACAATCCGCAGACACAAAGCTCTCAGGGACGCAAACAGCCGAGGAATAAACATGGCGCCGAACTACACCAAGACTGCCCTTCTGACAGCCTTTCTGAGCGTACCGCTTGCGGCATCCGCTCCGCTTCTGGCGCAGGAGAATCGGCCGCGCGAAGCGGTCATCACCGTATCAGGAGAGGGCGAATCGGCATTGGCTCCCGATATGGCCGTCGTCAATCTCGCAGTGATCAAACAGGCAAAGACCGCGCGCGAAGCGCTCGACGAAAACAACAAGGCGATGAGCGAGGTGCTGACCGCACTGAAGAAGAGCGGCATTGCCGACCGCGACCTGCAGACCTCGGGCTTTTCGATCCAGCCGCAGTACAACTACCCGCAGCCGGTCGATAACCAGCCGCAGCCGCCGCAGCTGATCGGCTATCAGACCAGCAATTCGGTCACCGTTCGCGTCCGCGACCTGTCCAAACTAGGCGAGATCATGGACCAGTCCGTCACGCTCGGCATCAACCAGGGCGGCGATATCCAGTTCACCAACGACAAGCCGGAAGCAGCCTTGGAGGCAGCCCGCAAGAACGCTGTCGCCAATGCGATCAAGAAGGCGAAGACATTGAGCGAAGCCGCCGGCGTGAAGGTCGGCCGCGTCGTCGAGATCAGCGAGAATGTCGTGCGCCCGATGCCGCAGCCGGTCTACCGCGCCGCAATGATGAAGGAAGCCTCCGATGTCGCCGCCGTTCCCGTTCAGGGCGGCGAGAACAGCTATAATGTCACCGTCAGCGTGACTTTCGCAATCGAGCAATAACCTTCGCAGGGCGCTTCGGCGCCCTGCCCCGACGGGAAGGCCGCTCAAAAGAAAACCGCCCTGCTGTCTGCAAGGGCGGTTTTTTATGCGATGGACGATCGTGCGCCTGGTATCAGCGGCGCAGGAGCGGGCAACCGCGAACGTTGCCGAAGGTCATCTCGCTCGGGCCGCGGCGGCTCCAGCCCTGCACGATAACGCGGCGCGGGGTGATATCGACGACGCGCGTGCGGCGCAGGCCGTAATCCTCGGCGATGTTTTCCGCCATGCGCGGATCGCAGCCGCCACGCGGTGGGCGCCCGTAGCCCGGTGGGGGTAGAGGCGGACGGCCATAACCCGGCGGCGGTGGTGGCGGACGGCGCCAGTCCGGCGGAGGCGGACCACGGTCCGGTTCGCCGATAATGATATTCACCTGGGCTGCAGCCGGCGCAATGGTGCCGACCAGCGCAGCAGCGGAAAGAAGGGCGGCAAGCCCCGCCTTCGCCAGAAACTGCATCATGAAAAGATCCTCGTGGTTGGTAGCCGCGGGCAACTGCCGGAGCTGTTCCGGAATCACTTACACACAGTTACGAGAGAACACAGGCGAAAGCGTCGCGGTCAAGGCAAAACGGCCGGAGCGCGAGTTTTCCGGGCTCCGGCTGAACGAATTAGCGATACATGAGCGGGCAGCCGCGCACATTGGCGAAGGTCATGCGGTCCCAGCCACGGCGGTCGCGGCCGGCAACGACGACACGGCGGGGCGTGATCCTGGAAATGCGCACGTCTCGCAGGCCGGAATAGCGGGCCTTGCGAATGGCCTGCATTGGCGAGCAGCCACGAACCGGCGGGCGGTGATAATACTGCGCCTTGACAACGAAATCCGTCTGGGGCGCAGCGAAAGCGGCGGAGCCAGCAAGCGGAATGGAACTCAAAGCGAGCAGTGCGGCAAGCGAAGCCTTGGCAAGGAAATGCGACATTGGGTTTGTCTCCTCGTAGTGTTTCCTCGATCTCCCGTTTGGGATTGTCGCAAGACTAAACGCACGAAGCTGAATGCCGTTCGAACCATCCATTCAGTTGGCATTCACAAGGCGTAATGATCTCACGGACTCAAATGCAGCACCACATCGCGCCGGTGCGGACGGTCACGGTGCTCGAAGAGATAGATGCCTTGCCAGGTGCCAAGTACCAATCGACCGCGACTGATGGGAATGCTGATCGAAACCTGGGTAAGTGCCGCCTTGATATGAGCAGGCATATCGTCCGGTCCCTCTGTCGTATGCACGACCCACTGCATTGATGGATCGGATGATGGCGGCACGAGGCGACGGAAAAAGCTGTTGAGATCCGTCTTCACATCGGGATCCGCATTTTCCTGAATGAGCAGCGAACAGGAGGTATGGCGCACGAAAACTGTCAGCAGCCCCTCCTCCATGCCGGATTGTCGCACGAAGGCTCGGGCTTGATCGGTGAATTCGTAGAGGCCTTGACCACGGGTGGAAAGCGTTACTATTGTCTGGGGCAAGGCGGTCTCCGTCGCGGATTGTCTCACGCGAGGTGGCGCGCCTTGCCCTTGAAGTCAATGGCGGGTCCAATGCTAAAGCCGCAGCAACTCCTCAAAGCCGCCATAGATCATGCGCTTGCCGTCAAATGGCATCTGCCACTTGTCGCTGGAAAGGCGCGAGTCGGCCATAACCTTGGCATTGATCTCGTCGCGCTGCTGTTTCGATTTGTAGAGGATCCAGGAAAAGACCACCACCTCATCATCCTTGGCCATGACGGCACGCGGAAACGAGGTCAATTCGCCGTAGGGCACGTCATTGCCGAGGCACTCGACATATTCGAGCGCGCCATATTCCTTCCAGATCGACCCGGCATAGGCGGAGAATTCCTTGTAGGCAGCGACATTTCCGCGGGGAACGGCGACGATGAAACCATCAACGTAGGACATTGCACTTCTCCTCTCGTGTTAACGTCCGAAGGACGTTCGACGCTGGCCACATCCGACATTGCCGCGTCAATTAACGCCCGCGGCCGATGCCGCGAGGAGACGAGAGCCCTCGGCTGTGCCCTTAGAACTGCCCTACTTCGGGCGACGACAGCTCTTCGATGGAATCGATCCTGTCAGGATAAAAGGCCAGATGGTCCTTGATGTTGGCAACGGCAGGATGGGGTGTCTCATAGGTCCAGATCGCATTCTTCGAACGCTCGCCGCCATCGGGAATGCTATAGTAGGAGGCATCCCCCTTGTAGGGGCAATGGCTCGTGTGGTCGGTTCGCTCCAGCAGCGACATGTCCACATCCTTGCGTGGAATATACTGCACCGGCGGGTAGGAAGCCTCGCGAAGCGTCAGCGCATCATGCGTATCGGCAATCACGCGGTCGCCGAGCTTGACGACGACACGGGAGGGATTGTGTTCGACGGTGATCGGATGATCCGGCCCGGGAATCTTGATCGGCTTGCCTGACATGGATGTCATCTCCGGATTGAGTTCGCTCCGAAAGAGATAGGGTACGCAGGCGAGCAACCCAAGGGGGCGGCGTATTTCATGAGCCCGCAGATGCGGCGCTTAGGAAAGAGCCGCGGAGGCGTCCACCTCCACGGCTCGTGATCTGCTATCCGCTTACCAGCGGTCGAGGCCGAGCAGCTTGCGGCCGAGCGGCGTCAGCTCGGCAGTCTTGGCATTATGCTTTTCCCACTCCCGCGGGTCACCAGGGAAGGCATCACGTTTCGGATGGTCGAGTTCCCGCCATAGGCGGATGCGCTCTTCGCGCTCTTCGGCATTGTCGTATTCGGCCGGGTGCATGGAGATATATTGCGCCATGCGCACACGGTTCTCCGCATGGTTCGGGCGAACGCCATGGGCAAGCAGCGAATTGAAGATCATCAGATCGCCCGGCTCCATGTCAATATTGACGACGGAAAGCCCGGTCATATCGGGATGCATCGGGTCACGATCCTCGGGCTGCGTCTTCACCCATTCCTCGAAATGTTCGAAAAGATAGGGCACGCACTGGAAGCCGCCGACATCGCCGTCCTGCTTCTTGAGGCTCAGCACGCCCTGCACGCCGATCGGCAGCGGCCGGATGGACGTATCGACATCCCAGTGGATGAAGCCGTTCGGATTGCCCTTGACCTTCTTCGGCGGGTTGAGATTGGCGCGGTCGATCGTCACCCACAGGTCTTCGCGGTCCCAGATATCGACGAAGACGTCGTAGACGCGCTTCTCCATCCGGTTATCCCAGAGCGCCTGGTGATTGTAGATCTCCAGCATGCCGGTATTGTTAAGCTCCTTCATCTTGTGCTCACGGCGCTGCGGCGCATACCAAGTTGAAGCGTCGTTCGGATCCTTCTCGTCAAAACGCCAGAGCACCTCCACAAGCCGCTCGACATTCGCTGCAGGAACGGCCTGGCGAACGATGACATAGCCCTTCGTCGTCCAGTGCTGCCAGTCCGCTTCCGAGAGCACCCGCAGCGGCAGTCTCTTCTTGATGTCCTTGAGCTGGGTGGTAACCGACGAAGCCGTCGGATGAGCGTCGCGTTTCACTGCCAGTTCCATGAGATCCTCCCGTCATTGATGCATTCCTGTTGTTTCAGGCAATGGAGGGAGTGTAGCGGCCCATCGCAGCTCATGTTGTGCCAGCTTGGCAAATTATGATACTATTCTAGCGTCAATTATCTGAAAGGCGCTTGATGAGGCCGTATCTCGAAATCCTGCCACGTCACGCCGACAGCTCTTGGAGCATGCTGAACCGGCGGCTGGATGACGCGATCCCCTTCCAGTGGCACCACCATCCCGAATTCGAGCTGACACTCACGTTGAACTCCATCGGCCAGCGTTTCATCGGTGACCATACCGGAGAGTATGAGAACGGCGACCTCGTCCTCGTCGGCCCAAACCTGCCGCACACCTGGGTATCGCGTGCGAAATATAACGAGGCAAACCCGCATGTCGCCCTCGTGCTCTGGTTCCACCCGGACTGGATACAGAAGATGACATCAGGGGCCGTCGAGCTTCGCCCGGTCGAGGCGATGCTTGCTCGCGCCGATCGCGGCCTTCATTTCTCAAAGGAAGCCGCCGCAGCCGTCCGCAACAATATCGAAGCGATCTTTACAAAGCCGCCCGCCGAACGGCTGCTCTCGCTCTTCGGCATCCTCGGCGCCCTCGCCGGCGACCGGCAGGCATCGGCTTTGGCCAGCACACCCGGCCAGAGCCGGGAATTGCAGGAGAGCCGTGAGCGCATCGACCGTGTCCTCACCCATCTGCATCTGCATTATGCCCGCACGGTCGCACTGGAAGAACTCGCCGATATAGCCGCGCTCAGCGTCTCCGGCCTGCACCGGCTCTTCCGCCGCCATACCGGCACCACCGTATCGGACTATCTGATCCGCATGCGCATCGGTGATGCCTGCGCCCGCCTTTCGGCCACGGCCCAGCCGATCGGCCATATCGCCGATGCCGTCGGCTATGGTTCGCTTGCCAATTTCAACAGGCAATTCAGGACGCAGACCGGAATGACGCCACGGGAATATCGCAACGTCTTCCGCCCCGCTTAAACCTTGGCCGTTCGCCGCAGGCTGGTGAGGCCAAGGCCTATGACCGCCGCCAGAACGCAGGCGATCCCGAAAATCTGGTTGGAACCGACCGCTTCTCCAAGGACCAGGAAGGCAAAAATGACGGCTGTTGCCGGCGCAACAGCCGTAAAGAGAGAGGCCTCCGCACCGCTGACGCGCTCCGCTCCCGCATACCAGAGAATGAAACCGCCGACAGTCGGCACCAACGCGTAATAGACGACCGCAACCAGTGCGGGTTGCGAAGCGATGCCGATATCATGATGCTCAAACAAGGCGGGCACACCCGCAACGACGAAGCCGATGGCCGTCATCAGCGCCGACTGCGTCAATGGCAGGATCGAGGTGCCAAGCCGCTTGTTGAGCAGGATGAACAGCCCCTCGCAAACGACCGCGCCGAAAATCAGCATGTCACCGACAAGAGAGCCGCTGCCGGCAGCCGGCGAAAAAGCAATAGAAAAGACGCCGGCCGCCGCCAGTCCGATTGCCAGAAGCAGGAAGCGTTGCGGCCGCTCGCCGAGCACGAGGATGGAGATCGCCGCTGACACGACCGGCAGCGTGCCGATGATGACGCCGGCATTGGCCGCCGATGTCAGCGATAGGCCCGAAATTAACAGCGTCGTATAGCCGACGCTTCCGGCACCAGCCTGCGTGACAAGGATCATCCAGTCCCGCCCGGAAAGCCGCGGCAGCCGCGACCCTGTCAAGTGCATCAGAAAGAGGAAAAAGGGAAAAGCCGCCGCAAAACGCAGGGCCGTCGCCGTAAAAGGCGGCAATCCTGAAGCAATGACCTTGCTGGCGACAACGGTACTGCCGACCGTCGTCATGGCCAATGTGAGATAGATATAACCTGGAAATTCCCTGCTCATCTGCCGCTCCTTTCGAGACAGGGCAAGCAAACAGGCTGAGAGGCCAAGGGTCTTGAACGAAATTGCAAGTGAACAGGCAAGCGATCAGGAATGCCCGCGTGCATAGGTGCCGGGCGTCAGGCCATAACGCGAAACGAAGGCGCGCGTCATATGGCTCTGGTCGGCGAAGCCGCTTTCGGCTGCAGCCTCCGCCAGTGCCGCACCACCAGCAATCAGCCGTCGGGCAAGATGAACGCGGGCCTGAACGAGATAGGCATGAGGCGTGAAACCCGTTGCCCTGGCAAAGGCGCGCAGCACTTGAAACCGGCTGAGACCGCTCTCCCGTGCCAGATCGGAAAGCGAGATCTCGGCGGCCGGATCATCATCGATCATGTTGCGGGCATGAACAATGGAATGCGGTGCCATAGCCTGCCCCTCCCGCATCGCGGTTTCCCGCAGGGCATCGGCAATGACCGACAGAAGCAGCTCTTCGCAGCGCATCCGTTCCCCATCGCCGGTCACAGCGGAAAACAGCACGCGAAATCGATCGGCGAGCAGGCCGTCGTGAATGACAGGGCGCGGAATTTCCGAGCGATTGGCCTCGCCTCCTCCAACCTCTCGCGTAAGACCCTCCATCACAGCAGGATCGAAATAGAGAATGCTCCATGAGCGCGCCTCGCCGATCGGCACCCCGTCATGGACCTCGTTCGGATTGACGGTGATAAGATCGCCGGCCTCCGCCTCTACCAGGCCGCGCCCGCTCAGCGATCTTTGAGCCCCGGAAAAGATGAGACCGATGCCGAACTGCTCATGCGTGTGGCGCGCGAAACGATGGCCTGATGTCGCCACCACAGCTTCCACGCCGGGCACGGACGAGCGCAACATTCTGAACTGACTGGCGGCCATGGCAAACTCCTTCGCGATCGACTGTGCCAGCCGACGGCGAACTGAGCAAGGGAGCGCTAAAAGAACTCATCGAGAAGCCGATAATACTCGATCCTCTTGGGATCGATGATCGACAGGCCATAAGCATTGAGAAACAGCCGCACGAATTCCTTGCCGAAATTATAGGTGATGCTGTGGCAGGCAAGCGCGATATCCTGGTAGCGATCGGCGACACCAAGGCGGCAGCAATCGATATAACCGGCAAAGCGCCCATTCGCTGCCATGAAGTTCGGCAGGCAAGCGTCGCCATGCGCAACGACGAGATTTTCGCTTTGCGGCCGCAGCCGCTGCAATTCGCCGAAGAGGAAAAAGGCGCTTTTGCCAAGCCGCTCTTCGTCGAAATCCGTCTCATCGACGACGCCGGCCCGCATGCGTATTTCAGCGGCCGCGAGGCGCTTGTCCAATCGATGATCGAAAGGACACACCCCGATATCTAGGTTGTGGAGGGTGCTGAGCGCGGAGGCGAGTATCTCGACGCGCTCCTCCGGTAACAGCGCCGCAGCAGTAACGAGATCGGCGCCCGGCAGTGCCGTCATCAGGAGAAAACTGCGTTCGCCATCGCTTTCATGGGCAATGACTTCGGGGCAATCGAGGCCCCGGCTGCGAAGCCAGACAAGTCTCTCGGCTTCATCGGCAAGCTCGCAAAACGGCCCCTCCTCCTCGACCTTCAGGTACAGCCCGGGTCGCTTCTCGCCTTCCAGGCGGAAAACGCAAGCTGAGGAACGGCCGAGCGCATCGCGCCGCCATTCATAGCCGCCGAGATGGCTTCGGAGGGAAACCGGAAGCCTGCCATCCTCCTGAAGCGGAACGACCATGACAATCCTGTTATGGGAAGAAGCTCTGCCTGAGCCGGTGTGGACACCTTAATGGAAGGTTTCGGCCGGTGCACTTTCCAGAAGAATTTCGAAAGCTTCTTCCAGGGCCGCGACCAGAATATCGGTCAGCTCGTCTGCCTTATTTTCCAGAAACATAAGGCTGATAGCTTCTTCCTGACGCTCGAAGAAGTGCTCGATCTCGTTCGACATATCATGTGTCCCTTCTCTACCGTACCATAACGGCCATGGGGAAACGATAGAGATGGTTCCTTGCGTGTGGCTTGTTCCAGGGCGAGACGCGATCAAAGATGACGACTAATCACGAATATCGTATTTCCCATACTGGCTGCGAGGGATCAGCGCGCCTACCTCGTGGGCAAACGAAACGACCTTCGTCGCATCGGTATCCACCTCACAACGGAAACGAACATGATACCAGCCTTTGGCTGTGCCAAAGGCTGCGTCGTCAATATCGAGCAGGTTTCCTGCACGCAACCCGTATTGGGGCAATGCGTAGGGCCGATAACTCGGAGAACCATAAGCAAGCTGCGCTCGAAGCTCGCTGGCACAAAGAACGGCCACTCTCTTGTTTCGTGGAAGACCCTCAATTGCAGCCTGCGCAATAGAGTTTCCGTCCTCTGTGGACGAAAACAGCGTCTTGGCGTTCGTCAGGTCATTGTTCTTCGCCACCTCTTTGGGCTTCTCAGGGGTTTTCTGCTCCGGCGGCTTGGCCTGTTCGATACTCACTACTGCTTTATCGGACATATCCGCTGGCGATCCGTTCGGCTCCGGAGAAGCATCAGCCACTGCCACCTCGGGAAGCTTTACATCATCCGGCACAGGCTTTGATGGAGGGGTCTCGGCTTTAAGTTTTTCCATAACTGCCTCTGAGGGCATTTGCTCCGGCGCAACATCGTGCGGCGGAGGCGTTGTTGCCGGCTTTGCGTCACCTTCGGACGAATTGCCCGTCAACGATTTTTTTGGGCCGCTGTTCCTGTTGTCAAACTCCTTAACGTTCAGCATGGGCGGCATAGGTGGCGGCTTCGCTTGCTTCGCCATTTCTGCGGTCGGCGGAGGTGATTGCGGCGGCGGTGGGGGCGGCTCAGCCTTCGCCTGCTCCTTGGGCCTCTCTTCCTCTTTCGGCTTTTCCTCCGGCTTCTTCTCCTCCGGCGGCGGGACGAGCTCGACCTTCACGCTCTCTTCCTCGGCGGGTTGCGCCTGGATCTTCGGAAGGCCGAATATGAGGAGCGCGACGATGGGCACATGCACCAGCACGGACGCGATAACACCCCAGCGAGCGCGGGGCTCCTGGTGTTCCGTCTCGTGGTCGGTATCTGCCGGTTCGACTTGTTCTTCCGTCACAGCAGCGATGTGGCCTCTAAAACCGGCAGCATCAAGCCATAAATCAAAAAAACCTTGTGATGATGGCCTTCGTGACCATAGGACGGGCTCACTGATCGGCCTCGCCATCCTCGGCCACCAGATTGTATTCCTGCCACAGGTCCTTCGGAATGGCATCGCCAATCGCAAAGGCAAAGGCGGTGACAGTCTTCCCCTGAGGATCCACCTCGCAATGGAAACGGATATTGAACCAGTTCCGCTTGCTCCGGAAAGCCCCGCCATCCACCTCGACGCTGTTGCCCCTCACCTTCTCCGGCTTCATGGCGTAGGGCGCGACAAGATCGGGCGCCGATCCCGGGCGGAAACGACTGACCTGTTCCAGCGCTTCGAGGTTGCAGAGCTGCAGATTGCGCTCCCCGCCGGACAGCGTGCCAAGCAGCTGACGTGCCGTGCGACTGCGTGGGCTGGCGAGTGTTTTTGCAGAAAAGAGTTCCGCTGCCTGCCTCAACGGTGGTGGACCCGATACCGTTGGCTTCGGCAGCGCAGGCGGGAGCGGCGGCATCTCTCTGGATGCCGTCTCAGGCGCCAGCGGTACCATCTCCCTGCCCGCCGAGCTTCCGCTGTCTCCATGACTTTGCAGCGGCGAGAGGACCGCAGGCGGCGGAACCTGGATTGCAGCAGCAGCCGACGGCGTCACGACTTCAACGTCGATGCTCTCTTCCTGTGGCGTCCTAATCGGCTGCACATCGGGCAGAAAAGCCAGCAGGAGCAAGCCGATGACCAGATGCAGCACGAGCGACGCCGGCAATGCCGGATCGAACTTTCCTCTCTGCAACAGGCCGGCATGTTCCATCGGCAAGGCAAATCCATGCTCTGGGTTCAAGGCGCAGCGACACTGCCAGCACCGCGGAACAACCGCAACGCCGCATCCGGCTCGTCACCAATTATCGGCCATTCTGCTTTATGAGAGCGACCCGATGATGTCGCGATAATTCACTTCCGAAAATGCCTTCAGGGTTTTCGTGCGCACATTGCCGGCCATGGCGAGCGTCAGCGTGAAGCGCGCCATCACGCGATCATCAGGCGCTTCGCAGATGGCTGCCATGTCGTATTCGCCCATGGTGAGATAGAATTTGTCGAAGGAACCGCCCATGCTGCCAAGCATGTTCCTTGCTGCATCAAGCCGCTTGGCAGAGTCCTTCACGCTCCGGATGCCCTGATCGGTCCAGTTTATCAGCAGAATGTAGGTCGTCATGCTGCACCTCCTGGCGGAGGCTACGGTCACGCGGCGTATGATACCGCTCGCACGCCGCGACCGCTCTCTTCCCCGCGGCCGAATTATAAGCCTGTCACTCCATGGGGACAAGCAATGCGGGAACCATCAATCGGGCTAAATATACTCCAATGGGCTAATCCGCTGAGCCCTCCCGGGCAAAGAAAAACCCGGCCAGCAAGCTGACCGGGTTCTGACTTCAATCGTCGTCGGCGCCTCAGCTGTCGAGGAACGAGCGCAGCTTTCTGGAGCGGCTCGGATGCTTGAGCTTGCGCAGCGCCTTCGCCTCGATCTGGCGGATACGTTCGCGGGTGACCGAGAACTGCTGGCCGACTTCTTCGAGCGTGTGGTCGGTGTTCATGCCGATGCCGAAGCGCATGCGCAGCACACGCTCTTCGCGCGGCGTAAGCGATGCCAGAACGCGGGTCGTCGTCTCGCGCAGGTTCGCCTGGATGGCGGCGTCGATCGGCAGCAGCGCGTTCTTGTCTTCGATGAAATCGCCGAGATGCGAATCCTCTTCGTCGCCCACGGGGGTTTCGAGCGAGATCGGCTCCTTGGCGATCTTCAGGACCTTGCGGACCTTTTCGAGCGGCATGGCAAGCTTTTCGGCCAGTTCTTCCGGCGTCGGCTCGCGGCCGATCTCATGCAGCATCTGGCGCGAGGTACGGACGATCTTGTTGATCGTTTCGATCATGTGCACCGGAATACGGATCGTGCGGGCCTGGTCGGCGATCGAGCGGGTGATCGCCTGACGGATCCACCACGTCGCATAGGTCGAGAACTTGTAACCGCGGCGGTATTCGAACTTGTCGACCGCCTTCATCAGGCCGATATTGCCTTCCTGAATGAGGTCGAGGAACTGCAGACCGCGGTTCGTGTACTTCTTGGCGATGGAGATGACGAGGCGAAGGTTCGCTTCGACCATTTCCTTCTTGGCGATGCGCGCTTCGCGCTCGCCCTTCTGCACCATGTGCACGATGCGGCGGAATTCGGAGATCGAAATGCCGGTTTCCGTCGCGAGATTCTGAATCTCCTGGCGGATGTCGCGGATCGTCGTGTTCTCGCTCTTGGCGAATTCCTTCCAGCCGCGAGCGGCCAGATTGCCGATCGACTTCATCCAGTTCGGGTCGAGCTCGGCGCCCTGATACTGTTCCAGGAACGAGTCGCGCTTGACGCCATAGGATTCGGCCAGACGCAACAGACGGCCTTCGTTGGAAACGAGGCGCTTGTTGATGTCGTAAAGCTGCTCGACCAGCGCATCGATGCGGTTCTGGTTGAGTGACAGCGACTTGACGGCCTTGATGAGCTCGTCCTTGAGCTCCTTGTAGCGGCGCTCTTGGGCGGAAGACAGCGTGCCGGTGGCGGCAAGGCGCTGCTCGACCTGCTGGTCCTGCAGCTTGCGCAGCTTCTTATAGGTCTCGGCGATGATGTCGAGCGTTTCCATGACCTGCGGGCGAAGCTCGGCTTCCATCGCGGCGAGAGAGAGGTTGGATTCGTCCTCGTCCTCTTCTTCCTCTTCCGGAGGCATGCCTTCGCCGCCGACATCGGTAATGTCGTCGTCACCGGAGCGAGCGCGCCGGGTCTTTTCCTTTTCCTCGGCAGCCTTGCGGTCGGCCTCGATCTTCTCGGGGCTCTGGAATTGCGGGGCAGCCTTGGCTTCCGGACCGGAATAGGTCGTTTCGAGATCGATGATCTCGCGCAGCAGCGTGGTGCCTTCGTTCAGCTCGTCGCGCCAGATGATCAGCGCCTGGAACGTCAGCGGGCTCTCGCAGAGGCCTGCGATCATCGTTTCGCGGCCAGCCTCGATGCGCTTTGCGATGGCAATTTCGCCTTCGCGCGACAGAAGCTCGACGGAACCCATTTCGCGCAGATACATGCGCACAGGGTCGTCGGTACGGTCGGTCGGCTCCTTCTTCTTGGCGGTCGCAAGCGCGGTGCCGCCGGAAGGCGCGAGTTCGCCGCCCTCGCTCTCGTCATTGTCGGAGCTGTCGTCGTCGTCGCCGCCGGAAGCGCCGGCTTCCTCGGCCTCTTCGTCCTCGATGACATTGATGCCCATATCCGACAGCATCGACATCGTGTCTTCGATCTGTTCGGACGTCACTTCTTCGGAAGGCAGGACCGCATTCAGCTCGTCCATCGTCACATAGCCGCGCTTCTTGGCGGCCTTGATCATCTTCTTGACCGCGTCATCGGAAAGATCGAGAAGAGGGCCGTCGCTTGCGCCGTCGCGTTCGACTTCCGCTTCTTCGTTCTCTTTGACCTTCGTTGCCATTTATATCGTCGCCTTCCTGACGCTATTCATACTCGCTGTAGTGAATGGCCGTCTCGTGGCCCGGCGCGTGCGTGCACACCGGCCTCGAATCACCTATACCCACCTAACGGGATGACATTTAAAGCCTGATTAACCACGATCGCCGGCATCGGACAGCAAAACTTCATTGCTATTGGATTTCCGGTCATGGTTGTGCGATCCGCCTTGACCCAGTTCACCGCTCAAGTCGAATGGTGATTCCCACAAAATTTGTTCTCGTCAAGCTTTTCCAGAAAAAAAGCCACCGAAAACCCGGAAAAAGCCTTATCCACAGGCTTTGAACCGCGCCAGCGATTGCGAAGCTTATCTAGTATGTCACCACCAAAAGACAAGGGCCTTTGTACAAACAGTAGCAGAACAGCAACTCGCGCCAGCCGTATGCCATAGATTCTTCGCAAATCGCCAACATGAGTTGTGAAAAAGAGGCATGCACAATTATTGGCAACCCGAGCGGCAAGGACTATGACGAGAAGCAAGTTGATACTTGTAGCCGCCATCGGCGTCAGCGTTCTCGCTTATACGAAAGTGACGGCCAGGATCGGCTCGGGGTCACCGCCTCCGGATGCACCCTTGGAACAACAAGCCAACCTCATTCGCGTTTATAAATCCGAACGCCGCATGGTCCTCCTCCAAGGCGATACTCCTCTTTCGATATATCGGATTTCTCTTGGAAGTGCCGCTAATGAGGGCCCAAAGCAGCGGGAAGGCGACGAGAAGACACCGGAAGGCCGATATGAAATCGACTGGCGAAACCCACGGTCTATGGCGCATCTCAGTTTACACATTTCCTATCCCAGCCCGACCGATCGGCAGAATGCCGAATTGAAGGGCTATCCCCCCGGCGGTGATATCATGATCCATGGGCTTCCCAATGGTTGGGGCTTCCTTCAGGACATTCATCGACTTTGGGATTGGACGGATGGGTGTATCGCTGTAACCGATGCGGAAATGCGCGATATCTGGGCGCGCGTTCCCGATCATACCCCGATAGAGATCGTGCCCTAAATTACGCGCTAGCGTGACACAGGCGTTCGCAGTCAGAGTCGATAGATCGAGCGCCAGCGCAGATCGACGGACGCTATCTCCACACCGTTCGGCGCCGTCGCTTCGGCCCCCTCACATCCAGTCCATCACGACCTTGCCGGAATTTCCCGAACGCATCGCCTCGAAACCATCGCGGAATTCGTCGATCTTGATGCGATGCGTAATGACCGGCGAAAGATCGAGGCCGCCCTGCACGAAAGCGATCATCTTGTACCAGGTCTCGAACATCTCGCGGCCATAGATGCCCTTGAGATTCAGCATCTTGAAGATGACCTTGTTCCAGTCGATCTCGAAACCGGCCGGCGCAATGCCGAGGATGGCGATCTTGCCGCCATTGTTCATCTTGTCGATCATGTCGCGGAAGGCGGGTGCCGCACCCGACATTTCGAGGCCGACATCGAAGCCCTCGGTCATGCCGATCGCCTTCATCACATCGGCAAGGTTTTCCTTGGATGCATCGACGACATAATCGATGCCAAGTTTGCGGGCGAGATCGAGCCGGTTCGGATTGATGTCGGTAATGACGACCTTGCGCGCACCGGAGCGCTTGGCAACGAGCGCGCCCATGATGCCGATCGGTCCTGCACCCGTCACAAGCACGTCTTCGCCGACGAGATCGAAGGAGAGCGCGGTATGGACGGCATTGCCGAACGGATCGAAGATCGCCGCGATTTCATCCGGAATATCATCCGGGATCGGTACCACATTAGCTTCCGGTATGCAGACGAACTCCCCGAAGGAGCCCGGGCGGTTGACGCCAACGCCGAGCGTGTTGCGGCAGAGATGCCCCCTGCCCGCGCGGCAGTTGCGGCACTTGCCGCAGACGATATGCCCTTCGCCCGAGACACGTTCGCCGACATGATATTTGGTGACGGCCGAGCCGATCTCGGCGATCTCGCCGCAGAACTCATGACCGACGACCATCGGCACCGGAATGGTCTTCTGCGCCCATTGATCCCAGTTCCAGATATGCACATCCGTGCCGCAGATCGCCGATTTTTTCACCCGGATCAGCACGTCGTTCGGGCCGACCTCCGGCACCGGCACATTCTCCATCCAGAGGCCAACTTCCGGCTTCGCCTTGACCAGCGCTTTCATCATGTTGGACATGATCTTTTCTCTCCTCAAGGGCTCTCAAATCACGCCGAGTTCGCGGCCCGCTTCGGCAAAGACGGCGATCGCCCGTTCCACGTCCGCTTTCGAATGCGCAGCCGACATCTGCGTGCGGATGCGCGCCTGACCCTTCGGCACGACGGGGAAGGAGAAGCCGATAACATAGACGCCCTTCTTCAGCATCAGTGCGGCCATATCCTGCGCAAGCTTCGCATCGCCCAGCATGACCGGGATGATCGCATGTCCCTCGCCTGCCAGCGTGAAGCCGAGCTTGATCATTTCGGAGCGGAAAAGCGATGCATTGGCCGTCAGCCGCTCACGCAGCGCGTCGCCATTGTCGATCAGGTCGAAGACCTTCAGCGAGGCGGCGGCAATGACAGGCGCCAGCGTATTGGAGAAGAGATAGGGGCGCGAACGCTGCCGCAGCCATTCGACGATCTCTTCCTTGCCCGAGGTGTAACCGCCGGACGCGCCGCCGAGCGCCTTGCCGAGCGTGCCGGTGATGATATCGATCCGGCCTTCGACGCCGCAATATTCCGGCGAGCCGCGGCCATGCTTGCCGACGAAACCGACGGCATGGCTGTCATCCACCATGACCATTGCGCCATATTTTTCGGCAAGATCGCAGACACCCTGCAGATTGGCGATGATGCCGTCCATGGAGAAGACACCATCCGTCGCGATCATCTTGAAGCGGCTGCCTTCCGCCTTCTTCAGCTCCTCTTCAAGCGCCGCCATGTCATTGTTGGCATAACGGAAACGCTTGGCCTTGGAGAGGCGCACGCCATCGATGATCGACGCATGGTTCAGCGCATCGGAAATGATCGCATCCTCTTCGGATAGCAGCGTCTCGAACAGGCCGCCATTGGCATCGAAGCAGGAGGAATAGAGGATCGTGTCTTCCATGCCGAGGAAGGAGGAGATGCGCGCCTCGAGCTGCTTGTGCTCTTCCTGCGTTCCACAGATAAAACGCACCGAGGCCATGCCATAACCATAACGATCGAGCGCCTTCTTGCCGGCATCCGCCAGCTCTTCGTTGTCGGCCAGGCCGAGATAGTTGTTGGCACAGAAATTCAGCACGCGCTCACCGGAGGCAACGGCGATTTCGCCGGCCTGCTTGGAGGTGATCACACGTTCGGACTTATAGAGGCCGGCATCCTTCAGCGCGGCCAGTTCGCCGCGCAGATGCGAGAGGAAATTCGAGGTCATTATAGGCCCTTCTCTTGATGTTTCCCGTTGAGCGTCGGTTAGCACATCGCCATCGGCTTGTCTTGCTCAACGCTCAACCGTGACAAGCAGAAAGGTCGGCCGGTCAAGCTCCTCGGACCATTCGGGATGCTCGATCAGATCCTGCTCGCTCGGACCCCGCCATCATCCCAGAAATATGGCGTCCTGACGTAGAAAGGCGAAAGCCGGCCGGCACGGGCGTTACTCGTCGTGCGAAAGAATGATATCGAGGAAGGCGTCGCCGTAGCGCTCGAGCTTCGACTGGCCGACGCCGGAAATGCCGAGCAGTTCCTTACGGCTGCGCGGCCGCTCGGTGGCGAAGGCGATCAGTGTTGTGTCGGGGAACACCACATAGGGCGGCACGCCGAGCGACTTGGCAATCGACATACGCTCGGTTCTCAGCGCTTCGAAGAGCGAACCATCCGCCCCCGAAAGCCCGGTCCTGCGCTCCGCGCGCTCGGTTTTCTTTGCTCTGCGCTCGGAAGGAGCACGATCCTTGCGGAAGAACACCTCGCGTTCACGCTTGAAGACGGCACGCGCCTCCGGCTCCAGCTTCAGGGCACCGAACGCTTCATGATCGACGCGGATCAGCCCCATCGCCATCAGCTGGCGGTAGACGGATTGCCAAGTGCGGACGGGAATATCTTTGCCGACACCAAAAACGGGCATATCGACATGGCGAAAACGTTCCGTCTTCTCGTTGACGTTGCCTATCAACACATCGATGACGTGGCCGGCACCAAAACGCTCACCGGTACGATAGACAGCCGCCAGTGCCTTAATCGCCGCTTCCGTCCCATCCCAGGTCTCGACCGGTTTCAGGCAGGTATCGCAACTGCCGCATTTGCCGTCGTGTGCTTCGCCGAAATGCGCCAAAATCGCCTGCCGCCGGCAGGAGGCTGTCTCGCAGATCGCCAGCAGCGCATTGAGCTTGCCGCGCTCGATACGCTTGATATCGTCGGCCGCATTGCCCTCGTCGATCATCCGCCGGCGCTGGATCACATCGGCCATGCCATAGGCCATCCACACCTCGGACGGCAGACCGTCACGCCCGGCACGACCCGTCTCCTGATAATAGGCCTCGACCGAACCCGGCAGATCGAGATGGGCGACATAACGCACATTCGGTTTGTCGATGCCCATGCCGAAGGCGACGGTTGCCACAAGGCAAAGCTCTTCTTCCTTGAGGAAAGCATCCTGGTTGGCATCACGCAGCGCCCGATCCATGCCGGCATGATAGGGCAGCGCCCTGATACCCTGCGTGTTCAGCCAGTCGGCCGTCTCTTCCACCTTGGCGCGCGACAGGCAGTAGACGATGCCGCTATTGCCTTTGTGGCCGGACAGGAAGCGCAGGAGCTGCTGGCGCGGCTGATCCCGTTCGACGATCTCATAGGAAATATTCGGCCGGTCGAAACTCGTCGTGAAGACCGAGGCATTGTCGAGCATCAGGCGCTCAATAATGTCTTCGCGTGTATGCGGATCGGCGGTGGCCGTCAGCGCGATGCGCGGCACGCCAGGATATTGTTCCGAGAGCTTGCCGAGTTCGCGATATTCCGGCCGGAAATCATGGCCCCATTGCGAAACGCAGTGCGCTTCGTCGATAGCGAATAGCGCAACCCTGGCATTGCCGATCAGCTCCCGGAACCCATCCATCAGGATGCGCTCGGGCGTCACATAAAGCAGATCAAGTTCGCCGGAAGAAACGCCGCGACGGATCGCGACATATTCTTCACGCGAAATGGAGGAGTTCAGCGCCGCGGCCCGAATTCCAAGCTGCTTCATCGCCTCAACCTGATCACGCATCAGCGCAATCAGCGGCGAGACGACGATACCGAGGCCGGCACGGCAAAGGGCGGGAATCTGGAAGCAGAGCGACTTGCCGGCGCCGGTCGGAAACAGCACCACGGCATCGCCGCCGGCAACGACATGCTCCACAACTTCCTGCTGCCGGCCGCGAAAAGCGGAATAGCCATAAACGCGCTTCAGCACATCGAGCGGCTGGGTACCCGCAAACAGCGCGTCGGACGCGGAAAAGGACGGTTCGTCGTGTTCGGCCTGCGACATCAGTGGCTCGCAGCGCCCTTGACGCGGCCGGAGAGCACACCGAAGCCATCGATAATTGCTTCCTGGTTTTCGAGCCGCAACGCCTCGTATTGCACTTCCTGCGACGCGCGCATCAGCCGATCGATCTCGGCATCATCACCGGCCTCCGTCGCCTGCGCGATATCGCGCTCCAGCTCGATCTTCTGCCAGCGCAGGTCCTTTGCGCGCTTATGAAAGGCAAGCGCCTGACGATAGCCTTCGCGGGCATCCTCCATCGCCGCCTCCTCGGTGGCCGTCCAGAGCCGGGCGTTGCGCACCTGCTGATCGAGGCTCTTGAGCAACGGACCGAAACCGGCAACATCGAGGCATTCCAGCAGATAGTCGCGCGTCAGATGCGGTCCGGCGACGACTGCCGCCGCACCAAGCATTTCGGACCAGAGCTTCTGCAAGTCGCGATTGTCGTATTCTATGGAAGCGATTTCGTCGTAATCGTCGAGCATCAAGGCGGGATGGTTGACGACGGTCAGGGCCAGCACGCATTCTCTCAGCGCCGTATTGCCCTGGTGACCCCGCACGAGGCCCGAACGGGTCAGGCGATCCGATGCGGCAACGGGGGTTCGAGGCCCTGCGGGAGCGCCGCCCTTCTGGCCGCGGAAATTGCCACTACCGGTGCTGCCGCCGAAATTGCGTCGCTCGCCGCCGCTACGATTCTGGAACTGCGGTTGGAAGAAACTGTTCAACTTGTCGCGCATATCCCGCTGGTAATGGCGCCGCACATTCTCGTCGGCGATGACGGCAACGAGCTGCCTCAGTCGTGCTTCCAGTTCAGCGCGCGCTTCCGGCGTATCGAACTTGCCGGCTCTCACCTCGCGATCCCAGAGCATTTCCGAGAGCGGCTTGGCCTGTGCCATGACCCTGTCGAAAGGTGCCCTGCCCTCGTGCTTCACGAGGTCATCAGGATCCTTGCCATCGGGCAGCAACGCGAAACGCACGCTGCGCCCCGGCTTCAGGTGCGGCAGCGCCAGATCAGCGGCGCGGTTGGCGGCACGGATGCCGGCGCCGTCGCCATCGAAGCAGAGTACCGGCTGCGATGTCATCTTCCACAGCAGATCAAGCTGGTTTTCAGTCAGCGCCGTGCCGAGCGGCGCGACGGCGTTTTCGACGCCTGCCTGATGCAGCGCGATGACATCCATATAGCCTTCGACGGCAATGATCGTGCCTTCGCCATTCGCGCCCTGCAGCGAACGGCGTGCGCGCGCGAAATTGTAGAGAACATTGCCCTTGTGGAAGAGCTCGGTCTCATTGGAATTGAGATATTTCGCCGGCGCATCCGGCGACATGGCGCGGCCGCCGAAGGCGATGACCTTTTCGCGGGAGGAAAGGATCGGGAACATGATGCGGTCGCGGAACCGGTCATAGGAAACCGGCACGTTTTCATGCACCACTAGTCCGCAAGCCTCGATCTGCTCTTTGCTGACACCCTTGCCAGCCAAGAATTCTTTCAGCGCATTGCGGCTGTCGGGCGCAAAACCGAGCCTGAAGGTCTCGATCGTCCGCCCCGTCAGACCGCGATCGCGCAAATAGGCGCGCGCTCTGGCCCCATTTGCCGTCTGCAACTGATCCTGGAAGAACTGCGTCGCCATTTCCATGACGTCGAGCAGCGACGTGCGCTCCTTCTCGCGCTTTTCCATCTGCGGATCGGCAATCGGCATCGGCACGCCGGCCATGTCGGCGATCGTCTGCACGGCTTCGGGGAAGCTCAGGCCTTCGAGCTCGGTCAGGAAGCGGAAATGGTCGCCGGTCACGCCGCAACCGAAGCAATGGTAGCGGCCCTTGCGGTCCTCGCAATGGAAGCTCGGCGACTTCTCGCCGTGGAAGGGGCAGCAGGCCCAATAGTCGCCGCGCGACACGTTGGTCTTGCGCTTGTCCCAGCTCACGCGCCGCGCAATCACGTTCGAAATGGGAACGCGGTCGCGGATATCGTCCAGGAAGGTGGGGGAAAAGCGCATCTCTACCTCTTGCAGCACTTCCATATAAGCAGCTTTGATCCGCTGCGCCACGAAACTTCTGCCATAAATCCCGCTTTTCACAGGGTGGGAAACACTGTCACAAACATCCACCGAAGCCACTCAACAATGCGTTATCTGACCCTGACAGAGGGTGCGACATTTTTGACATTTCCCAATTTCCCGCAGGTCGGCGATCCCCGTTCCGCGGAAAGCGGTTTCAAAAAAGAAGATGTAAAAATAACCGGTTAAAAGGATTGCGTCCGCTTTTCCGGACTGCACGGCTGAACTCAACATTCATAACAAAGAAGGCCGAATCCGGGATTATTATATTTTTGTAATTTGAATAAGCAGAGGGCTGGCCATAAGCTCGATGTCAACAAAGCGATCCCCACGCGAGGCACCATCCCTACCCCCGGCGCCGCCTCGCAAGGGTGCCTTTGCAAATACCCGCCGGCTTGGGTTTCGACCCTGTGTCGCTGACGGAAGCAAAGAGCAAGAAGGCAGGAGCGCCCCCAGCTCCTGCCTTCTTAATTTTTAGGCTATACGCAGCCATTCTATTGAGCTTTACCTTACCAATTAACCCCTGAAACACAAAAGCATTGACACTTCCGATAGGCGTGGCAAATGAATCCACGAAACTCCTGGACAGCGTCATGGCCTATACCGCAGAAAATCTTGCAGCCGACGATAATTTTCTTGCTGCAATTCTTCATTGTGCCAATCAAATGCTCGCGATTTATCGCGATAGCCCGCGTATTGCATCGATATTCGCCGCGCAGCAGCGCTGGCTGATGGCGCATACCGGTTTCGCTCTCTATTACGGCTATCCTGGCGATGAGAGACGAGGCCTCTATTCCGGCCGCTTCATCGATTTCGTCATCCAGAACAAGATCGCCAGCCGCAACACGGCAGCTGCCTTCGTGCAGGAGATGCTGGCCTACCGGTTTCTGCGTCCCATTCGGGGCGACGACAAACGCACCCGCTTCCTCGAGCCGACGGAAACGGCCGAGCAGCATTTTGCCAAATGGCTGGTCGCCCACCTGATGATTCTGGATAGCCTCGACGGCGGCCGCCGCGCGGAAAATCTGACGACTGATCCCACATTGATCGCCCGCCTGCAGCCGCTCATCGCCAAGAAGATTATCGAGACCGAAGCCGTGCGCGATCCCGGCGCCACCTTCAACCTCTTCAACTGGGCCAATTCCGGCGGCCTTGTGATGGATTACCTGATTTCGCGCCTGCCCGGCTTTCCACATTTTGCCGACCGCGTCGTCGTCGGTCCGCTGTCGCTGCGCGAGATTCGCGATCAGTTCATGATTTCCAATACGCACCTGAAACGCCTGCTCACACAGGCGGCCGACATGGGAAGCGTGGGATGGACCGAGCCGCCGAGAAAGGGCGATTTCTGGCTTTCCCGCGGTTTCGTGCTCGAATATTGGAATTATCAGGCGGCGAAATTCGCCATCATCGATTCAGCCGCCGAAGCCGTGCTTGGGCCTGCGGTCGAAGAACAACCGCAGGCAAGGCGCCTTATTTCAAGAGCTCTTTGACCGTGCCGGAAGCCTTGGCAAAGTCCATCTGGCCGGCATAACGCTCTTTGAGAGCAGCCATGATTTTGCCCATGTCCTTCGGGCCTTCGGCGCCGACTTCCCTGATGATGGCTGCAATATTGGCGCGCACTTCATCATCCGAAAGCTGCTTGGGCAGGAAATCCTGGATGACGGCAATTTCAGCGCGTTCCTTCGCTGCCAGCTCCGGACGGGCATTTTCCTCGTAAATCTTCGCCGACTCATCGCGCTGCTTCACCATCTTGGCGAGGATCTGCAACACCTCCTCATCGCCAGCCTCTTCCTTACCGGCGCCGCGATTGGCGATGTCACGATCCTTGATCGCGGCCTGGATGAGGCGGATGGTGCCGAGACGGTCCATCTTCTTTGCCTTCATGGCCTCTTTGAGCTCAGTGGCGAGTTGATCGCGCAGCATGTCGTTACTCCTTTTAAATGGCGCTTTCATAAACCAGGCTGATGCATGGGATCAAATAAATTGCGAGAATCGCGGCAATATCGGCAGGAAAAGTGCCGCAATCTGCAGTACAAAGATTGACCTAGGCAGAGAGCGTGGCTATCTACCGCCACCTGCACCAAAATTCGTGATCAGGCGTCAAACGCGGCCAAAGCCGCGCGCCTGCACCTGCGAGATCAAATGGCCGGCTCGCGTTGCCAGAACGCCAAGCCCGCCGGAAACGGGATGAAGATGACCGCGACAGCACCCTGGACAACCGAAAAGCCGACCGCCCTGCTCGTTCTTGCCGATGGCACCGTCATCGAAGGCAAGGGTATCGGCGCAACCGGCAAGATCCAGGCGGAGGCCGTCTTCAATACGGCACTGACCGGCTACGAGGAAATCCTCACCGACCCCTCCTATCTCGGCCAGATCGTCACCTTCACCTTCCCGCATATCGGCAATATCGGCACCAACGAAGAAGATATCGAAGATCTCACACCGGCAGCGCGCCACGGCGCAGTCGGCGTCATCTTCAAGGCCGATATCACCGAACCTTCGAACTACCGTGCCGCCAAGCATCTTGACGCCTGGCTGAAGGCCCGCGGCATCATCGGCCTCTGCGGCATCGACACCCGCGCACTGACCGCCTGGATCCGCGAAAACGGGTCGCCGAACGCTGTCATCGCTCACGACCCCTCCGGCAATTTCGATATCGAAGCGCTGAAGGCAGAAGCCAAGGCCTGGAGTGGCCTCGAAGGCCTCGACCTCGCCAAGGTCGCATCATCAGGCCAGTCCTCGCAGTGGTCGCAGACCCCTTGGGTCTGGAACGAGGGCTATGGCGAACTCGGCGCTGCCGACACGAAGTATCATGTCGTCTGCCTGGATTACGGCGTCAAGCGCAACATCCTGCGCCTCTTCGCTGGCCTCGACTGCAAGGTCACGGTCATGCCGGCAACGACGAGCGCTGAGGACGTGCTCGCCTTGCAGCCGGATGGCATCTTCCTGTCGAACGGCCCGGGCGACCCGGCCGCCACAGGCGAATATGCCGTGCCGGTCATCAAGGAACTGATCGGCACCGATATCCCGGTCTTCGGCATCTGCCTCGGCCACCAGATGCTCGGCCTCGCACTCGGCGCCAAGACCGAAAAGATGCATCAGGGCCATCACGGCGCCAACCATCCGGTCAAGGATCACACGACCGGCAAGGTCGAGATCGTCTCCATGAACCACGGCTTCGCGGTCGACACGAAGTCGCTGCCCGAAGGCGTTGAAGAGACTCACGTATCGCTGTTCGACGGCACCAATTGCGGCCTGCGCGTTCTCGGCAAGCCGGTCTTCTCTGTCCAGCATCACCCAGAAGCCTCCCCCGGCCCGCAGGACAGCCACTACCTCTTCCGCCGCTTCGTCAACATGGTACGCGAGAAGAAGGGCGAACCGGCACTCGCCGAACGTTGATACCGGATCAAGGCTCGTCCAGGCGGGCCTTTTTCTTTGCCCGCATGTTGACCTCAACTTAACTTGAGGAATTACAGAACTGCCTGCAACACATCAGATGCAGGAGAAGACTGGATGAGCGGAGCTTTCTACAGGATAGACAAATTCGTCGTGCCGGCTGCGGCGCGCGAGGAATTTCTCGTCAATGTCATGATGACCCACAAGGTGCTGGAGGCACAGGAGGGCTTCATCAATCATACAGTGCTGGAACAGGTTGCCGGTCCCGGCGAATTCAATTTCGTGACGGTTGCCGAATGGGAAAACGCCGATGTCGTCGAACGCGTACGGGCGGTCGTTGCCGCAGCCCACAAGGCCGCCAATTTCGACCCTCAGGAAATGTTCGCTCGCCTCGGAATTCGCGCCGATATCGCCAGCTATAAGCCCGTTGCGGCCTGACAGCTGAGATATGACGGCCGGCTTAAATCCCGGCCGTCGCGCCCTCTCGGCGAACGAGAATGTAGAAGCGGGCGCAGAGCATGGCGGCAGCCGCAGCCAGCCCGACGAGAAAACCATACCAGATTCCAAGCCCGCCGAAGCCGAGCGGGAAGGCAAAGGCCCAGGCGAGGAAGAAGCCGATTGGCCAATAGGCGATCAGCGCCATGACCATCGGCACGCGCGCATCCTTCAGTCCACGCAGCAATCCGCTTGCGATTGCCTGCAGGCCGTCGACGAACTGGAAGAGACCGGCGATGACGATCAGCGGACCGGCATAGGCCAGCACTTCGGGTGCCTCCGGCAGGCTGACATCAAGGAAGAGCCGCGCCAGGACCTGCGGTATGGCAGCAAAGATGATGCTGCCGATGATGGACGCAGCGGCAGCAATGATGAGCACCGTGATGGCCGCCCTCACCAGCCCGGCATGATCGCCCTGCCCGTGCGCGACGCCGACACGAACGGTTGCCGCCTGGCCGAGACCGAGCGGGATCATGAAGGCCATCGACGCCCATTGCAGGGCGATACCATGCGCGGCAAGCTCGATGGTGCCGATATGCCCCATCAGCAGCGAGGCTGCCGTGAAGAGACTGACTTCGGCGAGGATGGTGATGCTGATCGGCAGGCCGAGGCGGACGACCTCGAAGAAGGCATGCCAGTCCGGCTTCCAGAAGCGCACGAAGATCTCATAGCGCCGCGTCTCCTCCCTGCCCTGCACATAGGAGAGGATGAAGAGGAAGCCCGCAGTCTGCACCGCGACGGACACGATCGCAGCACCTTCAAGGCCCATGACCGGAAAGCCGAAATGGCCGAGCACGAGGATATAGGCGCCGATCGCATTCAGCACCAGCATGGCAATGGTGACCTGGAGAATGACGCCAGCCTTGCCAATGGCGCTGACGAGCCCGCGCATGACGTTGTAAAGCAGACCGGGCAGCACACTGAACTGACCGATGATGATATAACCGTGGGCAAGCTTCGCCACTTCAGGCTTCTGCCCAAAGTACCGCAGGATTGCCTCGGAATTATAGAAGGCCGGCTGCATCAGCAGCCAATAGCAGATGACAACCCAGATCCCCATGCGCAGCGACCGGCGCACGCTCACGACATCGCCGCGGCCGTAGGCTTGAGCCACCATCGGGATGACGGCAATCGCAAAGCCCGAACCGAAAATCAGGATCGTGAACAGGAACTGGGCGGAAAGCACCATGGCAGCAAGATGCTCGGCTCCGAGCTGACCGACGATCATCACATCGGTCATTCCGATGCCGAATTGTGCAAGCTGGGCGCCGATCAACGGCACGCCGAGCATCAGCGTAGCGCGAAAATGCGCAGACCAGCGGTTGTCGTTTGCATGCGCGACGGCGCGCACGTCGATCGGCGTGTCCATGACACTATTCCTGAAATTGAATCGTTAAGGGCCGCAGCGCGGCAAAATATCATGTGGGCTTAGAGCAAAGCGGCACAAAGAACCACCCCAGAACAGGCAGATGCTGAAAAATTCATCACGGCTTCACTGTTTTTGATGGATCACTCCGCCGCGTTGAAAGCTTGTGCCGGCGCTTTCGATGTCGTCACGCGCGTCAGAAATACAACCGCAGCAACGAGGATGAAGAACGCTGCCAGCAGATAAGGCGCGCCGGCAAAGGTGATCGGCGCATCCGGCTTGGTGAAATAGCCGAACATCTGCGTGAAGATCAGCGGACCGATGATCGTGGTAATGCTGCTGATGCTGGTGAGCGCGCCCTGCAGCTCACCCTGTGCGGATGGCGGCACCTTGCCGGCGGCGATGCTGCGCAGCGGCGGATCGGCAACATTCTCCATGACCGTCAATACGATCACGGTATAGACGACCCAGCCCTCCCAGGCCAAAGCATAACCTGAAAGCGCCACCATCGAGAAACAGAGGCCGAGCACCGCCGTCTTCCATTCACCGAGAACAGGCACGACACGCGGCAGGACGAGCCCCATGACGAGAGCCGCACCGATACCGTAGATGCCGAGCGACAGGCCGATCTGTCCTTCGCTCCAGCCGTAGCGGAAGGTCGAGACGAAGGACCAGACCGACGGATAGACGGCATGAGCGAGGAAGAACAGAAACATCACCAGGCAAACCCAGCCGATACCGGGATAATGCCGCATTTGCCGCAGAGCGCCGAGCGGGTTTGCGCGCTTCCATTCGAAAGTGCGACGGTTTTTCGCTTCGAGCGTTTCGGGCAGCAGGAAACAGGCGGCAACAAAATTGATGAAGGAAAGCGCCGCCGCGCCGAAGAACGGCACGCGCGGTCCAAATTCGCCAAGGAAGCCGCCGATGACGGGACCGACCGTGAAACCGACACCGAAGGCGATGCCGATGAGGCCGAAATTCTTGGCGCGGTTCTCTTCATTGCTGATGTCGGCAATGTAAGCCGAGCAGGTGGCGAAGCTGCCGCCGCTGATGCCGGCAAGCACGCGGCCGACGAAGAGCATCCAGTAGCTGGTGGCGATGGCGCAGATGAAATTGTCGAACGCGAAGGTCAGCACCGAGAGCAGCAGGATCGGACGGCGCCCGAAACGGTCGCTCAAGTTTCCGAGCAGCGGCGCAAACAGGAACTGCATCAGCGAATAGATCAGCATCAGCCAGCCGCCATCGACAGCCGCATCGCTGACCGTGCCGCCCGTCAGTTCCTCCAGGTAAACAGGCAGCACCGGCATGATGATGGCGATGCCGATAATATCAAGAAAGAGAATGATGAAGACCAGGAAAAGGCCGCGGCGAACGAATTTCGGATCAAGCATGACACATCTCTACAGCTGATATTTTCTGGAAAGACGAGCTTGTCGCCGAATAAATGACATAGCCGATCGGAATGACCGAAACAATACGTGAACATTTCAATATTCTTGATGGAGAGGCCGCCAAAACTGATGGCTCAGGCGTTCTTTCGTTGCTCCATCCGCACAAAATCGACAAAGGCCCGCAACGGCGCGGGCATATGGCGGCGGCTCTGATAGTAAAGAAACGGGCCGGAAAATTCGCTGTCCCACTCGCTGAGGATCCGCACCAGCCGGCCTTCCGCAATCCCCGGCGCAAGCAGCTCTTCAAAGGTACGGATGACGCCAAGACCGGCAAGCGTGGCTTCGATTTCCATCTCCACCGCATTGGCGATGATGGGGCCGGACGGCGTAATCACGAGCACTTCACCATCTCGTTCGAATTCCCAGGCAAGCGTAGCGCCGCTGATGAAGCGATGCCGGATGCAGCTATGCTCCAGCAGATCTCTCGGATGCTGCGGCACGCCCCGCTTTTCCAGATAGGCGGGAGCAGCCGCCGTCACATAGCGCTGCCGGCGCGGGCCGATCGGCACGGCGATCATGTCGCGCTCCAGCCGCTCGTCATAGCGAATGCCGGCGTCGAAGCCGGCGGCCAGCACGTCGATGAATGTATCTTCGCCAATAATCTCCAGCGTGATCTGCGGATGGAGCGCCAGAAACCGCGCGGCGAGATGCGCCATGAAAAGCTTCAGGACGATACTCGGCACGTTGAGCCTGAGCGTGCCCACCGGACTGTCGCGAAAACTATCGAGCTGACCGAGCGCGGCGGCCACTTCCGAAAGGGCCGGTGAAAGCTTGTCGAGCAATCGCTGGCCCGCCGCCGTCGGCGTGACGGAGCGCGTCGTCCGATTGAGAAGCCTGACCCCGAGCCGCTCTTCGAGGCGCCGCAGGGAATCACTCAGCGACGACGCGGAAACCCCGCGCTTGCGGGCTGCGGAGCGGAAACTGCGTTCTCTTGCAATTGCGGCAAAGGCATCCAGATCACTGAGGGGAAGGTCATCCATTGTGCATTTTCCCGTACGGCCTGTTCGAGACTATCCGGATTATCGCACAAACTTGAGCGCGATAAAACAGCATCCGAAGACGGCATCGCCGCCGCTGAAGGAGAAAAAAATGCAGATTCATCGTTTGGGAAAAACCGGCCCAGAAGTCTCGGCTATCGGCCTCGGCTGCATGGGCATGTCGGGCATGTACGGCCCGTCCGACCGTGCTGAAAGCATTGCGACCATCCATGCCGCGCTCGACGCCGGCGTCAACCTGCTCGACACAGGCGACTTCTACGGCATGGGCCACAATGAAATGCTGATCGGCGAGGCGCTCAAGGGCCGCAAGCGCGAAGACGCGATCATCAGCGTCAAGTTCGGCGCGTTGCGCGATCCCTCCAATGGCTGGAACGGCTACGACGCGCGGCCCATCGCCGTGAAGAACTTCCTTGCCTATACGCTGCAGCGCCTAGGCGTCGACTATATCGACATCTACCGCCCTGCCCGTCTCGATCCAAACGTGCCGATCGAGGACACGGTCGGCGCGATCTCCGATCTCATCAAGGCCGGCTACGTCCGCCATGTCGGCCTCTCCGAGGTCGGCGCCGATACGATCCGCCGGGCTGCGGCCGTCGCACCGATTGCCGACCTGCAGATCGAATATTCACTGATCTCACGCGGCATCGAGGATGAGATCCTGCCGACAACCCGCGAACTCGGCATTTCCATCACAGCCTATGGGGTGCTGTCGCGCGGCCTCATCAGCGGCCACTGGCAGAAAGGCCAGCAGGGCGCAGGCGATTTCCGCGCCGTCAGCCCGCGCTTCCAGGAAGGCAATATCGATGAAAACCTTGCCCTGGTCGAAGAACTCCGGAAAATCGCGACCATCAAGGGCGCCTCGGTCGCGCAGGTCGCGATCGCCTGGGTAGCAGCTCAGGGGACGGATATCGTGCCGTTGGTCGGCGCCCGCCGTCGCGATCGGCTGACGGAAGCGCTCGGCTCCCGCGCGGTGGAGCTCACCGCAGACGATCTCTCCGCGATCGAACGCGCCGTGCCAAAAGGGGCTGCGAAGGGTGCCCGTTATCCAGAAGCCCAACTCAAGCACATGGACAGCGAAAAGTAAGCTACCCCGCATACCGGTACCCTGCCTTCAGAAAAGGTGCCGGATATTTCGATCAGATCGGGTTGGAGAAGGTATCGCAGGCCGAAAGCTGCCCGCTGTCGAAGCCACGCTTGAACCAGCGCATGCGCTGCGCCGACGTGCCGTGGTTGAAACTCTCCGGCACGACATAGCCCTGCGAACGCTTCTGCAGCGTATCGTCGCCGATCTGCTGCGCAGCGTTCAGCGCCTCCTCGAGATCGCCGGCGTCGAGAATACCCTTCTGCTGTGTAAACTTGCCCCAGATGCCGGCAAAGCAATCCGCCTGCAGCTCGACGCGGACCGACATCTTATTCGCGTCCGCCTCGCTCATGCGCTGGCGAGCCTCATTGAACTTCGGCAGGATGCCGAGCAGGTTCTGCACATGATGGCCGACCTCATGGGCGATCACATACGCTTCGGCGAAATCGCCTGAAGCGCCGAACCGATCGGAAAGCTCCTGGAAGAAGGCCGTGTCGAGATAGACCTTGTGGTCTCCGGGGCAGTAGAAGGGGCCGGTCGCAGCCGACGCAAATCCGCAGGCCGACTGCGTCTGGCCGGAGAAGAGAACGAGGCGCGGCTCCTCGTAATCCTTGCCCTGAGACTGGAAGATGCCGTGCCAGGTATCTTCGGTTTCGGCGAGAACCGTGCGCACGAAGGCAGTCATCTCATCATTGGCGGGAGCCTGCGGGGAGGAGTCACTCTGCGAATAACCGGAGCCGCCAGCGCCATCCATTGAGCCGCCGCCCTCCATCACCTGCAGCAGGTCGACGCCCATCGCCTTGAAGATCAGGTAGATGACGACGAGAAAGATGATCGTGCCGATGCTGAGCCCGCCGCCACGGCGACCAACGCCGCCACCCGACGGAAAATTGAAGCCGCCGCCACGGCCGAATGGATTACGTCCCCCCAAGCCACCGGACGGATCGCTACGACGATCCTCGATATTGTCGGACTGACGCCGGCCTTTCCATTCCATGTTCGATCTCCCCGGCGATGCGCTCATGCATGCTCTCAGGAGTCAGTTATATATCCGCCGCAAAGACGAATTCCAGCCGCTTCCTCACGCAACCCGGCTGCGGCGCGGACGAAACCCGATGGCCGCGCCGATCGCAGCGGTGACCAGCCCGAGCGGTGCCAGGGCCAGCCAGCTATTGCCAGAGAACGTGACCGCATGCATCAGCCGGCCCGGCAGCAATGTCGCAAGGCCTGCAACGACGATGCCGCCGAAATACATGCCCGATACGATCCGCCGATGGGTGCGGATATCATGACGCCGGGCAGCGAGAATTGCTCGCCAGCTTCCGGCGAGCACGAAGACAGAAAGAAGATGGGTTGGGCTGAAGCCATAGACGAGATTGATCTCGTGGATGAAGAAGCTCGACAGCGCCGTCACCACCATCAGCGCCATCCAGATCTTGCCAAGCAGACGGTGCCGCGGCGTGCCCTTCGGCCATGCAAGCAGATGGGCGCCGAGGATAGCCGCCGGCACGACGGCGGCAACGTGGATGTGAATGGCGACGGGGGCATTAAGCAGAGGTTCCAGGGTCATGAGCGGCTCCGGTTGAATTCGTCCTCTGTTTCCAGCATGACTGCATTCCTCTCAACAAACATGGCGTAGACGGCGGGAAAACTTCGTGGATCACCCATCCTTGCAATCCACGCTTCGCGAATTGCAGGTCTTCTGGCGCGCGCCGCGTTTCTGGGGAACCTTCCTCGCCGTCGTCCTGATCTTCGCGATCACCGGCCCCTATGGCACGATGGAAAGCATGGCAGTCGGCAAGCGCTTCGCCTACTGGCTGATCCTGCACGCCGTCGCCTGGTCGATTGCCATCCTGTTTTCAGTTCTCGCCGATGCGCTGCTGCGCAAAGTGCTGGATCGCATGTTCTGGCGCATGATGATCGGCTCGCTGGTCGCAGCCCTGCCGACCGGCTTTGCCATCGGCTTCATCGACTATGCCTTCAGCGGCAATTCGGCCGCGCTTGGCGGCGGCCTCGCAAGGGCGCTCTTCGCGCTGCCGCTCTGCGCCCTCTTCTGCTTTCTGACCTATCTCGCCATGCATCGCCAGATTGAGCAGGCAACGGCGCAAACACCGCCGGCGACCTCGATCCTCGACCGGCTGAAGCCGCAGAACCGCGGCGCCCTGCTGCGTCTATCCGTGCAAGATCACTATACCGAGGTCGTCACCAGCCGCGGCCGCGAGCTGGTGCTGTTGCGTTTTTCCGACGCGCTGCGCGAGATCAGCGGGACACCGGGCCTCCAGGTGCACAGGTCACATTGGGTGGCCGACGCCCATGTCGAAGCCCTGAAACGCGATAACGGCAGGATCTTCATCCTCGCACGCGACGGCACGCAGATTCCGGTCAGCCGGAGTTTTGCCGAGGAAGCCCGTCGGCGCTTCGGCTGAAGAAATGCCGGCAAATGCTTGACGCGACTCCTGCTTTCCCGCTTCCTGACGATGAGGAGACCTGGAGGAGAATGCCGATGAAAGCCGTGCGCCTGGAAGCGACCGGAAAGCTGTTTCTGCGCGAGGTGGAAAAGCCCGTTCCCGGACCGGGCGACCTGCTGGTGCGCGTCGAAGCCTGCGGCATCTGCGGCACCGACCGACATCTGTTCCTCGGCGAGTTCCCCTCCCATCCACCGGTGACCCTTGGCCACGAATTCGCCGGCATCATCGAAACAGTCGGCCCCGAGGTCAGCGGCTTCCGCCCCGGCATGCGCGTTACGGGTGATCCCAACATCGCCTGCGGCCGCTGCGAAGAATGCCACAATGGCCGGGTCAATCTTTGTCGAAACCTGCAGGCGATCGGCATCCATAAAGACGGCGGTTTTGCCGACTATGTCATCCTGCCGCACAAACAGGCCTTCGCCCTGCCGCCTGGCCTCGATCCGCTGCACGGCGCGTTTTGCGAGCCGCTAGCTTGCTGCCTCCACGGCGTCGATCTCGCCACTATTAAGACCGGCGCTTCCGTCATCGTGCTCGGCGGCGGTGTAATCGGCCTTCTCACCGTCCAGCTTGCCCGGCTTGCCGGCGCAACACGTATTCTCCTCGTCACCCGCAATGCCGAGAAACGCGCGCTTGCCGAAACACTCGGTGCCACCGCGACTTTCGATCCGTCACACGCGGATGTCGTCAGCAGCATTACCGGCGATCAAGGTTTGCTGCCCGGCGGCGCCGACGTCGTCTTTGAATGTGCTGGCGTGCTGGAAACGATGATGCAGGCGCCGAAGCTCGCAAGGCGTGGCGGCACTGCCGTCATCCTCGGCGTCATGCCGCAAGGCGCAAAGATAGAAATCGAACCCTTTGACCTGCTGTTTCGCGAAGTGAACCTTATCAGCTCTTTCCTCAACCCATTCACACACGGGCGCGCAGCCGACCTCATCGCCTCAGGCGCAATCAAGGTGGAGCAGCTGATTTCGCGTCGGATCACACTCGAACAGGCACCGGAAGCCATCGCCAATCCGGCGCTTGGCGGCGAGATTCGCACGCTCGTCGTGCCCGATGGGCAATTGGCTTCCAAAGGACGGTCCGAATTCCTGTCGATTCCGTGATTTATGGGGTTCCGTTTGCAAAAACATTTGCCTATAAGCCGCTTCTAGCCTGAAAAGACCCTCAATGCGCGACCCGACCCGGTGACCTCCCACCCTGGCCGGCTTTTTGCGCAGCTAGAAATGGATATCGCCCATGCCGAAGCGCCAAGACATCAAATCGATCCTCATCATCGGCGCGGGACCGATCGTCATTGGCCAGGCTTGCGAATTCGACTATTCCGGCACCCAGGCCTGCAAGGCGCTGAAGGAGGAAGGCTACCGCGTCATCCTCGTCAACTCCAACCCGGCCACGATCATGACCGACCCGGGTCTCGCCGATGCAACCTATGTCGAGCCGATCACGCCTGAAGTCGTCGCCAAGATCATCGCCAAGGAACGCCCCGACGCGCTGCTGCCGACCATGGGCGGCCAGACGGCGCTGAACACCGCTCTCTCGCTGAAGCGCATGGGCGTGCTCGATCGCTACAATGTAGAGATGATCGGCGCCAAGCCTGCCGCCATCGACATGGCTGAGGACCGCGCGCTGTTCCGCGAGGCGATGGCCCGCATCGGCCTTGAAACGCCGCGCTCGATGCTGGCAAACGCCACCGACATCAAGGACGCCGACCGCAAGACGCATGAAGCCGAGCGCGCCAAGCTGCGCGAAAGCCTTTCCGGCGCCGATCTCGACAAGGCGCTCGACGAACTGGAAAACCAGTGGAACCTCGGCGAGAGCGACCGCAAGCAGCGCTATATGAGCCATGCCATGGCAATCGCCGCCCAGGCAATTGACCATGTCGGCCTGCCCGCCATCATCCGCCCGTCCTTCACGCTCGGCGGCACCGGCGGCGGCATTGCCTATAACCGCTCGGAATTCTTCGAAATCGTCGGCAGCGGCCTCGATGCCTCGCCAACCACCGAAGTGCTGGTCGAAGAATCCGTCCTCGGCTGGAAGGAGTATGAGATGGAGGTCGTCCGCGACAAGGCGGATAACTGCATCATCATCTGCTCCATCGAAAACATCGATCCGATGGGCGTCCATACCGGCGACTCGATCACCGTTGCTCCGGCGCTGACGCTGACGGACAAGGAATACCAGATCATGCGCAACGCCTCGATCGCGGTGCTGCGCGAGATCGGCGTCGAAACTGGCGGTTCGAACGTGCAGTTCGCCGTCAATCCGAAGGACGGCCGCCTCGTCGTCATCGAAATGAACCCGCGCGTTTCGCGCTCCTCGGCGCTCGCCTCCAAGGCTACTGGGTTCCCGATTGCCAAGATCGCCGCCAAGCTCGCCATCGGCTATACGCTCGACGAACTCGAGAACGACATTACCGGCGGCGCGACCCCTGCCTCGTTCGAACCGTCGATCGACTATGTCGTCACCAAGATCCCGCGTTTCGCCTTCGAGAAATTCCCCGGCGCTTCCCCGGTTCTGACCACAGCCATGAAGTCGGTCGGCGAAGTCATGGCGATCGGCCGTACCTTTGCAGAATCGTTGCAGAAGGCTCTGCGCGGCCTGGAAACCGGTCTGACCGGCCTCGACGAAATCGAGATCCCCGATGCCGAAGAAGGTGAATCCAGCCTGAATGCCATCCGCGCCGCGATCGGCACGCCGACGCCGGATCGCCTGCGCATGGTCGCCCAGGCGCTGCGCATGGGCCTGACCATCGAGGAAGTGCACGAAGGCTGCAAGATCGACCCTTGGTTCATCGCCCAGCTGAAGAACATCGTCGACATGGAAGCCCGCATCCGTGAACACGGCCTGCCGACCGACGAGACCAACCTTCGCATGCTGAAGGCCATGGGCTTCTCCGATGCCCGCCTCGCCACGCTGACCGGCAAGCGCCCGAAGGAAGTGGCAGAGCTGCGCAACAGCCTGAACGTCCGCCCGGTCTTCAAGCGCATCGATACCTGTGCTGCCGAATTCGCCTCGCCGACCGCCTATATGTACTCGACCTATGAGACGCCTTTCGTCGGCACCGCCCGCTCCGAAGCGCTGGTCTCCGATCGCAAGAAGGTCGTCATCCTCGGCGGTGGCCCGAACCGTATCGGCCAGGGTATCGAATTCGACTATTGCTGCTGCCACGCCGCCTTCGCGCTGAAGGATGCCGGCTATGAAGCAATCATGATCAACTGCAACCCGGAAACGGTCTCGACCGATTACGACACGTCCGATCGCCTCTATTTCGAGCCACTGACGGCCGAAGATGTGATCGAAATCCTGCGCGCTGAGCAGGAAAAGGGCAAAGTCGTCGGCGTCATCGTCCAGTTCGGCGGCCAGACCCCGCTGAAGCTCGCTGAAGCGCTGGAAAAGAACGGCATCCCGATCCTCGGAACAGCACCCGACGCAATCGACCTTGCCGAAGACCGCGACCGCTTCCAGAAGCTTCTGATGAAGCTCGACCTCAACCAGCCGAACAACGGCATCGCCTATTCCGTCGAGCAGGCCCGCCTGGTCGCTGCCGAAATCGGCTTCCCGCTGGTCGTTCGCCCGTCCTACGTGCTCGGCGGCCGCGCTATGCAGATCATCCATGCTGAGAGCCAGCTGCAGAACTATCTGCTCGACACGGTTCCGGAACTGGTGCCCGAGGACATCAAGGCGCGCTACCCGAACGACAAGACCGGCCAGATCAACACGCTGCTCGGCAAGAACCCTCTTCTTTTCGACAGCTATCTGACCAATGCCATCGAAGTCGACGTCGATTGCCTCTCCGACGGTACTGACGTCTATGTCGCCGGCATCATGGAGCATATCGAAGAGGCCGGTATCCATTCAGGCGACAGCGCCTGCTCGCTGCCGCCACGCACGCTGTCGCGCGAGATGCTCGATGAGCTGGAGCGTCAGGCCAAAGCCATGGCGAAAGCGCTCAACGTCGGCGGCTTGATGAACGTGCAGTTCGCCATCAAGGATGACACCGTCTACGTACTCGAAGTCAACCCGCGCGCTTCGCGCACGGTACCCTTCGTCGCCAAGACCATCGGCGCGCCGATCGCCAAGATCGCCGCCCGCGTCATGGCCGGTGAGAAGCTTGATGCGACCTTCACAGCCTATGGCGAAAAGCCCGATCCGCGCGCTTTGAAGCATATCGCCGTCAAGGAAGCCGTCTTCCCCTTCGCCCGCTTCCCGGGCGTCGATACGCTGCTCGGCCCGGAAATGCGCTCCACCGGCGAAGTCATCGGCCTCGACAGCGATTTCGCGCTGGCCTTCGCAAAGTCGCAGCTCGGCGCCGGCGTCGAACTGCCGCGTGAAGGCACGGTCTTCGTATCCGTGCGCGATGCCGACAAGCCACGCGTTCTGCCGGCGATCCGAATCCTGGTCGAGCAAGGCTTCAAGGTGCTGGCAACCGGCGGCACGGCCCGCTTCCTCGCCGAAAACGGCATTGAGGCGACCAAGATCAACAAGGTTCTCGAGGGACGTCCGCATATCGAGGACGCCATCCGCAACCGCCAGGTCCAGCTCGTGATCAACACGACCGACGGCAACAAGGCGATCTCGGACTCCAAATCGCTGCGCCGCGCCACCCTCATGCAGAAGGTGCCCTACTACACCACGATGGCCGGCGCCGAAGCCGCCGCTCAGGCCATCAAGGCGCTCAAGGCCGGCAATCTCGAAGTCCGCCCGCTGCAAAGCTACTTCTGATCCTGCGAAGAGGCATCGCCTCTTCGCCTTCGCCTCCTCGGCCCCGCCAAAACTGCGACCTCAAATTGCAGACGTGGATACTTGATGTTAGCCTGCTTCCGGTCGTATCGGGGAAGCAGCATGTCGAAGAACATCGTCATTCTGTTCGACGGCACGTCGAACGAGATAACTGCAGACCGCACCAATATTTTGCGTCTGTTCGGAACACTGAAGCGCTCCGACGACCAGATCGTCTATTATGACCCCGGCGTCGGCACGCTGGGAGCAGCAGATGCCTGGTCGTCCTTTTATCGCCAATCTATCGAGGTCTGGGGCCTTGCGACTGGTTGGGGTCTCGATGAAAATGTCAAAGATGCCTACCGTTTCCTCGTCGAAAATTATGATTCCGGCACCCCCGACGATCACGGAGGCCATCCCGACAGGGATCGCATCTATATTTTCGGCTTCAGCCGCGGCGCCTATACGGCCCGCGTTCTCGCAGGTTTCATTCATGCCTTCGGGCTATGCAGCAGATATCACCTGAACCTGCTCGATTACGCTTACAGAACCTATAAGGGCATTCCCGAACAGGAGCAGCGCGCCGATGGCGGGGATCCCTCATCAGCCTTCAAGAGCATGCGGCTCTACGAGCGTATGCTGCGCAACGACCGACCGCCGATCAAGCTGCTTGGTCTCTTCGACACCGTCGCCTCTGTCATCGAAAAGGGCAAAGGACGCATTCAGTTCAAGACCCATCCCTTCACCCGCAAGAATCCGAGCGTCGAATATGTACGCCATGCCATGGCGATAGACGAGCGAAGAACTATGTTCCAGCCGGAATTGTGGACGCCGGATCAGGACTACCGCGGCAATCCCTTCAAGCCCGCAACCGCAAAACAGGACTTTAAGGAGGTCTGGTTTGCCGGTGTCCACGGCGATATCGGCGGCGGTTACCCGGAGGCTGAAAGCGCCCAGATCAAGATACCGCTCGACTGGATGATCCGCGAAACGGGGCCGGCAGGCCTGCTCTATGTTTCGCGCACGATCAATAACATCGTCCTTGGCAAGAACGACAAGTATTATGTCGAGCTCAACGCGGCCGCATCGCTGCATGACTCGATGAGCGCAGGCTGGAAACTGCTCGAATATATTCCGCGGCGCGTGCCGGAAAATTCCTGGCGCAGGCGTGGCGATAGAGGCGGCGTTTATCTTCCGCGCGAAGACAGGCGCTTCATCCCCGATGGCGCAAATCTGCATGAATCCGTGAGGGTGCGCATGGTGACCGGATATAATCCACCGAACCTGCCGAAAGATCCGGTCTTCGTTCACTGACGCATTGAATCGAATTCTGCGCTCAGGCAGCCAGGCCCTTGATCAGATTCATATCTTGCCGGAATCGGGCGAGCTCCCGCGCTTTCCGCTCCTCGTCCGGAATTCGCAGCAGATAGGACGGATGCACCGTCACGAAGAGCACCCGCCCCTCCTCCATCGCAATCGGACGTCCACGCAGATCCTCCAGCTTCTGCTTCTCGCCGGTCAGCGAATAGAGCGCCGTCGCCCCCATCGCTACGATCACTTTCGGTTTGATGAGATCGAGCTCCAGCTTCAGCCACCAGCGGCACTGCTGCACCTCGCCGAGATTGGGTCTCTGGTGGATGCGCCGCTTGCCGCGCGGCTCGTATTTGAAATGCTTGACGGCATTGGTGACATAAAGCCTCGATCGGTCGATGCCGGCTTGTGCGATCGCGTCGTCGAAAACCTTTCCGGCAGGGCCGACGAAGGGTCGACCTGCAAGATCCTCCTGATCGCCCGGCTGCTCGCCGACGAACATGATCTTCGCATCAACAGGGCCTTCGCCGAAGACGGTCTGCGTCGCCCTCGCATGCAGCGGACATTGACTGCAGACGGCTGCGTCCTCTCGCAACGCCTCCAGCGTCCCGGCAGGAGCCATTTCCGGGACCGGCATGCGGGCGGCGGCCTCCTGGATCCTGTTGTGATAGGGAAGCGGCATCGTCGCCCCGCGCTCGGCCATAGCGAGCACTTTCGCTTCGGCATCGGCAATCAGGCCGGGAATGAGATCGGCTTCCGGCAGGTTTTTCCAGTATTTCTTCGGCATCTCCGCCTGCATGGCCTTCACCTTCAATCGTGCCGGATTAAAGATGTTGGCATAGTAAGTACGCCAGAGATCGTCGGCCGCATCGCTGATATCGGGCTTCTCGCAGGGTGCGTTGCTGATAGTCAGCCGCTCGCCGTTCCAGGCAGCCGACCCCTTCGGCGTCGCGATCAGCCAGTCCATGTCGGTGAAGCGGCGCTGGAAGAAGGGCGCCTTGCGCGCGACGACGTAATGATCCGGCTCGAACCAGGCAATGAATTTCCGGCGTCCGCCCGCTGGAGCAGCCACTTCCTTGAAGCGCACGAAAGCCGTCATCTTGTGGGCGTCACGATACACGCTCTTCTGCATCAACCGGGCACGCGAGACTTCCTCATCCGAGGACAGATCCAACAGATGCCGGTTCTCTTGTATTCGCCAAAGCAGGCTATAGAGCAATGAAAACCGCTTCGGGTCGCTATGGCAGATCACCGCCTCGGCCAGCGTCATGAAAGCCGGCGGTACAGTCATCGGCTTGCTGTTGGCTGGCGGATCGGGCGGCAGCGCGTCCCGCTGGAAGGCGAAGCCGGGCTCGTTGCTCTTTTCATGCCAGTCGATTTCGTGAGGCAGAATTCCAGCCGCGGCAAAGGCGCGGGCGGCCTTGCGCCACTCCTCGAAATTACCTCTGCCCTCCAGCACGACCCGGCGCATCACAGCAATGACAATTGTTCAGGTTGCGGTTCGAACATAGCACGCAGGTCCGGCCGATCGACGAGCCGATGCGGCGTCCAGCCCTCTGCGGTAATGAAGGCCTGTACCTTGCGGATCGACACACCAAGACGCGGCAAATCCTCGATCCGCAGGCGCCGCTGCCGCCGCTCGGCCAGAATCGCCTTCACCGTCTTGGTGCCGAGCCCAGGCACGCGTAAGAGCTTTTCGCGATCGGCGCGGTTCACATCGACGGGAAAATCGCCGCGATGGCCAAGCGCCCAGGCGAGCTTTGGATCGAGATTGAGATCCAGCATGCCACCCTGCTGCGTCGAAGTGATTTCATCAATGCCGAAACCGTAGAAGCGATAGAGCCAGTCGGCCTGATAGAGCCGGTGCTCGCGCATCAGCGGCGGCTTGATGAGCGGCAGGTTTTTCGAACTGTCGGGGATCGGGCTGAAGGCGGAATAATAGACGCGCTTCAGACCGTAGCTGCTGTAGAGCTGGCCGCTGGTCGACAGGATCGTCGCGTCATTGGCCCCATCCGCACCGACGATCATCTGCGTGCTCTGGCCGGCCGGCACGAAGCGTTCGCGCCGTTTGGTCTGCAGTGTCGGCTCTTCCGCCGCCTCGATCTTCAGCCTGAGATGGCCCATCGAGCGGCGGATACCGGCCGGTTTCTTCTCCGGCGCAAAACGGCTGATGCCGCTATCGGTCGGCAGTTCGATGTTGAGCGACAGCCGATCGGCATAGAGCCCCGCCTCGTCGATCAGGTGTGATGATGCCTCCGGAATGGATTTCAGATGGATATAACCACGGAAACCATGCGTGACGCGAAGTTCCCGCACGATGCGCACCATTTCCTCCATCGTGTGGTCGGACGAACGGATGATGCCCGAGGAAAGAAACAGGCCCTCGATATAGTTGCGCCGATAGAATTCGAGCGTCAGCCAGACGACTTCTTCCGGCGTGAAACGAGCGCGCTCTACATTGCTCGACGATCTGTTGATGCAATAGGCACAGTCGTAAATGCAGAAGTTGGTGAGTAGAATCTTCAGCAGAGAAATGCATCGTCCATCCGGCGCATAGGCGTGACAAATGCCGGAGCCCTCGGTCGAACCGAGCCCGCCAGAGCCTGCCGAATCCCGTTTGACCGTCCCGCTGGAGGCACAGGATGCATCATATTTGGCGGCGTCGGAGAGGATCGCCAATCGTTCTCTGAGCGACTTCTTCATTATCATGTTCACTAAATGTTCATGTCGGCGAAATCAAGACGAAGAAAAGGGCGACACACAACTCCCCTTCAAAAGCAGGCACTTCTGCTGAAGGTAAAAAGGGTCGGTACGAATTTTATGGAAATTGCGCGTCTCGATCTGCTATAAGCAACGAATTAGGATTGTAACACGGTTCCGAAGTTCCCCTTCGGGACCTGTTTTCTTTTGTGTCTGCGCGAACTGCAGATGCGGGGAGAGAAGGACGAAAACATGGTTGATAAGGTACCGATGACACAGGGTGGTTTCGTCAAGCTGCAGGAAGAACTGCGCTGGCGCCAGCAGGAGGAGCGCCCACGAATCATCGAGGCAATTGCCGAAGCGCGCGCCCATGGCGACCTTTCGGAAAATGCCGAGTACCACGCTGCCAAGGAAGCGCAAAGCCACAATGAAGGCCGCATCACCGAGCTCGAAGACCTGACGGCCCGTGCCGAAATCATCGACCTCTCCAAAATGTCTGGCGACAAGATCAAGTTCGGCGCCAAGGTGAAGCTGATCGACGAGGACACCGAAGAGGAAAAGACCTACCAGATCGTCGGCGATCAGGAAGCCGACGTAAAGCAGGGCCGCATCTCCATCTCCTCCCCGATCGCCCGCGCGCTAATCGGCAAGGAAGTCGGCGACTCCATCGAGGTCAACGCGCCCGGCGGTTCGAAGGCTTACGAAATCCTCTCGGTTTCCTGGGGCTGATCGCCCGCGCCTTTCTTCGCACGAGCAGCCAGTGCCGGATATCAGTGACGTCGAGATCATCGCGCCCAACCTGAAACGCCGGCTCTCCGGCGTCACGTCGACGATCGTCCAGCTCATCCCCTGCCAGATCCGGCTGGGGATCCGGATCGCGGCCCTCGGCCCTGGCCTGCCGCCAGAACTTCCCCGTTTGAAATGGCCGCAACTATCAGGCCTCTGGCGTCCGCCGGCCGGACGGCGCCATCGCGTCTGGCACGCACGACGCAACAATGAAATGGCGGCTGGCATTCTGATGCGCCACGTGCTGCGCATTCCGCTGAAGCTCGTCTTCACCTCCGCCGCCCAGCGCCGTCACACTTCCTACACTCGCTGGCTGATCCGCCAGATGGACGCCGTCATCGCCACCAGCAGCCGTTCCGGCTCCTTTCTCAAGGTGCCGCATACGGTTATCCAACATGGTGTCGATCTTACGCTCTTCCATCCGCCGAAAGGACCTGACGACACGATCGCCGCGACCGGCCTGCATGGCCGCCATCTCGTCGGCTGCTTCGGCCGCGTGCGCCATCAGAAGGGCACGGACCTTTTCGTCCAGGCGATGATTGCGCTGTTGCCGCAACATCCGGACTGGACAGCGGTCATTTCCGGCCGCGTCACCCCGGAACACGTCGCATTCGCCGACAAGCTGAAGGCCGATATCGCCGCAGCCGGCTTGACCGACCGCATCGTCTTCATCGGAGAGGTGCCTGACATCAAGGTCTGGTATCGCCGCCTGACGCTCTATGTCGCCCCATCCCGCAACGAGGGCTTCGGCCTGACGCCGCTGGAGGCCATGGCTTCGAAGACACCGGTCGTGGCATCCGACGCCGGTGCTTACGCAGAAATGATCGTGCCCGGAGAAAACGGCGTCATCGTGCCACCAGGCGATGGCGATGCGTTGACGGCAGCCATCGCCACCTATCTTGCCGATCCTGCCCTCGCCATCGCGCAGGGCGAAACAGCGCTGGCTCACGTGCGGGAAAATTTCGCGCTGGAAAAGGAAGCGACAGCGATCAATAGGATTTACCAGCAACTTCTCGGCGCGTAAGCCGTTCGTCAGACTATGGCAACGGGCATATCAGGGAGGTAGAGACACCTAGATGTCGACCGCAAAAGATAACGAAAACCTGGTCAACGTGCTCTGCATGAAATGGGGGACGCTTTACGGTGCCGAATACGTCAACAATCTCTACCGCGGCGTCAAACGACACCTGAAGCGGCCGCATCGCTTTGTCTGCTTCACCGACAATACCGCCGGTCTCGACGAGGGTATCGAAACCTTCCCCCTGCCCGAACTCGGCCTGCCCGCCGGCTCCAGGGATCGCCGCTGGCAGAAGCTTGCGCTTTTCCGCCGCGAGCTTGCCGATCTCAAGGGCATCGCCCTCTTCCTCGATCTCGACCTCGTCATCGTCGATGATCTGGAGCCGCTCTTCCAGCACCCCGGCAAGTTCCTCATCATCCGTGACGACGATCTCTTCCGCACAAAGCCGCTGCGCAAACTCAACCCAGCCCGCGATAAGTTCCTGGCGTCGGTCGGCAACAGCTCCGTCTTCCGCTACGAAATCGGCGCCCATGCCTATATTCTCGACACCTATCTCGCCGATCCGGCGGCCGCCATGTCGAAATATGAGATCTCACAGCAGTTCCAAAGCGCACAGCTCGAAGCGCATGGAAACCTGCAATACTGGCCGCGCGAATGGTGCGTGAGCTTCAAGAATGCCTGCGTGCCCCGCCACATCAGGAGCTTCTGGCGCGATCCAAAGCTGCCGCCGGACGCCAAGATCGTCGTCTTTGCCGGCAGCCCGAAAATGAGCGAGGTTTTTGAAGGCGGCGGACAGAAATGGTATCGCCGCATCGGCAATACCGATTGGCTGAGCAAGGCCTGGCGCGGGTAAACCGTCTCAATCCGCATTCGGGACGGAAAACGGCTTCGCACTTTTCCTGGAAATGCTTCTACAGTTCAACGAGCCCGAGCTTCTTCACCTGCCGGATCGTCAGCATGGTGCGAACGGTATCGACGTGCTCGTTGGCAGTCAGCACTTCGATGACGAAGTCCTGGAAACGGGTGAGGTTTTGGGCCACGCAATGCAGCAGAAAATCGCTGTCGCCGGAAACCATCCAGGCCTGACGCACGAGCGGCCACTCGGAGGTGGCGGAGGCAAAGGCCTTCAGATTGGCTTCGGACTGATGCTTGAGGCCGACCATGCAGAATGCGACCAGATCAAGCCCAAGCTTCGGGCTGTTCAGCATCGCGTGATATCCTTCGATAATGCCGGCCTCTTCGAGCTTGCGTACCCGGCGCAGGCAGGGCGGCGCTGAAATTCCCACCCGGTCGGCAAGTTCCACATTGGTCATGCGGCCGTCCGACTGCAGTTCCCGCAATATCTTTATGTCGATAACGTCAAGTTCAGCGCGAACCACGCTTAGGCCTTTCTTTAATTCCTCGCGCGCAGCTTCTATATAAAGCCACGGAATACGCAAGAAAGTTTCAGCCCGATGACGGAATCTTGCACAGCGCCTGCATTTGCCTTGTTGGTAATGCAAGGCTGCCCTTGAATAAAAGCATTGGTCGTTCATAAATGGCGCAGGGATTGCGAAACGGCCTTAATCGCCTCTTAGCCGCCGCATCCTGCTATCGAAAGGAAATTCCATGTCTGCCCGCCATACCAAGGTGCTCATTATCGGTTCCGGACCTGCCGGCTATACGGCAGCGGTCTATGCCGCGCGCGCCATGCTGAAACCGGTTTTGATCGCCGGTCTGGAACAAGGCGGCCAGCTCATGATCACCACCGATGTCGAGAACTATCCGGGCTTTGCCGATCCTATACAGGGGCCCTGGCTGATGGATCAGATGCTGCAGCAGGCTCAGCATGTCGGCGCCGAAATCGTCAACGACCTCGTGACGGAAGTCGACCTCAACCAGCGCCCCTTCGTTGCCCGCACTGATAGCGGCCAGGTCTGGACTGCCGATACGCTTGTTATCGCGACCGGCGCCAAGGCCAAGTGGCTCGGCATCGAAAGCGAGCAGCATTTCCAGGGTTTCGGCGTGTCCGCCTGCGCCACCTGCGACGGCTTCTTCTATCGCAACAAGGATGTGATCGTGGTCGGTGGCGGCAACAGCGCCGTCGAAGAGGCACTTTATCTCTCGAACATCGCGAAGTCGGTCACTGTCGTGCACCGCCGCGACAGCTTCCGCGCAGAAAAAATCCTGCAGGAACGTCTCTTCTCCAAGGAAAATGTCAAGATTCTCTGGAATACCGAGGTCGCCGAGATCACGGGCACGCCGGCAAAGCCCCCCATGCCGCCGTCCGTATCCGGTGCTCGTCTGCGCGACACCCGCACCGGCGCCGTCACCGAGGTCACCATTGACGGCGTCTTCGTGGCGATCGGTCACGCGCCGGCAACCGAGCTCTTCAAAGGCAAGCTGAAGCTGAAGGACAATGGCTATCTCTGGACCGCACCGGATTCGACCGCGACCAGCGTTGAGGGGGTCTATGCCGCAGGCGATGTGACTGACGATACGTTCCGCCAGGCGATCACCGCCGCAGGGATGGGATGCATGGCCGCCCTCGAGGCAGAACGTTATCTGACGGGCCACATGCCCGTTGCCGTAGCAGCGGAGTAACAGTGGCATGAGGGGTGGGGGAATGCCATTGGACTGGGACAAGCTGCGTATTTTCCACGCAGCTGCCGAAGCCGGATCGTTTACGCATGCGGCCGACAAGCTGCATCTGTCCCAGTCGGCTATTAGTCGTCAGGTCAGCGCGCTTGAGCAGGATGTGGGCACCAAGCTGTTCCATCGCCATGCGCGTGGCCTGATCCTCACCGAACAGGGCGAGCTCCTTTACCGCACGGCCCATGACGTGCTGCTGAAGCTCGAAACCGTGAAGATGCAACTGACCGAGACGACAGAAACGCCGTCCGGCAAGCTGCGCGTCACCACGACAGTCGGCCTCGGCCAGGGATGGCTGACCGACAAGATCCAGGAATTCCTGCAGCTTTATCCTGACGTCCAGATCCAGCTCATCCTCGACAACGAGGAAGTGGATGTGAACATGCGTCATGCCGATTGCGCCATTCGCCTTCGCCAGCCGCAGCAGTCCGATCTCATCCAGCGCAAGCTCTTCACCGTGCATATGCACGTCTATGCGGCCCCATCCTACATCAACCGTCATGGCGAGCCGCAGAAGATCGAGGATCTCGACAATCATCGCATCATCACCTTCGGCGAACCGGCGCCAAATTATCTGCTTGACGTCAACTGGCTGGAAATCGCCGGCCGCTCGTCGGACAATAAGCGCATTCCGCATCTGCAGATCAACAGCCAGACCTCAATTAAACGCGCCTGCCTGCTCGGCATCGGCATCGCCTGCCTGCCGGATTATATCGTCGGCCGCGACCCAGGTCTTATCCAGCTGGCAATCAACGCAGACGTCCCTTCGTTCGACACCTATTTCTGCTATCCTGATGAGATCAAGAACGCCGCCAAGCTGAAGGCCTTCCGCGATTTCATCGTCAGCAAGGCACGCAACTGGAACTTTTGATTTCCACTTTTATGGAAGGAATTTCAAATCATGCAACCCACGCATGACTGACATGCACAAAAATGGGTTGTTGTTTGCTCATTAAAGCACCATATCGCTCACAGCTGATGCACACGGTGGCTTTTCCTCCCAGTTCCACCGCATTAGCTGTTCCCCTCTGGAGGTTTTTGACCTTCACACTTATAAGGGCCCTGGTTTTCCGGTGGCCCTCTTTTTTTGCCCGATTTTTGCTTTTTGCCTCAATTTTTCTCGGCGGATACCGCAGTGCGGAAAAATTTTGTGCAGCGCATAGCTGACATGCACAAAAGACTATTGAAAGCTGCACAAAGAAGCACCATATCGCTCATAGCCGATGCATTTCGTGGCTTCTCTCCCAGTGCCACAGCGTTGGCTGTTCCCCTCTGGAGGTTTTTGACCTTCACACTTAAAAGGGCCCTGGTTTTCCGGTGGCCCTCTTTTTTTGCTTAAAATTTAAGCGAGCCGGGAAAATCGTCCGCTCACGCCTCCGTGATTTGCATATCGAAAATCGTCGATCCATATATCGAGAAAATCCGATTTATAGTTCGATAAACGACGATGGACAAAGACGAGATTCTCAAGGCTCTGGCCAACCCTGCCCGGATGGACATCCTCAACTGGTTGAAGAACCCGGAAGAACACTTTCCGACGCAGGAGCACCCGTTTGAAATGGGCGTCTGCGCCAGCCAATTCGAACGCTGCGGCCTTTCCCAGTCCACAGTTTCCGCCCATCTTGGTACCCTTCACCGCGCCGGGCTCGTTACCAGCAAGCGGGTCGGCCAGTGGATCTTCTACAAGCGCAATGAAGAAACGATCGCTGCCTTCCTCCAACAGTTAAAGCAGGATCTGTAGCCATGCCCCTAGCCCTGCTCGTTCTCGCCCTAAGTTCCTTCGCGATAGGCACCACCGAATTCGTTATCATGGGCCTTCTGCCCGAAGTCGCCGCCGACCTCTCTGTCACGATCCCCGAGGCCGGCTGGCTGGTAACGGGTTATGCGCTGGCTGTCGCCCTCGGCGCCCCCGTCATGGCCGTCTCCACTGCCAAGCTGAAGCGCCGCTCGGCGCTCGTCATGCTGATGGCCTTCTTCATCGCCGGCAACCTGCTCTGCGCCATCGCACCCAACTACTGGGTGCTGATGATTGCCCGCATCGTCACCGCCCTCTGCCACGGCGCCTTCTTCGGCATCGGCTCGGTCGTCGCCGCCAATCTCGTCGGCGAAGACCGCAAGGCCCGCGCCGTCGCCCTGATGTTTACCGGCCTGACGCTCGCAAACGTGCTCGGCGTGCCCCTCGGCACTGCCATCGGCCAGGCCTTCGGCTGGCGCTCCACCTTCTGGGTCGTTACCGCAATCGGCATCCTCACCATTGCCGGCCTGATCGCCATCTTGCCGAAAGACAAGAAGGAAGAGCAGAGCAGCATCCTGCGTGAAATTGCAGCCTTGCGAAACGTCCGCCTCTGGATGGCGCTCTCGGTCACCATCTTCTTCTCGGCCTCGATGTTCACGCTTTTCACCTATATCGCCCCACTGCTACGCGACATAACGGGTGTCTCGCCGCAAGGCGTGACCTGGACGCTGTTCCTGATCGGTGTCGGCCTCACGGTCGGAAACCTCATCGGCGGCAAACTCGCCGACTGGCGCCTCGGCACAGCTCTTGCCGCCATCTTCGCCGCAATCGCACTGACCTCGGCGATCTTCTTCTATACGAGCCGCTTCGTCGTCCCCGCCGAAATCACCCTCTTCCTGTGGGCCGCCGCCACTTTCGCCGCGGTTCCCGCCCTGCAGGTCGGCGTCGTCGGCTTCGGAAAGGGTGCGCCGAACCTCGTCTCGACCATCAATATCGGCGCCTTCAACACCGGCAATGCGCTGGGCGCCTGGGTCGGTGGCATGGTCATCGATGCCGGGTTCAACCTTGACCGCGTTCCCCTCGCCGCTGCAGCCATGGCTCTCATCGGTCTTGTGGCCACGGCACTCACCTATCTCTCCGGCCGGGAGCAAGCCGCCTCCGCTGCCGCCGAGTGATCCCCCCAAGCAGAAAGGACCTTCCATGGCCAAGCTTTTCCAGCCGACACAGGTCGGTGACATTGCCCTCAAGAACCATATCGTCATGGCGCCCCTCACCCGTAACCGTTCGCCGGGCGCAATCCCGAACGATCTCAACGTCGAATATTATCGCCAACGCGCCACGGCCGGCCTCATCATCACCGAAGCGACCGCCATCACGCATCAGGGCCAGGGTTATGCCGACGTTCCCGGCCTCTACAGCAAGGAAGCCCTTGATGGCTGGAAACGCGTGACGGACGCCGTTCATGCCGAAGGCGGCAAGATCGTCGTGCAAATGTGGCATGTCGGCCGTATTTCCCACACCGCGCTGCAGCCGAACGGCGGCAAGCCGGTCTCATCGACCAACCGGATCGCGAAGGCCAAGACCTACCTCGTCAACGCTGACGGCACCGGCGCCTTTACCGACACTTCCGAGCCCCGCGCACTCGAAGCCTCCGAAATCCCCGGCATTATCGAGGATTACCGCAAGGCTGCCCGTGCTGCGATCGATGCCGGCTTCGACGGTGTCGAAATCCACGCCGCCAACGGCTATCTACTCGACCAGTTCATGCGCGACGGCGTCAACGACCGCACCGATGAATATGGCGGCCCGATCGAAAACCGCACCCGTTTCACCTTCCAGGTCGTCGAAGCCGTGACCAGGGAAATCGGCGCCCGCCGCACCGCAATCCGCATTTCGCCGGTCACCCCCTCGGGCGAATCCTACGATTCCAACCCGCAGGCGCTCTTCACGCATGTTGTCGAAGGCCTCGCCAAGTACGACCTCGCCTATATCCACATCGTCGAAGGTCAGACCGGCGGCGAGCGTGACTATCGCCAGGGCGACAATCCGCCCTTCGATTACAAGGCGCTGCGCACTGCCTATGAGAAGGCCGGCGGCAAGGCTGCCTGGATGGTCAACAACGGCTATAATAGAGACATGGCGATCGAAACCGTCGAAAACGGCACGGCCGATCTTGTTGCCTTCGGCAAGCCCTTCATCTCCAATCCCGATCTCGTCGAACGCCTTGCAAAGAACCTGCCGCTCAACACGCCGGACCAGTCCACCTTCTACGGTGGGGGCGCAAACGGCTACGTCGATTATCCGGCACTCGAAAAGGTCGCCTGATCGTCATCGATAAACGGAAATCCCGCCATCCCGCGGGATTTCCATTTCCGGACATTGCCGCTAGCATACGCCCATGTTCTCGCCCTATCTCGAACGCTGGTCGTTAACATCAGACGGCGAACCTATCATCACCCACTCAAGCCGTCTCCTGCCGGTCACCTGGAAGGGAAAGCCCGCCATGCTGAAGGTTGCGACCGACAGCAGCGAGCGCGAAGGCGCTTTGCTGATGAAGTGGTGGAATGGCGATGGCGCAGCCCAGGTCTATGCGCAAGAAGATGACGCTGTGCTTCTGGAGCGAGCAGTGGACAAATATTCGCTGCTGGAAATGGCGCTGAACGGCCAGGACGATGAGGCAAGCCGCATCATGGTGCAGACGGCGGCGAGGCTGCATGCCCCGCGCCCCGCTCCTCTTCACGATTCCCCAACGCTCGAATGCTGGTTTCGCAGTCTTGAGCCGGCAGCGCGCGCCCATGGCGGCACTTTTGTCGATAGTTGGAAGATCGCGAGCGATTTGCTCGCGGCGCCACAGCAGCTCAGCATCCTCCACGGCGACATACACCACCGCAACATCCTCGACTTCGGCGACCGCGGCTGGCTCGCAATCGATCCGAAGGGGATCTATGGCGAGCGTGGCTATGACTTTGCCAATATCTTCGCCAATGAAGAACTGCCGACGACGACGGATCCCAAACGCCTCCAGCGTCAGCTTCCGATCGTTTCCAAGGAAGCAGATATCGAGCCGTCAAGGCTGTTGAAATGGATCGCGGCCTATTCCGGCCTCTCCGCCGCCTGGTTTCTTGAAGATGGCGACCATGTCTCCGCGGAAAAGCCTCTGACGGTCGCCCGCATCGCGCTCTCGGAACTTGCCTAGCGCGCCTTTTCCGCCTTCGCGAGAGGCACTGTCGTCTCACGCATCTCCGGCAGCGAGCCCTGCGCAATCAAAGTCGTGCGTACGGCTTCGTCGATAGGCGTATGCGGCTCGGTTCCGAGTTCGGTCACCAACCCGTCATTCTTCATGCGCAGCGGCGTTTTCCAGAGATAGCGCATCTCCTTCATCTCCCGCATCAACGTCATGAAAGGAGCAAGCAACGGCACGATGAACCAGGGGAAACGGCCGATCTTCGCCTTGCCGCCGGTAACACGCCGGACTGCCTCAGCCATCTGCCGGCCATCGCCATCCCAGAAACCGTTCATGTGATAGCACGCGAAAGCCGGCAGCCGCTCGGCCCGCTCGATGAGCTGCACCATGGTCTCGGCGACATCGGGCAAATAGGCCCAATGGTGCCCGATACCCGGCAGCGCCGGATTCCTGATCGTACCAACTGGCTTGCCCGGCGTGGCGAAAGCGGCTGAGAACCAGCTATTGCTGGTGGCGCCTGGTCCGAAGAAATCGCCTGCGCGGACGACGATAACGTCGGTTCCGGTTTCGGAAACAGCCTTCAGACGCTTCTCCATCTCGACACGGATCTTGCCCTTTTTCGTCACCGGATGCTGCGGAGTATCTTCCGTCACGACTGGAAAGACATCCGGACCGAAATTATAGACAGTGCCCGGCAGCAGGATGCGTGCCCCGGCGGCGCGGGCCGCGGCGATCGTATTGTCCAGCATCGGCAGAACCAGCTTCTCCCAGTCGCGATAGCCGGGAGGATTGACGGCATGAACGATGAGTGCAGCACCTTCCGCCGCCTTGCGAACATCAGCCGGATTCATCGCGTCGCCCTGCACCCACTCGAAGCCCTGCCCGCTGGCAGATGCCTTGGCGGCATTGCGGTTGAGCGCCCTGATCGTCCAGCCGCGTGCCTGCAGCTTGCGGGCAACCGCGCCGCCGATGCCGCCAGTTGCACCGAGAACGAGCGCCAATTTCTTATCCTGATATTCGCTGCTCATGATCATCTCCTTGTTCGACGAGACGACTATGTCTTGAGCCAAGGGTAAACAAAATTGACGAAGTATGTACAGCTGCTATACATAAATACATGAACGTTGAACCGTGCTGGGATTTCTACCGTTCGTTCCTTACCGTGCTGCGGCACGGATCGCTCTCGGCCGCCGCCCGCGAACTCGGCCTGACACAGCCGACGGTCGGCCGCCATATCGATGCCCTGGAAGAGGCTGTCGGCGCCGAGCTTTTCACCCGCTCGTCAAACGGCCTGCTGCCGACCGATATCGCGCTCGATCTCCAGCCCTATGCCGAAACGCTGGCAACGACGGCCGCCGCGCTTCTGCGCACGGCATCCAGCCGGCGCGACAAGGTGGAAGGCACCGTGCGCATCAGCGCCAGCGAAGTGATCGGCATCGAAGTGCTGCCTCCGATCATCGCCGATCTGCAGGAAGCCTACCCACTACTGCAGGTGGAGCTGTCGGCCTCCGACACGCTGGAAGATCTCATGAACCGGGAGGCCGATATTGCCGTGCGCATGGCCGAGCCGCAGCAAGACGCACTGCTGGTACGGCGCATCGGCGATATTCCGCTCGGCTTCCACGCGCATCGCCGCTATCTGGAACGCCACGGCACGCCGCAGACCATGGCGGAGCTTTCCGGTCATCGCATTATCGGCTTCGACCGGCAGACCGCCTATATCCGCATGATGCGCAGGCTGTATCCGGCAGTTGACGAACTCACAGCTTCCTTCCGCACCAGCAATCATCTCGCCCATCTGGCCGGCATCCGTGCCGGCATAGGCATCGGAATCTGCCAGACGGGGCTTGCCCGCCCGGGCTCTGATCTCGTCCATATTCTGGCGGATGAATTCGATATCCCTCTCGGCACATGGGTCGCGATGCACGAGAGCCTCAAGACCTCCCCGCGCTGCCGTGTCACCTTTGACGCTCTGGTCAAAGGTCTGCTGAATTATATCAAGTCATGCAAGGAAACGCGCGCCTGACGACGCGCTGAAAGACTTCAGGAAATCGGCTGGAGATCACGGCTCTGGGGAAACTTCGGGCGAATGGCCCTTGGTAAAGCCGTCCACGACCTCAGTCTCGGGGCGATCGCCACCTTCGGCATATTCCTCGTGCCACTTACCCTGGGCATCCTGCCAGCTGATCTCAGCGGAATCACCGCCGACCTGCTGCTCGGCCGCAACAATGCGGGCCGCTTCAAGCGCTTCGGAATGGCTCGGAAATGCCTCGGAATAGACGTCCCCAAGCTTGTAGGCCCAGCCGCCGTCATGCGGTACGACTTCGTAGACCACCTTGACCATGCGTTGTCTCCTCTTCTTCTCGCCACGCATCCGTAGGCTCCGGATCATGTCCGGTCCAGCGCGGGCCGCTTGAGAAGATTTCGAGGACGCCGCGATCTGGGTTCCGGCTGCCGTATGAAAAGCAGTATTTCATTAATCGTCACAGACTGCAAATTTCATCAGTGGGGAGTCTGCTTGCATAGAAAAATCACCGGCTTAGACTCGCCGAGGGAATCAAAATCGGCGCTGGTGGTAGAGATGGCATTGCATCTTAAGGAAGAGAAATTCTTGATTGTGGCGGTCGTCGTCGCCGTCATCGCCTATTGGCTGGAACATTCAGTCGTGGAAGCGGGCCGGGGCGTAGCGCTTGTCGCAGCCGCCGCTCTGATTGTGACCATCGTATTCGCCTCCATGCGTGTCGCCCATCACGCGGAACTGCTGGCCCTTAAGGTCGGCGATCCCTACGGCACGATGATCCTGACGCTCTCCGCTGTTGCTGTGGAAGTCATTATCCTCGCCATCATGATGAGCGGCGAGGAGACATCGCCGACGCTGGTGCGCGACACGATCTATTCGGCTCTCATGCTCGACATCAACGGCATCCTCGGTCTAGCCGCCCTACTCGGCGGCCTGAAGCATGGCGAGCAGCCCTATAACGACAATTCCGGCAAGACCTATGGCGTGATGATCCTGACCGCCATGGGCATCTCAATGATCGTTCCGGAATTCGTGCCCGGCAATAAATGGCACTATTATTCCGGCTTCACCATCATCGCCATGATCGCGCTCTACGGCCTTTTCCTGCGCATGCAGGTCGGCCAGCACAGCTATTTCTTCTCCTACAGCTATCCGCGCTCGGAGAGACAGAAGGAACATCCCGACGAACATCACGAGGAGGGATCGGTCTCAACCTCGATCGCAATCATCCTCATCGGCGTCGTCATCATCGGTGCGCTCGCCGAATTTATGTCGGGCTTCATGAGCGAAGGCCTGCGCGACAGCGGCGCTCCCGTGGCCGTGACCGCGATCGTGGTGGCCGCCATCTCCGCCGCACCGGAAATCCTGACCGCTCTGAGGGCGGCTTTGCGCAACCGCATGCAGGCAACCGTCAACATCGCTATGGGTGCCTCCCTTTCGACGGTCATTCTGACGGTGCCGGTCATGGAGGGTATCGCGCTCTATACCGGCCAGCCCTTCATCATGGCGATGTCGCCGGTCCAGACGGTCATGGTCATGGTTACGCTAATTGCAGCAGCCATCAATCTCAACGACGGTGAAACGAATGCCATCGAAGGCATGACGCATTTCATCCTTTTCGCCACCTTCATCATGCTGACGGCGATCGGGCTTTGAATCTGAAATCAGCAACTTGGCGGCAAAAGCAGAATCGTTTTCGAAGCACGTTCAAGTGAAAAACCAAGCAACAAAAAAGCCCGCCATCTCTGGCGGGCGTATCTGGGCGGATGTTGCCGATTACTTGCAGGCTGCGCAGAAGCGCTGGATGCGGCGGCAAGCTTCCTCGAGCAGTTCTTCCGACGTCGCATAGGAGATGCGGAAGTTCGGGCCGAGGCCGAAGGCCGAGCCGTGAACGACGGCAACGCCTTCCGATTCCAGCAGTTCGGAAACGAAATCCTCGTCGGTCTCGATGACCTTGCCGGACGGGGCTGTCTTGCCGATGAGACCGGCGCAGGATGGATAGACGTAGAAGGCGCCTTCCGGCACCGGGCAGACGATGCCCTTGGCCTGGTTCAGCATGGAAACGACGAGGTCACGGCGGCCTTCGAAGATCTTCTTGTTCTCCGGGATGAAGTCCTGCGTGCCGTTCAGCGCTTCGACTGCTGCCCATTGGGCGATCGAGGTCGCACCCGATGTCTGCTGCCCTTGGATCATGTCCATCGCCTTGATCAGCTGGATCGGGCCTGCTGCATAGCCGATACGCCAGCCGGTCATCGCATAGGCTTTGGAGACGCCGTTCATCGTCAACGTGCGGTCGTAGAGCTTCGGCTCGACTTCGACGGGCGTGACGAATTTGAAGTCGCCATAAGTCAGATGCTCGTACATGTCGTCCGTCAGAACCCAGACATGCGGATACTTCATCAGCACGTCGGTCAGCGCCTTCAGCTCGTCATGCGTATAGGCAGCGCCTGTCGGGTTGGACGGCGAGTTGAAGATGAACCACTTGGTCTTCGGCGTGATCGCCTTTTCGAGATCGGCGGCCTGGAGCTTGAAATTATGCTCCTGGGTAGCCGAAACGAAAACCGGTGTGCCGCCGCACAGCGCCACCATCTCGGGATAGGACACCCAGTAAGGCGCCGGGATCACGACTTCATCGCCGGGGTTCAGCGTCGCCATGAAGGCGTTGAACAGGATCTGCTTGCCGCCCGTGCCGACAATCGTCTGCTCCCAGGAATACTCCAGACCGTTCTCGCGCTTGAATTTGGCGGCAATTGCCTTACGCAACTCGGGGATACCGGATACCGGCGTGTATTTCGTCTCGCCGCGATTGATCGCGTCGATAGCGGCTTTCTTGATATTCTCGGGCGTATCGAAATCGGGCTCACCGGCGCCGAGACCAATCACGTCGCGTCCTTTGGCTTTCAGTTCGCGCGCTTTCTGAGAAACGGCGATGGTGGCTGAAGGCTTCACGCGGGAAAGGGCATCGGCAAGGAAGGCCATGATATCGGTCCTACAAGGTTGAAACGGGCAGAAGGCCGGGACCGGAGTTCTGCGCTAAGCTCTATGTCCAATGTATGACAGCATTTCAAGCGCAAAGGCATGATGGCGGCGATGATTCTTATTGATCAATTGCCGCATCTGCGTCTGGAAATTTTGAACCGAGGTTCGAAGGGACGCCGCAGGCGGCAGCCCCGGGCTCGCAAGAAGTTGAATCAGTTTCTGAAGCCGGCCCTGTTTTATTCCTTAAAATCAAGGCTATCGCCCGTTTACCATTTGCCACGAATAAGCCGCAACAAATGCCGCGGCATGCCGTAATTCGGTCGTGAGAGCGCCGAGATCAAACCGCTACTCTGTCACCATCCGACATTGGTTATTGAGGGCATGCCATGTTTCTGGAAGACGAGCGCGCAGCGGGACGCCTGCGCGCAAGCCGGGTTTCTCTGTCGCTGATGGTGGCGGTCATCGCATTTGCAAGCTGCGTCGTGGCGATGTTCTGCCTCTTTTCGCCTGCCGAAGCAGGACCGGCCATGGCTTCCGGTTCCCTCCACGTTTCCTATGCCGACCAGAAGATTAGCGATGGCGTAGCGGTGCTTGTTGCCGCGTTCGTCGCCGCAAACGGACTTGCCATCTGGCTGCGTCGCATCAAGGGCCTCGTCCTCTCGGGAGGCCGGCGCGATGTCCGCTAAGCCGCAACATTCCGGCTGGAGCGAGAAACCCGATACGTTCGAGCCGCTGCCGACCTATATGGAACTGGCCATGGCCGCCGCTTCTGCCCACGAGGCACCGCCTGCACCGCCGAGACCTCGCCTCCCCGGGCTTTCGATCGTCGAAAAACTGGTCGCCGTCGGTATCGTTTGCCTCGCCTTCTACGGCATGGCGCTGATCGGCTGTGGGCTTTTCCTGAAAGCGGAAGCAAAGCGCACCGGCTTCATCACACAGCGGATGATGAGTGCGGAGCTACAGGATGCCGATTTCGACATCCGCTTCCCTCCCCGCATAATCAACTGACCTGCTCTCGTTCAACCCGAGAACACAAAACCGTTATGGAGCGCCGATTACGGTTGAAGCGCTCCATGCCTCGCGCCACCTTTCCCCTCAAACTGACGACGGGGATTATGATGGACGCCATTTCGACTTTCCGTTTCGCCGCGTTGCTTGCAGGGGTCGCTGCTTTTGCAGGTCCAGTCCTTGCCCAGACCGGTGACATCGTCAGGACGCAGGAAGTTTCGGTTCGTGTCGAGAAACTAGCCGAAGGGCTGGAGCATCCCTGGGCAGTCGAGGTCCTGCCTGACGGTGGCTATATCGTCACGGAGCGGCCGGGGCGGCTGCGCATCATCCGCGACGGCAAGGTTTCCGATCCGATCGATGGCGTGCCAAAGGTGAGCGCCCGCGGCCAGGGCGGCCTGATGGATGTCGCGCTTGCCCCTGATTTCGCCACCAGCCGAAAGCTCTATCTGACCGCCGCAACCGCCAGCGACCGGGGCTCCGGCACCGAGGCTTTCAGCGCCACGCTGTCCTCGGATGAAAAGACCCTCGAAAACGTCACGCCAATTTTCACCATGCGGGACTTTACCCGCGGCAACATCCAGTACGGCTCTCGCATCGCGATTGCCCCAGACGGCTCGTTGTTCATCAGCATCGGCGACCGCGGTGACCGCAACCGCTCTCAAGATTGGAAAGATGATGCCGGCTCCATCATCCACCTTAATGCCGATGGCAGCATTCCCGCCGACAATCCCTTCAAGAATAGCAGCAAAGCCCTGCCGGAGATCTGGTCCAAGGGTCATCGCAACCCGCAGGGCATCACCTTCGATACTGCCGACGGCAAGCTCTACACCGTCGAACATGGCGCAAAGGGTGGTGACGAGATCAACAATCCCGAACCCGGCAAGAATTACGGCTGGCCTGTTATCACCTATGGCCGCGACTATTCCGGTGCCAAGATCGGCGAAGGAACGGCCAAGGAGGGCCTGGAACAGCCCCTGCACTACTGGGACCCGTCGATCGCTCCGGGCGCTCTCGTCGTTTATCGCGGCAAGATGTTTCCGGAATGGAACGGCGATTTCATCGTCGCCGCCCTGAAGTTCCAGTTGCTGTCGCGCATGCAGCGGGATGCAAGCGGCGCCTTTACCGCTGAGGAGCGTATGTTTGAGGGCGACTACGGCCGCATCCGCGATGTGATCGTGGCTCCCGATGGCGCATTGCTGATGGTCACCGACGAGAATGACGGCGAATTGCTTCGGGTTTCCCGCGCCGAAAACCGGGCCGGCTAAAGCGAGTTCCGCAATTCCCTGCGGATCATGAATTTCAGCCCCGACCATAAATCGTCGATGGCGCAGACTTTGACGTCGACGAGACCTGTCGGCAACAGGATCTCTCTTAATGCATCCTCGGTGAGGCTGGTCGGCAACTTTGAACTCTTTTTCGGCCAAGATATCCAGACCATGCCATCGGGCCTGACCACGCGGATTAGCGCCCCCATCATCTCTTCCAACGCCACACGACGTGTTTCGAAGACGTGGATATAATCGAATTGCCGGTCAGAAGCCGTCGGCAAGACCCGTTCGACCGCAGCAAAACCCTCGAACTCGCCGATCTCGGCCAGCCCATCGGGAACATTCAGGAGCAAGGCCGCCTGTCCTGGTTTAAGCCCCAGCTTCCTTGTGAGCGGCGTGCCGGTATATCCTGCCGTCATTGGCGCTTCCACACGAGCGGCCATGTTGCCGGACCGCCATCAGCCCTGGCATCGCATTCCTCCTTGATGCGCACTTCCTCAAGAACAAGGAAATCCGCGTTATCAGGCTCGGCTATACGCCACACATAATAGCTGCCGCAATCACCCATGCCGCGTCCCTTTGCGAAGGAGGTGAAACGCCTCTCCGTCGCATCGTAGCGGATGTTGAAAGCCGTATCACCCGTCGTTTCCGAGAACTTCAGCGGAAAGACCGTTCGAGAAATATGGTTACCGTAGCCGCCATAGATTGCGAAAGGCATGTTGTAGGCGCCGGCCTGGCCACAAGGTACGATGATTAGCCTCTTCCCGGTCTGACCGGTCACTTCGAGGGCGTCGCCATAGGCAAGCCGCTGCTCTTCGATGTGGCAGTCGCCGTCATCAGGCTCGATATCCGCCCGGACCACATCAGGCAGATCGGCAAAGCGTGTAATCGGCCGGACGGATGATGAAGCCTCGGCCGAAGCGGCCCAAGGCCCTGCCAGAACAGCTGCCGTAACGGTCGCAATCATTTGCTGCTTCATCCATGTCTCCGAACCATTTAAGGAATTCTCATCCTTGTCGAAAAGAGATGCGCCTGCTAACCCGGCAGCATACTCTTAAATGCTTCCCAAACATTGAGGGCGAGATGACGCGCGTTCAGGCGAACCTCCTTCTATTGCTCGCAGCCGCTATCTGGGGCGGCGGCTTCGTCGCACAGTCGACGGCAATGAAGGCGATCGGCCCCTTCTGGTTCATCGGTCTGCGCTTCGCCATCGCCGCACTTGCCACCCTGCCTTTCACGCTCATCGAAGCGCGCAAGGCGAAGGTCGCAACCAGCCGCCGTCATCTTGGCCTCTATTTGATGATCGGCCTTGCGCTCTTCGGCGGCGCGTCCACGCAACAGATCGGCCTGCAGACGACGACCGTCACCAATTCCAGCTTCATCACCGGGCTCTATGTAATCTTTGTGCCGTTGATCGCCGTCTTCTTCCTGCGCCGCTCGCCGCACTGGATCATCTGGCCGGGCGCCATCATGGCCGTGTCAGGCATTTACATGCTGTCGGGCGGCCAGCTTTCGGCTCTGACGGTGGGGGATCTTCTGACGGTCGTATGCGCCATCTTCTGGTCGGTGCAGATCACGCTTGCCGGAACGACGGTCGGCGAAACGGGTCGGCCGCTTGCGCTGTCCAACGCCCAGTTTGCGGTGTCGGCCGTTTGTGCGCTGATCATCGCCGCCATTTCCGAACCAGTCAGCTTGTCAGATATCCGCGCGGCTACACCCGAGATCCTCTATGTCGGCATCTTCTCCTCGGGCGTCGCCTTCGTGTTGCAGGTGGTCGCCCAGCGCTACACTACGCCGTCGCAGGCAGCGATCTTCCTCTCCGCCGAAGCTCTGTTCGGCGCAACCCTCGCCGCGCTTCTTTTGGGTGAGAGCATGCCGCCGCTCGGCTATATCGGTTGTGCGCTGATGTTTATCGCTATGCTTGTAGTCGAGCTCGTGCCCGAAATGACCCGCCGCCGCTCGGAGATGGCCTGAACACGCGTCCATTTATGGGGCATTTAGTGCCGTCTGAAAATTTTTTTAAGCGAGCGGCAAGACGCGCTATCGTTGCATTTTTGGTAAAATCTGCCCGGAACTTATATTGCAGACGATATAAAACGTTAATCATTTGCTCTCGCCGGCGGATTTTTTGCATTTTTGCGAAAACAGGCCACATTTGCGGGTGTGTTCTAAGGGACACGTTAAAAAACTTTTGCTTGCCAAAATCCTTCAAACGCAGCACTCTTCGCGCGTTCGGGCATTTTGCGAGCATGGGAAGTCCTTAAGAATTTGCGAGCCGGAAACGCTAATATTCCGGTCAGCCGGTCCCAAAAAACAGCAGGCGTTAAGCCTGTCTGGAACCGGCGGAGGTAGAGGGGACCTTTTTCTCACATTTCAAGATCTGCCTGCCAGCGTCTTCGCGAGAAGGCAATAGCGTAATGCTGCCCGTGTGGATGGCGGGCGGAGACAAAAGGACCTGAGGCATGGCCGAGACTGGCACTGTAAAATTCTTCAATACCGACAAGGGCTTCGGCTTTATCAAGCCGGACAAGGGCGGCGCCGATATCTTCGTTCACATTTCTGCCGTTCAGGCTTCCGGCCTGGCCGGTCTGACGGAAAACCAGAAAGTAAGCTTCGACACAGAGCCGGATCGCCGTGGCAAGGGCCCGAAGGCCGTCAATCTGCAGATTTCAGGCTGAACCCTCGCATAGGCGTGGAATCGAGTTGAAGCCCGGCAGCCATGCCGGGTTTTGTCGTTCAGACTCCATTCAGCATGACGCCGCTAGTTTCAGAACCATAGAGAAGGGACCGCTTCCGGTTCCCGATACTGGGATTTTACGCGATGAACAGGCTTGCAAAGACCATTCTTCTGACCGCAACTGCCGCTGCCTTGACCCTCTCGGCCATCGGCGAAGCTTCGGCTGGCGACCGTTACTGGCGTCACGGCCATGACCACGGCAACGATGCACTGGTCGGCGGTGCTGTCGGCCTTGCTACCGGCCTGATCGTCGGCTCTGCCATCGCCAATGCCAATAACGGCCCGGTCTACGAAGAGCGCCGCTACATCGACCCGCCGGTCTATGAACCGGAATATGCTCCGCCGCCGGTCTACCGCGCGCGTCCGGTCTATTCCGAGCCGGTCTATGGCCGCCCGGTCTATGGTCGCTCCGTCGGCGCCATGGAACCCTGGAGCGCTCAGTGGCAGCGCTATTGCTCCTACCGCTATCGCAGCTTCGATCCGCAGAGCGGCACTTATGTCGGCAATGACGGTCGTGAGCACTTCTGCGTCGCAAGCTGATCGGCTGAAGATGTTTTGACGAAAAGCGCCGCCATAGTGCGGCGCTTTTCTTTTGGCCACACCTCAGCCGGCCTTCTTCTCCCAGGGCATGGGCCTGGCACCTCCGCCCTGTTCGAAATCGGTCGACTGGCTGACGACACGCCAGGTGCGATCGGCCTCCATTCGCGCCGCATCCGCCCTTTCCACCGCGGCGGCCGCATCGCTGCCGAGCAGCAATCGTAGCGGCGGCGTATCGAGCGAAGCGATATGCAGCACCGCGGCGGCCGCCCTGGCCGGATCGCCGGGCTGGCGGCCATTATAATTGCGCTGATATTCCGCCATGGCACCGACCGTTGCGGCATATTCCGGGCGGCCTTCATAGATCGCCGTCGATGAACCGGCGAAATCCGTGCGGAAGCCACCGGGCTCGATCACCGTCACCTTGATGCCGAGTGGCCCGACCTCTTTGGATAGCACCTCGGAAAAGCCCTCGACACCCCATTTGGCCGCCGCATAGGGCGCTCGCCCCACAGGACCGATCCTGCCGCCGACGGAGGAGAACTGGATAATGTGCCCTGTCCCCTGCCCGCGCATGATCGGGATAGCCGCCTTGCTCATGATGATAGTGCCGAAGAGGTTGGTCTCGATCTGCGCCCGGAAATCCGCAAGGCTCGTATCCTCGATCGGTGCTACATTACCGTAACCGGCATTGTTGACCAGCACATCAAGCCGGCCGAATGTTTCGACCGCGCTCTTCACAGCCGCTTCCGCCGCCGCCTCGTCGGTCACATCGAGCGCCAGGGCGCGAACGCGCGAGCCATACGCATCAACAAGATCGGCAAGCTGGGCGGGATCGCGCGCTGTCGCGACCAGTTTGTCGCCGGCCTCAAGCACGGCATTGGCGAGCGCGCGGCCGAGGCCACGCGAACTTCCGGTAATCAACCAAACCTTTGACATGGGAAACCTCCTTTTCGGTTCTCAATCCATTTAGGATCTATTGTTTCCTTTAGAAAGAAGGTACCTAATGGATCTATACAAACCTGAAGGTAACTGTAATGAAAGACGACATCTTTGATTTCTGTCGTAACATGAGCGATGAGCAGGATGCGCGAGCCCGGCAGATGCTGGAACGTGCCGCTGCAAAATGGCCGCTACGCGTCCTGCACGTGCTTTCGGAAGCGAACGGGCCTCTACGCTTTTCAAGAGTGCTGGAGCGAGTGGAGGATATCAGCCAGAAGGTGCTGACACAGACATTGCGCACGCTCGAAAGCGACGGCCTCGTCATCCGCACGCTCTATCCGCAGGTGCCACCACGCGTGGAATACGAACTGACACCGCTCGGCCGCGAACTGCTGACGCAGGTCGTCTCTCTGTGGCGCTGGATCGTCATCCACCTGAATGAATTTGACGCCGCCAAACCGGCTGCAAAAAGCTAGGCCGGAAGACGCACCGTCGCTCTCAGCCCGCCAAGCGGACTGTCACCAAGCGTGATATTGCCGCCGTGGCTGCGCGCGATATCCCTCACGATGGCAAGCCCGAGACCGGTGCCCGAAGCATCGAGATTGCGTGCGCTATCCAGCCGGAAGAATGGCTTGAACACATCCTCCCGGTACTTCTCCGGAATGCCGGGACCATTGTCATCGAAGACGATCGTCAGCCATTTCGCACCATGCTTGGCCTCGATATGGAGCGCGTCGGCGTAACGCCTTGCATTAGAGGCGAGATTGGTCACAAGTCGCAAGAAGGCATTCGGGCGCACCGAGATATGGTCCTCGCCCTCGATGGAATAGGTCAGCACCTTGCCATGCAACTCGAAATCGGCCTCGAGTTTTTCGAAGACCTCGCTGAGCTTCAGCTCACCGACATCCTCCTCCACCTCACCCTTGGCAAAGGCCATGTAGGCCTCCAGCATGGTCTGCATATCGTTGACGTCTTCGTTGAGGCCGGCAAGATCGGGATTGTCGCCGACGAGCGCTAACTGCAGCTTGAAGCGGGTCAGGATGGTTCTGAGATCGTGGCTGACGCCTGAGAGCATCGCCGTGCGCTGCTCCATCTGCCGCTCGATGCGCTCTCGCATGAGGATGAAGGCGAGACCGGCACGCCGCACCTCATCAGCCCCACGCGGGTAGAAATTGTCCGCCTTCTGCCCTTTGCCGAAGTTTTCCGCCGCCCGCGCCAGATTGAGGATCGGCCGGATCTGTCCGCGCAGGAACAGGATTGAGATCGCGATCAGCACGAGTGACGCGCCAACCATCCAGAGAATGAAGATATGCGTGTTCGATGCATAGGCCTGACTGCGTTTTGTAATCACGCGCAGGATGCGGTTGTCGAGCTTAATGCGAATCTCGATGAGGTTGGAATTGCCGACCGTATCGATCCAGAACGGCCGGCGGATTTCATCGGTGATCTCGTCGCTCAGAATGCCGTCGAGAATCGAGAAGAATGGCTTTTCGCGCGGCGGCGGCAGATCTCCATCCGGTTCAATCGAAATCTGCAGGTTGAGCTGGTCGCGGGCAATGCGGGTTATATCGCTATAATCGGCATCGTGCGGAAAGGTGTCGATAACCTCGATGATGGCTGCGATGTCACGGGTCACGCCGAGCGACAGCCGCTCCGTCACCATCTGCCAGTGACGCTCCATAAAGACCGCTGCGACGACCGACTGCAGAAGCACCATCGGAATGATGATGATGAGCAGCGAACGCGTATAGAGGCCTGTCGGCAATCGCCGGCGCAGCCAGCGCACGAACCAGCGCCAGCCGGGTGCAGGAGAGCGGTCTTCCCGCCGCAAGCTGTCGAATGTCACCATGTGCGCCGGTCCCGAACCCGTCGTTTTAGTCGATGCTCAGCCTGTATCCTATACCGCGCACTGTCTGCAGCCAGACCGGATTGGCAGGATCATCCTCGATCTTGCGGCGTAGACGGTTGATCTGGACGTCAATGGTACGTTCGCCGACTTCCGCATCGTCTCCGATCAACTCGTGCCGCGGGATCGTGTCGCCGGCCCGGCGGGCAAAAAGCAGCATGATTTCCTGTTCGCGGTCCGTCAGGCGGATGACTTCGGCCGCCTTCTTCAGCTCCTTGCGCGTCAGCGAGAAAGTATAGGGGCCGAACATGACCTGCTCGATTTTCGGCGTATCGCCGCCGCTATTGCGTCGCAGGATATTGTTGATGCGCAGAACGAGTTCGCGCGGATCGAAAGGCTTGGGAAGATAATCGTCGGCGCCGGCTTCAAGCCCGGCAATACGGCTGTCGGATTCGGCAAGCGCCGTCAGCATGATGATCGGCACGTTCTTCACGGCCCTCAGCCCACGCGTCACCTCGATGCCTGATTCGCCCGGCATCATCACGTCCATGATGATGAGGTCGAAATCGAGCCCCGCCAGCTTGCGCTGTGCCTCCGCCCCGTCAGAGGCAATGGTCACGCGAAAACCGTTTTCCGTCAGATAACGGTTCAGCAACGCGCGGATACGGGTATCGTCGTCGACGACGAGAAGATGCGCCGCGTCATCGGAAATGCCTGTCTTGACCGCCATTCAATCCGCCTTCTGTCTGTCTCGCATGCCTCTGAGGAATGCCTTTACGCCCTCTCGCGCCTCCGGGGTAGCGCCCTCGAATGCCCGTTCAATACGGCGTGATTGCGGCTCGGCGAGCGCCAGTGCCAGCTCCCTGCCCGATTTGGTGGGATAGAGCTTGCGCTGTCGGCGATCCTCCGGGCCTGCCACCTGCCGAATATAGCCTGAATCGATCAGTTGTTTCAGCACTCTTGCAAGGCTCTGCTTGGTGATCTTCAGCGTATCGAGCAGATCGGCGACCGTCATGCCCGGATTTCGGTTGACAAAATGAACGACGCGGTGATGCGCCCGCCCAAAACCACTCTTTTCAAGAATGGCGTCAGGATCGGACACGAAGTCACGGTAAGCGAAGAAGAACAGCTCGATGATCTCGAAATCGATGATCCCGACATCCTCCATCGGCGTGGCCAGCGGTTCAGGTTTTCCTGCTTTCGAGCTGGTCTCTCGTGGCACTCGGCATTTCCTCTCTCTTGGCGCGAGCCTTGCGAAGTCTTCGCAAAATATGTCGGTTTTGGTGACCTATTTTTGCGTCGCCGCTAGCTTCCCCGAAAGTTGCCGGCCCCGTGCGGACTGTTCTTTCCCTGGAAACTAAAGCCCGTCCGGCAAATCTCCAACGCAACGCGCAATTTCCCCTTGTGTCAGTGGATAGAACGTAATGGGGACAACAATCAACAGACATGGCGCAAACGCGCCGGAGGAGGCAAGAATGACTTCAATTCTCGGAAGCTTGTACGGCCGATCGCATGATGCGCGGCAGTGAGATGATGAACGTTTCCGCCCGGCAACGCGGTGATCGCCTTAGACAATAATGGCGCCATTCACGCGCCAACCCGGATTGCTTCCTGAACGGCATCACCTGCCGGACGGTGATTGAACCCGCCAAACGCAGTATCATCGAAGTCGTCGAACAAACACTCTTCGCGGAAGAGCGGAGCAGCTTTTCCAGACGCTGCCAGACCGACTTGACGGACAAAGGCGGCTGCATGCCGCCTTTCCTATGAGCTTATTGGTAGACATAGACGATGCGGCGCGTGCCCGGGTCGACCAGCACCGGTCGATCGTTGATTCGGACATAGCGATATTCGTAATCCGGAATCGTCTGGAACGTCACGTCGGCGGGCACTTCGGCACCGACGACCACGTCACCGCTAAGCCGCACGGCCTGCGCCGGCGTTGTGTCGATATAGGTGCGAACTTCCTCTGGCGGCGTAATCGCCTCGACCGAGCCGACCGGACCGATCAGCTCATCACCCGGTGCGGGCATCGGCTCTGCCGGCACGACGCTGGAGGTCGTCTCATAGGTCACCACAGGCACGCCGAGATCGGCGCGATGCTGCTCGACGATGACGGGCGAGCCGCCCTGATTGACCTGCAGATATTCGGCATAGACCCAGCCCCGCACGCCGTTTACGTCGACCCGGCACCAGCGGCTACCTTCGATGCAGCCATCGAGCACGGCAGTCGAGCCGCGGGTGGCAAGACCGACGGAAGGATATTGCGGGCCGGGACCGGAGCGGATGTTCAAGTCGTTGATCGACGTCGCCACCATCTCCGCCTGAGCGAGCCCGGCACTCGCAGCCAGAAGGGCGCCGGCCAGCAGAAGGTTTCTCTTCAAGGTCATTGTAAGGTCTCCTTGTTGCGATGGGCTGACAACGCACGGGTTGCGTGGTTGTTCCGCCGCGGCCGGCGCAGCTGAAGAATGGCATAAGGAAGGCCTAAGCAAGCACCTGAAATCGCTTCAGAAATTCGCTTCAACACAGTGCCGCATCGCTCTCCGGAAGCCGATAAATTCCTGTTGCAGCCTGTCTTTTCCGCGTGAGCTGACCGAAAATTCCGGCTGCCTTCGGCTGCGTTTGCGCCTATAGAGACAGGCAATTGAAAGACGCGAAGCGAGGCATTCATGGGCATGCTCCAGGCCGGCATCATTCCGGTGACACCCTTCCAGCAGAACTGCACCATTCTCTTCGACCCCGATACAAAGGAAGGCGTGGTCGTCGATCCGGGCGGTGACGTGCCTGTTATCGCAAGCGTGATCGAAGAACATGGTCTCAAGATCAAGGAAATCTGGCTCACCCACGGCCATCTCGATCACGCCGGCGGCGCCAAGGAGCTGAAGGAAAAGCTCGGGGTCGATATCGTGGGCCCGCATGAAGACGACCTGCCGCTCCTGCAGCGCATCGAAACTCAGGCCGAGAAATATGGCATTGGCGGCCTGCAGAATGTCACGCCCGACCGCTGGCTGAGGGATGGAGACAAGATCTCTTTCGGCTCTCACGAATTCGAGGTCTATCACACGCCGGGCCATGCGCCGGGCCACGTCATCTATTTCAACCGCTCCCAGAAGTTCGCCCATCTCGGCGATGTGCTCTTCAACGGTTCGATCGGCCGCACTGACCTGCCCGGCGGCAACCATCGCCAGCTTCTCGATTCCATCAGGGACAAGGTGCTGCCGCTCGGCGACGATGTCGGCTTCATCTGTGGCCACGGCCCCGGCAGCCGCATCGGTGACGAACGCCGTGAAAACCCGTTTCTGCGGGAGATTTGAACATGAAACATATGAGCTGGCTGAACCCGCCGCCCTTCTTCGAGGAGCGTGACGGCGCGCTCCATGTCCGTTCCGGCGAAAAGACCGATTTCTGGCAGGGCACCTATTACGGCTTCCATCGCGACGATGGTCACTTCCTGCATGAAATCCGCAAGGATGACTTCACCGCCGAGGTTACCTTCTCCGGAAATTATGAAGCGCTCTACGATCAGGCCGGGCTGATGATCCGCGCTGATGAGAAGCATTGGGTGAAATGCGGCATCGAATATACCGATGGGGCGAGGCATTTCAGCGCCGTAGTTACCAACGGCAATTCCGACTGGTCGGCCTTCCGCATCGGCCATGACTTCGATGCCATCTCGGTCCGCGCCACTCGCAACGGCGACGCCCTGTTCATTCAGTCCAGTACGGACACTATGGACGAATGGCGCATGGCCCGCCTCGCCTGGTTCGATCCAGCTTTCGAAGAGGTGCTGGTCGGCCCCGTCTTCTGCTCACCGCAACGCGCCGGCTTCGAAGCCGTCTTCCACGATTTCACGGTAAGCGACCCGCTCTCACGCGACATTCACTGAGCTTGCCGCAAAGTCAGCTGAAAATGCGCTTCGCGCTTCGGCGAAGACCAGATCATTTATGCAATTGCAAAACGCTTATGACTGGTCTGGCCGGCCTACATCAGCTTCTGGCCGTTCGGCACCGGCCGCTCGACGGCCGCAAGCACGATATCGCCCTTCTCATCGGCAAAACCGAGCGTCAGCACTTCCGAGCGGAACGGCCCGATCTGGCGCGGCGGAAAGTTGACGACGGCGAGCACTTGTCGCCCGACAAGCCGTTCCGGCGAATAATGAACCGTGATCTGCGCCGAAGATTTTTTGACGCCGATCCCGGAGCCGAAATCGATGAGAAGCTTGATCGCCGGCTTTCGCGCCTCCGGAAAGGGATTTGCCTCGATGATCGTGCCAACACGGATATCGACGCGCTCAAAATCGGCAAAGGCAATCTCTTCGGCCATAACAGTCTCTCTCAGCCGGCAAGCTCTTCGGCACGCTTGCGGGCAGCCGCGAGCGCCTCGTCGAATAGCGGCTGCATGCCATCTTCAGCCATCAATACGGAAAGTGCAGCAGCGGTTGTGCCGCCCGGCGAGGTGACGTTCTGGCGCAGGCGCGCAGCGTCGTCGGGGGACTGGTGCAGCAACTCACCAGCCCCCGCGACTGTTTCCCGCGCAAGGCGCATGGCAAGGTCCGCCTGCAGGCCGAGTTTACGGCCTGCCTCTGCCATACACTCGACGAGATAGAACACATAAGCAGGCCCGCTGCCTGAGAGCGCCGTTACGGAATCGATATCGGATTCGGCAGGCACCCACTCGACAGGACCGGAGACACGAAGAAGGGCATTGACGCCGTCGCGCTGTTCGGCGCTGACACGCGCATTGGCGAAAGCGCCGGTTACGCCGCGCCCGACCATGGCAGGTGTGTTCGGCATGGCGCGCACCATAGCGGCCTCGCCGAGATGCTTTTCCAGGAAGGCGAGCGTCTTGCCGGCAGCGACCGAAACCACCACCGTCTGAGCACCGACGACGCTTTTAACAGCCGGAAGTACGGCTTCCATCACCTGCGGCTTCACTGCAAGAAACAGGACACCGGCTTTGAGATTGGCAGGAATGGCTGTGACATGCGTGGCGCCGGCATCGGCAATGGTCGATATCATCGCCGGCGACGGACCGGGATCGACAACGATGACGGCAGAACCCGGAACTCCGCTCTTCAGCCAGCCGGAGAGCATGGCGCCCCCCATATTGCCGGCCCCGACGAGAACGACCGGATTGACGGCGGAAAAGGCACTCGCAGGCATGTTAAGCCTCGCCGACTGTTTCAAAAAGCACTGCTTCCATCGCCTTGTTGGCTTCCATGCCGGACCATACGACGAACTGGAAAGCCTGATAATACGCCTCGCAGGTGTCGAGTGCACTCGAAAGCAGCACCTCGACCTGACGGTTGGTGGGCTCGGCACCGCCGGCAAGCAGCAGAGACTGGCGGAAGATGACGACATCTTCCTGCCGCCACAGGTCGAAATGTCCCATCAGCACCTGGCCGTTGATCGCCGAGAGCAGCTTCACCACCTCGTTGACCCTGATTTCAGGAACCTTGATATCGAAGGCGCAGCCGAGATGCAGCGCTTCGAATTCCTCCATCCATGAGAAGGAAACGTGATAGTCGGCCCAGCGGCCCTCGACCGTCATCGCGATCTCGTCTTCGCCGGAGCGCTCGAATGCCCAGTCATTGTTTGACGCCACGTACTCGATCATGTCGACCGGGTTCGACTGGCGTTCGACTTCCAATTCCATAAGGCTCATGCAGCACCTTCTTGACCGGAATGAATGCGGCCCAACTTCGTGAACGAACACAAAACAAGACACACGCAACACCGGAAACCACCACTGGGATGATCGCTGAACCGCTGCCAGACTGACGCAGTGAACTTGCCTGGCGCTTACCAATTCGCTTCGAATCATCATTTAAAATCAGTGTATAATGACCCTCGCGGCCTGCCAGCCCCTTTCACGGAAATTTGGCGGGCCAGCTGTGGAAAGCACTTATGGAATCAGATTCAGCGGGGGAGGTAAAAGACTCTGCCCATTGGCTTTTTTGGCAGTGTCCACAGGTGGAAAATCACACCGGATTTTTTATTGGAAGGTGCGGCATGTAACATAAGGGCCACGCCGCACCTTATACAGCATCTTATCTAAGGCGGACTTACTTGCCTTCTGCTGCAAGCCTGGCTTCGAGCGTAGCGACACGGGCGGCGAGCGCCTCGTTCTCGTCACGGGCCTTGATCGCCATTTCGCGCACGGCTTCGAATTCCTCGCGCTTGACGACATCCATGCTGTTCAACCAGCGCTCGGCGTGAGCGTTGAAGGCAGTCTCGATCTCCTTGCGCACGCCCTGCGCAGCACCTGCGGCATCGGTCATCAGCTTGGCGAATTCATCCATGATGCGGTTTGTTCCGGTCGTCATGGCGTATTTCTCCCTTCGCACGACGTGAATGTAGGCCTTATGGCCTCTGAAAATGGAGGTAGGGCTTCGCCGTCGAGGATGCAAGCGCTTTGCACGGGATAAGGCCGTTCGCATGAGGCATAGCGAACAATGCACTTGACCGTCAGAGATCGCGGAGCCATGTTCCGCGCATCTCAACGGGTGAGAAAACCTTGCCGATAGCCGCTGATCTTCTTGCTATAATGCCTTTCCCTAATATCGACCCGATCGCTTTTTCGATCGGCCCGCTGGCGATTCACTGGTACGGGCTGGCTTATGTGGCTGGCATCCTGCTTGGCTGGGCCTATGCCCGCCGCATTGCTGCAAACGATGCGCTCTGGCCGGACAATACCTCGCCCATATCAAGAGCCCAGCTCGACGACTTCGTCGTCTGGGCAGCACTTGGCATCGTTCTCGGCGGTCGCATCGGCTACATCCTTTTCTATGATATCGGCGCCATCATCGAAAATCCGATCCGAGCCGTGCAGATTTGGAACGGCGGCATGTCCTTCCATGGCGGCCTGACCGGCACGACGATCGCCATGATCCTCTTTGCCCGCCGCAACCGCATCCCCGTCTGGAACCTCTTCGATATCGTTGCGACGGTGGTGCCCTGCGGCCTATTCTTCGGCCGTATCGCCAATTTCATCAACGGCGAACTCTGGGGCCGGCTGACGGATGTGCCCTGGGCAGTCGTCTTCCCGACTGGCGGCCCCTTCGCCCGCCATCCGAGCCAGCTCTACGAAGCCGGCCTCGAAGGCATCGTTCTGCTCCTCGTCCTTGCCGCCCTTGTATATGGCGCCAAGGCGCTGAAAAGCCCCGGCCTCATCACCGGCGTCTTCATCTTCGGCTATGCACTCTCGCGCATCTTCGTGGAATATTTCCGCGAGCCGGATAAGCAACTAGGCTATCTCCTCGGAACGAACTGGCTGACGATGGGAATGGTCCTGTCCTCCCCGATGATCCTACTCGGCCTTTGGGCGATCTTCCGCGCCCGCCGACAGACTGCTGCCGTGCAGCATTAAAGCTACCGGAACTGCTGCCATGACCACCGCTTTGGGCGAAAAGATCAAGTCGATCATCCAGGCAAACGGGCCGATCAGTGTCACTGACTATTTCTCGCTGTGCCTTGCCGATCCCGAACACGGCTATTACCGCACCCGTGAGCCCTTCGGCCGTTCGGGCGATTTCGTCACGGCACCTGAAGTGAGTCAACTCTTCGGCGAAATGATCGGCGTCTTCGTCGTTCACGCCTGGCAGCGCCATTCAACGCCATCCGGCGTTCGCTTGGTCGAGATCGGCCCAGGCCGCGGCACGATGATGTCCGATATGCTGCGGGTAATCTCGCGCATCGCCCCGCCGCTCTTCGATAACATGACGATCCATCTCGTCGAGACCAGCGAACGCCTGCGCGATGTCCAGCTCCAGACGCTCGAAGCCTACGAAGGCAAGGTCAGCTGGCATGACGGCTTTGACGAAGTGCCGCCGGGCTTCACGCTGATCGTCGCCAACGAACTCTTCGATGCGATCCCGATCCGCCAGTTCGTTCGCACGCCGACCGGCTTTCGCGAGCGCTTGGTCGGCCTCGACGCCGATGGCGAACTGACCTTTGCGGCGGGTGTCGCCGGCGTCGATCCGGCGCTGCTGCCTGGGCCTGCACAGAACGTGCCTGTCGGGACGCTGTTCGAGATTTCGCCTGCGCGCCAGGCAGTCATGAGTGCCATCTGCGAAAGGCTGCGGGCTTTTAGCGGCACGGCGCTCGCCATAGACTACGGGCATCTCGTCACCGGCTTCGGCGACACGCTGCAGGCCGTGCGAATGCACGAATTCGATCCGCCACTCGCCCATCCCGGCGAAGCAGACCTCACAAGCCATGTCGATTTCCAGCAGCTGGCGGAGACGGCAGCCTCCACCGGTGTGCATATTAATGGCGCACTGCACCAGGGCGACTTCCTGACCGGCCTCGGCATTCTCGAGCGCGCCGCAGCCCTCGGCCGCGACCGGGAACCGCACACACAGCAGATCATCCGGAGCGCCGTCGATCGGCTTGCCGGTGCGGGTGAAGGCCGCATGGGCGAACTCTTCAAGGTGCTCGCCGTCTCCTATCCGGCGATCGACCTGATGCCGTTCCGTCCGGTGGATTGACAGCCAGCGTTGCGCTCGCCAACATCCGCTGCAAAATGACACCGCTTCGCCGGATGAGATCCGGCCAGGATAACATCGATCCCTTTCCCAAAACGGAATATCACATGACAGACGCGGCCTCTCCAGCACCGATCGAAAGCGCGCTGCTGAACGAAGCGGCCGGCGGTACGATCCGCCACGGTTATTTCACTCGCGCAGGCGGCGTCTCCCAAGGTATCTATCGCGGCCTCAATGTCGGCCTCGGCTCGCATGACGAGCGCGACAATGTGCAGGAGAACCGCAGGCGTGTCGCCGCCTGGTTCGATCTGCCGGTCGAGCGGCTTGCGACCGTCCATCAGGTCCATTCGCCCGACGTCGTAACCGTCGGACCGGACTATGACGGCGATCGGCCGCAGGCAGATGCCATGGTCACGGCAACACCCGGCATCGCGCTTGGGGTACTTGCAGCCGATTGCGGCCCGATTCTGTTCGCCGACCCTGAAAACCGTGTCATCGGTGCCGCGCATGCCGGTTGGAAGGGCGCGCTGACCGGCGTGCTTGAAAACACCATCGATGCCATGGAGGCTCTTGGTGCTGACAGGGATAATATCGTCGCCTGCCTCGGCCCCTCGATCAGCCAGGCGAGTTATGAGGTCGGCCCGGAATTCGTCGAACGCTTCCTTGCATATGATCCGGCCTATGAGCGTTACTTCATCCCCTCCCCAACGGCGGGTCACGCCATGTTCGACCTGCCGGGACTGACCGTCGAGCGACTGAAAAACGCGAGCGTGCGCGCCGAAAGTCTCGGTCTCTGCACTTATCCCGATAGCGAGCGCTTTTTTTCCTATCGGCGGACCACACATAAAAAGGAGCCGGATTACGGCCGCCAGATTTCGGCGATCAGCATCAGGGAGATGTAAGCAGCATGGCACTTCATTTCGAACGGGCTGAATTCGCAAGCCGGCTTGCCCGCCTGACGGACAAGATGAAGGAAGAAAAGCTCGACGCCCTGCTGCTGTTCGCGCAGGAGAGCATGTACTGGCTGACCGGCTACGACACGTTCGGCTATTGCTTCTTCCAGACCCTCGTCGTCAAGGCTGACGGCACGATGGCGCTGATTACCCGCTCGGCCGACCTGCGTCAGGCCCGGCACACCTCGGTTATCGAGGACATCCATGTCTGGGTCGACCGCGTCAATGCCGACCCGACGATGGACCTCAAGAACCTGCTCGTCGAAATGGACCTGCTCGGCAGCCGTATCGGCGTCGAATATGATACGCATGGAATGACCGGCCGCGTTGCCCGATTGCTCGACTCGCAGCTGACGACTTTCGGTCAGATCATCGACGCCTCCTACCTCGTCAGCAACCTGCGCCTCATCAAGAGCCCGACCGAGATCGCCTACGTCGAGCGCGCCGCCCTGCTGGCAGACGATGCGCTGGACGCCGCGATCCGTCTGACAAAACCTGGCGCCGACGAGGCCGATATTCTTGCAGCCATGCAGGCTGCGATCTTCACAGGTGGCGGCGACTATCCGGCCAATGAATTCATCATCGGTTCGGGTGCCGACGCCCTGCTCTGCCGCTACAAGGCCGGCCGCCGCAAGCTCGACGCCAGCGACCAGCTGACGCTCGAATGGGCCGGTGTTTACGCACATTATCACGCAGCCATGATGCGTACGATCGTCACCGGCGAGCCGACGCACCGCCACCGAGAACTCTACAATGCCTGCCTCGAAACGATCCAGGCGATTGAGACCGTGCTGAAGCCCGGCCATACCTTCGGCGATGTTTTCGACATGCATGCCAGAATCATGGACGAGCGCGGCCTCGCCCGTCATCGCCTGAATGCCTGCGGCTACTCGCTCGGCGCGCGCTTCTCGCCATCCTGGATGGAGCACCAGATGTTCCATGCGGGCAATCCACAGCCGATCGAGCCGAGCATGTCGCTCTTCGTGCACATGATCATCGCCGATTCCGACACAGGCACAGCCATGACCCTCGGGCAGACCTATCTGACGACAGGTGAAGCCCCGCGTGCACTTTCGCGCCATCCGCTGGATTTCATCGGGGTCTAAACCTCTGCAATCACCGGCAAGAATCCGGAATTGACAGACAGGTCCCCCCACCCCCATAAATTCGCACGGGGCTGATGTTGACGTGGGAAGGACGAACCGAGGGATGACGCGAGTTGCGACTGCGCCCACGCTCCTGATATGTCTTGCCTTGCTTTCTGCTTGCAACACGACTGATGCACTGACGCTCACGCCGCCGATGGAAATCGGCGACTCCTCGATGAATCAGCGCTCCTCCACACCGGTGACGCAGAGCGAAGCCGAACGTATGGCTGGAGCGCCGCAACAGACCTTCCCGGCGGCACCTCGTCGGAACGGCTACACGCCAGCCTACAGCCAGCAGACCTATCCAACCCAGCCGAACTACCAACCGCAGGCCTACCGGCCCGGCACCGGCGCTCCGCCGACGACCATGCAGGCCCAGGCCGAAGCGCTATCCCGTGACGGCTCTTCGCCCGCCGCCTCCGGACCGATCGAAGGCCAGTCGCTCGCACCGCCTTCTTCCGCCGCTGAGCAACCGGCGCCGCAGCAGCCGACGCTGACAGCGGCGCTTGATCCCACAGTTTCCTCATCGACCTCGGTACGCGGTAATACCGTGCGCTTCCTGCCCATCATTGGAGCTCCGGTACAGGCCGTCACCCCGCTTTCCCGTCAGCTTGGCGCGGAGGCCCGCGCTCATGGCCTTGCCATCAAGAGCTCCAACGACACCAGCAGTGACTATATTCTGAAGGGCTACCTCTCCGCTTTCAGCGATGAGGGCAAGGTCACCGTGGTCTATGTCTGGGACGTGCTTGATAATGCCGGCGCCCGGTTGCACCGCATTCAGGGACAGGAAAGCGTGCCGACGGCGGCGACCGATCCCTGGGCCGGCGTGCCCGCCTCCGTGATGCAGCAGATTGCTTCAAAGACGATCACCGAATTCACATCCTGGCGGCAAAGCCAGGGCGGTTAGTCACAAGCTTTTTATAAATATAAAAGTATGTGACGCCTTAGCCCTTGCATTCACCGGGAAGCTGGCTAAAAAGCGCGGCTATCAGCGCATAACAGGCGGACCAAGATGAAGGTTTTCGCAGGCAATTCGAACCGGCAACTCGCCGAAGCGATCTGCAACTATCTCAATGTTCCCTTAGGGAAAGCCAGTGTCCGAAGGTTTGCCGATCAGGAAATCTTCGTGGAGATCCAGGAAAATGTGCGCGGTGAGGATGTTTTCCTCGTTCAGCCGACCGCCTTTCCCGCCAACGACCACCTGATGGAACTCCTGATCATGATCGACGCCATGCGTCGCTCGTCAGCCCGCCGCATCACGGCCGTCCTCCCCTATTTCGGTTATGCCCGCCAGGACCGCCGCGCCTCCGGCCGCACGCCGATCTCCGCCAAGCTGGTCGCAAACCTGATCACCGAAGCTGGCGCCGACCGCGTGATGACGCTCGATCTCCACGCCGGACAGATTCAGGGCTTCTTCGATATACCAACAGACAACCTCTTCGCCCTGCCCGTGCTGACCCGCGACATCAAGAGCCACTACGATCTCAGCAACGTCATGGTCGTCTCGCCTGACGTCGGCGGCGTGGTGCGCGCCCGCGCGCTCGCCAAACGGCTGGACTGTCTTCTGGCCATCGTCGACAAGCGTCGCGATCGGCCGGGTGAATCCGAAGTCATGAACATCATCGGCGACGTCACCGGCAAGGACTGCCTGCTGATCGACGATATCGTCGATTCCGGCGGCACGCTCTGCAATGCCGCCGACGCCATGCTTGCCAAGGGCGCCTCCAGCGTCACGGCCTACATCACCCACGGCGTTCTCTCCGGCGGCGCCGTCACCCGCGTTACCTCCTCGAAACTGCGCGAACTCGTCATCACGGATTCGATCCAGCCGACCACGGCCGTCCTTTCGGCCCACAATATCCGCGTCGTCACGACAGCGCCGCTGATCGGCGAAGCCATCAGCCGCACGGCCCAGGAAGAGTCCGTCTCGAGTCTCTTCGACTAAAAGAGCCGGCATCCCGACCGGCTCTTTTGTTTCGGCTTGTATGCTTGTTACTGCCCGGTTTCACTCGGCCCTATCAAGGGCCGATTATTGACGGTCACAGAATCATCTGGACGTTGAACAACGGCCCACAATGAACGGCCGTCTCCCTCTTAAGCAAAGCCGAGTGAACCTTCGGTGCCGGATGAAAAAAGCCGGCACGGGGCCGGCTTCTTTCATTTTCAGATTGCAACCCAAAGGCCTTATTGCGGCTGTGCCGGTTCCTGACCTTGTTCCTGCTCCTGCTCGGGTTCCTGTCCCTGATCCTCGCTCTGATCAGGTTCTTCGGCATCCGGCCCCTTGATCTGCTGGCCATTGATCGCCACGGAACCGTCGCCGGCAACGCTGATATCCCAGCGCGAGCGGCCATCCGGGTCTGTCTTGGCGAAGCCTTTGGCCATCATCATGCCGAAGGAGACCTGCTGGAGGTTCGGATCGCTCTTGGCAAGTTCCTGAATGGCTGCGATCGACTTGTCGAGATCACGCGCCAGGACCGAAGCCTGAACCGAATAGTCCTTCTGCGTATCGACGCGGCCCTGCAGCTTGCCGGTGACGTCGATATCGTAGACGTCGGAAACCGCGGTAAACTTCGGCAGGTCTACGACGAGGACACCATCATGGAAAAGCTTTTCGGCCGCCTGCTTGCCGCTTTCCTCCGAATTACTGCCGGCCGAGAAATCGATCTTCATGAACTCGTCGCCGAAAGCGGCAAAATCCATGTCGGGAACGGCGATCTGCATATCGATGCTCTTCGGCAGGAAGGCGTGGTAGCTCGCCGGCACGACAGGGGTGTCGAGCGTCACGTCGGCAGCGCTCATGCCGAAAGCAAACCGGACGGCGTCGCTCGGCCCGGCGATGGAGAAATTATAGCCGAAGGCCTTGGCGCCACCGCTACCTGCGGCTGTACCGACCATCAGGTTGTTTGCGGTGATCGATTCATCGATCGAGGAAAATAGCGGGAAGGACGCCTTGAGGACTGATTTCAGCTTTTCGCCGTCCTCCTTGCTGAGTTCCTTCTCATCTACATGGTCCAGAATGAAAAAGACGATATCGCGGATTTCCTTCGCCGGCAGGCTGGCGACATTGGCATTGAAGTCTATCGAATCCGCCTTGATGTTGACCGGCGGCATCTGCGGGCTGGTTACCGTCTCCGACAGCTTGGAAAGCGAGCCATTAGCCTTGAAATCGAGACGACCGTTGCCGCTGGCGCTGTCAGTCGAATTGAGCCGATAGTCCATGCCCGCAAATGTCGCTTCGACCTGGTCCATTTCGGACTTTGACGTAACGCGGATGTCAGTGGCCTTGAAATTGCCGGAGCGCAGATAGGCGATCGCAGGATCGAAGACACCATCATAGACCATCGAGGCAATCGAATAGGTAAAGTCCGTGGCTTTGTCATCCGGCCCCTTGAAGTTGCCGGAGATATTGAAACTGTTATTGCCTTCAAGTTTCCACAGACCGCTGTCGAGCGGCGTGGCAAAAACCGACCATGGCGTTAAGCCATTCACCACGACCTTGGTCGGATCCACCTTGCCGAGCAGCTTTGCAAGATCATAAATGATCTCGTAGCGGTTGCCCGCCGGATTGACGGTTACAAAACCGCTCTTTGCAAAATCGTCAGGCAACACTTTCGTCAGGCTGTCGCGAAGCTTATTCGCTCCATCCTGATTGATCTCGCCTCCTTGCGCTGCCCCGAACAGCGATAGGGCAACAAGGCTCGTTGTCGTGACAAGTTTCAGACGCATTCACACTCTCCTCAGCCGCTTTGAATGCGGCCATAGGAAGATCGGATATCTTCCGGTGTCAACCCGGCACGTTTGGGCAAATGTTATTTTGCGATCACGGCCGGAAGAGTGCGGATACCCTGTCGAGCACTACCGCACACGCCCTGGATCCCGATCTCGCTCCGCATCAGGCCGCAGTGCTGAGCGTGACCGGTTGCCGTTCCATTCGCGCCAGGCGACAGGAATAGTACCATGAGCCTCGTCGCAGCCCACCGTTGCAGCTAAAATGGAACCTTCTGTTCGACTTCGGAAGGGCGCAGCACCGACGAAGCGCGATCGGCGGATGCGGCCAAGCCCACTCGTCCTCTCGACAGAACCCGTCACCGCTTGCGTTTGCGCGACACTTATATTATAGGCCACGCGTCCGCGTAGACACCCTTGGAGGCAACGCGGATGAGGACGGGCCTGCCCGCCTCCGGTCCGACGGCACAAGGCTTACAGCCCGCTGCGGGCTCTCCAAATAACCTCGAAAGGACTAGCCATGAGCCACGAAACGTACGAGCTCAAGGCCGAGGCGCGCGAACGGGTTGGTAAGGGGTCCGCCCGTGAACTCCGCCGCAACGGCTTTATTCCCGCTGTCATCTATGGTGACAAGCAGGCCCCGATTTCCATCGCTATCAACACCAATGAGGTGACGAAGCGCATTCATGCCGGTGGCTTCATGACCACCGTTGCGACTATCGACGTCGGCGGCAAGAAGTACCAGGTTCTGCCGAAGGACTACCAGCTCGATCCGGTCCGCGACTTCACGATGCATGTCGATTTCCTGCGCGTATCCGGCAACACCCAGGTTACCGTTGAAATCCCGGTTCACTTCGTCAATGAAGAAAAGTCCCCGGGCCTCAAGGTCGGCGGCGTTCTGAACATCGTTCGCCACGAAGTCGAAGTTCACTGCCCGGCAAACGCGATCCCGGAATTCTTCACGGTTGACCTTTCCGGCCACAAGATCGGCGACAGCATCCATATTTCCGAAGTCACTCTGCCGAAGGGCGTGACCCCGGTTATCGCTGACCGCGACTTCACCATCGCAACGATCATCGCTCCGGCTGCCGGCGTCGACGAAGCCGCTGCCGAAGGCGAAGCAGAAGCCTGATCGCTTCTACCAATTTGTAAAGCATAAGGCCCGCTTTCCGTGAGGGAAGCGGGCTTTTTCATTGCCGAAAAGGCCCATTTCAGCAACATTTAACACATTCATGGAAGCATGCTCCGGCTGGTCGCGAAGTTCCCGCCCTGCTGCGTGACCGCAGAATATTCCGACCCCGTGGAGCAAACGGAACCATGAATAATTCCGTTGAGAACAGATTTTTTGCGATTGTTTGCGGCGCGCTGCTTGTTTTTGTAGCTCCCCTTTTTGTTCTTTTTCTTTTCCTTTCTTCCGAGCGCGCTGACAAGGAAATACGCGATCATATTTCCGTTCTTCTTGTGGCCAATGCCCAGGCGCTCGCCAAGCCGCTTTGGGATCTTGATGCCGATAGCGTAACCCAGATCAGCGCGACGGTCGTTTCGCAGGGTGCCATCGTCAAGGTGGAAGTCCGCGACCAGTCTGGCCAGCTCGACGTCAGCCAGTCGACCATTCCGAGGTCCTTCGATGGCAAGCTGGTTCAGGTTTCCCGCGCCATCATCTACAACACCGTCGATGGGCCGAAAAACCTCGGCAGCATTTCCGTCTTCTATCCGGCACTCGGCCTGTTTTCCGGCCTGAAGCAGGAAGAGGTCGTCTTCATCTCGATCTTCATTTTCGCGGTGCTGGCCGTTTTCGCGACCGCGCTCATCGGCAACCGCATCTTCGTTATCCAGCCGCTGATGCGCCTGACGGCTGCGATCGAGGCGACACGCCAACTCGGCTCCCGCCACCATGTCGACTGGCAGTCGAACGACGAAATGGGCCGCCTTGCCGAAAGCTTCAACGAAATGCAGACGAAGCTTGAAAACGAGGAAACCGAGCTGAAGTTCGCACATCGCCGCGCCACCGACATCTATAACCTGACGCCCGCCATGCTCTTCTCCCTCGATGAAGAAGACCGCATCACCGCCGTCAGCGACTACTGGCTGTTTGCGACCGGCTATCACCGCGCCGCCGTCATCGGCCGGAATTTCTCCGATCTCGTCACGCCCTTCACCCGCGACAAGTTCATCAAGCGCAAAAGCCAGCGTGAGAAAGGCACTGGCGATGTCACCGTCAAGTTCGTCTGTATGGACGGCCGCATCATGGATGTCCTGATAATGGAGTCGGCGCTGACGACCCAGGGACAGGAAGGTAAGTCGCTCTCCGTCATGACCGACGTGACGGAGCTGAAGGCCTCTGAAGACCGCAACCATCGCCAGGCGATCACGGACCACCTGACCGGCCTGTTGAACCGTCAAGGCTTTGAAGCCGTGCTCGACAGCAAGATCGCAGCAGCCGATGCCGCCAATCAGGAACTCGCCTGCCTCTTCGTCGACCTCGACCGCTTCAAGTGGATCAACGACAATATGGGCCACGCCGCAGGCGACGCGGCCCTCATCGAACTCGTCGAGCGGCTGAAGACATTGCTTGCTCCCTCCGATGAAGCTGCCCGTCTCGGCGGCGATGAATTTGCCATCTTGCTGCCCGCCAAGAATGCCGAAAAGCGCGCCCGCGCCATGTGCGACCAGATCGCCTCGATCTTCGAGACCCCTTTCGGCCCGGACATGCATCTCAGCGCCTCTGTCGGCATCGCCATCTATCCTCGCCACGCTGCGACAGCAGCAGAACTGCTGCAGAAGTCCGACATGGCCATGTACGCCAAGAAGCGCGACGGCAAGAACGGCGCACAGATCTTCGATAGCAGCATGCTAGACCACGCCCGCCGCCGCGCCGAGATCGAAGCGCATATCGAAGCCGGCCTCGCCGACGACTGGTTCGAGGCCTATCTGCAGCCGATTGTGAACCTGAACGGCCGCGGTATTGCCGGGTTCGAAGCGCTGATGCGCCTCAACCATCCGCAGAAAGGTCTCATGCCGCCGGCCGAGATCATCAGCGTAGCCGAAGAGACTGCCAAGATCGTCCGCGTCGGTAACGTCATCATGGAAAAGGCGATCGCCAATCTGGCGAAGATTTCCCGTCTGCCTGGCATGCAGGACACCTATCTCGCCATCAATTTTTCGCCGCTGCAGTTCGAACCTGCGCTCGCCGCCCGCCTTGCCGCCATTCTCGGCCGCCATGGTATCCTGCCGGATCGTATCGTGGTCGAAATCACGGAGGCTGTGCTGATGCACGACAACCCGCAGATCCGCATGATCGTGACGGAGATGCGCCGTTTCGGCTGCCGCATCGCGCTTGACGATTTCGGCACCGGCTACTCTTCGCTGAGCTATCTCAATCGCTTTCCGGTCGACATCATCAAGATCGACCAGTCCTTCGTCCGCGCCATCAACGATGCTGACGATGACGTACGCCAGAAAAGCCGCATGCTGATCGAAGGCATCACCACACTGTCGCACAAGATGAACTGCACCGTCATCGCCGAAGGCATCGAGACGGAGGAGGAATGCGGCACGCTGCACCAGATGGGGCTCGACTATGGTCAGGGCTATCTGTTCCACCGTCCGCAGAACGCTGCCAAGCTGATCGAGGAACTGAGCGACTCGCTTTCGGATGTGGCGCGCGCTTCATGAACTGACGGGATATGGGAGGTATCGTGATGAAAAAGCTGTTGCTTCTTGCATTTCTTGCCCTGCCCTGCTTTGCCGCTTCTGCCTCGGCCCAGGCGGTAAGTCTGTTGACCGAAGAATATGCCCCGTTCAACTACCGCGATGGAAAGGTCATCAAGGGCGCGACCGTCGAACAGGTCGAGAAGGTGATGGCCGACATCAATGTCGACTATAGGCTCGATGTAATGCCTTGGGCACGCGCGTTCAGTCTCGCACGCACGACGCCGATGACCTGCGTTTTCGCGACCGCTCATAACGCCGCACGTGACGGCTTGTTCAAATGGGTCGAGCCGCTTCTCGTCGACCGCAACATCCTGATTACCCGCAGAGGATCAGGCGTCTCGGCCGCCAATCTTGAAGACGCCAGGAAATACGTCATCGGCACGCAGCGCGACGACTATACGGAAGTGACGCTGAAGGAGAAGGGCTTTACCAAGCTCGACCTCGCCAGCGATTTCAACGCCACGCTGCGCAAGCTGCTTGGCGGGCGCATCGACATGATGCCGATCTCCGAACTTTATTTCGACAAGCTGAAGGCCGACCAGCCGCTGGAAATGGTAACCGTGCTCTCCTCCCAGCCGATGGGTATTGCCTGCGAGAAGAATTTCCCGGACGATCTTCTGGCCCGCATGCAGGCCTCGCTGGACAAGCTGATCGCCAGCGGCGAACAGAAACAGATCTTCCTGAAATATGGTCTGCATCTGCTGAAATGATCGGCCGCCTGCCGTTCACGCCCGCCTTTGCCACTTGACTTTGCCGCCATTTCGCGGTGGTGAACGCCAACAGCTCTTGCAAGGAAGACAGGCCATGCTGATCATCGCGGGTCTCGGCAATCCCGGCGCGAAATATGCCGGCAACCGGCACAATATCGGCTTCATGGCGGTGGATGCCATCTACCGCCGTCACAGCTTTTCGCCCTGGTCGAAAAAGTTCAAGGCCGAGATTTCCGAAGGGGAGCTGGCGGGTGAGAAGGTGCTGCTGATCAAGCCACAGACTTTCATGAACCTGTCGGGCGAAGCGGTCGGCGAAGCCATGCGCTTCTATAAGCTCCAGCCTTCCGATCTCGTGGTGATCTATGACGAACTCGATCTTCCGGCCGGCAAGGCGCGGCTGAAGACTGGCGGCGGCCATGGCGGCCACAACGGCATCAAATCGCTCGACGCCCATTGCGGCAAGGAATACCGTCGCCTGCGCCTCGGTATCGGTCATCCCGGCGTTAAGGAACTGGTGCATAATCATGTGCTCGGCGATTTCGCCAAGGTCGACAGCGACTGGCTGGAGCCGCTGCTTGACACGCTCGCCGACAATGCCGAGATGCTGGTCCGCAAAGAGGATTCCCAGCTGATGAACAAGATCGCGCTGGCGCTCGGCGGCAAGCCGGAAGAGGAAAAGCCGAAGCCGGAGAAGAAGCCAGTGGGAAAATCCCATATCCATCAGGCCCGCAATCAGAGCCAGCAGAAGCTTCCGGCGATCGGCCCCATGGCCGAGATGCTCAAGAAGATGTTCAGCAACAAGGACGACTGAATGCGATGGCGGCATATCCGCCGGCCGTCTTGAGAATATGCGCTATTCCTCGGGCCTCTATTCTTCAGGCTCGGTCGTGAACATCAGCGGAAAGCCCATCTCCTTGGCAAGGTCGATGGCTTCCTTGGCCTTTGTCTCGGCAATATCCTTGGCACAGACCACGACCACGCAAGAGCCGAGCTTGTGTGCCGTCATCATCACGCGGTAGCCGGCTTCCTCGCTCATGCGGAAGACGACTTTGAGCACCACGATGACGAATTCGCGCGGCGTATAATCATCATTGACGAGAATGACCTTGTAAAGCTTCGGCTTGTCCAGCTTGGGCTTCACCCTGGTCTTGGGTTTTAAGGCGACGTCGTTGTCAACCATCGGAAATCCGCCCGTTGATGACATGGGAAGGGGTTTCGATCTAACTAAGCTTTTTAGATTGCAGAATTTCGACACCTGGTGCCGGGAAAATCCCACGAGGTAAGAATAAGTCTGCCAAGCGCTGACGGCAAGGGAGCGGCGAGAAAAGCGCTCAAAGACTTGACCGCTCCCCTCCTTTATCCCATAGCCACGGCCAAGGATTTCTTGAGAACAGCAGGTTTCAGCCATGGGCTTCAAATGCGGTATCGTCGGTCTGCCGAATGTCGGCAAGTCGACCCTCTTCAATGCGCTCACCAAGACGGCGGCAGCACAGGCGGCGAACTATCCCTTCTGCACGATCGAACCGAACACCGGCGAAGTGGCCGTTCCCGATGAACGCATGAGGAAGCTTGCCAACATCGCGAAGTCCAAGGAGATCATTCCGACCCGCATCAACTTCGTCGATATTGCCGGCCTCGTGCGCGGCGCATCCAAGGGTGAAGGTCTCGGCAACCAGTTCCTCGCCAATATCCGCGAAGTCGATGCCATCGTGCATGTGCTGCGTTGCTTCGAAGACGGCGACATCACCCACGTGGAAGGCCGCATCGATCCCGTTGCCGACGCCGATACGATCGAGACCGAACTGATGCTCGCCGATCTCGAGAGCCTGGAGCGCCGCACGGAACAGACGCGCAAGCGCGCCACCGGCAAGGACAAGGAGTCGATGGCGATGTTGCCGATCATGGAAGCCTCGCTCGCCCTGTTGCGAGAAGGCAAGCCGGTCCGCACCCTCCTTGCAAAGCTCGATGCCGAAGAGACCGGCATTCTGAAGGGCTTGAACCTTCTGACATCGCACCCGGTTCTCTATGTCTGCAACGTCGCCGAAGGCGATGCCGCGACCGGCAACAAATATACCGAGGCCGTCGCCGCGATGGCCAAGGCTCAGGGTGCCGAAACCGTCACCATCTCGGCCGCGATCGAATCCGAAGTCGCCCAGCTTCCGGATGAGGAAGCCAAGGAATTCCTCTCGGCTCTCGGCCTTGACGAAGCAGGCCTCGACCGCCTGATCCGCGCCGGCTACAAACTGCTCCACCTCATCACCTATTTCACCGTCGGCCCGAAGGAAACGCGCGCCTGGACGATCGAACGCGGCACCAAGGCGCCGCAGGCTGCCGGCGTCATCCACTCGGATTTCGAACGCGGCTTCATCCGCGCCAACACCATCGCCTATGACGACTACATCCAGTTCGGCGGCGAAGTCGGCGCCAAGGAAGCCGGCAAGGCACGTGACGAAGGCAAGGAATATGTCGTCCAGGACGGCGACGTCATCCACTTCCGCTTCAATACCTGATGCATAAGCATGTCGCGCAACGCCTGCAGCGTTTTTGCGATAAGGACATGTGTCAAAAAGAAAAACCAAAGCTGCCGCTCAGCCGGGCGGTAGCCTCCCTACCACGCCTGACGGCAAGGCGCGCAGCACGATGCGCCGAAGCGGCATCCAGCCCGTACCGATGACGAGCACGATCACGCCGACGATAATGAGCGTTCCGAAAATATAGGTATCGACGGTCGCATTCCCCTGCCGGAATATCCCATAGATCGCTAGTCCCAGCGTCAGCAGGCCTGATGTCACGAAAGCGCGCCGATCGATGATCAGGCCGATCAGCATCAGCAGTGCGACGATTACGACGACAACGGGCGTCTTGAAGGAATTCGCGTCCATGATATCTAGCCAGCCGCCATCGAGTGAAAGCAAGATCCGGATGCTGTAAAGCAGGGCCGGCGCCGCGACGAGATGAAGCCAGAAGGCGACATCCGATCGCGTCGTGCGGCGAAACCTGTCGCTGAGATCGAAGCCGAGCGCGGCCACGAACAAGCCGACGGCGCAGGCAAACAGGATGACCGACACGAGAGTCGGATGGTTGAGGATGAAGGCATCGTCGTCGCTCGCCCATTGCAGTAGGCGGAAGACAAGCGCGAGGATGAGGGCCAGCCCGGAGAAGATGGAAAGTGCAAGCGCAAGCGGCACACGGTAGCGCAGATAGAAAGCCCCGTGATGACGGGAAATGCGACGATGAACCTATCGATGCCATCGCCTGTCAGCCACAGATCGGCGTTGGAGGGATAGATCGACAGCATCATCCGGAAGGTCCAGAAAAAAACCGCCAGCGTCAGCACGACAGCCGGCAGTGCGAGGCGCTGGCGCTTCACGAGGATTTCTGCGAGCACGAGGATTGCCGGCAGCACTGCATAGAGTGAGGCAAGCCCCCAGAGACCCGCCAGCACAATCAGGATGCCGATGGTGATAAGGACGTCGTGAAAGCCCCGCACGAAGCGCGGCGTCTCTGTATCCGACCATGCCGGCTCCAAAGGCCCAGCCGCATGCGCGTCGACGACGACACCGCGTGCTGCCAGGAACGGCACCAGCCGCTCGCCGGCCTCGGCGGTAATCAGCCCCTCGCGCGCCGCCTCATCGAGTATCGACCTTAGTTCAGCCATGCTGGTTCGTTCCCACGGAATCATTTGAGCCCGCGGGGATGCTATTGTAAGCAATGAGGCCTGCCGATGATGAGGAACCCTAATGCCTGCAGAAAAGCTCGCCTATGAGGATTTTCAGCCCGGCCGGCGTTTTCCGCTCGGCCCGAAAGCAGTGACGGCAGCAGAAATCATCGAATTCGCCTCAGAGTTCGACCCGCAGCCCATGCATCTGGACGAGGCCGCGGGCCGTGCCAGCATCCTTGGCGGCCTTGCCGCTTCCGGTTGGCACACCTCGGCAATGTTCATGCGCATGATGGCCGATAGCTATGTGTTGAATTCTCTCTGTGAAGGTGCACCCGGCGTCGATTTCATGGAGTGGCGCAAGCCGGTGCTGGCAGGCGACACGCTTTCCGGCCATTCGACGGTGCTGGAGGCGCGTGCCCTTCGCTCACGTCCGGGCCTCGGCATCGTCAAGTTTCGCCACGAGGTGGAAAACCAGCGCGGCGAACCGGTCTGCCTGTCGGAAAATTCCGTCATCTTCGGCATGCGTGGCGGCCCGGAGGCCACCGCATGAGAATGACCGAACTCTACGCAGTCGGTGAGAAGAGCGAGATCGGCACCTATGTCTTCACCGAGGAAAAGATCCTCAGCTTCGCCCGGAAATACGATCCGCAGCGCTTTCATACCGACAAGGACGCGGCCATGGACACCATGTTCGGCGGGCTCTGCGCCTCCGGATGGCATACGACAGCCGCCTGGATGCAGTGTTTCCTCAAATACTGGATGGCGGAGATCAGCCGGCTGAAGAGAGAGAGCCTGGAGCCGCCGAACCTCGGCCCCTCACCCGGCTTCCAGAAGCTGCAATGGCTGAAACCGGTCTTTGTCGACGAGACGATCAGCTATTCCGTGACCTTTCTCTCTGGCCGCCCGCTTGCGTCGCGGCCGGGCTGGCATGTGAACAGCATCCTCTGCGAAGGCGTCAATCAGGACGGTATTCCGGTCATCCGCTTCGAAAGCAGCGTGCTCGAATTCGAGTAATGCGGCAGAAGCAATTCCAGCAGACGCCTGCAACGGCCCTGCTGGAATTGTCATGCTCAATGGCCGGCGAATTCTACGAGCGTGTGCACGTCGACACCGAGGTCTTCGAGCTTCTTGCGGCCGCCGAGATCCGGCAAGTCGATGACGAAGCAGGCGCCGACCACTTCCGCGCCGATCTGGCGGAGAAGCTGGGTCGCGCCCACGGCCGTGCCCCCCGTTGCGATCAGATCGTCAACGAGGATCACCTTCTCTCCCGGCTGGACGGCATCGCGGTGCATCTCCATTTCGTCCACGCCATATTCCAGGCTGTAGGCGATGCGCACCGTGTCATGCGGCAGCTTGCCCTTCTTGCGGATCGGCACGAAGCCCGACGACAGCTGATGCGCGACCGCGCCGCCAAGGATGAAGCCACGCGCTTCCATGCCGGCGATCTTGTCGACTTTCAGACCAGCATAGGGCTGCACTAGCTCATCAACCGCGCGACGGAAGGCACGCGGATTGCCGAGCAGCGTCGTGATGTCGCGAAAGATGATGCCGGGCTTTGGGTAATCCGGAATGGAGCGGATGCTGGCTGCAAGCTCCGAAAGCGTGTTGTTCATCGAAAATCCGTATCTGCGAGGGGCACAAAACGCCCGCACACTATCAATTGCGCAGGGTCAAACCAAACAAAAAAGGCGGCTGAAAAGCCGCCTTTCCGATGAGATTGGATATCTCTCAGTGGTCGGTGCGCGCATAGACCGAACGCTTGGTCAGATAGATCAGCACAGTGAAGATCAACAGGAAGACCATGACCATGAAGCCGGTACGCTTGCGCTCTTCGAGGTGCGGCTCGGACGCCCACATCAGGAACGACGAGACGTCCTTGGCATACTGATCGACCGTCTGCGGCGAGCCATCGTCATAAGTAACCTGATCGTTGGAGAGCGGCTTCGGCATGGCGAAGGCAGCCGCCGCATGGAAATACGGGTTGTAATGCGCACCAGCCGGAACCTGGAAGCCAGCCGGTGGCTCTTCATAGCCGGTCAGCAGCGAGTAGATATAATCCGGGCCGCTTTCCTGGTACTGGGTGAAGATATCGAAGACGAACTGCGGGAAACCGCGCTCGACTTCGCGTGCCTTGGCGAGCAGCGACATATCCGGGGGAGCTGCGCCGTTGTTGGCAGCAGCGGCAGCTTCCGCGTTCGGATAGGGCGACGGGAAGTGGTCGGACGGAACCGCCTTGCGGGTAAACATCTCACCGCTGGCATCCGGACCGTCCTGAACTTCGTAGTTGGCCGCAAAGGTCTTCACCTGCGCATCCGAATAGCCGAGCTCGCTCAGCATGCGGAAGGGTACGAGGTTCATCGAGTGGCAGGCGGAACAGACTTCCGTGTAGACCTTCAGGCCACGCTGGAGCTGGCCCTTGTCGTAGTGGCCGAACGGACCCGCGAAGGTCCAGTCGATTTCCTTGGGTTCCTTCAGCGGATAATGCGGCGTAGCACTTTCCTCATGGTGAGCGGCCGGAGCCGCTGCCTCCTGAGCAAAAGCCACACCAGCAACACCGGCTGTGACAGCGAGCGACACTATGCTTGCAACAAGCTTTTTCATGTTTCTATTCCTTCCCGTCGCTCGCTCAGGCCTTGACCGCAGCAATCTTGTTGCGCTTTTCGAGCACCGCTTCAGTGATCGAGTTCGGGATGCGGCGCGGTGTCTCCACCAGACCGAGAACCGGCATCGCGACCAGGAAGAAGGCGAAGTAGAGCAGCGTGCAGAACTGCGAGATCATCGTGTAGATGCCTTCCGCAGGCTGCGAGCCGAGCCAGCCGAGGATGATCGCGTTGATCACGAACAGCCAGTAGAACAGCTTGAACCACGGACGATAGACCGCCGAACGGACCTTCGAAGTGTCGAGCCAGGGCAGGAAGAAAAGCACGATGATCGCGCCGAACATGACGAGGACACCGCCGAGCTTGGAATCGATCGGGCCGACATTGAAGGTGATCGAACGCAGCATGGCGTAGAACGGCAGGAAGTACCATTCCGGAACGATGTGAGCCGGGGTCTTCAGCGGGTCGGCCGGAATGTAGTTGTCGGCGTGGCCGAGATAGTTCGGCAGGTAGAAGACGAAATAGGCATAGACGATCAGGAAGACCGAGACGCCGAGTGCATCCTTGAGCGTCGCGTAGGGCGTGAAACGAACCGTGTCCGTCTTGGTTTTGACCTCGACGCCCGTCGGGTTCGTCTGACCGGTAACATGCAGAGCCCAGATGTGCAGGACGACGACGCCGGCGATCATGAAGGGCAGCAGGTAGTGCAGCGAGAAGAACCGGTTCAGGGTCGGCTGATCGACGGCGAAGCCGCCGAGCAGGAACTGCTGAACCCATTCGCCGACCAGCGGAAAGGCCGAAAAGAAGCCTGTGATGACGGTCGCACCCCAGAAGGACATCTGCCCCCAGGGCAGAACGTAGCCCATGAAGCCTGTCGCCATCATCAGCAGATAGATGACGACGCCAAGAATCCATAGTATTTCGCGCGGCGCCTTGTACGAGCCGTAGTAGAGGCCGCGTGCGATGTGTAGATAAACGGCAACGAAGAAGAAGGAGGCGCCGTTAGCGTGTAGGTAGCGCAGCAGCCAGCCGTGATTGACGTCACGCATGATCTTTTCAACCGAGTTGAAGGCGATCGTCGTGTCAGCGGCGTAATGCATGGCAAGCACGACGCCCGTCAGGATCTGCACGATCAGCATGACGCTGAGCATAGCGCCGAAAGTGTAGGCGTAGTTGAGATTCCTCGGAACCGGATAGGCAACAAAACTGTCATAGATCATGCGCGGCAGTGGAAGGCGCGCATCGACCCATTTCTCCAGGCCGGTTGATGGCTCGTAGCTGGAATGGCCACTCATAAATCAGTCTCCCCTCAACCGATCTTGATCTTGGTATCGGACACGAATGAAAAGGTCGGGATCGCCAGGTTCTGCGGCGCCGGACCTTTACGGATGCGGCCGGCCGTATCGTAGACCGAGCCATGGCAGGGACAGAACCAACCATTATATTCGCCGGCCTGACCGAGCGGGACGCAGCCGAGATGGGTGCAGGTGCCGATCATGACGATCCAGTTTTCCTTATCCTTGCCGCCCGAGCGGTCAACGCCCGTTGCCGGAGCGTCGGCAGGAAGGTTTGCATTACGGGCGATCGGGTCCTTGAGGTCCGACAGCTGGACATCGGCCGCAGCCTTCACCTCTTCCGGCGTACGGTTGCGGATGAAGATCGGCTTGCCGCGCCACTTGACCGTCAGCGACATGCCGGGTTCGAGGCTCGCGACATCCACTTCGATGGAAGCAAGCGCCAGCGTCGATGCATCCGGGCGCATCTGGTCGATGAACGGCCAGGCAACCGCAACGGCGCCGACCACACCGGCCATACCGGTGGTGAGATAAAGGAAATCACGGCGAGTGGGCTCTGAGGCCTCGCTTGTCGTTACGTGTTCGCTCACGGCTTAACCATCCTCTGCGCAATTGTCGCGGAACTCCGCCCTGCCCCTCCAGAGGCGGCGAATCTACATGAACATATTTCCGACATAGATTCCCCACCAATCCGGCGCGTTCTATGCTTGATCGCAAATTATGTCCAGCCTTGACAAGGGGACGAGGGCACAATGTCGCGGGAAATTTCAGTGAATTTTTTAAGGCAATCACTGGCTTGCAACTTTGCTGCGTTGCAACAAACGAGGGGCCGTGATAGGCGCTGGTGAGTTTGGCATACGAATTTGGATTTGCGCCGATGAGGCAAACTGTTTTCTGCGTATTGAGCGTCCTCATCACCATTGTCCTGGCCCTTGTCTCACTCCGTTATCTTACCGATTTCTGGCTGCTTTCGCTCGTTTACAGCTTCCAGATTCATCTCGGCATCCTCTGCGCCATCGGCGCTGTCGTTGCCCTGTTCGTCAAGCGGCACTGGTACGGTTTTCTAATGCTGGTGGCAGCAATCCTCCTGACCATCCACGGCGTCATCATGCTGCGTGAATTCGCAGGCAAACCGCCGGCCGACGATACTCCTCGCCTTTTCCGGCTGATGTCCTTCAATATCGAGAATGACAATTTTGAAAACGGCGGACGGATTGCCGACGCCATACTGGCTTCAGGCGCCGATGTGGTCGATATTATGGAGGCCGAGCCGGTCTTTGCGCAGTTACCACGACTTCAGCAACTCTATCCCTACCGGATCGGCTGCGATGCGAGTGAGAAATGCGATACGCTTGTGCTGTCGAAACGTCCCTTTGTCCGGCAGGAAACCCGCGACATCGGCGAGCTTTGGAAACAGCGGCTCGTTTCGATTTCGATCGACTTCGATGGAACGCCTGTCGATCTCCTGTTCCCCCATCTCTCCAAACCATATTTTGATGATTTTCAGGCCGACGAGCTTGAGGATCTCACGGCTTTTATGAAGCCTCATACAGGTGCACTGGTGGTTGCCGGAGATTTCAATTCCTCGATCCTGGCACCGACTATCCAGCATTTTTTGCGCGGGACGGGACTAACGACAGATTTCCCGGAACCCACCACCTGGCCAGTCAGCGCCGGCTCCTTCGGCATCAGCATCGACCATATCTTCGCAAGACCACCGCTGCTCATCCGCGCAACGAGCCGGCTGGAAGACAGCTTCGGCTCGAACCACTACGGCTTAGTCAGCGATTTCGTTCGCGAATACTGAGCGCGTATTGTCATCACCGGAAGCAAGGAAGCCGCCGGACTGGCGTGCCCAGAGATCGGCATAAAGCCCACCCTGCTTCAGAAGCGCATCATGCGTGCCTTCTTCGATGATCTTGCCGCGGTCGATCACGACAAGCCTGTCGAGCGCGGCGATCGTCGAAAGCCGGTGGGCAATCGCAAGCACCGTCTTGCCTTCCATCACGCGGTTCAAATTTGACTGGATCGCCTCTTCCACTTCTGAATCAAGCGCCGACGTCGCCTCGTCGAGAACGAGGATCGGTGCATCCTTCAGCAACACACGCGCAATAGCGATACGCTGGCGCTGACCGCCAGAGAGCTTGACTCCGCGCTCGCCGACATGCGCGTCAAAACCCTTGCGACCCTGCTGGTCTCGCAGTCGCTCGATGAAATCGAGCGCCTCGGCGCGGCTGGCCGCCTCGATAAGGCGCTCCTCGCCAGCATCTGGCCTGCCGAAGAGGATATTATCACGCACGGAGCGATGCAGCAGCGACGTATCCTGGCTGACCATGCCGATCTGCATGCGTAATGATTCCTGGGTGACGGCGGCGATATTCTGCCCGTCGATCAAAATGCGCCCGCCTTCGAGATCGTAGAGACGCAGGAGAATATTCACGAGCGTCGACTTGCCGGCACCGGAGCGGCCGATGATACCGACCTTTTCGCCAGGATGGATCGTCAGCGAGAAATTGTCGATGACCGCATTCTCCTTGCCGTAGTGGAAGGAAACATTCTCGAAACGTATACCCGGCTGCTTGATGACGAGTGCCTTCGCATCAGGGCGGTTGACGAGATGCAGCGGTTGGGAAATCAGCTCGGCCGCATTCTGAATGGTGCCGAGATTGCGCATGATGCCGTTAAACTGGGTCATCAATCGGCCGAGAAGGAAGTTCAGCCTGAGAACCAGCGTCAGCGAAAAGGCGACCCCACCCGAGCTGATCAATCCGCGCAGCCACAAATCGACGCTGAGGCCGGCCATGGCGACGATCATCAGACCTGAGAGCAGTGCCATAGACGCACGCACACCCGTAATAAAGCGTGTGAACTGCAGCACCGTTTCCTGATAGGCATTGAAGCCGTCAAGCATGTAGCGGTCGCTCTCCTCGTCGCGAGCAAAGAGCTTCAGCGTCTGGATATTGCTGTAGGCATCGACGATGCGGCCATTAAGCAGCGAGGCTGCTTCCGCGGTTTCACGCGAGTGATAGCGGATGCGCGGCACGAAGTAGCGGGCTAGCACGCTGAAAGCAACCAGCCAGAAGAGAACCACCGCCGCCAGCGAGAAATCGAGCCGTCCGACGAGAACGAGCGTGGTGACGGCATAAATGCCGACGAACCAGACGCTTTCCATCAGCGATGTCACGAGATCGCCCGTCGCCTGCCCCGCAGACCAGACCTTGGTAACGATGCGGCCGGAAAAATCGCTCTGGAAGAAGGTAAGCGACTGGCGCGACACATGCAGATAGGACTGCCAGCGCGCCAGATTGTAAAAACCCGGCGTGATCACCTGCTGGTCGATCAGCGCAATCAGGAAGGCGACGACGAAACGGACAATGCCGATCAGCGCCAGCATGCCGAAAATCTCGCCGCCATGAGCGGCCAGAAGTGTGCTCCAGCCGACTCCGGGCTTGATCGTACTGAGAATATCGACGAGCCGTCCCACGAACCAGAAGAGGGCTGCTTCGATTGCCGCTGACATGCCGCCGAGCACCAGCATGGCGACAAACGGCCACTTGGCCTGACCGATATAGAACCAGATGAATGCAAGTGTATTACGCGGCGGCTGAAGATTGTCGCGGGCGCGGAAGGGATCTATCCAGGTTTCGAACAGGCGAAGGATCGGAGTAAGCAGCATCACCGCGATATAGGCCCGTTCGCAATAGCGGCAAAGAGGATTGGGGCGGGCACAACCTTATATTTTGGTAATCATCGGTAATATCAGCGTCATCTCCATTGATACGGGTGGAAGCGGCCACGATCTCATGCCATGATCGTGCCTTACCGGAGACTGCGGATATGGAAACGAAAACGCTCAATGCGCATCTTCCGCTTCCCCTTGCGGAAAAGCTCGACGCCCTGGCGGACGCGCTGGATGTGCCGCGCGACAGCATCGTGACGGAAGCGATAGCGAACTGGATTGAGCGCGAGGAGCGGCAGCGCATCTTCACGCTGCAATCGCTTGCTTCGAGCTCGATCATGGTCGTGGAACACCATCGCGTCATCGACTGGGCCGACAGCCTCTGCGCCGACCGGGTCCGCTCGCTATAAGCGAGCAACTGCAATTCTTCAGTGAGACAAAAGCCCTTCCCGCAGCAGCGGGAAGGGCTTTTTTTACTGGGCTGCGACCTCGGCGTCTTCTTCGTGATCGGCGAGGAAGCCCCCGGACTGGCGGGTCCAGAGGTCGGCATAAATGCCGCCGCGGCTCACCAGTTCGCCATGGGTGCCGCTTTCGATTATACGGCCCTTGTCCATTACGATAAGCCGGTCCATCTCGGTCAACGTCGACAGGCGGTGAGCGATAGCGATAACAGTCTTGCCTTCCATCAGTGCGAAGAGGTTTTCCTGGATCGCCGCTTCCACTTCGGAATCGAGCGCCGAGGTCGCCTCATCGAGCACCAGGATCGGCGCGTCCTTCAGGAAGACACGGGCGATCGCGATACGCTGGCGCTGGCCGCCGGAGAGCTTCACGCCGCGCTCGCCGACCTGCGCATCGAGTCCCTTGCGGCCGTGCATGTCGACAAGCCCTTCGATGAACTCCCAGGCATTCGCCCGTCTTGCCGCCTCGATGACGTCCTCATCGGTCGCATCGGGACGCCCATAGGCGATATTGTCGCGGATGGAGCGATGCAACAGCGACGTATCCTGCGTCACGACACCGATCAGCGAGCGAAGGCTATCCTGCGAAACCTCGGAAATATCCTGGCCGTCGATGGTGATGCGCCCGGCCTCCAGATCGTAGAAACGCAGGAGAAGATTCATCAGCGTCGTCTTGCCGGCGCCGGAGCGACCGACCAGGCCAACTTTCTCACCGGCCGTGATATCGAGCGACAGATTGTCGATGATGCCCTTGCCCTTGCCATAGTGGAAGCCGATGCGTTCGTAGTGGATCGCACCCTTCTTCGCCGTCAGCGCAGGCGCGCCCGGCTTGTCGACAATATCGTGCTGCTTCGACATCATCTCCATGCCGTCATAGACGGTGCCGATGTTCTCGAAGAGCGCCGAGACTTCCCACATGATCCACTGCGACATGCCGTTGACGCGCATCGCAAGGCCGATAGCGATTGAAATCGCACCGACCGAGATCGTGCCGTTCAGCCAGAGCCAAATGGATAGGCTCGAAATGATGAACAGTGAGACGCAGTTGTTCAGGTAGACGCTCATATGGAAGAGCGTAACCTTGCGCATTTGCCTGTGCACCGTGTCCAGGAAGCCCTCCATGCTCTCCTTGGCATAGACCTCTTCACGGCCTGCATGGGAGAACAGCTTCACGGTGGCAATGTTTGTGTAGCTATCTACTACGCGGCCTGTCATCAGCGAGCGCGCATCCGCCTGCTGTGCCGCAATCTTGCGAAGCCGCGGCACGAAATAGGCGACGATGCCTATATAGATGCCTAGCCAGGCGAGGATCGGCAGCATCAGCCGCCAGTCGGCAGCGGCGATGATGACGATCATCGACAGAAAGTAGGTCACGACATAGACGAAGACGTCGAGGATCTTCATGACCGTTTCGCGCACGGCAAGCGAGGTCTGCATGACCTTTGTGGCAACGCGTCCGGCAAACTCGTTGGCAAAGAAGGTCATGCTGTGGCGCAGCAGGAAGCGGTGCATCTGCCAGCGCGCGATCATCGGATAATTACCGAGCATCATCTGGTGCATGATGAGCGAATCGAGACCGGCAATGACCGGCAGTCCGATCAGCACCAGCGCACCCATCCAGATCAGCTTGTGACCCTCATTTTGCAGGAAGGTCGCCTTATCGGCATTCGTCAACCAGTCGACGATATCGCCAAGGAACTGGAAGAGCGCCACTTCACCGACTGCGATCAGTCCCGTGAGGAAGGCCATGAGCGCAAGCCATCCCGCCGCCGGCTTACTATAGTGCCAGCAGAACGCGAAAAGACCCTTCGGGGGAGCGATCGGCTCCTCGCTCGGATAGGGATTAAGTCGCCGCTCGAACCAGTCAAACATGAAATCGCTCCAGAACGTCCGCGTTCCGGCCCCGGCTTTGCGCTCTTGCGGCGCACGAAAGCACATATGGGAACCGGAGGCTCAAGGGGCGAGGCCATAAGGGCCGCGCAATTATTCAAAATGGGCAATTAGGGGAAAGAAAGCGCCTTATATGCGCCAGATCGCCAAGCGTGGCATCACGGGCGGGAGACGCATCAGCACAAATGTATCCATGTCGGCGCTCCCTGTTGGCGATTGAAGATATGCACCGATAACGCGAAAATGCTTAAATTTCCAGCCCCGACAACCCGGAAAGCGACCATCGAACGGTCGAAAAGTGGTCTGTTGCCTCAAAATCACAGTTCGGATAGGCCAAGTACGTATCATCTCGACGGACAATGTCCCATGGCAGACCTCAGACTGGCCCTCTATCAACCCGATATTCCAGGCAATACCGGAACGATCCTGCGCCTTGCCGCCTGCCTGGGCTTTGCGGTCGACATCATCGAGCCCGCCGGTTTCGACATTTCCGATCGAAATCTGAAGCGCGCGGGCATGGATTATCTGGCCAACGCCGACCTCACCCGACATATCAGTTGGGAACGCTTCGAGGAATGGCGTGCAACCACTGGCCGCCGCCTGATACTCGGCACGACAAAAGCATCGCAGCGCTACACGGATTTCGCCTTCCGACCCGACGATGTCCTGCTCTTCGGCCGCGAAAGCGCCGGCGTACCCGATCATGTGCATGACCGCGCCGACGGACGCATCGTGATCCCGATGGTGGAAGGCCAGCGTTCGATCAACCTTGCCGTCTCCGCCGCGATGGTCACGGGCGAGGCAATGCGGCAGACCCTCTGGTCGTAAATCGGCATCAATGCCGATCCTTGGCGGCATCTACGTCGCAACCGACGCTATGAATCAACGTAAAAGCGCCTATATTACTTAGCCAGGCAATCAACGAATCTGCTGATGCAGTGAGATTCCAATCATTTACTCGACTGCGGAAATGTAGCTCCGAGCAGACTTTCTCAAGAAGAAGAAAAAGACGACGCCATGGAATCCACGATCGTGATGATCAACCTGTTCGGCGCGATTGCGCTGCTGCTCTTCGGCCTTGCGCAGGTAAAGGACGGCGTCACGCGTGCCTTCGGCGCACGCCTGAGGACCGGGCTTGCGACAGGCACGGCGAACGGATCGCGCTCGATCCTCTCAGGTTTCCTGGCAACCGTCGCCCTGCAGAGTTCGACTGCGACCACCCTGATGACGGCCTCGTTTGTGGAACGCGACCTCATCAAGCCGCGCATGGCCCAGATCGTGCTGCTCGGCGCCAATGTCGGGACCGCCGTCACCGCCTGGATAGTCGCTACCGGCATCGAGTGGCTTTCGCCGCTTCTCATCCTTGGCGGCATCGTGCTCTATCGCGGAAAGTCCAGCGCTCGCCACGGCGGCGGCGCGGCGATGATCGGCATCGGCCTGATGCTGCTCTCCCTGCATCTGCTCGGCAATGCGACGGAGCCCATGCGCACGTCGCCGGCACTGGCTGCCTTCGTCGGTCTGCTCGGCGATGCCTGGCCGGTCGCTCTGGGTCTTTCTGCAGCGCTCGCCTTCATCTCGTCGTCGAGTCTTGCGGTCGTCGTTCTGATCCTGTCGCTGGCTTCGACGGGCATCCTATCACCGGAACTGATCATCGTTCTCGTTCTCGGCGCCAATCTCGGCGGCGCGATTCCGCCGGTTGTCGCCACCCTCTCCGGCCCTGCCTCGGTGAGACGCGTCACGCTCGGCAATCTCGTTGTCCGCACCGCGGGCTGCCTGATTGCGCTGCCGCTTGCCGCCTATGCGGTGCCCCTGCTCCAAACGCTGCCCTTCGGCCCCGCCAAGCTGCCAGTCGATACGCATCTGATCTTCAACATCCTTCTTGCCGCCGTGGCCTGGCCTTTTTCGCGGATGTTGGCCGCTTTTACTGCCCGCCTCGTTCCCGATGACCTGCAGCTGGATCAGGGTCCCAAGTTTCTCGATATGCAGGAGCTGTCGACGCCCGTCGTGGCCCTTGCCAGCGCAACGCGCGAAGTGCTCGGCGTCGGCGATCTGATCGAGCGCATGCTCCTGCGCGCTTCCGATGCCTTCGAACATAATGACATGTCCAAGCTCGCCGAAATCCCTGCGCTCGAAAAACGCGTCGATCTGCTGCAGCAGGAGGTGAAGGTCTATCTCTCCAAGCTCGGCCGCAGCGGCCTCAGCGACGACAATGCCCGCCGCTCTATCGTTATCATCGACTACGCGATCAATCTCGAGCACATGGGTGACATCATCGAGAAAGGCTTGCTGGAGCAGGTCGGCAAGAAGGTCTCGCTCGGCCTGAAATTTTCCGAAGACGGCTACAGGGAATTGCGCAAACTGTTTGATCTGACGATCGACAATCTGCGCGTCGCCCAGACGATCTTCGTCACCCGCGACTTCAATCTCGCCCGGCAGATGATGGAGGTGAAGGTGGAGGTCCGCCGAATGGAAAAGCAATCGGCCGAGAGGCATCTGGAGCGCCTGCGCGACGGGCGTGCCGACAGCCTTCAGACGAGTTCGCTGCATCTCGATATGTTGCGCGATCTGAAGCGTATCAATGCGCACATCGTCTCAGTGGCGCATCCGATCCTCGACGAAAGCGGCCTTCTGATCGAAAGCCGCCTGCGTGGTGCAGCCGAATAGGTTCAATCGGCGGATGGCAAGCGACGCATGGTGAACTCGATCTCGTCGCCTTCCAGCTGGCGCCAGCTTTCCACTTCGGTCCAATAGGCAGCTTTCGGATATTCGTCGAACCATTCGCGCGCCTTGGCGCGGGCTTCCAAAAGCCCCATCCGGTACGTTTCGCGGACAAAGTGGTCTCGCTCGCGGGCGGACGTCTCTGCCCGATGCTTTGCAATTCTGCGCTTCAAGCCTTCTAAGGGCGGAGGCCCCGGGATTTTCGCCATAAACCTACCTCTAAATGAAAAGTAGTATCGAAATCCGCCCTTTGCGAGTCGAATCTTGCAGGAGCCTTCGACTGCTGGCTAGCTTCTGCTGCACCTGCTAAAGCGGGATTGTAATCAACAAAGAGCGAATCGCATGGAAAGACCGGAACTGCCGATCGGCCTGCCCGAAGACATAGGGGACAAGAAAGCTGCTGCCCGTACATGGTTTGAGGGGTTGCGGGACACGATCTGTGCGTCCTTCGAAGCGCTGGAAGATGAACTCGAAGGTCCCCTCTCCGATCAGGAGCCTGGCCGCTTCGTCGCCAAGGACTGGTCGCGCGAAAACGGAGCGGGCGGCGGTGGCCGTATGTCGATCATGGAAGGCCGCGTCTTCGAGAAAGTCGGCGTCCACACGTCCACCGTCCATGGCGAGTTCGCGCCCGACTTCCGGTCGCAGATACCCGGCGCCAGCGAGGATCCGCGCTTCTGGGCATCGGGGATTTCGCTGATCGCCCATCCGGTTAATCCCAATGTGCCGGCCGTTCACATGAACACCCGTATGGTCGTCACCACCAGCCGCTGGTTCGGCGGTGGTGCCGACCTGACGCCGATGCTTGCTCGCCGCCGTACGCAGGAGGATGAGGACACGCAACTCTTCCACAAGGCCATGGAAATCACTTGCCGCAACCATGCAGTCGCCGATTACGATGCCTACAAGAAATGGTGCGACGATTATTTCTTCCTCAAGCACCGCAACGAGGCGCGAGGTGTTGGTGGGATTTTTTACGACTGGCTGCATTCCGCAGAGAAAGCCGGCGGCTGGAATGCCGATTTCGCCTTCACCCGCGATGTCGGTCGCGCCTTTGCGATGGTTTACCCGAGGATCGTCCGCTCAAACTTCAACAAGGAGTGGACGGAGGCCGACCGTGACGAACAATTGATCCGCCGTGGTCGCTATGTCGAGTTTAATCTGCTCTACGACCGGGGAACGATCTTCGGCCTGAAAACCGGCGGCAACGTCGAATCAATTCTATCATCCTTGCCACCCGTCGTGCGCTGGCCCTAAACTGCGGGTGCCTGCTGATAAATTTGAAATACTATTCCGGTAAAATTGCGTTGAAGGGCCTTCATCAGAACTGAGTACGTCCTAAATAGTCACTGTGCGTTACAATCGGAGGAGGATTGTCATGACGGTACAAAGTGGCTTGCCTGCGTCTGCAGGCATTCAGGAAACGCCCCGTGCAATCGACACGCCCGAGTTCCTGAAGCGCATCGCCGAAAATTTGAGAGCAAGAAGCGGCTCTGATCTGCCGCTCTCCTGCTTTATCGAGCAGGTGAAATTGCAGCTCGCAGGCGGCAAGACTCCGGAAGAGCTTCAAGAGCAGGCAACTGGGGCTGCCAACAGCAATAGGCCCGCGCAGCTTTCGGACACCTATATGGCCTGGGCAATGCCCCACCAATAAACAGAACCTGTCGGCCGACGTCCGAGTCGGCCGAAGCTTTCTCCCCCGGAACCTTCTCCGTTGCCGCACATTCCTCAAGCGCGCGAAAGCGCGATGGTTTGCATTTCAGAGACAGGAGAAGACCATGCGACTTTACGAATGCGGTACACTCGTCCCCGGATGCGATTGGCATACCAGGGCCGATAATGACGCTGAAGTCGTTCGCCGCGCCGTCGAACATATGAAAAGTGCCCACGGCGAAACGATCATTCGCGAAAACATGGTGGACAATATCAAGGCCCGCATCCGCGACGAAGCGAACGCGGCCTGATCTCAGCCTCTAATCTCCGAAAGCCGGGCGAGCAAAGCCGCCCGGTCAGAGACAAAATTCTCTTCTACCCACTGGTTTTCCAAGGTCGATAGGATTTCACCGACCTTCGGACCGGGCTGTAGACCCGTGGCCATCACATCCGCGCCATTCAAGGGAAATTGCGGCTTCTTCCAGATGCGAGCATGATCCAGAAGCTTTGAAAGCCGCGCCGAACGGCTCATCTCATCGAAACTGCCATTCTCTGCCTTGCCCCGAGCAACGCCGAGCGCCAGTTTCAGCCGCACGATGATGCCGTCCACGCCGTTTCTGTAGAGCAGCTTCTCGAAGGCGGCAGCGGAAATCTCATCATTGACTGGAGCGGCTTTTGCCCAAGCCCTGAAATAGGCAGCTTCTGCATTCGAAAATTTCAGCCGCGCTGCCAATTCCTCCAGCCGCACCGGATCGGGTGGGATAATCGAGGCAAGCCGAAGCAAGGGATCAGGTGCCCAGCCAAGCGCCTTCTCGGTCGAAACGAGCGCCGGAATGGCGTCGATGCCCCATTTTTCCGTTTCCGGCAGGATTTCCGAGAGAACGGCAACCTGCCGCATCCAGAGAAGCGCCCGGCCTGGATCTTCCGCCGACAGGAGCTTTCTGAGCTCCGACCAGACACGTTCGGCCGACAGCGTTTTCAGCTTCGAACGCGCAGCGGATGACGCTCTCAGCCCTTCCGCATCGGGCCGTCCGGAACCGTACCAGGCGAAGAAACGAAAGAAGCGCAGAATGCGCAGATAATCCTCGGCGATCCGCGTCGCGGCATTGCCGATGAAGCGGATATTGCGCTTCTCGATATCATCGAGCCCGCCGACGAGATCGATCACCTCGCCCGCAGCATTTGCGTAAAGCGCATTGATGGTCAGGTCGCGCCGTTCCGCATCCGATTGCCAATCCGCGCTGAAGGCCACCTTGGCGCGACGCCCGTCCGTTTCCACATCGGTACGCAACGTCGTCACTTCGAAGGGGCGGCCATCGATGACGAGCGTCACCGTTCCGTGATCAATGCCGGTCGGCACCGCCTTGATGCCGGCAGCAGCGGCCCGCTCCAGGACGGCTTCCGGCAGCAGCGTGGTTGCGATATCGATATCGGCGACCGCAAGCTCCATCAGGCTGTTGCGCACCGCGCCACCGACCACACGCCCTTCCCCGCCATCGGCGTTGAGCAGCGCAAAGACCCGGCCGAGTGCCGGATCCTGAAACCATGCCTGGTCGGCCACAGAGGTCATGCATAGAGCCTTTCATAGAGCGTGCGGACAATGCCCGCGGTGATGCCCCAGATCATCCTCGTTTCATAGGGCATGCGGTAGAAATGCCGGTCGATACCATCAACCACGCGCTTGTCCCTGTTGTGATTGGCCGGATTCATCAGGAAGGAAAGCGGCACCTCGAAAACGTCGTCCACTTCGATCGGATTGAGGCGCAGGGAAAAACCGCGTCGCACAACGCCGAGTACAGGCGTGATGCGGAACCCGGTGGATGACAGATAGTTCGGCAGCCGGCCGACTGTTTCGACAAAGCCACCGCCAAGGCCGATCTCCTCTTCGGTTTCGCGGATCGCCGCCATCTCGGGCGAGGCATCCTCGGGATCGATTGAACCACCGGGAAAGGCGATCTGGCCGGAATGCTTGCGAAGCGTCGACGTCCGCTTGGTGAAAATCACCTTCGCATCATCGCCATCATCAACCACGGGCACCAGCACGGCCGCATCACGGAGCTTCAAGCTCTCGGCCAGCGCAACGATATCGGGATTGAGCACATGGTCGCCGTGGTCGCGCCAGGCATGGTCGATGGGTGCGCCGACCTGGTTGAGCGCGCGGCGCCGGAACTCGGCAGCCGAAAACAGGGGGTAGGTCTTGCTGATCGCTTCGCTCATCGGGAGGCTGCTTCCAGTTCGTCGGCCGGCATGATCGGAAAAATCTCGCCGCCAGAGCGAACGACGAACATCTCCCGGCCGGCGAGCTCCAACACCTCACCGAACTCGATCATTTCATACATCACGGCGCGGGACACGAGGGCTTCAAGCCGGCCCCGCACATGCAAATAGGGCTTTAGTTCGCTGTCCTTCCCATGACCCGGAAAGCGCAGAGGATGATCCTTGCCGGCCTCTATGACATCGCCGACATTGGTGCGGAAGGTCAGAATCTGCTGGCCATCCCGCTCGCTCACATTCATCTCGACAGCGATAAAGGGGGCGTCAATGACTTTGATGCCGACCTTTTCCACAGGAGTTACGAGATAGGTTTTCCCGTCTTCGTCCTTCCTCAAAACGGTCGAAAAGAGCTCGACCAGGGGCAGCCGGCCGATCGGCGTACCCATGTAGAACCACGTGCCATCCGCCCGAATTTCCATGTCGATATCGCCGCAAAAAGGCGGATTCCATTTCTCGACGGGCGGCAAGCCGCGCTTTTTACCGGATTTCGCTTCGGAAGCGCGCGAAATCAGCGCGGCGAGCCCCGCTGCATCCGCCGTATGCCTCATTTCCTCGGCTGCCATTCTTCCGTCCCGGTTTGCTCTTAACAAAATAAAGTCACGAGATAGTCATTTGGAACAAACTTGTCAGCCCGCAACATCTTCATAACTGTATCGGGTATGAGGCACGCCTATTAAAGTCAGACGATTCGCAGCCGAACGATTTCAGCCGTTGGAGATGCCCGTGGGTATGATCAAGACCGAAGCCAGCCTCGATGAACAGGCGATTGTCGCCGCCGCAGAAAGAGCGCTATCCGATATCGCCGCCATCCGCACGGAAGTTTCCAAGGTCATCTTCGGTCAGGAAAGCGTGGTTGAAAACACACTTCTCGCCGTCCTCTCCGGTGGTCACGCCCTCCTCGTCGGCGTTCCCGGCCTTGCCAAGACGAGGCTCGTGACGACGCTTGGCGAAGTCCTCGGACTTGCTGCAAACCGCATCCAGTTCACCCCCGACCTGATGCCATCTGATATCCTTGGCTCTGAAGTGATGGACCAGGACGACAGTGGCCGCCGCTCCTTCCGTTTCGTCAAGGGTCCGGTCTTCGCCCAGCTTCTGATGGCTGACGAAATCAACCGCGCCTCGCCGCGCACCCAGTCTGCTCTGCTGCAGGCGATGCAGGAATATCATATCACCATTGCCGGCCAGCGTTATGACCTGCCCTCGCCCTTCCACGTTCTGGCAACGCAGAACCCGCTGGAACAGGAAGGCACCTATCCGCTTCCCGAAGCCCAGCTCGACCGTTTCCTTCTGCAGGTCGATGTCAACTATCCCGAACTTGCCGCCGAACGCCAGATCCTGCTGGAGACCACAGGTCTCACGGAAGCCAAGCCGGTACCGGTCATCAATGCGGCACGTCTCATAGAAATCCAGACGCTCGTGCGCCAGATGCCGGTCAGCGACACGGTCGTCGATGCTATCCTCTCGCTGGTTCGCTCCGCCCGTCCGGGTCAGGGCAATGCTTCCACCGACAAGCATGTCGCCTGGGGCCCCGGCCCGCGCGCCGGCCAGGCGATGATGCTCTGCGCCCGCGCCCGCGCGCTCTACGAAGGCCGTCTGGCCCCCTCGCTCGACGATATCTACGCTCTGGCCGAGCCCGTTCTCGAGCACCGCATGGCACTGACCTTCGCAGCCCGTGCCGAAGGCATGTCGGTGCGCGACGTGATTGCCGGACTGGTCAAGCAGGCAAAGGCATAAGGAAGCGCAGCGCGTGGCATCCATCGGACAGATCGTCGACCCGACGTCAGGCAATGATGCCCTTTCCCGCGCAAGGCAGCGGGCTGCCCTCGTGCCGGATTGCCTGGTTGAAGCCAAGCGCATTGCCAACACCGTGATTGCCGGCTGGCATGGCCGCCGCAAGCGCGGCATCGGCGAGAATTTTTGGCAGTTCCGCCCCTATAGCGAAGGGGAAAGCCTGTCGCGCATCGACTGGCGCCGCTCCGCCCGCGACGACCATACTTATGTGCGCGACCGCGAGTGGGAAGCCGCGCACACAATCTGGCTTTGGGCCGACATGTCGCCCTCGATGATGTACAAGTCGAGTTATGGCAGCGTGTCCAAGGAAAGTCGGGCGCTGGTCATCATGCTGGCGCTTGCCGAGATTCTCGCCCGCTCCGGCGAGCGCATCGGCTGCCCCGGGGTGATGGAGCCGATCTCAGCCCGCAATGCTGCCGAGAGACTCGCAGCTGCCCTGATGCACACGCCGCTGACCGGCGGCCTGCCGGAGACCGTGATGGTGCGCGGCTGGAGCGATCTCATCCTCATCGGCGATTTTCTCGATGACGCGCCCGCCATCATGGCCCGCCTCGGTCCGCTCGCCCGCCGCGGCCTCCGCGGCCACGTGGTCGAGATTGCCGATCCCGCCGAGGAAATCTTCCCCTATAACGGCCGCACCGAATTCACCGATCCCGAGACCGGCGATAGGCTGACATCAGGCCGGGCAGAAAGCCTGCGTGAGGCCTATCGCAACGCCTATTTGGCCCGACGCGAAAATCTCGGTCGGTCGCTGCGCCATCTCGGCTGGACCTTCGTTAGCCACCGCACCGATCACTTGGCATCCGAAGCGCTAGTCGCTGTCCACATGTATCTTTCCGGCATGCCGGCAAAGGCAACGCACGGAGGACAGCTTTGAGCGCGCTTCCCTTCGCCTTCGCCTATCCCGCGATCCTTGGTGCGCTTCTTGCCCTTCCCGTCATCTGGTGGCTGTTGCGGCTAACCCCGCCGCGCCCGCAAGCGGAGGTCTTCCCCCCGCTGAAAATTCTCGCAACCGTGTTGAAGCGCGAGGAAACGCCGGCACAAAGCCCCTGGTGGCTCACGCTGTTGCGCATGCTTCTGGCCACCGCCATCATCTTTGCGATTGCCGATCCGGTCTTCAATCCACGCACCGGCTCGCTTGCATCAGGGGGCCCGCTCGTCCTCTTCGTCGATAATAGCTGGGCTTCGGCACCCGATTGGGAGCGCCGTGTTCAGACGGCCGATGCACTGATCGACGATGCCGAATCCGCCGGTGCTGTCGTCTCTATCGCATTCACCGCCGATCCGACCAATGATGCGACACCCGGCACTGCCTCCGCCGCTCGCGAAAAGCTGCGTGCCGCCGAGCCAAAGCCGCTCGTGCCGGATCGCCAGCGAGCTTTCGAGGCCCTGCGCTCGGCTCTAAACGGCACGCATCCAGGCACTCTCGCCTTCCTCACCGATGGTGCGGCAAGTAGCGAAAACGACGCTACCGTCCGTCAACTCTCCGATCTCCAGCCCGCCGAACTGCGCGTGATCGAAGGCGATACACCTCAGACGATAGCAATCTCCGGCGCCACCAATACGGCCGATGCAATGACGGTCAAGGTGACTCGGCTCAGCCCCGCTGGCGCGGTATCCGTCCCGCTCAACGCACAGGATGCGCAGGGCCGCGTGATCGCCACCGGCAGGGCTGACTTCGCCCCCGGCCAGACCACCGTCAATGCCGGCATTTCGGCCCCCTTCGAGATGCGCAACGATTTTGCCCGCGTCAGCATCAATACCGGCGCCACCGCAGGTGCCGTGCATCTGCTCGACGATGCATTCAAGCGTCGCAGGGTCGTCCTTCTGTCAGGCGAAAGCGGTGATGAATTCCAGCCGCTGCTGTCTCCGCTCTACTACATCCAGAGAGCGCTTGAGCCCTATGCGGACCTCGTGCGGCCGACCGATGCCAATCTTTCCGTCGCGATCCCGAAACTGCTCGCCAATAATCCTTCTGTCATCATCATGGCCGATATCGGCCGCCTTCCGGAGGATACCTACGCACCCTTGCAACGCTGGATATCGAATGGCGGCATGCTGCTGCGCTTTGCCGGCCCGCGCCTGGCCGCGGCACCTGCCGAAGATCCGCTGATCCCTGTCACCCTGCGCCAGGGCGAACGCGCGCTTGGCGGCAGCCTGTCCTGGAGTGAGCCGCAGGCACTTGCCGAATTCCCTGGGTTCAGCCCGTTTGCCGGCATACCGCGTCCGACCGACGTGACGGTCAACCGCCAGGTGCTGGCAGAGCCGACACCCGATCTTGCTGAGCGCACATGGGCAAGCCTCGCCGATGGTACGCCACTCGTGACCATGAACAAGATGAATGCCGGCCAGATCGTGCTCTTCCATGTGAGCGCCGAGGCGACCTGGTCGAACCTGCCGATTTCCGGCACCTTCGTCGAAATGCTGCGCCACCTCATCCAGATCTCGCGCTCCGGCGGGGTAACCTCGGAATCATCAGGCAGTGCGCGTGTTGCCGAAACCTTGCCGCCCTTCCGCATGCTGACCGCCAAAGGCATCCTGGTCACCGAGACCGGCAATGCCCGTCCGCTGATCCCGAACGCCAAGGCGGCACCCATTGCCAATTTCGACAACCCACCCGGCCTCTATGGCTCCGAAGACGGCTTCACCGCGCTGAACGTTCTGCCCAACAATGCCGAGCTGAAACCGATCGACATTGATGGCGCCAATGTCGTGCGCGCCGGCCTTGTCGGGGGCGAAAGCTGGTCGGCCAAGCCCTTGCTCTTCTTCATCGCCTTCCTGCTGCTTCTGGCCGATAGCCTGATCGTGCTCTTCATGAACGGTGCCTTCTCCCGCCTGCGCCCGCGCGCTCGAGCTGCGGCGACGATCGCCGCGGTACTTGCGGCCGGCCTGATGCTGCGACCGGATCTCCTGCATGCCAACGACGGCCAGCCGGGCGACGACATCATCATGCAGCGGCTGGACAATACTCATCTCGCCTATGTCGTGACCGGCGAGCAGGAGGTAGACAATATTTCTGAAGAGGGGCTCAATGGCCTTACGAGATTCCTGACCTACCGTACCACGCTGGAGCCGTCCCCGCCCGTTGGCATTGATCTGAATAAGGACGAGCTATCCTTCTACCCGATCATCTACTGGCCGATTTCGGCGGACGCACCGATGCCGTCCAACGCCGCCATCAGCCGTATCGACGCCTACATGCGCAACGGCGGAACGGTGCTTTTCGATACACGCGACCAGTTCGATTCTCTCGAAGGCGGCACCGATACGACCGCCAACGGTCAGCGCCTGCAGCAGATCCTCGCCAACCTGGATATTCCGCCGCTGGAACCCGTTCCGCACGACCACGTGCTGACCAAGTCCTTCTATCTGCTGTCCAGCTTCCCCGGCCGCTACGCCGGCAGCCCGCTCTGGATCGAAGCTCGCCAGGGCGCCCAGAATCAGAACAATGCCAACAGGCCGGCCGCTGCCGCAGACGGCGTCTCGCCGATCCTGATTACCGCCAACGATTTTGCCGGCGCATGGGCCGTTGACGACAATGACACGCCGCTGCTGCCGACTGTGCCGCCGGATGAGACGCAGCGCGAATATGCCTTCCGCGCCGGCGTCAACATCATGATGTACATGCTGACCGGCAATTACAAGACAGATCAGGTTCACGTACCCGACCTGCTCGAACGGCTGGGGCAGTGATAATGACGCTCGATTATTCGCCCTTCCTGCCTTGGTCCCTTTTGGCGATACTGACCGGCGTCGTCCTCCTGATCGCCGTATTCGCGATCTGGCGCGGCATACGCGGCGCGTGGATCCGCACGCTTGCGGCGTTGGCGCTACTGGCGGCACTTGCCAATCCGGTACTGCTGCAGGAAGACCGCGACGAGCTTTCGACCATCGTCCCCGTTATCGTCGATCGCAGCCAGAGCCAGCAGACGGCCGACCGCATGACGATGACGGATGATGCGCTGGCGTCCTTGAAAACCCAACTCGCCCGCTTTCCGCAAATCGAGCCTCGTTTCGTGGACGTGAACGAGGACCGCAATTCCGATGTGCCGTCCACACGTCTCTTCGATGCGCTCTCGGCGTCGATCGCCGATGTGCCGCCTTCGCGCGTCGGCGGCGCGATCATGCTGACGGATGGCGAGGTGCATGATGTGCCGGGCGTCAATCAGGCGCTGGGGTTCGACGCGCCGATCCACGGCCTCATCACCGGCAAGCCGAACGAGGTCGACCGCCGCATCGAGGTCATCAAGGCGCCCCGCTTCGGCATCGTCAACGAGGAGCAGCAGCTCGTGCTGCGCGTCTTCGACGACGGCCCGAGCCCCGGCGGCATGGCGAATGTGACGGTGCGCCTCAACGGTGACGAGATAGCCACCCTGCAGGCGACGCCGGGCCAGGATACGCCCTTCTCCTTCAAGGTGACCCGCGGCGGCCCAAATGTCCTGGAATTCTCCGTCGCTGCCATTCCCGGCGAAGTGACGGATGCCAACAACCGCGCCGTGCACATCATCGATGGCATCCGTCAGAACCTGCGCGTTCTCCTGGTCTCGGGTGAACCGCACGCTGGCGAGCGCGCCTGGCGCAACCTTCTGAAGTCCGACGCCTCTGTCGATCTCGTGCATTTCACCATCCTGCGCCCGCCGGAAAAGCAGGACGGCACGCCGATCAACGAACTGTCGCTGATTGCATTCCCAACCCGAGAGCTCTTCGTTGACAAGATCAAGGATTTCGACCTCATCATCTTCGACCGCTATCAGGATCGCGCCAATGTGCTGCCGATGCTCTATTACGACAACATCGCGCAATATGTGGAAAATGGCGGCGCATTGCTGATCGCTGCTGGCCCTGAACATGCAAGCCCGGAGTCGATCGCTATGACCCCGCTTGCCTCCGTACTGCCGGCAGAGCCGACCGGCCGGATGATCGAGCAAGCCTTCTATCCCCGTCTTTCCGAACAGGGCCGTAAACATCCCGTCACTCGCGGCCTCGACGGTTCCGGTGACGAGCCGCCGCATTGGGGTCGCTGGTTCCGCAGCGTCGATGTCGAGCGGCCGCAGGGCCAGACCGTCATGGTCGGCGCCGACAACCATCCGCTGCTGGTGCTCAACCGCGCCGGCCAGGGCCGTGTCGCCATGCTGCTCTCCGATCAGGGCTGGCTCTGGGCGCGTGGCTTCGAGGGTGGCGGCCCGCACGTCTCGCTCTATCGCCGCATCGCCCACTGGCTAATGAAGGAACCGGCACTGGAGGAAGAGGCGCTGACGGCACGCACCTCCGGCCGCACGCTGGAAATCACCCGCCAGACGATTGGCGATGCCCCGGGAGATGCGATCGTCCGCTACCCCTCGGGCAAGACCGAGAACCTGCCGCTGACGCAGACCGAGCCCGGCCTCTACAAGGCCGAAAAGCGCATGGACGAAATCGGCCTTTTCGAAATCCGCAATGGCGACCTGACGACGCTCGCCCATGTCGGCGCCGTCGATGCCCCGGAATTCAAGGCGATGATCTCGACGACGGCGGCTTTGAAACCGATCACCGACAAGAGCCGCGGCCTTGTGACCCGTGTCGTCAACAATGCCGGCGCCATCAGTGTCCCGCCGATCCTTCCGGTGCGGGGCCAGGTGCGTGTGGCCGACAATGAGCGCATGGCGATCCGCATGACCAATGAGACCGTTCTGAAGGGTATCAACACCTTGCCGCTCTTTGCAGGCTTCGCAGGTGTCGGAATTCTGCTTCTGGCCTTTGGCGCCATGTGGTGGCGCGAAGGACGATAACGATGCCGGAATTCGAGCTCACCGCTTCCCCTTCACCGGAAGAGCTCGCCGTCATCACCGATGGCCTGACGGCTTTCAACACCGAGGATGTCGGCCCGTCCGAGCGGCAGGCGCTTGCCGTTCTGATCCGCGATACCGACGGCAAGGTTTCCGGCGGCCTGTCCGGCTACACTGCTTGGGGCTGGCTCTTCGTACAGTTGCTCTACATTCCCGATACGCTGCGCGGCAGCGGCATGGCCGGCAAGATCCTTGCAAAGGCGGAAGAAGAAGCTGCTGCCCGCGGCTGCCGCGGCGCCTGGATCGATACGTTCAATCCGAATGCGCTCGGCGCGTACAAACGTCAGGGCTATGAAATCTTTGGTGAACTGCCGGATTTCCCCGAAGGCAGGACGCGGACCTTCCTCAAGAAGATGCTCTGACAAGAGCAATTCCAGCAAAAGTGCGCAGCGGTTTTGCCTCCGGAATTGCGTAAAGCAAAGAGATAGAGCGTTTCCGTTATTCTAAGGAGAAGGGAAACACTCTATCGCCGCCAGGCGATCGTGCCTTTCAGCCGCGCATGCGTATCTTCGGCGATCGGGACGACGAGCACACGGCTCGGATCGACGGGACTGGGAAAAGTCAGCGCTCCATAGGCGACCTTCTCGAAGCCAAGTGGGCCGTAATAGGGCGGATCGCCGACGAGAATGACGGCTTCCGAACCCTTGCGTTTGGCGGCCTCGACGGCGATACGCACCAGTTCCCGGCCAATGCCCCTGCTCTTGTGCGACGGCCGCACTGCAAGCGGCCCCAGAAGATGGCCCTTCACCGTCCCCGCCAGGACCGGCGTCATCCGCACCGAAGCGATCGTCTCGCCGTCATCTGCGCAGACGAAGGAGAGCGACAGGTCATGCGGTCCCTGCTCGCGAATACGAGCGGCCGCGCGTGCGTGCCGGCCGGGGCCGAATGCTTCTTCGTTGATGTGTTCGATTGCAGCGTCGTGAGACGCGTCCTCAGTGAGGTAGACGAGATCGTGCTTGTACATGAGCATGGGAACAGAGACCGGATAGACGCAGATATATGGGTTCGCGAACACGCCGTCAGGCGTTCGGGAGCATCAGCGTCGTCGCAGGCCTCTGAGAATAGACATCAAGCAGGATTCCAGAATTTGTGAGGAAGGCGGATAGCAGGAAAAATTTCTGTCGTCCATTGCAAAATTCGGTCAAGAATTGGGTGATCAAGACGCAGTGTTCAATCTTTGCCGACCTGCAAAACGCAGCGCACTGCAATATCTATGCTGCAACAACCAATTTCAGAGGTAGAAAACATGGGCATGCTGGTGGACGGCGTCTGGCATGACGTCTGGTACGATACGAAGGAAACGAAGGGTCATTTCAAGCGTCAGCCCTCGCAGTTCCGCAGCTGGATCACGGCCGATGGAGAGGCCGGCCCCAGCGGCAAAGGCGGCTTCAAGGCAGAAGCGGGTCGCTATCACCTCTATGTCTCGCTCGCCTGTCCTTGGGCGCATCGCACGCTGATCTTCCGCAAGCTGAAGAAGCTCGAAGATCTGATTTCCGTTTCCGTCGTCGATCCGCTGATGGTGGAAAACGGCTGGGAGTTCAAGGTCGGTTACGGCTCCACCGGCGACCATCTCTTTGGCTCCAGATTCCTCTGGGAAATCTACGCCAAGGCCGATCCGCACTATTCCGGCCGCGTCACTGTCCCTGTTCTCTGGGACAAGCAAACCGGCACGATCGTCAACAACGAGTCGGCCGAAATCATCCGCATGTTCAACAGCGCCTTCAATCAACTGACGGGCTCAACAGCGGACTATTACCCGGAAGACCTTCGGGCAGATATCGATGCGCTGAACGATGTGGTCTATGACACCGTCAACAACGGCGTCTACAAGTCAGGCTTTGCCACCACGCAAGCAGCTTACGAGGAAAATGTCATCAAGCTCTTCGAAACGCTGGACAGGCTCGATGAGCGCCTCGGCAAGGGCCGTTACCTTTTCGGCGATCGCCAGACCGAAGCCGACTGGCGGCTCTTTACGACGCTCGTACGCTTCGATCCGGTTTATGTCGGCCACTTCAAATGCAATATCCGCCGCATTGAGGACTACCGTAACCTGCCGGCCTATCTGCGTGACCTCTATCAGACCCCCGGAATTGCCGACACAGTGAACCTGCGGCACATCAAGGAACACTATTACCGAAGCCACAAGACCATCAACCCGACCGGCATCGTGCCCGTTGGTCCGGCGCTCGATCTCGACCGGCCGCATGGTCGTGACAAACTTGCAGCCGCGGCCTGAGCTTCACCAGTAATGCGCCGGCTCCGCCTCGCCGCGGAGTTCGGCCAGTCTCCTATGCGTCGCTTCAGTCGTCCCCGCCGGCAGATTGTCGATTTCGAAAAAGCCGCTCTCGGCAATTTCCCAGTCCGGCAGTCGCGGCGCGGTCTGTTCCACCGTGGCGCGGTAGAAGACCACATGATCGCGCCGGGTGATATTCGTGTTGAAATAGACGTGAAAGAGCTGCGGCTTGCCCAAGATCCTGAGGTTGCCTTCCTCCCGCAGCTCCTTGATGAGCGCCTCTTCTGCCGTCTCGTTTCGTTCCAGCCCGCCGCCTGGCATATGCCATCCGCCTGTATAGCCGTGACGAACGAGAAAGAGGCGCCCTTGCTCGTCGAAACAGGCTGCACGCACCCCCATCGTCATACCGCGCGCGACGGAAAAATACACGTGCAGCAATCGCACCAACACTTTCATGTGAAGGGGCCAGGTTTGTTTGTCTGCCATGGGCTCTTTCATATTCTCATCGCGGGGATGTGTTTGAATTGTAAATAAGCTGGTCTATGTGTCGTTGCATGTTCAAGCTCGCGCATATCTCCGACGTCCATCTCGGACCCCTGCCCCGCCTCTCCATTCACGAACTTTTCTCAAAACGTATTACGGGCTTTGTGAACTGGCACCGCAACCGGCGCAAGCATCTTTTCGGCAGCACGCTCGATCTCCTGCTGGAGGATATCCGCTCCCACAAGGCAGACCACCTGGCGGTGACCGGCGACCTCGTCAACCTCGCAAGCGGCATCGAGATCCGGAGCGCGGCAGCCTGGCTGCGCGAACTCGGCGATCCCGCTGCTACATCGGTCGTCCCTGGCAACCACGATGCCTATGTGCCGGGCGCCTATGAGAAGTCGATGCGCGCCTGGTACGACTATGTGCGCGGCGACCTCGCTCCGCCGCAATGGGAAGAAGACCGGCACATATTCCCTTACCTTCGCATCCGCGACAAGGTCGCGATCGTCGGCTGCTCGACTGCAGTTGCAACTCCGCCATTCGCGGCCTCCGGCTTCTTCGGCGCGCGTCAGGCGCGCGATACGGTCAATATGCTGCGCGCTGCCGGCGAGGCCGGTCTGTTCCGTGTCGTCATGATCCACCATCCGCCGATCCGCGGTGCGACCTCCTTCTACAAACGCATGATCGGCATCCGCCGTTTCGCGGCCGTCGTTTCGACCGGCGGAGCCGAGCTCGTGCTGCACGGCCACACCCATCTCAACACCCTCTACTGGCTGCGCGGACAGACAGGCCAGGTGCCCGTCGTCGGCATCGCCTCGGCCTCGCAAGGACCGGGTGGCATCAAGCCGCGCGCCGCCTACAATCTCTTTTCCATTTCCGGTTCTCCTGGTGCCTGGGAAGTGAAGGGCCAGCGCTTCAGCATAAACGATATGGGCGACGGCATGATGCTGGAAAGCACTGATATTTTCGGAGTTTGAAGGCGATTGCGGAATCAATTCCGGAAGCCGTTGAATCAAGCTGTGAAGAGCGTTCGCCGGTGTCGCGACAGAGGCAATAAAGGCCGCCGGGGCTCTTGGTATTTTTAAGCGTCGGCGTACAATTCAGCAACCGCAGCGTTTCAAAACGGAGTACGCCCGATGACTGCTTCTCTTCATCGCCTGTGCAGATTTTCGCTTGTTTCCGTCTTTGCTCTCGGCCTCGCTACGTCCGCTTTCGCGGTCGGCGGCGGGAACGATGACACCTCGCCGCCGCAGAAGACCCAAACGACCAAGACCTGCACTAAGGGCAAGGTATGGGATGCCAAGAAGAAGGAATGCGTCGATCCGAAGAAGCAGAGCTTCAATGATGACGATCTCTACAAATTCGCCCGCGAATTCGCCTATGCCGGCCAGTATGAGAACGCCATCACGGTGCTCAGTCTCGTCAAAAACCAGAACGATCCACGCATCCTGAACTATCTTGGCTATGCCAACCGCAAGGCTGGCCGCATGGAGCTCGGCATGTCCTACTACAAGAAGGCGCTGCAGCAGGATGAGAACTACATCCTCGCCCGCTCCTATATGGGCATGGCGCTTGTCGAGCAGGGAGACATTCAGGGCGCCCGCGTCCAGCTCGTCGAGATTCGCGATCGCGGCGGCGAAAATACCTGGGCCTATCGCGCTCTGCTGCAGAGCCTGAACGGCTACAGGACATATTGAGGCAAGCTCCGCGGGGTATGGTACGGAAATCCCTTGGGATGGGATGGATGAATTGAACCCCGCGCTTGCGAAATACAGGCGACTTGTTCCATAAAGCCGCCTGCATGGCCGGGATGAGTACGGTGGCTTCGCACTCGTCGGGCAAGGCCCGCATGTGAAGCTGGCCCATATTCGATGCTGGCCAATGTGAATGCTTCTTGGAAAGACCATGCGCCAACCCGCAACCACCACCGATATCCGGCGTGATCTCGTCGGTCTCCTGCCCCGCCTCCGCCGCTTTGCCATTACGCTTGCGGGAGAGACGGCTGCGGCCGATGAGCTGGTTCAGTCGGTCTGTCTGCGCGCCATTTCCAAAGGGCATCAGTGGAACGGCGAAGGCCGGCTGGAAAGCTGGATCTATACGCTGGCCCGACAGCAATGGAGTGAAGACAGCCGCAAGCGCAAGCCGCGTCCGGCCGCACGAGGTAATGTGACGGATATCCGTGACGCCATTCGCGACCGCGCGGCCGTCGTCGATACCGACGCCCTGCACCGCATGCTTGCCGAAATGCCCGAGGGCGTGGCCAGCATTTTCGTGCTGATCGACGTGGAAGGCCATAGCTATCAGCAGGCTGCCGAAATCATGGGCGTTGCAATCGGCAGCATTGCCGGTCAGCTTGCCACCGCACGACTCCATTTCGCCGCATTGTCCGGTCACAATCCGCCCGTCCACAGGTACTGACTGATTTGCTCGATTTCAAAAAACAGCCGCTCGAAGCCCAGCTTGCCGCCCTCCTCGACGGCGAAACCACACCGGAACAGAAGCTGGAGCTGGAAAGCCGGCTGGCAACGGATGAAAACGCTCGCAAACTCTACGACAAGCTCCGACACGGCGTCGATTTCGGCCGCCGCAAGCTGGACGACATGCTGAAGGAACCTGTTCCGCTGGCGCTTGTGCGCTCCATCAAGAGCACGCAGCCGCCGAAGACGCCGATCGCCCAGCGCAACGCCCGCCCGCAGCTGAAGCTCGCGCCGAACGGCCGCCAGGCGCTTGCAGCAGCCCTCATTCTCTTCGTCGTCGGCGGTGGCATCGGCTACTTCATCGGTAATGCGCCAGATACGGATGACGCTACACCGGTCGCAGCGGCTCAGATCAACACCAATGACTGGCTGGGTGACGTCACCGCCTTTCAGCGGCTTCTCGTGCGCCAGCCGCGTCACCTCGTCGAAGTACCAGCCTCACAGTCAGAGGAAATCTCCTCCTGGCTGACGGCCGCGATCGGTGTGCCATTCCGCGTGCCGAACCTTTCGGCAGAATCCTGGACCTTTCAGGGCGCGCGTGTGATCCTTGGTGACAGCCGCCCTGTCGGCCAGCTCGTCTATTCCAATGCCGACGGCGATATCATCTCGATCTGTTTCCGCAAGGATGCGCAGCAACCGGAAACGGAAGACTTCAAGGAAACGATCCGCGACGAGATCGGCCTCGTAACCTGGCACAATGCCGGCACGTCCTATGTGCTGGCAGGCCCCTCCGCCGAAGCCACGCTCAGCCAACTCGCCATGGAAATCGCCGCCGCCATCTGAACCCGTTAGGTCGTGTGAAAGCTGGGGGCGAGCTCAATGAGCTCGCCGATTGCATCATCAGGCCGCGTCGCCCTGCAGTGATCGCGGCCTGAGCAGAATTGTCAGGCCTTGCCGGCTTTCACGTCGAGCACGCGGTTGGCAGCGGAGACGATCGCTTCGAGCGATGCGGCCACGATATTGGTGTTGATGCCGGCACCAAAGAGCTTGCCACCCGGATAGGACGTCTCGACGTAAGAGATAGCAGCGGCATTGGAGCCGTGCTGCAGCGAATGCTCCGAGTAGTCTTCGACCGACATGGCGATGCCGAGATAATGCGACAGCGCATTGATGAAGCCGTCGATCGGACCGTTGCCGCGGCCTTCGATGCGCTTGATCTCGCCATTATCGGTAATCTCGGCCGCGATGATCCGCTGTCCCTTGTGCTCTGTATCCGGATAGGTGTGGTGATCGACGAACTTCAGGCGCGCGCCCGGCTGGGTCACGTAACGCTCGATGAAACGATCATGGATACGCTTTGACGGAAGCTCCTTGCCTTCTTCATCGGTAATGCGCTGGATGTCTTCCCGGAATTCGACCTGCAGGTTGCGCGGCAGGTTGAGCCCGTAGTCCTGCTGCAGGATATAGGCGATGCCGCCCTTGCCGGACTGCGAATTGATGCGGATGATCGCCTCGTAGGAGCGGCCGACGTCGCGCGGGTCGATCGGCAGGTACGGCACTTCCCAGACTGGATGGTTGGCAACCTGCGCTGCCTTCATGCCCTTGTTGATCGCATCCTGATGCGAACCGGAGAAGGCTGTGTAGACCAGTTCGCCCACATACGGGTGGCGTTCGGCGATCGCCATCTGGTTCGAATATTCGAACACTTCCTTGATGCGCTCGATATTGGAGCAGTCTATCTGTGGATCGACACCCTGCGTGAACATGTTGAGCGCCATGGTGACGACATCGACATTGCCGGTGCGCTCGCCATTGCCGAACAGCGTGCCCTCGACGCGGTCGGCACCCGCCAGCAGAGCGAGCTCGGCAGCAGCGATACCGGTGCCGCGGTCATTATGCGGATGCAGCGAGATGATCAGGTTCTCACGGTTGTCGAGATTGCGGCACATCCACTCGATCTGGTCGGCATAGACGTTCGGCGTCGCCATCTCTACCGTCGAGGGCAGGTTGATGATGAGCTTGTTGTCGGGCGTCGGCTTCATCACCTCGATGACGGCGTTGCAGATTTCCAACGCCACATCCAGCTCGGTGCCGGTGAAACTTTCCGGAGAATATTCGAAACGATAGCCGCCTCCGGCCTTGGCCGCCATGTCGCTTATCATCTTGGCGGCATCGACAGCAATCTGCTTGATACCTTGCACATCCTTGGCGAAGACCACGCGGCGCTGCAATTCGCTCGTGGAATTGTAGAAGTGCACGATCGGCCGGTTGGCGCCTTCCAGCGCCTCGAAGGTGCGGGTGATCAGCTCGGGCCGGCATTGAACCAGCACCTGCAGCGATACGTCGTCGGGCACATTGCCCTCTTCGACGCACCAGCGGGCGAAATCGAAGTCGGTCTGCGAGGCGGACGGGAAACCGATCTCGATTTCCTTGAAGCCCATTTCCAGGAGCAAGTGGAACATGCGCGCCTTGCGATCATGGCCCATCGGATCGACGAGCGCCTGGTTGCCGTCGCGCAGGTCGACGGAGCACCAGATCGGCGCCTTGGAAATGGTCTTGGTCGGCCAGGTGCGGTCGGGAATGTTCACCTGCGGATAGGGCCGGTATTTGACGGCGGCGTCGGGCATGCCTTTGGCGCCTGCGGAGGATCGGCGGGTGGTCGTGTCCATTGTCTTGTCTCCTCGTCCCGGCATTTGCCTCGCGTCTTAGCCGATCATATCAGGCTTGGCGACTGCAAATGCGGACCTTTGATCGGTCGTTTGGTCAATTTTGAAAGTGAGTCGCGAGGAGCGATGGCCGGGCGGGCTTTCGGCCGCCGGGCGCTCCTCAAAGGACCCGGCAACCGCGCGTAAGGCCGAGGAGAAGAAGCGAGGTCAGGGCGCGCGTATTGTCACGCAGAGCCGTGCGGCCGCGTGCAATCGTGTCGGAAATCCGTGCGCTTTTGCTCTTCATGTCCGCGCTTATAGCCGCCGCCGGAAAATCCGGCAACCCCTCACCTATTTTTTCCTCGCCTGCACGATACGGGACAGCGCCAGCATCAGCCCGCCAGCGATCAGCCCCCAGAAGGCGCCGGATATGCCGCCGAAGGAAACGCCCGACGCAGTGACGAGGAAGGTGATTGCCGCCGCCTCACGCGATTCCGGTGCCTGGAAAGCCGCCATGGCTGAACTGGAGAAGGCGCCGACAAGTGCCAAACCGGCCACGGCCTCGATCAGGATCGGTGGCGCCAGCGCGACAAAGGCGGTCACCGCTCCGGCAAGCAGGCCGAAAATAACATAGCCGACGCCCGAGATCAGCGCCGCCCAATACCGCCGCGAGGGATCGGCATGCGCGTCCTGCCCGGCACACATCGCTGCCGTGATCGCCGCCAGGTTGACTGCATGGCCGCCAAAAGGCGCCGCCAGAAGCGAGAAGACGCCGGTCACGGCAAAGAGCGGCCCCGGCATCGGATCATAGTGATTGACCTTCAGCACCGCGATGCCAGGAATATTCTGCGACGCCATGGTCACGATGAAGAGCGGCAGGGCAATCGATACGAAACCGGCAAGATTGAAAACCGGATGCACGATATCGATGACCGGCACCAGCGACTGCTCGAGCGACGACAGGGCGCCCGCGGGAATATCGACACCGAAGGCCAGTACCAGCGCGAAAGCCACCAGCGCCGCCGGTACCGCCCAAAGGCGCTTGAAGGCGCCGACCACGATCCAAGTCAGAATGATTGGCAGACCGAGCAGCGGATTGAAAGCGACGGCCTTGACCGGCGCAAAACAAAGGCCGAGCAGCACGCCCGACAGCATTGCATTGGCAAGCGGCGCAGGGATGGCGGCAACCGCCCGTCCGAGGGGCTTGAACAGCCCGGCAACAACGATCAATACGCCGCAAAGAATGAACGCGCCGACCGCTGCATTGAAGCCACCATCAATCGTTCCGATGCTCGCAAGGAGCGCAGCCCCAGGGGTCGACCAGGCGATACTGACCGGCAGACGCGTAACGGCACTGAGTACGACAGCGCAAAGCCCCATCGAGATCGACAATGCCATCAGCCCCGAAGCCGCCTGCGCATCCGTCGCACCCACCACCTGAAGCCCATGCAACACGACGGCAAAGGAACTGGTAAACCCGACGAAAGCCGTCAGAAGCCCCATGAACAGGCTCTGTACGGAGAAATCTTTGAGCATGGTGCGACTCCGGCTGCGAAGATTGCGCATGGAGCAGCATAAGCGAAGTACGCGCAAGCCGGATTGCCCCTGGAAATGATCGCTTACGTGGCAATCCCACGAGATTGCATGACAGCATGCCGGCAGACATGGAAACGCCCCGACTGCGGATCGCAAACGGGGCGTCAATTCAAGGCAGAATCAGCAAAAAAATCAGATTTCGCTCTGCGAGGTCACGACGCGAGCGACGAGACCATAGGCAACGGCGTCTTCAGCCGAGAGCCAGTAATCGCGGTCGATATCCTTGGCGATCTTTTCTTCCGACTGGCCGGTTGCCTTCGAGAAGATCTTGATCAGGCGCTCGTTCATCTTGATGATCTCGCGTGCCTGGATCTCGATATCCGAAGCCATGCCGCGGGTGCCGCCGGACGGCTGGTGCAGCAGGAAGCGGGTGTTCGGCAGGCAAATGCGGCGTTCCTTCGGAGCCGCGGCGTAGATGAGCGCGCCGGCCGAGGCAACCCAGCCCGTACCGATCATCCAGACCTTCGGCTTGATGAACTTGATCATGTCGTGAATGGAATCGCCGGATTCGACGTGGCCGCCAGGCGAATTCACATAGATACGAATGTCTTCGTCATTGGCAGCGGCGAGGGCCACGAGCTGGGTGCAGACCTTCTGCGCCAATTCCTGCGTGATCGGTCCGTAGATGAAGATCGAACGCGACTTGAAAAGGTTCGCCTCCGTTTCCTTGCCGAGCGGCAGTTCCTTCGTCTTGTCGTCCTGTTCTTCTTCGTCGTTCATTCGAACCTCTCTCGTCCAATGCGGTTCCTCGCACATAGTGCGACTCAATGCGTAAAACAATGCGGGAAAAAGAGGAAGGCCAGAACCGGTGAAGATATTCTTATGACAAACGGACGATATCATCGCATCCTCTGAAAAGCCCGGGAGAAACAAAAAATGGCCTCCTCCTTTCTGCGTGCTGCCATCAGCAATAATGCATTCTGGTGCGATGCCGTCTGCAAGGCATTGGGCTCGCCTGGTGAGTTTACGGCGACACTCTGGTTTCATCGCCGAGGCACGCCTCCCTTCTATCCCGATGCGGTAACGCTGACGGAGGCTGACGGCGAGCAAACGGAGACGATCGAGACGCTGATCATCAGCGAAAAACGAGACTGGGCGATCAAGGACAGCTATGCGGCCCTCGATCTTGCGCCACTCGGCTTCAAGCTGCTCTTCGAAGCCGAATGGATCGGCATGCGCACGCCGGTCTCGACGCCATCTCCAATCACTTGGCAGCGCATGGAAAGCGCTGCCGATCTTGCGCAATGGGAGGTGGAATGGAGCAAGGCGAACGGTCCGGTAACGCAGAAGATATTTACCGAACCACTGCTGCACGATCCCGAAATCGCCTTTCTGCTCGGCTTCGAACACGGCAAGGCGGTCGGCGGTGGCATCCTCAACCACCACGCCGGCGTCGTCGGCCATTCGAACCTGTTTGCCGAGGCCCGGCACGATGAAACCATCCGCCGCGGCCTGATTGCTCGAGCCGCCGAACTCTATCCGGGAGAGCCGCTTGTCGGCTACGAACGCGGCGACGATCTGGACGAAGCGCTGCACGCGGGCTTCGAACTTCTGGGGCCGCTGCGCGTCTGGCTGAAGGAGGCCTGAGCTTACTGAAATGTAAGGTACCAAGGCTTTGAAATGCCCTAATCGCTTCCTAACTCAGCCTGAGCGGCTCATCCGCCGAATGTTAAAGCCGCAGAATTTAGAGGAGACAGGACATGTCACCGGAAGAACGCCAATTGTTGACCGCCCTCTTCGATCGCGTCCGTACCGCCGCCGCGACGCCGCGCGATCCGGAAGCCGAGACGCTGATATCGGAAGCGACACGTGCGCAGCCCTCCGCCACCTATTATCTGGCGCAGGCCGTCATCGTGCAGGAAAAGGGCCTGGAAGCCGCCGCCGACCACATCAAGGAGCTTGAAGAGCGCGTCCGCCAGCTCGAAGCCGGCGCCGGTGACCACCGCCAGGCTGAACAGGGCGGTTTCCTGAGTTCGATCTTCGGCAGCACCCAGACGCAGCAGCCGGCCCCCGCTCCCGGTCCCTGGGGTGGTGCGCCGAGGGACAGCTACGAACAGCCGCAGCGTGGCTATGACAATAGCCGCCAGATGCCACAGCAGCCGACCGGCCCCTGGAGCCAGCAGGCCTACGCACCCTCCGCCGGCGGCAGTTTCCTGCGCGGTGCTCTCGGCACGGCAGCCGGCGTTGCCGGCGGCATGCTGCTTGCCAATTCGCTCAGTGGCATTTTCGGCAACCACATGTCCTCGCTCGGCTGGGGTTCGCCTTTTAGCGGCGCCAATCCCTTCGGCAATGCCAGTGCGCCCACCGAGGAAACCGTTATCAACAACTACTACGGCGACAACAGTCAGGCGGATGATTCCAGAGCTGACAACAACGACAACATCCAGCAGGCCGATTACGACGGCAACGACGACTTCATGGATGATTCCGGCGACGACACGACGGACGTCTAGGATTTAGCTGTAAGAAAGAGCGGCAGTTGGTTTCAATTGCCGCACCGTTTCCCGGCCCTTCGCCTAAGCTCAGGGCGTTCGCCGTTGCAATCGATTCACTGGATCGATTGCTCGAGCTGCGCCCGACCACGGCTCACCCACGCCCACGATAGGTGGCGACGCCCTGATCCGGCAGCCATACGCCTTCCGGCGGCTTGCCGGTCTGCCAGAAGACGTCGATCGGAATGCCGCCGCGCGGATACCAGTAGGCGCCGATGCGCAGCCATTTCGGATCGAGAAGCTCAACGATCCGCTTGGCGATATAGATCGAGCAATCCTCGTGAAAGGCGCCGTGATTGCGGAAGGAATGCAGGAACAGCTTCAGCGACTTCGATTCCACCAGAAATTCGTTCGGAATGTAATCGATGACGATATGGGCGAAATCCGGCTGTCCGGTCATCGGGCAGAGCGAGGTGAATTCCGGCGCGGTGAAGCGCACGACATAGGCCGTACCTCCATGATTGGACGGCACCTTTTCCAGGACCGCCTCTTCCGGGTTCTTGGCGGTTTCCGTCTGCTGGCCCAGCATCGAAAGGCTGGAAACGTCTGTCTTAGGCATTACGCCTCCTTGATCACTTTGACGCGGATGCCATGGGCCTTCTCGCCCTCCGGCTCCACGTGAATGGCAATTGTCGAGCCCGAATGCGCTGCGCGAATGGCATCTTCAAGGCGATCGCAAATATCATGCGCTTCCCGCACAGTCATCTTGGCGGGCACGACGAGATGGAAATCGACAAAGGTCACGGACCCGGCGCGCCGCGTCTTCAGGTCATGCACGCCGATAGAGCCTGCCGCATGTGTGGCGATCGCCTGCTTGATCGCCTCTTCCTCCTGCGGTTTGACCGCCTGGTCCATCAGCCCACCGATCGACTGCGAGATCACCTTCCAGCCCTGATAGAGGATGTTGAGCGCAACGAGAATGGCAAGAATGGGGTCGAAGATCGCATAACCGGTCGCCAGCGCCAAAAGCAGGCCGACGAGGACGCCGACGGAAGTGACGACATCCGACATGATGTGCTGCCCGTCCGCCGCCAGTGCCGCTGAGCGATGCCTGCGGCCCGTGCGGATCAAAAGCCGCGCCCAGACCGCGTTGATGATACCAGCGGCAAAATTGATCGAAAGACCGAGCACCGGTGCCTCGAGCATACGCGGATCTGCGAGATGGTTCACGGCCTCCTGTACGATCAGCAGCGCGGCGACGACGATCATCACCCCTTCGGTGACGGCGGACAGATATTCCGCCTTGTGGTGGCCGAAGGGATGATCGTGGTCGGCAGGTTTCTGCGCGTAGCGGATGACGAAAAAGGCGATGAAGGCCGCCACCACATTGACGAAGGATTCCAGCCCGTCCGAGAGCAGCGCCACGGAGCCCGTCACCCACCAGGCGACCATCTTCAGCCCTAGAACGCCGAGCGACAAGGGAATGCCCCAGAACGCCAGTTTCCGAACCGTGAGATTGCCCTCGTCGTTCATATCGTCCCCCTGCGGATGCGAATGAATTGCAGCAGTTAAGCCATTGAAACGCAAAACCGCCCAGGCGGGAAGCGCGCGGGCGGTCAATGCGGGTGATATGGGCAAGCAGACCCAAAATGTCAAAGGTTTTGACAGGTGAACCCACCTATTCGAAGGTCGTCCCAATCCGTTCCGCATCGGGAGAGACAAGGATCAATACAGCCTGACCCGAAACATCCTTCGCAGGAACGAAGCCGTTTTCGCCCAACTGGTCCGGAAAGCGGCTGTCGACGGAATTGTGCCTGTTGTCTCCCAGCACGAAATAGTGGCCGACCGGGACCTCGAAGGGACCGGCATCGTCCTGCCCTTTAACCGGTCGATCATTCATTGCGATCGCATAATGCCGCCCCTCCGGCATTACTTCATCGAGAATTCTCGATTCATTGCCCATAATATCCATCATGGTGCGATCAGTGGATGAGGTCGCAAAGGCCTTGCCATCGACAAAGATGGTACCACCGCGCAGTTCCACCTTGTCACCCGGCAGGCCGATCAGACGCTTGACATAGAGCTCGGTATTTCCGGACAGCGCAGAGCGATTGTTGAAGACTAGAATGTCACCCCGTTTCGGTTCAGCGCCGGCATAAGGCCTTGCGACGAAAAGCTCTTGCTCCTTGATACTTGGTTCCATCGAGGTTGCCGGCATTGTCCATAGATGCATGCCGCAGAGATTGCGTCTGAAGCCGTCGCCGTCGCAATTCTGCGGCGCCACGACCGCAAGCCCTTTCGCTGCGGCGTCTGCCAGCGACTGCATTTTAGCAGGATCGATGCTCCACAGACCGGCCTTCGCCAGAAACAGCGGATAAGCCGGCCTGAGGAAATTGACGAAATCCTGTTCACGCCCGTCGTCTGCACATGCTTTACCTCCAGCGATAACGGCAACGAATGCCGCCAATACCAGAGCCCTGCCCGCCTTTCTCAACTGCATTCGCGCTCGTCTCCACACGTTGGACCTGAATGCCCGCCCGTGAGTTAGGGAAAGGCAAGCCCTCGCCCTGCGAGAAGGCCGCATCTAACAGGAATGCATGATTGCCCCAATTGCATAAACGTTTATATAACTTGTTATACAAATTAGATCGAGGAGCCTGTTTTGGTCGAGGATGTCGTAAAATCTATGGGTTTCCTCTGCCTCGGCAGCCGCTTCCGTCGCATCGGCGAGCGCTTGCAGGCTGACACGCAACAAGTAATCGAAGATCTGGGCGTCTCCATCCAAGCCGCGCAATATCCCTTCCTCGGCGCCATCGACAGGCTCGGCCCGCTGACCATCGGGGAATTAGCGCAAGCAGTAGGTATCACCCAACCTGGTGCCACACGCACGGTTTCCCAACTCATCGAAGCCGGCTTGCTCGATATGCAGCCCTCATCGGAAGACCAGCGACGCAGGGTCGTCTCGCTCACGACTGAGGGCCATGAACTCGTCGACTATTCGAAACAACATGTCTGGCCTCGCGTTGCGGCAGCCGTTGCCGATCTCTGCGGAGATCTCGACGGCCCACTGCTTGAACAGCTTGCTGCGATTGAGGATGGGCTCGCCGAAGCATCGCTCATTCGCCGTGCCAGCGTCGCACAGGAGAAAACACCATGAGCCATATTCTCGACCGGCCAATCTGGAATGCGCTCCAGACGACGCATGCCGATCTTGCCGAAGGCAGCGAACACGCGATGCGTTACCCGCCGTCGATCGTTCCCTTCGCCGCCGCTGCCGACCGCACACGTGAAAGCCTGGAAGCGCTCGAAAATCTGCCGGCTGCAGATGAAGTCATGGCAATCGTCGAAGCAGGCCCGGTTACTATTCCGGATGGCCTGACGGTTGTCACCGACGGCAGACTGGTGCAGATGGTCGCCGAGCGGCCCTATGAACGCATGTCCGACAGCAGGCTGCAGCGCCTGACCACCGACGATGCGGAGGAGATGCTGGCTTTGGCGACGCTGACCAAACCCGGTCCTTTCACCCTTCGTGCCCAAAGCCTCGGAACCTTCTGGGGCATCAAGATCGACGGCCGTCTCGTCGCCATGGCCGGACAGCGGCTGCGCCTGCCTGGATTTGGTGAGCTCAGCGGCCTTTGCACCCATCCTGATTTTCAGGGGCGAGGCCTCGGCACCTTGCTCTTCCGCTTCGTCGCCGGCGAAATTTCCGCCAGGGGCGACACCGTCTTCCTGCATGCCTACCGCACCAATACGCCAGCCATAACGCTCTACAAGGCACTCGGCTTCAAGCTGCGGTCGGAAATGAACCTGCGTGTCGTCAAGCGCCACGCATAGGTTACCAAAATGCCACAGCCTAACGCTTTTGCGATTTGCGCCATGATAGCGTCCCAATTGCGTGGTGTTGACGGCCTTGCAGTCAATTGGGGACCGCGTGAGACATGCATTGGATCAATCGTTACATCGACCAACCGTTGCTCGACGGTGCGGCAAGTTCCTTGCGCGCCTGGCACATCCGGACCGGCCTGTCGCCGGAACGTTTGGAGCCGCTCTGGAATATCGTCGTGACAGGCCTGCTGGTCTTCGCGGCCGGCCATTTCCTCGCTGGCCCAGCACTTCTTCTGTGCTACGGCGGCCTCGTTATGCTCGCCCTCCCCTCAGCCTGGACGCTGTTCACCGGCCGCAACGCGGACGACTATAACGCCGCCGCCTACAAGAGGCTCAGGACCAGGGCTTTCATGAAGCGAGAGGCGGAATGGGCCGTCCGGCTCTCCATCCTGTTCACCGCTGCCTGCCTTCCCTTCCTGACCCGCTCCGGCGATCCGTCCGCAGCCTATTTCATGATCGGCGCCAGCCTCTGGTTCGTGCTGACGGGACCGGCAAGATCATATCTGGCGGCGGCAGAACCGCCCATGCCGCGTGATGGCGACCCGTCCTTCAAGACGGATCTGCAGTTCGGCTGAGCAAAGTTAAATCAGCGCGCAATTCAATTGTCGCAGCGGCAATGGAACGAACGGCTCACGCTTCCGTTATCCTTGCCAGCAGCAGACAAAGGAGATCGTGATGCTGTACTATGCTCTGGTATTTCTCGTCGTAGCCCTGATTGCAGGCGTCCTTGGATTTGGCGGCATCGCAGGCGCATCCGCCTCGATAGCCCAGGTTCTGTTCTTCATCTTCCTGGTGCTGTTCGTCGTATCCATCGTCGCCCGGCTCATGCGGCGCGTATAGACTGCCAATTCAACGCACATAAAAAACCCGCTTCCGGCGGGTTTTTTATTGATTGTAGCTTTGCAGGATCGGCGTTCAGGCCGCCTTGGTCTTAGCCCTCCGGGCGAGATGCGCCACCACATTCTCGATCATCCGCATGCCGGCATCGCCGCCGAGCGTCATGATCGATTCCGGATGGAACTGTACCGCTGCGATCGGCTCCTTGGCATGCTCGATACCCATGATCGTGCCATCCTCGCTTTCGGCGGTGATGATGAAATCCCGCGGCAGCGTCGAAGGATCGGCAAAGATCGAGTGGTAACGGCCGACCGTGACTTCCTTGGCAAGCCCTGAGAAGACGATGCCCGGCTCCAGCACGCGAATGCGCGACGGCTTGCCATGCATCGGCAGAGCCAAATGACGAAGCTCGCCGCCATAGGCTTCCGCAAGCGCCTGCAGGCCGAGGCAGACGCCGAAGATCGGCAGGTTGCGTGCCCGCGCCTTCTTGATCGTCGCCTTGCAGTCGAAATCCTTCGGGTTGCCGGGGCCAGGCGATAGCACGACGAGATCCGGATTCAGCCGATCGAAGATTTCCTCAGACACCGGCGTGCGCACCGTCGAAACTGTGGCGCCTGTCTGACGGAAATAGTTCGCCAGCGTGTGCACGAAACTGTCTTCATGGTCGATCAGCAGGATGTTGATGCCCTTGCCGACGGAAGCGACGTCGCGCTGGGTCTTGCCGGAATTGCCTGTCTTGGCATCGCGGATTGCGGAAAGCATGGCAGAGGCCTTCAGTTCGGTTTCGGCTTCTTCTTCATCGGGAATTGAGTCGTTCAGCAGCGTCGCACCGGCTCGCACTTCGGCAATGCCATCCTTGATGCGCACGGTGCGCAGCGTCAGGCCGGTATTCATGTCGCCGTTGAAGCCGACCATGCCGATCGCCCCACCATACCACGCGCGCGGGCTTTTCTCATGGGATTCGATGAAACGCATAGCCCAGAGCTTCGGTGCGCCGGTGACGGTAACTGCCCATGCGTGGCTCAAGAAGCCGTCGAAGGCATCCATATCGTCCCGCAAGCGGCCTTCGATATGGTCGACCGTGTGGATAAGACGCGAATACATTTCGATCTGGCGGCGGCCGATGACCTTGACGGAGCCTGGCTCGCAGACGCGGCTCTTATCGTTGCGGTCGACGTCCGAGCACATGGTGAGCTCGGATTCGTCCTTCTTGGAATTCAGGAGCTTCAGGATCTGCTCGCTGTCGGCGATCGGATCGTCACCGCGCTTGATCGTGCCCGAGATCGGGCAAGTCTCGATGCGGCGGCCGGATACGCGCACGAACATTTCCGGCGAAGCTCCGACGAGATATTCCTGGTTTCCGAGATTGATGAAGAAGGAATAGGGCGATGGATTGATCGCCTTCAGCCGCTTGGAAATGTCCGAAGGCTTGCTTTCGCAACGCTCCATGAACTTCTGGCCGGGCACCACTTCGAACAGATCGCCCTTTCGAAAGCTCTCCTTCGCCTTGACGACGAGCTCGGCATACTCGCCCGGGCGGTGATCGCTTTTCGGCGGGATGGCATCCGTGCGGATAAACGGCTCAGCAGCAATATCGCCGGCCTTGCCTTCCGTCGTCTTGCCATCCTTGGCGAAGTCGTAACGGTCGACCCACGCCTTTGCGGCATAGTTGTCGACGACGAGAATTTCGTCCGGCAGGTAGAGTACCATGTCCCGCTGGTCGGAAGGGCGCTCAAGCTTCAGATTGATTGCGTCGAACTGAAAGGCGAGATCGTAGCCGAAGGCACCGTAGAAGCCGAGGCTGGCATCTGCCTGTGAGTGGAAGAGATCGGTGATGGCGCGAAGCACGGTGAACACCGTCGGCATCTTCGAGCGTTCTTCCTCGGTGAAGACGCGGTCAGGCATCTTCACCGTCAGGTCGAGCCTGCGCGCGGTCAATGCGCCAAGCTCAAGCTCGCGGACCGTCTTCAAGCGTTCGGCGACGAAACCGAGGATAACCTCGCCGCGCTCGTTATAGGCTTCGATCCAGACATTGCGGCCGAAGGAGGAAATGCCGAGCGGCGGATCGACAACCGCCGTATCCCAACGCGTGTAGCGCCCCGGATATTCGTAGTTCGAGGAGAAGACGGCACCACGACGCTCATCGAGCTTGTCGACATAGGACGAGACAGCATCGGCATAGGGAATGGCTCGCCTCTGCCTTGTGACCGTGATGCCGCCCTTGGTCTCGTAGATTTCCGCACCATCATCCCGCAGGATCGTTACCATAGTTCCACTCCGTTATCAGACCCGGACGAAAGGCGACCTTTGAAACAAAAAAGCCGCCTCGAAGTTTCGGGCGGCTCGTTCGTCGTCTTTGGACACGATTGGTCGAGGCCGCCTCAGCGAGCCCACCACCAAACTGCAATGTTCAAGGACTTCTTCATGGGCGAAATTGTTAGCCTGAGATGAAGCCAAGCGCAAGGGGCCATTCGCGCACGAAAAAGGGCGACCCGAAAGCCGCCCCTGCCCCAGCCTTGAAAGGCTGATTTGCAGTTAGAAAGTCTTGGTGACCGAGATCTTGAAGGTACGTCCCGGCTCCGTGTACCACTCCTTCGGCTGTGACGCCGTCGGTGAACTCAAATTAACGTCACGAACTGCCAGCGCGCTGTAATATTCCTGATCGAAGATGTTATAGACACCGCCCTGGATGCGCAGACCCTTGACCTGCTCAGGCGTCCACCATGCTGTCATATCGACGATGCCATAACCAGGTGCATCGAAAGACGTCTCCGCATTATCGTTGCCGGTCATCTGCGATGAGAGTGTCGAGGAAAGGTCGAAACCATATTCGTCGTTGCTCCAGCCACCGCCGATAATGGCCTTGAACGGTGCAACAGAGCGCAGCCGCTCCTGCGTATCGTCATTCCGACCATAGGTATAGGCAAGCGAGGTATGAAGATTGATGCCGTTGTCGAAGGTCTTGATCACATTCGCTTCGAGGCCCGAAATCGAGGCCGACGAGACGTTCACGTAATTGAATTCCGTGAAGTTGGCTACGGGATTGTAGTTCTGCTGCGTCTCAATGAAGTTCTGATAACGGGTGTGGAAAGCCGCCACTCTTCCCTGCAGACCGCCAGTGTCGAAATTGGCACCGATCTCGACGCCACGGCCGATTTCCGGCTCAAGATCCGGATTGCCAAGCTGCGCGTAGCGGCCGTTCGGATTGTAAAAGCGGCTATAGAGTTCGTCTACGGTCGGAGCTCGGAAGCCAACGGCAAACTGCGCATAAAGCTGGACGTCGGGCGTCAGATCGTAGGTCGCCAGCAGCTTCGGTGACATGGCAGCTTCCGTCCGATCACGAAGATCGCCGAAGCGCGAGAGGCCGGTGTTGGTTGCAAAACCGCCGCCGGTCGACGGATTGTAATTGAACCAGTCAAAACGGAAACCCGGCGTCAACGCGAAGCCGGTATTGCCGATCTCGATCTTGTCTTCGAAAGTCAGGGCAAGGTTCTGACTGTCGACATTGGGCACCTCCGCCTGATTGTTCAGCGATGGGCACGTGGTCGGTGTCGGGCAAAGGGCCGAGCTATACTGCGTCCACTGCGACACGCCGACGTCAAGACCGATACGAACGGAGTGGTTGAGACCAGAATATTCAAAATCCTTGGTCGCGGTGCCACTGAAGCCCCAGGTTTCGTTTTCGATCTCATTGTTACGGCCGTAGGCAACATTGGCGGCCGTTCGGCCCTGGCTGCCGGCCTCCTTCTTCAAATCAAGCCAATAGAGCGTCGCCCGAGCACTGCTGAAGAAGGCATCGGAAGACTGCGCTTCATAATCATAATCGAGCGAGACACGATCGCGGTCGCGCAATTCGCGGCCGTCGAAATTGTTGATCATGTATGTGCGGCCAAAGCCTTGCTGTTCCCGAAGATCGGTCTTCAGATCGCGCCGGAAACGCTCAGCCGTCAGGCCGATGCGATGGCCGCCTTCGAGGTCCTGGCGCAGCTTGAAGAGCAGATTGTTCTGATCGAAATCAGCCGGATCCGCCTCGGTGCGCAAGCGGCCATAGCTGTCGTTATCGCCCTTGTTGTCGCGCTCGTGGCCCTTGCGATAAGAACCCTGAAAAAGGATCGACGTGTTGCCGACCTTTTTAGCAGCGGCAGCGGAGCCGGAAATGCTGCGATCTTCGCTGTCATAGGTCGACTTGACGATCGCGCCCCAGTCGCGGTCTTCCGGAATAAGGTCTTCCGGTTCCAGCGTATTGAGAACGAAGGCACCACCCAGCATGCCCGAACCGCCCTTGCTCGAATCCGCGCCGCGCACGATGTCGAGCGAGGACAGCGAGTCGAAATCGAACGTATCGCCGCCGCCATTGGCGTTGCTGGTCGCAAAAGCGCCCTGACGAGAGCTATTGGAAACATACGGGATCGGGATGCCGTCGATTGTCGTCAAGATACGCGGGCCGGAAAGGCCGCGCAGGTTGAAGCCCGCGTCTGCACGCGAATAGTTCACGGTTGCATCGACGCTGCGGCCGATATCGTCGTAATTCGTGACTTGTTTCTTTTCCAGCTCCTTCTTGTCGATCTGGGTTGCGAGCGGCGTGTCGGCAACACTGCCGGGGGCGGCACGGTTTCCCTTGACGACGATTTTCTGAAGGACGGTTGCGCCTTCGGCATTCGTGGCGGGCGTAGTCGCCGGAGCGCTCTGAGCGAAAGACTGTGAAACGGGAAGAACAAGTGCGGCTGCTGTGCAGACCATTAGAACCGAGCGCCAATGCCGGACGATCATAACCTACCCTCAAATGAAAATTACCGGGCTGGCTGTCGTGGCGCGTCAGACGCTCGAGGGGCTGGCTAGGCTTGCGGACGACGGCGGAGATTTCCGCCTTCTTTTTGCCGCATAAAAAACATGAGTTTTATTGTCAATATATTTCGCCGACTTATCTTGAAGAATATCATCAAGTTTTAAGGATCTCGGGAAACGTGGCGCAATTGCAACGAATTCGCCGTTCTTGCGTTTCCCTCCGCTCGATCAACGGGAAACGACGTGTGAGAGAATTTCGGAAGATGTCGGTCATTCTGGCCGCACTCGCCCTGCTCCCCGGCGCAAGCCTGCCCCGAACCGGCCCCCTGCCTCAGGCAAAGCCGGAAGCAGTAACCGAAGCGCCTGCGGCCCCTCAGCCAGAAAAGAAACCGGAAATCGAAGAAGCCCCCGGGCCTCGGCCTGAGGCTGCGCCCAAGCAAAAGCCCGAAACGCCGCCGGCCTCAGAGGTTCCGACGCCGCAGCCCAAACCTGGCGAAGCCCCTGCCACCCAGCCCAGCGGAAAGGATGAATTACCCCCTACTCCGCCGGAAGATCAGGTGCCATCGAAACCGGAGGAACAGACACTTGAGGAACAGCATCTAGCCATCGAACCGGAAAGCGATGCGCACCATGCCGAATGTACCAAAGAGCTGCAGAGCCTCGGCGTCGTCTTCCGGGAAACGCCTCGCATCGACGATGGCAACGGATGCGGCATCGACAAACCGATCATCGTCTCCGAGGCCTTGCCAGGCATCAAACTGAAGCCTGAAGCAACACTCCGCTGCCCGGCGGCACTGGCGCTGGCACGATGGATGAAGGGAAGCGTCATTCCTGCAGCCTCGGCCGCCTTGCCGGAAAGCGGCGGCATCACCGCCATCAATCAGGCCTCCGCCTACATCTGCCGGCTACGGAACAGCGTTGAGGCCGGCAAGATTTCGGAACATGCACGCGGTAATGCCATCGATATCGCAAGTTTCAGCTTCGAGAAGGGCGAGGATATCGCCGTCCGCTCACGCCGCGAAGATTCGACGCTAACTGGGGCATTCCAGCGCACGGTGAGCGCCGCAGGCTGCCTCTATTTCACGACAGTGCTCGATCCCGAGAGCGATGCTGCCCACGAGACTCACTTTCATCTCGATGTCATCGAGAGAAAGGGCGGCTTTCGATATTGCCACTAAATTCGGCCGAAAGATCAAAAGCTTGGTCGCAAAACCGGTATCCAGTTGCGAAAGCCTTGAATCGGACTGTGAAGTGACCGCCGCCTAAAACAGCCCTTCGATATAACCCTGGTCATTGAGGTAAATCCGCTCTGCCGAGGGCGATTTCGGCAGACCGGGCATGGTCATGATCTCGCCGGTGATGACCACCACGAAACCGGCGCCGGCCGACAGGCGCACCTCGCGCACCGATACGATATGCCCTTCGGGCGCGCCGCGCAGGTTGGGGTCGGTGGAGAAGGAATATTGTGTCTTCGCCATGCAGACCGGGAGCTTGCCGTAGCCCTGCTCCTCCCAGGCCGCGAGCTGGTCGCGCACCGCCTTGTCAGCAGTCACCTCCCCGGCGTGGTAGATTTTCGAAGCGACGATCTCGATCTTTTCGATGAGCGGCAGGTCATCGCCATAGAGCGGCTCGAACTTCGCCTGTCCGGATTCGGCTAGCTCCACCACCTTATAGGCAAGATCCTCGATGCCTTCAGACCCTTCCGCCCAGTGACGGCAGAGGATGGCTTCCGCGCCGTGACGCGCGACGAAATCTTTGACGGCAGCGATTTCCGCATCTGTATCAGACGTGAAATGGTTGACCGCGACCACAACGGGCACGCCGAACCGGCGCACATTGGCAATGTGTCGGCCGAGATTGGAACAGCCGCGAACCAGCGCCTGAACATTCTCCGTGCCGAGATCGTCCTTCTTCACGCCGCCGTTCATCTTTAGCGCCCGGACGGTCGCGACGATCACCGCAGCACTCGGCTTCAACCCCGCCTTGCGGCACTTGATGTCGAAGAATTTCTCGGCCCCCAGATCTGCCCCGAAGCCCGCTTCCGTCACGACATATTCGCCGAGTTTCAGCGCCGTCTTCGTCGCAATCACCGAATTGCAGCCATGGGCGATATTGGCGAAAGGCCCTCCATGCACGAAGGCCGGATTGTTTTCCAGCGTCTGCACGAGGTTCGGCTGCATGGCATCCTTCAGGAGCACGGCCATGGCACCGTCCGCCTTGAGGTCGCGGGCATAGACCGGCGTCTTGTCGAAGCGGTAACCGATGATGATATCGCCAAGGCGACGCTCCAAATCCTTGAGATCGTTCGCGAGGCAAAGGATCGCCATGACTTCGGACGCGACGGTAATATCGAAGCCGTTCTGCCGCGGGAAACCATTGGAAACGCCGCCAAGCGAGGAAACCATGCTGCGCAGCGCCCTGTCGTTCATATCCATTACGCGCCGCCACGTAATGCGACGCAGGTCGATGTTCTCTTCGTTGCCCCAGTAGATGTGATTGTCGATCATCGCCGCGAGCAGATTATGCGCCGAGGTAATCGCGTGGAAATCGCCGGTGAAATGCAGGTTGATGTCTTCCATGGGCACGACCTGGGCATATCCGCCGCCTGCCGCCCCGCCCTTCACACCAAAGCAGGGACCGAGCGAAGCCTCGCGCACGCAGACGATCGCCTTCTTGCCGATGCGGTTCAGCCCGTCGCCAAGACCGACGGTGGTCGTCGTCTTGCCCTCGCCCGCCGGCGTCGGGTTGATCGCGGTAACAAGGATCAGCTTGCCGTCCTTCTTGCCCTCCTGGGCGGCGATGAACTCGGCGCTGATCTTCGCCTTGTCGTGACCGTAGGGAACGAGCTGCTCCGGCGGGATGCCGAGCTTGGCGCCGATCTCGAAAATCGGCTTCTTTGTTGCCTCACGCGCAATTTCGATATCGGATTTGATGGCAGCCATGGATCATGTTCCCGTTTTCTCTGCGCGCCCGATTTCTCTATGCGCGATGGACTCGGCGCTCATTTCAATCGGATAGCGAAATATGCCCAAACTGTGAATAGCGCCGCGCCTTGCCCTGCGGCTATTCCATTGTTTATTAGAGGTCAGCGATTCTAAGACTTACGGGAGTACACCGTGAAATCACTCGAACTTTTGGTCGAGCGCATCATCCTTTCCAGCCGTTGGCTGCTGGTGGTCTTCTATATCGGCCTTGTACTCGCCTTGGCCGTCTATGCCGTGTCCTTCGCTTTCAAGTTCCTGAAGGTCGCGGGAAGCGTGTTCGAACTCGGCGAGGCCGAAATGATCCTCGCCATGCTCGGTCTCATCGACGCGGCACTCGTCGCAAGCCTCATCGTCATGGTGATGATCTCCGGCTACGAGAATTTCGTCAGCCGCTTCGACGAGGCGGAGAAAGAAGGCGAAGTGTCCTTCCTCGGCAAGCTCGATTCCGGGAGCCTGAAGATCAAGGTCGCCTCGTCGATCGTCGCCATTTCCTCGATCCACCTGCTGCAGGTCTTCCTCAACGTCAATCAATATGACGACGGCAAGATCATGTGGCTGACCCTCATGCATCTCGCCTTCGTCGTCTCGGCGCTCATGCTCGGTTTCCTCGAGAAGCTGATGAGTGTGACCTCGAAGAACGACCTGAAGGATAAAGGGTAAAGCGGCAAGAGCCGGAAGCACTGGTGCGCAGCAGAAGGGCGTGTTGTTCCAGCCTCTCTTTTTCGAATCTCAACATCAATTTACCGATGCTGGAACGATCGCCGCCTCGGATTTCCTGGGGCATCGGACACTTTCCTTCGCATTCGGTCCGCAGAAATGAGAGCCAGGCTCTTCATCCTCAGGGATCGCACCATCGATAATATCGAGCGCGATCGCCTGCGGATAAAGGATATCCCCTCTCCCATCGGGCGGCGTGATCATCATTGTGTCAAATGCATCAGGGCTAACGCCCATTTCCTTGAAATAGCTCTAAAATTCTTCACGATCAGTGTCTGTAAGCTTGTTCATCGGCCGGCTGAGGCCAAGCGCCGAATTTCCCACAAGCCGCAACTCTCCGCCCATGAAAGCAACCGTGCAGCTCGAAAAACAGTACGCACCACCGGCAAAGACCTCCCCTTCGGTCGGCCCGTCTTTTGCCATGCTTGCCGTGCAGCGCGGATCCGTCATCGGACAATTCGGCAATCTCGTCCTGCCAATTGAGGTATCAAGACCCGCAGCACGGATCATGCGCCCCATCGCAAAAGCGGCATCCCTGTCGCCGCCATAGGACTGAAAGACGACGGGCAGCTTTTTTCCTCCGAGCGTCTTCAAGATCGCGTCCAACTGGGCCGGGGTATCCGGCATAATATAGCCATCCGCAGAAATCCACTGCGTACACTCGTCCCGGCAATGACCATGGTACATGACGAGAAAGTCCATAGGATGGGTTTTAATCTGACCGCCGGCTGCATAAACCGTCGCACTCTTCACCGGGGCCTCCGCCAAAGGTGCCGCCGCTACAGCCACGTCGGCCACAGGATGGCGATAGCAGACTGCGCTCGGCGCGGCGTCATTAGGACAGAGCGGCATACCGGGCCACTCACTAAATGTCAGCACATCAGTAAGAAGACCCATTCGAACTGCTTCTTCGGGCGCGATGACAGCAATGCTTGCGGGCGTGGTCGTCATCATCAAATCGACCAGCTCGCTGCTGACGCCCATTTCTTTCAAATAACCCGTAAGGGCAGCAGTGGCCTTCTTGCCCAACTTGGTGGAGCTGCGCTGCCCGGCTGCTTTTCGTCCAACCTCCTTGCGGGAAACCTCCGTCTTCTTGCCGTTCACGATCTTGTATTCGATCCGGTAAGAGATACGAAGCTTCTGATAGATGGTCGTGATCTGGTGGACGCCGATATAGGCCCATTGCGACGAGACACGCGACGTGCCGCCGGCCAGCACTAGTGGGCAGGCAGAATAGCAGAAAGCACCGTCCGAATAGGTATCCCCGACTGCAGTGCCATCCTTCGTGATTGCCGCGGCGCAGCGCCTATCGTCATCGGGGCAATCCTTGAGCTGCGTGCCCCCGACTGCCGTTTCAAGACCGGCCTTGCGGATCATCCGGCCCATCGCATAGGCGGCATCGACTTCGCCACCTTCCGAGCGGAGGACGACAGGCACTTTCCGGTCACCGATCTTTTTGAGAAATTTCCTCAAACGCGCGGGCGTATCGGGCGTTATACGCCCCTCCGCCGATATCCATTCAGGACAGTCTTCCAGACAGGAGAGACTGCGCACAAGAATGAAATCCATCGAAGGATGTCCCGCCTGTTTCTGCTTGGCAACCTCGGAGGCAGAAGCTCCGATCGGCAAGTTCAAAAGAAACAAAATAAGTAATGATCGGAAGGATAGGCACTTCACCAGAAAAGAAATTGCAAAGCGCACGATTAGATTGCCTCAGTTACATCCGATCATACGCTTAGCAATTGGTTTGAACGGCAGCAAGCGGGGTTCCCAAAGACTTGCTGCCGCTTCATTACTTTATTCGCCCATCGCAATCAGGCTGGCATTGCCGCCAGCCGCGGCGGTGTTTACGGAGATCACCTGTTCCAGCGCAAAACGCTGCAGATAGGCCGGGCCGCCAGCCTTGAAGCCGGTGCCCGAGAGCCCCGAGCCGCCGAAAGGTTGAGTGCCGACGACGGCGCCGATCATGTTGCGGTTGACATAGACATTGCCGGTATCGAGCGCGTCGGTGACGGTGCGGATCGTGGATTCGATGCGGCTATGAACGCCGAGCGTCAGGCCGTAGCCAGAAGCCTGGATATCTTGCAGCACTTTCGGCAGTTCCTTTGCCTTCCATTTGACGATGTGCAGCACAGGCCCGAAGACTTCCTTGGTCAGCGCCGCTGGATTGTCGAGCTCGATGATATGCGGCGCAAAGAAGCTGCCTCCATCAGGTGCCCTGCCGGCATACCGTACCTTCTGTGTCTTCTGCATGTCGGTGATATGGGCTTCCAGCATCGCCTTCTGCTTCTCATCGATGATCGGGCCGACATCGGTGGTTTCCAGCGCCGGATCGCCAAGCTGCAGTTCGCGCGCAGCGCCCTCGATCATATGCGTCATATGTTCGGCGATGTCTTCCTGCAGGAAAAGCAGGCGGAGCGCGGAGCAGCGTTGACCGGCCGAACGGAAGGCCGAGAGGACCACATCATCGGCCACCTGCTCGCCGAGCGCCGTCGCATCGACCACCATGGCGTTGAGGCCACCGGTTTCGGCGATCAGCGGCACGATCGGCCCATCCTTGGCGGCGAGCGCACGGTTGATCGCCCAGGCTGTCTTGGTCGACCCGGTGAAAGCCACACCGGCAAGGGCTGCATGTGCCGTGATAGCGGCACCGACATCCGGACCGCCGGGAACGAAAAGCAATGCATCTTCCGGCACGCCGGCTTTGTGGAACAGCTTGACCGCCTCATAGGCAATGAGAGGGGTCTGCGGTGCCGGCTTTGCGAGCACCGCATTGCCGGACACGAGAGCGGCCGAAACCTGCCCGAGGAAGATCGCCAGCGGGAAATTCCAGGGCGAGATGCAGGCAAAGACACCACGGCCGCGCCAGAGGTAACGATTGTCCTCACCTGTCGGCCCCGGCATCTTCGTGACAGTGCCAAACAGCCGGCGTGCCTCATCGGCATAGTAGCGGCAGAAATCCACGGCTTCGCGCACTTCAGCGACGCCATCATCCAGTGTCTTGCCGGCCTCTGCAGCGAGAAGCACTAGCAGCCGGTCACGGTTTTCCTCCATGAGGTCGGCCATGCGCTCCAACGCCGATGCGCGTTCCTCGACGGAGCGGCGCGACCATGTCTTGAAGCCCTTGGCGGCGATCGCAAAAGCCTTGTCGATATCGGCTACGGTGGCATTGCGCACCGAACCGACGGTCTTCGAATGATTGGATGGCGAGACGACAGGAACGTCGGCACCGCTGGCCGCAACGCCGGGGATCAGCGGCGTCGCTGAAATGGCGGAAATACCCTTGCCGATATTGCCCATCAGCCTCTCCAGCGTCGCACGATGGCCGAATTCCAGCCCGGCGCTGTTCTTACGCTTGCCGTAGAGCTGCGGCGGCAGAGGTATCTTGCTGTTACGCGCGCTGGCGCCGACATCGAATTCCAACTTGTCCGCGGGACGCTCCAGCAGCGCCTTGATCGGAACGTTCTTGTCACCCGCCATGGCGACGAAAGAAGAGTTGGCACCATTTTCCAGAAGACGGCGAACGAGATAGGCAAGCAGGTCACGATAACCGCCGACCGGCGCGTAGATGCGGCAGGCGATCCGATCGTTGGTATCCAGCAGATGATTGTAGAGGCTCTCGCCCATGCCATGCAGGCGCTGAAACTCGAAGCCGGAGCGGTCATTGCCGGCAAGCTCCAGAATAGTTGAAACCGTCAACGCATTGTGAGTGGCAAACTGAGGGAAGATACGCGCCCGCTTGGCAAGCATATGCTGCGCGCAGGCGAGATAGGAAAGGTCCGTCGCCTGCTTGCGTGTCCAGACCGGATAATCATCGAGCCCGCGTTCCTGCGCCCGCTTGACCTCCGTATCCCAATAGGCGCCCTTGACGAGTCGCACCATCATACGACGGCCAAGCTTTGCGCAGAGTTCGTCAATGTAGTCGATTACGGCAACGGCGCGCTTCTGATAGGCCTGGATCGCGAGACCGAAACCATCCCAGCCGGCAAGCGACGGATCGGAAAAGACGGCGGCGATCACATCAAGCGAAAGCTCCAGCCGGTCAGCCTCTTCGGCATCGATGGTGAAATTAAGCTGATGGGCTTTCGCCATCTGCGCGAGCTTCAGGAGACCAGGCACCAGCTCCTTCATCACCCGGTCGCGATGCGTGGCGAGGTAACGCGGATGCAGCGCCGAAAGCTTGACGGAAATGCCCATCCGGTCGGGCAGATCCTTGCCCTTGCCATTCTTCGCCATCCAGCTGCCGATCGCCTCGATCGCCATGGCATAGGATTGCCAATAACGCTTGGCATCCTCAGCCGTGCGGGCGCCCTCGCCCAGCATGTCGAAAGAATGGCGATAACCCTTCTCCTCGCTCTTGGCCGCACGGTTCAGCGCATCCTTGATCGTCTCACCGAGCACGAAATGATGGCCGAGAAAGCGCATGGCTTGCTTGGTGGCATTGCGCACGGTCGGCAGGCCCATGCGCTTGACGAGGCCTCGCACCACGCCTTCGGGCGTTTCGCCGGGACGGATGATGCGGGCGGAAAGGCCGAGCGCCCAGGCCGATGCCGAGACGAACCAGCTATCGGCCTTGCCCTCATGTTCGCTCCAGCCGCCTTCCTTCAGCTTGTCCTCGATCAGCTTATCCTGCGTCAGCGCGTCGGGCACGCGCAGCAGCGCTTCGGCAAGTACCATCAGCGCCAGGCCTTCCTTGGTGGAAAGCCCATACTCCCTGAGGAAGTCCTCCACGCCGCCGATCGATCCGGAATTGCTGCGGATCGCCTCGATCATCCCGCCGGCGCGCTTGTCAATCGCCGCATCCTGGGAGGCCGAAAAACGTAGGTCTTCGGCAAAACCCTGCAGCAGGCGGTCATCGTCACCGGCGAATGGAGCGTTGAACGGTGCAAAAGGCGTGAAAATCTGGGTCGGCATGAACTGTTCTCCGTGATTTCGGCAACATAGCTGTTCATTCGTGGTGTTTTTCACTAAACTGAGCCCTGCGAACATGATCTTCGCCTACCGACTCCCTGAAAGGCCGCGAAAAATGAAAGAGCTCGATCGTCTCGACCGCAAGATTCTCCGTGCGTTGCAGAAGGAGGGACGGCTCTCCAACATAGAGCTCGCCGAACGCGTCAACCTGTCTCCCACGGCGACCGCAGAGCGCGTCAAGCGGCTCACCCGAGACGGTTACATCACCGGCTACATGGCAATCCTTTCGCCGGAAAAGCTCGGCCGCAGTCTCCTCGTCTTCGTTCAGGTGAAGCTCGATCGTACCACACCTGACGTTTTCGACGCCTTTGCCGCGGCAGTAAAACGCAGCGACGACGTCATGGAATGCCACATGGTCGCAGGCGGCTTCGACTATCTTGTGAAGGCGCGCATGGCGGGGATGGAAGCTTATCGCCAGTTCCTCTCCGAGGTGATTCTTTCCCTCCCCGGCGTACGCGAAACACACACCTATGCGGTCATGGAGGAGGTAAAAGGCACTGCCCTTCTACCCGTATAGATCAAAAAACAACTTAAACGCGTTTTTCATCTGGTTAATTTTTCACAAAATGAATTAATCAGCGCGAGCTAAGTCAATTAGAGCTAGCGTGCAATCGGATTTATGTATTTCATATTCGTAACATGGGGACTTGCGGGGGCATATAATGTCTTACATGACTACCTCTGAAAGGCAGTCATTGTTGTCGAGCGAATTGGCAGGGGCACGTACGCGCGGCCTCTTCGTACAAACGCTCGCAAGGGTGGCCGCCGCATTCGGTTTTGAACATGCCACTCTGCTGAACGCGCCGACAATAGAAGATTTGCTGCTCAAGCCGCTGATCATCGAGAGTTCGCTTCCGGCTTCATACATCAGAGATTTCGACCGCGGGCATATGCTGCGTGTCTCACCCTTTGCCGCACGAATGAGGGAATCGGTAGTACCTCAGGTTTGGCATCTCAGCGACCCTGGTGACGCCCAGTCTTTCCCCGCCGGCGTCAGGAACTTGATGCTGCAGCACGGCATGACTGCCGGCTTTGCCATGCCGATCAACTCCGCCGATGGACAGCGCCTCGCCTTCTTGTTCGTCGGCGAACGCACGTCCCTCGGCCAGGCCGAAATCAATGAGCTTGCGATGGTCGTTCTTCACGCCCTCGACACCTACAACAGCGTAAAGCGCAATGAGGTGAGCGCCCATAGCGCGCTCTCGGCTCGTGAACTCGAGGTCGTGCGGTGGACGGCGCAGGGCAAGACCTCGATCGAGATCGGCCAGATCCTGGCGCTGTCGGATCATACGGTAAATGCCTATATGACCAACGCAATTAAAAAACTCGATTGCGTCAACCGCACCCAGTTGGTAGCAAAAGCCATCCGATTGAAGCTGATCAACTGAGGAATCAGAAGAGAATCAGCGCGTCATCCCGAATTAGGGGGAAACCGTGCCTCTTCGTTTCGAACAGCCAGCCGTCGAACATCGGCTGCAATCCCGCGCCCACATCGGCGTTACCGATGCCGAAGCGGTGACCATGTTCGCCGCCTACCGCCTCTTCGGCTTCTGGCGGATGGATCTTGAGACCGGACATTTCTTCGCCAGCGAAGACGTACACCAGATCTTCGATCTTCCCTACAGTGACGGTCCGGTCAACCTGACCGAACTCATGTCCCGCATCCACGAGGAAGACCGGTTGCTGATCGCCGAGACCTTCGAGCAGGCGAGCCTCTACCGGGTCGGCTTCCATTATGTCTATCGCGTCGACAACAGACACGGCGGCTACAAGATGGTGCGCTCGGTCGGGCAGTTCCGCGACGACGCCAGCGGCGGCGGCATCGTCGGCATCACATATGAGTTTGTCGAAAAGCTGCGTATCCTCGGCTTCGAGGACGGCGGCACTCCGGTTTAACGGGAAGCTTGGTTTCGAAGAGTTAGAGCGTCTTTTGTGCGCCCGAATGGCCGTGCGGCGCTCTAACGGTCCAGCACTGAGCGGATTTCAACGAGGTTCGATCGAACCCTCAATATATAGAAACCCATCGTGGCGAGGTGGCTCGGCATGATCCAGCCGTCCTCTCGTCCGTTGGAAATGATTGCCGGCTGAATGCGAAGTGCCGCCTGAAATTGCCGTGTCGTGCCGGCCCAGATCGCCCCGAGGTTTCGCTCCGACACAACCTGAGAGAAATCCGCCTGCGCCGCCGAGAGAATCGCGTAATAGGCGTAGAGCTGGCCATAGGCGAACCAGAACCGATCGTCGGCACGCGTGTCGAACCAGCCGCGATTGTGGTTTTCCGAGCGCTCGGCCAGCATGTCGGAGGTACTGCCGAGATCGTTGGCGATGCGGTCGATGAACTGCATCAGGTTGTCGGCACGGCCGTCGAAGACCGCATTGCAGCCGGCGAGATCGGTATTGAACTTGCGCAGGCTGTTGATCGCCGCACGATAATAGGCCGGCGTTGGCGTCTTTGGTCCAAAAGGACTGAGGCCGAAATACCAGCTAGATTCATCAAATTGCAGGTTGCCGCGCGCACTTTGCAGATCGTTGTTGACGCCTGATGTGCCGCGCACGCGCCCCAGCGTATCGACAAGCTCCGCCGATGTCCGGCGAACCGCTTGGTTGATGCCGCGCTGGAAGGAGGCCTTGTTGTCGAAGAAGGGTGTATGGTCCCAATCGATGCCGAAGAAGCCCATCTTGTAGAGCACCATCGACGATATCCAGGCGTTCTGGTTGACGTTGAAATCCGTCAGATCGGCCGCGACATCGACGATCGCCGAACGCTGGCAGGTCTTGGCGGCAGTCCCGTCCGCCGCTCGAATTTCCTGCCCTACTGGTACCTTGCGATCGGAAAGGCGGTACTGATCGACGAAATTGGTATTGAAATTCGACCAGACCTGCGTCTGCCAGACGAAATAACCGTAGAGGACGACGAGAAGTGTGAGAAACGCGATGATCGGCAGCCGGATCATCCAGGTCCGCCGTGCATACCATCCGTGCGCGGCCATGAATGGCCAGAAGGCCCAGGCCGCGAAAAGGCGAACCCAGCGGCTGATCGTCTTGCCGATCAGTCTGAAAAAACCGGTAATCCGGTCGAGCATCGTCGTCTCCTGTCAGGCGGCGAAAACAGGGATATCCTCTCCATCCACATATGCGCTTGATCAGCCAAGTACAACAACAGACAAGGATATTTCCGCCAAACGGTACGCGAACCAGACGTGACAGATCGGATGCGCCTTCCCTCACCACCCTGTCAGGAGCGCAGCGAACGGAAGAATCCGAGCCCGAACGTGGGAGATTTTCGCACCACATCGATCAGTGGCGCGTCCGAGCGCTCCTCGGCATAGATGGGAAATTTCCGCGCAAATTCCTGGTCTGCGCGGCTCTTTCGCTGGACCAGATCCTGAGGCACCAGCATGCCCTTTTCGAAAAGCGCGATTGATGCGGCGATATCAGGGAAAAGCTCCGGTTTGATCCTCACCCTCATGCCCGGACGGTCGGTATCGACTTGCGCCTGATAGATGATGAGGCGCTCCTCGGTATCGACCGAAAGCTTGCGGATGAGCACGTTGCAGCTGGCGATACCGCCGTTCAGCCTGTCGACGAAAGCCTGGAACATGTTGATGAAGCGTTCGCGCCGCTGGCTCTCGTCGCGCATCGCATGTTCTTCGACGGAAATGCGCTCGGCCTCCGCTTTTAGCGCCAGGCGCTCCGCCTCCATCTGCTCCCAGTGCGCCTTGTTGCCATAGACGCCAATGCGCCCCTGCGTGTTCAATGCCTTGGCGTTGAGCTCCTTCATCCGCATCCGTGCAATATCGATCTCGTCGACGAGCCGTCGCCGGTGCTCCACGATATCGACGAGACCAAGTTCGGCGCTCTTGTGACGCGCGGCAAAGGATCGCCTCTGGCCATCGAGCAGCGCCGCCAGAAGATCGGATTTCGTCAGAAGATCGAGCAGTTGCTCCACAACCGGCGCCTCCCGCACCCGCGCGCTATGCATGCGCCACATGCGCTGTCGGGAAAACCATCCGGCCATCTTTTCGCGCCGGGTCAGCCCGCGAAAACTGTCGAGATCGGCCGAAACCTTGGCCGTCAGCCGGTCGAGGGAAAAAACGAGCTCGGCAAGCAGCACATCGAGCGTGGTACTGTCATGCAAGAATGCCTGAAAACGCGCATTCTGCTCCAGGAAAATCTCGTCGGATGAGCGCGACCCATCGCCATCGAAACCTGTGATGCAGGCAGCACAATAATCAGCCTCGCCAGCCATCGCCTCGGCTAGCTCACGGGCGGCATCGTACTGGTTATCGAAAGGCGGGCTTTTGCGCACCGAGTACTCCCAAGGAATCTCCGTCTTCCAGACTATTCACTTGTTGCTTTAAAGAAAACAGGCGTATTCAGACCGGCTCGGCAACCCATTCGCCGTTCATTGCATCATCCCAATGGCGGCGACACAGCGAAACATATTTCTCGTTCCCGCCGACATCGATCTGCGCGCCCTCATGCAACACCTTGCCTTCGGTATCGAGCCGCACGACCATGGTCGCCTTGCGCCCGCAATGGCAGATGGTGCGCACTTCCCGCATCTCGTCGGCAATCGCCAGCAGTTCCTGCGAAGCCGGGAAGAGCTTGCCCTGGAAATCCGTCCTCAGGCCGTAGACCATCACGGGAATACCAAGCCGGTCGACCACGCGGGCAAGCTGCCAGACATGATCGCGCGTCATGAAATGCGCCTCGTCGACGAAGACGCAGGAGATCGCCTGTCCTTCGCTGCTGAGTTCGCGGACCAGCGCGTAGAGATCACTGTCACCCTCGAAAGGAATGGCCTCTGCTTCGAGCCCGATACGTGAACCGATGACGCCCCGGCCCACCCGATCGTCGAAGGCAGCGATCAAGAGAACCGTGCGCATGCCGCGCTCCTGATAGTTATAGGAGGCCTGCAGCAGCATGGTGGACTTGCCGGCATTCATCGTCGAGTAGTTGAAATAGAGCTTTGCCATCGGATTCTCCTTATCTGGCTTCTTGAAAGCTGGAGAACGCAAAGAAAAGCCCCAGCAAATCGATAGTCACAGGAAATCCGGCGATGGAATCGCCAAAAGCCTTGCAATTCAGGCTTTCCCAAAATGCGGCACGTCGCAATCACATAGTCCGGAACGCCGCAAACGCGCCGAGATCGCTTGTAAAACTGGTCTATTGATGGTTGGCTTGGGAACGTAAGACTGGGAGTCTAAAATGAAAACAACAAGCGCATTCAAACTCGTCACCGCAACTGCGATCGCTGCCCTCTCCGTCGCGACGGCTGCTTTCTCCGCAGATCCTGAAAGCTGCTCCACCGTCCATCTCTCGGACATCGGCTGGACGGACGTCACGTCCACCACTGCGACCGCTTCTCTGCTTCTCAAGAAGCTCGGTTATGAGACCGATATCAAGGTTCTCTCCCTGCCGGTCACCTACACCTCGATGAAGAATAAGGACATCGACGTCTTCCTCGGCAACTGGATGCAGTCACAGAAGGCAGATATCCAGCCCTATCTCGACGACAAGTCAGTCGAGTCCTACGGTCCGAACCTCGTCGGCGCCAAGTACACGCTGGCGACCAATGCAAAGGGCGCCGAACTCGGCATCAAGGACTTCAAGGATATCGCTGCTCACAAGGACGATCTCGAGGGCAAGATCTACGGCATCGAGCCCGGCAATGACGGCAACCGCCACGTCATCGACATGATCGACAAGAACACCTTCGGAATGAAGGAGATGGAACTGGTCGAATCCTCCGAGCAGGGCATGCTGGCGCAGGTTGCCCGCGCCGAGAAAGATGGCAAGCCCATCGTCTTCCTCGGTTGGGAACCGCATCCGATGAATACCAACTTCAAGATGACCTATCTGTCGGGTGGCGACGACACCTTCGGACCGAATTTCGGCGGCGCCGAAGTTTATACCAACGTGCGTGCCGGCTATCTCAGCGAGTGCCCGAACGTCGGGACATTGATCAAGAATCTCAAGTTCTCCCTGAAAATGGAGAACGAGATCATGAACAAGATCCTGAATGACGGCGAAGATCCGGAAAAGGCAGCGGGCGAATGGCTGAAGGCCAATCCGTCCACGGTCGAACCCTGGCTTGCCGGCGTCAAGACACGCGACGGCAGCGGCGATGGCCTGGCGGCTGTCAAGTCCGGCCTCGGCCTCTGATGAAATGACCGGGGCGGATCTGCCGCCCCGTTTTCGTTTTCATCCCGATCTTCGTTCTCAAAAAGACAGGCGCGCCTCGTGAATTGGATCACTGACGCTAAAATTCCCATTGGTCCTTGGGCCAAGTCCTTTGTCGATTGGCTGACATCGAACGGCGAATGGTTCTTCAACCAACTCTCCGCGCTGTTGTCGCACGTCATCAATGCCTTGCTTTTCGTGCTGCAGACACCCAATCCGCTGATTGCCATCCTTGCCATCAGCCTCCTCGCCTGGTGGCTGCGCCGGTCGATTACAGTGGCGGTCTTCACCTGTCTTGGACTGCTGCTCATCATGAACCAGGGCTACTGGAAGGAGACGACGGAAACACTGGCGCTCGTGCTCGCTGCGACCTTCGTCAGCATGGTGATCGGCATTCCGCTCGGCATTGCGGCTGCCCGCCGCGCCTGGATCTATGCCGCCATGCGGCCCGCTCTGGACCTCATGCAGACCATTCCTACTTTCGTTTATCTCATTCCAGCGCTTATCCTTTTCGGCCTCGGCATGGTGCCGGGCCTGATCGCAACCGTCATCTTCGCCATCCCGGCCCCCATCCGCCTCACCCGCCTCGGTATCATCTCGACGCCCCCCTCCCTCGTCGAAGCCGCCGTCGCCTTCGGCGCGACGCCGATCCAGGTTCTGCGCAAGGTCGAGCTGCCCTTTGCAACGCCGCAGATCATGGCTGGCCTGACACAGACCATCATGCTCTCCCTCTCGATGGTCGTCATCGCCGCCCTCGTTGGCGCTCCCGGTCTCGGCGTACCGGTCGTGCGTGCCTTGAACACCGTCAACATCGCCAAGGGTTTTGAGGCCGGTTTCTGTATCGTCATCCTGGCAATCATTCTGGACCGCATGTTCCGCACCGCAGGCGAAGGAGACGGCGCATGACCGCGGTCAGTTTCAGAGACGTCAACATCATCTTCGGCGATCGGCCGGAAATTGGGCTCGCCATGGTCGACCAGGGTCGCTCACGCGACGAGATCGGCGCCGAGACCGGCCTCGTTCTCGGCGTCGCCAATGCCTCGCTGACCATCGAGGAAGGCGAGATCCTCGTACTGATGGGCCTCTCGGGTTCCGGCAAGTCGACGCTCCTGCGTGCTGTCAACGGGCTTGCGCCCGTTGTGCGCGGCGACGTCGCCGTTTCGACGGCAACGGGACCGGTAAACCCTTACAAATGCAATGCCAAAGCGCTGCGCGACCTGCGCACGCATACGGTCTCCATGGTGTTCCAGCAGTTCGCCCTTCTGCCCTGGCGCACCGTTGCAGAGAATGTCGGCTTCGGCCTCGAGTTATCGGGTGTGCGGGAGGCCGAGCGCAAGAGCCGGGTCGGAGAACAGCTCGAACTCGTCAACCTGACGAAATGGGCGGACCGTAAGGTCAACGAGCTCTCCGGCGGCATGCAGCAGCGCGTCGGCCTTGCCCGCGCCTTTGCCACCGGCGCTCCGATCCTGCTGATGGACGAGCCGTTCTCCGCGCTCGATCCGCTGATCCGCACGCGACTGCAGGACGAGTTGCTGGAATTCCAGCGGCGGCTGAAGAAAACCATCCTCTTCGTCAGCCACGATCTCGACGAGGCTTTCCGCATCGGCAACCGCATCGCGATCATGGAGGGCGGGCGGATCATCCAGTGCGGAACGCCGCAGGAGATCGTCAAGAACCCAGCCGATCAATATGTCGCCGATTTCGTGCAGAACATGAACCCGATCAACATGCTAATGGCTTCCGACGTGATGCAGCCGGGGCTTGGCGATGCGGCAATCGGCATGTCGGTCAGCGCCACCGCACGCCCAACGACGCCGCTTGTCGACATTCTTGACTCCCTCTCCCGCCAGCCCGGCAGTATCGGCGTGGTCGACAACGGCCAGATCATCGGCACGATCTCGGCGCAGGATGTCGTCACCGGCCTCACACGGCACCGGCGGAAGGAATAAGCACGTCGCGCAAAGGTGCGCAGCGGTTTTGCGATAACAACATGCGAATATAAAACCCTAAAGTGGGGCAGGCGAATCTTGGAGATCGCGACACGCTTTAGACTTGATCCCTTCACTCCGCTTTGCCACAACGCGAGTATGAAAGAACCGTTCTCTACGCTCCGCGAAACCGACGATGAGGCCCGCAAGTTGGCGCGCACCCTCTTGCGCTCCGCCCGCTATGCGGCCCTCGCCGTTCTCGATCCTGAAACCGGCTTTCCCTTTGCAAGCCGGGTTCTGCTCGGCACCGACATAGACGGCGTGCCCGTTATCCTCGTTTCCGCGCTCTCGACCCACACGAAAGCGCTTGCCGCCGACGCCAGGGCTTCGCTCCTGACCGGTGAGCCCGGCAAAGGCGATCCGCTCGCCTATCCCCGCCTGACGACCCAATGCCGTGCGGAACAGGTGGAGCGGGATACGCCCCTCCACGCGCGCATCCGCACCCGTTTTCTCAGCCGTCATGCCAAAGCGGCACTCTATATCGATTTCTCGGATTTCCGTTTCTTCCGCCTCATCCCGCAATCGGCCAGTCTCAATGGCGGATTCGGCCGAGCTTACGTTTTGGACGGGAGCGATCTCGTGATTCACTCCCTGGCAAATGATGACATCGCCGAAAAAGCTGAGGCTGCAGTGCAAGATTTAGTAGTGCGCCATCCGGACCTGCTGTCAGCGCTGACATCGAGGCTGAAGGCCTCTGAAGCGGGCCCCTGGCGCATCTGTGGGGTCGATTCCGCGGGTTTCGATATGATTTCAGGTGACTTATTGATGCGTTGCGAGTTCGACACACCCGCAGAGGACATAGATCACATTTGTTCAAACATATCTAAAATAGCATACCTGATACCTTAAATTTAGGTATATACAATCTTCGAGCCCAATTGCTAGTTTTCGCCGTCAGTCAAAGAACCGTCTGACGGCCTGTGCCTGTACGGATGATGTACGTTTCGCATTAGGAAGAAAAAATATGGAAACCTCTGATTTGGCCGAGCACACCAATGTGGCGGCAGCTTTATTATCGGCCATGGCCAACCCCAAGCGTTTGCTGATCCTCACCAGCCTGGTAAAGGGAGAAGTGCCTGTCGGCATCCTCGCTACCCAGGTCGGCCTGAGCCAGTCGGCCCTCTCGCAGCATCTGTCGAAATTGCGCGCTCAGAAGCTGGTCAAGACCCGTCGTGATGCACAGACGATCTACTATTCCAGCAACTCCGAGCCTGTCATGAAGATCCTCGCAACGCTCGAGGATATCTACGTGACCGAGAACCGGAGTAGGTCTGCAGCCTGATGTTAGTGCTGACATGATGTCAGTCTGAGCAACGCTCCAAGGAGATGTTTCCGCGGACGCTGCTTACGTTATTTCAGCACGTGAAGACTTAGAGGCCGGCAATTCGCAAGAATTGCCGGCTTTGTTGCTTGGACGACCATCAGGCCGTGGTCCGAGCTCTTCTCCCCCCAGGGCAACGGCAGGAACTGCGTGAAGTCGTTGTTGTAGCCGAACTGGCGCTCGGCGGCCTTGCCGTTGAGTTTGGTGACATCGAATTCCGGGCTGTCGGCAAAGAGAGCGTCACCCCAACGAATGAGAATCTGGCGCTCGTAATCATCAGCCCAGTGGTCGGCAGTGTCACGCACACGCTTCAGCTCCGTGAAAGCGAGCGTCGACTCGGCAGCTTCAGCCCTCGTTGCTTCGAGCGCCGGCGCAAAAGCGGCGGCGCCCATGGCTGCGATAAAGCTCTTCAGATCGGTACGGCGACGAACGCCTTCTTCGAGAATGGTGCCGTAGCTCGGCGCAAATGCACGTCGCGGATTGGGACGCGGCTGGTTTTCTGGCGGTCTGTCATGACTACCTCCGGTAAAAACGGTTGAATTTCAAGGAAATGAACGAACGCCCTCGGCCATTGCGGCCATCGATTTTTGTAGCAATGCCCGGCAAAGGATTGATGACGTCCGAAGTGTCCGGGAGCTGCAGACAGCTGTGCTTCTTCGGCTTGACGCCTTGCCGAGCGCTGATAATTTGACCGGGCAGTAAATATAAACAGCGCCAAGCCTAAAACGGGAATGGCCTCCCCAACGGCCAGGAGAACAGCATGTCCAACCGCCTGAATGCAACGCCAAACGACCTTCGCGCCTTTTGGATGCCCTTTACCGCGAACCGCCAGTTCAAGAAGGAACCGCGCCTCTTCGTGAGCGCGAAGGATATGTACTACCAGACCCATGACGGCCGTCAGGTTCTGGACGGTACGGCTGGCCTCTGGTGCGTGAATGCCGGACACTGCCGCCCGAAGATCACCGAGGCGATCCGCGAACAGGCCGGCGAACTCGATTATGCTCCGGCCTTCCAGCTCGGCCATCCCAAGGCTTTCGAACTCGCCAACCGCCTGGTCGACATCGCCCCCGAGGGCATGGATCACGTCCTCTACACCAATTCCGGTTCTGAATCGGTGGAAACGGCGCTCAAGGTGGCGCTCGCCTATCACCGCGTGAAGGGCAATGGCTCACGCTTCCGCCTGATCGGTCGCGAGCGTGGCTATCATGGCGTGAATTTCGGCGGCATCTCCGTTGGCGGCATCGTCACCAACCGCAAGATGTTCGGCACGCTGCTGACCGGCGTCGACCACATGCCGCACACCCATCTGCCAGGCAAGAACAACTTCACCCGCGGCGAACCCGAAATTGGCGGCGATATCGCGACCGAACTCGAGCGCATCGTCACCCTGCATGACGCTTCCACGGTCGCCGCCGTCATCGTCGAGCCGGTCGCCGGCTCCACCGGCGTCCTCATTCCGCCAAAAGGCTATCTGCAGAAGCTGCGTGAGATCTGCACCAAGCACGGTATCCTGCTGATCTTCGACGAAGTCATCACCGGCTTCGGCCGCCTCGGCGCTCCGTTCGCCGCCCAATATTACGACGTAAAGCCCGATATCATCACCACCGCCAAGGGCCTGACCAACGGCGTCATCCCGATGGGCGCCGTCTTCGTGACCTCGGAAATCCATGATGCCTTCATGAACGGCCCCGAGCATATGATCGAGTTCTTCCACGGCTATACCTATTCCGGCAACCCGATCGCTTCGGCCGCAGCACTTGCAACGCTCGACACCTACAAGGAAGAGGGCCTGCTGACGCGCGCAGCCGAACTCTCCGACTACTGGGCTGATGCCCTGCATTCGCTGAAGGATTGCCCCAATGTCATCGACATCAGAAACACAGGCCTGATCGGCGCCATCGAGCTCGACCCGATCGCCGGCGAGCCGACTAAGCGCGCCTTCACGGCCTTCCTCAAAGCTTACGAAAGCGGTCTGCTGATCCGCACAACAGGCGATATCATCGCTCTCTCGCCGCCGCTGATCATCGAGAAGAAGCATATCGACGAACTCTTCGGCAAACTGCGTACGATCCTGCAGAACAACATCTGAGTTCAATCCCAAGTGAATTCGAGGGCGAGGCTCCGGCTTCGCCCTTTCTTTTGATATCGGAGACCTCGAACGCGTTATCGGTCTCCAACCTCAGGGATTTCCTCCAGACAGGGCAAATCAACCCAATGGAGATCCCATGCCGAGACTTGCCTTTATCCTCCCCCTGCTTCTCCTGCTTGTATCAGCAGCACATGCGGGAACCGGCTTCCGCGAAACCACCCTGTCCGGCAAAAGCGTCGATCGCCCGATGCATGTCAGCATCTGGTATCCGACAGCGTCTGACGCCACACCGGTCCTTCTCGGCGAAACACCCGCCTTCATCGGCCAACCTGTAATCAAAAACGCCGAACCCGTAGCCGGCTCGCATTCGCTGGTCGTCCTTTCTCACGGTTATGGCGGCAGCTGGCGCAACCTCGCCTGGCTCGCCGCCGATCTCGTAGACGCGGGTTATGTCGTCGCCGCACCCGATCATCCCGGTACGACCACATTCGACATGCGAAAACCCGACGCCGTTGAACTGTGGAAGCGCCCCGGCGATCTCAGCCGCGTGATCGATGCGCTGCTGGACAATCCTGATCTGTCGGGCGGCGTAGCATCCGATCGGATTGCCGCCATCGGCCATTCGCTCGGCGGCTGGACGGTCGTCGAATTGGCGGGCGGCCGTTTCGATGCGGCCAAGGTGGCGAAGAATTGCCTGGCTGAATTCAGCCCGATCTATTGCAAAATATTCGAGGCGCTCGGCATCGGGCGCGATGCGGCCTCCAATGCGGCGATGGCCGCCAATCTCGGTGATGCAAGAATTCGTGCGGTCGTGACACTTGATCTCGGCCCCGGCCGCGGACTAACACCAGCAAGCCTTGCGGCAATCCATGTCCCCATCATGGTGCTAGGTGCTGCTGCGGATGTCGACGCGGATACGGCAACCAAGGCGGACATAGCCGCTACCAACATGGATTCCGGCTACGTAGCCCGCTATCTGCCGTCAGCAACCACCACCTACAGCCTTGTCCCCGGATCGCTGCATTTCAGCTTCATGCAGCCCTGCAAACCTGGCGCCGCCCAGCTTATCGAGAAGGAAGCGCCAGGCGAGAGCATCGTCTGTCGGGACGGTACGGGCGCGGACCGAGAAGTTATTCATAGGCAGGTTGCCAGCATGGTCACCGACTTCCTGGGAAAGGCACTCCCTCGACAATAGCGCAGGTCCTCATCTCCGGAGCTTCGGCGGACCAGATCCCCGCAGACTCTGTCATGAAAACAGGATTGCCTCAGGAAACGGAGGCGACCGAAAGGCAGAGGGCGAATTTTTTGACGAGCCGGCGGTCGAAATGCCCTTCATTGGCTAGCATCCAGGTCAGCGCCTCCTTCGGGCTCCACGGCGTCTTGTAGGGGCGCGCCGAAGTAACGGCGTCATAGACATCACAAATCGCGGCAAGACGTGCGTGAAGGCTGATATCACCGCGTGACAGTTTGCGTGGATAACCCTTGCCGTCGATCCGTTCGTGATGATTGAGGCAGACGTCGAGAACGATTTCCGACATGCCCTCCTGGCGCGACAGGATCGCATGCCCTTTTTCCGGATGGTCACGGATCAACTGGATCTCGTCTTCGCTCAGGCGCCCTTCCTTGTTGAGCACTTCGAGCGGAATTTCGAGCTTGCCGACGTCGTGCAATAGACCTGCCGTGCCGAGCGTCTGCACCACGTCCTCATCCAGTCCGAGGTGGCGGCTGAAAAGGACCATCAAGGCACTGACCGAAAGGGAATGCAGAAATGTCACTTCGTCCTTCGACTTCAGCCGGGTAACGCTGATGAACACGGCGGGGTAGTCATCCATCGATTTGGAAACGGAGGAAATTACCGGCTCGACCTCATCAACGGTAATCGCATCTCCACCCTGCAGCCGCCCGAAGACATTTTCCAGCACCTCGACGGATTTCTGAATGGTCTCGCGCGCTGCCCTGACGTCGATCTCGATCTTACGCGAGGTGTTCCTGACATCGAGACCCTTGGTGGTGTTGATCACGACACCTGCGTCCGCACACTCGTTAAGCTTCAGCGTATCGCTCTCGCGCCGCAGTAAGAACCGCCGGCGACATAGAAGAGGATCGTGCCAGATACCCTCGACCATCTCGATAAACATTCCGGTCCGCACCTGCCTGGCTTCAATACGCTTGAGCATCCGGATATCTGTTCCCGCTATATGCCTTTATCGACAAATCGGATATTGCACCGCAACAATATACTAGGGAATGGTAGTTATACTGGGATTCTCAGAATCAATTGTTAACTTGCTAAAACAGCAAAACACAGTTGCAGACTGAGATTGCCCCGACACGGCGCTGGGCCGGCGGGACAGCTTGGGCAGGACAGACCGAAAATTGCGGGAAATGGACTGAAAAATCAAAAAATCGGGCGCAATCTTTCCAGATTTGGCGAAAGCGAGCCCGATCTTGTTATCATCTTGCGAAATCTCACCGAAATTCCTAGAAATCTTGCCATGTGCAGAGCGAGCCAAATATGGCCGCGAGGCTCATTGATCGCGCAGCTTTTCCTCGTCCTTGGCACGTTCCCAAAGGGATCGCTGACGAAGAACGGCCCGCGCGGCAAACAACCGGTGGTCGAAGACGACCCTACCCAAGGAGACAGAACATGGCCTTGAAGACTCTGACAGCGACGCTCGTTGCCTCACTGGCATTTGCGCCGCTTGCACATGCGGATATCACCATCGGCCTCATCGCGCCGCTGACCGGCCCGGTGGCAGCCTATGGCGACCAGGTAAAGAACGGCGCGCAGACCGCCGTCGATGAAATCAACAAAAGCGGCGGCATTCTCGGTGAGAAGGTCGTGCTCGAACTCGCTGACGACGCCGGCGAACCGAAGCAGGGCGTTTCCGCCGCAAACAAGGTTGTCGGCGAAGGCATCCGCTTCGTCGTCGGCCCGGTCACGTCCGGCGTCGCCATCCCGGTGTCCGACGTTCTGGCCGAAAACGGCGTGCTGATGGTCACGCCGACTGCAACGGCGCCTGACCTTACCAAGCGTGGTCTGACCAACGTTCTGCGCACCTGCGGCCGCGACGACCAGCAGGCCGAAGTCGCCGCCAAATACGTTCTCGAACACTTCAAGGACAAGCGCGTCGCCATCATTAACGATAAGGGCGCTTACGGTAAGGGTCTCGCAGACTCCTTCAAGGCAACGCTGAATGCCGGCGGCGTTACCGAAATCATCAACGACTCCATCACGCCCGGCGACAAGGACTTCTCAGCGCTGACGACCCGCATCAAGGCCGAGAAGGTCGATCTCATCTATTTCGGCGGCTATCACCCGGAAGGCGGCCTGCTTGCCCGTCAGCTGCATGACCTTTCGGTTAACGCCCAGATCATCGGCGGCGACGGTCTCTCCAACACCGAATTCTGGACGATCGGCACGGATGCGGCAGCCGGCACCCTGTTCACCAACGCCTCCGACGCAACCAAGAGCCCGGACTCCAAGGCTGCTGCCGATGCGCTCGCCGCCAAGAAGATCCCCGCTGAAGCCTTCACGCTCAACGCCTATGCTGCGGTTGAAGTGCTGAAAGCCGGCATCGAGAAGGCCGGCAGCGCCGAGGACGCGGAAGCCGTCGCGGCTGCCCTGAAGGGCGGCGAGCAGATCCCGACCGTCATCGGCAAGCTCACCTACGGCGAGACGGGCGATCTCACCTCCCAGAGCTTCTCGCTCTACAAGTGGGAAGGCGGCAAGATCGTCGCTGCCGAGTAATAGAACGAACGAGACACCGGATCGGGCGCCATTGGCGCCCGGTTTCGTTTGCGGGCATCCAATCCGCAGACAGATGCGCTATAACTCGCGGAATCGATTGTATCGCGAGGATAGTATGACCGCCAAGCTCGAACGTCTCATCGATCAGGGTGTGGGCCGCGTACCTGCCGATATCGTCCTGAAAGGCGGACGCTTCTTCGATCTCGTGACGGGTGAGCTCGTCCAGTCGGACGTTGCCATCGGCGGCGAGCGTATTGTCGGTACCTGCGGCAGCTATAGCGGTGAAACCGAGATCGATATTTCCGGCAGGATCGTCGTTCCCGGCTTCATCGATACGCATCTGCACATCGAATCCTCGCTCGTCACACCGCATGAATTCGACCGCTGTGTCCTGCCTTACGGCGTGACGACAGTGATCTGCGACCCCCATGAGATCGCCAATGTGCTTGGAAAGGAGGGCATCGAATTCTTCCTCGCTTCGGCGCTGGAAACGATCATGGATATCCGCGTCCAGCTTTCCTCCTGCGTGCCGGCCACGCATCTGGAAACATCGGGCGCCGACCTTCCGGTCGAAAGCCTCCTGCCCTATCGCGATCATCCCAAGGTCATCGGCCTCGCCGAATTCATGAATTTCCCCGGCGTGATCCACAAGGATCCCGTCTGCATGGCAAAGCTCGATGCCTTCCAGGGCGGCTATATTGACGGGCATGCGCCGCTGCTCTCAGGCAATGATCTGAACGGTTATCTCTCCGCCGGCATCCGCACCGAGCATGAATGCACGAGCGCGGCCGAAGCGCTGGAGAAAATTCGCAAAGGCGTGCATATCCTTGTGCGCGAGGGCTCCGTCTCCAAGGACCTGCACGCCCTGATGCCCATCATCACCGAACGCCTCTCGCCATACCTCGCGCTCTGCACCGATGACCGCAATCCGCTCGATATCGCCGAGCAGGGCCATCTCGACTACATGATCCGCACGGCAATTGCAGAGGGCGTCGAGCCGCTGGCGATCTACCGGGCCGCCTCGATCTCGGCTGCCCGTGCTTTCGGCCTGCGCGACCGCGGGCTTGTGGCCCCCGGCTGGCGAGCCGATCTTGTCGTCATCGACAGTCTGGAAAATTGCCAGGCGGACATGGTTTTTTCCGCCGGCCGCCATGTCACCGATGCGCTCTTTTCCACCCGCAAGCCGGTTGAGCCCGTTGGTCTCGACAGCGTCAAGGCTCGCCCCGTCAACGCAGCCCATTTCGGCGTGCCTGTTTCGGAGGGAGAAACGCCCGTCATTGGCGTCATGCCCGGCAAGATCATCACCGAGCATCGCCGTTACCGCCTGCCGGCCAGAGGCAATCAGACGACCATCGATCTCGGCAACGACATCATCAAGGTCGCCGTCATCGAGCGTCACGGCAAGAACGGCAATCACGCCAACGGTTTCGTACAGGGATTCGGATTGAAAAAGGGCGCCATCGCCTCGACAGTCGGCCATGACAGCCACAATATCTGCGTCGTCGGCGTCAGCGAGGATGATATGGCGCTTGCGGCCAACCGCCTTGGCGAGATCAAGGGCGGCTTCGTCGTTGTCGAAGACGGCAAGATCACCGGCGAGATCGCGCTGCCCGTCGCCGGCCTGATGAGCCTGGAATCCTACGAGACGGTGCGCGACACGCTGCATCATCTGCGCAAGGCTGCTTATGCGCTGGGCACGACCCTGGAGGAACCCTTCCTGCAGGTCGCCTTCCTGCCCCTGCCCGTGATCCCGCATCTGAAGATCTCGGACAAGGGGATGGTGGACGTCGATCGCTTCGCGCTTATCGGCTGATCCGAGCACAGAAGGCGTCAAGCGCGTCGAGCTGCACTGTCTTGGCACTGGCGGCGGCTTTGAACCCGGGCATGGGCAATGGAGCGCCCAGCACCATGCCGGCAGGAAGCTGAAACTCCGCAGACTCTCGCGTCAGGTTGAAGACGAAGAGCAGTTTCTCGTCTCCCTTTTCGCGCACGAAGGCGAGCAGGTCCTGATTGCTGCCAACAAATTCCAGGCTGCCGTCGATCAGCACCGGATAGGCCTTCCGGAATTCCAGCGTACGCCGGTAATGATGCAGCACGGAACTGTCATCGTTTTCCTGCGTATCCACGGAAAGCGCCGCCTGTTCATAGGGCACCGGCAGCCAACTCTTCTCGGCGCTGGTGAAACCGGCATGCGCCTTGCCGGCCTCCCATGGCATCGGCGTGCGGCATCCATCACGGCCCTTGAAGGCCGGCCAGAAGCGGATACCATAGGGATCGCGCAGGTCTTCGAAGGCAAGTTCCGCCTCCGGCAGGCCGAGTTCCTCGCCCTGATAGAGGCAGATCGAACCGCGAAGCGATGCCAGCACGGAAATCGCCAGCTTGGCGATGACGGGTCGCTCCTCTTCCGTCAGCGCGAAACGGCTGACGTGGCGGTTGACGTCGTGATTGGAGAAGGCCCAGCAGACCCAGCCATCCTTCACCATGCGTTGGAAAGTCTCGACGCAGGTGCGGATATGGGCGGCGGTGAAATCCGGACCAAGCAGATCGAAGGTGTAGCACATGTGTAGCTTGTCACCGCCGGTCGTATAGGCCGCAACAGTCTTCAGCGAGCGTGCGCCGTCACCGACTTCACCGACCGTCGTACGCCCCTCGTATTGATCGAGCAGAGCCCGGAAACGCTTGAGGAATTCGAGGTTCTCCGGTTGTGTCTTGTCGTAAAGATGGTTCTGCATGCCATAGGGATTGGTATCGGGCGCGTCGAGACCGGGCTGATCCGGGTCCGGCTCATGCGGCGGATTGTCCCGGAGCAGCTTGTCGCAAAAATAATAGTTCACCGTGTCGAGACGAAAACCGTCGACGCCGCGGTCGAGCCAGAACTCCACCGTCTTCAGCAGCGCATCCTGAACCGGCTTGCTGTGAAAATTCAGGTCCGGCTGCGAGGTCAGGAAGTTATGCTGGTAATATTGCCGGCGCACGCCATCCCATTCCCATCCCGGCCCGCCAAAGATCGACAGCCAGTTGTTCGGCGCTGTCCCGTCGGGCTTCGGGTCGGCCCAGACATACCAGTCCGCCTTGTCGTTCGTGCGGCTGGAGCGGCTTTCCACGAACCATGGATGCCGGTCGGACGTATGGGAAATCACCTGATCGATGATGACCTTTATGCCGAGCCTGTGGGCTTCTGCCATCATCACGTCGAAGTCCTCGAGCGTGCCGAAAATCGGGTCGACGTCGCAATAGTCGGAGACGTCATAGCCCATATCGGCCATCGGCGACTTGAAGAAGGGAGAGAGCCAGATCGCATCGACGCCGAGGCTGGCGATATAGGGAAGACGCCGGGTTATTCCCTTGAGATCACCAAGCCCGTCCCCGTTCGTATCCTGAAACGAACGCGGGTAGACCTGATAGATCACCGCGCCGCGCCACCAATCCGCATTCCCGCCTGTCAGCAATGCCATAATCCGCCGTCTCCTGCTTCATTTCGAACGCAAGACTAATGGCGGCGAAGCAAAAAACAACAGCCCAATGGCTTTGCTCTTGAGCGAAGATCGGGCAGTCGTGATCCGACAAAAGGGAGACGCTTATAAGCTTGTCCACACCCGAATGCTACCCACCGGTTTAGGGGTTGCAACGCCAAACCTTTGCGTTAAGGTGCCGTTGACCTGCACGTAACAGGTCAAATCGGGAACAAATGACCAAAGAAAAGGCGAAAAGCCTAGAAAGGTGGACACAATATGTCCTTTTTCACGAAAAAATTTCTCGCGTCTGCAATGGTTGGCTCATTGCTCGCATTTTCGGCCCACGCGGCCACGCTGAATATCCATAATGGTGGCGACCCCACCTCGCTGGATCCGCAAAAACTTTCCGGCGACTGGGAAAACCGTATTGCCGGCGACATCTTCGAAGGCCTCGTCACCGAAGATGCCAAGGACAACCCCGTTCCCGGCCAGGCAGAAAGCTGGACCATTTCCCCTGATGGCAAGGTCTACACTTTCAAGCTGCGTGACGGCATCAAGTGGTCTGATGGCCAGCCGGTAACGGCCGGCGATTTCGTCTTCGCCTTCCAGCGCCTCGTCGATCCTAAGAACGCCGCCGACTACGCCTATCTGCAGTTCACCGTCAAAAACGCAGAAAAGATCAACAAGGGCGAGATCACCGATCTGAACGAGCTCGGCATCAAGGCGATCGACGACAAGACGCTCGAGATCACCCTTGAGAACCCGACCCCCTATTTCATCAACGCCCTGATGCACTACACGGCCTATCCGCTGCCGAAGCATGTCGTCGAGGCCAAGGGTCAGGACTGGGTCAAGATCGGCAACATCGTCACCAACGGTCCGTACAAGCCGGTCGAGTGGGTTCCCGGTTCGCACGTCACGACCGTCAAGAACGATCAGTACTATGGCGTCAAGGACCTGAAGATCGACGGCGCGAAGTTTTTCGTGCTTGAAGACCAGGAAGCTGCGCTGAAGCGCTATCGCGCTGGCGAATTCGACATCCTCACCGACTTCCCGACCGACCAGTACGAGTGGATGAAGAAGAACCTGCCGGGCCAGGCGCATGTCGCCCCCTTCTCCGGCCTCTACTACTACGTCATCAACTCGACCAAGCCGCCCTTCAACGACAAGCGCGTCCGCCAGGCTCTCTCCATGGCGATCAACCGCGAAGTCATCGGACCGCAGATCCTCGGCACCGGCGAACTGCCGGCTTACTCCTGGGTTCCGCCGGGCACGGCAAACTACGGTGAGCCCTCTTATGTTTCCTGGAAGGACCTTCCTTACAAGGACAAGGTCGAAGAAGCCAAGAAGCTGCTGAAGGAAGCCGGCTTCGGCCCGGATCATCCGCTGACCACCGAGCTCAAATACAATACCAACGACAACCACAAGCGCATTGCCGTGGCGATCGCCTCCATGTGGAAGCCGCTCGGCGTCAATGTCGAGCTCGTCAACGCCGAAACCAAGGTCCACTACGATCAGCTGCAGCGTGGTGAAGTACAGATCGGCCGTGCCGGCTGGCTCGCCGACTACAACGATCCGGACAACTTCTTGAACCTGCTCGTGACGGGCGTTCAGATGAACTACGGCCGCTGGTCGAATGCCGACTATGACAAGCTGATCAAGGACGGCAACGCTCAGACCGATCTGACGAAGCGCGCCGAAATCTTCAAGAAGGCCGAACAGCTCGCGCTGGATGATTCCGCAGCACTTCCGATCTACTACTACGTCTCCAAGAACGTCGTCTCGCCCAAGATCGAAGGCTTCGTCGACAACGTTCAGGACATCCACCGCACACGCTGGCTGTCCATCAAGGAATAAGGATGAAAGGCTCTTCCCGTAAGTTACGGGAAGAGCCGCTCCACGACCATGATCAAATACGCTCTCCGTCGATTGCTGTCGACGATCCCCGTCCTGTGGATCGCCGTCACAGCCTGCTTTTTCGTTTTGCGCCTTGCCCCTGGCGGCCCCTTCGATGGCGAAAGGCCATTGCCGCCGGTGATCCTGAAAAATCTCGCGATCCACTACAATCTCGATAAGCCGCTCGTTCAGCAGTACCTGATCTATGTCGGCGACCTGCTGAAAGGCGACCTCGGCCCCTCCTTCGCGAGCGAGGACTTCACTGTCGCCCAGCAGATCATGATCGGTCTGCCCTACACCTTCACTATCGGAACGGCTGCCTTCCTGATTGCCATCATTGTCGGCGTGGCCGTCGGCTGTCTTGGGGCGCTCTACCAGAACAAAGCACCGGACTATATTCTGAGTGCCCTCATTCTGGTGGGCGTTGTGCTCCCGAACTTCCTGATTGCGCCGATCATGCAGCTCGTCTTCGGCATCCACCTCGCCTGGTTTCCAGTCGGCGGCTGGGGTGACGGCTCGATCAAATTCCTCGTCCTGCCGATTGTGGTTCTTGCGCTGCCGCATGCCGGCCGCATCTCGCGCATCACCCGCGGCTCGATGATCGAAGTGATGAACCAGAACTTCATCCGTACCGCCAAGGCCAAAGGGATCGGCCCGCGCCTTACGGTCATGCGCCACGCGCTGAAGCCCGCCATGATGCCCGTTGTCTCCTATCTGGGTCCGGCGGCAAGCTACCTTCTCACCGGCTCGCTGGTTGTCGAAAGCATCTTCGGATTGCCCGGCATCGGCCGCTATTTCGTCAACGCAGCGCTGAACCGCGACTACGGCATGGTTCTTGGTACGGTCATCTTCTACATGGTGCTGATCGTGTTTCTGAACCTTCTGGTCGATATCGCCTATGCCTGGCTGGACCCGAAAGTGAGAAACAGATGATCCTCAATCCCGCCAAAAGAGAGCTGCTTGCAGCCGAACTGCTGGAGGCCGAAGGTCTTTCTCCTGAAGGCCGCTCGCTGACCAAGGATGCCTTGCGCCGCCTCTCGCGCAACAAGGCGGCAGTCATATCGATCGGCGTACTCGTATTGCTGATCCTTGCCGCCTTCCTTGGCCCCAGCTTCATCCCCTTCAACTATGAAGATCCGGATTGGGCCGCCTTCCGCGCGCCCCCGTCCTTCGAAAGCGGCCATTATTTCGGCACCGACCCGAACGGCCGCGACCTGCTTGCCCGTGTCCTCTATGGCACGCGCGTCTCGCTTGCGGTGGCGCTGACGGCAACCATCGTCTCCGTCGTCATCGGCGTGCTCTATGGTGCGATCTCAGGCTATATCGGCGGCAGGCTGGACTCGATCATGATGCGTTTCGTCGACATCATGTATGCGCTTCCCTACATCCTCTTCGTCATCCTGCTGATGGTGATCTTCGGCCGCAACGTCTATCTGCTCTTTGCAGCGATCGGCGCGCTCGAATGGCTGACCATGGCCCGCATCGTGCGCGGCCAGACCCTGTCGCTCAAGCACCGCGAATTCGTAGAAGCCGCCCGCGCCTCCGGCCAAAAGCCCTTCAAGATCATCACCAAGCACATCATTCCGAACCTCGTCGGCCCCGTCGTGATCTTCGCGGCGCTGACCGTGCCTGAGATCATCGCGACCGAGAGCTTCCTTTCCTATCTCGGCTTTGGCGTACAGGAACCGCTGACCTCGCTCGGCACCCTGATTGCCGAGGGTACCGACGCCATGGAAAGCATGCCCTGGCTGCTGATTTTCCCTGCGAGCTTCCTCGTCGCCCTACTTCTCAGCCTGCTCTTCATAGGCGACGGGCTGCGTGACGCGTTCGACCCGAAGGATCGATAGGATGTCTCAAGAAAAACAAAAAGATACGCTTCTCGAACTGAGGGACTACTCGATCACCTTTGAGACCCCCGAGGGGCAGGTGAAGGCAGTCTCCAACATGAACCTGACGGTTCGCCGGGGCGAGCGCATTGCCATCGTCGGTGAATCCGGTTCCGGCAAGAGCCAGACCTTCCTCGGCATTATGGGCCTGCTTGCCAAGAACGGAAAAACAACCGGCCAGGCCCTGTTGGAAGGCAAGGACGTGCTGGCCCTGAAGCCAGGTGAACTCGACCGCGTCCGTGGCAAGGACATGGCCATGGTCTTCCAGGATCCCATGACGGCGCTCAACCCGTCTCTGAGGATTTCCCGGCAACTGACGGAACAACTCGAGATCCATCGCGGCTTTACCGCCAGGGCCGCATCCGCCGAGGCGCTAGACATGCTGAAACGCGTCGGCATTCCTGATCCGAGCCGGCGCTTCAATCTTTACCCCCATGAGCTTTCGGGCGGCATGCGCCAGCGCATTGTCATTGCCATGGCGCTGCTGACCAAGCCGAAGCTCCTGATCGCCGACGAGCCGACGACAGCGCTCGACGTGACCATCCAGGCGCAGATCCTCGATCTCTTCAATGATCTGACGGCGGAAATGAACACGGCGCTGATCATGATCACCCACGACCTCGGCGTCGTAGCTGGCCTCGCCGACAAGGTCGCTGTCATGTATGCCGGCCGCATCGTCGAGGAAGCGCCGGTCGACGAACTCTTCGAAAACCCGGCTCACCCCTATACCGCAGCGCTGCACGCCTCCATCCCACGCCCGGATCAGGATGTCGACGATCTCGTCGTCATCCCCGGCCGTCCGCCAAACCTGCAGCACCTGCCGAAGGGCTGCAATTTCTCGCCGCGCTGTTCGCAGGTTCAGGACGATTGCATCGACCGGCCGCCGCAGCTCGAACCACTGGGGGCAAATCATTGTGCCGCCTGCTTCCACCCCTTCCCACGTCGCGAGGAGTTGCTGAGCCATGGCTGAACGCTCGCTTTTGAGGGTCGAGAACCTGACGACCCAGTTCGAGATTCCCTCCAAGTCCTTCTTCAAACCGCCGCTAATGCTGACGGCCGTCAACAATGTCAGCTTCGATCTCGCCGAGGGCCGCACGCTCGGCATCGTCGGCGAATCCGGCTGCGGCAAGTCGACGCTTGGCCGCTCGATCCTGCGACTTCTGAAGTCGCAGAAGGGCCGCATCCTCTGGCAGGGCCGCAACCTGCTCGATCTGACGGATGAGGAAATGCGTGCCGCACGCCGCGACATGCAGATCATCTTCCAGGATCCGATCGCCTCGCTCGATCCGCGCATGACGGTCGGCGACATCATCGCCGAGCCGCTCACTGTCTTTGAGCCGAAGCTGACGAAAGCTCAGCGTCTCGAGCGCGTGCGAGAAATCATGGCAGCCGTCGGTCTAGTGCCTGAGATGATCAACCGCTATCCGCACGAATTCTCCGGCGGCCAGGCGCAGCGCATCGGCATTGCCCGTGCCGTCGTCACCCGGCCGAAGCTCATCATCTGCGACGAGCCGGTCTCGGCCCTCGACGTGTCGATCCAGGGTCAGGTCATCACCCTGCTTCGCAAGCTGCGCAAGGAGTTCGGGCTGACGCTGATATTCATCAGCCACGACCTCTCGGTCGTGCGCTTGATCTCGGATGACGTGCTGGTGCTCTATCTCGGCAAGGTCGTGGAGGCCGGCGACTGCGCGACGGTGTTCGAACATCCGGCACACCCCTACACGCAGGCGCTCTTCTCTGCGGCTCCGATCCCGGATCCGAAACTCGCGCGGCAGCGCACGCGCATCCGCCTGCAGGGAGACCCGCCCTCGCCGCTCAACCCGCCGAAGGGCTGCGTCTTCTCGCCGCGCTGCTGGAAGGCGACGGACATCTGCCGCACCGAGATGCCGCCGACGGAACTGGTGCGTCCCGGCCAGACGGCTGCCTGCTATCATATGGACAGGCCATGATCTGAATTCGCCATCGCCCCGACATAGGGGCGATGGACTTTCGGCTCTCCTCGACTTGTCTCACTCCGCCTCTTCGCGTATCCGCAAGAGCAGTCAAACCCGGGAGGATGGCTTGAGCGGACGGTTTCTGTCGATCGGCGAATGCATGGTGGAACTCTCGCAGGCGGGTGAAGGCCTCCTGCGGAAAGGTTTCGCCGGCGATACCTTCAACACCGCATGGTATGCTCGCGCCTGCCTGCCCTCCGCCTGGTCGGTCGATTACTTCACCGCGCTCGGCGATGATCCAATGTCCGACGAAATGGTCGCCTTCATGAGCAAGGCCAAAATCGGCACGGATCTCATCCGCCGCATCAAGGGGAAGACGCCCGGCCTCTACATGATCAATCTGAGGAACGGCGAACGATCCTTCAGCTACTGGCGCGACAGCTCCGCCGCCCGAAGTCTCGCCGCCGATCCTGACCGGCTGCGTGAAGCCGTGGAAAGTGCTGACGTTGTCTATTTCTCCGGCATCACGCTTGCCATCCTCTCGCATGACGACGCAGACACGCTGCTCGCCGAAATCCGCCGCGCCAAGGCTGTCGGCAAGTTCGTGGTCTTCGATCCGAATATCCGCCCCCGCCTCTGGTCGAGCTACGACATAATGCACACGACGATCAGCGAAGGCGGCCGTGCCTCCTCGCTTGTCATGCCGAGCTTCGACGACGAGGTTGCCCATTTCGGAGACGCCTCCATCGAAGCAACCATTGAGCGCTATCTTGCGCTCGGCGCCTCACATGTCGTTGTCAAGAACGGTGCGGAAGGTGCAACACTGAGCTTCGCCAATGAGAAAGCTTACGTGCCGGCGGAAAAGGTCAAAAAGGTCGTCGACACGACGAGCGCCGGCGACAGTTTCAACGGCGCATTCCTTGCTCATTATCTGGAGAACCGGGATGCTCCGGCAGCAGCTCGCTTCGGAGCCAAAATCGCTGCCCGCGTGGTCAGCGAGCATGGCGCACTCGTGCCGAAGGAAAAGCTCGGCCTCTGATATCGTAATTGAAGCCTGCGCATGTCGCTTTGTCGCGCGGCCACGCGCAGGCTCGCCCCCGCCTAAGCGGTCAGTCGTCTTCGATCCTCAGATCAGGAATTGGGCTTCTTGTCGTCGCTGCGAACGGCTTCATCGTGATACCAGCAGCTGTCGAGCGCAGCGTCACACACATCAGCGGCCTCCCGCTCCATCATGCGAAAGCGCTCGAAACGGCTCTGCGCCTGAACGGCCTTAATGGGAAACTGATAGATTGTCGCAGATTCACGATGGAAACCGATTGCCATGAGATAGCCTTTCTTTGCTCGGCCTATCAACATTCACGGTCGAAACGATAGCACAATGCACATAGTTTATGCAAATTGCATAAGATATAGGCAAAGTCGCTATTATGGTCGCTCCAGGCGGCATTTCCTGCTTAAGCTTCCGCTGATTTGTTTAAAACTTCATCCATCAGGTTCAACGCCGGAATTTTCATCTGGTTCCAACGCGGAAAATGCTCATCTCAAAGCGGGATAGCTACATACCGGCAGTATTCAGCCGCCTGCCGCTTCCACTTCGAAATGGCGTTGGCAGGATGATTCGTAAATTTTTTATGTCGACCGCCCGATCTGGCACGCTACGTGCTTTAGAAGAGACATCCCCTGGCGGGAAGGCGCACCCTTGCGTCTACTGCCTCAGGATTTGCTCAAGTTCGCAGCAGAGAGAGTCGCGATGACAAAGTATAAGCTCGAGTACATTTGGCTCGATGGGTACACCCCGGTACCGAACCTGCGTGGCAAGACGCAGATCAAGGAATTCGATAATTTCCCGACGCTCGAACAGCTCCCGCTCTGGGGCTTCGATGGTTCGTCGACGATGCAGGCCGAAGGCCGCAGCTCTGACTGCGTGCTGAAGCCGGTTGCCATCTATCCGGATCCGGCCCGCACCAACGGCGTGCTCGTCATGTGCGAAGTCATGATGCCGGATGGCGTCACGCCGCACCCGAGCAACGCCCGTGCAACCATTCTCGATGACGAGGATGCCTGGTTCGGCTTCGAACAGGAATATTTCTTCTTCGAAAACGGCCGCCCGCTTGGCTTCCCCGAGTCCGGCTACCCGGCTCCGCAGGGCCCGTACTACACCGGCGTCGGCTATTCGAACGTTGGCTCGGTTGCCCGCGAAATCGTCGAAGAGCATCTCGACCTCTGCCTCGCAGCCGGCATCAACCACGAAGGCATCAACGCCGAAGTGGCCAAGGGCCAGTGGGAATTCCAGATTTTCGGCAAGGGCTCCAAGAAAGCCGCCGACCAGATCTGGATGGCGCGCTACCTCCTGCAGCGCCTGACCGAAAAGTACGGCATCGACATCGAGTATCATTGCAAGCCGCTCGGCGACACTGACTGGAACGGTTCGGGCATGCATTGCAACTTCTCGACCAAGTACATGCGCGAAGTTGGCGGCAAGGCCTATTTCGAGGCGCTGATGGCGCAGTTCGAAAAGAACCTGATGGACCACATCAATGTCTACGGCCCCGACAACGACAAGCGCCTGACCGGCAAGCACGAGACGGCTCCGTGGAACAAATTCTCCTACGGCGTTGCCGACCGTGGTGCTTCGATCCGCGTTCCGCACTCGTTCATCAAGAACGATTACAAGGGTTACCTCGAAGATCGCCGCCCGAACTCCCAAGGCGACCCCTACCAGATCGCTTCGCAGGTTCTGAAGACGATCTCGGAAGTTCCGACCTCCGGCTTCGCTTCGGCTGCAGCCTAAGTTTTACTGGGCGCCGACCTCCCCGTCGGCGCCGTTCCTTTTTTTGCGCAAACGCCTTGCGGCCATTCATCGCCGACATAATCGCTGGCCTCTCGCGCCATAAAGTCCTGTAATCCCTCACACAGGGCTGTAATATTTTCATCATGCACTTCCGCCAAAATAACAGAGCGGGAATCGCCATTCCGGAAACCCCGCCAGGGGCTGTGCGTTGCCAGAATTAAGCGACGCTGATGGAAATGGAAGCATGCTGCAACGTCCGTCAAATTCGTATAGCGGCGAAAGCTGGGCTAGTGCCGCCGGAGCCGTGCCCGAGCGGCTGGTGATCGTCACCGATGCTTGGCATCCGCAAGTCAATGGCGTTGTCCGCTCGATCGAAAACACCAACCGAGAACTTGCCAAAATGGGCGTCGAAGTGTCGATGGTGACGCCAGAGCGTTTCGCCAGCATTCCCTGCCCGACCTATCCGGAGATCCGCCTGTCGATCGCCTGGTACCGCCGCGTCGCCCGCGAGATCGAAAAGCACAATCCTTCCTACATCCACATCGCGACGGAAGGGCCGCTCGGCCTGTCGGCGCGGCGCTGGTGCATCCGCAAGCGCATGCCCTTTTCCACCAGCTACCACACCCGCTTTCCCGAATATGTGTCCGCTCGCCTGCCGATCCCCGAGAGCTGGCTCTACGCCTTCGTGCGCTGGTTTCATAATGGCGGCGCGGGCTGCATGGTGGCCACCCCCAGCCTTGCCCGCGAACTGTCCGCCAAGGGCATTAAGAACTTGATGCCCTGGAGCCGCGGCATTGACGCGACGCAATTCCATCCGATGCCGCTTGAGGAAAAGCCCTTCGGCCTTGCCCGCCCGATCTTCATGACGGTCGGCCGCGTTGCGCTGGAAAAGAACCTGCCGGCCTTCCTGGATCTCGATTTGCCCGGTTCGAAAGTCGTGGTCGGCGACGGCCCCGCACGCGCCGAACTCGAAGAACGCTATCCGGATGTGCATTTCACCGGCGTGAAATTCGGCGAGGAACTCACAAAGGCCTATGCGCAGGCCGATGTCTTCGTCTTCCCGTCGCTGACGGATACATTCGGCAACACCATTCTGGAAGCGCTTGCCTCGGGCGTTCCCGTTGCCGCCTATCCCGTCACCGGCCCGCTGGATATTATCGGCGAGGACAGCGACGTCGGTGCGCTGAACGGGGATCTGCGGGCGGCCTGCCTTGCGGCGCTTTTCGGCTCGCGGGAAAAGGCGCGCGAGCTTGCCATGCAATATTCCTGGGAAGCGGCGACGCTGCAGTTCATCAACAATATCCGCGCCGCCAACGGCGTCATCACGCCGAAATGGAAGAAAGCGTGGCAATACGCCACCAAATCCCTTCCAAGAAGCAAAAAACCCGGCGATCCCGCCGGGCCTCTTCCTTCCGCTGACTGACCGTTACTTCTGAAGGGCAGCCCGCAGCGTATCGTTGGCGACAGAAATGGCGCTGCGAACAGCCGGTGTTTCGGCAATCGCGTTGAGCAGTACGAAGTCGTGGATCGTGCCGTTGTAGCGGATCGACGTGACCTTTACGCCTGCTTGCGATAGCTTGCGGGCATAGGCTTCTCCCTCGTCGCGCAGCACGTCGTTTTCATCGACGATGACGAGTGCTGGCGGCAGACCATTCAGTTGCTCGAGGGAAGCCTGCAGCGGCGAAGCGGTGGGCTCCTTACGCTTGGCTTCGTCAGGCAGATAAGCATTCCAGAACCACTTCATGGCTTCCTTGGTCAGCCACGGGCCATTGGCAAACTGATTGTAGGAACCGGTGTCGAAATTGGCGTCGGTGACAGGGTAGAAGAGCACCTGCTGGTCGATGGCAGGACCGCCGCGCTCCTTGGCAAGCAGCGTCACGGCGGCAGTCATATTGCCACCGACGCTATCGCCGGCAACGGCGAGCCGGCTGGCATCCACGTGGAATTCCTTGGCATGCTCGGCGACGTATTTCGTGGCAGCGTAGGCCTGCTCGATAGCGATCGGGTAACGGGCTTCCGGCGAGCGGTCATAATCGACGAAGACGACGGCAGCCTTGGCGCCATTGGCGATTTCGCGAACCAGCCGGTCATGTGTGTCGGCATCTCCCAGCACCCAGCCCCCGCCGTGGAAATACATGACGACAGGCAGCGTGCCCTTGGCGCCCTCAGGGCGAACGATGCGCAGCTTGACGCTGCCGGTCGGGCCGACCTTGATGACCTTATCTTCTTCCTGAGCGGCGAGCTTCTTCACGTCGCCCTTCTGGGCGCCAGAGAGAATGTTGCGGGCATCGGCAGGCGAGAACGTGTAGATTGGCTTGGAGCCGGCCAGGCTATCGATGAATTTCTGCGTTGTCGGTTCCAGTACCGGATCGGCAAACGCTCCGGCAGTGGAAGCTGCCAGGATTGCTGCTGCGGAAACTGCGGTCTTGATCGTCGACATTGTCGTGTCCTCTTCGGGTTTGTTGCGTTCGTCCTGAACACGATTTTATATCGCACACGACCAATTATCGTACGATAGAAATTATTGCATGGCTGCCGTGCATTAAAAACGTCTACGATTATTTATTGCACGATATAATATCTCGCGGTTTTGGAGATCGTGCCATGTCGAACCAACTGAAACTCGACAGTTTCATCTGCTTTGCCGTCTATACCGCAAGCCACGCCTTCAACCGCGTCTACAAACCTCTGCTCGACGAACTCGGCCTCACCTACCCGCAATATCTGGCGATGGTCTGCCTCTGGGAAGAAGACGGCCAGACCGTCGGCGGTCTCGGCGAAAAGCTGTTCCTGGAATCGAGCACACTGACCCCTCTCCTCAAACGCCTGGAAACAGCAGGCTACATCCGCCGCGAACGCAGCAGGCAGGACGAGCGTGTCGTCGTGCTGCACTTGACGGAAGAGGGCAAGCGGCTGAAGAAAAAGGCTGAGACCGTACCGGGCTGTATCATCGACGCAAGCGGCCGCGACGCGGATCAGCTTGTCCGGCTGCAGGCGGAAATTGTCGCGCTGCGCGAAGCTTTGAATAAGAGCGCGTCTTGAGGGCTATCGACGCGTCCGGCAAACCCACTCCGGCCCAAGCGGCAAGGCGACAACAAGAAGCGGGTTAGGTCCGCCTCTTCTTGCCCTCAAACGGATTGTCCGGCGACCGGTAATGGATCCGGATTGGTACGCTCGGCATATCGAAATCCGCACGCAGCCCGTTAATCAGATAGCGCGTATAGGATTCCGGCAGGGCGTCGGAGCGGGTGCAGGACACCATAAAGGCCGGCGGGCGGGCCTTTACCTGCGTCATATATTTGAGCTTGATGCGGCGGCCGGACACAGCCGGTGGCGGATGCTGGACCTGCTGTTGCTCCAGCCAGCGATTGAGCTTGGCGGTGGAGATGCGCTTGTTCCAGACACGGTCCGTATCGATGATCGACTGCATGAGCTTGTCGAGCCCCCAGCCGGTCTGGCCGGAGATCGGCACGGCGCGGATGCCGCGCGCCTGCGGCAGCAGCCGGTCGGTCTTTTCGCGCAGGTCGGCAAGTACCGCCTGACGATCCTCGATCATGTCCCACTTGTTGAAAGCGAGAACGGCCGCGCGGCCTTCGCGCAGCACGAGGTCAACGATATGCAGATCCTGCTTCTCGAAGGGGATCGTCGCATCGAAGACGATAACGACGGTTTCGGCAAAGCGGATCGCACGTAAAGCATCAGCGACGGAAAGCCTTTCCAGCTTCTCGATTACCTTGGCCTTGCGGCGCATGCCGGCCGTATCGAACATTTTGATGGTGCGACCGCGCCAATCCCATTCCACGGAGATGGAATCGCGTGTAATGCCGGCTTCCGGCCCCGTCAGTAGCCGGTCTTCGCCGAGGAAGCGGTTGATCAGCGTCGACTTGCCGGCATTCGGACGACCGACAATTGCCACGCGTAGCGGCTTGGTGTCGTCATAGGCGGGCTCTTCGTCTTCCTCGCCCTCTTCACCGGCCAACTGCGGCAGATCGACGTCAGTGACGGCAACATCGTCCTTCGACGGATAAGCGACATCCTCGCCGAGCGCAGCAACGATGGCGTCGCGCAGATCGAGCATACCCTGCCCATGTTCGGCCGAAATCGGCACGGGTTCGCCGAGCCCCAGCGAATAGGCATCATAGAAACCGCTGTCGGAACCGCGCGCCTCGGACTTGTTGGCTACGAGCACGACCGGCTTGCCGCGACGGCGCAGCATCTCGCCGAGTGCCGTATCGACCGGCGTCAGCCCGGTTTTGGCATCGACGACGAAGAGCGATAGATCGGCCTCGTCGATTGCCGTTTCCGTCTGCTGGCGCATGCGGCCCTGCAGGCTCTCATCCGTCATCTCTTCGAGGCCGGCCGTATCGACAATTGTGAAACGCAGGTCGATAAGCCGCGCTTCACCCGGACGGCGGTCGCGGGTTACGCCGGGCGTGTCATCGACAAGCGCAAGCTTCTTCCCGACCAGCCGGTTGAAAAGCGTCGACTTGCCGACATTCGGGCGTCCGACGATGGCGACCGTAAAACTCATTATTTTCCCTTAAGCTCAGCCCTGCGCGGCGGGCGCCTTGCCGGATGCGGTGATGAGATCAAGCATCATATGGGCACGATTGGCAACACCGCGCGGGCTGTCCACATCGTCGACGATCGACTGGAACCACTGACGCGCCTGTGCCATGTTGCCGGCCTTGTAGGCGGCAAGCCCAAGCGCCTCGCGTGCCGAATGGCGGAAGGCATTGCCCGGCACGGCCATTTCCTCGACGGCAGCAGAAACCTGCTCATAGGTGCCGTTCTCGATCAGCAGCCAGCCGGCGCGCATCTTTGCGGCATCCTGCACGGCAGCCGGAACGGACTTATCCTTCGCGATGGTCTGGAAGGACGCGATCGCGCCAGCATTGTCGCCCTTCTGCGATTGAACGGTCGCGGCACGCATGCGCGCCAGAACCGGGTAAGCGCCGTGGCCTTCCTTCTCCAGCTTGTCGAGAGCGGCGAGCGCCTCGTCGGTCTTGTTCTCGTCGGCAAGCTTCATCGCCGCCAGGAACTGGTCGCCAGCGCCAGAGGACGCGTTGCTGTCCCAATATTCATAGGCGACCTTGCCGATGGTTCCGAGGACGATAAGAACGGCAACGGCAATGATATAGCGGCCGAACCGGCGCCATGCGCCCTTCATCTGGTCGGAACGCAGTTCCTCATTGACTTCACGAATGAAGCTGTCGTCGTTGAATGCCATTCTCGTCTCCGGCCGCGGATGCCCATGCATAATGCAAAACGCACATTGTCGGGCCTTCTACTCCATTTTGCGGCCGTTGTAAGGGGGATATCGCAGAATCGTCAGGAAGCGAGCATCGGCAGCGGCGCGACACCGATCAGCCATTCGTGAACGCGCCAGATCATCAGCGCCCAGACGACCACACCGATGATGACGGCGTAGATGTCATATTTGGCCGAAACGAAAACCTGCGGCGTGATCTCGCCGCGGCGCTCGCGCCGCTTCAGCGAAATGCGCACCACCACGCCCCAGGCAAGGAATGCAGCAAAGAGCAGCACCGAATAGGCCTCGCCATTCGACAGAAGATGGGCCAGCGCCCAGATCTTCACCGACAGTACGATCGGGTGTTTCGTCTTCGTCTTGATATAGCCGGCCGGCAGGAAACCGGAAACCAGACAGATCACTGCTACCAGCATCAGGGTGACGGTCAGATGCGCCATGCCCATCGGCGGATTGTAGAGCAAGCCGATCGGCTCGCTGCGGGCGGCGCCAAAGGCGTAGATGACGAAGATCAGCGTCAGGATGCTGGCAATCGAGTGGAAGGCGATCCAGGCGGACTTGCCCACTCTGTCAATCATCGCCTGCCGGAAGCCCGGAACGATGACGCGGATGAGATGCAGGCCGAGGAAGAGAATGAGGCTGAGGACGAGCAGAGCCATGATGATCTGATTTTCCTATTTTGACGGTCGACAATGAATTACCGGCAGACGGCGATAATTGAAAGCAAGACCGCAGCTTCGCCGCAATTCTGTAACAGGAAAACCGCAATGCAAATTGTCGCGGTGCCCATGTTTCGTTCTGTTTTTTCTGCCTCTATCGCCTTATCGCTCATTTCTCCCGCCGTTGCGGGTGCAGCAGACAGGCCGAAACAGCTCGTCATCGTCTCCTTCGACGGCGCCCACGACAATCCGCTCTGGCAGAAGAGCCGCGAGATGGCGGCGAAGAACAGCGCCCATTTCACTTATTTCCTCTCCTGCACTTTCCTGATGAATCAGGAGGCGAAAAAAGCCTACCAAGCCCCTCATCAGAAACGCGGAAAATCCAATGTCGGCTTCGCACAAAGCGACGACGAGATCCGCGAACGTCTCGGCAATATCTGGCACGCTCACCTCGAGGGCCACGATATATCCAGCCATGCCTGCGGCCATTTCGACGGCCGACAGTGGAGTGAGGCGGACTGGTTAGCCGAATACGCGACTTTCAAGGCAACCCTGAAGAGCGCCTGGAAGGGCGTCGGGCTGGAAGAGCCTGCCGGCTGGCAGGATCTTGTCGACCATGGCATCAAGGGTTTTCGCGCACCTTACCTATCCACCGGCGGCGGTGCCGACATGATCGCGGCCGAGAAGAAGGCCGGCTTCACCTATGATGCAAGCCTCGTCACCAGGGGACCGGCCATGCCGATCGAGGAAAACGGCATCATCCGCTTCGGCCTGCCGCTCATCCCCGAAGGTCCGAGCGAAAAGCCTGTTATCGGCATGGATTACAATCTCTTCGTCCGCCACTCCAAGGGCGAAGAGGATTCCGCCGACAGCGCCGCCTTTGAGGACCGCGCCTATACCGCCTTCAGGGAAGCCTTCGACAAGCAATATGCTGGCAGCCGCATTCCCCTGCAGTTGGGCTTCCACTTCGTGGAAATGAACGGCGGCGCTTATTGGCGCGCGCTCGATAGGCTGGTCAGCGACGTTTGCCGCCGAGCGGATGTTGCCTGCGTCAGCTATTCCGAAGCGATCCCGATGATCGAGGCACGCGGGAAACTGCAGGAGACGTCGGGTCTCTGACCGGGCATTTGATAACGGCGACGAGGTGCCGTGCGGGCGGCACCCCATCCGACCAAGCCTAATCCATCAACCATCAGCACGCAAAACGCCCGCCTCACGCTCCAGATAATCCTGGTCGATAGCAGGCAACGGCTCGTCGTCAATGGCCGCCTCGAAGGCCTTGAGACGCTTGTGGATGGAGAGCAGTTCGATGATCGTCGACCAGGAGTTGACGAGATATTGGAAGGAATTGCTGACCTGGCCGAAAGCGGTCGCGATCTGTTGGAAGATACCGTAAGTGATGGCCCCGGCGACGAGAGTCGGTGCCATAAAGAAATAGACGAAGAGGTTGTCTGCCTGCAGGTAAAACGAGCGAGCGACATTGAAATACATATAGTGAAAGTACAGCGTGAAATAGTTTCTCCGCACTCTCGAGAACAGTTCCTGGACTGTCGGCGGCTGTGCGCGGTCGGCATGATCCTCGCCGTAGACCAGCTCCTTGCGGTAAGCCGCCTCCACACGCTGGTTCTTGAAATTCAACCCAGGCAATTTGATACCCGCGACAGCGAGCAGGACCGTGCCAAAAGCCGACCAGAAGATAGCCAGCCAGAAGAGAGAGTTCGGCACTTCGCCCAACACCGGCAGGCTCGTTACGTAATGCGATAGCGCCAGCATGATCGGCAGGAAGACGACCAGCGTCATCACCGAATTGATTAGATTAATGCCGAGACCTTCCAGAGTGCTGGAAAAGCGCATCGTATCTTCCTGTACACGCTGGGAGGCGCCTTCGATATGGCGAAGCTTTTCCCAATTCGCCATATAAAAATTGTTCATCGCCGTCCGCCAGCGGAAGATATAATGGCTTGTGAAGAAATCGGTCATGATCGATACGAACATGGCGAGGAAGGCGATCTGCGCGAAAACCAGAAATAGATCGTAGAAGTTCTCGACGGTAATACCCGGCTTCTTCGCCAGCGCGTTCTGCAGCAAGTCGCCAAATGGCCGACGCCAATTGTTAATCACGACGGAGATCTGCACGCTGAAATAGGTCACGAAGATGATCAGCGCCGATCCCCAGATCGACCATATCTTCCAGGGGTGGCTCATCGCCTTGAGATGCCAGGCGCCGCAAAAGATCAAAGCACTTGCCAGGAAATATCCGTAAAACCAAAGGTTTTCCGGCAGCAGAAAGAACGAGAGATCGATCGGCTGCTGTTCTTCGGGAACCGGCGTGAATCCAAGGGAAGCACCAAGATCGGCGGCGAAGAAATACCAGCCTAGAATCGCAGCCAGCGTCCAGATTGTGAGCGAAGTAAAGAACGCTTTTGGCTGGGGAAAGAAGGAATGAAACACGGGGGGATTTGCTTTCCTGAACTGGAACCTCGAAAGAGTGGCGAACCACTGAATGCCCGGAAATTAAGGCAGTTCGAAGAAAGCAGCAATGGGCTCAACCCATTGTTACGCACTTGTAACCACTTAAGGGATTTTCTTCATCACCGGCATGACCAGAGCCGCGCAGAAAACCAGCACGATTGCGGCGATAATGGTCGGCAGCACGAAATTTCCCGTTATTTGCGCGATCCAGCCGGCAAGGATGGGCCCGATGATCTGGCCGACGCCGAAGGCGGCCGTCATCAGCGCCAGGATGCGGCGCGGGCTTTCCGGTGAAAGCCGGCGGCCGATCTGCAATCCATAGGCGGTGATGGCAAGGAACGTTGCGCCGAACAGCGCGCCGCCGATCAATGGCGCCACCGAATGCGGCAATTCCACCGTCGCAAGCACACCGACCGCCTCGATGATCAGCGCTGCGACATAGACGCCGCCAAGTCCGAGCCGGCGCACGAAGGGTTTCCAGATAAACAGTGCAATCGTCGCCGTCAGCCCCGCAATGAACCAGCAGAGAAATTCGACGGTCGGTCCCGACGCGCTCATGCGGGCGATGGCGACGAGGAAGGTTGCGGTGATGACATAGCCGAAACCGAACAACCCGTAGGACAAGGTGAATAATATCATCGGCCGGCTCCAGACCAGAGGCGGCTCCTTCGCCTGCCCGTTGCGGACCGGCGCCTTCGGCAGCAAGGCCCAGACGAGGACGAGGCTGACGAGGCAGAAGAGCGCGCCGCCGATCCAGTCCGCCCGCCAGCCGCCGGCTGCATCGTCAAAGACATAACCGAGCGCGAACACCATGACCGAGGAAATCGCGATCCCCGCCCCCGGGCCGCCGAAATGTGCCGCCTGAACGTGGTCATTGCCGGCAGCTGCCCCGTGGCTCAATACGATCGCGGACGCGAAAACCAGCGTGAAGGCACTCGCGACGCCGGCTAGAAAGCGAATGACAGCAAAAAGCATCACCGAATTCACTGCCGCCATAGCGGCCAGCAGAATTGCCGTGGCAAACAGGGAAAGCAGCGCCACCAGCCGCTCGCGCCCCGCCGCCCAGCCGTAAGCAGCCAGAACCGCGCCAACGAGATACCCGACGAAATTGGCAGAAGCGATGAAACCAGCATCGGCTGCCGAAAGCGGCACGCCGACCATCATGCCGGGCAAGATCGGCGTGAAGGAAAAGCGCCCGAAACCCATGGCCGCCGCCATGGCGACGGCACCTGCGAGCGCTGTGGTGATAAGATTGACCGGGCGGTCGTCATTGGGAGCCAACATGCCGCTGTTTATCGCGCTGCACCATGGCCGTCACAAGTGACTAATTCTGATGGGTTCTTCAATTTCACGAACAGATTTTTCGCAGCCGCCCCTTGAATGACATATCTTACGATATATGTTTGCGACATAGTGAGCGATACATCTGGCACAGAGGAGTTCGTCATGAGAGGTTTTCGAGGTGGCTTCGTCGGCGAGGCGATGCGTATGGGAATGGGCCGCCGGTTTTCCGCCGGCGAATTGCAGACGATCCTGCTGGCGCTGCTCAAGGAGCGTCCCAGCCACGGTTATGAACTGATCAAGACGCTGGAGGAGCGCTCCGGGGGCTTTTACGTCCCAAGCCCGGGCGTCATCTATCCGGCGCTGACCTATCTGGAAGAGACCGGACTGGCGGAAGTGGAAAACGACGGGGCAAAGAAGCTCTACAAGATCACCGAGGCTGGCCGTCAGAAGGTGGAAGAAAACCGCGACATGATAGACCAGACGCTTGCCAAGCTGGAGCGCATTGCCGAGGGCATGGCCTTCGTTAACCGCATGTTCGATCCCGACCAGCCCCAAGGCGGTAGCGGTGGGGGCCGCGATGGCCGCGGCCATCGGCGTCGTGATCACGAGGACGATGAATTCGGCCGCGACCACAGCAACGTCCATGCCGCACGCCAGCTGTTGCGTTCCGCCCTGCGCATGCGCCATCCCTGGTCAACAAGCGAGGCTGCCAGGATTTCCGGGATTCTGGAGCGTGCAGCCATGGAGATTCTGCAGGGCGGCAAGACCGACCCGCAGCAGGACTAACGTCGCTTGGGGTGGCGGCCTAAGTCGCCGCCCTATCAGTCCCCGGCCTTCAGGAGACCGCTTGCCAAGGATCGGAATGCTTCGACGACCCTTGCCAGAACGGCATGAGGATCATCCGCTGCAGCGATCCAGAGTGCCGCGCTGAGCGACGCTCCGTTGAGCAGGCGGGCCGCGGCCTCCGCATCGACGGATCTGACCGTCCCTTCATCAATCAGCGCCTGCATGGTCTGGGTCGTCGTGCGAAGGCAGGCATTCTGGCTCGGCCATTGCGAGGGATCACCCAGCACAGCCGGTCCGTCGAGCAGCATGATGCGCTGGATTTCCGGCTCCAGCGCCATTTCGATATAGGCGGTGTATTCCGCGAGAAGGCCAAGCCAGGCCGTCTCCGCCCGGTCGCGCTCGGTGCGCAGCCGCTCCCCCATCTCTGCGTCGATCTGATCGATCACGGCCTGCAGCAAGCCCTTCTTGTCGCCAAAATTATGATAAAGCGCGCCACGCGTCAGACCGACATCGGCGGTCAGGTCATCCATGGATGCCGCCGCATAGCCCTTAACCGCGAAGGCTTTCCGGGCGGCCTGGATGAGCTTCGCCCGCGTCTGCTCCATCATCTGTATCCGGGTTCTTGCGGTCATCATGATCTCCAAAATTCACATACGCATCGTATGCGTATTGACATACGCCGCGTATCTCCTGATATATACACATACGGAGCGTATATCAATTGCGGCTCCGCATGACGGGCGAGACCCGTATCCACGAATGCTTCCCCTCTCACGACGAACGCGTGTTCGGCGATGGGTACCTTTTTGTCTACAGGAGAAAAACAATGACCAAGCGTGACGCGATTTTCCCAGCCGGCCGGCAGGCGCTCTATGAAATCAACCGCTATTCCGCGGCGATCCGTTCCGGCGACCTGCTCTTCGTCTCCGGCCAGGTCGGCAGCCGTGAGGACGGATCGCCCGAGCCCGATTTCGCAAAGCAGGTGCAGCTTGCCTTCGACAATCTGAAAGCCGTGCTGGCGGCTGCCAGTGCCACATTCGACGACGTCGTCGATGTCACGAGTTTCCATACCGATCCGGAAGCGCAGTGGCAGATCATCTCGGATATCAGAATGAAGGAAATCGGCGAGGCGCCCTATCCGAACTGGACGGCTGTCGGCGTAAACTGGCTGGCAGGCTTCGATTTCGAGATCAAGGTCATCGCCCGCCTGCCGCAGTCGGCCTGAAGCAAAACATGAGCGCCGCGCAAAGCGCATGCGGCGCTCTATGAAATCCTGATCACCTCAAGTTCCTGATCGCCGACAGCGACGATATCTCCAACGGCCTTACCCATGAGGAGCCGAGCGACCGGCGCGACATAGGAAATCGATCCGGCTTTCGGATCGGCCTCGTCCTCTCCGACGATGCGATATGTCTGGACACGTCCATCGTCGCGGCTGAAGGTAACAGTGCTACCGAAGGCAACGATTTCAGCCGAAGCCGGAGCAGGAACGAGCTGAGCCGTGCGGACGCGTTCGACGAAATAGCGCAGGTCGCGCAGAGGGTTTGCCTGCTGCCGCCGCCGTTCGTTGACGTCTTCGATCGCGCTCGCAGCCTCATAGGCGTTACGCGCTTCCCGCACCTGCAGTTCGAGCGCCTTCAGTCCGGCTTCCGTGACGAGATTTGGATGAGGCGAAATCGCGCGATCCGGCAGCAGTGTTTCGGATGCGGTTTCGGCACTTTCTTCCTTGGTGAAGGCAACAGCCATCTCGACCTCCAACAGTGAAGGGCGTTGCCCCTCAAGCCGCCAATGTCAGAATAATCGGCCCGTTGCGGGTCGCAATGACAGTGTGTTCATACTGCACCGTCGGAGCCTTGGGATCGCCATAGAGCGTCCAGGCGTCATCGCCGCCCTCCGCCCATGTGGCGCCGAGAGAGAGGAACGGCTCGACGGTAAAGACGAGGCCTTCGGTCATCATGCGCCGTTCGGACGGGTCAGGCCAGGTTGAAAGCTCGGCCGGCTCCTCGTGCAGCGAACGGCCGACGCCGTGGCTCGCGAGATTGGTGACGAGCGTATAGCGGTTCTTCTGGGCAAAGGCGCCGACGGCGTTGCCGATCTTGGCCAGCGGCTCGCCGGCCTTCACCTGGTTGAGACCGACCCAGAGCGCCCGCTTGCCGTCCCGGCAGAGCTTCTCGATCCGGGATTTGACTGGCGGCACGGCGAAGGAAGCGCCGGTATCGGCAAAGAAGCCGTCCTTTTCCGCCGAAACGTCGATATTGACGAGATCGCCGGGGCGGATGACGCGCGGGCCGGGAATGCCATGGGCAATTTCCTCGTTGACACTGATGCAGGTGGCGCCGGGAAACTGGTAGCAGAATTCCGGTGCTGAGCGCGCGCCTGCATCTTCCAGGACCTTGCGGCCGATCTGGTCGAGTTCCAGCGTCGTCATGCCGGGCTCCATGGCCGCCGCCATCACCTGTATGGCATTGGCGCAGATGCGTCCGATATCCTTGAGTTTGGTAAGTTCCTCGTCGTTCTCGACAACCATAGACCCGTTCCGCTTCACCCGAGAGCGACAGGCTCTTCGTCAAGCGGTGGCTTTCGCGCCTTCGGAAGCCTCAGTCAATGCCTTTCTGACGATCGGCGCCACTTTTGTCCCGTAGAGCTCGATGCCGCGCATGACCTGATCATGCGGCATCAGGCCGATTGCCATCTGCAGCAGGAAACGGTCGTTGCGGAAAACCTTGTGGGCGGCAATGATTTTCTCGGCCACGAGTTCCGGATCGCCGAGGAAAAGATTGCCGGTCGGGCCGCGGGAGATGTCGAAGTGCGCTCGGTTCGTCGGTCCCCAGCCGCGCTCGCGGCCGATACGGTTCATCACCTCGGCCTGCGGGCCGTAAAACTGATCCGCGGCCACATCCGTCGTATCGGCAATGAAACCGTGCACATTGATGCTGGTCTTCAGCTTCGCTGCATCCTGCCCTGCCCGGCGGGCAGCTTCCCGATAGAGATCCAACAGTGGCGCAAAGCGGGGATATTCGCCGCCGATGATGGCAAGCGCCACCGGCAAGCCGAGCGCACCAGCGCGCGCCACGGACTGCGGCGTGCCGCCGACCGCGATCCACAAAGGCAGCGGATCCTGCAACGGCCGGGGATAGACGCCGCGCCCGCTGATCGGTGCGCGCAGCTCGCCCTGCCAGTTGATCATCTCGCCATCGCGCAGAGCCAGAAGAAGATCGAGCTTCTCTTCGAAGAGCTGGTCGTAATCTTCGAGATTGTAGCCGAAGAGCGGGAAGGATTCGATGAAGGAGCCGCGCCCCGCCATGATTTCGGCACGGCCGTTGGAGATCAGATCGAGCGTCGCAAACTGCTGAAACACCCGCACCGGATCGTCGGAGGAAAGAACCGTAACGGCGCTGCTGAGGCGAATGTTCTTCGTCTTCGCCGCAGCGGCGGCGAGTGCTACCGCCGGCGCCGAAGCCACATAGTCAGGCCGATGATGTTCGCCAAGCCCGAAGACATCAAGGCCAACCTGATCGGCAAGCTCGATTTCTTCGATCAGATGCTTGATCCGCTCGGCCCCCTCCACTCCCTTGCTGCGGGACGGGTTGGGGTTGACGTCTGCGAATGTATAAAGGCCCAGTTCCATGGTCGGCATCCTGTTTAACTTGCCCCTGAGATAAGGACCGGCAAGGTTCGGAGCAAATGGAAATTCTGGAACGGATCGTTCGATAAAGTTGATGGCCGCGTCAGGCCGGCGACTCTCACGGATCGATGATCTCGATGCCCATTCATTGAGAATTGCAAGACGCGGTATCCCATGGACACACGGCCTATTTTACCACCGACCGCCCCGCCTCTTCCTGCATCTTGTCGATCTGCCGGCGGATATGGGCCGCTTCCGCAGCCGAATGGGCAAGGGCAATCGCGCGATCGAAGGCGATCCGTGCCTGGGCGATGCGGCCGAGCTGCTTCAAGAGATTGCCGTGCAGGCCGTGATAATAGAAGTAACCGTCGAGCTTTTCGCCAAGCGGCTCCATGAGGTCGAGCGCCGCCTGCGGGCCACGAAGCTTGGAAATCACGACAGCGCGGTTCAGCGTCACGACAGGTGAAGGCTGGACGCGTTCGAGCGCACGGTAGAGCAGATCGATTTCCACCCAGTCTGTATCCTTGGCGCGTTTGGCGCGGGAATGAACGGCAGCAATTGCCGCCTGCAACTGATAGGGGCCGGGCTTGCGATGACGCAGCGCCTTGTCGAGCAGCGCCAGCGCTTCGTTGATCAAAGGCTGGTTCCAGAGCGAACGGTCCTGATCCTCGAGCAAAACGATCTCATCTTCGGCGCTGAAGCGTGCCTGCCGGCGGGAAATCTGCAAGAGCATCAGGGAAAGCAGCCCCATGAGTTCCGGTTCGGCGGGGAAGATATGCAGCATCAGCCGCGCCAGCCGGATCGCCTCGTCGCTGAAAGCCGCTGCCTCTTGTTCCGGATCCGCCTGGCTGTAGCCCTCGTTGAAGATCAGATAGATCATCGTACTGACGATGATCAGCCGCTCGGCCCTCTCCTGCGGGCTCGGCGTCTCGAACGGCACGCCAGCCTTTGCCACCCGCGCCTTGGCCCGCGTGATGCGCTGCTCCATGGCGCTTTCGGAGACGAGGAAGGCACGCGCGATCTGCGTCACCGACAGGCCGGAAACGATGCGCAGCGCCAGCGCGATCTGCTGGGTGGCCGGCAGGTCCGGATGACAGCAGATGAAGAGCAGCCGCAGGATATCGTCGCGATAATGGGAATCGTCCAGCCGATCGGCAATATCGCTTTCGGCGTCCTCCTTGTCTGAAATCTGATCCTCGTCCGGCAGGGCCTGAATCTTCGCCCGCTTGCGCACCGCATCGATGCCGCTGTTGCGGCCGACGAAGATCAGCCAGGCCGTCGGGTCGCGCGGCGGCCCTTTTTCCGGCCAGGTCCGGATCGCCCTCAGGCACGCCTCCTGAAACGCCTCTTCCGCGGTATCGAGATTGCGGAAATAGCGCAGCAGCGCGCCGAGCGCCTTCGGCCGGGCCGAGGCAAGCGCGAGGTCGATCCAGGCAATGTCTGTCATGATGCGATCTCTCCCGGCCTGAAGGTGTAGAACGGCCGAATTTCGTAAGAGGTGGAACCCGGATTGACCGCCGAAAGCTCTTTGGAAAAGGCGATCGCCTCATCCAGCGTTTCGAAATCAACCGTATAGAAGCCGAGAAGCGCCTCTTTCGTTTCCGCAAACGGACCGTCGACAACGAAGGCCTCGTCCCTGCCCTTGCGCACGGTCGCTGCGGTCGTCGTCGGCATCAGCCGGCCGGTCGGGCCGAGCTTGCCGGCAGCGGCAAGCGGCTCGATCACGGCATGGAGATTTCCCATGACGGCTGCCTCTTCCTCCTGGGTCCAGGTGAAGACGGTTTCCTCATTGGCGTAGCAAAGGATTGCATAAAGCATCGGTAGCTCCTCTTTCCGAATGACGAATGAGTAACCGTTTGACCGACAGGCCGCATCAAAAAATTGTAGATGGGAAAACTGATAGATCCGATGGAAGCATTCGATTAACTCGGCACACCGGCGCGGCCATTACCGCCATTGAGTTGTTCGATTTGGCGGCCCCGAAAGCTATCGGTGCTTTCCATCACGACGACAACCTCTTGACGAGGATACAGGTCACAGCTGCGCCCCGGTAAGCTTAAAGCCTACCCTTCGCTCAGCGTCCGCTTCACCGCATTCTTCCAGCCACGAAGCTTCGCGGCACGTGTCTTCTCGTCCATCGAGGGCTCGAAGCGTCGGTCACGCTTCCAGGCCGTCGAAAACTTCTTCCTATCCGGCCACACCCCGGCTCTGCTGCCGGCAAGCCAGGCAGCACCGAGCGCCGTCGTTTCCAGGATGACGGGACGATCGACGGGAGCCTCCAGCAGATCGGCAAGGCGCTGCATCGTCCAGTCCGAAGCGACCATACCGCCGTCGACGCGCAGCACCGTATCCTCAGTTCCGTTCTTCCAGTCCTTCTGCATCGCTTCCAAGAGGTCGCGCGTCTGGTAGCAGACGGCCTCCAGCGCCGCGCGGGAAAGCTCCGCCGGCCCGCTGTTGCGGGTCAGGCCATAGATCGCGCCGCGTGCCTTGGCATCCCAATGCGGGGCGCCGAGACCGGTAAAGGCCGGCACGAGATAGACGTCCTGTGTCGGATCGGCCTCCTCCGCGAGATCATTCGTATCGGACGCCCTGTCGATGATGCCGAGGCCATCGCGCAGCCACTGAACCGCCGCCCCGGCAATGAAGATCGAGCCCTCCAGCGCATAGGTCGTCGCACCATCGAGGCGATAGGCGATGGTCGTCAGCAGCCGGTTCTTCGATCGCACCATATCGCTACCTGTGTTGAGAAGCGCGAAGCAACCGGTGCCATAGGTCGATTTCAGCATGCCCGGCTCGAAGCAGGCCTGGCCGATCGTCGCCGCCTGCTGGTCGCCGGCAACACCGAGGATCGGGATGGCTGCACCAAACAGCTCCGGATCGACGGTGCCGAAATCGTCGGCGCAATCCTTCACCTCGGGCAGCATGGCGGCCGGCACACGCAGGATATCGAGCAGATCCTCGTCCCACTCATTGGTCGCGATATTGAACATCAGCGTGCGCGATGCATTGGTCGCATCGGTGACAAAACTCTTGCCACCGGTCAGCCGCCAGATAAGGAAGGTATCGATCGTGCCGAAGCAGAGGTCGCCGCGCGCGGCCCTTGCGCGCGCACCCTTCACATTGGCGAGCATCCAGGAAAGCTTCGTTCCGGAGAAATAGGGATCGAGGATGAGGCCTGTCTTTTTCGTAAAGGTGCGCTCCAGATCCTGCCTCTTGAGATTGTCGCAGTAGCTTGCGGTGCGCCGGTCCTGCCAGACGATGGCATTCTGAATCGGCTTGCCGGTCTCGCGCTCCCAGACGACAGCGGTCTCGCGCTGGTTGGTGATGCCAAGTGCGGCAATGTCCTTTGCCGTAACCTTGGCTTCGCGCAGCGCCATGTGGATGGTGGAAACGACCGAATCCCAGATTTCCTCGGGATCGTGCTCCACCCAGCCGGAGCGCGGATAGAATTGCGTGAATTCCTTCTGGCCCATGCCGGCGATCTTCATGTCGCCGTCGAAGACGATCGCCCGTGTCGAGGTCGTTCCCTGATCGACCGCCAGAACATATCCGCCCATGCGATTCCTCCCGCTGCATGCTGTTGTCGTGGCAAATCAATAGGGCAGGTCCGCCTGGCTTGGAAGGGCGTAAGTGGCAGCGGCGCCCCACTTCCCGATTGCCAGCCCGACGCCTTTGGGCATAACCTCGCCCTACGCTGCAATGCAGCATCTCATAGCCAGGGAGGAAGAAGCATGAGCAGATCAGTCGTCGTCACCGGATCCACCAGCGGCATCGGGCTTGCGATTGCCACTGCCTTTGCCGCCAGGGGCGACAACGTCGTCATCAACGGTTTCGGAAAAGAAGACGAAATCAAAGCGATAGTCGAGCACCTTGAATCATCGTCGAAAGCCAAGGCCCTTTATCACCCGGCCGATATGACGAAGCCGTCAGAGATTGCCGATCTGATCGATACTGCCGCCAGGACCTTCGGGACGGTCGATGTGCTCGTCAACAATGCCGGCATCCAGCATGTCGAAAAGATCGAGGATTTTCCGATCGAAAAATGGGACCAGATCATCGCTATCAATCTGTCCAGCTCCTTCCATACGATGCGGGCTGCGATCCCGCTGATGAAGGCGAAAAAGTTCGGCCGCATCATCAATATCGCCTCGGCACACGGCCTGGTCGCGTCGCCCTTCAAATCTGCCTATGTCGCGGCAAAGCATGGTATATTAGGTCTGACGAAAACGGCAGCGCTCGAGCTTGCCGAATTCGGCGTGACGGTGAACGCCATCTGCCCCGGCTATGTGCTGACCCCGCTGGTCGAAAAGCAGATCCCCGACACCGCCAAGGCGCGCGGCATGACGGAGGAGCAGGTCAAGACCGAGGTCATCCTGAAAGCTCAGCCGACGCACGAATTCGTCAAGGCTGAGGAGATCGGCGCGCTGGCGCTCTACCTCGCGAGCGACGAAGCCCGGCAGATTACCGGCACGCATATCTCGATTGACGGAGGCTGGACGGCGGCATAACCATTTTAGAAAACAACCGGGAATACCATGAACGACAGCATCCGCTTCATCCTGAATGGCGAGGACGTTACCTTGGGCAACGTCCGGCCGACGGAGACTCTTCTCGATTTTCTCCGGCTGAAGCGGCGGCTGACGGGCACCAAGGAAGGCTGCGCCGAAGGCGATTGCGGTGCCTGCACGGTGCTGGTCGGCCGGCTGATCGACGGCAAACTCTTCTATGAATCCGTCAACGCCTGCATCCGCTTCATCGGCTCCCTGCACGCGACCCATGTGGTGACGATCGAGCATCTGGCGGCGAAAGACGGCGCACTGCATCCGGTGCAGCAGGCCATGGTAGACTGCCACGGTTCGCAATGCGGCTTCTGCACGCCCGGCTTTGTCATGTCCCTCTACGGCCTCTGGCTCTCCAACGAGAAACCGGATCGTGCCGAGATCGAACAGGCACTGCAGGGCAATCTCTGTCGCTGCACAGGCTATGAACCGATCGTCAAGGCTGCCGAACAGGTGAGCCTGCAGCGCCCGAGCACGCTCTTCGATCCACTTCAAAAGACCCGCGCCGAAATCATCTCTCGCCTCTGGGCCATGCAGGCATCCGATACGATCTCGATTGTATCAGAAGAAGGCCGCCTCATCGTGCCGCGCTCCGTCGATGCACTTGCGCGGGTGCTGGCGGCCGAGCCGACGGCAACCGTCATTGCCGGCTCCACCGATGTCGGCCTCTGGGTCACCAAGCAGATGCAGCACCTGAACCCAGTGGTCTTCATCACTCATCTGACGGAGCTTCAGACGATCACTGCAGGTGAATATGGCATCGCGATCGGCGCTGGCGTCACCTACACCCGCGCGTTTGACACCATTGCCCGGAAGATACCCGCATTTGCCCGCCTTATTACCCGCATCGGCGGTGAGCAGGTGCGCAACATGGGCACGATCGGCGGCAACATCGCCAACGGCTCGCCGATCGGTGATAGCCCGCCGCCGCTGATTGCGCTCGGGGCACAACTGACGCTGCGCTCGGCCGAAGGCGCCCGCACGATACCGCTCGAGGATTATTTCGTCGCCTATGGCAAACAGGACCGGAAGCCGGGCGAATTCGTCGAAAGCGTCTTCGTGCCCTATCCCGTCGCAGACGCCAAATTCGCCGTCTATAAGATCAGCAAGCGCCGCGACGAGGATATCACCGCCGTGCTCGGCGCCTTCTATCTCGTGCTTGACGAGGCCGAGCGTGTCACTGAGATCCGCATCGCCTTCGGCGGCATGGCGGCGATACCAAAGCGTGCCCGCAGCGTCGAGGCCGAATTGATCGGCAAAATCTGGAATGAAGCGACAATCGAGGCGGCCCGCCCCGCTTTCGACGCCGATTTCCAACCGCTGACGGACTGGCGCGCGAGCGCTGACTATCGCCAGCTTGCGGCCAAGAACCTGCTGACGCGCTTCTATCTCGAAACGGTCGGTGCGCCTGCCGAACTCAAGCGGTTCGAGGAGGTGGCGTGATGAAGATGGTATATGTCGGCACGAGCCGCCCCCTCATCCGCCCTTCGGGCACCTTCTCCCCGCTAGGGAGAAGGGGGAAACGAGACGGCGCGGGATCCCCTTCTCCCCAGCGGGGAGAAGGTGGCGGCAGCCGGATGAGGGGGCCGCACGGAACGACATCTCCTCGCGAAGGAGCCATCTGATGGACAAGTCCGCCTTCGAGGATCGCAAGCTCATTAACGGCCAAATGCACGTGTCCTTGCGCCATGATTCAGCGCATAAGCATGTCACCGGAAGTGCCGATTATATCGACGATATTCCAGAACCCGCCGATCTCCTGCACGGCGCACTCGGCCTGTCCGACCGCGCCCATGCCGAGATCATCTCGATGGACTTGTCGGAAGTCGCGACTTATCCCGGTGTTGTCTGGGTCTTCACGGGCAAGGACATTCCCGGCGTCAACGACACCAGCTCGAACGGCAGCCATGACGAACCGTTGCTTGCCGAAACAAAGGTCGAATTCCACGGGCAGCCGATCTTTGCCGTCATCGCCGAAACCCGCGAAGTTGCCCGCCGTGCGGCCCGCAAGGCGAAGATCGAATATCGCGATCTGCCGCACTGGAGCGATATCGACGGCGCGATTGCAAATGGCAGCCCGCTCGTCGTCTCCCCGATGACGCTGCAGCGCGGTGAAGCGAAAACCGAAATGGCTAATGCCCCGCGCCGGCTGAAGGGCCAGATGCGCATCGGCGGACAGGAGCATTTCTACCTTGAAGGCCACATCGCCATGGCGATCCCCGGCGAGGACGACGAGGTCTCCGTCTGGTCTTCAACCCAGCATCCGAGCGAAATCCAGCATATCGTCGGCCATGCGCTGAATATTCCTTCGAACGCCGTCACGGTGAATGTGCGCCGCATGGGCGGCGGCTTTGGCGGCAAGGAAACGCAGGGCAATCAATTCGCAGCGCTTGCCGCAGTTGCGGCCAAGAAGCTGAAGCGCGCCATCAAGTTCCGTCCGGATCGCGACGAGGATATGAGCGCCACCGGCAAGCGCCACGACTTCCGCGTCGATTATGAACTCGGCTTCGATGACGAAGGCCGCATCCATGCCGTCGACGCCACTTATTCGGCGCGCTGCGGCTTCTCGTCGGACCTGTCAGGACCGGTGACCGACCGTGCGCTCTTCCATGCCGATTCCAGCTATTTTTATCCGCATGTGCGTTTGACCTCGCAGCCGCTGAAGACGCATACCGTCTCCAACACCGCCTTCCGCGGTTTCGGCGGCCCGCAAGGCATGCTCGGCGCCGAGCGCTTCATCGAAGAGATCGCCTATGCCGTCGGCAAGGATCCGCTCGATATCCGCAAGCTGAATTTCTACGGCCAGCCTGGTTCCGGGCGCACGACGACGCCCTATCATCAGGAGGTCGAGGACAATATCATTGCCCGCGTGGTCGACGAGTTGGAGGAGAGCGCCGACTACCGCGCCCGGCGCAATGCCATCGTCGCCTTCAACCGCGACAACCGCTATATCCGCAAGGGCATTGCGCTCACACCGGTGAAATTCGGCATCTCCTTCACCATGACCGCCTTCAACCAGGCCGGCGCCTTGGTCCATATCTATCAGGACGGCTCGATCCACCTGAACCATGGCGGCACCGAAATGGGCCAGGGCCTCTATACCAAGGTGGCGCAGGTTCTGGCCGACAGGTTCCAGGTCGATATCGACCGCGTAAAGATCACGGCAACGACGACGGGCAAGGTGCCGAACACTTCGGCCACCGCCGCCTCGTCGGGCTCTGACCTGAACGGCATGGCCGCATACGATGCGGCACGCCAGTTGAAAGAGCGCCTCGTCGCCTTCGCCGCAGAGAAGTGGGATGTTCCGGCCTCCGAAGTCATCTTCCTGCCGAACCGGGTGCGGATCCGCGAGATCGAAATCCCCTTCCCCGATTTCATCAAGCAGGCCTATTTCGCCCGCGTACAGCTTTCCGCCGCCGGCTTCTACAAGACGCCGAAGATCCACTGGGACCGCAAGGCCGGCCGCGGCACGCCCTTCTACTATTTCGCCTATGGCGCCGCCTGCACGGAAGTGTCGATCGATACCCTGACCGGCGAATATCTCATCGACCGCACCGACATCCTCCACGATGTCGGCCGTTCGCTGAACCCGGCAATCGATATCGGCCAGGTCGAAGGCGCTTTCGTCCAGGGCATGGGCTGGCTAACCACCGAGGAACTGTGGTGGGATGACGAGGGTCGCTTGCGCACGCACGCACCCTCCACCTATAAGATCCCGCTCGCCTCCGACCGGCCGAAGATCTTCAACGTGCGCCTCGCCGAATGGTCCGAGAATGCGGAAGCCACGATCGGCCGTTCCAAGGCCGTCGGCGAACCGCCCTTCATGCTGGCCATATCGGTGCTGGAAGCACTCTCCATGGCCATTGCCAGTGTGGCGAACTACCGCGTCTGCCCTCGTCTCGATGCGCCCGCAACGCCTGAACGCGTGCTGATGGCGATCGAGAGGATGAAGAGGGTGTAACCATGACACGGCGCGAAATCCTTCCCGGTTTTGTGTCCGGCAGCGATTTCCGCGCCTTTCTGGCCCTCCAGCCCGAAGCGATCCTGATCGAAATATCAGGCACCCAGGGCTCGACACCGCGCGAGACAGGCACCTTCATGCTGGTTTCGGCGGCAAGCCTCTGGGGCACAATCGGCGGCGGCCAATTCGAATTCATCGCCATCGGCAATGCCCGCGAATTGATCGCCGGCACCGGCGGCAGAGATGTGATGGACATTCCGCTGGGGCCGGAAATCGGCCAGTGCTGCGGCGGCCGCACGCAACTGCGCTTCCGGCCTGTGACGGATGCAGTCAGGGATGAACTGGAGAGAAGGCAGGAGAGTGAAGCCGGACGCCGGCCGGAAGTCTATGTCTTCGGAGCAGGCCATGTCGGCCGTGCGCTCGCCGCGGCACTCGCGCCTTTGCCCCTCTCCGTCACCGTCATCGAGACACGGCAGGGCGAGCTTGCCAATCTCCCGGTTTCGACGAAATGCCGCCTCGTACCGATGCCGGAGGCGTTGGTGAAGGAGATGTCCGCAGGCGCGGCGCTCGTCATCCTCACGCACGATCATGCGCTGGATTTCCTGATCGCCCGCGAAGCGCTCGTTCGCACCGACCTTGCCTATATCGGCATGATCGGCTCGGCTACCAAACGGGCGACATTTGCAAGCTGGCTTTCACGCGAGGCAGGCGGCGAGCGCTCCTGGCTGGAGCGCCTCACCTTGCCGATCGGCGGATCGGCTGTGAAGGACAAGCGCCCCGAAGTGATCGCCGCGATGACCGCAGCCGAAATCCTGACCGCACTGGCGGCTTACCGCGACCGATCATCCTCATAACGCGGATCGCGTCCGTCCAGGAAACCGAGATCTCGCTTGATGCGATCGGGCGTGACCTCAATATCCAGCCGCGGCACCCGGCTGCCGATCCCACGGGCCAGCCGGCGAATAACGGTGGTGATCAATGCCTCTCTTGCGGGAGAATGGTTCGCTTCGATAGCTTGGCAATCCATGATATCACCTTGATGGTTTGATGAGACGATTGCAGTTTGCCGGGAAAAATGCTGCAATTCCAATCGAACAACCGTCTGCATCCATAAAGAGAACTTATCCATGAAACTGTCGAAGCAGTTCCCGCTGAATGCGCTTCGCGTGTTCGAAGCCGTGGCCCGGCTCGGCAGTTTCACCAGGGCCGGCCACGAGCTCGGCATGACGCAGACGGCCGTCAGCTACCAGATCAAGCTTCTGGAGGAGAATATCGGCGCGCCGCTCTTCCTGCGCATGCCGCGTCAGATTGAGCTGACGGAAGCGGGCGAACATCTCGCGCCCAGGGTCTCGGAGGCCTTCGCCATCCTCGTCGAAGCCATGGCTTCGATGCGCAAGACAACAGAAGAAACCCTGACGATTCATTCGACGGCGACTTTTGCCCAGCAATGGCTCTCGCGCTATCTGGGCTCGTTCCAGCTAGAATTTCCTCATATTGCCGTGAGGCTCGTTACCTCGGGCCATATCGTGGACTTCCAGAAAGAGGCCGCCGATGTCGCCATCCGCTGGGGCCGCGGCGATTGGCCAGGCCTCATCAGTCATCGCATCATGAAACTCGACTTCGCCCCCATGCTGAGCCCGAAGCTCGCAGCCGAGATCGGCGGCGTCCACGAGCCGGAAGATCTTTTGAAACTAGCCCTGATCAGCGCCGGCGATCCTTGGTGGGCGCAATGGTTTGCTGCCGCTGGCGTCAAGGACCCCGATCTCTCCCGCTATCCGAAAAGCGAATTCGGCACCCAGATCCTCGATGCCAGCATCGCCATCGCGGGTGGCGGTGTCGCCATGCTCAATCCCGGCCACTTCCAGGACGATGTCGCCGCCGGCAGGCTTTACCAGCCCTTCGAACTGACGGGCAGCGACGGCCGCGATTACTGGCTTGCCTATCCCGAAAACAGGCGGAACGTGCCGAAAATCAGAAATTTCCGGAAATGGCTGCTGGAGAAATTCGATGTGCAGCAGGCCTGATCGTGCCGTGAAAATGGAAGAGAGTGCGTGTGGCTCAGTAACCCATGTCCGGTGCATAAAAACATCGCGGCGTATCCTCGTTCGGGAAGAGGCAGATGTGATAATCGCTGTCGCCCGAATGCATTGCCTTGGTCATCGGCAGCAGAAAGACGTGATAGCGTGTCACAAGCCGGTGATCGCCAGGCTTCAGCGTCACGCGATAGCCATCCGGGGTAATGGCAACGGTCTTGGACGGGATCATCTGGCAATCGCCGTTATGAGCATCTCCGTTGCAACAGTAGGGGTCGTAACTCCATCCTGTGGGTGCGTCGTGGGCTGTCGCGAACGACGCATAAGCAATCATCACACATGTCAGAATGCTGCGCATGGGCATCTTCTCCGTTGATGAATGCGCCGCGGTTTCGTGCGGTTTCCACCTCATTCCGGCGGCTTGTGTTTTAAAACTGTAATCCCATCTTCACATTTCAGGAAATCGTTTGCTCCACATCGGAGCATACGCGGCGGATAAGATGTCGCAGAAATTAGTGGTTTTTTAAGGATGCGAACGCGACGCCGGCCCCGCAGCGCTGCATACGGCCGGCTCGCCACCTCAAACTGCGATGAACAGATATTCAAATGGAAGAGCAGCGATAGACCCGGAGCCGGGTTGAAACCGGAAACCGGACTGTCGGATGGAGGCGGAGGATTGCCGCTCTTAGTGCTTCTTCTGCTGCTCGGAGGCCGCGACGCGGTTCAGCATCGCGACCATTTTCGTCTTGATCGAACCATAGGTGCCGAGCTCGAAATTGCAGCTGAAGCAGGTGATGATGTCGCTGTCGATCGGCTGCGGGCGCGGAAACTTCATGCGCGTGTTGCGGCACTTCGGGCAAGGGACTTCGATCTGCATGTTTCAGCGGCTCCTTAATAGCATGGTTGCCGATGCCTTAGCACAAATGCCGCACCCGGCAAGCTCTTCCTGCAATCTCCACTGCGGCAAGAAACCCCACGTGCCCCCTTTCCTCACGCCGGAATTTCTCGCAATCTCACGAGTCGGAAGAAGAACAGGGGAACTGAATGTATGAATATGCAATAGCCTGGGAGTGGCTGGCCTTTGCGGCGCGCTGGTTCCACGTCGTTACCGCGATCGCCTGGATCGGGTCGTCCTTCTATTTCATCGCGCTCGACCTCGGCCTGGTGAAGCGCCCGCATCTGCCCGTTGGTGTTCACGGCGAGGAATGGCAGGTCCACGGCGGCGGCTTCTACCACATTCAGAAATACCTAGTGGCGCCGGCCGAGATGCCGGAACACCTGACCTGGTTCAAGTATGAGAGCTATTTCACCTGGCTCTCGGGCTTCCTGATGCTCTGCATCGTCTATTACGGCGGCGCCGATCTCTTTCTTATCGACCGCCATGTGCTGGATATTTCCAAGCCGGTGGCAATCCTGATCTCGCTCGCATCGCTCGGCTTCGGCTGGATTGTCTACGACCTGCTCTGCAAGTCACCGCTCGGAAAGAACACCTGGGGCCTGATGGCGGTGCTCTATGTTGTGCTGGTTTTTATGGCCTGGGGCTATACGCAGGTCTTCACCGGCCGCGCCGCCTTCCTGCATCTTGGCGCATTCACGGCGACGATCATGTCGGCCAATGTCTTCATGATCATCATTCCCAACCAGAAGATCGTCGTCGCCGACCTGATCGCCGGCCGCACGCCAGATGCCAAATATGGCTATATGGCGAAACAGCGCTCGCTGCATAACAACTACCTGACGCTGCCCGTCATCTTCTTCATGCTGTCGAACCATTATCCGCTGGCCTTCGGCACCGCCTTCAACTGGGTGATCGCCGCACTGGTCTTCCTGATGGGCGTCACGATCCGCCACTGGTTCAACACCACCCATGCTCGGAAAGGCAGGCCGACCTGGACCTGGATCGTCACCGTCGTGCTCTTCATCCTCATCATGTGGCTATCGACGGCACCGAAGATTCTGACCGGTGAGGATCAGAGCGCATCCGTCGCCCCCGCATTCCAGCAATTTGCCGGCGATCCGCATTTTCCCGCCGTCAAACAGCTGATCGGCACACGCTGTTCCATGTGCCATGCGGCAGAGCCGGTCTATGAGGGTATCGCCCGCCCACCGAAGGGCGTAATCTTGGAAAATGACGCAGAAATCGCTGCGCACGCCCGGGAAATCTATATACAGGCGGGCCGCAGCCATGCCATGCCGCCGGGGAATGTGACCGACATCACACCGGATGAGCGCAAGCTGCTCGTCGCCTGGTTCGAAAGCGCAGTCGAAGGCAAACAAGAATGACCATGACACTCGTGCGCGGGCGCCTACTCTCCTTCCGCCGCGCTCCGCTCAGCCTCGCCGATAGCGAGAGCTATTTCTACGAGACAGACGGTGGTCTGTTGATCGAGAACGGCATCATCGCAGCTGTCGGCACCTATACCGACGTCAAGGCCAAGGCACCTGCCGAGGTCGCCGAAATCGATCACCGCCCGCATCTGATCATGCCCGGCCTCATCGACATGCATCTGCATTTCCCGCAGATGCAGGTGATCGCTTCCTATGCCGCAAACCTTCTGGAATGGCTGAATACCTACACGTTCCCGGAGGAGTGTCGCTTCGTCGAAAGCGCCCATGCCGAGAAGATTGCCAAGCATTTCTACGACGAGTTGATCCGCCACGGCACGACGACGGCCGTCGCCTATTGCTCGGTTCACAAGACCTCGGCCGATGCCTATTTCGCGGAAGCCATGCGCCGCAACATGCGCATGGTCGGCGGCAAGGTGATGATGGACCGCAATGCGCCGCAAGGCCTGCTCGATACGCCTGAGATGGGTTACGACGAGACCCGGCAGGTGATCGCCGACTGGCACGGTAAGGGCCGCAACCATGTCGCCATCACGCCGCGCTTCGCGATCACTTCCACGCCGGCCCAGATGGAGGCAACGGCAGCCCTCGCACGCGAATTCCCCGATCTGCACATTCAGACGCATCTGTCGGAAAACCACGACGAGATCAAATTCACCTGCCAACTCTATCCTGAGGCGGCCGACTACACCGATATCTATGCACGCTATGGCCTGCTTGGGCCGAAAAGCCTCTTCGGCCATGCCATCCACCTTTCAGACCGCGAAGCCGATGCCATGAGCGAGAGCGGCGCAGTCGCCGTCCATTGCCCGACCTCGAACCTCTTCCTCGGTTCCGGCCTCTTCCCGCTGAAGGCGCTCGCCCGCCGCGAAAAGCCGGTTCGTATCGGTGTCGCCACCGATATCGGCGGGGGCTCCAGCTATTCCATGCTGCGGACGATGGACGAAGCCTACAAGATCCAGCAATTGCTCGGTGAGCGCCTGAACCCGCTCGATAGCTATTACCACATGACGCTCGCCAATGCCGAGGCGCTGTCACTCGCCGACAGGATCGGCACGCTGGAACCAGGCACCGAGGCAGACCTCGTCGTTCTCAATGCCACCGCAACACCGGCCATGGCCCTGAAAATGGAGGTCGTAAAGACGCTTTCGGAGGAACTGTTCCTGCTGCAGACCATGGGTGACGACCGCGCCGTTGCGGAAACTTATGTGGCGGGCGTCGCGATGAAAAGCGGGCTTTAGCAGGGCGGTGGCCTCACGGCAAACTCCTCTGAAATCAAATACCAAAGGCTGAAAAAGCGTGGTATTCGACCACGTCATCAGATGTGAAAGTTTGCTAATGACCAAGCCGCTGACCATCGCCGATCTCAAGAATATGGCTCAGCGCCGCGTCCCGAAGATGTTCTTCGACTACGCGGATTCCGGCGCCTGGACGGAATCGACCTACGCCGCCAACGAAGCCGATTTCCGCGACATCAAGCTGCGCCAGCGCGTGCTGGTCGATATGAGCAACCGCACGCTCGAAACCACGATGATCGGCCAAAAGGTGTCGATGCCGGTGGCCCTTGCCCCGACGGGCATGACCGGCATGCAGCACGCCGATGGCGAGATGCTGGCGGCGCGCGCGGCGGAAGAATTCGGCGTGCCCTTCACGCTCTCGACCATGAGCATCTGCTCGATCGAAGATGTCGCCTCCGTCACGACGAAGCCCTTCTGGTTTCAGCTCTATGTCATGCGCGACCGAGGCTTCGTGCTCGATCTCATCAACCGCGCCAAGGCCGCCAAATGCTCTGCACTGGTGCTGACCGCCGACCTGCAGATTATCGGCCAGCGCCACAAGGACCTGCGCAACGGCCTCTCGGCACCGCCGAAACTCACGCCGAAGCATATCTGGCAGATGGCGACGCGCCCTTTCTGGTGCATGGAGATGATGAAGACGAAGCGCCGCAGCTTCGGCAACATCGTCGGCCACGCCAAAGGCCTCGCCGATCTTCCCTCGATCACGACTTTCGCGAATGAACAATTCGACCCGCAGCTATCGTGGAGAGATGTCGCCTGGATCAAGGAACAATGGGGCGGCCCGCTGATCATCAAGGGCATCCTCGATGTCGAGGATGCCAGGCACGCAGCCGAAACCGGCGCCGATGCCATCATCGTCTCCAATCACGGCGGCCGCCAGCTCGATGGCGCCCCTTCATCGATCAGCATGCTCCCCAGGATCGTCGATGCTGTCGCCGACCGCATCGAGGTGCATCTCGACGGCGGCATCCGTTCCGGGCAGGACGTGTTGAAAGCCGTAGCGCTCGGTGCCCGCGGCACCTATATCGGCCGGCCCTTCCTTTATGGACTTGGCGCCATGGGCAAGGACGGTGTCGCGCTGGCACTCGAGATCATCCGCAAGGAGATGGACATCACCATGGCATTGTGCGGCAAGCGCGATATCAAGGATGTCGACTCCTCGATCATCGCCGGACGGCAGTGAGGGGCAGAATGCTGCAGAAGACGCGGTAATGCCGACGATCAACGCGAAGTTCAAGGCCCAAGATCAAGGGCCGGCCAAGACGCGCCCGCTGAAACGAGCCCGTTTTGGTCCTGACTTTCAGCGATGTTTGCCGTGGTTTACTCCATCCTGAACCGGGCATGGCAGGTCGTGCAGGTCTGCAGCAACAGGTGGAAGACATGTTCAGCCGGCATCGCCGAGAGCTCCCGCTCATTGCGGACTTGGGTGCCGAGCGGACCGCCGCCCATGGCCTCTCCAGGCTTCATGCGCATCCCGGCCGGCATCGGTCCGGGGTTTTTCTCCGCGGCTGCGTCCAGCGCGGCAGCATAATCGCGCAGGTCATTCGCGATGCGGTCGAACCGGTCGCGCTCCTCGATGATGTTCGGCTTGGCCTTCGATTGCGGGCTGGCCGCCTCGGATGCGAAGTGTCCGGAGAGAACACTTCCCGATCTGTCGCGGATGGTGTCGGCGGCCCATCTGAACTCGGCGGCCTTGTAGCTCCCCGGATCCTTGAACATGCCGGAGATCGTCTTCGCCGCCGCGGCCATGGCTTTCATGTCCGCCTGCCGAAGGGCTACGACATCCTCCGCCGCCGGCGACGGGATCGCCGTCAGCAGGACCGCTCCGACGACCGGGAGCAGTCCCCATCTCTTCACGTAAACCGTCTGTTTCATGAGCGCTTCGTCCGAATCCGTCGCCTGCCACTTGCGACGGATATCCATTCTCATCTGGGCAGGAAGAGGGCGGCGATGCGCGCTCGGTCACGCTGCCATCTTGCGGCAGCTCTCTGCACAGCGGCGGCACACGTCGACGCAGCTCTGCATGTCGCCGATCCGTTCGCAGTCGTCGGCGCACTGGGCGCAGATTTCAGCGCATTCCCGGCAGACATGCTTATGGTGCTCCGAGCCGATCAGCATAAAATGCGCAGAGGTCCGGCAGATCTCCGCGCAGGCCATCATCAGCTTGAAGTGCGCAGGCTTCGTGTGCTCGCCGCCCAGTTCCAGGCAATGGCCCATGGCCATCGACAGGCATTCGCCGTAGCAGGCCAGGCAGTTGTCGATGCAGGCCTTCATCTCAGTTGACATATGATGCATGGCGCAATCTCCTATTTGACTTCCTTGTCGACCCACTTGGACATCTCCTCGATCTCCTTTTTCTGGGCTTCGATGACCTTCTGGGCCATCTGCTTGGCCTCGTCGTTGTCGCCATATTTGAGTTCAACCTCCGACATGCTGATCGCTCCCATGTGGTGGGCGATCATGCCGCAGACGAAGGAGACGTCAGCGTCCTTCTTCATCATTCCCTGCATCATATTCATGCCCATGGTCTTCATGCCTTCCATCGACGCCTTCTGATAGTCGGTCATTTCGCCCATGTGCATGTCCGCCGAGGACATGTCCGTCTTCGCTATGTCCATGCCCTGGGACTTGCATTTCTCCGGATAGGCCATTGTCGACTGGGCGGAGGCGCCCGACGGGAGGATTACGAAGGAGGCCGCGGCGGCCGCCATGGACAGGGCAAGGTTGGTGAACGTCTTCATGTTTCGATCTCCGAAATCTGGTTGAGGGATGGTCGGTCTCAGTCTTGCGGAGATCGGGGCGGCGGATCGATCGCGCGGATCAGCAGCAGCGCCCGAGGGGCGGACGGTATGTCTTCATGCGGACCCGGCTCGAAACGCGGAGCCGCGAGCACCGCGGGTTCCGGAAGGATCGGACAGCAGTGCACTGTCGAGCAGCACGCAATCTGCTGCGCGCATGCTGCTTCGGCGGAGCGATGATGTTCCGCGGCGACAACACAGTGCCGACTTCGAGGGGCGGCCGGGTCGGCGGTCACAACGAGTGGATTCGCCATCACCAGTAGCGCGACTGCGACGATCTGAGCGTAGCGAAGTATTCGACCAAGTTTCATTCGGCTGGTTTTCCCTTCCGTCATAGAACCGAAGGGCAGTAGAAATGTTCCAAGGACCGATGATCTGGGCCGATCCCAGCCGAGGAGAAAGCGTTAACCGCCTTCGGCTAGTCTGCGTTTTTCACGTGGGAGGGATGGATGAAAGGCGGCTATTCGCTCGCCCAGATAGGACTTCACTGGCTGATCGCCCTCCTGGTGCCGCTGCAGTACCTGACGGGCGGCAGCATCGAAAGAACCCACCATGCCGTCCACATGGGCATGGAGCCGTCGTACTGGGACACAGTTCAGCACCACCTCCACAACTACGCTGGAATGGCGATCGGCCTGCTTATGGGCGTGCGTCTGGTTCTTCGTATCATGCAGCCGCCCCAGACAAGCGCGCCCGGCACGTGGACGGGGTGGGCAGCAACAGTGCTTCATCACGCCTTCTATGCTGCGATCATCGCGCAGGCCTGCATGGGATTCGTCGCCAGCTACTTCTGGTTCGGGATTGCGCCGTATCATGTCGCGGGGTCGAGGATCATCCTGGCGATGGTCGCACTGCACCTCGCCGCGGCTGCCTGGCACACGCTCATCGCCCGTGACGCGACAGTCGATCGCATGGTCTTCCCCCGCAGGAAGCCGTCAGCCCACGAACTGCAAAGTGGCCAGCGTTAGAACGACATAGCGGCCCGTCTTGGCGACGAACACGAGGATGGTGAACGGAAGCAGCGGCTCCCGGAGCACTCCAGCGACAACCGTGAGAGCGTCTCCAAAGACCGGCATCCAGGAAAGCAGCAGCGTCCACTTCCCGTATTTCCTGTACCAGCGGGACGAACGTTCCAGCGCCTCCTCCCCGACCGGAAACCATCGCCGATCCCGGAACCTTTCGAGGCCCCGGCCGAGGAACCAGTTGAGGATGCTTCCAAGCGTGTTTCCGACGCTGGCCACGGCGAGCAGAACCGGGACGGAGAACTTGCCTGTGAGAAGAAGGCCGACGAGCACGGGCTCCGACTGCATCGGCATTATCGTCGCCGCGCCAAGAGCGGCAGTGAAAAGGCCTGCATAGGACGCAAGATCGATCATCATCAAAAAAGAACAGCCCGTATTGACCTTGCCAGTGTTGGAAGCCCTAGCTTTGCACAACGTGATGTTCGCGCCACATAAAGGACTCGAACGTCGACGAGACATAGCTCCTAATTGAAATCGCGCGGCTTTGCATGTAGCTCGTTGGGAATGGACAGAATGTACCGAATCACAGTGAGCAGGCTGCTCGTGATGATGCGGCTGGTGATCATCGTATCACTGGCCGGGTACTCGCTGTCGAACGCCAACGCCGCGATGCACGGATCCTCGTTCCCCGATCTGAAAGCCGTCGTCTCGGACGTGACACCGTCCCATGAAGACCACGACATGGCTGAGGCGGCCGATTACGGCCACTCGCATGGGGATGTATCTGATGACGGCGATGATGCTTCGAAGCTCGTCAAGCAGGAATGCTGCAAGGACTTCTGCGGCGGATTGGGGATAATTTGTGAAGGCCCCGACGTCGGCGGACCCGTCGTGACCTCGATCCGGCAGTTCGCCGACGACCGTACGACCCTCGGCGAACTGCCGGATCTCCACCGTCCCCCGAATATCTGATTAGAGACGCACCCGCTTGACCGGGTCCAGTCGGTCGCCTGCCTTCATCCTGGCGGGCGCCTCCGTAGGCTATCTCTTTCTCGGAAATTCACAATGAAACCCTCGCTTTTCGTGGTGGGGCTGCCGCTTCTTGTCGGCGGCTGCGCATCCACGCTTCCTCCCGACGTGGTGGCGTCCTCCGCCGCGATCGAACAGCCTTCCGCGCGCCCGGTCGGATTCCGGTCGCCGATCTCGGGCTACGTCGCCAGGCAGCCCGTCGATCCCAAGCCGTGGCGTAGACAGAACGATCTGCAGTCTCCCGCGAAAGGAGACGCCTCATGATCGGCCTTAAGAAACTGACAACGGTGCTGGCATTCCCGCTGGTACTGAGCGGCTGCGTCACAGGCACCGAGTACTCCGGCAAGGAGGCAGGCTTCACCACCGTTTCCAACAAGACCGCCATTGCTACGGCGAAGCAGACCGTCTGGATCCAGAACCAGAGCCAGGCCAGGTCGGCGTCGGCGCAGGTCAAAAGCCTGCTCGCTCAAAAGAAGTCCCTCGACGTGGAGACGGCGGTCCAGATCGCCCTCCTGAACAACAAGGGACTCCAGGCCGCCTACGCCGATCTCGGCGATAGCGCGGCGGATGCCTGGCAGTCGACGATGTTCATTAACCCGACCGTCTCCATCGGAACGACGGGCATGGGCACCCCGGAACTGGAGGCGTTCAAGACCATCGAGGGGATGATCACGACCAACATCCTGGCGCTCGCGACCAAAAACAGGGACATCGCGATCGCCGACACCCGCTTCCGCCAGGCGCAGTTGGCCGCGGCCGTGAGAACGCTCCAGGTCGCCGCCGACACGCGGCGTGCCTGGATCGGCGCGGTGGCGGCCTGGGAGAACGTCGGACAGCTCCAGCGCGCCCAGGCGACGGCGGACGCAGCCTCGGAACTCGCTGAAAAGCTGGGCGAGACAGGCGCGATGACCAAGGGTGCCCAGGCCCGCGAGCATGTGTTCGTCGCCGAACTCGCCGGAGAGACGGCGAAGGCCCGACTGGCTGCGCGGCTCGCCAAGGAGGAGCTGACCCGGCTCATGGGCCTTTGGGGCTCAGACCTTGATTACCAGGTTCCAAATAGCCTGCCACCGCTGCCCAAGTCCGTCGTCAAACGGGACACCATCGAGGCCGAGGCTCTGAGGAACCGGATCGACCTTCAGGTCGCGAAACTCGAACTCGAAGCCACCGCCAAGTCCTACGGGCTCACCGAAGCGACCCGCTACGTGACCGACCTCGAAATCCTGACCGGTTTCGAAACGGAACGGGAAATCGAGGACGACGAGAAGAAGACCAGGACGACCGCCCAGGTGGAACTGGAGTTCGCGATCCCGATCTTCGACACCGGCAAGGCGCGGATGCGCAAGGCCGAGGTGGCATACATGCGGGCGGCGAACCTGCTGGCGGAGAAGGCCGTCAACGTCCGGTCGCAAGCCCGGTCCGCCTACGAGGCCTACCGCTCGAACTACGACATCGCGCGGCACTACCGCAATGACGTCGTGCCACTTCGCACCAAGGTCGAGGAGGAATCCCTGCTGACCTACAATGGCATGATCTCGAACACCTTCGAGCTGCTGACCGACACGCGCGACAAGATCAATTCCATCCTGCTCTCCGTCAACGCCAAGCGCGATTTCTGGCTCGCCGAAGCCAATCTCGCCCCTGCGATTTACGGCGGCGGCGCGACTAACGCGTCGGCAGAGACCGAGGTCGCCGCTGCTTCCGAAAGCAGTGGTGGCAGCGGCCATTGAGAAAGGAACCCACCATGTTCAACAGACGACAATTATTCGGTGCGAGCGCCGCCCTGCTGGCGGCGGGTGCCTGGACAAAAACATCGGCGATGGGCCTCCCCGACGCTCCGACAATGGAATCGGCGGACATGCAGCCGCCGCTCCATCCGACCTCGGGTCCGGACTACCAGCCGGTCGTCACCCTTAACGGCTGGACCCTGCCCCACCGGATGAACAACGGCGTGAAGGAATTCCACCTCGTCGCCGAGCCGGTCGAACGCGAGATGGCCGACGGCATGACCGCATACCTCTGGGGCTATAACGGCCAGTCGCCCGGTCCGACGATCGAGGCGGTCGAAGGCGACCGCGTGCGCATCTTTGTGACCAACAAGCTACCGGAGCACACGACGATCCACTGGCACGGCATGATCCTGCCGTCGGGCATGGATGGCGTCGGCGGATTGACGCAGCCGCACATTCCGGTCGGCAAGACCTATGTCTACGAGTTCGATCTCGTGAAGTCGGGCACCTTCATGTACCACCCGCATTCTGACGAGATGGTGCAGATGGCGATGGGCATGATGGGCTTCTTCGTCGTCCATCCGAAAGATCCGAAGTTCATGCGCGTCGACCGCGACTTCGTCTTCCTGCTCAATGCCTACGATATCGATCCCGGCTCTTACGTGCCGCGGATCATGGAGATGACCGACTTCAACATGTGGTGCTGGAACAGCCGGGTGTTCCCGGACATCAGCCCTCTCGTGGTGTCGAAGAACGACAGGGTGCGGGTGCGGGTGGGCAACCTGACCATGACGAACCATCCGATCCACATGCACGGCTATGACTTCGAGGTGACATGCACGGATGGCGGCTGGGTCCGGCCCGAGGCCCGCTGGCCGGAGGTCAGCATCGACATCCCCGTCGGCGCTATGCGCGCCTACGAGTTCGACGCCAAGTACCTCGGCGACTGGGCGATCCACTGCCACAAGTCGCACCACACGATGAACGCGATGGGGCACGACATTCCGACCTTCATTGGAGCTGACAAGTCGAAGCTCGCCGAGAAGATCAGAAAGCTTCAACCGGAATACATGCCCATGGGCACCAAGGGCATGGCCGACATGGGCGAAATGGAAATGCCCATACCCGAGAACACCGTTCCTATGATGACCGGCTGGGGGCCGCACGGCCCAATCGAGATGGGCGGCATGTTCTCGGTCGTGAAGGTCCGCGAGGGCATCTCGGCGGACGATTACTCCGATCCGGGTTGGTACGAGAACCCGCCCGGGACGCAGGCCTGGGAGTGGACCGGCGAACTGCCGGACGCGACCAAGGCCAGAGACGCGAAGACGCAGATCACGCCGAAGCCGACGAACGGCTGAGGCTCGATATCTAACACTCAAAAGGATCTATGCATGAAGAATTATCTATTGGCACTGGCTCTCGCAGCGCTCGCAACTCCCGCCCTTGCCTCCGGCAACCATGCCGGCGGTCACGACGAAAAGATGGCTGTCGGGGAACCCGGCGATAAGACCAAGGTGACACAGACGGTGCGCGTCACCATGAAGGAAACCGACGACGGCAAGATGTTGTTCACGCCGGCGGTCTTCAACGTCCGCAAGGGGCAGACCATCAAGATCGCGATCAAGAATGCCGGAACTGTCGACCACGAATTCGTGCTCGATCAGGAAGATAAAATCCTGGAGCACAAGAAGGTCATGGAGAAGTTTCCCGAAATGGAACATGCCGACGCCAACTCCATCCGCCTTCCGGCAGGCCAGTCCGGCGAGATCGTCTGGAAGTTCACGACCGACGGCGCATTCAAATTCGCTTGCCTGATCCCCGGCCACTACGAAGCCGGCATGCACGGCGACGTTACCGTCGCTGGGAAGTAACCGAAACCAAGGAGACAAAGAGATGAAGATCGCTATGAGACTCGGCCTTGCCGTTCTGCTTTCGGCCAGCGCGGCCTTCGGCGCGTTCGCCCAGGAATTCACCAAGGGTGCAGTCACCAAGGTCGACGCCAAGTCGAAGAAGGTTACCATCAAGCATGAAGACCTGAAGAACCTCGACATGCCCGCGATGACGATGGTCTTCCGCGTCGAGGACCCGGCTCTGCTCGAGAAGCTGAAGGAAGGATCGAACGTCGAGTTCGTCGCCGAACGCGTGAACGGCAAACTCACCGTCACCCAGGTGAAATAATCCTGATGGGTGGCCGGGCTCCAGGGTCCGGCCTACCTGCTCCTGACCAATCCGACACCTCAAAATCGGTTCCATGGATCATAAGACACCCTTTGGAGAGGGAGATGCTGCCCGCGAGATTCGTTCTACTTCGCTACGGTTTGTCGTCCTTCTGATCCTCTTCGCCAATCTGGTCTTCGGCGACAGCCAGTCCAGCTTCGCAACCCACGTGAGCGTAGCCCTCGTCTATCTAGGCATCAGCGTCGCGTCGATCGTGACCGCCACACGTTTCCCAGCACGAGAAAATCTGAAGGCAGGCTTTGTCGCGCTCGATGCGGTGCTGGTGGTCGTCGTTCTCTATGAACACATCCTCGCCAGCCCGATCACCGACAACCACACTCTCACGACATCCAGCCTGGTCGTCGCATTTATTCTCCTCAATCACATCGCACTCAAGCTCGACCACCGTCTGATCGTGCTGTTCTCGAGCATCGTGGTGGCGTGCTGGCTCACGATGCTGGCGATCATGGCCTACCGACACCATGCAAATGCGGCCGGTTCGCTGCTGGGTAATTTCTTCAGCCAGGACCTGGTTCTGACCAGCAGCTTCGGATTCACGGCGCTGGCAGTTTATCTTGTCTCGCTGGACCACGACCGCACGCGCAGGCATGCGCTGAAGATCGAGGAGCGGCGCATGAACCTGTCGAGGTTCTTCTCACCAACCGTCGTTTCAGATCTTCAGGATGCAAGCGCAGTTCTCGATCTTGAACGTCGAGACGCGGCGATCATGTTCGTCGACATCAGGGACTTCACCAGCTATTCCGAAATCGCCGATCCCCGCGAGTTTGCGCGTGTCCTGGCGGAGTATCGTCGGGTCGTCGCGGGCACCGTATTTGCCTATCGCGGCACGGTCGACAAGTTCATCGGCGATGGCGTGATGGCGGTGTTCGGGCAACCGAAGCCGCAGCCCGACGATGCCTCCCGGGCCTTGGCATGCGCAGTGGAACTGACCGCAGCACTCGACGGCTGGCGCCTTTCCAATTCCAAACGCGGCAGTCCGGCGTTGGCGACAGGTGTAGGCCTTCACTACGGCACGGTCATCGGGGGCGTCCTCGAAAGCGGCTTCCACGACGAGTTCACCGTCATCGGCGACGCAGTGAACGTCGCTCAACGGCTTGAGGCGCTGGCGAAGTTCCTGGCAGTCCCTCTGGTTGTCTCCGTCGATCTGTTGCGCAGGATTCCCGGCGAATTGAACGCCCGCCGCTGGCACCGACAGCAGGCAGTCAAGCTCACGGGACGCCGCGAGCCAATCGACATTGCCTATATTCGAGCGAACTCCACTTCGACGGCGCAAACGCAGGATATCTATGAAACCGGCGGCATGCAGAGCGACTTCCAGGTTCTCTTACCAACTATGCCCTGCCTCCGCCCATCGGAGAGGGAACCCTTGCCGTCGACGACACCCGGGCGGGCTGACACTTGACCCGCCTTTGATCAATTGAACTATTTCGCACCGCCACTCAGGAAACCGGAGCGTTGCATAGCGCTGCCCAGAGATCGTGCTTCCAGTCACCGCCGGACGGGATGGAAACATCTACCGGATAGTCAACGGCGCTGATCCTCACCATCGCGGGGGCAGCGCAGCGGACGCTTACTTGATGGCGTCCCCCATCGCGATAGAGAACGGCTCCCCCATGGTCGGCTTCGGAAAGCGTGATGATGGCGTCGAAATCGAAGGCGGAATAGCGGGAAGGTCTTCCCTCAGCGATACTGAGGCTCACGGATCCGCCATCGCCGAACGAGGCGGTGTGAAACACAGCGTGGCCGGAGGCGGAAGATATTGACGTCGGCACGACGCACAGGATCAGAGTGAAAAGAATTCGGCGCACTTCCGCCTCCCACGGTCAATGCAGCGCAATGATCCTAGCACATCCGCGCGCGCACCGCGATCACCGCAATGCCGGGATCACCTGGGTACATGGGATGAAGAATCCTCGAACAGGCTCCTGCTGGTTGTGCTGGATACAGCGAGGACGAACGCCTTCAACAGTTCGCTCCTGTGGCTTCAGCGTCTGATTTCTCAGTTCAGCATGGTTCAGTTAGTGTCTTCGATGATTTCGCTGCCGTCATGGGTGGGCAGGGATCGATACCTCGCCGCTCGTGATTGAGCGTCGCGGTCGCTCTGAAGTTTGCTGTCTCGAAGCCCTTGCATTGTAGCTCACGGCGAAGGTTGTCCTCGGTACGTGATCTGTCGCACTTAGAAGCATCAAGGCACCGCTCTCGGGAATCGACGGAACTTCCGACAAGGCCGCAATCGCATCCGGCAGCGGAGCAATCGAAGCCGTGACGATCTCGTCTGTCTCATTGGGAATTGCCTCGCGCTGCGCGAACGTCGGCAGCGGGATTTTCTCGTCGGCGGACGCTGTAACGTCCCCCGTACACAGTAGCGGTGTCGGAAATGAGGTCGTTCAGCGCCTGGGACCCCGGCGGCATTTTGGAGGGCACCAGACTTGTCAGCAGAATGCTTTCAGGAGGACGCGCGGAAGGGACTGGCGCTTTGATCAGGGCAAGCGAGCTATCAGGACCTGCCACAAGAGCCGTCGCCTCTTTCGCGGCAGGCGCAGGCAATGCTTCGGTCGCCTGCGACCTGGCATCACCTTGTTCCTTTGCATCCCGATCCCCGAACAGGTTGCTCAACATGCTGCCTCTCGACCGCTTCGCGTCCTGGGCGGCACTGGCAATCTCAACTGACGCGACTGAGCCTCGACGCTTGTATTCGGCTACTGCGAACGCATATCCAGGAAGAGTTCTGCCATCGCTCGCGATATGAAGTGTCTTGCCGTCAGGGAACAGTCTGGCCAGCTCCTGATAGCTCATTCGGGGCCAAGCTCGAATTCGACCAACATCGACATGGACGAATGGGGAGCCGGAGGTCGGATAATACCCTACGCCCCCGCCCTGCGTCTGCATCGCAAGGCCGCGAAGTGTGGCAAGCTTCACCCCAGGGATGAAGAAATCGATTGCCTTGCCCTGTGTATGCTGACTTTCTTTGGCGACGCCCGAAGACCGGGTGCGGAGCATGGCATTGGTACCAGGCGACCGATATCCGGAAACGACGTTGATGTAGTCCGTAGCCCCACTTCGCCTGTACATTTCCCATACGATGTCGAACAGGCGCGGGTCCATGTTGATGGTTTTGTTCTGGCGCCAATCACGCAAGAAACCATTGAGCTGTTTCAGGCCATAGGGATCAAAGACGCCATTTCGCTTGAACGTAATAATCGCCCGTTCGCCTGTATGGCCGAAGTAGAGCTTTAATGAACGCTCTTCGGCAGCAACGCCTGCTGCGGAAAGGCTCCATACAGCGCTGGCACACCCGAGAGCCGCACAAGTTCTTATTGTCATGCGTCTCACAAGATCGAACGTCGTGCCCGGCACCCGATCTGCGTTTCGCCACGTAACACTGAACAAGGTGCGCTCCTCCAGTCCGCAGCGCAAAGTCAATGCTCGCGGCTAAACTCGATAAATCATGGCCTCCTATTGTTAACGAGCATGGTCAAAAAATGGTTAATTCCAGGCCGTGCTCCCGTTTGGCTCCCCACGCGGGCGCGCACACAGATGAAGCGTCCTTGAATAGAACCCGTACTGCGCCTCGTTGCTCGATATGCTGAGGACGGACGTCTTCGACAGTTCGCTGTCGAAGAGCGAGAACAGCATCTTCCGGTCATCCTCATTGAGGTGACACAGGGCTTCGTCGCTGACGACCCATTGGGGTCTGTGAACGAGAAGCCGGGCGAAGGCAAGATGCTGCTGCTCGTCGACCGTCAGATCCTTGTCCCATCGAGCAACGCGGTCGAGGGAAGAGACAAGATGGTCGAGGTTCGTTCGTCTCAGTGCACGAGCGAATTCCTTCTCCTCAAAGGCGGAAGGTTCGGAGGGGTACGCCAGAACCTCCCTCAAGGATCCGGGCGGCACGTATGATCTCTGCGGAAGGAAGATGGTGGTCGTCTTTGCAGGCCGGCGGAGTAGGCCGGTGCCCCACGGCCAGAGCCCGGCGAGCGCACGGAACAACGTGCTCTTTCCTGCACCCGGCCTGCCGATAATAAGGACGCGCTCTCCCGGCTGGAGCGCCACCTTCGATTCCTCAAGGAAAATCGCGCGGTCAGCCATGTCGATGACAATATCCTCGATAACAAGCGTCGGTTCGTTTTCCAGCACGGCGATGCGGTTCTGCGACGGAGCGGCCTGGTCCAGTGCGAGGAGCGCCTGGCGCAGGTCCATAACGCGCTGAAGCGTGGCCAGCCAGTCTGCTATGTTGCCGATATTGTCGACGTACCACCGCAGAGCCTGCTGAACCTGATTGAAGGCTCCGACGACCATCATCAGCTCCCCGAAGGTGAGCTGGCCGCCGAAATATCCTGGCGCGGCGACGACAATCGGGGCCACGGCCGCGAACCATCCGTATCCTGCCGTAACGCCTGTCAGCCGTGTCGTCACGTTGGCGAGCCGCCGCGTGACGCCGATCACGCCCTCGAATTCGCGTTCAAGCCGTTTCCGTTCGCCTTCTTCGCCGCCGGAGAGCGCGATGCCGTCCCTGGATTCGCTCGCCTGCATAAGTCCGAATCGGAATTCCGCCTCACTGGCATAGCGGGTTGCATTGAGACCTGTCAGCGGACGACCAAGGCGCCAGCTCAGCCACGACCCCGACGCCGCATAGATCAGGGCCGCCCAGACCATAAAACCTGGAATCTGGAAGCTGCGTCCGCCGACTTCGAACATGAAGCCGCGGGAGAGCAGCCACAGTACGCCGACGAAGCTCAACAGCAGCAGCGTGGACTGGAAGATGCCGACGGCAAGGGCCACTGTGAGCTCAGTGAGGCGTCTGGCATCCTCTTGAACTCTTTGGTCGGGATTGCTGCCGACCGGGCCTGCGCCTTCAAGAAGCACGGCCCTTCGGGGTAAGAACCACTGAGCCAGCAGATCGCGGGTGAGGCAGTCACGCAAGGCGATCTTCGTCCCCTGATCGAACCATGTCTGCGCGATGTTCAGGGAAATGAGAACCCCGGCGACGACGACAAAGACGACGAGCTGGTGACCGAACGAGGCAAGATCCCTGTTTCTGAGCGCGTCGAAAAAGGGCTCGTTCCAGGCGTTCAGCCGAAGCTGGCCGATTGTGGTCGCACCGACGATGAAAGCCAAACCGAGGGCGAGCAGAAGAAGTTTGTAGCGCCCCGGCGAGCTACGGACAGCGTCGCTGTAAGCCCGGAACTGTCGCGCTGCTCTGGGCATACTGGCGGTGGATGGGAGTAAAGACTGGTCCTGAGACATGGTGCTTAGATCTGGATGGCCTGGATCCGGTTGATGAAGAGGACGTGTGCGGCTTCGGAGGCGCCGGTCACGACCGATCTCCGCTTGCCGACTTCGTTGTGGATGGCACGGCAGTAGAAGAGACTGATGACTGTTGGTCATTCGAGACCAGCAGCCGAGGAATACCAACGCTTGCGACGAGTCCTCCAAGAACGGCCACCGCCGTCAGCGTGAAGGATGCATTCGGCACGAGCGTCAGGTTGAAGAGAACACCTCCGGCTGCCGACCCGGCGGCCTGACCGAGACTGGCGGACGCGGTCTGCCAACCGAGCTCGACGCCCTGCCGTTCTCCGGCACTCATCGAAATCCAGTAGGTGACAACTGGAGAAAGAACGCCGGCGCTGGCCGCGATCACGGCCACCACGACGGTCATGCTGATTTCTGACAATGCGAAGGGAACAGCAGCAACGCCTGCAGCAAGTATCGCCAGCGCCGGCGTCAGGAGCCAGCGCGTAGCCTCCGGCCTGACGAGCGGTGAAAAGACGACCGACTGCGCAACCAGCATCACAAAGCTGCATTCGGTAAACATCAGCCCTAGCCGATAGGTGCTCATACCAAGGCTCTGAATGCCGCGCAGAGACAGGCCCACCTCAAACGCCCCTACAGCCAAGGCGGTCACAAAGGAGACCGCCAGCAGCCGAGGCAGTGCGGCCCGGCCTCCCATCCCTCTCGCATCCTGCCTTCGAACCGAGCCACGCGCCACCTTGCCGGGCACGAATGACAGGATGAGGAAGGCCACCACAACCGCGAAAGCCGAAGTAGCGAAAAATGGTGAACGGGAAACCGCCGCCTCGCCGAGGCCCGGCAAAGCGATGCGGACGCCGGAGACGATGAACCCTCCCATCATCGGCCCGACAAGGAAGCCACTGGCTCCCGCGATGTTCAAAAGCGCGAACCGATGGGCTCGCCATTCCTTCGTCGGAGCACGGTCTCCGACCGCGTAGGCGGCCGGCGCGATCGCGGAGGCGAACGCGCCATTGAGGAACCGACCGAGATAAAGCGTCGGTAGCGTTTCCGCCATGGCGAACAGCGCCAGGGTGGAGGCAAAGCCCGCCAGTCCGGCGACGATCATTGGACGTCGCCCGTACTTATCCGCCAGCCGTCCCCACAACGGAGCGAATAGGAATAGCGCAAGAGTGTAGATTCCCGTGAGCACGCCGGTATGCCGCGACAGGACGGCCGTGTCCGATGAGTCCACAATCCTGGCGATCGTGGACGGGAGGATCGGCAGCAGGAATCCATAGCCGAGGGCGATCGCGAACATCGCCAGCAGCAACGCCGCCATTGATCGCGTCCGCAACGGCCGAAAGGCAAACTCGTCGATCCTCTTGGTCATGGTCAGGGACACCTATTGCCCCCAAAACACCTGCATTTCCTCCGGCGTGACCTTGCCATCCTTGTTGGCGTCCACACTGTCGAAGATCCGCTTGTGGATGGCCGTCACCTCCTCGAAGGACAGCGCGCCATCTCCGTCGGTATCGGCGACCGCGAACATGATCTTCATCATCTGTCCGCGCATCCCCATCGGCGGCATGCCGCCCATCATGCCGGGCTGCATCATGCCACGCCCCATCATCCCGCCCGGCATCATGTCGGGGCCGGGCATGGCCCCCTGGCTCCGTCCGGTCATCCCCTCTGTTCCCGGCTCCGGCGTCGCCTGCGTCGAATTCGCGGGATGATGGAGATCTCCCTCGCTCGTCTGCGCGAGGGCGAGCCCTGAACTGCCGACGGCGATCGCTGCGGCCAGCAGGACCGCGCTCGGAATTCTTGTTCTCATGTCGCTTCTCCTTGGTTTGGTCTCTATTCGTACCTTGCCCCGTAAGCGGGACCGGCGGTTTCGAAGTCGTGTTCGGCGGTGGCGCCGCCGAACAGCCTAGTCGATCGCCGCGTTGCGCAGCCTCAGCGAGTTGCCGATGACGCTGACCGATGACAGCGCCATGGCCGCTGCCGCGATAATCGGCGAAAGCAACAGCCCGAAGGCCGGATAGAGCAAGCCCGCAGCGATCGGCACGCCCGCGGCGTTGTAGATGAAGGCGAAGAACAGGTTCTGGCGGATGTTGCTCATGGTCGCGTGGCTGAGCTTGCGCGCCCTGGCGATCCCCTGCAGGTCGCCCTTCAACAGCGTGACCCCGGCGCTCTCGATCGCGACGTCTGTTCCCGTGCCCATGGCGATGCCGACGTCGGCGGCGGCAAGCGCCGGAGCGTCGTTGACCCCGTCTCCCGCCATGGCGACGACGCGACCTTCGCTTCGAAGCCGCGCCACCACCTTGCCCTTGTCCTCCGGCAGGATCTCCGCCTCGATCTCGTCTATGCCGAGCTTGCGTGCCACTGCCTGGGCCGTCGTCCTGTTGTCGCCGGTCAGCATGACGACGCGAATCTTCTCCTCCTGCAGCGAGCGCAGAGCGGCAGGCGTCGTCTCCTTGACGGGGTCGGCGATGGCGATGAGACCACCCACTTTGCCGTCGATCGCGACATAGACCACCGTCGCTCCCTCGCCGCGCAGCGTCTCGGCGTCGGCCATGAGGGCCGACAGATCGACGCCCGCCTCAGCCATGATCCGGTGGCTGCCGATCACCAGTCTCCTGCCGTCGACGATGCCGGTGACGCCCTTGCCGACGGGGCTGTCGAAATCCCGGACCTCGCCGAGGACGATGCCCTTGCCCTGAGCTGCGGCGACGATGGCGGCGGCAAGTGGATGCTCGCTGGCGCGTTCGAGCGTCGAGGCCATCCGTAGGAGTTCGGTTTCATCCATTCCGGCGACTGTCTTCATTGCCGTAACCTTCGGCCGGCCTTCGGTCAGCGTGCCGGTCTTGTCGACCACCAGCGTGTCGATCTTCTCGAAGCGCTCCAGCGCCTCGGCGTTCTTGATGAGCACGCCCATCCGGGCGCCGCGGCCGACACCCACCATGATAGACATCGGCGTTGCAAGACCGAGGGCGCAGGGACAGGCGATGATCAGCACGGCGACGGCGGCGACGAGGCCGTGGGCGAAGCGCGGTTCCGGCCCCCAGATGCCCCAGACGACGAAGGCGACGATCGCGATGAGGATCACGGCCGGGACGAACCAGCCCGACACCTGATCGGCGAGCCGCTGGATCGGCGCGCGGGAACGTTGCGCGTCGGCGACCATGCGCACGATCTGCGCCAGCATCGTGTCGCGCCCGACCTTGCCTGCCCTCATGACGAAGCCGCCGCTCTGGTTGAGCGTGCCGCCGATCAGCTTGGCACCGACGTCCTTGGTGACCGGCATTGATTCGCCCGTGATCATGGATTCGTCGACGGAACTACGCCCCTCGACCAGCTCGCCGTCGACCGGCACTTTCTCGCCGGGCCGCACGCGCAGTCGGTCCCCCACCACGACGACGTCGAGCCCGACATCCTCGTCCGAGCCGTCGTCCCTGACGCGGCGGGCCGTTTTCGGCGCGAGATCAAGCAGCGCCCGGATGGCGCCGCCGGTCTGCTCTCGCGCCCTGAGCTCAAGGACTTGCCCCAATAGCACGAGGACGGTGATGACGGACGCCGCCTCGAAGTAGATCGCGACGGAGCCATCGACTGCCCGGAAGGTGTCCGGAAAGATGCCGGGTGCAACCGTGGCGACGACGCTGTAGACCCATGCGACGCCCGTGCCCATCGCGATCAACGTGAACATGTTGAGGCTGCGGTTGACGAGAGAGGCCCAACCCCGCTTGAAGAATGGCCACCCCGCCCAGAGAACGACCGGCGTCGCCAGCAGGAGCTGGATCCAGTTCGCAAGCTGCGCGCCGAGCAGCATGTGGAGATTGGTGAGATGGCCGCCCATCTCCAGGGCGAGGACGGGCAGCGTCATCACGAGACCGATCCAGAATCGCCGTTTCATGTCGACAAGCTCGGGGCTCGGCCCCGTCTCGGCAGTCGCCACTTCCGGCTCAAGCGTCATGCCGCAGATCGGACATGTGCCCGGGCTGGGCCGCCTGATTTGCGGATGCATCGGGCAGGTGTAGATCACGCCTTCCCGAGGCCCCGGTCTGATGCCAGCCTGCATGGCGGGCTTCTTCTCTCCGTGATGATGATCGCCAGGAGAGTGCGCATGGCCCTCGTGCGTGTGATGATCAGTCATGGACGGCTCCTCCCTGATGGGTGCCGGCTGTATTCGTTCCGCGGCCGAACTTTGGAACGAACCGGGGAACTACCCTCGCATAGGCGTCCCACGCGGTTCCGAATTCGGCCCGCGAAGCCTCTTCCTCCCTCTTCGCCAGGCGCACATAGATCCAGACGAGAACCGGGAACATGGCGAGCGTCACCAGGGTCGGCCATTGCAGCAGGAACCCGATCATGATTATCACGAAGGCGTCGTATTGCGGGTGCCGGACACGGGCGTATGGCCCCGTGATCGCCAGGCGGTGCTCGCGCTGCGCGGCGTAGAGCACATGCCAGCTCGAGGCGAGCAGCCAGAAACCGGCGATGATCAGCACGTTGCTTGCGAGATGGAACGGCCCGAAATGCGGGTTGACCCGCCAGCCGAACATCATCTCCGGCAGGTGGCCGGCGTCGTGCGAGAAGAAGTCGACGCCCGGAAACTGCTGCCCGAGCCAGCCGGACAGCAGGTATATGGTCAGCGGGAAGCCGTACATCTCCGTGAAGAGCGCGATGATGAAAGCGGAAAAGGCGCCGAGCGAACGCCAGTCGCGTTTCGCTTCGACCTTCGTGAAGCTCGCGGCAAAAACGATGAACACTACGGAATTGATGATCACCAGGCTCCAGAGCCCGTAGGCGGGGGTCTCAGACATGGTCGACCTCCTCAGTCTTATGTTGGTTCGTGCCGGTCCCATGACCGGCATGGTCGTGACCGCCGTGGCCGTGATGCATGAACAGATGCATCAGCGGGCAGGCCAGGATCAGGAGCCAGGGCAGGATGCCGAGGACATGCACGCGGTGCTCGTAGGCGATGAGCGCCAGAGCGATCGCGGCAAAGGCGAAGAAGACGGTCCGGCTATAGCTACTCCAGGCCGATGGAGGATGATTGTCGTTCATGAGGATGCCTCGTTCGATTGAGTTCGGGAAAGGCTTCGCGGTCATTGAAACCGCGTCAGCCGATGCCGTCATATGTCACGTAGGCCATCATGCCCGACGCCATATGGTAGAGGTGGTGGCAGTGCAGCGGCCAGCGGCCGGGATTGTCGGCGTCGAAGGCCAGGACGACGTTTGCCATCGGCGGTACCAACACGGTGTCCCGCACGGCGCCCGCGACCGGCGTCCCGTTGATGCCGATCACCTGGAAATGATGCCCGTGCAGGTGCATCGGATGCGCCATCATCGATGCGTTGGTGATCGCCACCTCGATCCGCTCGTCGCGCTTGACGACGAGACCGTCCACGCCTTCGATGCCCCAGGTGTACGCAGCCATATCGCCCGTCAGCGAAAGCTCGAAGCGGCGGTCTGCCGCGCGCGCCGCCGCCGGGTTGACCGGACGCAGCCGCTGTTCGAGATCGAGTCCGAGGACTGGCCCTTTCGCATGGCCCTCGGCCGCAAGCTTGCGGACGGCTGCGCCCAAAGTGGCAAGGACGATGCCGGTCCGCTCCGATGCTCCCTCCCGAAGGGCAAGGATCGGAAACGCACCACCTTCCCTCGGCAGGCTCAGGCGGATGTCGAGGCGCTGGCCCATGGAGACAGGGAAGGACGCCCCCGCGACCGGTTGCACGCCCCGCCCGTCGACGGCGACCAGTTCTCCCGAAAGGCTGCCCGTGTCGATCGTGAAGGCAGACGCCGTGGCGCCGTTGATGATCCGCAGGCGGACGCGGCCGCCCTTCTCGACGGTGACGACCTCGGGGTCATCGAGCGTACGATCGTTGGCGAGATAGGCGTCGTAGTCGATGTCGTTGAGGTCCATGGCCGCTATTCCCGGCATCGCCATGCCGGACATGTCACCGCCGGACATCGTATGCTGCATGCCGGCCATGCCCTGCATCGCGCCGTGGCCCATCGGCATGCCGGCAGACGCGGCGCTCCCATTCCCCTTCAGCTTCGCCAGGAGCTCTTCCGCAGATAAAAATGAGAAGTCGTGCAACAGGACGACGACCTCCTGCTCGTCCCGCTCCAGATCCTCCGCAGTCCGCACGATGAGAGGAGCGGCGAGCAGGTTCTGCTCCTGCAGCGTATGGGCGTGCATCCAGTGCGTGCCGCCCGTGCCGACCGGAAATGTATAGCGGCGGGTCTCCGCCGGCTTCAGAAGAGCGGCCGGATTGTCGGGCACGCCGTCGGCCGCCCATGGTGGCGTCAAACCGTGCCAGTGGATCAAGGTCGGTTCGTCGATGGCGCTCGACAGCGCGACGTCGAATTCGGTTCCGGCGTTCAGCGTCAGCCCCGGCCTTCCGTCTGGCTGGGCGAGGCCGAAGACGCGAGCGGACCTGCCCCTGACCTCGATGCTCCTGTAACCGATGGAGAGGATGCGAGGCGCACTCTGCATAGATGAAAATTTGGCGTCTTCAGCGAAGGCGCTGATGGGACGGATGGCGGCCGATGTGCCGAGCGCTGCTGCGCCGACCATCAGGCCGTTGAGAAAGTCACGACGGTTCATCGTGTTGATCCTTGCTTCAGGGTCGGGTTACCGACCATTGGTCTTGAGGATCCGGGAAGAGGTCCCGGAACGAGCGGATGCCGCGGCAGGCGGCTCCGCAATCATCAGACCGGAAGACGAGGAGGACCGAGCATCGGCGCAAGCGCCAGACCGCTGCCGGTCTGGTCGGCCCACGCGAAGTGGAGAGAGGAATCCATGGCTCCCGGAGCTTCCGCCCGATCTACGCCGAGCAAGACAAGACAGAAACCGCACGGGACGGCGCAGCAGCTCTTGTGGCCGGGAGTGTGAAGGCCGCCCTGCGGAGAGGCGTGGACGTCCTGCTGGACGGAGGTGTGTTCGATACCGGCATGCTCATGAAGCGGGCGGTCATGGCACTGCATCGCCTCCACGCCTGCGGCCGGCATGAAGAGAAGCGCAAGCGCGACCAGGACAGTCAGCATTGCGTTCAACCATGCGAACCTGCGGTGGTCGGCGACCATGTGAGCGGCTCCGTTCCCCTGATCAGCCGAAGCGTCGACTGATGACGTTGAAGATAGCTCCGATCGATGCTCCCGCATAGGCACCGAAGACGACGCTTTGGAGAACTCCCAGCGCCAGGCTTCGCAGATCGAAGCCGGTCAGCCCCAGATAGAACTGCAGCCACGGCCGGTGCAGACCCCATTCAGGGGCAATGAAGCCGAGCAGCATGCAAAGCAGGAACGAAATGGTCGCAAAGGCGGCGAGCGTCGTGCCAAGCACCGGAACGGAGACATGCGCCGGAATTGCCGGAGATCCCTCGGAATGGGCATGCAGGGTTAAGTTCGCCATTGAACAATCCTCCGCGAGCTGCACGGGCAGCCACATTGACAAACAAACATTGAACCTGCCGGTCGCGTGTTTCTTTGATTTGAATCAAAAATGCGGAACATCGCTCGTTCTGCATGAAGAATGGCACTCGGCGCCGTTTGTTGCCGGCCTGGCATCCGGCCGAAATGGCGACGGCGCGCGGCTCTTCCCATGTCCCTCGGTGGCTGGCTTTCAGGAGAGGCTTTTCAATCGATAATATTCAAACCGTATCTTTTTCGGGCGGGATGCTCCAGGGCATCCGGCCCGTTGCAAGCGCGGCAGCCCATTCCGGCCGGCCATTGGCTTCTGCGAGCGCCGACATGGCCATGTTGTCGTATCGGACATTGCGGAATTGCGACGTCCATCCGCCGGCCGATTTTTCCAGCACCGCATAGCTCGCCATCGCGTGGCCAGTTTCGACCCTGTGGGGATAAGGCTTGTCGTCGTCATAGGCCGGGGCGCCGACACTGCCGGGATTGACGACAAGACGACCGCCTGAAAGTGCTGCCATGCGCGGAATATGCGTGTGGCCACACAGGATCAACGGGCTTTTGATGCCTTCCGCCAGCGCCTCGATCTCCGCCTGCGGCCGCAGCACCACGCTGCCATCGGCAACGGCCATATCCAGCCAGTAGAGATTGTCGTCCTCGGGTGTCGCGTGACAGAGATAGACCTCGTCCCGGTAGATCAGGTCGACCGGCAGCGATCGCAGCCAGTCGAGATGCTCCGCGCCAAGCTGCGCATAGGCGGCGGCGTCCGATATATGCATTTCCTCCAGAGGTCCTTCGATCAGATAGCGGTCGTGATTGCCGCGCACGGTCGGAATAGAGAGCGATAGAAGCCGGTCCGCCACCCTGCCCGCCTCCAGCGGACCGCTGAAACAATCGCCGAGATTGACGATATCTGTAATTCCTTGGGCAGCGATGTCTGCCAGCACGGCGTCCAGTGCGGGGTAGTTTCCATGGATATCGGCGATCGCGGCAAAACGCATGTCAGCTGCCGCGATAGGTGGAATAGCCGTAGGGCGAGATCAGCAGCGGCACGTGATAATGCGCCGACGTATCTGCAATGCCGAAGCGGATCGGCACGAGATCGAGGAAGGCAGGATGCGGCAGCGGCGTGCCGTTTGCCCTCAGATAGTCGCCGGCGTGAAAAAGCAGTTCATAGGTACCGACGCGAAAGCTCTCGCCGGTCAGGATCGGCCCGCCATCGACGCGGCCATCGGCATTGGTCTCGATGGTCTTGATATGGTGGCGAAGCTCACCCTCGATATGAAGGAGGTCGATCCGCAGTCCCTGTGCCGGCTTGCCGAGAGCAGTATCGAGAACATGAGTGGTCAGTCCGGTCATAGGCCTGGCTCTTTGATAATGAAGGGTCCGTCGAAGAAGAATTCTTCCAGATTGTTGCCTGGCCCGTCGCGGTCGACAACGAGAAAATCGCTCGGCTCGCCAAGTGCCATCAGCGGATGATGCCAGACATTGCGCCGATAATTCACGCCCTGGTCGCCGCGCGCGAGAAAGACCTGCGGACGCCCCGGACGGCCACCTTCATCCTCGGAAACGACGACGAGGAAGGGGCGGCCCGATATCGGCGAGAAGCTCTGGCTACCGAACGGGTGCCGCTCCATCATGCCGACCTCGTAAGGAAAGCTGCGCGGCTGGCCGCGGAAGAGATTGATGATGACGCGCGCACCCTCGCCCGCAGCCTCGGGCGCTGCAAGCGCATGGAAACGCTCGGTATTGCCGCCGTTGATATAGCGCATGCTCGCAGGATCGGCTTCGATCACGTCGCCGAAGGGCGCGAAGGCGGATTTTGTTAGAGACTGTATTTCGAGATATTTGGACACGGAATTACTCGCCCTGAACGCGCCAGTGGCGAACATTTTCAAGTTGGGAAACCAGAGCCGGAAGGTCGGTCCTCACCGTCTGCCAGATGACGGGCAATTCTGGCCGATAATAATCGTGAACGATCAGGTCTCGCATGCCCTTTATCCGGGTCCACGGAATATCCTGATGATCCTGAATAAAGCCGGGGTCGCCAGCCGCAATTCGCGCCGCTGCTTCGCCGACGAGGACCAGCGACATCGCTACTGCCAACTGCGTACGAATATCATGGAGAAACTGCTCCTGGCTCATGCCCTCGGTCAGGTCGAAGGCCTGCTGCGCGGCCTCCTGCATGCGATCCACATGTTCAAGAAGGCGCTCGCGGCTCATATGGCGGAGGCTTCCGACAGAACACGGTGTCTGATGCGTTCCGGCAATCCACCCGCAGTAACCAGATCCACCTTAACCCCCAGAATATCCTGCAATTCTTCCAGCAGCCCGCCAAGATCGAACAGCGTTGTCCCTGGCAGCGCATCCACCAGAATGTCCAGTTCGCTGTCCGGCCGATCCTCACCGCGGGCAACCGAGCCGAACACACGCGATTTTGCCGCGTTGAAGCGCTTGGTCGCTTCGCGGATCGACTGCCTGTTCTTCTCCAGCACTTCCGACGGCCTCATCGCGGCATCACTCCTGATGCCGCGAATATAAGGGACGGGACAGAAAGAGGAAAGAACTCAAGCCTTCACCCCGAAGAGCCTGAGGCGCATCGTGCCGCCATCCGGATGCATGGCATAACGCACATGCGTGATAGGCCCGATATCGGCAATGGTGTCACTGCCATATTCGTGGATGTGATCCATCTGCAGCTTGCTGCGCGGCAGGATCGGCTTCCAGTTTTCCGAAGCCGCAATATCGGCCTCAGACAGCGTATCGCCGAGATCGGGCAGATAGGCACCGAAGAGTTCGCATGTGTCCGGGAAATTGCCCTTGTAGAAGGCGGTATCGACGATCACGCGCTTGATCGTGCCGGCATGGCCGAGACGGATGATCGCCCAATCATGACCCGGTCCGCGACGGCGCTTGGTTTCCCAGCCGTCGCCCATGTTGAGGCCGCGGCCGGGGCCGAGCAGTTTGTCGGGATGGCCGTAATGCGCATCCGACCAGGCAAGCGATTTGGCGCCGTTGAAGATATAGGCAAGATCGACTTCCTCACTAGGCCCGACCTTCGACCAGTCGAAATAGGCAGAGCCATAGACGCGAAGACGCGCCACGCCACCATCCGGATAGATATGCAGGCGCAGATGCGTCCAGATCTTCTCCTTGTCGGCATTTTCGAAGAAATGATGGGCGCTGGAGCCAAGCGGCGATTTCGCCAGGATTTCCGTCCACGACGTTGCATCATCAGGATCGCCGCTTTCGAGAAAGGCAGCCTCGATCGAGCAATGCGGCGGATAATTGCCGGTAAAATAGCTGGTATCGACATCGAAGCCGAAGATGCGGCCCGGCATGGCAAGCTTCACGATCGCCCAGTCATGGCCGGGCACGCGCTTGCGGCGGCTTTCCCAGCCGTCCATGTACTTGCCGTTATCGTCGTAGAGATCCGGATCGAAGCTTGCCGGCACGTCCTGCAGCATGCGCTCCAGCGGCGCGAAGAATTCGTCCGTGGCGTAGAGACCCTTGGCGCCGAGACGGGCCGAGGCAAGATTGATGGCGCCCGTGGCGAAAGCTGGCAGGCTGGTATCGGTCATAACGGTCATTCAGGTCTCCGGAAGCATGGATGTCAGGCGCAGCAGCGCGATCTTCTCGACCTCAGCTGCGGCAGTCACGAATTCTTCGTCGCTATCATTGTCGATCCGCTTTTCGAAAGCGGCAAGGATATCGTCCTTGTTCAGCCCCTTCACCGCGATGATGAAGGGAAAACCGAATTTCTGCGTATAGGCGGTATTAAGCTCGGTAAAACGCGCGTGTTCTTCCGGGCTCAACCGGTCGAGCCCGGCACCGGCCTGCTCTTTCCGGCTGTCTTCCGTCAGCTCACCCGATATCGCCAGCCGCCCGGCAAGATCGGGATGAGCGCGCAACACACCGAGGCGCTCTTCCCTGCTCGCCGCGCGGAAAATGGCGACGAGCTCCGTATGCACGCGATCCACCGTCAGCTTCTCGCCGACAAAGCCGTCGTCATAGGCCCGCTCTGCGATGAAGGACGAATGCTCGAACACCCCGCCGAAGCGGGAGACAAATTCATCACGCGAAATCATCAGATCGTTCCGGCTTATGGTTCTGATGCCAGTGCTGCGCGATCTCGAGACGGCGCGGGATCCACACCTTGTCGTGCTTCAGCACATATTCCATGAACCGCTTGAGCGACGCTGCGCGTCCGGGCCGGCCGACGAGACGGCAATGCAGGCCGACGGACATCATCTTGGGGCTGCCTTCCTTGCCTTCCTCATAGAGCGTGTCGAAGGCGTCCTTGAGATAGGTGAAGAACTGATCGCCGGAATTGAAGCCCTGCGGCGTGGCAAAGCGCATGTCGTTGGTTTCGAGCGTATAGGGGATGATCAGGAAGGGACTTTCGTCGACGCTCTTGACCCAATAGGGCAGATCGTCGGCATAGGAGTCCGACGAATACAAGAAACCGCCCTCCTCCTGCACCAGCCGCAGCGTATTGTCGGAAGGCTTGCCCTGGTACATGCCATAGGGCCGCTCCCCCGTCAGCTCGGTATGCAGGCGCACAGCTTCGAGAATATGCTTGCGCTCAAGAGCTTCGGAAAAATCCTTGTATTCCAGCCAGCGATAGCCGTGACTGGCGATCTCCCAGCCGGCTTCCTTCATGGCGGCGACTGCTTCCGGATTGCGGGCCATGGCAAGCGTCACCCCATAGACGGTCGCCTGAACCTTGAGGTCGGTGAAAAGACGCCAGAGCCGCCAGAAGCCGGCACGGGAGCCGTATTCGTAGATCGACTCCATGTTGAGATTGCGCTGGTTCGGCCAGGGCTGCGCGCCGACGATTTCCGACAGCAGGTTTTCCGAAGCCGGATCGCCATCGAGGATCGAGCTTTCGCCGCCTTCCTCGTAATTGATGACGAACTGCACTGCAACGCGTGCCTCGCCGGGCCATTTCGGGTCGGGTGTCTTGCGCCCATAACCGATGAGATTGCGCGGATAGGTCTCGGATACCATCAAATCACCTTTTGAAAAGACAGGTGAAACGGTAGCATCCGTGCGCGGAAAGTCGAGGCGTAAAAGTGCGTATCTGACCTTCGGCCGAGATGCGAGTCTCAGGCGATCTTGCGCGCGCTCACCCTACCCATTGGATGCAGCGAGTGCACCCGGAACGGGCCGCCGGCACCTTCCTCGATCATCAGCGCGACATTCGAAACCGTTACCGGCTCGGCAAGCACCGGATCGAATATCGATCGCAGCGCCTGTTCGACGCGCGGCATATCGACGGCATTGACCGGCCCGGTGACCGGCATATGGAAGCGGAATTCGTCCATCACATAAGGATTGCCCCAGCGATGCAAATTCGCAAACTGCGCCGCCGAAAGTCCGTCAGGATCGCTGCGCTCTATATCCGCCTCGCTGAGGGGCGCGCGGAAACGGTCGAACTCCTGGACGATTGCGCAAGAGAGGTGATGAAGCTGATCGCAGGGGCGGATCGGCGACAGGCTGTAGAAAGTGCCGAGACGCGCAACTTCAAGACGCGGAATCCGGAATGGCGAAAGCGTCCCGCAGAACCGCATGAGATCGCGCAGGAGTTGCGGTTCGGACACGTTGGACGAGAGATGGAAAGGGGCCTTCAGCACACCGTGGAATCCGTAGCGGCGGGGCACTGCCGTATGAAAGGCGATCTCGTGGATGCCGAGACCGCGGATTGCCGGCGGCTCGACCATTTCGCCCGAAAATACGTTGCGGCCAAGCCAATTGGCCGCCACATGCGAGAGCGGATCGCTCGCTGATGGCGTGAAGCAAATGGCATAGCGCATGCAATTTTCCTCCATCTGATTGAAGTGGGCGCGGATCGCTCCCGCGCCGCCGATGCGCAAGCAGATAGGTGATTTGCATGACAGAATAACGAAGCGGAGCGTCTTCTAATTCACGTTTAACGTGAAGAGACTGCGATGTGGCTTGAAATTGCAAAGCTTTCCGGCAACAAAAATTCTGTATTTGCATCGCTTGCAATGCATATCGCCGCTTCCGCAAGCCGGTGCGCGAGCCCGAAGCTGACCTTGAAACCGCCGGTCAGGGCAATGAGATTGTGATTCTCGGGATGGGCGCCGACCATCGGATCGCGGTCGATCGCCTTGGGGCGCAATCCGGCCCAGCGCTCGATGACAGGCGCGTCACGCAGCGCGGGAACCATCTCGCGGGCGGCCTCGATCAGCGCGTCGAGCTGCTCATCGGTGGAAAAGGGATCGGCAAAGCTATTCTCGCTCGTGCTGCCGACAGCCACATGCCGGCCCTCATGCGCGACCAGATAGAGGCCATCGCGAAAGATCGTTGGCAGGCTGGGATCGATATCGGCCGCAAGCAGCGCCGCCTGCCCTTTCACAGCTTGCCCGAGAGGTTTCTGCAACCGTGGCGTCAGCTTCTCCAGAAAGGGAAACGAGCGATATCCCGCGGCAAGGATGCAGCGGCTGAAAGCGATCACTCCGCCCTCGATCGCCGCCGTCCCCCGCGCCGGATGGAGTTCCGTTACCTCCGTATTCTCCAGCACCCGGACATGCCGCGCCTTGCGCAGAAAGGCTGCCAGCGCAGCGATAAGCAGACGAGGAGCGACACGGGCGGCAAGCGTATCATGCACAAAACCGCTTTCGCCGGCTGCCGCATCGATCCAGCCTTGACCTGGTGGCCGATCCAGCACATGCCAATGAAAACGCCGCTCTCCCGCTCTCCAGTGCAGCTCTGCATCTTCGGAATGGCCCGACGCGATCTTGCGCAGATGCGGCTTCGGCAACGGAATGAGCCGGCCGGAGCGTCTGTAGCCCGCCGAAAGCCCGGTCGCGTCCTCGATGGCGGCAATCTCAGCTTCCAGAGAAACCAGCGCATCGAACTGAAACTGCTTCTTTTCCGACCAGCGATCCGGCATGTGCGGCATCAGCGCGCCGAGAAGCCCGCCACTTGCTCCGCTGCCGAGTCGGCCTGTATCGACAAGCAGGGTGTTGAGGCCGCGGCGCTCGGCATGAACGGCCGCCCACAGGCCCATGATGCCGCCGCCGACGATGAGGAGATCGATCGACGATTGACCCGGGGCCGGGGCGGGATTATCGGCTTTTTCCATGACAGACATCAATCCCGATCAGATCGGCGCGGGCAAGCCGCAGCCCCTCGAATGGCGCGACGGCGATATGCCCTATTCAACCGCCTTTGGCGACCACTTTTATTGCCAGACCGACGGACGGCTGGAATGCGGCCACGTCTTCCTCGCCGGAAACGGCCTGCCAGAACGGTGGAATGGCTGCACGAGCTTTCGCATCGGCGAACTCGGCTTCGGCACCGGGCTGAATTTCTCCGAGACATGGCGGCGGTGGAAACTCTGCCGCCGGCCGGGCCAGCATCTGCATTTCATGTCCTTCGAGCTTTACCCGATGCGCCGGGAGGAGATCGACCGTGCGCTTGCCCATTGGCCGGAAATCGACGCCGAACGCCAGGCACTCGCTGCCCTCTGGCCGGATGGCCCTGACGGCATCGTCTCCCTCGACCTCGACGAACAGACGAGGCTCAGCGTCGTCTGCGGCCGCGCGCTCGAAGGCGTCACTGCGGCGGCTTCCGGTTTCGATGCCTGGTATCTCGACGGCTTCGCCCCATCGCGCAACAGCGACATGTGGTCGGAAGAACTGATGCGCCTCGTCTGCGAAAAGACCGCTCCCGGCGGAAGCTTCGCGACCTATGCCGCGGCAGGCTTCGTGCGCCGCAACCTCGCGGCGGCCGGCTTCATTGTCGAGCGGCGCAAGGGGTTTGCGGGCAAGCGGGAAATGCTCTGCGGTGTGAAAAATCAGTAGCCCGAGCGGCCCGGCTGCAATTCACTACGGCGAAGCCACTGGCGGATCTTATCCTCCAGAAGTTCGGGGCTGATTGGCTTGGACATATAATCGTCCATCCCTGCATCGAGGCAAAGCTCGCGGTCGCTTTCCAGCGCATGTGCCGTCACACCGATGACAGGCACGCGATGGCCCTGCCCCTGTTCCTTCTCGCGGATCAGTTTGGTCGCCTGATGACCGTTCATGACAGGCATGGAAACGTCCATCATGATCAGCCGCGGCGTATGCCGCTCCCAGGCCTCCACCGCCTCTTGACCGTTATTGACGACGAGGAAGGAAAGCCCCGTTCCCTGCAGGATCTGCGTGAAGACGATCTGGTTGACCTCATTGTCTTCGGCCACGAGAACATCGACGAAGTCGGCCGCCCGCTTTTGCGGGATCGGCGCAGGCGCAGGCGGTGCCTCGACCTCCTTTTGCAGCCTTGCAATTTCGGCCTCAGAAGCCCGTTTGACACGGCTTGCCCGCACCAGTTCGACGACCGTATTGCGCAGCAAATTGGCGCGCGCCGGTTTCATCAGATGCGCGTGGCCGTTCAACGCCGCAAATTCCTTCTCCGTGCCGGAAATGTCCATCGAGGTCAGAAAGATGATCGGCAGATCCACGAAGCGGCTGTCGGCGCGCAGACGGCGGGCTACTTCTGCGCCGTTCATGTCCGGCATATGATAATCGAGCACGACGGCATCGACCTTGATACCGAGATCGGCGGCAGCGTTCAGAATGGCAAAACCGGTTGCCCCACCTTCTGCGGCGACCCCGTCGAAGCCCCAGAGGCTAAGCTGTTCGGTCAGGATACGACGATTGACCTCGTTATCGTCGACAACAAGGATGCGGGCACCCTGCACATTGATCGGCAGCGGTTTCGGTTCGATGCGCGCGGCAGCGACTGCGAAAGGCAGCTTGACGGTAAAGACAGAACCCTTGCCCCATTCGCTTTCGACATTGACGTAGCCGCCGAAGAGATCGACGAGACCGGCTGTGATCGCAAGGCCGAGGCCGGTCCCCTCATGCCGCCGGGTCGATGAGGCATCAACCTGCGAGAATTTGTCGAAGACCGTTTCCACCTTCTCGGGCGGAATGCCGATGCCGGTATCCTCGACGCGGATGCTGATCATGATCTCGCCGCCAGTGGATTGCTCGGAACCGATATCGACGAAAACATGGCCGCGCTCGGTGAATTTGACAGCATTGCCGACGAGATTGGTGACGATCTGGCGGAAGCGCCCGGCATCGCCGATGACGGCGGCGGGCAGATCAGGCGCGGCGCGCACCAGAAGCTCGATGTCCTTTTCTGCCGCCGGCGAAGATAAGAGCGTCGCCACATCCTCGACGGCCTCAACCAGATCGAAGGCGGCCTTGCGCAGCTTCATCTGCCCGGCGTCGATCTTCGAGAAATCGAGGATGTCGTTGATGATCGTCAAGAGCGCATTGCCCGATTTGACGATAATGTCGACAAAGGTCTTCTGGCGGGTGTCGAGATTAGTCTTGGCCAACAATTCCGCCATGCCGAGCACACCGTTCATCGGCGTGCGGATCTCATGGCTCATATTGGCGAGGAATTCCGACTTGGCGCGGTCTGCGGCCTCTGCGCGCGACAGAAGCTCGGTCAGCTCCTCTTCGCGCTGCTTGAGTTCGGTCACATCGGTAAACAGAGCCACCCAATGCTGCCGCTCGCTGATGGTGGCTTCCATATTAACCCAGCGCTCGCCGCCGACGTGGAAGACGGTGGAGATCGGCTGGCGCGCGGCGATGTTGGCACGCCATTCCTCCAGCGTTTCGACTGCCTTGTCGTGGAAATCGCCGCGATTGGCGCAGAACTGGAAGAGATCGATCCATTCCCGCCCAACGTCCGTCAGCTCGGCCGGAATGCGCAGCACTTCGGCAAGCCCGTCATTGGAAAGTTTGATCAGGCCATCCCGGACGATCGCTAGCCCCTGCGACATGGCATGCGTCGCATCCCGCATCATCTCGCCGAGGCTTTCCAGTGCGGCGCGCGCCTCATGGATTTCCTGCTCGCGCTCACGCACGGCGGAAATATCGGAGTAAGTCAGCAGGATGCGGTTGGAGGAAATACGCCTGGAATCGAAGATGACTGACTTCCCGGCCGCCCAATCGAGCTGGATCGGCTCCGGGTTTTCATCTTCGAAAAGCCCTTTGCGGAACGCATAAATTTCTTCCGGCGTCTGCGTGTCGCCGTAGCGGCCGAGCTCGTAATTTCGCTTGACGACATCGATGAACGGCCGCCCGTCGAAACGGTCGTCGAGCGGCAGGTCCCAGATGCTGTAGAACTCGTCGTTGACATAGAGAATAGTGTGATCGTTATTGAGGATCAGCACGCCGACCGGCAGCGAGCGCAGGATGCTCTCGATTTCCTGATGCAGCACTTCTTCCTGTTGGCGCGCCTCGATCAATTCCTTCTCGCGTGCCTTCAGCGGCGTGATGTCGGAGAAGGAACCGACGACATAGCGCTTGCCGTCGGGCGTGACCACCCTGTTGACGCGGGAAATCACCTGGAAGATTTCGCCGTCTGTATTCGGCAGGGCGCTTTCGACCTCGGTCAGCACGCCGTTTTGCAGCGCCTCCAGGTTTTCCTGATAGATCGCCTCGCCGGCCTCCTGCCCGAACATCTCATGCTCGGTCATACCAAGCGCTTTGGAACGGGCGTGGCCGGTGAAGGTCTCGTAATATTGGTTGGCATAGACCAGCCGATGCTCCTCGTCACGCACGAAGGCGGCGACCGGAAGATCCTCCATGATGGTCCGCAACAGGTCGCGTTCGCGCACGCTTTCATGCCAGGCAGCCTCACCCGCCTGCGCAGAATTGCTGTCGTCAGGCGCAGACTTGCTGCCATTGCGATAGGCGGCGTTGACGACCAGCGGCCGGCCGTCCTCGGCGAAGATGCCGATCGGATGGCCGAGGTTTTCGAGCGCCGCGCGGATGCGGCCGAGATCGGCCGCCATCGTATCGGCAACCTCCGGAATGGCGCGGCGCGGCTCGCGTGCTTCGAAAATGCCGAGCACATAGGCGCGGTCCTGCGAGGGCGAAAAGCTCTCGATCAGCACCCGCTCATGGCTGAGACCGGCCGCATCGAAGGAAATGGCGCTCTCTTCCGTGCCGAACACCAGCGCGCGGCGTTCGCGGTCCTCGCGCTCCTCTTCTTCTGGACGGTCGAAGAGTTCGCGGCTGCGCCGGCCGATGAAGTCGGAAATCTCGCGGCCGAAGAAGCGGGCATAGGCCTCGTTGACGGCGACATAGCGAAGCTCGCTGTTTTTGACATAGGCCGGGGTATCCAGATCAGCGATCCGGCTGCAGGCCAGCTCTAGGAGTTCCCCGGTAGAATTCAAAAATCATCACTCCCGCAATGAATGAAATATCTCTGAGAACAACTATAAGACCAAGGCCTTTAACAAGCTGTTAACCATAAACTCCACAGGCGACGAGTCCGAGCCAGCTTATGAATTTGAGGAACAAAGTGGCGACAAAGGCTTGCACGAAGCTGAAATGGTCAGAAGCTCACGAGGGAAACGCCGCCAGGCACTTCGGGTAGGCAAGAAATATGGAGAAAATTTAATCCCGCCGCGCCTTGCGCGACCATTAACGCGCCGTGATCGCAGCGGATTTTGGCGATGGCTTCAATGACGAGCCTACCACGAAAGGAATTCGACATGTCCGTTCTTCATAAGACAATGGCGGCGGGCCTGATTGCACTGACATTTGCCGGCGCCTCACTGGCAACGGCCGGGACCGCGAACGCCCGTTCCGGCGATGCTTTCTGGGGCGGCCTTGCCGGTGGCGTCGTCGGCGGCGTTGTGGGTGGGGCGATCGCCTCGCGTCCCGCGTATCCGGCTTATCCCGCCTACCCTGTTTATCGCCCATATCCCGTCTACCGGACCTATTACCGTCCGTCCTATTGCCATATCGAATGGCGGCACGATGATTGGGGCAACCCCTACCGCGTCAAAGTCTGCCCTGACTGAAAAACGCATCCGGCGCCGATCGACCTCCCGGCGGCGCCGGTCCAATGCGGTGACGAGTTTCGGTACCGGAACGTTTCGTCGTTTCCATACCTGCCGAGGTCATCGTCGGCCCATCCTCTTGACTTTCGGCGTGAAATAGACCACATGGCACTCAGCTTTCACCTTCCGGCCGCCGCGTGAGCGTGCCACTGCAACAGATGCTGAAGAAGGACAGAGCGCATTCCGATAATGCCGCGACCCAAGAGCGGCAAGACGCGCTGGAAAGCTTTTTCCAACTTACAAGTTCCCATTTCACGCGGGGTTCTTGACGCCAGATTGACACCGGACCGCAATATCGCGATCCGGCGTTTATGTTTGGCGCGCCCTAAAAGGTTATGACTTGACCAATTTTGAATCGCTCGGTGTCTCCAAACCGGTCGTCGCCACCCTATTCCAGCTCGGCATCGAAACGCCGACGCCCATTCAGGAACAGGCTATCCCCCTTCTCATCCAGGGCCGCGACCTGATCGGCCTTGCCCAGACCGGCACCGGCAAGACGGCTGCCTTCGGCCTGCCGCTCATCGAGCGCCTGCTCAAGGAAGAAAAGCGTCCGGACAACCGCTCCGTCCGCACGCTGATCCTGGCCCCGACCCGCGAGCTGGTAAACCAGATCGCCGACAACCTCCGGAAATTCATCCGCAAGTCGCCGCTGCGCATCAATGTCGTCGTCGGCGGCGTCTCCATCAACAAGCAGCAGCTGCAGCTCGAAAAGGGTACCGACATCCTCGTCGCCACGCCCGGCCGCCTGCTCGACCTCTGCAACCGCAACGCCATCACGCTGACCGCCGTGCGCTACCTCGTGCTCGACGAAGCCGACCAGATGCTCGACCTCGGCTTCGTGCATGACCTGCGCAAGATCGCCAAGATGGTGCCGAAGCGCCGCCAGACCATGCTCTTCTCGGCCACCATGCCGAAGGCGATTGCCGATCTCGCCGGCGATTACCTGACCGATCCGGTCAAGGTCGAAGTGACGCCTCCGGGCAAGGCTGCCGACAAGGTCGAGCAGTACGTGCACTTCGTCCCCGGCAAGAACGACAAGACGGTTCTGCTCAAGAAGTCGCTGACCGAAAACCCCGATGGCCGCGCCATCGTCTTCCTGCGCACCAAGCACGGCGCCGAAAAGCTCGCCAAGCATCTGGAGCAGGTCGGCTATTCCGTCGCCTCCATCCACGGCAACAAGAGCCAGGGCCAGCGTGAGCGTGCGCTGAAGGGCTTCCGCGACGGCGCCATCAAGACGCTGATCGCGACCGACGTCGCCGCCCGTGGCATCGATATCCCTGCCGTCAGCCATGTCTTCAACTACGACCTGCCGGAAGTGCCTGATGCCTACGTCCACCGCATCGGTCGCACGGCCCGCGCCGGCCGCGACGGCATCGCGATTGCCTTCTGCGCACCGGACGAAGCGCGCCTGCTGCGCGATATCGAAAAGCTGATGGGCATCAGCATCGCGGTGGCGAGCGGCGAACCGCCGGTTGACCTGCGCGCCTCTGCACCCCGCAGCAACAATCGCGGCCGCGGCCAGAACCAGCAGCGCGGCCAGGGTGGCCGTGGTGAAGGTGGCGAGCGTCGCGAAGGTGGCCACCGAGGCGGCGAACGTCGTGAAGGCGGACGCAGCGAAACCCGCAATGGCGGCCGTCCCGGCCATGGGGACCGCCGTCCGCGTCACGATGGCGACGTCACTGAAGTACGCGCCGGTGAAGAGCGCCGCGCCCGCCCTCAGCACAACAATCGCAATCAGGATTTCCGCGGCCAGCGCCGCAACGAGCAGGCTCCGGATCTCGGCCCGGACAATGATCTGGCCTCGACCTCGGATTTCCGCCCGGCCCGCAATCAGCATCAGCGCCCGGCCCAGACGGAAGCGACCGGCCATCACCGCGGCAACAAGCAGCACGTCCATGGCCGCCCGCCGCGCAACCACGGCGACCAGCAGCCGCAGGGCGAACAGCGCCGCGAGGGCAATGGCGGTCTGCGCCGCAAGGGCCGCAATGGCGGTGGCCCGCGTCGCGAACGCGCTTAAGCCACTGATCTGGAAGGGCCGGAGCGATCCGGCCCTTTTCTTTTGGCTGTCCTTCGGTCGCCGGCGCGGACAGAGTTTGATCCGTCGGCCGAGCAGGAAATAATCACCTGCTCATCTTTTGTGCGCCGACAGCGAATTGACGCAGGGCGGCCTCCCGCCCCATCCCGATAAATGCCCAGTTTTTGACCCGTCTTTTGCATTGCAGAAGATTTTATGAATCTTCCATGCGAACTGTGCATGGTTCTTGCATTGCCTTTTGCGTTGTATTCAAATGAACAAAAAAGGGGAGCCACACCTTTGGCATTTGATGAAATGATCACCGGAGACGAAAGTCCCCGAGCGCCATATGAAAAATACTTTGAGTGGTACAACAGCCAAGACCGGGCGCACCTGATTTCAAAGTCCCGCGACGCTGAAAACATCTTCCGCAAAACCGGCATCACCTTCGCGGTTTACGGCCACGCCGACAGTTCCGAAAAACTCATCCCCTTCGATATCATCCCACGCATCATCTCCGCCCGCGAATGGCGCAAGCTTGCCCAGGGCATCGAGCAGCGGGTGATCGCGCTGAATGCCTTCCTCGACGATATCTACCACAAGCAGGAAATTATCCGCGCCGGCCGCATCCCGCGCGAACTGATCGAGAAGAATGTTGCCTTCCTGCCCGAGATGATCGGCTTCCGGCCGCCCGGCGGCGTCTACACGCATATCGTCGGCACCGATATCGTACGAACCGGCGAAGACCAGTTCTATGTGCTGGAGGATAATGCCCGCACACCCTCCGGCGTCAGCTACATGCTGGAAAACCGGGAAACCATGATGCAGATGTTCCCGGAACTCTTCCACGAGAACAAGGTGCAGCGCGTCGAGGACTATCCCTATCTCCTGCGCCAGAGCCTCGCCTCGCTCGCCCCTCCCGGCTGCAAGGGCAAGCCGCGCGTCGCCGTTTTGACCCCCGGCATTTACAATTCCGCCTATTACGAACATTCCTTCCTCGCCGACACGATGGGCGTCGAGCTGGTCGAAGGCTCGGATCTGCGCGTCATCGACGGCAAGGTGAAGATGCGCACGACGCGCGGTTACGAGGCGATTGACGTGCTCTACCGCCGCGTCGACGACGACTTCCTCGATCCCCTCACCTTCCGCCCGGAATCGGCCCTCGGCATTCCCGGCATCATGGATGTCTACCGCTCCGGCAATATCACCATCGCCAATGCGCCCGGCACCGGCATTTCCGATGACAAGGCGATCTATTCCTATATGCCCGAGATCGTCGAGTTCTATACCGGCCGCAAGCCGATCCTCGAGAACGTGCCGACCTGGCGCTGCTCGGAAGCCGGCAGCCTGAAATATGTGCTTGAGCACCTGGAAGAACTGGTCGTCAAGGAGGTGCATGGCTCCGGCGGCTACGGCATGCTCGTCGGCCCGACCGCGTCCAAGAAGGAACGCGCCGATTTCGCCGACAAGCTGAAAGCCAAGCCCAGCAACTACATTGCTCAGCCGACGCTGTCGCTCTCCACCGTTCCGATCCTCGTCAACAAGGGCATCGCCCCCCGCCATGTCGATCTGCGCCCTTACGTGCTGGTCTCCGACAAGGTGCAGATCATTCCGGGCGGGCTCACCCGCGTGGCGCTGAAGCAAGGCTCGCTGGTCGTCAATTCCAGCCAGGGCGGTGGCACCAAAGACACCTGGGTATTGGAGGACTGATGCTCGGAAGAACTGCAAACGGGCTCTACTGGATGTTCCGGTATATCGAGCGCGCCGAAAATATCGCACGTCTTGTCGATGCCGGCCTGCGCATGTCACTGACGCGCAGCGACGCCGGTGATGACAATTGGGATGGCGTTCTGCAGAGCGCCGGCGTGCGCGAACTTTACGACGAGAGCCATTCGAAGCTGACCGGCCCTGATGTCATCGACTACATGCTACGCGATCGTTCCAATGCGTCGAGCGTCATGTCCTGCATCGATTTCGGCCGCAACAACGCCCGCATGGTGCGCACCGCGCTGACGCGTGAGACCTGGGAAGCGACCAACGAATGCTGGATCGATCTCAAGGAGCTGCTGTCGAAAAAGCTGAAGGCGGCGGAACTGCCTGAAGTCATCGATGTCATCAAGCATCGCGCCGGCCTCATCCGCGGCGCCTTCCATGGTTCGATGCTGCGCAACGAACTTTATAATTTCGCCCGCATCGGCACCTTCATCGAGCGCGCCGACAATACGAGCCGCATCCTCGACGTGAAATATTACGTGCTGCTGCCATCGATCTCGCAGGTCGGTTCATCGGTCGACAACGTTCAGTGGGAGTCGATCCTGCGTTCGGTTTCTGCCCACCGCTCCTATAGCTGGGCTTATGACGGCGAATACCGCGCCATGAACATCGCCGACTTCCTGATCCTGAACGGGCAGATGCCGCGCTCACTTGCCTATTCCTACGAGAAGATCGTCAGCAATCTTGGCTATATCGCCAAGGACTATGGCGAGCGGCTGCCGGCGCACGATACGGCGGATGCCATCCGCACCACACTGCAGACCCTGAAGATCAAGGATGTCATGGATCAGGGCCTCCATGAGTTCCTCGAGGATTTCGTCGCGCACAACAACAAGCTCGGCAATGAGATCTCCGATGGCTACCGGTTCTATGCTTAAGCGGGTCAGATCATGAGACTGAAGATCAGCCACCTCACCGAATACCGCTACGACGAACCGGCGCAGTTTTCCCTGCAGCGGCTGCGCCTGACGCCGCCGACGACCGTTGGCCAGAGCGTGATCAACTGGTCGCTGCACGTCGAAGGCGCCAAGCCCGAAGTCGAATACGACGACCAGTTCGGCAATCATGTGAACCTCGTCTCGCTGGAAGGCGAGCAGCAGGTGACCCGCATCGTCGCCGAAGGCGAAGTCGAAACGGAAGACCGCAACGGCGTGACCGGTCCCCATACCGGGTTCTGCCCGCTCTGGCTCTTCCTGCGCGAGACGCCGCTGACCAAGAGCGGCAAGCTGGTCAAGGAGCTGATCAAGGGCGTGACCGGCGAGAACGAACTCGCCCGCATGCATGCTCTGATGGCGGCAATCCACGAGGCGGTGGAGTATAAGCCCGGCACCAGCAGCACAGAGACATCGGCCGAACAGGCGCTGGAGAAGAAGACCGGCGTCTGTCAGGACCATGCCCATATTTTCGTTGCAGCCGCACGTGCCCTGGATGTTCCGGCGCGCTATGTCTCCGGCTACCTGATGATGGAAGAAAAGGTCGAGCAGGCTGCCACACATGCCTGGGCCGAGGCGCATATTCCAAGCCTCGGCTGGGTCGGCTTCGATCCCGCTAACAAGATCTGCCCCGATGACCGCTATGTCCGCACGGCCTCCGGCCTCTGCTACCGTGACGCTGCGCCCGTTTCAGGCATGCGCATCGGCACGCCCGGCGAAAAGCTCTCGGTCACCGTCAAGGTCGAAAACGGCGGCCAGATTCAGAGCCAAAGCCAGAGCTGAAGCGGACGGGTTTGCCGGTCGATGAGGCGCACGGGCTCGCAGCTCCTAAGCACGGCGTTCCTTTACCGTGACAAGGTGTATCTCGGCTTTTCGAAGGCGAACTCGGATGACGCGACTGTGTCATGCGCCGAAGGTAGAACATCCGAGACGCCGTAGGCCGACGGTATGTAGACGCGGTTTCCACGTGGCTTAGGCAATAGCGCCTGGGAAGCGACCAGATACAGGATGATTGCGAGCATGGTTGTGCCGATCGCAAAGAGCGGGAAAATCGGCATCTCGGATACTTCGGACTTCGTTCTCATCGAACTCTCCATTGGTTGTCCGACGAGAGATTAGCTGCGGTGAGGTCGCGCTGAGAATCATACGCAGGGGTGGAGCCACCTATACTCTGGGATACAGCTTGCCGCTGCGGCGAAGGCACGACTGGTGAACAGGCGACCACGCAAGGTGTTGCGCCTCCCGAGGCGAGCGCATTTATCGCTGATGCCTCTTCACGCATCGCTGGACCGGGTGAGACGAAGTCGCTTGGTAGCACTCTTGGTCCTTCCAGACGACATTCGCGATGGCTTGACGCCAGACCATTCCCATTCGGACCATCCGGACATAGAATTAAGGTTTATCGCGTTCGCCTCCGCCACTTTCAGACAGGTTCGTCAATGTCCATTTTCGCACGAAAATGATACGCTTATTCAAAGGAGGTCGCGATGCGTCTGGAAAATACGAACGTTGCACGAACCACGGCCGGAACGATCACTGTGGAATTCCGTGGCGAAGGGAACGATCTGATTACTGTTCGAATGTCGGCGGAACCCGGCAGCGCAGACGAGGCGGCCATCGTCCGGGCTAAGGAAATGATGGCAGAACTTGTGGCGGCACCTTCCGACCGCATTTCGCCCTCAGCTGTTTAGAGCCTTCCCTGGTCAACGTCAGGAATCCACGATGGCTGTTCGAAGCGCAGGGCTCCTTATCTACCGTTTTGTCGATGTTGCGGTGGAAGTGCTGCTCGTCCATCCCGGCGGACCGTTCTGGAAGGGAAAGGACGAGGCCGCGTGGTCGATACCAAAGGGTCTTGTCGAAGAGGGCGAAGATGAACTTGCCGCTGCCCGCCGGGAGACTTTTGAGGAACTTGGGGTCAATGTTTCCGGCCCCTTTGAGCGGCTTGGCGAATACAAGCAGCCTGGGGGAAAACTTGTCATCGTCTGGCTGAAGGAAGCCGAGAGAGGCTTCGAGCCCAGAACCGAGCTCGGTTCAACCTTTAAAATGGAATGGCCGCCCCACTCGGGAAAGACGGAGGTTTTTCCCGAAGTCGATCGTGCAGCTTGGTTTTGCGCCGAGGAGGCAGAATTCAAAATGCACAAGGGGCAAAGACCGATCCTGCAGGATTTTTTGAAGAAAAAGGGAAAGAGGGACGCGCAGGCGCCGTAAGCCTGTCACCCTGGCCATTCTCCCGCAGGCTGATCGATGCGATACCCGTTTCAGGCTTGCGTATCCGCGCGCCGGCCGAGAAGCTGTCGCTCATCGTCAAGGTCGAAAACGGCGGCCAGATGCAGGGCCAAAGCCAGAGCCGACCAAGCGGGCGATTAGTTAACGAAACGCAAAGCGGCCTTCTGCAATTTTAAATGTATATTAAGGCAGATTCAACCGCGTGAGGCACTCTACCAAGGCTCCGCTTGGTTCTTGGATTATTCAAGTGCAGGTTTCCAATCCGGCGGTCCCGGACCGTGAGTTCACTGGCATTTGAATGGGCGTTGATCGGAATGATCGCTTTTGTGGTCCGGCTTAAGAGCCGCGCACATTTCATCTTGCAAGGCAAGACCGGCGCGAACGCGGCAGCCTTCATCGGGGCTGCCGAGCGTCGCAAGCGAGACGCGCGGCAGAGGTTGACCATTTTGATCGCCGGGTTTGCGGTCATGTATCTGGCAATTGGCGCGCGCCTCGTTCAATACGGAACGGCAGAGCCTATCGTCGCCGGCTCGATCCATTTCGGTGACAACGCCGTAGCCTCCCGCCCGGATATCCTGGATCGGAATGGGGAACTGCTGGCGACAGATATCAACACCGTGTCGCTCTATGCCGAGCCCCGGCGCATTGTCGATGCCGATGAGGTGGTGGAAAAGCTCGCCACGGTCCTTCACGATCTCGATTGGGGCGAAACCTATAAAAAGCTTCGGTCAGGCTCCGCATTCCAGTGGTTGCGGCGACAACTCACGCCTCGACAGCAGTCCGATATACTCGCCCTCGGCTTGCCTGGAATAGGATTTCGTCCGGAGAAGCGGCGCTTCTACCCCGGCGGCGTCAGCGCCTCCCATATCGTCGGTCATGTAAACATCGACAATCTCGGCCTTGCCGGCATGGAGCGGTATATCGATCAGCAAGGATATGCCGATCTGAGAGCTGCAGGATTGACGAATGATACGCGGCTTGAGCCTGTCCGTTTGTCGATTGACGTTCGTGTTCAGCATATTGTTCGTGAAGTCGCCGCACGCGCGATGAAGGACTATCAAGCCGAGGCAGCCGGCGCTGTGATCCTTGATGTGGAAACCGGCGAGGTTATCGCCATGGCCTCGGTTCCCGATTACGATCCGAACCAGCCTTCCCGCACGCTTCCTGACGGCACTGTGGACAAGGAATATGAAAAAGGCTGGTTCAATCGGATCAGCAATGCCACCTTTGAAATGGGCTCCACCTTCAAGAGCTTCACCCTGGCGATGGGTTTGGATGCCGAGAAAATAACGTTGAACTCGGTTGTCGATGCGTCACGGCCCATCCACATGGGCGGATTTACGATCAGAGACTTCAAGGGCAAGAATCGGCCGCTCACGATCCCTGAAGTGTTTCAGTATTCATCGAATATCGGCACTGCTGCGGTTGCCGATAAGGTCGGCATCGAAGGTCATCGGGAATTCCTGACGAGGCTTGGGCTTCTTTCGAAAATGGAGACGGAAATGCCGGGAGTTGCGATGCCCACGCAACCCAAGACATGGAAGAAGATCAATTCCGTCACCATCTCCTTCGGTCATGGGGTCGCCACCACCCCGCTGCAAACTGCTGCCGCGGCCGCAGCTCTGATCAATGGCGGAAGCCTGATCAACCCGACCTTTCTCCCGCGCTCGAAAGACCAGGCAGCCAGCATTTCACGCGCCGTCATCAAAGAAAAAACGAGCGCTGATATGCGATACCTCTACACCTGGAACGGACTAAAGGGTTCCGGTCGTGCCGCACAGGTAGAGGGCTTCAACGTCGGCGGCAAAACCGGGACGGCGGATAAGGTGATCAACGGCCGATATGCCAGCGACATCAACTTCAACGCTTTCGTGGCGGGCTTCCCGATGGACAAGCCGAAATTCGTCGTTCTGACCATAATTGATGCTCCAAAGACCGGCGTTCACGGAGGGCGAACAGCGGCTTCCACCGCCGCCCCGATGACGAAGGAAATCATCGCTCGGACGGCCGCCTTGCTTGGCGTCATGCCTCGGTTTGGCAGTGAAGACAGCCAGGAATTGCTGGTCAACTACTGATACACCGCGGAGCTCTCGACGAACTGAAAAGGCGGAGCTCTCGCCCCGCCTTTTCAATGTTCAGTCCAGAAGAGACCGGATCAGTGGCTGTCCTTGCCGACAGCACTGCCGCGGCATCCCTTGAGGAAGTCAAGGTCGGCGCCGGTATCGGCCCCTTCGACATGCTGCTGATGCAGGAAGGCATAGCCCGAGGTCGGCAGGTCGTGGTTCGGCTGCCATTCGGCCAGACGCTTCGCCAGTTCCTCTTCGGAAATGTCGAGATGCAGGCGGCGGTTCGGCACGTCGAGCTCGATCATGTCGCCGTTCCTGACGACCGCGAGCGGGCCGCCGACAGCGGCTTCCGGCGAGGTGTGGAGTACGACTGTGCCGTAGGCGGTGCCGGACATGCGGGCGTCGGAAATGCGCACCATGTCGGTGATGCCCTTCTTGAGCACCTTCGGCGGCAGACCCATGTTGCCGACCTCGGCCATGCCCGGATAGCCCTTCGGCCCACAGTTCTTCATGACCATGACGCAGTTTTCGTCGATGTCGAGGCTGTCATCGTTGATCTTGGCCTTGTAGTCGTCGATATCCTCGAACACGACTGCCCTGCCCCGGTGCACCATCAGATGCGGCGAAGCAGCCGATGGCTTCAAGACTGCGCCCTTCGGAGCGAGGTTGCCGCGCACCACGACGATGCCGCCCGATTGCGTCAGCGCCTTTTCAGCCGGCAGGATGACGTCCTCGTTCCAGTTGACGACATCCTTGACTTCGTCCCAGACGGTTTCGCCCGACACCGTCAGCGCATCCTTGTGCAAGAGGCCGGCCTCGCCGAGGCGCTTCAGCACGACGGGGAGGCCGCCGGCATAGAAGAACTCTTCCATCAGGTACTTGCCCGACGGCATCAGGTTGACGATCGTCGGAACGTCACGGCCGCAACGGTCCCAGTCGTCGAGCGTCAGATCGATGCCGACGCGGCCGGCAATTGCCAGCAGGTGGATGACGGCATTGGTCGAACCGCCGATCGCCGCATTGGTGCGGATGGCGTTTTCGAAAGCCTGCTTCGTCAGGATCTCGGAAGGCTTCAGGTCGTCCTTGACCATCTGCACGATGCGGCGGCCGGTCAGCTGCGCCATGACCTTGCGGCGGGAATCGACGCCCGGGATTGCTGCGTTGCCTGACAGCGCCATGCCGAGCGCTTCAGCCATCGACGCCATGGTGGAGGCGGTACCCATCGTGTTGCAGGTGCCGGACGAACGGCTCATCGAAGCTTCCGCCTCGAGGAACTCGGCCTGCGTCATCTCGCCGGCCTTCACCATTTCGGAGAATTTCCACAGATGCGTGCCGGAGCCGACGCGCTCGCCGCGGAAATAACCGTTCAGCATCGGACCGCCGGTGACGACGATCGACGGCAGGTCGGTGGAGGCAGCACCCATCAAGAGCGACGGCGTGGTCTTGTCGCAGCCGACGAGCAGCACACAGCCGTCCATCGGCTGGCCGCGTATCGCTTCTTCGACCGCGAGAGCGGCAAGGTTGCGGTACATCATCGCGGTCGGGCGGAAGGTGTTCTCGGATGCCGAGAAAACAGGCACTTCGAGCGGGAAGCCGCCGGCCTCCCAGACACCGGCCTTCACCTTCTCGGCGAGCTCGCGCAGGTGGCCGTTGCACGGCGTCATGTCCGACCACGTGTTGAGGATGCCGATAACCGGGCGGCCGTCGAACAGGTCGTGCGGATATCCCTGGTTCTTGAGCCAGCCGCGGTGGTAGATCACGTCACGGCTCGTGCCGCCGTACCATTCCTGCGACCTCAGCTTACGCGGCCATTCTGCTTTCTTCTTCATAATCTCTGTCCTTCAGGATATCCCCTGATCGCCTCGTACGATCAGGGCTATCGCGCTTCGTCTCAGGCCAGCGTGTAGGCCGTCTTGACGGTTGTGTAGAATTCGGCGGCGTACTTGCCCTGCTCGCGCGGGCCGTAGGACGAGCCCTTGCGGCCGCCGAAAGGAACGTGGAAATCGACGCCGGCGGTGGGCAGGTTGACCATCACCATGCCGGCCTCGGAGTTGCGCTTGAAATGCGTCGCGTGTTTCAGGCTGGTCGTGGCAATGCCCGAGGACAGGCCGAACGGCGTGTCGTTGGCCGTTGCCAGCGCCTCGTCGTAATCCTTGACCCGGATGACGGAAACGACAGGTCCGAAGATCTCTTCGCGCGAGATGCGCATCTGATTGGTCGCCTCGGTAAACAGTGTCGGCTGCAGATAGAAACCGGGCGTGTCGCGGGAGATCACCTCACCGCCGAAGGCGAGCTTGGCGCCCTCCTTCTTGCCGATCTCGATATAGTCAGTGTCGGTCTTCAGCTGCCGCTCGTCGACAACAGGGCCGATATGGGTGCCTGCCTTCAGAGCGTTGTCGACGACGAGCGTCTTCAGCTTTTCCGTGAGCGCGGCGACGAACTTGTCGTGGATGCCCTCGGTGACGATCAGCCGCGACGATGCCGTGCAGCGCTGGCCGGTGGAGAAGAAGCCGGAATTGGCGGCTGCCTCGACGGCGACATTGAGATCGGCGTCATCAAGCACGACCATCGGGTTCTTGCCGCCCATTTCGAGCTGGAACTTGCGGTTATGCTCGACGGAGGCGGCGGCGACGCGTTTTCCCGTACCGGTGGAGCCGGTAAAGGTGATGCCGGCAACATCCGGGCTGTCGAGCATCGTCTGGCCGACGATCGAGCCCTTGCCCATGACGAGGTTCAGCACGCCCTTCGGCAAGCCGGCGCGATGCAGGATATCGACGATCGCCCAGGAACAGGCAGGCACCAGCTCGGCCGGTTTGAAGACGACCGTGTTGCCGTAGCAAAGCGCTGGCGCGATCTTCCAGGCGGGAATGGCGATCGGAAAATTCCAGGGCGTGATGATGCCGATGACGCCGAGCCCCTCGCGGGTGATCTCGACCCCGATATTCGGGCGCACGGACGGAATGACTTCGCCCGCCAGGCGCAGCGCCTCGCCGGCGAAGAATTCGAATATCTGCGAAGCGCGGATCGTTTCGCCGATCGCCTCAGGCAGCGTCTTGCCTTCTTCACGCGCAAGCAGAGCGCCAAGCTCGTCCTTGCGCGCCATGATTTCGTCGCCGGCCTTCTTCAGGATGACATGCCGTTCCCAGATGCCGGAACGCGACCAGGCCGGAAAGGCAGCCTTGGCGGCAGCGATCGCCGCCTTGGTATCGTCGACGCTCGCCTGAGCATAGAGGCCGACGACCTCGTTCGTATCGGACGGGTTGATGTTCTCGACGCCATTTGCGCCGGTCCATTCGCCGGCGATGAGATTCTGATGGACGGTCATGGCCTTGGAGCCTCCTCTATGACAAATGGCCGGCGGCTTTCCTGGCGGCCGGCCCCTTGAGATCACAGTTGAAATCAGAGCTGCTTGACGGCGATCTCTTCTTCGGCAGCAACCTTCAGCGGGTTGCGCAGCGCCAGGCCGAAATCGGCGACCTCGATTTCAAAGACATCGCCCTCTTCCGCCTTGATGCCATCGGCAAAGGAAAGCGTCGCCGTACCGAACATGTGGACGTGAACGTCGCCGGGCACGCGGAACAGGCCATACTTGAAATGGTGGTATTCGAGATTGGCGAAAGTGTGGGACATGTTCGCCTCGCCGGACAGGAACGGCTTCTCGAAGATCACCTTGTCGCCGCGCTTGATGCGCGACGTGCCGCGGATATCCTCGGGCGCTGCGCCGATGCGGATTTCAGGGCCGAAGCTTGCCGGGCGCAGCTTGGAATGGGCGAGGAAAAGATAGTTGATCCGCTCGGTGACGTGGTCGGAAAACTCGTTCGACAGGGCAAAGCCGATGCGGAACGGCGTGCCGTCCTTGGCGATGACGTAGATGCCGGCCATTTCCGGCTCCTCGCCGCCGTCGAGCGCGAAAGACGGCGAAACGAGCGGCGCGCCCGGAGCAGCAGCACCATAGCCGTTGCCCTTGTAGAACCATTCGGGCTGCACGCCCTTCTGGCCGGCAGCGGGCTTGCCGCCTTCGAGGCCCATTTTGAACATTTTCATGGAGTCGGTCAGTGTTTCCTCTGCCGCCTCTGATGTCTTCTTGTGCATGGAATCGCGCGTTGCAGCTGATCCCAGATGCGTCAGGCCCGTACCGGTCAGATGCAGGTGTGCTGCATCCGGATGCGTGATCGGCGGCAGGAAGCGGCCATCCGCATACGCCTTTTCCAGATCGACGGTTTCGCCGTATCCATGAGCCTCGATAACGGAGACGAGGGACTTGCCGCCATTTGCGGCTTCCATCGCCAGAGCATAGACGCTTTCAGCGCCTTTGACTGCCTTGGCGGCAGCACCCGGTTCGCGCACGGCGACGATGATCTCTCCGCTTGCGCCCTTGATCTGCGAGATAAGCACGGTCTTCATCCTTTCGTTTGGCGATGGCAAAGCTTCGCCGCTCCGGCTCCATCCGGAGCCGGAATTCAATTTTCATGTGACTGCGATACTGGGGTCGAGCCTGAACTCAGCCCTTGTTCTTGTTGTAGACGTCGAAGAACACGGCGGCGAGCAGCACCGCACCCTTGACCATCTGCTGGGAGTCGGTGCCAAGGCCGTGGATCGACATGCCGTTGTTCATGATGCCCATGATCAGAGCGCCAATGACAGCGCCGGTCACTTTGCCGACGCCGCCCTGCGCGGACGCGCCGCCGATGAAGCAGGCTGCGATCACGTCAAGCTCGAGACCGAAGCCGCCCTTGGCCGTTGCCGAGTTGAGACGCAGCGCAACGATCAGACCGGCCAGACCGGCAAGCAGACCCATATTTGCAAAGGTCAGGAACGTCAGTCTTTCGGTGTTGATACCGGAAAGCTTCGTCGCCTTCTCATTGCCGCCCATCGCATAGATGCGGCGGCCGATCGTCGTGCGGCGCGTAATGAACGCATAGGCGGCGACCAGGAACAGCATCACGACGAGGACGTTCGGGAAGCCGCGATAGATCGACAGCTGATAGCCGAGCGCCAGGATGGCGATGGTGACGATCGCGTTCTGGGCGAGGAAGAAGCCGAGCGGCTCGACATCGTTGCCATGCTTCTCATTCGACAGGCGCTTGCGCCATGCCAGGTAGAAGAGGGCTACGGCGCCGACGACGGTCAGGATGATCGAGGTGGAATTGATGCCGCCCATATCGAAAAGGTTCGGCAGGAAACCGATACTGATCAGCTGGAAAGCCGGCGGGAAAGGACCGATGCTCGTGCCGGTTCCCGATGCCGTCATCACGAACAGCGTCAGGCCGCGGAAGACCAGCATGCCGGCGAGCGTAACGATAAAGGACGGGATCTTGTGATAGGCGACGAAATATCCCTGGATGCCGCCGACAAGCGCGCCAAGAGCAAGACAGACGATACCTGCCAGCACATAATTGGTGTGCCACTGCACCGTCATCACGCCGGCGATGGCGCCGATGAAGCCGACGACGGATCCGACCGAAAGATCGATATGACCGGCGACAATCACCAGCAGCATACCGAGCGCCATGATGACGATGAACGAGTTCTGCAGAATGATGTTCGTCAGGTTGAGCGGTTTGAAGAGAACACCGCCGGTCGAGAACTGGAAGAATACCATGATCGCGATGAGCGCGATGAACATGCCATATTCGCGGATATTGCCGCGAACGTAGTCTCCGATGGAGACGACACGCCCCTGCTCGGCGATGGGTTGATTGATCGGCGTCATTGTTTCTTCTCCCCTGAGCGCATGATAGCGCGCATGATGGTTTCCTGGCTTGCTTCTCCCTTCGGCAGTTCAGCGACGAGGCGTCCTTCGTTCATCACGTAGATGCGGTCACAAGTGCCAAGCAGTTCGGGCATTTCCGATGATATCATCAGAACGCCCTTTCCATCGGCGGCAAGCTGGTTGATGATAGTATAGATTTCGTATTTTGCGCCAACGTCGATGCCGCGCGTCGGCTCATCCAGGATCAGAACATCAGGATCGGAAAACAGCCATTTCGACAGAACCACCTTCTGCTGGTTCCCGCCGGAAAGATTGACGGCTTCCTGAAAGATGCTGGAGGAACGGATGCGCAGCTTCGAGCGATAGTCGGTCGCGACCCGTGATTCCTTGACGCTGTCGATGACGGAGGCATTCGACACCGCCTGCAGATTGGCGAGCGTCGTGTTGTGAACGATCGTCTCGCCCAGCACGAGGCCGAGATGTTTGCGGTCTTCCGTCACATAGGCGAGACCGGCGTCGATCGCCTTGCGCACGGTTGACGTATCGACCTTCTTGCCGCCGACGAAAACGTCGCCGCTGATCTTGTGACCGTAGGTCTTGCCGAAGACGCTCATGGCGAATTCGGTGCGGCCGGCGCCCATCAGCCCGGCGATGCCGACAACCTCGCCCTTGCGGACATTCAGGTTGATGTCGTGCAGGACCTGGCGGTCACGGTGCTGCTGGTGGAAGGCATTCCAGTTCTTGACTTCGAAGATCGTCTCGCCGATCGGCACCGAACGCGGCGGATAGCGGTCTTCGAGATCGCGGCCCACCATGTTCTTGATGATGATGTCTTCGCTGATCTCGTCCTTGTGACAGTCGAGCGTCTTGACGGTCATGCCGTCGCGCAGGACCGTGATCTGGTCCGCGACCTTGCGGATCTCGTTCAGCTTGTGGGAAATGATGATCGAGGTGATGCCCTGCTTGCGGAACTCCATCAAGAGGGTCAGCAGAGCGTCGGAATCTCTTTCGTTGAGCGAGGCGGTGGGCTCGTCGAGGATGAGCAGCTTGACGCTCTTCGACAACGCCTTGGCGATCTCGACGAGCTGCTGCTTGCCGACGCCGATGTCGGTGACGAGCGTGTTCGGAGATTCCTGCAGGCCCACCTTCTTGAGCAGTTGCTTCGTGCGGTTGAAGGTTTCGTCCCAGCTGATGACGCCGTTCTTGGCGTTTTCGTTGCCGAGGAAGATGTTTTCCCCGATCGACAGCAGGGGCACGAGCGCAAGCTCCTGGTGGATGATGACGATACCGATTTCTTCGGAATCCTTCAGAACCTTGAAGTGGCGCGTCTCGCCTTCATAGACGATGTCGCCTTCATAGCTCCCGGTCGGGTAGACGCCTGATAGCACTTTCATCAGGGTCGATTTTCCGGCCCCGTTTTCGCCTACCAACGCGTGAATCTCACCCTTGCGAACCCTGAGGTTCACGTTCTCCAGAGCCTTGACGCCCGGGAACGTCTTGGTGATGCTCCGCATTTCGAGGATGGTGTTGTCCATAGTCAAATTTCCAGCGCCTGCAGCCACAAAACGACCGGGCGATCATAAAATTGAAGGCCGGAACCCGCAAGCGCGGGCTCCGGCCTCCTGTTCAACTTACTTCAGCTTGTCTTCGGTGTAGTAACCGCTGTCGACGAGGATCTGCTTGTAGTTGGTCTTGTCGACGGCAACCGGCTTCAGCAGATAGGACGGAACGACCTTGACGCCGTTGTCGTAGGTCTTCGTGTCGTTGACCTCGGGTTCCTTGCCGGACATGACGGCATCGACCATGGCAACAGTGACCTTGGCGAGTTCGCGGGTGTCCTTGAAGATCGTCGAGTGCTGTTCGCCAGCGATGATCGACTTGACCGACGGGATTTCTGCGTCCTGACCGGTGACGATCGGCAGCGGCTGAGCAGCCGTGCCGTAACCGACGCCCTTCAGCGACGAGATGATGCCGATCGAGAGACCGTCATAGGGAGACAGGACGGCATCGACCTTGGCGTCGGTGTAGTTGGCCGAGAGCAGGTTGTCCATGCGGGCCTGGGCCGTTGCCGGATCCCAGCGCAGCGTGCCGACCTTGTCCATGCCGGTCTGGCCGGACTTCACGACGAGCTTGCCCGAGTCGATGTAGGGCTGCAGGACGGACATTGCGCCATCATAGAAGAAGAAGGCGTTGTTGTCGTCAGGCGAACCGCCGAAGAGTTCGATATTGAACGGACCCTTGCCATCCTTGAGGCCGAGGCCGTCGACGATGGAGTTTGCCTGCAGAACGCCGACCTGGAAGTTGTCGAAGGTGGCGTAGTAGTCGACATTGGCCGAGTCACGGATCAGGCGGTCATAAGCGATGACCTTGATGCCTGCGTCGTGGGCCTTCTGGAGAACGTCCGAAAGGGTCGTGCCGTCGATCGAAGCGATGACGAGAACCTTGGCGCCCTTCGTGACCATGTTTTCGATCTGCGAAAGCTGGTTCGGAATGTCGTCGTCTGCATACTGCAGGTCGGTCTGGTAACCGGCGGCCTGAAGCTGCTTGACGATGTTGTTGCCGTCGTCGATCCAGCGGGCCGAAGCCTTCGTCGGCATTGCGATACCGACAGTGCCCTTGTCCGCTGCCATAGCCGGCACAACGAACGAAGCGACGCCGAAGGCAGCCGCTGCCATCAATGAGATAATGGATTTCATTTCTCTCTCCCTTGTTAATAAAGCAGCGGACGAAAAATCGCCCGCCCCGAAACTGTGGCAGGTTCCGTATTGGATAGTTACTTCAGATGGTGAGAAACGAAGTAGGTCTCCTCCACGATCTCACACGTGTTGAGTGCCAACCAGCACACGGCGGCAAACTGGTATGGATTCCTATAACTGTCAAATAGAATAACTGGTAATGTGCATAACAATTTTGGTATATCGTTAAAAAGTATTACTTTTGATGGAGCGCAGTGGGGAGGCTGCAACCATGACGATCATCCCGGAGCCATTTTCATTGGAACATGTCGACATCAACAGCGACAATTTTGGCGATGACGGCCTGTTGCGAGCGGGACTTAAGCTGAATCACCTGCGGATGATCGTCGCAATCGAAGATAGCGGGCAAATTTCGGCCGCGGCTGAAGTGCTGAACATATCCCAGCCCGCAGCGTCGCGAATGCTGTCGGATATGGAATCGATCATGAAGACGCCGCTCTATGAGCGGGTGGCCCGCGGTGTGGTGCTCACCACCTTCGGCGAGGCGCTCGCCAGGCGTGCGCGCAAGATCCTTCTGGAGCTTCGTGAGGCGAGCCGCGAGATCGGCGAATTGAAGAGCGGCAAGGGCGGCTCGGTCTTCATCGGCGCGGTCACCGCACCCGCCATGAGCCTCGTCGTTCCCGCCATCAACGCGGTGCGCAAGACCTTTCCCGGCATCGAGGTCAACATCCAGGTCGAGACCAGCAACGTGCTGGCGCGCGAACTTCTCGCCGCCCGCCACGACTTCATCATCAGCCGCATTCCTGACGACCTGAACCCGCGCCCCTTCCAGGTGCGCGAGATCGGCGTCGAGAAAGCCTGCCTGATCGTGCGCAGCCGTCATCCCCTCCTGAAGAAGAGGAGCCCGAGCAGCCTGTCGGAGATCAAGGACTATGACTGGGTGTTCCAGCCGCCCGGCACGCTGCTGCGCCGCACGATCGAGGATATCTTCCTGTCGCGCGCCGTTCCGCTTCCGGGAAACATCGTCAACACCTCCTCGCTGCTGCTCACCTGCGCGATCATCTGCGAGACGGATGCGATCGCCCCCGTCGCCGTCGATGTCGCCCAGTTTCTCGCCTCGCAGAGTTCGAAAGCATCCGAAGTGCGCATCCTGCCGATCGATTTCGAGATCAACGTCAAGCCCTACAGCCTGATCACCGTCCGCGAACGTGCCCTGCCGCCGAGCGCGCGACTGCTCTACGACCTCATTCTGGCAGAGAGCGTCCGACAGGCCGCGGTCTAAATCCGGTATCGAAATCCAGCCCGACGCCAACTTGGCGCCGTTTAATGCGCCGCTCGCAAAGGAAGGCGCATGCTGTTCGCAGAATCCATATTCCAATCCGTTCTTGAACGGCTCAAGGCGGAAGACGAAGCCGCCGGCGAAGCGGAAGAGCCGGCCGCCCATCGCGTCCCCGGCTTCTCGACCGGCCTCGCCTTCGACGTGATGGAGGGCGTGTCGGCTACGTCGCAGCGGGTGGGCGAAGCCTATTTCGACAATCTCGCTCCCGAACCTGCGGGTAAGGAGGCTCTTCCGGCAGCACCCGAGCCGGAACCGGTCATGCCCGAACACCTGGCGCGGGTGGCGCCGGAAGAGATTGCCGCCGAACTGTCGATTTCATCCGCCGATACGCTACAGACGCTGAGCGAGAAGCGGCGGGCCTTCGCCAAGGCCAATCACCCCGATGGCGTCGCCCAGCCCTTCCGCGACAACGCAAACAAGCGCATGACGATCGCCAATCTGCTGATCGACGAGGCGATGCGGCGGCTGCCGCGATAAAGCATGTCGCGCAAAAGCGCATGGTGTTTGTGAGGACGGCATGCGCAAAGCAAGGAATCGAAGCGCGGCGAAGAGACGCTTCGATTAATCGGGCTTCTTCTCTTCTTCCATATCGGCCTTTTCCTCGCCCTCTTCATCGTCATCGACGACGACGGGAGCCGCCGCTTCCGGCGGCTTCGGGTCGAAGGTCCAGATCAGCATATAGAAGGAATAGACGCCGACGGCGCCTGCAAGCACGCCCCAGAAGGGATCGCCGCCGATGAATTCGAAGATCGCCCATCCGAGGCAGACCGCGACGATGGCAATACGGACCCAGAGATGCCGATAGGTTGGATGGTTGGGATCGATAAGCTGCATCTCGGTCTCGTTGTCTCGATGATCGGTCTCACTGTTGTGATGACCTCGCTTGTCTTTAGGATGGATTTCGCAAATGTGAAAGGCCCGCGGGCTTGACGCGGCGACTGGAAAATGGAATGAAAATTCTAAACTTATATCAATTCGGTTTATTTGTTCCGAATATAGGGAGGCAGTTATGACAGTGAGATTTGGTCTTCTCGGCGCAGGCCGCATCGGCAAGGTCCATGCGAAGGCCGTGAGCGGCGATGCCAATGCAAAGCTCGTGGCCGTCGCCGACGCCTTCCCGCAGGCGGCCGACGCGATCGCCTCCGCCTATGGCTGCGAAGTCCGCACCATCGAAGCGATCGAGGCCGCCAAGGATATCGACGCCGTCGTCATCTGCACGCCGACCGATACCCATGCAGATCTGATCGAGCGCTTCGCCCGCGCCGGCAAGGCGATCTTCTGCGAAAAGCCGATCGACTTGGATGTTGCGCGTGTAAAAGCCTGCATCAAGGTCGTGGAAGAAACCGGCGCCAAGCTGATGGTCGGCTTCAACCGCCGCTTCGACCCGCATTTCATGGCCGTGCGCAAGGTCATCGACGACGGCAAGATCGGCGACGTAGAAATGGTGACGATCACCTCGCGCGATCCCGGTGCCCCGCCGGTCGATTATATCAAGCGTTCGGGCGGCATCTTCCGCGACATGACGATCCACGATTTCGACATGGCTCGCTTCCTGCTCGGCGAAGAGCCGGTCTCGGTCGTGGCAACCGCTGCTGTCCTCGTCGACAAGGCGATCGGCGAAGCCGGCGATTACGATAGCGTTTCGGTGATCCTGCAGACGGCCTCCGGCAAGCAGGCGATCATCTCCAACTCGCGCCGCGCCACCTATGGCTACGACCAGCGCATCGAAGCGCACGGCTCCAAGGGCGTCGTCTCGGCTGAAAACCAGCGCCCGGTCTCGATCGAAGTCGCCAACGGCGAAGGCTATACCCGCCCGCCGCTGCACGATTTCTTCATGACCCGCTACACCGAAGCCTATGCCAACGAGATCGCAAGCTTCATCTCGGCGATCGAAAAGAGCTCGAAGATCTCCCCTTCCGGCGCCGATGGCCTGGCCGCTCTTGCGCTGGCAGATGCCGCCGTCCAGTCCGTCAAGGAAGGCAAGCTCATCAGGATCGGCTGACCGCCCTCTCCCGACGGTCGCCATCATGAGAAATGGCCGGGCACCCGCCCGGCCATTTCTCGTTTGAAGCGTTTGACCCAAAGACCCCTCCCCACAAGGAAAAGGGGGATTGCCACGGTGCCTGTCCCCTTCGCCCCATCGGGGGTCCGAAGGACGGGTCGAGACCTGCGGCTCGACCCTGGCCGGTGGCCCGAAGGGTCGGATGAGGGGGCCGCGAGCATAAAGGCCGGCGGCCCAACCTAGCAGCGCGCATTTTGGCATAAAACATTATTATAACAGATACTTAAAGAAATATCTGTCGGCGGCTGCAGCCCCCTCATCCGCCCTTCGGGCACCTTCTCCCCGCTGGGTAGAAGGGGGGAGCCACTAATCCCCGCCCTGCACACCGCTCACGACAATATCCTCATCGATCACAGCCAGCGCCCGGTTCAGATGTCCCTCGAAAACGAGGTTCTGCTCATCGGCGACGACCCTGAGTTCCGGCATGCCCTCCATGCGCACCATATGGGATTGGCCGAGCCCCTCCTCGATCCCCTGCCGCAGCAGATCGTAATAGCGCGTGCCCGGCCCGGTGATCGCGATCGGCATGCGCTCGGTCAGGCTCAGCATGCGCGACAGGCCGTTGCCGAGCGCCAGCCCCGCCTGGCGGAAGGCGAAGCCCGAGATGCGGTGGCCCTGCCGCGCCCTTGCTGCGATCTTGTCGAGCTCGGCCACTGGCACGAACTTTGCCGGGATCGTATCGAGCGGCACTTCGAAGGCGGTGCGCAGGATGGCATAGAAACCGGCATAGGCCTCGATACAGCCGCGGGTGCCGCAGCGGCAGAGACCGCCATTGGCCATGTGCAGCATGTGCCCGAAATTGGGCGCCGAGACTTCATGCCCGCCATGGCTCGTCGGTCGGATGATTCCAAGCCCGATGCTGTGGCCGAGCGAAAGCGCCGCCAGAGAGCGGAAATCGCCGCCCTTCACATTCTCCTCGCGCGCGCCGAGGGCGGCGGCGACCAGCAGCGTCTCGTTGTCGAGAATGACCTTCGCCTTCCAGTCCGGCTTGAGCGCCAGTTCGAAATCGATCTGGTCGCTGCCGAAGATCGGCGACCAGACGAGGACAGGCTCGGAGGAATTGACCAGCCCCTTGCTGCTGATCGAGATGAGCAGCACCTTCTCCTGGCTGATGCGCGAGCGCGCCAGGACGCGGCTCAGCCCTTCCCGCACCCCGTTCACGAAGCGGGCGGCGCCATCGGGATCGTGCGATCTTTCCTCGCTGAAACGGTCGATCAGCTTGCCCGAGTAATCGACCAGCGAATATTGAACCGCATCCGAGGAGATGATGACGACGATGAGATAGCCGCAGTCCCGGCGCTGGCGAAAAAGCACGCGCGGCCGGCCGCGGCCGCTCGCAGCCTGCTGCTCGGATTTTTCGATGATCTCAGCCTTTTCGAGATCGGCCGTGATCGCAGAAACGGTCGCAGACGAAAGCCGCGTGTGATCGGATATCTCAGTGTGGGCAAGCGGCCCGTGTCGGCGCAGAGTGGCGAGCACGAGCACACTGTTTCTCTGCCGTACGAGCTCCGTGCTCGACTTGGTCAGCATGGATAGCCGCCTCTCCCCGGTTCGTTCCGCCCCTCATTGCCACAGCATCTCCGGCCCCTTCCAGTCAAAGGAATTAAGCCGGTAGTGCGGTGTTGACAGTTGAAAAAATCTCTGACAGTAAATTTCTCGACTGTCGAGAAAAAAATCCGAACCTTTCTGGACAGGCTTTCGCGATGGCCGGAGGAGGCTGATGCTGGGCCGGCTGCATTTCACTCGGGAGGACATTATGAAGTCTCTTTACAAGCTGATGGCCGGTGCTGCCATCCTCGTTTCCGTGCACTCGGCGGCCATGGCTGCCGACCTCGTCGTCGGCGTTTCCTGGTCGAACTTCCAGGAAGAGCGCTGGAAGACGGACGAAGCCGCCATCAAGAAGGCTCTCGAAGCCAAGGGCGCAAAGTACATTTCCGCCGACGCCCAGTCGTCGGCTGCAAAGCAGCTCACCGACGTCGAATCGCTGATTTCGCAGGGCGCAAACGCACTCATCATCCTCGCCCAGGACTCCGACGCGATCGGCCCGGCCGTTGAAAAGGCCGCCAGCGAAGGCATCCCGGTCGTTGGTTACGACCGCCTGATCGAAAACCCGGCTGCCTTCTACATCACCTTCGACAACAAGGAAGTCGGCCGCCTGCAGGCGCAGGGCGTCTTCAAGGTCAAGCCGGAAGGCAACTACGTCTTCATCAAGGGCTCGTCTTCCGACCCGAACGCCGACTTCCTGTTCGCAGGCCAGATGGAAGTTCTGAAGGCTGCCATCGACGCCGGCAAGATCAAGAATGTCGGCGAAGCCTATACCGACGGCTGGCTGCCGCAGAACGCTCAGCGCAACATGGAGCAGTTCCTGACCGCCAACAACAACAAGGTTGACGCAGTCGTCGCTTCCAACGACGGCACGGCCGGCGGCGCCGTCGCCGCTCTCGACGCCCAGGGCATGGCCGGCTCCGTTCCGGTTTCCGGCCAGGACGCCGACAAGGCTGCGCTGAACCGCATCGCTCTCGGCACGCAGACGGTTTCCGTCTGGAAGGACAGCCGTGAACTCGGCAAGCGCGCTGCCGAAGTCGCTCTCGATCTCGCCGGCGGCACCTCCCTCGACAAGGTTGCCGGCGTGCAGACCTTCGAAGGCGGCCCGAAGAAGGTGAAGATGCAGTCGATCTTCCTGACCCCGCTCGCCATCACCAAGGACAACCTGAACGTCGTCATCGACGCCGGCTGGATCTCCAAGGCTGAAGCCTGCCAGGGCGTCAAGGCCGGCTCCGTCAAGGCTTGCGACTGATCCTCGCCTGACGATCTGAAATACCGGCGCCGCAGCGGCCTTCCGCTGCGGCGCCGGATGCGGATGAAGCCCGCTCGGTGGCGCTTCTCCGTTCTCGCGCACATCGCGGATGCTTTGATTCCCTGCCAGAATAGTGCCGTTGTGATCGGCTATTTTCGGAAGCGTCCCGGTGGTCACAACAAGAACAGGGCGATCGTCGGCCTGCGGCTTCATCAGCAGCAAGGCCCGCGCCCAAACAGATGGGGGAAACGGCAACCCATGGCAGACATGACCCAATCGACGACCTCAGGCCCGCGTACCGCAGTTGAAGGCCCCTTCACCCGCTTCCTGCGGGCAACGGAAATAGACACCCGCCTTCTCGGCATGATCGGCGCGCTGCTGGTCATCTGGGTCGGGTTCCATTTCTATACCGGCGGCCTGTTCCTGACGCCCAGAAACATCTGGAACCTCTCCGTCCAGACGACGGAAATCGCGGTGCTGGCGACCGGCATGGTGCTGGTCATCGTTACCCGCAACATCGACCTGTCGATCGGCTCGATCCTTGGCTTCGTCGCCATGATCATGGGCGTGGTCCAGGCGAAATTCCTGCCGCAATATCTGGGCTTCGACAATTCCTTCACCTGGGTGATCACGCTGATCTGCGGCCTCCTCGTCGGCGCGGCGATCGGCACGTTCCAGGGTATCATCATCGCTTTTCTCGGCGTGCCTTCCTTCATCGTCACGCTCGGCGGCTTCCTCGCCTGGCGCGGCCTTGCCTGGTATGTCACGAGCGGGCAGACGGTCGCGCCCCTCGACACCACCTTCCGCATCATGGGCGGCGGTGCCGAAGGCGCGATCGGCGCCACGTGGAGCTGGATCATCGGCGCGGTCGCCTGCGTGCTGATCGTCGTCTCGATCATCGGCTCGCGCCATCAGCGCCGGCGCTTCAACTTCCCGCGCCGCCCGCTCTGGGCCGAATATGTTCTCGGCGTCCTAGGCTGCGCCATGGTGCTCGGCGCCATCTGGGTGTCGACGATCTATTACTGGCCGCCGGCAATCGCGAAGCGTTATGCCGAAGCCAACAATATCACCATGCCCGAAACCGGCCTGATGATCCCCTACGGCATCGCCGTGCCGGTGCTGATCGCCATTCTCGTCGGCATCGTCATGACCTTCATCGCCACGCGCCTCCGCTTCGGCCGCTATGTCTTCGCGATCGGCGGCAACCCGGAAGCGGCAGAACTCGCCGGCATCAAGACCCGCTGGGTGACGGTGCGCATCTTCGCGCTGATGGGCTTCCTCGCAGCAGTGGCCGCCGCCATCTCCACGGCGCGCCTCAACGCCGCCGCCAATTCGCAGGGCACGACCTACGAACTCTATACGATCGCCGCAGCCGTCATCGGCGGCACGTCGCTCGCAGGCGGCACCGGCACGATCGCCGGCGCCATGCTCGGCGCGCTCGTCATGCAGTCGCTGCAGTCGGGCATGGGTCTCGCCAACGTCGATACGCCCATCCAGAACGTCGTCGTCGGCGCGGTGCTCGTCATTGCCGTCTGGCTGGACACCGTCTATCGCTCCCGTGCGAAGTAAGAGGAGTACGAACCATGGCTGAACAACGCACTCCCCTTGTGGAATTGAAGAATATTTCGATCTCCTTCGGCGGCATCCACGCGGTCGACAATGCCTCGGTCGATCTCTATCCCGGCGAAGTCGTGGCCCTTCTCGGCCATAACGGCGCCGGCAAGTCGACGCTGATCAAGATCCTCTCCGGCGCCTATAAGCGCGATTCGGGCGAGATCCTGATCGACGGCGAGCCGGCCGACATCCGCAATCCGCGCGATGCCAAGAAGTTCGGCATCGAGACGATCTACCAGACGCTCGCCGTCGCCGACAATGTCGACGCCGCCGCCAACCTCTATCTCGGCCGCGAGCTGAAGACCCGCTGGGGCACGCTCGACGACGTCGCGATGGAAGCCTCCGCCCGCGAGGTGATGGGCCGCCTCAACCCCAACTTCAAGCGCTTCAAGGAGCCGGTGAAAGCACTGTCAGGCGGCCAGCGCCAGTCGGTCGCGATCGCCCGCGCCATCCTGTTCAACGCCCGCATCCTGATCATGGACGAGCCGACGGCAGCCCTTGGCCCGCAGGAAACGGCGCAAGTGGGCGAGCTCATCAAGCAGCTGAAGAAGGAAGGCATCGGCATCTTCCTCATCAGCCACGACATCCACGACGTTTTCGACCTCGCCGACCGTGTCTCGGTGATGAAAAACGGCCAGGTCGTCGGCCACGCCCGCACCGAGGATGTCACCAAGGACGAGGTCCTCGGCATGATCATCCTCGGCAAGGTGCCGCCCAAGGCCATCCCCGGCCCCGGCGCCATGCAGGTCTGATACAAGCAGCATCCAGCAAGCAAACTCCGCCGCCCGAAAGGCCCGGCGGAGTTTTTATTTGCGCCACAGCGTGCGGCCGAAATCGCATTAAAACCCAAGTCCCGGAAATTCCGTCAACTTCGCGATTGATGCGAACCCAAAGCTAGGCTAAGAACCACGACATCGGACGACGAGTCACATCGTCAGGCATGCACCCGTAGCTCAGCTGGATAGAGTGTTGGATTCCGATTCCAAAGGTCACAGGTTCGAATCCTGTCGGGTGCGGTTCCGATCTTACTGAAATCATTTGTGCTTCAACAAAAGCGATGACGTTGAGCGATATGACCAACGCTCCTCGCAACCTTTGAATGGCCGGCTACGCAGATTCAGGCTTCTGGGCCCGGCACTTATCCTTTCAAGATAGGAAGCCGTTCCCCGGCTCTTACCGCGCCTTTCAGCCGATTGCCAGATGGCGCTAATGGGCAGACATAGCGGGGTGAATAGGCGCACGAAGGAAAATAGGAGAAGTTGAAATCCAGCACGAGTGTGCTGTCTGGCCTGACAACGCCGAGATCTGCTCCCTTGATGGTGTCGAGGAGATATCGACCACCGCCATACGTCTCGGTCCCGGAGGTCGCGTCGGCAAACGGCAGGAACACGCCACCGCCGTACCCCTCAATCCAATAAAGGGTCAATTCGCCACCCAATCTGGCCTCCAGCCCGCTTGTGCGCGCGAACGTATGCATCGACAGGTCACCATCCACCCCCGTTGCGACGGTTATCTGTTCCAACGTTACCGGGGCAAGCTGTACCGTCAGGCGCAACGAGGGATCATAAGGAAACGTCGTCGGTCCTTCGAACGTCGTGCGGTCCGCCGGTTCGATTGGCGACTGGGGATGGTCGCGAAACATGGTCGAACGAGTATCGCACCAAAGCCGCCAGGCAGCAGCCGCATCCGGGCTGGAACGTATCTCGTAATAGAGATTTGCGATCTTCTGGCGCCACTCCCACAGCTGTATAGTTTCGTTCAAATCAGACCCTCCCATGTCATGTGGCAATCTCCTGTCGGATCGTGCCACCTTAGCAGTCTATCCATAATCGTTGCCACCAACGGCTGAAGCCCTTCGTGCGAAGCGCTGCACAATGTTGACAACGGATCCAGCGCCGCTGGCAAGCGGCCCCTCGCTTTTTCGGGCGCTGAACGCTATGCACGATCTTGCCTGATCCGACACGAGGAGCATCCGATGATCCACGAATTGCGCATCTATACATGTCTGCCGGGGAGGCTGCCGGCATTGCAGCAGCGTTTCGAGACCGCGACGCTGGCGATCTGGGAACGCCTTGGTATCCGCTCACTCGGCTTCTGGACGACGATGATCGGGTCTTCCAGCAACGATCTGACCTACCTGCTCGAATGGCGGTCGCTGGCGGAGCGCGAGCAGAAATGGGCTGAGTTCATAGCCGATCGCGAGTGGCAGGAAGCGAGGGCGAAGAGCGAGGCGGATGGACCGATCGTCGCCAATATCGCCAGTTCGCTGCTGCAGCCGACACGCTTCTACCGCGGCTTCTCCAAATCGTCGGAATAACGGCCGGAACTCCGCATCCAATTAATTGAAAAGTGTTTTCGGAGATTCCCGAAGACTGCTGGCTTGCCCTTCAGCTGCGCATGGATCCGTGAATGGTACGGCACTTCGCCGTGCCCATTACTCACATAAAGCCGGGGTTTCGCGGCAGATATTGCGTCCATTCGCCATAACCGGTCGATGCCACCAAGAGCATCGGAAAGCTTATCCGCATGCCGTGATGGACGGCAAGGCTCAGGGCGCTGTCGCATGTGCCCGGCAGGAACGCCGATACGGTTCGGACCTCGCCAGACTTGTTTTGAAACGGTTGGGATATAGAATTGCGCCCGCAACGCCTGTTGTCGGCGGGCGCCTGCCGCGGGCACGGATCGTCAGCCGCGCATTGGCGGTAAGGCCGTCCGCCTGATCACGCGGCGGCGTGGCTGCTCACGGCCTGACGGCCGAAGAGACCCCGCGCGCCTTCCACCATGATGCGCAGATGCTCCGGGTCGCGCACCCCCTGCCGGTAAAGCTCGACGACGATCGCGGCGATCCGCGCGGCCTCTTCAGAGGCCTTGTCGATACCGGCTTCTTTCACAAGCGTATCGAAAACGGGCTGGCAGGCTGCAAGATCGCGCGCGTCGAACGGCTGCGGCTTGCGAACATCGATCGATTTCATGTCCTTCAAAAGCCGGCGCCGTCCGGCGGCGCCGGCTTCCTCCTCCCCCTCCGGTTAAGCGACGTTCTTTTCGCCTTCGATCATCTGCATCGGCGCCTGAGAGCCCTCGGCGCTGGCGATCGCGATCTTGCGCGGCTTCATCTCTTCGGGGATCTCACGCTTCAGATCGATGGTCAGAAGGCCGTTCGTCAGCGAAGCGTTATCGACGCGGACATGGTCGGCAAGCTCGAAGCGCCGCTCGAAGGAGCGGCCGGCAATGCCGCGATGCAGGTAGTCGCCCTGCTTCTCTTCGTTCTTCTGGCCTCTGACGACTAGCACGTTGCGCTCCTGGGTGACATCGAGGTCGGTGTCGGCAAAGCCTGCGACCGCCATCTGGATGCGGTAGTCGTTCTCGCCGGACTTGACGATGTCGTAGGGCGGCCATGTGTCGATAGCCTGCAGGCGCTGCGGATTGTTCAGAAGGTTGAGCACCCGGTCGAAGCCAATGCTCGAGCGGTAGAAGGGTGCGAAGTCGAATTCGTTTCTCATGACCAAATCCTCCGTAAAGCGAGTTGGAAAGGAGACGCGTCGGAAACTGCGTCCCCGGCTTCCGGCCCCCTTTGGGCTGCCGGCGAATATCGATTTGGTTTGGCTTTTTTTGCCTTTCAAGAGGCCTCGAAAATTTTTTTTGAGCGCCCGGCGCCGGCCCACTTGAACCCTGAAAATACCGAAACGATCTTTTATCCGCCTGGAGATTTTCCTCATCCGTCGAAAGTTTTTAGGAGATCGAACATGACTATCGAAGGCACGAAATCAGCCGGCTCGGCCGCTGTCGTCGACGCCATCTCGGCGTCGCATATCCTCTATCCGCATCAGCATTTTTCCCATCCCGACGAAGTGGTCGCTTCGCGGACGATGACGACCGCAGAAAAGCGCGCGATCCTCGCGTCCTGGGCGTCCGACCTCCACGCGGTCGAATCCTGTCCCGAGCTCCGCCACCCTCCGGGTGTCGCCTGCTCCATCCGCTACCAGGATATCCTCTCCGCCCTGAAGGCTCTCGACGGGCGGCAGAAGGCTCGCAAGCCTGTCTGCACCATGTTCGGATAGGGAGGGCGGAATGCGACAGAAAGCGTCACCGTCTCCATCCGCTCCAAGAGGCAACCCGATCACCGACAGGCTTGTTCTCGCGTCGAGATATTCGGAATGCCTGCGGCGGCTCTCGCGATCTGCAAAGCGGCTGCGCCACACCGATCTCGGCGAGAAGCTGATGGAGATCGCCTTATGCCTCGACCGGATGAGCGGCGACATCGCGATCGACGATGTGGGCATCGAAATCCTGAGACGCGCAGCACGCCTCATCGGCACGGTAGAAGCCCTGATCGACCGCAAGGCGAAGGCATCGATCCTGCATTGAACGCTCGATCCGAAGCGACTTCCTTCTTCCAGCGTCCGAAGCGATTTCTTTTGGGCCGCCGTTAATCGCCTTTGCCGGGTCTGAGCGGCTGCAAATTTCGATAATGGTTGCTTTTTCGCGGCGGAAACGCGAGCCTCGCATGCCCGTGCCGGGAGGCTTGGCTACGAACGGATGGACGGATGGACGAAGAACAGAAAAACGCGATGCGTGAGCGCTTCAAGGCTGCGATTCGCCACGCCGAAGGCATGATCCAATTGATCGATGAATACCGTTTCGCGTTCAAGGACGTGAACGACACGAGAAGCGACAAAGAGGTCATGGACGAACAGAAGCAAATGCATCTGCGTATGATCGAAAGTTACACCGCATACCTGGACACTCTCGATGGTCGAGACACCAAGCTGCGGTTCATCAGGATCGGCAATAACTAAACGGTAAAAAACTGCCTCGGCGAACCGCGCGGGTATGATCGTCGGCTTGCAAGGTGCGGTTCAGCGACGAGAGCGAAATGGGCGCCAGAAACTATCTGATCGAAGGCGTGTCGGGGACGGGCAAGACCTCCGTCGCCACGGAGCTGCAGCGGCGCGGCTACCATGTCGTCCACGGTGACCGGGAGCTCGCCTACCGGGGCGATCCGCACACCGGCGAGCCGCTGGATGGCTCCGCGCCTGAGTGGAGCGATGTCGCCTTTGCCCATAGGCACCATCTCTGGAATGTCGAAAAGGTCGCATCGCTGGCGGCCGACAAAAGCTACCCGGTCTCCTTCTTCTGCGGCGGCTCGCGGAATTTTAATCGCTTCATCCATCTCTTCGACCGGGTTTTCGTTCTCGATGTCGACCCGCAGACGCTGAAAAGACGGCTTGCCGGCAGAGGGGACGACGAGTTCGGCGGAAAACCGGCTGAACTCGATTTGGTCTTGCGCGTGCATGCGACGAAGGAAGACATCCCCGGGAACGCGACCATCGTCGACGCCACGCAACCGCTCGCCGCCGTTGTCGACGACATTCTGTCGAAATGCGCAGAGCCCGGCTGAAGGCAATCGAAAACCGCCCGAAACGAACGGGCCTGTGCTAATCTGCCGTCTCGGGCGAACCGTGGGTGGCAGCGATGTTGGAAACGGACAAGATCTTCGCCGGCTCGATCCCGGAAAACTACGACCGCTATATGGTGCCGCTGATCTTCGAACCCTTCGCGGCAGATCTCGCGCGACGGGCGGCATCCTTCTCGCCTGACGCCGTCCTGGAAATCGCCGCCGGCACCGGGGTCGTCACCCGCGCATTGGCGCCAAAGCTCTCCCCCGGCGCAACTTATACCGTCACCGACCTCAACCAGCCGATGCTCGACTATGCTGCCGCGCGCCAGCCTCCCGACAGCCGCATCGAGTGGCGCCAGGCGGACGCTCTGGCGCTGCCGTTCGAAGACGCAGCCTTCGATCTCGTCTTTTGTCAGTTCGGCGTGATGTTCTTTCCCGACCGGATATCCGGTTACCGCGAGGCGAAACGGGTTTTGAAGCCCGGAGGGCATTTCCTGTTCAATGTCTGGGACCGCATCGAGGAAAATGTCTTTGCCAACGATGTCACGAATGCGCTGGCGGAGATGTTTCCGGACGACCCGCCGCGCTTTCTGGCGCGCACGCCGCACGGCTATCACGATACCGCCCTGATCCGCCGCGAAGTGGAAGAAGCGGGGTTTTCCGACGTGGCGATCGAGACGAGAAAAGAGCGGAGCCGGGCGCCCTCACCCCGTCTTCCCGCCCTTGCCTATTGCCAGGGAACGCTTCTTCGCAGCGAGATAGAGGCACGGGACGCCGAAAAGCTCGCGGCGGCGACCGATCACACTGCATCCGCGATTGCAGGCAGGCACGGCAGCGGCGAGGTCTCGGCAAAAATTCAGGCACATGTCATCGAAGCCGTGGCCTGAACCGATCGGTTCCCCTTGCGCAGCCGCGTTCTAATGGGCGGTATAGGCGCCATCCACGAGATAGTGGGCACCGGTGATGAAGCTTGCCTGTTCCGACAGCAGAAAGCAGACGAGATTTGCCACTTCGTCCGGTGTCCCGCGCCTGCCCATCGGCTGGAGCGAGGCCATGCGGCGCATGCTCGCAGTTTCGAGATGCTCCGCCAGGAGAGGCGTGTCGATCCAGCCCGGACCGACGGCATTTACCCGGATGCCGTATCGCGCATATTCCATTCCCGCCACCTTCGTCAGCCCGACGACACCGTGCTTTGCGGCGGTATAGGCTGCCGCGGTCGGCAGTCCGACGGTACCGAGCATCGAAGACATGTTGACGATGGCGCCCCCGCCCCGCTTCAGCATCGCGCCGATCTCGAATTTCATACAATAGAAGACGCTGTTGAGGTTGACGTTCATCACTCTGTGCCAGTCGTCGAGCGGATAGTCTGCAACCGGCGACCGCACTCCGTCGACCCCGGCATTGTTGACGGCCAGATCCAGACCGCCGCATGTCTCGACGGTGAAGTCGACGAGGCTCTGCACGGCTGCGGGATCCTTCACATCGACGACGAACGGGCGGGCACGGCCGCCCTCCTCGCGGATTGCAGCGGCCACCTTTTGCGCGGCATCGCCATTGAGATCGGCGACGACGACCTCGGCACCCTCGACAGAAAGTTGCCGGGCTACCGCAGCCCCGATCCCGGAACCTGCACCCGTCACGATGACGACTTTTCCTTCAAGGCAAAGTTTCATGGCTTCCATCCATTTCACTATGCTAATGTTCCTGCAAAAAGCATGATTCATGCAAGGGGGTCATGAATGGAGGCACACGATTTGAAGCTGCACATCTTATCCGCTTAACACGCGCATGACGGAAATTCGAACATCCCGGTTCATCGGCGCGCTGTTGATCGGCGTCGTCAAGACCAGGGGACGACTTGGCAGAACGACTTGAGCAGGTGGAAATGAACGGACGAGATGTTGAACGCCGGGGCTTCATTTTGGGCAGCCTCGCTCTCATGCTTTCGGGATGCAGCACCACGACGGATGGCCCGCCCCTCGGCTATCGGGTATTCGGCAGCGATCCGGATGTCGATCCCCGCTATCGGCGGCAGGAGGTCGCCTATTCGGGAGGCGAGCCGCCCGGAACCGTCGTCGTCGATACCGGGGCACGCTTTCTCTATTTCGTCGAGGCCGATGGCCTTGCCACGCGCTACGGTGTCGCCGTCGGCGAAGAAGGGCTGAGCTTCAAGGGCGAGGCGACCATCGGCCGCAAGGCCGAGTGGCCATCCTGGAAGCCCACCGACGATATGATCGCCCGCAAGCCGCGTCTCGCCCAATATGCCGATGGTGTGCCTGGCGGACCGGGCAATCCGCTGGGTGCCGCCGCCCTCTACCTCTATCAGGGCGGACGGGACACCCTGTTCCGGCTGCACGGAACGAACGCTCCCTGGTCGATCGGCCATGCGGTTTCGAACGGCTGCATCCGCCTGACCAACGCAAACATCGTCGACCTCTACGCGCGAACGCGCGTCGGAACCCGCGTGGTGGTCATTTGATGGCATTTACCATGTGAAATTACGGGGTTGGTCACGCCGGTTAGTATCTGCTAATGTAGATTCGTTGCACGTTGCATCACTCCCGCACTGTTCACGGTGCTGAATATCGTCAAACTTCGAGGCGCAGCCTCTTACGGTCTGCGTCATGATGAGGAGAGGACTTGTTAATGAGCAGAATTCTATTCGTCATCCTCGCAGTACTTGCGGTGGCCAATCTGAGTGCCTGCGGGTCGATTGGTAAAGGCAAGGGGAAAGCTCCGCCGCCTGCGGAAACAGCCGTCTACAAGTAAGCTCGCATAATTCCCGGGAAGGGCTCGCTCAGCCCTTCCCTTTTTCTCGACATCCGAAACCGGCCAGGATTGATCCCCCTGCATTCAGGGCACAAGAATGGCATATCTGCCGGCGTTGCATCGCCGCTGGGCAGAGCTTGCATATGGAGCGTGGTGATGGCGCTTGGAAGAAGCCGCTTGTGGCTGGTTATTGCTGTGGCGTTTGTAGCGTCGTCGTGCCAGACGGAAGACAAAGGTCCCCAGCCGCGTTATACATCCGCCGGCCGAGATCTGACGAAAACCACTGCCCAGAATAGATCGGGCGGGCGTTTTATAGAATTCCGCTCCCGCTATGCGCTGACCTACGGTCACACCTACGTCGTCTTCGGCAGCGCGGACAAGAACGGAAGAATGATCAATCCCGAGGTTGCGGGACTTGCCCCGGCTTCGGAAGATGCGGCGCCTTACGTCATCGGCCACTTCATTCCCGTACCTGCGACGACGGGGGAAACGGACGGCGACCTCGAGGAGCAGTATCGCTCGGCAAGCTGGCGCGTGATGCTGACGGATGCCGAATATAACGATACGGTCGCCTATATCCGCAAGCTGCAGGCGCGAAGCCGTCTCTGGGAGGCGACGGTCTACAATTGCAACGCCTTCGTGGCGGATATCGCAAAGCACATGGGCTACAAGACACCAGGCATCTGGCTACGGCCGCAGCAATTCATTACAAGACTGCGGGAGATGAATACGTGAGGCTGGCATAGAGCTGCGGGCGTCCGTCCGGACGCACCAAGAGCGCTCTAACTCTCTCCAACCGTTGGCGATCGCGGAAGCCTGATCGTGGAAAGGTTCTGGTGCCGGCTTGAACGTGTCGGTCAATATCATTGGCGAGGCTGTCTGGGTCCTCGGAATTATCGCATGGTACGTTATTCGATACCCGTTCGAGCGTCGGGGAAAGCGCGTGCCTGTCGTCAGCAGCCGGCGCAGCCTGTCTGAAGGTGTCGCACTGGCCGCAGCGCTTGCCGGGCTTGCGATCATGCCGGGATTTTACGTCGCGACGGGCATCCCGAAGGCAGCCGACCATCCCTTGCATCTCTGGGCCGTCGTCATCGGCGCCGCACTCTTCAGCCTCGCAATGTGGGTCTTCCGAAGAACCCACAAGCAGCTCGGGCGAAACTGGTCCATCACCCTGGAAATCCGCCAGAAGCATGAATTGATATGCGCCGGGCCTTACGCCTATGTCCGCCACCCCATGTACACCTCGTTCCTCCTGATGGGGCTTGCCCAGGCTTTTCTGCTGCCGAACTGGGTGGCAGGCATGGCCGGGATCGTCGGTTTCGCCGTGCTGTTCTTTCTGCGCGTCGACAAGGAAGAGCGTATGATGCTCGATGTTTTCGGCCCGCAATACCGCGCCTATATGGACAGGACCAAACGCATCATCCCTTATCTGTATTAGGGTGCTGACGCTCGGACATTTTCGATCTCTGCGGGCGGAAAGACGAGGGGGAGGAATAAGATGAAGGGACGGGCAATCAGGCTTTCCGCGGCAAGGCGGCTGGTTGGAGATCTCATGAGATTTTCGATCGGCATACCGCGCGTAACCGTTCAGCGGCAGATGAACATCCGCCCCCTTCTCGATGCCAGGCGGATGTCCGATCCCCGACCCTCCTGGACCACACTTTTCCTGAAAGGATATGCCCTCCTCTCGAAGGAGGTTCCGGATCTGAGGCGTGCCTACATCAAATTTCCACGGCATCAGCTATACGAATATCCGGCAAGCGTGGCCTCCATTGCCCATGAGCGCGAATATGAAGGAGAGCGGATCGTTCTCCTGAGCACGATCAAGACCCCTGAAGACCGGTCCATCCCCGAACTGGAGACGCAGATCCGCGAAGCGAGGTCGCGCCCCGTCCTGGAGATCAAGGAATTTCGCCGCTCGCTGAAGCTTGCCCGTGCCCCTGCTTTGCTCAGATGGTCGCTCATGTGGCTCGGGCTCAATCTGGGGCGAAAACGGGCGCGCTATTTCGGCACCTTCCAGCTGTCGGTCTATTCCGGCCTCGGGGCGGAATCCCTCAATCCTCTCAGCCCCTTGACCACGCTCATGAACTACGGCCCGATCGACGAGAACGGATCGGTGACCGTCCGCATCCACTATGACCACAGGGTCATGGATGGGGCGAGCATCGCCCGGGCATTGGAGCGGTTCGAGACTATCCTGAACGGCGCAGTTGTCGACGAGATGCGGGAGCTCCACCGGAAGGCAGCGCCCACCGGCGCGTCACCCACCGGCGCGTCGATTGCAGGAATGTCTCGATGATATCAGAGCAGTTCCAGCGAAGGCGAGGTGCGGTTTTGCGTGCGGAATTGCGGGAAAACAACGAAACAGGGATCCGCCCGGCCGTCGTCGTTCTTGGCGCCTCCCGGGGCATCGGGCGGGCGATTGCGAGGGTCGCGGCGCGCGAGCGCAACACCGTCGTGCTCGTGGCTCGCTCCCCGGACGAGCTTGCGGCGGCGGCCGCCGAGGTGGAAGAGGCCGGCGGAGAGGCTTTCGCGATCGAACTCGACCTCATGGCGCAAGACGCATCGTCGCGCCTCGAAGCCTTTCTGGCCGAGAACGGCCTGGTCTGTGACGTCCTTGTCAACAGTGCCGGCTACGGGCTGCGCGGCGCAGCAACGTCGCTGCCATCGGAGGATCAGCTCGGGATCATCGATCTCAACATACGGGCGCTTGCAGACATGAGCCTTCGCTTCCTGCCGGGAATGGTCGCCCGCCGGCGCGGCGGGGTGCTCAATCTCGGCTCAATCGCGGGTTTTGCGCCCGGGCCGTATATGGCCTTCTACTATGCCAGCAAGAGTTTCGTACACTCGTTTTCGGCTGCTCTTCATGAGGAAGTCCGCCGCTTCGGCGTCACCGTGACATGCGTGGCACCGGGGCCGGTATCGACCGATTTTCTTGAAAAATCCGGCGCCGATCGCGCCGCGCTCTTCAAGGTATTGCCCAAGCTGAAGGCGGATTACGTCGCCGAGCGAGCGTGGCGTGGCTTCAAGTCCGGGCGCAGCCTCGTCGTTCCCGGCTTCTCCGCGAAGCTGACCGCTTTTATCGCCAGGGTCCTGCCATCGGCGGCTGCCCTGCGGCTGATCGGCCGGGTCCAGCGCCGAAGCAGGGATCCGAGCCCGCACGGCTCACGCACGAGTGCCAAATAAAGCTGCGATCACGGCAGCGGCACGCCAGCGAAGTCATCTAAGCGGCAGCGCCAGCCTATATCACTGCCCTTCCTCCTTGCGGACAAAGACCTGCTTTGAACTCTCCGCATCGTCGCCTTGCGACGCCTCGTGCTTGATGCGCAGCCACCAGTCCGTGCTGAGATGCGGCGCCGTCAACCGCCCCTCGTGAGGCGCCGGCTTCAGGACTTCGTTTTGCCGGCGGCTGCCCTTTTGCGACCCGCCATCATCGGCGCAGGCCATGCTCACGGCAGAAGCAAGAGCAGCGCCGGTGACGAGCGCTCTCCAGGCATGTCGTCCGATGCTTGGCGTGACGTGCTGGTTTCTCATCAGCCCATTCAGCCAGAATATTAGCTTTTACGGAAGTACAAAACGCGGAATGGTCGGCACCAAACGCAAATATAACGGCGGCTCGCGCACCCGATCTCACACAGATCGGGAAAGGCCTTCGCAATGCATACATTCATTCGATTGACTGAAATCGCCGGCTCTGCTATATATGAGCCATGACTGATGAACAAACCCAACCGAACCGCGCCGAGATCACCCGCGAAAAGCTGCTGTCCGCCGCGCTCGATGTCTTCGGCCGCTACGGCTTCGACGGGGCTTCGACACGCCAGCTGAGCGAGGCTGCCGGCGTCAACCTGCAGGCCATCCCCTATTATTTCGGCGGCAAGGAAGGCCTCTATGTCGCGACCGCGGAATATCTGGTCTCCCGCATCGAGCGCCATATCGGCGGCCTGCGGCAGCGGATCGGCGCCCATCTCGGGGAACTCGCTGCTACCGGAGAGGCGCTCAGCGAAGAGGAGGCGCGGCGTTTCCTGACGGAGATGGCAACGGCCATGGTCACCCTTTTCGTCAGCAAGGAATCCGAGCCCTGGGCGCGCTTCATCATCCGCGAGCAGATGGAGCCGACCGAGGCCTTCGCAAGGGTCTATCAGGGCCTGATGGGTCCGATGATCGGCATGGCGCGGCAGATGATCGGCACCATCCTGCGCGAAGACCCGGCTTGCGAGCATGTGCGGCTGCGCACGCTGGCCTTCATCGGCAACATCATGATCTTCCGCGTCGCCCACGCCGCCGTTCTTGCCCAGATGGAATGGCAGTCGGTCGGCCCGGGCCAGCTTCAGGCCCTGCGCAATCTCGTTGCAGAACTTGTCGGCCAGTTGCAGCAGGCGAAAGGAAACAGCCGATGAGACGGATCATTCCCCTTGCCATTCTCATTCTCATTGCGGCAGGCGCCGCCGCCTGGTGGTACGGGCTGCCTCAGAAGTTCGGCTGGCTGCCCGAGCGCACACGAGAATTCGCGCTCTACGGCAATGTCGATATCCGCCAGGTCTCTCTCGGCTTTCGCGTCAATGGCCGGCTTGCCTCGCTTGCCGTCGATGAGGGCGATATGGTCAAGAGCGGCGACGTGCTGGGTACGCTCGACGCAGCACCCTTCGAAGCGGCCGTCGCTTCGGCTGAGGCCAATGTCGCCGCCCTGCAGGCAACGCTCGACAAGCTGAAGGCCGGTCCGCGCCCGACGGAGATCGCCCAGGCAGAGGCCGCCCATGATGAAAGCCTTGCCGCGCTGCGCAATGCCAACATCGCCTATGACCGCGCCCGCCAGCTTCGCCCCCAGGGCACGATCTCGGAGGCCAGCCTCGATCAGGCGACCGCCAACCGCTCGATGGCGGCAGCCCGTGCGGAATCATCCGAACAAGCGCTGAAACTCCTGCAGGAGGGCAGCCGCGTGGAAGACATTGCCAATGCCGAAGCGCAGTTGAAAGCCGCGCAATCCTCGCTCACCTCCGCCCGCATCTCGCTTGCCGATGCCGAGCTGCGCGCGCCTGATGACGGCGTCATCCTCTCCCGCGTGCGCGAACCCGGCGCCATCGTCTCACCCGCCGATACCGTTTATGTGCTCTCGCTGACGCAGCCGGTCTGGGTGCGCAGCTATGTGGCCGAAGGCGATCTCGGTCGCCTGCATCCCGGCATGAAGGTCCAGGTGACCTCGGATACGCAAGCCGACAAGCCCTATGACGGTACTGTTGGATTCATCTCGCCGGTGGCCGAATTCACGCCGAAATCGGTCGAGACGCCGCAATTGCGCACCGATCTTGTCTATCGCCTGCGCATCGTCATCGACAAGCCCGGCCAGGACTTGCGCCAGGGCATGCCGGTTACCGTGCGCTTTCCCGCGCTGGCCGCGCGATGAGCCCGTCCCCCGCCAAAACGGATGAGGTGCTGGTCCGGCTTACCGACGTGAGCAAGCGCTTCGGCGATGGCCCGGCTGCACTCGACGCCGTCTCCGGCGAGGTCAAGGGTGGCGCCATCACCGGCCTCGTTGGCCCCGACGGAGCCGGCAAGACGACCCTGATCCGGCTGATGACCGGCCTGATGCTGCCCGATGGCGGCACGGTCGAAGTGCTGGGCTTTAATACGCAGAAGAACCCCGCCGGCATCCAGGCGGCGATAGGCTACATGCCGCAGCGCTTCGGCCTCTATGAGGATCTGTCGGTTCAGGAAAATCTCGATCTCTATGCCGATCTGCGCGGCCTGCCGAAAGGCGAGCGCGCAGCCGCCTTCGAGGAACTCCTGACCTTCACCGATCTCAAGCGCTTCACGACGCGGCTTGCAGGCAAGCTCTCGGGCGGCATGAAACAGAAGCTCGGCCTTGCCTGCGCACTCTTGAAGAAGCCGCGCCTGCTGCTGCTCGACGAGCCGGGCGTCGGCGTCGATCCGATCTCGCGCCGCGATCTCTGGAAAATGGTCGAGAACCTGACGCAGGAAGGCATCGGCGTTCTCTGGTCGACCGCCTATCTGGATGAAGCCGAGGCCTGCGATCATGTTCTGCTGCTCAACCAGGGCAAGCTGCTCTTTTCCGGCAAGCCGCATGACCTGACCGGCCGCGTGGAAGATCGCGTCTTCAAGGTATCGGGCGTGACAGGCCGCAGGCGGCAGGTGTTGGCCGAACTCCTGCAGACGAAAGGCGTCATCGACGGCGTCATCCAGGGCGATGCCATCCGCCTCGTTGCCGGCAAGGACGAGTCCCCCGATATCGGCGGCGCCGGCAACGGGGCAAAGCTCACCCCCGCCCCTCCCCGCTTCGAGGATGCCTTCGTCGACATGCTGGGCGGTGGTCCCGGCGGGCGTTCGAAACTCGCCGAAGCGCAGGGGCCGCCGAGCGAGATGGGCAACCGGCCCGTCATCGAGGCGCATGGCCTGACCAAGCGCTTCGGGGAGTTCACCGCCGCCGACAAGATCACCTTCGATATCAGCCGCGGCGAGATCTTCGGCCTGCTCGGCCCCAACGGCGCCGGCAAATCCACCACTTTCAAGATGCTCTGCGGCCTGTTGAAGCCGACGGAGGGCGAAGGCCGTGTTGCCGGTTTCGATCTGCGCAAGGATGCAGCCGAAGCCCGCAACCAGCTCGGCTACATGGCGCAGAAATTTTCGCTCTACGGCGATCTCACCGTCATGCAGAACCTCGAATTCTTCGCCGGCGTCTACGGCCTCTCAGGCAGCCGGCGGCGCGAGCGCATCGAGCTGATGACCGAGATCTTCGACTTCGCCCGCCACGCGCGCCACTCGGCCAAGGACCTGCCGCTCGGCCTCAAGCAGCGCCTGGCGCTCGCCTGCGCCGTCATGCACGAACCGCGCGCCCTCTTCCTCGACGAGCCGACCTCAGGCGTCGATCCGATCACCCGGCGCGAATTCTGGACCCATATCAACGCGCTCGTCGAAAAAGGCGTGACCGTGCTGGTGACGACGCATTTCATGGACGAGGCCGAATATTGCGACCGCATCTCGCTGATCTATCGCGGCCGCTCGATTGCGCTTGGCTCCCCCGACGAACTGAAGGCCCGTGTCGCGACGAAAGAACAGCCCGACCCGACGATGGAGGATGCCTTCATCGCCCTCGTCCAGGAGTCGGAAAAGGAACAGGACTCGAAAGCGGAGGAAGCCGCATGAGCACCTCCTCCCGCAGCCGCCGCTTCATCGCCCTCGTGCGCAAGGAAAGCTATCAGGCGATCCGCGACCCCAGCACCATTCTCATCGCCTTCGTGCTGCCGCTGATCCTGCTCTTCCTCTTCGGCTACGGCGTGTCGCTCGATACGACCCGTACCCGCATCGGCCTCGTCCTGGAGCAGGCAACGCCGCTGACGCAGGATCTTGCGGCAAGCTTCCAGGCCTCGCGCTACTTCTCCGTCACCGTCGGGCGCGACCGGCGCATGTTCGAAGACGATCTCGTACTCGGCAATGTGCGCGGCATCGTCGTCATATCAGCCGATTTCGCGACCGATTATGCCGCCGGCAATCACCCGCAAATCCAGGTTCTCGTCGACGGGTCGGACCCGAACACCGCCAATTTCGTGCAGAACTACGTACAGGGTGCGGTCGCCAATTGGGAGCGGCAGCGGCTATCCGAAACGATTGCGGCGGGACCGCCCATCGCCATCGAGCAGCGTTTCTGGTTCAATCCGGAGCTGACCAGCCGCAACTTCCTCGTCCCCGGCTCCATAGCCATCGTCATGACGCTGGTCGGCACGCTCTTGACCTCGCTCGTCGTCGCCCGGGAATGGGAGCGCGGCACGATGGAGGCGATGATGGCGACACCGGTGACGGCGGCCGAGCTGCTGGCCGGCAAGATCCTGCCCTATTTCATCCTCGGCCTTGCCTCGATGACACTCTGCGTGCTGCTCGCGGTCTTCCTGTTCGGCGTGCCGTTCCGCGGCTCGGTCGCAGCCCTCTATGCGCTATCTGCCGCCTTCCTGATCCCGGCGCTCGGCCAGGGCCTATTGATCTCGACGGCAACCAAGAACCAGTTCCTCGCCTCGCAGCTGGCATTGATCTCCGCCTTCCTGCCGGCCTTCCTGCTGTCGGGCTTTCTCTTCGAGATCAATTCGATGCCTCGGATCATCCAGTGGATCACCATCATCGTGCCCGCCCGCTATCTGATCCCCAGTCTGCAGACGGTGTTTCTGGCCGGCGACATCTGGCCGATGTTTGCCCGCGCGATCGCCGTCATGCTTGCTATCGGCGGCATCATGTTCGTGCTGGCTGCCCGCAGTACGCGAAAAAGGATCGGCTGAGATGTGGTGGACCCGGCTTCGTGCTCTCATCGTCAAGGAACTGCTCGCCGTGCTGCGCGACCCGCGGGGACGCTTCGTGCTGATCGGGCCGCCCATCATGCAGCTTCTTATCTTCTCCTATGCGGCGACGCTCGAGGTGCGCAATGTCGATGTCATTGTGCTGAACCGCGACAGCGGCCATTGGGGACAGGAGCTGATCGAGCGCATTCAGGGCTCCCCGACATTCCGGCACATCGAGACTGCCGGGAATCAGAGCGACATCCGCGAGGCGATCGACGGCCAGTCGGCAATTGCGGCAATCGAGATTGGCCCGGATTTCTCCCGCAACATCGAGTCGGGCATTCCGGCTGACCTGCAGATCATCCTCGACGGACGCCGCTCCAACGCCTCGCAGATCGTTTCCGGCTATCTGACCCAGATCGGCATGACGCTCTCGGCCGAAACGCCGGCCGGCCGGCGCGCCATGGCGAAAACGGTGGCGACCGTGCCGCGCAACTGGTTCAACGCCAACCTCACCTATCAATGGTTCATGGTGCCGAACCTGATCGCCAGCATCGCGCTTCTGATCGGCCTCATCGTCACGGCCCTCTCCATCGCCCGCGAACGGGAACTCGGCACCTTCGACCAGCTGATGGTCTCGCCGCTGCGTGTCCACGAGATCCTGATCGGCAAACTCATTCCGCCTGTCATGATCGGCCTCTTCCACATGACACTCTATGTGCTGGCGGCGATCTTCATCTTCGGCGTGCCGTTGCGCGGCTCGCTTTTCCTGCTTTACGGCAGCTCGATCTTCTATCTGGGTTCGGTGGCGGGCCTCGGCCTCTTCATCTCGGCGCTCTCGATGACACAGCAGCAGGCGATCCTCGGCGCCTTCCTGTTCATGGTGCCGGCCATGCTGCTCTCGGGTTTCGCAACCCCGATCGAGAACATGCCGGGCTGGCTGCAGCCGGTGACTGTTATCAATCCGCTGCGCTATTTCCTCATCATCGTCAAAGGCGTCTTCCTGAAAGATATCCCCGCCTCCGAGGTGCTGAACCAGACCGTTCCGCTGGCATTGATCGCCTGCGCGACGCTAGGTGCTGCCGCCTGGCTGTTCCGCCGCAGGCTTGAATAGGCCTCACGCACTATGACTTCAGTTGCCAAAGCGTGACTCCTGAAATCAGGAACATCGAATCGGCAGGCCCGTTACCTCAACGCAAACCAAGGCAGTTCCGAGCAGATATGTGACGCGGTTCGGCGTCCGGAACTGCTTGAAAAGCAAAGAGTTAGAGCATTTCCGTCTTTCCTCGAAAAACGCAAATGCTCTCAGAGTCAAGGAGAAGCAAAATGTACAAGATCATTCTTGTGTCCGGCGCGCTGGCGCTCTCGTCGCTCGCCACGAATGCGATGGCCGATGGAGCCGTCACCGGTGCTGCCGGCGGCGCAATCACCGGCGCAATCGTGGGCGGTCCCGTGGGTGCTGCAATTGGCGGCGTAGCAGGCGGTGTCGCCGGTGCAGTGGTCGACCCGCCGCCGCGCGAGGTCGTAACCTACGTCCAGCAGCAGCCGGCCCCGCCGTCATCGGTGGTGGTCCAGCAGCCGACCGTCGTCGGCAAGCCGCTCCCGGCCGAAGTCCAGGTGATCCCGGTGCCGGATAATCCGCGCTACGCCTATACGGTCATCAACAACCGCCACGTGATCGTCGAACCGCAGACCCATCGTGTGGTTCAGGTGATCGAGTAATGCTGTTGGCCCCGCTTTTGCGGGGCCTTCAGTTTATGGATGCGGGTACAACTGCTGATTTTCGTCATGCTCGGGCTTGTCCCAAGCATCTAAGCCGTAGCCTTTGTCATCAACGTCAGCAGATCCTCGGCACAGGGCCGAGGATGACGTAGAGCAAGCGGTGAAGCCTGCAGGCCGCTCTTATCCACGATTCCGGAGCGCTTCCGCCTGCGCATAGAACTTCTTTTCCCATTCCTTGTGATTATCGAGCCCTTCGCGAATGAACGGCGTGAAAATCGCAAGATTGAGCAAAATCCAGTTGATCAGCCGCGCCGGAAATTTCAGCGGCTTGACGAAATCGATGAACAGGACGACGCGCGTCTTGTCCGTGTGGTTCCAGGCTTCGTGCTCATAGGCGTCGTCGAAGATCAGCGCCTTGCCTTCCTGCCAGTGGCAGATCTGGTCCTTGACGCGAATGGCCAACTTGTCGGCCGGCTCCGGCACGATCATGCCGAGATGCAGGCGCAGCACGCCATTATAAGGACCGCGATGGGCCGGCAGATGTTTGCCGGGCTCGAAGATCGAAAACATCGCCGTCTTCAGCCCTGGGATCTTCTGCACGGCCTTCCAGGTTTCCGGGCAAGCGCTGATGTTCTGCTCCGACTTCACGCCGAAACCAACGAGGAAGAAGGTCTTCCAGCGGTCATCCTTGGAGATGGTCTGCACGTCGGTGGAGATTTCCTGAAAGCTCGGCAGCTCGCTCTGGCGCACCAGCACGCGGTCGAGTTCGGCGCGGATCTCAGGCCATGCCTTCTCGACCTCCTTCGCCCAGGGGAAGACCTCGATGTCGTAGACCGGCGGATTGCCGAGTTTTGCATATTTGAAGTTCAGGCGCTCTGCCCAGGCGACGATGCCCATGAAGAAACGCGTTATCGCGCTCGGCCGGTCCATGGGGGCGATGCCGGCGGTGGCAAAGTCTTGCGTGTTGGGGCTGGATTTTTCGGGAAGAGGCGTATTGGCGATACCGTCAGTCATGTGTTTTCCGTTGCGGACTAGAGCAATTCCCAACAAAAGTGCACAGCGGTTTTGCATCCGGAATTGCGTCAAAACGAAGAAAAGAGCGCTTCCGTGTTTTGAAGAAACGGGAAAATGCTCTGGGAATGACATAGCCTTCCGCGCAGGAAACCGACATGCCGGTTACCGCGTTGGCCATTGAGCAAATATGGATAGTGCCGGGCGTGGCTCAAGTACACTTAAGTACAGGTTTTAGCGATCAATTGCCGCATGTTACCGCCGCCCGAAGGGCGCGGTAACAATCTCGAAGAAACGTCCACGAGAATATCAGACTTTCAGTTCGCGGCGGTCGCGCTCGGTGACCATGGCAAGGTCGAGCACTTTCTGCAGGTTTGCGGCGTGACGGAAGTTCGGATCGAGCTGCACGCCCGTTGCGACAGCCTCGGCAAAGCGCTGATAATTGGTTGGAACCGGCGGCACGTCGACCGGCTTCCAGGTCGCCGTTTCTACGTCGTCGCCGAGGCAACCGTGGAGTTCCGAACCGCTTGGGCGGTGGATGACTTCGAGACTGCCCTTCTCGCCGTAGATGCGCAGCTTCAGCTCGTTCAGATGCCCGGTCGCCCAGCGGCTGGCATGGATGACGCCCAGCGCGCCATTGGCGAAATCGACCGACATTGTGAAGCTGTCATTGGCGTCGAGCATGTATTCGCCGATCTGGCCGCCCGGCGCCTTGTTGAAGGTCTTCAGCCGCGCAAAGACATGATCGATATCGGTCGCCGCCCCATAGGCGGCGAAATCGAGAATATGGATACCGACATCGCCGAGCACACCGTTCGAACCGTGGCCGGTGGACAAGCGCCACAGCCAGGTGGATTCCGTGCGCCAGTCGCCCCAGGCGCGCGATACCAGCCAGCTCTGCAGGTAGGAGGCTTCCACATGCTTGATCGTGCCAAGTTCGCCTGACAGCACCATCTCGCGGGCGCGCTGCAGCGGCGCGACGTTGCGATAGGTGAGATTGACCATGTTAATGACGCCGGCCTTTTCAGCCGCTTCCGTCATCTCCAGAGCCTTCGGATAATTTTCCGCCAGCGGCTTTTCGCAAAGCACATGCTTGCCGGCCGCGATCAGCGCCATGGTGGTCGGATAATGGATTCGGTCAGGCGTGATATTCGTCGCCGCATCGAACTCCCCCCAGACGATCGCCTCCTCCAGCGTCAGAAACCGCTTCTCGATATTGAACTTATCGGCGAATGCGGCAAGGCGGTCGGAATCCGTATCAACGGCGCCGACCACGGTTACGCCGTCCATATTCGCGAAATGGGCGAGCTGGTTTTTCGCCATCACGCCCGTACCAAGAACGAGTAGTCGCATGGATGCTCCTCAGCGGTAACCGGCTTCGCCGGCCTGATGCAGTCTCGGGCCGCGTTCGACGATCGGCTCCAGTGCTTTTTCTACCGGCACATGTGGAGCATCGGTGATGCTCTTCAATGCACCCTCGGGGTTATAGGCCCACTTCACGCCGTTGATCAGCACCTTCTGCACGTTGGCATCGTGATAGGTCGGGTAGGTTTCGTGACCTGGGCGGAAATAGAAGATGTTGCCGGCACCGCGGCGCCAGGTCAGGCCCGAGCGGAATACTTCACCGCCCTGGAACCAGGAGATGAACACCGTTTCCAACGGCTCCGGCACCGAGAACTGCTCGCCGTACATTTCCTCGTTTTCCAGCTCGAAATGCTCACCGATGCCGGCGGCGATGGGATGGCGCTGGTTGATCGTCCACAGACGCTCGCGCTCGCCCGCCTCACGCCATTTCAGCGCGCAGGGCGTGCCCATCAGCCGCTTGAAGATCTTCGAGAAATGGCCGGAATGCAGCACCAAGAGGCCCATGCCTTCCCAGACCCGCTTGGCGACGCGCTCGACGACGACATCGGAGACCCCACCATGATCCTTGTGGCCCCACCAAGTCAGAACGTCGGTCTCGGCAAGCCGAGCTTCGGTGAGGCCATGCTCGGGCTCCTGCAGCGTCGCAGTGGTCGCCGAAATCGCCGGATCGGTGTTCAGCGCCTTGGCGATCGTGGTGTGCATGCCTTCAGGGTAGATGCCCCGGACGATCTCATTGGTTGTCTCATGGATGTTCTCTCCCCAGACGATGGTGCGAATGGCCATTGCGATGCTCCTGTAGAACCTCTGGATTGCGCGACAGGCGGGAAGAAAGGGATTTAAGGCGCGTTGGAAAGATGACCAGCCAAATCAGTCTCTCCTCGATGTCAGAGGAAGACATAGACCTTTGTCGGTATTTTGACAGAGGGCTTTTACCTGCACCATGCGAAGGAAAAGCCCCTTTCCGATCAATGGGAAACGGTCTTGGAGAACAGGTTGACGACGACCACGCCCGAGATGATGAGGCCGAGACCGATAATGGCCGGCGTATCCAGCCGCTGCTTGAAAAACACGAGGCCGACGGAGGAAATGAGCACAATTCCCAAAGCACTCCAGATCGCATAGGCGATACCAACAGGGATATGCTTCAGCGTCAGCGACAGGCAATAGAAGGCAGCCCCATAGCAGGCGATGACGAGCGCCGTCGGCCCGAGACGGGTGAACTGCTGGGAAAGCTGAAGGGCGGTCGTACCGATCACCTCAAGCACGATGGCTGCAACGAGCAACCCATAGACGACAGCCGGGTTCATTGCGGTATTCCTTCTTAATCTACTTGTGGGTCAGCTCGATGAGGCGGGCGATCAGCTCTCGCCTCAGAGCGCCACTGATATCATGGCTTTCCAGCGTATCTGCCAACCACAAACCATCGGCGGCAAAACGCACGATCAGCGTATCGAGCGCGGAGTCGGTGCCGATATATTCCTCGGCCCTTTCCGCCACCCATTGGCGCCATCGCAGGCGCAGCCGGGGTTCGGCAAGAAGCGCGATCGTCACCTGCGTCCAGCTTCTGGAATCGTCGGGACGATCCTTCAGCCCGGACACCGCCTGGAGATAGGCGCGCGAGAAACGGCCCTGTGGCAACGGATCCGCCCGCATCAGCTGGTCTATCTCGGCGTCGAACTTCTCCAGCAGGCTTTCGAACAGGGCGTCCAGCAGCGCGTTCTTCGTCGGGAAGTGATGCAGCAGCCCGCCCTTGCTGACACCTGACGCGACCGAGACCGCATCGAGCGTGACAGCGCTCATGCCTTTCTCACCGGCAAGACGCGCGGCGACCTCCAGCAACTGCTGGCGCACGAGCACGGGCTGTTTCTTGCGATGATGAGCGTTCGACATGAACGACAAAGATACCGTCTGGACGGTTTTGTCAAGAAGAATCGATTGAAGGCCCTGCCTCATAAAGGATTATGCGCGAAATGCCGCGGTGTTTTGATGACAGTTGCGATGATTTTCGATCGGGTGCATTGAGAACTTCGGCCGGAACGTGAGGCGGCTTTCGGGTAATCCGATGCTGAACTAAAAAATCGCGAGCGGTGGAGAGAACGCCGCGCGCGGGCGGGTATCAGAGGAATGGCTTCTTGTCGGAACAGATAACCACTTTATACGAGGCGATCGGCGGCGATCCGGTCGTTCGGGCGCTGACGCATCGTTTCTACGAGTTGATGGATACGCTGCCGGAGGCGAAGAACGTGCGCGCCGTGCATCCGCCAAGCCTTCGAGGCAGCGAAGAGAAATTCTACGAATATATGACCGGCTACCTCGGCGGCCCCCCACTCTATACCGACAAGCGCGGCCATCCCCGCCTGCGCAGCCGTCATTTCGTCGCCGAGATTGGTCCCGTCGAACGCGACGAATGGCTGCTCTGCTTCCGCCGCGCCATGGATGAAACCATCGCCAGCCAGGCGCTGCGCGAGCTCATCTGGACGCCGGTCGAACGGCTCGCCCATCACATGCAAAACAGGGAATAGCCATGAGCCTGAACGCGCGCCTGGAGCCGGTGTTCTATCTGTTTGCCGGCCTGTTCGGCCTTGCCGGGGTGGCTCTTGCCGCACTTGCCGCCCATGGCGGCGGTAACGCGCATCTGGCCGCCTCGGCTTCGGCCATGTGCCTTGCCCACGCCCCTGCCCTTCTGGCGCTGGCGCTGGGTGCCAGCAAAATCAGAACCGCCTGGCTTGCCGGTTTGCTGATGATTGCGGGAACGGTGCTCTTTGCAGGCGATCTCATCACCCTGCGCTTCACCGGCTCCGGCCTCTTCCCCTACGCAGCACCATCAGGCGGCTGGGCCATGATGCTGGGCTGGCTGGCGGTCTCAGTGAGTGCGTTTTGGCGGGTCCGGGCGTAGAGCTTCGGAGCCCCCTTCCCCAGCGGGGAGAAGGGAAAATCGGCGCCGCGGTACGTCCCCTTACTCCCCTCGGGGTCTGAAGGACGGATTGAGACCCGTGGTTCACGCGGTCGGTGGCCCGAAGGGCGATGAGCGGGCGGCCGGCACCGAGCTAGCCTTTAGCAATCATATGCCGTCCACAACGTTGAAGCCTTCGAACACCGGCGGCCCCTTGTACATCTCCCTGCGCTCCCCCGCATTGCGATGCGCGGCGCGGAAATTCTCCGACTTCGTCCAGTTCAGAAAATCCTCTTCGCTACGCCAGAGCGTATGGGAAGAAAACAGCGTATAGCCCTCCTCCGCATTGGCCTTGCCGCGCAACAGGCGGAACTCGACGAAACCGGGAACTTGAGAAAGGCTGGAATCGCGATTGCGCCAGACAGTCTCGAAATCGCCCTCGGCGCCAGCGGCCACCTTGAAACGGTTCATCGCGATATACATCAAAAGCTCCTTACGCCTTTTTCTGAGTTGCACGTCTGGCATAGGTCGGAAAGGCGACGATATTATTGCCGTCAGCAGCATCCGCGCCAAGGGGCCATGCCGCCGCCTCACCGGGCATGCGTGCTTCCCAGGCGGGAAACAGCACCACATTGGGATAACTGCGCCGGCGCGCGGCATTCTCAAGGAAAACCTCGTAAAGCGCCGGCACCAGGCCGTCGCCACCGTGAGCGGCGAGCTTGTGCAGGCCGATCATCGTGAACCCGTCAGGGCGTTCTTCGTTCATCGGGAATTGTCTCGTTCATTCATCGTCTGCAGCGCCCGTTCCAGGCTGGATTTGCTGCCGTTGCGCAGCGGAATGAAGGCCTTGCTGAACTTCTTGCAGCCGGTCTTCACCCGCAGGCAGGCATCGTGGCTGATACAGTCGATGGGGCAGAACACGCAGTCGACCGAGGGAAGCAGCGTATCGATGCGCGAAACCGCTTCGCGAAGACCGCCATCATGGTGGATGAGTTCGGCGCCGAAATTACTGGCGATCTGGCGAAGATGCGCCACCTGGCAATCTCGGCCGCCCACATAGAGGAAACTGCGGCCATCCAGCTTGGAGCGCGCGGAGGAAGTCTCTTTGGCCTCCTGATCGGCCTGAACACGGATGTCCCGGTTCGCCCCCTTCTTTGCCTTTCGAGCCATTTACCACCCGTTCGCTCGTTGATCATCACACGATTCCTGCGTGTGCGACCGGGACCTTATTAAACTTGATTTTTGTAGTAAAGTATAAAGTTGATTATTTTTATCATATTATCGAGACGTGATCTCGATCGGCGCTGACATGGTCATCGCCTGGCCGCCCGGCGGAGGGCTGAACGGTGCCGCGCGACGGACCGCATCGAGAGCGAGCTGATCGATCTCCGGAACGCCGGAACCGCGCGAAACACGAGCCGACGTCAGGCTGCCGCTGCCGCTGACCGAGAAGGTGACGACAACACTACCTTCGACGCCCCGAGGCTTCCTGATCGCGCGGCGAATACGGCTACGAATCTTGCCGGTATAATTCGCGGTGGCGGCAGTCCCCACACCATTATTGCCATTGGCGGCCTGAGAACTGTTGTCAGATTGCGCGGACGAGTTCCCTTCGGCAACGCCGCGCGTCGATGACTGCTGCGCATCGCCCTTGTCGCCGGCTGTTTTCTGCGGAGAGCGCTTCTTCTCAACCGGCTTTTCCCGCGCCGTTACCTTCGGCTTCGGCGTGGGCGTGACAACCTCCTCCGGCTTTTCCGGCTCAGGCTGGACTTCAGCCGTTTCGACGGGCTTGACCTCTTCGGGGGTCTGCGCGACCTCCGGTTGGGTCTCCGCGGGCTTGATTTCAGCCGGCGGCACCTCGGCAGGCTGGACGTTCGTCGGCTGGATCTCGGCGGGCTGCATTTCCGAAGGAACCGTATCGACGGGCGCCGGCTGCTCCGGAACGACCGTCGACATGGGCTGCACGACAGAATCCTCTGCCGGCACTTCGGACACCAGAATTTCCGGCTCCACTGCCGCAGAAGTCTCGGGCGAGACTCGCGTCACCTCCGGCGCCGGCGCCTGCTGAACGGCATCCTGCGTCTCAACCGGCGCAACCTCTGTCGGCTGCACCGCCTCCGGCTGCACCTGCGCCGTCTCCATCGGCTGGATGGTATCGGGCTGGACGGCCTCCGGAATGATTTCTTCCTGGACCGTCGTCTCCGTCTCGCCGGCCGCCGCCTGATCGACATCGGAATCGCCGTACATGACGACGCTCATCGCCTGGCCGGCTTCCTCGATCGCCTCTTCAGGCGCTTTCGGAAAGGCAATGATCAGCGCAGTCGCCAATGCCGCGTGAAAGATCAGCGAGCAGATGCAGGTCAGTGTCAGCCGCCGCCGCACCGGGGCCTTCTCGTCCTCCTGCTTCTCCACCGCCGCATCCATCGGCAACGGTGTCACCGGAGCAGCGGGAGCGGCTTCCGGATGATCGGGGAAGGAGGAGATCTGCGCAAAACGCGCATAGTGGATGACCTGTTCTCCGGCCGGCTGGCGCTGCGCGTTGCGCAGATCGACAAGCTCGTGGCCGGGATGCATGCCGGGATTGTTGTCATTCAGGCCCTTGTCAGCGCCCTCCTCCTCGATGAGCACGTGTCTCGATCTGGATTTCGCTGAAATTGCCATCTGACGCCTCGGACAACCTGAAACATGCGCACCGGGTTTCCTCCCGGCCCGGTCTTGGCCTTCGACCTGGTCTTAGCCTTCGAAAGGAACTGATATCTGTGAGCGGGTCACGAGACCCTTCATGCATTCGCCGGCCGCCGGTCCGTCACAGACGGGCGTGTCGTTGATCAGCACGCGCGTGACTGTCTCGCACTTTACGTTCGGCATATCGAACTGGCGCACGCGCTTCTTGCCCTGCGGCAGGTCGCGGAAATCGAGCACGGTGATGCGGTCGACGGCGTTCTTGTCGTTGAAGAAAGCAAGCTCGAAGGAGACCTTGTTGATCGGCGTCGCCAGATTGTTCTCGGCAACGAAGGTCATCATGCAGCCCTTCTGCGAGGGCGTCAGCGCGTTCAGCTCGACATCGAGCTTGGAAGCCGCTGCCGCATCCTGCGCATAGGCCTGTCCCGCGTACGAAACCGAAAACAAGACACCAGCCGCAAAAGCGGCAAACCGACCCGTCATTATAACCTCTCCAAAGAGCAAATCGACCGCCCCAAGGCGGCTTCAAAACAGCCCTGTCAAAAACTTGACTGCTTTTGTCTTCAATTATTGCGTCTTTAAAAAACTATGAGTATGAGAGTCAAGATAAATGTAGCCGGAACCGGGGCCTTCAACCCCGCAATCACGGGAAAAGCCGACCGAAATGATGGTTGAAAAGCCAGATAATTTTAAGCTCGCACAGCTGCGCAACGAGCCAGCAGTGGCCGAGATCCGTGTTCTCGAAAGCGGCGATCTTTTTGCCGGCACCAACGAGATCATGATCAGGCACGACGGCGTGATCTACCGCCTGAAGATCACCCGTCAGGGCAAACTCATTCTCAACAAGTAAGCTTGATAAGCAGGGTAGTACATGACCGAGCAGAGCAGACCGGCACCATCCGAAATCCGCGCATTCCGCGCTGAGAACCCAAAAATGCGCGAGCGCGATATTGCCGCGCAGCTGAAGATTTCCGAGGCGGCCCTCGTCGCCGCCGAAGTCGGCATCAGCGCTATCAGGATCGATGCCAGCGCCGCAAAGCTCCTGGAACGTGTCGCCGATCTCGGTGAAGTCATGGCGCTGTCGCGCAACGAAAGCGCCGTGCACGAGAAGATCGGCGTCTACGAAAACATCAAGGTCGGCGAGCACAATGCGATCGTGCTCGGCGAAAACATCGATCTCCGCGTCTTCCCGAGCCGCTGGGTCCACGCCTTTGCCGTCACCAAGAAGGATGGCGACACCGAACGCCTCAGCCTTCAGTATTTCGACAAGACCGGCAATGCCGTTCACAAGATCCACCTGCGCCCGGCATCCAATGTCGAAGCCTACCATCGCATCGTCGCCGAGCTGAAGATCGATGACGAGAGCCAGGAACTCGTCGAAGCCGAGGCTGCCCCGGATGCCGACGAAGACGGCAATGTCAGCCGCGAAGAGCTGCGCGACAACTGGAGCAAGATGACCGATACGCATGAATTCTTCGGCATGCTGAAGCGCCTGAAGATCGGCCGCCAGGCCGCCGTGCGCACCGTCGGCGAGGACTATGCCTGGAAGCTCGACAATACGGCGACGGTAAAGATGATGCATGCCTCCGTCAAATCAGGCCTGCCGATCATGTGCTTCGTCGCCAACAACGGCATCGTGCAAATCCATTCCGGCCCGATCTTCAACGTCCAGCCGATGGGCCCCTGGATCAACATCCTCGACGAAACCTTCCACCTGCATCTGCGCCAGGACCACATTGCCGAGACCTGGGCTGTACGCAAGCCGACCAAGGACGGCCACGTCACCTCGCTCGAAGCCTATGATGCTAATGGCAAGATGATCATCCAGTTCTTCGGCAAGCGGAAGGAAGGCTCCGACGAGAATGCCGAATGGCGTGACATCCTGGAAAATCTGCCACGGGCAACAAGCGTCGCCGCATAAGGATCGCAACGATGAAGATGCGTAACAACCTGCGCCGGATCCGCCTCCGGGAACTGGCCTTGACTGCGGCCGTCATCGCCCCGCTGATCCCCGCAGCACCGGCGGGCGAGAACTATGCTTTCGTCCGCGCCGCGCACGCTGAGGAAAAGAAGCTCGACACGTCGCGGCTGGTTTCGGTCGGCGGCGACGTCACCGAGGTCATCTACGCGCTCGGTGAGGAAAGCAGGCTGATCGCCCGCGATACGACGAGCACGTATCCGGAAGCGGCCTTGAAGCTGCCCGACGTCGGCTATATGCGCGCCCTCTCGCCGGAAGGGATTCTCGCCATGAACCCGACGGCCATCATCGCCGTCGAGGGCTCAGGCCCGCAGGAAGCGCTGAACGTCCTGAAGAACGCCAGCGTGCCCTTCGAGACCGTGCCGAACGCCTATACGCGCGACGGCATCATCGCCAAGATCGATCGCGTCGGCACGCTGCTGAACGTTCAGGATAAGGCTAAGGCGCTTGAGGAAAGGGTCGGCGCCGATCTCGACGCCGCCGTCGCAGACGCCGGAAAGCGCCCCGAAGCGGAGCGCAAGCGCGTTCTCTTCATCCTCAGTGCCCAGAACGGCCGCATCATGGCTTCAGGCATCGGCACCGCTGCTGATGGCATCATCAAGCTTGCCGGCGCGATCAATGCTGCCGGCGAATTCCCCGGCTACAAGCCGCTCACCGATGAGGCGATCATCAGCGCCAAGCCGGACGTGATCCTGATGATGAACCGCGGCGATGGTGCCGGCATCAAGAACGAGGATCTGCTGGCACAGCCGTCGATCGCGCTGACGCCGGCCGGCGAAAACAAGGCGATCATCCGTATGGACGGCATGCATCTCCTGGGCTTCGGTCCGCGCACGGCAAGTGCTGTCCGCGAACTCAACGCGGCGATCTACGGGGGCTGATTATGGCCGTTCCGGAAGCCATGATGGAAAACAGGCGATCCCTTTCGGCTCTATTCCAACGGAGCCGGCAGGCGGGCGATAGAACCGAACTGGCCTTGCTTGCGATCACCCTGCTCGTCCTGGCTTCCGTCTTCGCGCTGCTCTTCTCCGTCACGACAGGCGCATCGGACGCGTCCATTCTCGATGTTCTGAAAAACATGGCGGGCTCACAAACGGCGCTCAGCGCCCGCGACCGGATCATCATCTTCGATATACGCCTGCCCCGCGCCATCCTCGGCTTCCTGATCGGCGGATCGCTCGCCGTCTCCGGCGCAGTCATGCAGGGCCTGTTCCGCAACCCGCTGGCCGATCCCGGCCTTGTCGGTGTCTCCTCCGGCGCGGGTCTCGGCGCTGTCATCATGATCGTGCTCGGCGGTACGATCGCGGCACCGTTTTACCTTGTGCTCGGCATCTACGCCCTTCCGCTTGCAGCCTTCGGCGGCGGCCTCGCCACCACCCTGCTGCTCTACCGGGTCGCCACCAGCAACGGCCAGACCTCCGTCGCCACCATGCTGCTCGCCGGCATCGCGCTCGGCGCCTTGGCCGGGGCGCTGACGGGGGTGCTGATCTACATGGCGAATGACCAGCAGCTGCGCGATCTCACCTTCTGGGGCATGGGCTCGCTTGCCGGTGCCACCTGGATCAAGATATCAGCAGCAGGCCCCATCATCCTAGTTTCCTTCATCGCGCTGCCCTTCATGGCCCGGGGCTTGAATGCGATCACGCTCGGCGAGGCCGCAGCCTTTCACATGGGCGTATCCGTCCAGCGGCTGAAGAATATCGCCATCGTCACCGTTGCGGCCGCAACCGGCGCTTCGGTCGCCGTCAGCGGCGGCATCGGCTTCGTCGGCATCGTCGTGCCGCATATTCTGCGCATGGTGATCGGTCCGGACCACCGCTTCCTGCTGCCGGCATCGGCCCTGCTTGGCGGCTCGCTGCTGATCTTCGCCGACGTGCTCGCCCGCACCATCGTCGCACCGGCCGAACTGCCGATCGGCATCATCACGGCAGCGGTCGGCGGCCCCTTCTTCCTCTGGATCCTGTTGCGGCAGCGCTCGCGCCTTGCCCTCTGAGTTTGCCCCAATGATCGAAGTTTCCGGCGTCAGCGTGCGCCTCTCCGGCAAGACCATCGTTCGCGACGTCGCCTTCACCGCGAAGGCCGGCGAGCTTACCGCCATTGCCGGCCCCAATGGCTCCGGCAAGACGACGACGATGAAGGCCGTTTCCGGCGAGCTTGCCTATGACGGCTCCGTACGTCTCAACGGCGAAGAGGTGCGCACACTGAAGCCGTGGCAGCTTGCCTCCGTCAGGGGGGTCCTGCCACAGGCAAGCAGTATCTCCTTCCCGTTCACCGTGCGCGAGATCGTTCGCATGGGTCTGACATCAGGCCTCAACCTCCACCCGGATCAGACCGATGAGACAGCCGCAAAAGCGCTTGCCGCCGTTGATCTCGCCGGCTTCGAAGGGCGTTTCTATCAGGAACTCTCGGGCGGCGAGCAGCAGCGCGTGCAGCTTGCCCGCGTGCTCTGCCAGATTGCCCAGCCGGTCGTTGACGGCAAGCCCTGCTGGCTGCTGCTCGACGAGCCGGTCTCCAGTCTCGATATCAGCCACCAGCTGACGATCATGACGCTGGCGCGCAATTTCTGCGAACGCGGCGGCGGGGTGATAGCAGTCATGCACGATCTCAACCTGACGGCTCTCTTCGCCGACAGGATCGTGCTGATGAAATCCGGCCGGCTGGCAGCCGCCGGCAATGTACGCGAGGTGCTGACGGACGAATGCATGCAGTCCGTCTTCGGGTGCCCCCTGCGCGTCAACAAGGTGCCATCGGACGGCACGCCCTTCGTGCTGGCCCACAGCGCCTTGGCCGTCAACTGAGGAACCTTTGCGACCCGAATGCGTTGTCCGCAATGATTTGGGTCAAAGCCGGGCGCTCTCTTCCCTGCCATTGATGGCAATGACCCCGCGCGAAACCGGGCGGCGCTTGTCCACGCCCAGCTATGGAGACAGTCATGGCCTACTCCTTCTTCCATTCCAGCCGCAGCCGCCGCAACGGCGCTCTCCACCATCTCGAAACCAGCATCGAAGACCAGATCGAGGCGCTGCGCGAAGAACTCGCCGAACTCACCCATGTTCTCGGCAAGACCTCCCGCCATCAGAGTGAAAAGCTGCGCTCGCAGGCATCTGCAAGCTATGAGGACATTCTCGGCCGCAGCGAGGATCTGCTGAACGAATTGCAGCAGCGTTACCTGCGCAGCGCCGGCGAAGTACGAAACACCGTACGCCGCCATCCGCTCGCAACAATCGGTGCCGCGGCTGCCTTCGGCCTGCTCGTCGCCATGCTCGCCCGACGCTAGTATTCCCGCTCTTTTCGAATGACGGAAATACGCCATCTCTTTGTTTTAACGCAATTCCGGATGCGAAACCGCTGCGCACTTTTGCTGGAATTGCTTTAGGAGGCTCGATGCTCTTCCCAATCCTGAGCCTGCTGGTCGGCACCAGCGTTCACCGCACCGTGGAACGCACCAAGCGCAACGGCATCTTCATCGCCGTTGCGCTGCTTTTTCTGCTGACCGCCTATGCGCTCGCCGTTACTGCCGGGGCCATCTGGCTGGCGGGCATCTATGGCGCCATCGGCGCATCCCTTTTCCTGGCCGCCTGCGCGCTGCTGATCGCGATCGTCGTCTTCATCATTATGGCGATCATGAATCATCAGGAAGCGCGCCGTGTCCGCGAACGCCGTGCGGCCATGGAATCCCTGGCAACCGCCGGCCTCGGCCTTATCCGTTCCCAACCACTACTGACAGCGGGAATTGTCGCCGCTCTTGTCGCGTCCAGTCTGCTCGGCTCGAAGCATCACGACTGACCATCACGTCTTTCACGGTTATTGCCGCAGAATATGACGCGCACAGGTTTTTGGCTGCACCATACGTTGCGGCATCGTCTTGAAATCGGCCGGACGTCTCACCGCGACAAAAAAGCCGGCGCCCGATGGGCAGCCGGCCATCTTTCCTCCCCGGAAAAGGTCGATCAGAAGGCAAAAGCCTTCGAGGTCAACGGCGCCGACGTGGCATCCGGGCCAAAATCCGCCTCGCCTGATATCTGCAGGAGATCCTGCAGCCGTTGGCGCGCGCGGTTCACGCGGCTCTTGATGGTGCCGACGGCGCAACCGCAGATTTCTGCTGCTTCCTCGTAAGAGAAGCCCGATGCGCCAACGAGAATGATCGCTTCGCGCTGATCCGGCGGCAGCTGATCCAGCGCCTTTTTGAAGTCCTGCAGGTCGAGTGCGCCGTATTGGGAGGGGTGCGTGGCCATGGATTCGGTAAACAAGCCGTCGCTATCCTGCACCTCGCGGCCGCTCTTGCGCATCTGGCTGTAAAGCTCGTTGCGCAGGATCGTGAAGAGCCAGGCCTTCATATTGGTGCCCATCTCGAAATGATCCTGCTTGGCCCAGGCCTTCATGATGGTGTCCTGAACCAGGTCGTCGGCGCGGTCGTGCCGGCCGATCAACGATATGGCGAAAGCACGAAGACTGGGGAGGGCCGCCAGGAGTTCGCGCTTGAAGCTCGGTTGCGCTTTTTCCATGCCGGTATTTCCTATTCGGCCATCTTTGCGGAAGCCATCATTTCGGCCTGATCGAGCTTTTCGAGCAGGTCGAGGAAGCGATCGGGAATGGCTTCTTCCTGCGCGGAGGCATAGAGGGAGCGCAACCGGATACCGATTTGATTGTTCGGATCCAGTATGTCGCTTGCCCGCAGCTCCAGCTGGCGCTCGTCGGGGGCCTCTGTCTTTTGTGTCGTCATCAACTAATCACTTCTTGGCTGTTGTCTCGGAATGAAAGGCAGACTCTGCTGTGAAAGTTAAATGGAAAGGATATCCGGTCGATCAAGCCGATCCTTGCAAACCCTTGATCCCGCAGATCCATTCCGTCCATATGTATCAAGACGTGACGCCCTTCATTGTCGGCTAGGATAATGCGACGCCGCAAAAAAAGTTCCTCACCTCCGGAACTTTTTTAGGCAGATCGCGTTTTTAAGTCATTGAAGCCACTCACCGGCTTGGAGACGGAGTTTTTAATGACACTTTCCACTCGAATTGCGCCGCACCTTCCTTATCTGCGTCGCTATTCCCGCGCACTTACCGGCACTCAGACATCAGGCGATGCTTACGTCGCCGCCGTCCTCGAAGCGATCATCGCCGATCTCTCCATATTCCCGGATACCGCGAATGACCGCGTCGCACTCTACAAACTGTTCACGCAACTGTTTGGTTCCACAGCGGTCGAGATTCCCGAACCGTCCTCTCCCTATGCCTGGGAACAGCGCGCGACGCTGAACCTTTCCAAGGTTTCTCCGCTCGCCCGGCAGGCTTTCCTGCTGGCATCGGTCGAGAACTTCCGCGTCTCCGAGATCGCCGACATTCTCGAAATCACCGAGGAGGAAACCATGCAGTTGCTCGACAAGGCTTCGCACGAGATTTCGCGCCAGGTCGCGACCGATATCATGATCATCGAGGACGAACCGCTGATCGCCATGGATATCGAGCAGATGGTCGAAAGCCTCGGCCACCGCGTCACAGGCATCGCCCGCACCCATGCGGAAGCCGTCGCGCTCTACAATAAAACGAAGCCCAGCATGGTGCTGGCCGATATCCAGTTGGCCGACGGCAGCTCCGGCATCGACGCCGTCAACGATATCCTCAAGACATCGAGCGTGCCCGTCATCTTCATCACCGCCTTTCCCGAGAGACTGCTGACCGGGGAGCGGCCGGAGCCCACGTTCCTTGTAACCAAGCCCTTCAACCCCGACATGGTCAAGGCCCTGATCAGCCAGGCGCTTTTCTTCAATGAAACGACCCGTGTGGCGGCCTGAAACATGATTCCCAGCCGCGCCGGAACCATTCCGGCAACGATGCGTTCCGGCTCTGCCGGGACGTATTGGCGGCCTTAACGGTTTTTGCAGTGCTTGCTTTTAGAATGACCGGCATGTTTGTCGGGAGGGTAGCATTCCCTCCATATGTTCGAAGGGACTGAGGAAAGGCGGCCGAGTGAATACGACTGGACCATTGTCCGGAACGCCTTTCACCACCGAAGGCAAAGCGGCCATGATGGAGCGCGCGCTCGCCAGCGCAGCCATCTCCATCCTGTATCAGGATGCCAGCCTTGCCATGATTTACGCCGAGAATCTCCTCCCCTATTTCCAGAAGCGTTTCGTGGCCGGTGGCGATGACGGCTCGCTGTTCGGCGAGGCCCACGGCAAATCCCTTGCCGCGATGAAGCTCAGGGTGCTCGAAACCGGCGCGTCCAGCAATGCCGAGGTCGAAGTTGCGATCGACGGCGAAACCAGGACATTCGAACTGAAGGTTGAACGCACCGGCGCGCGCGGAAATTACGGCCTACTTTCCGTCATCTCTGAGATTACCGAAAGCCGGCACCGCGAAAAGGTGCTGAAATCGCTGTTGCGCGAGCTTTCCCACCGCTCCAAGAACCTGCTTGCCATCATTCAGGGCATTGCCACCCAGACTGCGCGAAACACAATTTCCCTCGATACTTTCCTGACGAAGTTCCGCGGGCGCCTTCAATCGCTCTCCAACTCACAGGATCTGATCACCGATTCCAGCTGGCGCGGGGCCTTCCTGTTCGAACTCGCCGAAAAGCAGTTCGCGCCCTATTGGCCGGAAACATCGGGCTCCATGTCGATTTCTGGCGTCAACGCGCATCTGACGCCGAACGCCGCCGTGCATCTCGGCCTGGCGCTGCATGAACTGATCGTCAATTCCGCCTCCTATGGCGCAATCGCCAGCGGCGCGACGTCGGTGACGCTGAATTGCCGGGAAACGGACATCGCCGGCCGCCGGGCAATCGAGCTCACCTGGGTGGAAGTGCTGCCAAACAGCGCCGATGTGCATGAATTTAGCGAAAACAGCTTCGGGCGCACAGTGCTGGAGCGGGTCGTGCCCTCCTCCGTCAACGGCAAGGCCGAGCTGACGCTGACACCCGGCCGTATCGAATACCACCTGACGGTTCCGGAAACCGAATTCGAAATCCTTAAGCGTCCCTGAGGCATTCCATGCAATTTGCGGCGTTCCGCGCGATTTGCATTTTCTGACGTTGCCTGAGCTCAAACGGAAAAACAGCCGGCGCGAGGGCGGCGCGCCGGCTGTTTCGACTCACCGGGAGGGGACCGTGAGTTCGTCCGAATGATGGGTTGGGGGCGCGCATGTTGGGTCGATGCGGTCATCATCCGGATACCGCATTAACTACGCACGTTAACTTTGGTTCCGCCGTTTCGGAAAAAAATTGGACTTTTATCAATTTTTTCTCGGACACCCGATTTGGGGCGCCATCCAAATCCTTCCAATTGGAAGGCAGAGCCTGCCTAAAGAATTATCATACCAAGCAAAATCAATCTCTTAAATGGCGTATGCGAAAGGAAATTGCCAAAATTTTACCGTTTGATAAATTTTTGAACCTGAGTTACGATTTCTTCACTAGCCGTTACCGATAAAGAGGGAACTTCAATGGAACGTCTGGAAACTGGGATTCGTGCCGGCCGGCTTTCGTCCGCCGAGTACGAGGCTAATTTCTCCGATCTTCATCCGCGCCTGGATAATCACGAAGCGCTGGTCGCCGCCGACCGCTGTTATTTCTGCTATGACGCGCCGTGCATGACGGCCTGTCCGACCTCCATCGACATTCCGCTCTTCATCCGCCAGATTTCGACCGGCAATCCGTTGGGTTCGGCGAAGACCATCTTCGACCAGAATATCCTCGGCGGCATGTGCGCCCGCGTCTGTCCCACCGAAGAGCTCTGCGAGCAGGCCTGCGTGCGCAACACCGCCGAAGAGCGCCCGGTCGAGATCGGCCGTCTGCAACGCTATGCAACGGATGCGGCGATGGCTGCTGGCAAGCAGTTCTACCGGCGCGCGGAACCAACCGGCAAGAAGATCGCCGTCGTCGGCGCCGGTCCCGCCGGCCTCGCGGCAGCCCACCGCCTCGCCGTTAAGGGCCATGATGTGGTGATCTACGATGCCAAGCCGAAATCCGGCGGCCTCAACGAATATGGCATTGCCACCTACAAGACGGTCGATGACTTCGCCCAAAAGGAAGTAGATTACGTCCTGTCGATTGGCGGCATTGAGGTGAAGCACGGCCAGCAGCTCGGCCGCGATTTCTCGCTCGCCGACCTGCAGAGCCAGTATGACGCCGTCTTCCTCGGCTTCGGCCTTGCCGGCGTCAACGCATTGCGCGTCGACAACGAAAACCTGCCCGGTGTCGATGACGCCGTCGATTTCATCGCCGCCCTGCGCCAGGCCAGGAACAAAGGCGACATCGCCATCGGCCGCCGTGTCGTCGTTCTCGGCGGCGGCATGACTGCGATCGATGCAGCCGTACAGGCAAAGCTGCTTGGCGCCGAGGAAGTGACGATCTGCTATCGCCGCGGCAAGGAACATATGAACGCCTCGGAATTCGAGCAGGATCTCGCCACCTCCAAGGGCGTCATCATCCGCCATTGGCTGGCGCCGAAATCCATCCTTTCCCAGGACGGCAAGGTCGCTGCTATCGAGGTCGAATATACAAGCCTCGTCGACGGCCGCCTCACCGGCACCGGCGAGACCGGCGTCATTGCCGCCGATCATATCCTGAAAGCCATAGGCCAGGCCTTCGAAGCCTCCAGCCTCGGCGCGCTGCGGATGGAATCCGGCCGCATCGCGGTTGATGCTGAAGGCCGCACATCGATCGAAGGTGTGTGGGCCGGCGGCGACTGCGTCTTTGGCGGTGAAGACCTGACCGTATCTGCCGTCGCCCATGGCCGTGATGCGGCCGAGTCCATTCACCGCACCCTCACTGCCGCAGCCGCTCCGGCTGTCGCCGTCGCCTGAAGGGGAGAATGAACAATGGCTGATCTCCGCAATAATTTCGTCGGCATCAAGTCTCCGAATCCCTTCTGGCTCGCCTCTGCACCGCCGACCGACAAGGCCTACAATGTCGAGCGTGCCTTCAAGGCTGGCTGGGGCGGCGTCGTCTGGAAGACACTCGGCGAAGAAGGCCCGCCTGTCGTCAACGTCAACGGCCCGCGTTACGGCGCGATCTGGGGTGCCGATCGCCGCCTGCTCGGCTTGAACAATATCGAGCTCATCACCGACCGCGACCTGCAAACCAATCTCAGGGAAATGAAGCAGGTCAAGATGAATTGGCCGGACCGGGCGCTCATTGCTTCGATCATGGTCCCGTGCGAGGAACAGGCCTGGAAGGCCATCCTGCCGCTGGTGGAAGAGACCGGCGCTGACGGCATCGAACTGAATTTCGGCTGTCCGCACGGCATGTCCGAGCGCGGCATGGGCTCGGCCGTTGGCCAGGTGCCGGAATATATCGAAATGGTCGTGCGCTGGTGCAAGCAGTACACGCGCATGCCCGTCATCACCAAGCTGACGCCCAACATCACCGACATCCGCCGCCCTGCCCGCGCCGCCAAGGCCGGCGGCACGGATGCCGTCTCGCTCATCAATACGATCAACTCGATCGTCTCGGTCGATCTCGACAACTTCGCGCCAAACCCGACCGTCGGCGGCAAGGGCAGCCACGGCGGCTATTGCGGCCCGGCCGTCAAGCCGATCGCGCTCAACATGGTCGCCGAGATCGCCCGCGATCCCGAAACCTACGGCCTTCCGATCTCGGGCATCGGCGGCATTACCACGTGGCGCGATGCGGCAGAATTCCTGGTGCTCGGCGCCGGCAACGTGCAGGTCTGCACCGCCGCCATGACCTACGGCTTCAAGATCGTGCAGGAGATGATCACGGGCCTCTCGGACTGGATGGATGAAAAGGGCCACAAGACCCTCGACGACATCACCGGCCGCGCCGTTCAGAACGTCACCGACTGGCAGTACCTCAACCTCAACTATATCGCCAAGGCCAAGATCGATCAGGACGCCTGCATCAAATGCGGCCGCTGCTACATCGCCTGCGAGGACACCTCGCACCAGGCGATCACCAACTTCGTCGATGGCGTTCGCCATTTCGAGGTGATGGACGAGGAATGCGTCGGCTGCAATCTCTGCGTCAGCGTCTGCCCGGTCGAGAACTGCATCACCATGGAGCAGCTTCCGGCCGGCTCCCTCGACAAGCGCACCGGCAAGGTGGTCGACCCGAATTACGCCAACTGGACGACGCATCCAAATAACCCGATGGCGCGCCAGGCTGCGGAGTGATGCCTCCAAAAGCCTGATGAAAAAGCCGCCCGTCCAAGGCGGCTTTTTCTTTGCCCGTTAACCGGCCCTCAAAGGCCGAACGACTTCCTATAAGCGCTCGGGCTCGTCCCGAGCCGCCTGCGGAAATGATGGCGCATGGTCGCCAATGTCCCAAACCCACTGGCAAGAGCAATATCGTCGAGCGACACCGCAAGCTGCTTTTCCAAGAGTTCACGCGCATGCCGCAGCCGCTCCTTCAGCAGCCACTCGCCGACGCTGTCGCCTGTCGTCGCCTCGAAGCGGCGCTGGAAGGTGCGCATGCTCATGCCGGCCTTGCCGGCAAGCAGGCTGATCGGCTGCTCCTCGGACAATCGCTCGCGCATCCATTCGATCAGCGGTCCCAAACGAATGCCCTCTCGCTCTTCCGGCACGGGGGCCGCAATGAATTGCGCCTGCCCGCCCTCGCGATGCGGCGGGACGACGAGACGTCGCGCCACGCTGTTGGCCGCGTCGGGCCCAAAATCACCGCGCACCACATGCAGGCAGAGGTCGATACCTGCGGCACTGCCGGCCGCCGTAAGGATGCTACCCTCATCCATGTAGAGCACGTCGGCATCGAGCGCGATGTCGGGGTAGCGTTCGGCAAGCGAGGCGACATAGCGCCAGTGGGTGGTCGCCCGACGCCCGGCAAGCAGCCCGGCAGCGGCAAGCACGGCGACGCCCGAGCAGAGCGACATCACCCGCGCTCCTCGTTCGTGGGCGGCCTGCAGGGCGGCAATCACAGGCTCCGGCACCGGCGCATCGATCGCCCGCCATCCCGGCGCGATGATGAGATCCGCCTCGTCGAGCAGTTCGAGCCCCTTGTCGACCGCTACCGTCAGCCCGCCGGCCGCGCGCAACGGGCCAAGCTCAATACCGGCGACCGAGAAGCGATACCAACCCTCCCCCATTTCCGGCCGCGGCAGGCCGAAGACCTCATAGGCGATACCGAATTCGAAGGTGCAGAGCCCGTCATAGGCCAGCGCTACGACATGCGGCCCACGCGTCTTGTGCACATTCGATTCTGGCATGATCTTTACGCTATCCGTCGTGACGGCCAATTTCGCTCATCACTATCATCGGCAATGATCGGCCGCAACCCAAGCCAAGACCAGCCCCAGGAAAGGACAAGATCATGCCGAGCCCCGTTTCCGAAATTCCCGCCGCCTCTCCCGAAGCCACCGTCGAATACTTCGCCCGCAAGCTCGCCTTCGAGACCGACTGCTCGGATGTGCACGCCGCCTTCGCCTCCGGCAAGGTCGATTTCGTGTTGCTCGATGTGCGCTCGCCAGCACTCTTCAACCTCTCGCATATTCCGGGCGCCCTCAACCTGCCGCATGGCAAAATGACTGCGCACCGCATGTCCGAATGGCCTGACGATACGCTGTTCGTGGTCTATTGCGCCGGCCCGCATTGCAACGGTGCGGACAAGGCGGCACTCCGCCTCTCCCGTCTCGGTCTGTCCGTCAAGCTGATGATCGGTGGTCTGACCGGATGGGCGGATGAAGGCTTTGTTTTCGAAGGCGAAGCAGGCGTTGCTGCCTGATCCGGTTCCCCTCTCCTCGCTTGAGGAGAAGGGAACCATCCCTCAAAACTCGACCACGACCTTGCCGAACGGTCCGCGATAGAGGTGATCGAGCGCTTCGGGGAATTCCTCGAACGCGTAGCGCTTGTCGATGACGGGTTTCAGCCCGACCTGATCCACCGCCCGAACCAGATCTTCCAGCGCCCGGCGATGACCGACGGAAATACCCTGCACCACAGGCGCCTTGAGCAAGAGCTGGCCGGCCGGACCGGATACTTCGAAACCTTCGAGAACGCCGATGACCGAGATGCGGCCGTTGACCGCCACCGCCTTGAGAGCCTGCCCGAGATGCGCGCCACCGACGATCTCGAGCACGTGGTCGGCGCCGTAGCCATCGGTAAGTGAATAGAGCTGCTCCACCCAATCACCGTCATTGCGGCTGAGCGCATGATCGGCGCCAAGGGCAACGGCGCGTTCCAGCTTTTCCGCGCTGCCTGATGTAATGAAGACCTCCGCCCCATGCGCCTTAGCGATCTGCAGTCCGAAGAGCGCAACGCCGCCCGTGCCCTGTACCAGCACCTTGTCGCCGGCCTTCAAGCCGCCGCGCTCGATCAGCGCGAACCACGCCGTCAGTCCGGCGCAGGGCAAAGTGCTCGCCTCGGCCGCATCAAGTGTGTCAGGTGCGTGCGAATACCATTCCTCAGAGAGCACCGTATATTGCGAGAGAACGCCGGGATAGAAGCCACCACGCGTTCTGTAGGGCGGCGTGCGGGCGTCACCAAAACCGCGTCCGTCGATCCAGTCGGGCGAGAAAGTCGAAATCACCCGATCTCCCGGCTTGAAGCGGGTAACATCGGGACCGACAGCTTCCACGATTCCCGCCATGTCGGAGGCCGGCACGAAAGGAAATTGCAGCGGCAATCCCATGCCGGTTTCCATCACCAGCCTGTCGCGAAAATTCAGCGAGACAGCCTTCGTCCGCACGAGAATTCTGTCGCTCGAAACCGGCTCCAGTCTCCGCTCACCTATCGCAAGTTTCCGCTCCGGTCCGATCGTGTCGATCTGCCATTGCCGCGTCGTCTCCATTGTCTCACTCCTTGTCCGATTGCGGGGGAGCAAAACATATCGTTGAAATCTTCTCTCCAGTTGCGATATTAATTCGCCAAACTGGTTCCATCAGGGAAACAATATGGAACACTTGAAAGGCATCTCGATCTTCGTCGAAGCTGTCGAGGCCGGCGGTTTTTCGGCTGCTGCCGAGCGGCTGCATCTCACGCGCTCCGCCGTCGGCAAGACCATCGCGCGCCTGGAGCAGCGGCTCGGCGTACGCCTCTTCAACCGCACGACACGGATGCAGAGCCTGACGGAGGAAGGCCGCTTCTTCTACGAACGCTGCCTGCGCGCGGTCGAGGAAATCCGCCTTGGCGAGGCGATGCTGGAATCGGGCCGCCGCACCGTGCGCGGCCGGCTCCGTGTCTCGATGCCCGTGCTCTTCGGCCGTCTCTGCATCGCGCCTGTTCTGGAGGATCTGCTCGATGAACATCCCGAACTGGAACTCGACCTCTCGTTTAACGACCGCATCGTCGATCTCCTGGAGGACGGCTTCGATCTTGTCATCCGCAACGGGCCGCTGAAGGATAATCCGGACCTGATGGCCCGCGCCGTCGCTCGCCAGCGGATGACCGTCTGCGCATCGTCGGCCTATCTGGAACGACACGGCATACCCCAATCGATCGCAGATATTCCTCGGCACAAGGGCATCGTCTACCGCCGCGGCGATTATGAAAGAAGCTGGATATTCCCGACACCCGACGATCGATGGAGGGAGATCCAGCCGAAGACGCGGCTGCGGCTCGACGACCTCGGGGCGATCTCGGATGCCGCCGTTGCCGGACGCGGCCTTGCCTGGCTGCCCTGCTGGTTGGTCCGCGACGACGTCGCTGCAGGCCGTCTCGTCCAGGTGCTGAAACACGAAGCAGCGAACGTCTTCGATGCCCATGCCCTCTGGCTGCGCTCGCCGGTCATGCTGCCGAAGGTAAGGCTGGCGATTGACACACTCGCCGCCAGGCTCCCGGCAATGATGGGCTAAGCAGCCAGCGTCCGGCGATGATTAAAGCATGTCGCGCAAAAGTGTGCAGCGGTTTTGCGGCAACGACATGCGTAAAAACAAAGACCTAAAGCGCAGCAAGCGGATCTGAAAGATCGCGACGCGCTTTAGGGGCCCGACCGATCCGGCCGCAATCCGCCGATGAAAAGCTGTTCGAGGAAACGCGCTGCGTCCTCGAAGCGCCCGTCGCCGGAATGCTCTTCGCCGAGCACGGCACGAACCTGCACGTCGAAATCGGCATAGTGCTGCGTCGTCGACCAGATCGAGAAGATCAGGTGATAGGGGTCGCAATGGACGATCTTGCCGCTTTTGATCCAGGTGCGGATCACGGCCGCCTTTTCGTCGACCAGCTCTTTCAGCGGCCCTTTCAGCATATCAAGGACGTGCGGCGCGCCCTGCAGCATCTCATTGGCGAAGAGCCGGCTCTCGCGCGGGAAATCGCGGGCCAACTCGAGTTTGCGGCGAATATAGCTGCGGATCTCCGATTCCGGATTGCCTTCCGCATCGAAGGCCCTCAGCGGCTCCAGCCAGTTGAAAAGCACCCGGTCGATCAACGCGCGGTGCATCGCTTCCTTGGTGCGGAAATAATAGAGGAGATTCGGCTTCGACATGCCAGCCACCTCGGCGATCTGGTCGATGGTCGAGCCCCGGAACCCGCTGACCGAAAATACATCGAGCGCCGCTTCCAGGATCTGCTCTTCCTTTTCTTCCTGGATGCGTGTCCGCCGAAGTGTCTTCGCCGCTCTCGGTATGGCCATTCGCTCTTTCCCCTTGAAATTCAACTCCTCGCTCAAGATTGGAAGAACGGCCTCTCCTGCCGCCTTAATGGGCACTTGCCAGCATTTTTGCCCATTTTTTGTATGTATTTTTCGTGATTTTCGTCTTGAGCGCAGCGATGGAAGTTGTAATGTTTACCAATCGGTCAAATTATCCGCCAGATAAAAAACAAAGGCAACTGGCGATTTTCCGGCGCTGACAGAACAACGGGCAGCAGCGGAATTTGACCACGGGAACAAGGCAGGCAGGCATCTCGCATGACTGCCGCAAAACAGGTGAGGATTTTCAACTATGGTGGCAGCGCCAGGCGAAAACATGCGCGTCAATGGGGACCGTCTCTGGGACAGTCTCATGGACATGGCAAAGATCGGCCCCGGAATTGCCGGCGGCAACAACCGCCAGACGCTGACGGATTCCGATGCCGAGGGCCGCAACCTCTTCAAGACATGGTGCGAAGACGCAGGCATGACGCTCGGCGTCGACAAGATGGGCACGATGTTTGCAACCCGCCCCGGCACCGATCCTGACGCGCTCCCCGTTTATGTCGGCTCGCATCTCGATACCCAGCCGACCGGCGGCAAGTATGATGGCGTGCTCGGCGTCCTCGGTGCCCTCGAAATCGTCAGGACCATGAACGATCTCGGCATCAAGACGAAGCACCCCATCGTCGTCACCAACTGGACCAATGAGGAAGGCGCCCGATTCGCGCCTGCCATGCTGGCCTCTGGCGTCTTTGCTGGTGTGCACAGCCTGGACTTCGCCTATAACCGAAAAGATCCCGAAGGCAATCTCTTCGGCGACGAGCTGAAGCGCATCGGCTGGGTCGGCGACGAGGAAGTCGGCGCGCGCAAGATGCACGCCTATTTCGAATATCACATCGAGCAGGGTCCGATCCTTGAAGCCGAAAACAAGCAGATCGGCGTCGTCACCCACTGTCAGGGCCTGTGGTGGCTGGAATTTACGCTGACCGGCAAGGAAGCGCATACCGGCTCGACGCCGATGAACATGCGCGTCAATGCCGGCCTTGCAATGTCGCGCATCCTGGAAATGGTTCAGAGCGTGGCGATGGGCGAACAGCCGGGCGCCGTCGGCGGCGTCGGCCAGGTCTTCTTCTCGCCGAACTCCCGCAACGTGCTGCCGGGCAAGGTCGTCTTTACCGTCGACATCCGCTCGCCTGACAGGGCCAAGCTCGATCGCATGCGGGCAAAGATTGAGGCCGAAGCACCCAAAATCTGCGATGCGTTGGGTGTTGGCTGTTCCGTCGAGGCGATCGGCCACTTCGAGCCGGTCACCTTCGACGAAAAGCTCGTCACCTCGGTCCGCTCCGCCGCCGAACGCCTCGGCTACTCCCACATGAACATCATCTCCGGCGCCGGCCACGACGCCTGCTGGGCCGCCAAGGTCGCACCCGCCACGATGGTCATGTGCCCGTGTGTTGGTGGTCTCTCGCATAATGAGGCGGAAGAGATTTCCAAGGAATGGGCAACAGCCGGTGCGGACGTTCTGTTCCATGCAGTGGTCGAGACGGCGGAGATTGTTGTGTGATGGATAGCACTGCGCCCGGGGCCCCCTCATCCGACCCTTCGGGCCACCTTCTCCCCGCTGGGGGGAAGGGGAAGGGGACGGTGAACGTCGCCGCCTCCCCCTTCTCCCCTCGGGGAGAAGGTGCCCGAAGGGCGGATGAGGGGGCTCCAAGCGCGACAAAAACTATCAAACAAGACGTCCGCAAACACCGCCCCGCCAAGACTGCGCAAGCAAGAAACCTGCGACAAACCGAAACCGAGGAAGAATATCGCCTCTGGAGTGACCTGCGTGCCCGCCGCCTGAACGGCTACAAATTCGTACGGCAAGTTCCGCTCGGCCCCTTCATCGTCGACTTCCTCTGTCGCGAAGAGCGGCTGATCGTTGAGATCGACGGCTTCCAGCATGCCGAAAGTGTTGCCGATAAACGCAGGACCGAATGGCTCAATGCTAATGGCTATTCGGTCCTGCGCTTCTGGAATCAGCAAATCTTGCGCGAGCGACGCTCGGTCCTCGAAACGATCCTGGCTGCAATAGAGGGCCGTCTCGAATTCAGCGCCAAACTGCCCGATTTTTATTCGCCAGCCGAACAACGATAATGAATAGGGAACGATCATGACCACAGTCATCAAGAACGGCACCATCGTCACGGCCGACCTCACCTACAAGGGTGACGTGAAGATCGACGGCGGCAAGATCATCGAGATCGGCCCGAACCTGTCGGGCAATGAGGTTTTGGATGCCTCCGGCTGCTACATCATGCCCGGCGGCATCGACCCGCACACCCATCTCGAAATGCCCTTCATGGGCACCTATTCCTCCGACGATTTCGAGAGCGGCACACGTGCGGCGCTCGCCGGCGGCACGACCATGGTCGTCGATTTTGCACTTCCCTCGCCCGGCCAGTCGCTGCTCGAGGCGTTGACCATGTGGGACAACAAGTCGACCCGCGCCAATTGCGACTATTCCTTCCACATGGCGGTCACCTGGTGGGGCGAGCAGGTCTTCAACGAAATGAGGACTATCGTTCAGGACAAGGGCATCAACACCTTCAAGCACTTCATGGCCTATAAGGGCGCCTTGATGGTGAACGATGACGAGATGTTCGCCTCCTTCCAGCGCTGTGCCGAGCTTGGCGCTCTGCCGCTCGTCCACGCCGAAAACGGCGATGTCGTCGCCTCGCTGTCCGCCAAGCTGCTGTCGGAAGGCAATAACGGCCCCGAGGCACACGCCTATTCGCGCCCGGCCGAAGTCGAGGGCGAAGCCACCAACCGCGCCATCATGATCGCCGACATGGCCGGCTGCCCCGTCTATATCGTCCACACCTCCTGCGAACAGGCCCATGAAGCGATCCGCCGTGCCCGCCAAAAGGGCATCCGCGCCTATGGCGAGCCGCTGATCCAGCACCTGACGCTCGACGAGACCGAATATTTCAACAAGGATTGGGATCACGCCGCCCGCCGCGTGATGTCCCCGCCCTTCCGCAACAAGCAGCATCAGGACAGCCTCTGGGCCGGCCTTGCCTCCGGCTCGTTGCAGGTGGTGGCAACTGATCACTGCGCCTTCACCACGGAGCAAAAGCGCTTCGGCGTCGGCGACTTCACCAAGATCCCGAACGGCACCGGCGGCCTCGAAGACCGCATGCCGATGCTCTGGACCTATGGCGTCAATACCGGCCGCCTGACGATGAACGAATTCGTCGCCGTCACCTCGACCAACATTGCCAAGATCCTCAACATCTATCCGAAGAAGGGCGCCATCCTCGTCGGCGCCGATGCCGATCTTGTCGTCTGGGATCCGAAACGCTCCAAGACCATTTCGTCGAAGCGCCAGCAATCGGCAATCGATTACAACGTCTTCGAAGGCAAGGAAGTCACCGGCCTGCCGCGCTACACGCTGACGCGTGGCGTCGTGGCGATCGAGGAAGACACGGTCAAGACCCGCTCGGGCCATGGTGAATTCGTCAGGCGCGAGCCGGTCACCGCCGTCAGCAAGGCGCTGTCGACCTGGAAGGAGATCACCGCCCCGCGCAAAGTCGAGCGCACGGGCATCCCGGCGAGCGGGGTGTGACATTGATGCGCGGCCACCTGCTTCTGACGATCGCTTCCCTGGCCGCGCTTTCCACCGCGGCAGATGCCGACACGCTGCCCATCAAGGGCAGCTACGGCAACAAGGATGGCTGCGCCTACGCCAAAAGCGGCGAAAGCACAGGTTCAGACGACTTCTTTCTGCTGACTTCCGAGGGCATCACCACGGCTGCCTCTTACTGCGAAATCAAGAAAGTCTTGAAGGCCGAAGGCAAGGACTTCACCGCGACGGTCGCTTGCCAGGCCGAGGGCGAAGAGAGCAATAACGACGACACCGTCAAGATCACATCAGGGCCTAAAGGCTATACGATCGGATTCCTGGCCGATGCCGCAATCAAGTGGGGGCCGCTGCCGCTATGCAAATAGCCTCACGCCGGCACCAAGGCATCCAGCTCGGGCAGCAGGATCACGCGTTCCTGCTCGTTCGGGTCGGTGCGGGCAATGATCGCCGTGCACGGCGTGCTGCTGAGGTTGGCTGGAAGATGCGGCACGCCGGCCGGGATATAAAAGAGCTCACCCGCATGCATGATGACGTGGTTTTCCAGCTTGTCGCCATACCAGGTATGCGCCTCGCCGGAAAGCATGTAGATCGCCGTCTCATGCGCCTCATGCAGATGCGCCTTGGCGCGCACGCCGGGCGGGATTGTCAGAAGATGCATGCAGATGCCCTTCGCACCAACCGTCTCGGCCGCGATACCCTGGAAATAGCTGAGCCCCTGCTTGCCGTCATAGGTGTGGTTGGGGCGAACAATGTGACAGGTGGGCTTTGATTTTGCGTCCATCCTCATCCTCCAAGGACTGTGCTGCCGGAAAGGCCGGCGGCAATGATATCATGGAAAACCGCGACGGCGCGGCGAAAACAAGACTGGTTTATTGATGCAAGCACCCTCCGTCGTATCCGCCAAGGATCTCTGTCTCAGCTACCAGACGAATGACGGCGCGGTGCATGCGCTTGCTGATGTCAATCTCGATATCCGCAGGGGCGAGTTCGTCTCCTTCATCGGCCCTTCCGGCTGCGGCAAGACGACTTTCCTGCGCGTCATCGCCGACCTCGAGCGCAAGACCTCCGGCGACATTGCCATCAACGGCATGACACCGGAAGAGGCCCGCAAGGCCCGCGCCTATGGCTACGTCTTCCAGGCGCCGGCCCTTTATCCCTGGCGCACGATCGAGAAGAACATCGCCCTGCCGCTGGAGATCATGGGCTATTCGAAACCCGAACAGAAGAAGCGCATTGCTGGGGCGCTCGACCTCGTCGAACTCTCCGGCTTCGAAAAGAAATTCCCCTGGCAGCTCTCGGGCGGCATGCAGCAGCGCGCCTCGATCGCCCGCGCGCTCGCCTTCGACGCAGACCTGCTTTTGATGGACGAACCCTTCGGGGCGCTGGACGAAATCGTTCGCGACCATCTGAACGCGGCGCTCCTCAAACTGTGGGCACGCACCAACAAGACGATCTGCTTCGTCACCCATTCCATTCCGGAGGCGGTCTATCTCTCCACCAAGATCGTGGTCATGTCGCCCCGCCCAGGCCGCGTGACGGATATCATCGACTCGACGCTGCCAAGCGAGCGCCCGCTCGATATCCGCGAGACTCCTGAATTCCTGGAAATTGCCCATCGTGTCCGCGAAGGGCTGAGGGCGGGGCATAGTTATGAGCAGTAGATTGAGCGCTATGGACTCGGCAAAAACCCCTCCCCACCCCCTACCCACAAGGAGGAGGGGCAGATCTGCCGCACCCTCCACTTTCAACGTCAAGCGCGCTGCTGGCATCGGGGTTGAGATGAGTGTTCAAGGCGGGCGGCAACCTCCTGAGCCCCTCCCCCTTGTGGGTAGGGGGTGGGGAGGGGTTTTCTTCGCTACGACAGGAATGGAGGCCTGAATGCCGCATTCCGATATCACACCCAAAACGCGAGACAGAGCCCGCCGCCTTCGCCGTGAATTGACAAAGGCCGAATCCGCCATGTGGGACACGCTTCGAGATCTTCGCCCCTACGGCGCGCGCTTCCGTCGCGAAACGCCGATCGGTCCATATATTGCCGATTTCGCCTGGCTCTCAGCGCGCCTGATCGTGGAAGTTGACGGCGATAGCCATGAAACTGAAAGCGGTCGCCGCCATGACATCGCTCGCGATGCCTTCTTGAAAAATCAGGGCTTCACTGTACTCCGCTTCGACAATTCCCAAGTGCTGGACGGCCCGGACTACGTTTTCATCCAGAAACAGGCGGCACCATTCCTGAAGGAGGCCGCATGAAACCCGAGACCTTCAAGGACAAGATTGTCCCCGTCCTCACAATCCTGCTGGTGCTGATCGCGATCTGGTATGTCGCAGCCATCATCCTGAACACGCCGTTCCAGCGTGACATGGATACCCGCAACAACATCACCTCGACCACGATGGAATTTATCGGCAAGACGCTTTCCCAGCCGAAGCCCGTCCTGCCGGCGCCGCATCAGGTGGCGCAGAACGTATTCGAAAACACCTTCCTCAGAAAGCTCTCCAGCAACCGCAGCCTGGTCTACCACGCCGGTGTCACCCTCTCCTCGACCGTGCTTGGCTTTACGTTCGGCACGCTGCTCGGCATCGTCATTGCCATCGGCATCATCCACGTCAAGGCGCTCGACCGCAGCCTGATGCCCTGGATCATCGCCTCGCAGACCGTGCCGATCCTGGCAGTCGCGCCGATGGTGATCGTAGTGCTCGGTTCGATCAATATCACTGGCCTGATCCCCAAGGCGCTGATATCAACCTACCTCTCCTTCTTCCCGGTCGCCGTCGGCATGGTGAAGGGGTTGCGTTCGCCCGAAGTGATGCATCTCGACCTGATGCGCACCTATAATGCCACGGCTGCGCAGACTTTCTGGAAGCTGCGCGTGCCCGCCTCCATCCCCTTCCTCTTCACCTCGATGAAGGTGGCGATTGCCGCAAGCCTCGTCGGAACCATCGTCGGCGAACTGCCGACCGGCGCTGTCGCAGGCATCGGCTCCAAACTGCTTGCCGGCTCCTATTACAGCCAGACAATCGATATTTGGGCCGCTCTTGTCGCGGGCTCGGTGCTTGCGGCCATCCTCGTTGCCATCGTCGGCCTTGTGGCCAAGATCGTCGACCGCTCCATGGGCGGGAGACCGGCATGAAGCGGGTAACGATCTCCTGGCAGGCTCTGATTGCCCTTCTCTGCGTCGTCGGTGCAATGGTCATGCTGCCGCTCTTTTCGGCAGGCGCGCCTCAACCCCCGTCTGCAAGCACTATCGCGCTGATAGCCCTGCTTGCGATCGCCGCAGCGCTTCTGTCCTTTGCACCTCTCTCTGCCCCGCTCATTGCAACCGTTCTCTTCGCCGGCGCTCACGGCGCCGCATGGCTGCTGCTTGGCACCCTCGCAGGTAATGAAGGTTTCGCCGGACCTGCATTCTTCCTGCTGCTTGCCGCCTGCTGGCTGCTCGCATGGCGTTGCGTGACGCAACTTTCGGACCTCCAGCCGACAAGACCGACCGGTCAGTGGCTGCTGCGCCTTTTGATTCCGGCGATTTTCGGCGCCTGGATCCTCGTGATCTGGGAAGGGCTCACACGCGGCGGCGGCATTCCCTTCGTCATTCTGCCGCCGCCGAGTGCGATCTGGGCACGCATCGCAGGCTCCCTGCCGACCCTCGGCGAAGATGTCAGGCAGACGATTTTCAAGGCCGTATTGGTCGGCTACATCGTCGGCTGCATCAGCGGCTTCGTGGTCGCCATCCTCGCCGACCGAGTCGACTTCCTGCGCCGTGGCCTGCTGCCGATCGGCAATATGGTCTCCGCACTGCCGATCATCGGTGTCGCACCCATCATGGTCATGTGGTTCGGCTTCGACTGGCAATCGAAGGCCGCCGTCGTCATCATCATGACCTTCTTCCCGATGCTGGTGAACACCGTCGCCGGCCTTGCCGCCTCCGGCAACATGGAGCGCGACCTCATGCGCACCTACGCATCGAACGACTGGCAGACGCTCGTAAAGCTCCGGCTTCCGGCCGCAATGCCCTTCATTTTCAATGCACTGAAGATCAACTCGACGCTGGCCATGATTGGTGCCATCGTTGCTGAATTCTTCGGGACGCCGATCGTCGGCATGGGCTTCCGTATCTCTACCGAGATGGGTCGCATGAATGTCGACATGGTCTGGGCCGAGATCGCCGTCGCGGCGCTTGCAGGCTCGGTCTTCTATGGTGTCGTCGCCCTTGCCGAGAGGGCGGTGACGTTCTGGCATCCGTCTATCCGTGGTGGTTAGACGCGCCCCGGCCCCGCATCGGGATCAGGGCATAACTTCAGAGGGAAAAAGAAAATGAAAAAGTTGATGGTTGCAATGATGGCGAGCGCGATGTCGCTTGCCGCGGCACACGCGATGGCCGCCGACAAGGTCACGCTGCAGCTGAAATGGGTCACCCAGTCTCAGTTCGCCGGTTATTACGTCGCCAAGGATAAGGGTTATTACGAAGAGGAAGGCCTCGACGTCGATATCAAGCCGGGCGGCCCTGACATCGCTCCCGAGCAGGTGATTGCCGGCGGCGGCGCCGATGTGATCGTCGACTGGATGGGCGGCGCGCTGGTCGCCCGCGAAAAGGGCGTTCCGCTCGTCAATATCGCCCAGCCTTACCAGAAGTCGGGCATGGAAATGATCTGCCGCAAGGATGGCCCGGTCAAGACCGAAGCCGACTTCAAGGGCCACACGCTGGGCGTCTGGTTCTTCGGCAACGAATATCCGTTCTTTGCCTGGATGAACAAGCTCGGCCTTAAAACCGATGGCGGGCCAAATGGCGTGACCGTGCTCAAGCAGAGTTTCGACGTGCAGCCGCTCCTGCAGAAGCAGGCCGACTGCATTTCCGTCATGACCTATAACGAATATTGGCAGGCGATCGATGCCGGCTTCAAGCCTGAAGACCTCACTGTCTTTAACTACACCGCCATGGGCAACGACCTCCTGGAAGATGGCCTCTATGCGATGGAAGACAAGCTGAAGGACCCGGCCTTCAAGGAGAAGATGGTCAAGTTCGTCCGCGCCTCCATGAAGGGCTGGAAATACGCTATGGAGAATCCTGATGATGCTGCCGAAATCGTCGTGGATGCCGGCGGCCAGGACGAAAACCACCAGAAGCGCATGATGGGGGAAGTCGCCAAGCTGATCGGTGACGGGACCGGCAAGCTCGACACCAAGCTCTATGACCGCACGGCGAAGGCGCTGCTCGACCAGAAGATCATCAACAAGGAGCCGTCGGGCGCCTGGACGCACGACATCACGGATGCCGCCGCGAAGTAAGACGCGCCGATGCCGAAATGCAACGCGTGGGGGAATTTTCCCCACGCGTTTCTAGTTTTTGTATCCAACGAAAAAAATCGCCTTGCAACCGTCGCATTTGTCAGGCGTCAAACGTCAAACACACGGGGAGCCGATCAATCATCGTCATGTTCGCATAACCCTAAAATGATTGATGAGCGCCGCAATGGTAATTAATATTATCTCACGGGGAATTATTTTCTGCCGGGCTTGCGCATGGAGCAAATCGATACCACGTACTAGCCGGATTTGCCGGATGGGACGATAAGCTCCGGCAAATGGCATGCGGGTAAATACCTCTGAGATTAGAAGACGGCATTTGCCCGGTTCGCGAGTTGCATGACGACGCGCGAGTCCGGCCGATCCTGTCAAGAGATTGGACGAAGACGCATGGCCCTGAAGCCGCAAGCATTACTACGCGCCTCCACTTTCCCTGTCGCCGCTTTTGCGGTCTCGGCCCTTTTTGTCGCCACTTTTGCGGCCTCGGCTGTATTTGCCCAGGAATCCCAGACTTCTCAGCCGCAGGCCCTGCAGAACCTGCCGGCGATCGTCGTCACTAAGGCGGAGAACCGCACCCTCGTCGACCGTGTCATCGGCACGGGAACGGTCAAGCCCGTCGAGGAAGTCTATATCCAGCCCCAGGTCGAAGGCCTTTCGATCCGCACGTTGAAAGCCGATGTCGGCGACAAAGTTCAAGCGGAAAGCACGCTTGCCACGCTGAACGATGACGCGCTGGTCCTTGAAAAGAGCCAGATGATGGCGACGAAAGCCAAGGGCGAGGCAACCCTCGCCCAGCTGCGCGCCCAGCTCATCGAAGCGCAGGCCAATGCCGAACAGGCACGGCAGCAGCAAGCCCGCGCCCAGGAAATGGGTAAGAAGGGTACGGTTTCGACTGCCCAGGTCGAGCAGGCCGATGCGACTGCTGCCGCTGCTAACGCCCGCGTCGTTTCCGCCGAACAGGCGATCGAGGTCGCCGAAGCCGATCTCAAGGTCTTCGACAGCCAGATTGCCGATGCGGATCTGAAACTCGCGCGAACCGACGTGAAGACGCCGGTCGCCGGCACGATTTCGGCAAAGAACGCCAAGGTCGGCGCCATTGCCGCCGGCAACGGCGATCCGCTGTTCACGCTCATCCGCGACGGCGATATCGAGCTTGTCGCCGAAGTCGCCGAAAGCGACATCGTCAAGGTGATGGCCGGCCAGAAGGCGACGATTTCGCTTTCTGGCAGCCGGGAAAAACTTTCCGGCGCCGTCCGCCTGGTTTCGCCGACTGTAGACCCGGTCACTCGCCTCGGCCTGGTCCATATCTCCATCGACGACGACAGCAAGGCACGTTCAGGCATGTATGGGAGCGCCGAGATCATCGTCCGCGAGACGGAGGGCGTGTCGCTTCCCCTGACCGCCGTGCTCACCGGCATTGAAGGCTCCTCGGCCCGCAGGGTCGAGGACGGTGTCGTAAAATTCGCCAAGATCCAGACCGGTATCCAGGACGGTGCCTATGTCGAGATCGTCGATGGATTGAAGAGCGGCGACGAGGTCGTGGCCAAGGCGGGCGCCTATGTCCGTGATGGCGACCACATCACGCCGGTGCGTGAACAGCCTCCGGCTTCCAACTAAAGAGACCATCCGATGAATTTTTCAGCCTGGTCCATTCGAAACCCGATCGCGCCGCTCCTGGCCTTCTGCCTGCTGATATTCATCGGCATGCAGTCCTTCAATAAACTGCCGATCACCCGCTTCCCGAATATCGACGTGCCGCTCGTTTCGATCAGCGTGACGCAGAGCGGCGCTTCCCCGGCCGAACTCGAAATGCAGGTGACGAAGGAGATCGAAGACGCGATCGCCTCCATTACCGGCATCGACGAAATCCAGTCGACTGTGACCGACGGCAGCTCGCAGACCAACGTCATGTTCCGGATGGAAGTGCCGACAGAACAGGCCGTACAGGACGTCAAGGACGCGATCGACCGCATTCGCAGCGATCTGCCCGCAACAGCCGAAACGCCGATTGTTACCAAGGTCGACGTCGAGGGTCAGGCGATCCAGACCTTCGCCGTTTCCTCGCCCGACATGTCGCTGGAAGAACTCTCCTGGTTCGTGGATGACACGATCAAGCGTGCACTGCAGGGTCAGGCCGGCATCGGCCGCGTCGACCGGTACGGCGGCGCAGAGCGCGAAGTGCGCATCGAACTTACGCCCGGCAAGCTCGACGCCTACGGCATTACCGCCGCAAGCGTGAACCAGCAGCTGCGTGGTACCAACATCGACCTCGGCTCCGGCCGCGGCCAGGTGGCCGGCAGCGAACAGGCGATCCGCGTTCTCGGAGACGCCCGCAACGTCGCTGAACTCGCCGATACGACGATTGCCCTGCCCAACGGCCGCTTCGTCAAGCTGTCCGATCTCGGCGTCATCAAGGATACGTACGAGGAGCCGAAATCCTTCTCGCGCTTCGACGACACACCGGTCGTCACCTTCGGCGTCTTCCGCTCGAAAGGCGCCAGCGAAGTCAGCGTCGCCGAAACCGTCGCGCAGAGCCTCGACAAGGTGCGAAGCGAAAACCCGAACGTGAAGATCGAGATGATCGACGATTCGGTCTATTTCACCTACGGCAACTATGAAGCCGCCATCCATACTCTGCTCGAAGGCGCCCTGCTCGCCGTCATCGTGGTCCTCCTGTTCCTCCGGAACTGGCGCGCGACCCTGATTTCGGCCATCGCCTTGCCGCTCTCGGCGATCCCGACCTTCTGGGTCATGGATCTAATGGGCTTCTCTCTGAACCTGGTCAGCTTCCTCGCCCTGACGCTCGCGACAGGTATTCTGGTCGACGATGCGATCGTTGAAATCGAGAACATCGCCCGCCACATCAAGATGGGCAAGACGCCCTATAGAGCGGCGATCGAGGCGGCGGACGAAATCGGCCTCGCCGTCATCGCCACCACCTTCACCATCATCGCCGTCTTCGTGCCGGTTTCCTTCATGCCGGGCATTCCGGGCCAGTACTTCATTCAGTTCGGCCTGACCGTGGCCTTTTCCGTCTTCTTCTCACTGCTGGTCGCGCGCCTCATCACCCCGATGATGGCCGCTTATCTCATGCGCGCCGAAGACGGCATGGAAGACCATCACGACAATGATGGCTTGCTGATGAAGGGTTATACGCGCCTGATACGCAGTACGACGGGGCATAAGTATTCACGATATCTGACACTGCTTGCGGCGATTGGCTTCCTCGTTGGTTCGGTTTTCCTGCTGATGAAGGTTCCGGGCAGTTTCCTGCCGCCGGAAGATGCCTCGCGCATCGTTCTCTCGGTCGAACTGCCGCCGAATGCGCGGCTCGACGACACCGAGAAGACGACGAAAGCGATCTATGACAGGGTCAAGGACATCAACGGCGTCGAAAGCGTCTTCGTCCTCGGCGGCGCATCGCCGAAGGGCGATCTCGAACTGCGGCGTGCGACCATCACGCTGGCGCTCCACAAGCTCGACCAATCGCTGATCAAGAAGGTGGTCAACGATGTGCTGGGCCATATTCCGGTCATCGGTCCGATGCTGCCGAAGGTGGAAGTCCACGGCCGTGAACGTCCGCAATGGGATATCGAGAAGGAAGTCTTCGCCAAGCTGCGCGACATTCCGGACGTCCACATCCTGAAACTGAATGACCGCGGCGAACGCGACCTCTCCTTCAATTTCCTTTCCAAGAACGAGAAGGATCTGAACGACGCCATCGGCATTCTGGAATCGAAGCTCCGCGCCGATCCGCTGCTCGCCAATGTCAGCGCCGATGGCGCCTTGCCCCGTCCGGAACTGCAAGTCTACCCGCGCAAGGACGAGGCCGCCCGCCTCGGTATCACGCCGCAGCAGATCTCCGAGACGATCCGCGTCGCCACCATCGGCGATGTCGACGCGGCCCTTGCCAAGATCTCGCTCGACGATCGCCAGATCCCGATCCGGGTACAGGCGGCGGTCGACATGCGCCGCGATCTTGCAGCCATCCGCGCATTGAAGATCCAGACTGCCAGCGGCGGTACCGTTCCGCTCGCAACCGTCGCCAACATCGATTATTCGGAAGGCGTAAGCTCGATCAAGCGTAACAACCGTTACCGCGTCGTTTCGATCGGCTCGGACCTGCCGCAGGGCGTAGCACTCGACACCGCCTCGGCCCGCTTCCGCCAGATCGTCAATGACGCCAATATCCCGGCCACGGTGCATCTTGCCGAAAGCGGCGACACCAAGGTTCAGACCGAAATGCAGCAGAGTTTCGTCAACGCCATGTTGATGGGTCTCCTGCTGGTGCTGACCGTGCTGATCCTCCTCTTCAAGGATGTGATCCAGCCCTTCACCATCCTGTTCTCGCTGCCGCTCGCCATCGGCGGCGTGGCGGCCGGCCTGATCCTCACCAGCAACCCGCTGTCGATGCCCGTCATGATCGGCATCCTGATGCTGATGGGTATTGTCACCAAGAACGCTATCCTGCTCGTCGATTTCGCGATTGAGATGCGCCATCGCGGCATGGCTCGCGTCGACGCCATGGTCGAAGCCGGCCGCAAGCGCGCCCGGCCGATCATCATGACCTCGATCGCCATGTCGGCGGGCATGTTGCCTTCCGCGCTCGGCGTCGGCGAAGGCGGCTCGTTCCGTGCGCCAATGGCTATCGCGGTGATTGGCGGCATCATAGTCTCGACAGTGCTCTCGCTCGTCGTCGTCCCCTCCTTCTTCCTCATCATGGACGATCTTTCCCGCCTGCTCGGCTGGCTGTTCGGCCGCCTCGTCGGCAAGAAGGATGAGGAGGAACTGGCCATGTCGCGTGAGGAAATTACCCGCGAACTCAAAACGAGCCAGAACGCCATCGAGGCTCTCGAGGAGCGCCTGAACGCGATCGAGAAGCCGGCAAGCAAGCGCAAGACCGGCAATGACACCAACGTGCTGCGCCTGCCGCCATTCGCGGCAGAATAAGGCCGGGACCATCGGATAAAAGGCCGGGCGCCGATCCGGCCTTTTTGTTGTCCACGCTCACTGCGGCCTTGGGGCCGCAGTGCTGTCTCTCACGACGAGTTCGAGATCGAGCGCCTCGTGATTTTTCGGCAGCGCATTTTCCAGGATTGCCGTTACCGACCGCCGCGCAATTTCCGCAAAGGGCTGCGCGACGGTGGTGAGACGCGGCAACGAGGCTGCAGCTTCTGGCACGCCGTCAAAGCCGATGATGGAAACGTCCTCGGGTACCTTCAGCCCCCTCTCCGCCAGCCACTGCATGGCAAACAGCGCGACCTTATCCGACATGGCCAGAATCGCCGTCGGCGGATTATCGGTGGAGAACAGCGCCTCCATCGCCGTCAGCGTGCTCGGCCTGTCATGCAATGTCCCCTGGATCGAAACGGCCTCGCGGGGGATGCCGAATTCCGCCAGCGCCTGCCAATAGCCATGCATGCGGTCACGCGGGGTGGCTTCCATTTCAGGATCGACACGCTCGGGCGCCACCAGGCCGACAAGACCATCGACATCGCCGATCGACAGGATCGCAATGTCACGGTGCCCGAGTTCCAGCAGATGCCGCGCGGCCGCAGCTCCGCCAGCGACATTGTCGATGCCGATCGCCGGAATGGTCTCGTCCTCAATGCCGAGAGCCAGCGCGATGAACGGCAGCTGGCGTTGACGGGTGAGTTCCACGAGCCTTTCTCCGCCTTCCACGCAAAGCAGAATGAAGCCGTCGACGAGCGCGCTGTTGATGTTCCAGGCAAGCCTCTCCTCGTTCATCGCCGATACGACGGCAATGCCGGTGCCGCTGGCGTCACAGACCTCGCCGATCGCCGTCATCAGCGAACGCGCCCAGGGATCGTCAAAAAAATAGGTGAGCGGTTCCACGGCGGCGACGCCGATCGCGTTCACCCGCCCTGCCCTCAGCAGCCTGCCCTTCACATCAGGCCCACCGTAACCGAGCTCGCGGGCGACGTTGAGCACCCGCTCGCGCACTTCCTCCCGGACCACGTCAGGACGGCTGAAAACATTCGATGCCGTGCCCTGCGATACGCCTGCCGCCTTGGCGACATCGGCCAACCTTACATGCCCTTTACCCAAAGCTGCTCCTTGCGAGTGCGGATTTATGCACAGAGTAGCAAAGGATTGTATCGGTTCAAAATAAACTTGACAAAGTCGAGGACGAGAGCGAGGATTGAATCGGTTCAATAACTCTATCGAGCTTTTGAATCGATTCAAACGATGGAGAATGAGGCGATGATTCCGATCAGTTCGCTATTCAAGGACCTTTACGAGTACCGGTGGGGTAACCCGCGCGACAACCACCCCGCTGAAGAAAGGGAACGGGGCAAGCACCTGTTTGTCTTGCTTCCTTTCACGCGTCGCTTGATGGGAAACGGCAAACGCCCGGACGCCTGGTCCTTTACTATACCGACCGACCGCAGGCCTCGATAGTACATGTAACGGCAGCGTTTGATCAAAATCAATTCCGCCGCGCTTTACTTCCCCTATTCTGGCATCGTCAGGGAGATTGGCGGCATGAACCGCTGCCGGAGGGCCGGAACATGAACAGAATGCTGATGCCGAACAGTCGCGAGCGGACGCTGCTCTCGAGGGCTGGAATTTTTGCAGAGCTGAATGGCGCTGAAGCAGAAGCGTTACGCGCCTGCTCTACCGTGATCTCCTCCGCTTCGCACGACATTCTCTTCCAGGAAGGCGAACCTGGCGTTTATTTCTATAGCGTATTGGAGGGTTACGTGCGGCTCTTTCGCCTCAACGGCGAAGGCAGGGAGGCAGATATCCGGATCTGCGAACCGGGCGACAGTTTTGCTGAATGCCTCATTCAGGCTGGCGGCACCTATCGCTACGGAGCTCAGTCGATGGACAACACGGTGCTCGCCCGCTTCCATATTGGTAAGGTGCGCGCTCTCTTGGCGGAACACCCGCAGATCGGCACCGCCATTATGCACAGCCTCTCGCTGCATCTGCTGGCCACGCTGGAATGCCTGGCCAACGATCGCATGCAGACCGCTCCACAGCGTGTGGCGCATTACATTCTCTCTCATTGCGTGGAGGACGGCGTAGCAACTGCCTCGCTGCGGCTGCCCTTCCCGAAGAACCTGCTCGCCCGAAAGCTGGGGCTCGCACCCGAGGCGCTCTCGCGCGCCTTTTCGACGCTCAAATCAGCAGGTGTGACCGTTCGCGGCCGCTTCATCGCCGTCAGCGACGTCAACATCCTGAAGCGTATCTAGGCTCCAGCAAAGTGCACAGCGGTTTTGCGTCCGGAATTGAATAAGAACAGGGAGATAGAGCATCTCCCGTTATTCGAAAAACCGGAGCTGCTCTATAGACCGCCTTGCACCCGCAGGAAGTCGACGATCGAATTGATGCCGTCACCGCGCTTCATGTCGGAAAAGACGAAAGGGCGCGTTGCGCGCATGCGTGTCGCATCCCGGTCCATCACTTCGAGGTCGGCCCCGACATAAGGCGCCAGATCCTTCTTATTGATCACGAGAAGATCCGACCTTGTAATGCCCGGACCACCCTTGCGCGGAATTTCCTCACCCTGGCAGACGGAGATCACATAGATGGTGATGTCGGCAAGGTCAGGCGAAAAGGTCGCCGCCAGATTGTCACCGCCGGATTCGATGAAAACGACGTCGAGATCGGGAATGCGCTCGTTGAGACCTGCGATGGCCTGCAGGTTGATCGTCGCATCTTCACGGATGGCAGTATGCGGGCAGCCGCCGGTCTCGACGCCGACGATGCGCTCGGACGGCAGCGCCTGCATGCGCACCAGCGCCTCAGCATCTTCGGTCGTGTAGATGTCATTGGTTACGACAGCGACGGAATAGTCGTCACGCATCGCCTTGCAGAGCTTTTCAGTCAGCGCCGTCTTGCCAGAGCCGACCGGGCCGCCGATACCGACGCGCAGGGGTCCGTTTCTTGATTTCATATGTCTTACTCCAATCGAAGTCGGATGATAGCGAAGCGCTGCTTTCCCGCCACCGTCAAATGACGCAGCTGCGCGGGTAATTTCACATCACGAGCGGAACAGCCGCGTCTGCTGCGTCTCGTGGCGAAGCCCGGCGATATCGGCCTGGACCGTCGCCGAACCCAAATCGTCAAGATCGGAGCGAGCTGCACGCGCGGCAATATCGATCACGTGCTCCTCCAGTCCGGCAAGGATGCCAACGCCGTCCTTCTGCCCCGCAACGCCGAGCCGGATACCGGCGGAAACGGCTTGAGAGAGATAGGCGTGCAGAAAGGCGACAAGCGCCTTTTCCAGCTGAATGCCATGCGCGCCCGTTATCGCGCCAACGGCAACCGGATAGGCTGTTTTCTTCGGTAACCGACCGAACACGTCGTCCGGCCAGGCTTGCGCAGCCGTGAGAAAAGCTTCTCCGAGCAGCAGCGTTTCCTGATGCCGCTCGCGCGACCCCGCAAGGGCTGCAGCCAGTTCGGCAAGCCCCGCAAGGCGATCCCCATTGCCATGACCACGATGGCTTTCGGCAAGAAGCACCGCATCGTTCCAGACCGAACCGCTGCCGGTCAGCGTCTCCAGCCAGCGCCGCAACATCTCCGCGTCGCCGACGAGTCCATCCGCTACCGCCCGCTCCAGGCCGCCGGAATAGGCAAAGGAACCGATCGGAAAGGCCGGCGAAAGCCATGCCGTCAGGCGTAGCAGAGCCTGCAGCTCACGATCCTCAGCCATCACGCATCAATCGTGTTTGTGATGATGGTGACCATGCTCATGGTCATGGTCGTGATGATCGTGCCCATGGTCATGGTGCTCGTGGTCGTGATCATGATGGTCATGACCGTGCGAATGTCCGCCATGAGAATGATAGGCGCCGCGGGCCGGCTGGAAGGGTTCGTTGATATCAAGCACCATCGCACCCAGCCCCTGCAGCATGGTGCGGATAACGTGATCGCGCAGGATCAGGATGCGATCCTCCTCGATCTGCGCCGCGAGATGGCGGTTGCCGAGGTGCCAGGCGAGTTCGGTCAGATGCACGCGGTCGCGGCCGCGCACTTCAAACAGCTTCTCGTCGGCGGCGAGGATTTCGATCAGCTCGCCATCCTCGCGCACCAGCATATCGCCATTGGCAAAAAGCACCGGCTCCTTGAGATCGAGCATCACCATCTCGCCATTCTCCAAATGCAGGAGCTTGCGGCGCAGGTGCCGCAGATCGTGCGGCAGCTTGACCTGTGCGGTCGGATGGGCGGAAGGGGTGCCGGCGGGCAGATAAGATGTGACGCGCTGCATGACATATCCGTTAAACTGGGGCCTAGACCATGCAAAATAGCCCTTCAGGATGCAAGCACCAATGCACGTTTCGTGACGAACTGGCCTAGATTCCAGATGCCTGCAGCAGGCCTGCCTCCTCAGGCGCAACACCCTGCACCCCGAGGCCGTTTTCCACCAGCCCGTGCCAGGCGTGGTTCAGCCCTTCCCGCTCATGGACGACACGATTGCGGCCGAGCGCCTTGGCGAGATAGAGCGCCTTGTCGGCGGAGGCATAGACCGCCTCCTTGTCCCGTCCCTCATGAAGATCGGCAATGCCGCCTGATATCGTGATGGTGACGGCATGCCCATCCGCCGGAATCGGCCGCGCAGCAATCTGTGCTCTCACCCCTTCGATGCGTGCCACGCGCTCCTCCGGCGTCCCGCCCTGAACGACGACACCAAACTCCTCACCGCCGAGCCGCGCCACGACCGACGCGCCGTCGAAAGCCGCGGAAAGCATGGCTGAGACGGCAGTAATCACGGCATCACCGCAGCCATGGCCGAAACGATCGTTGATAGCCTTGAAACGGTCTACGTCGAAAATGGCGAGGCAGGCATCGCCGTCCACCCTTTCCAGGGCGTCGGTGAAAGCGCGCCGGTTCAGGAGTCCTGACAATGTATCAGTGCGGCTGAGCTTTTCGAATTTGGCACGGGAGACGGTCAGGTCGTGAATGGCGAAGCCAGCAACGAGCGACAGCACGCCGGACACCATTCCGCCGATCAGCCAGGAGAGGATGATGGCAAAGGTCATGGCGTGCCCGAGTGTGATCGGCAGCACCCCCATGAAGTTGAGCGGAGGCAGCGTCACCCCGATGATGAAGCCGGACAGAATAACTGCCAAAAAACTCATCTTCAGCGCAAAAGTATAAACGGTCTTGCGATGCTCGAAACTGCCCAGTTCAGCCTGAAGCGATATCCAGTTTTCCATGAGAATCGGCCTTCCTGCACAGCGTTTCCAAGGCATTGATAGGGTTGCAGTTGCTGCGGAGGTCTTAATTCAATTACTAAAATCCGAGCGATTTCAGAGGATTCGGCCGATCTGTTTTTTCTAGCAGGAGGTGCAACTTTTCGGCACAGGCACGCCCGCCATGGGAAATACGCCTAACTAATTGATTTTAAATGTATTTAATGTGGATTTCCAGGCGCGTGTTTCAGAATGGACTATGGCTGAAAAACCACAGTCCACCTACAGGTTTTTACAACCATCTGGAGAGCGACGTTCGGATTTCGCTTTAAGGGCAACGGTGGTGAGCAGCGCGTCTTAAAGACAAGGGTTAAAACGGGAAATAACGCTACGGAATCAACGGCGCCAAGATTGCAGAATATCTCTATACTTTAATCATGGAGGATAGGCGAAAGCACGAGCGTCTGCGGCAACGGGTTCCATGAACCTGTTCGCGAGCCGCCTGTCCGGAGCGCCGCCGTAGTCCATGTGCAGTCCGTATGTTGCAGCCAAAAGGCTGCGACGAGCAGCCGCCTCGGAATGACCGTGCCGCCAGCCAGTAGCAGCGCGGTCAGCCGTATCAGCCATCGCGCTGCCACTTCAAACCGCCCCTGAACGAATGATCTCAGAACAGGAAATATCGCTGCGCCATCGGCAGCACCGTTGCCGGTTCGCAGGTCAGCAACTCCCCATTCGCCCGTACTTCGTAGGTTTCCGGATCAACCTCGATGTCGGGGGTGAGGTCGTTGTGGACCATCGACGCCTTGGAGATGCCGCCGCGAGTGTTCTTCACTGCAACGAGATCCTTGGCAACACCGAGACGGCCCTTGAGGCCGGCATCGAGCGAAGCCTGCGAAACGAAGGTGACCGAAGAGTTCGTCAGGCTCTTGCCGAAGGACGCAAACATCGGCCGGTAATGCACCGGTTGAGGCGTCGGGATCGAGGCATTTGGATCGCCCATGGGTGCCGCGGCAATGGAGCCGCCGAGCAGCACCATATCCGGCTTCACGCCGAAAAAGGCCGGGTTCCATAGGACGAGATCGGCGCGCTTGCCGATTTCGATGGAGCCGATCTCGTGCGACAGCCCGTGCGCAATCGCCGGATTGATCGTGTATTTGGCGACGTAACGGCGGACACGGAAATTGTCGTTGTCGCCCTTTTCTTCTTTCAGACGGCCGCGCTGGCGCTTCATCTTGTCTGCGGTTTGCCAGGTGCGGATCAGCACCTCACCGACACGGCCCATGGCCTGACTGTCCGAGGAGATGATCGAGAACGCTCCGATATCGTGCAGGATGTCTTCCGCAGCGATCGTCTCCTTTCGGATACGGCTTTCAGCAAAGGCGATATCCTCAGGGATCGACGGCGACAGGTGATGGCACACCATCAGCATGTCCAAATGCTCGGCAATCGTGTTGACCGTATAGGGCCGCGTCGGGTTGGTGGATGACGGAATGACGTTCGGTTGACCGCAGATCTTGATGATGTCGGGTGCGTGACCGCCACCCGCACCCTCCGTATGGAAGGCATGGATGGTACGGCCCTTGATCGCGCCGATCGTATCTTCCACGAAGCCGCTTTCGTTCAGCGTATCGGTATGGATCATCACCTGTACGTCATATTCGTCTGCAACCGACAGGCAGCAGTCGATGGCGCCGGGCGTCGTGCCCCAATCCTCGTGCAGCTTAAGCGAGGTCGCACCGGCAAGCACCATTTCCTGCAATGCGCCCGGCAGCGACGCATTGCCCTTGCCGGCGAAAGCAAGGTTCATCGGGAAGGCATCGGCAGCCTCGATCATGCGCGCGATATGCCACGGACCTGGGGTACAGGTGGTCGCCAGTGTGCCGTGCGCAGGCCCGGTGCCGCCGCCTAGCATACAGGTGAGCCCGCTCATCAGCGCTTCTTCGATCTGCTGCGGAGCGATGAAATGGATGTGGCTATCCATGCCGCCGGCCGTGATGATCTTGCCTTCACCGGCAATCGCTTCCGTACCCGGACCGACTATGATGTTGACACCGGGCTGTGTGTCCGGATTGCCGGCCTTGCCGATCGCCGCGATACGACCGTCCTTCAGGCCGATATCAGCCTTGTAGATGCCGGAATGGTCGATGATGACGGCATTGGTGATGACGGTATCGACCGCGCCATCCGCCCGCGTCACCTGGCTCTGGCCCATGCCGTCACGGATGACTTTCCCGCCGCCGAACTTCACCTCTTCGCCATAGGTGGTAAAATCCTTTTCGATCTCGATAAAAAGCTCCGTATCGGCAAGGCGGACCTTGTCGCCGATGGTCGGACCGAACATGCCGGCGTATGCCTTGCGAGAGATCTTGTGGGGCATCTATCAGGCTCCTTGGGAGGAAGAGACGAATGGTTTTCCGGCAAACCGCCTGAGACGGCCGGCCGCAATATAGGAGTCGACGAGCTGCTTTTCGGCGGCGAAGGGATGCCATTCCCAGCCCACATGGCCGAAACCTGCGAGCGTCACCTCGTCGTTGGGAAATCTGTCGAGCACTTCGCCGATCACGATCATGCCGCTGCTCGGCACGACGTAAGGCGCCGGCGAGAAGGCAGACAGCGCCTGATCGACGGCTTCGTGAACCTGTTTGTCAACGATCCGATGCACCTTGCCGGCTTCAGCACAGAAAGCGTTGAATTGGCTGGTGTAATCGTCGCAGAAATCATCGAGCTCCGGATGCGAAGCCGCAAGAGGTGCCCGCATCGCCGCGAATTTTTTGGGATCACGCACACTCCAGATTTCCGAGGCTTCGACAACACCGGGATGGATGCGCCAGCTTTCGGAGCCGAGTATGGCCTTGGCGGGCCGGCCGGTATTGCATACGGCAACCACATCAGTGCGCGTGCCGCCGGCACCATAGGAGCGGCATTCGTTGAAGCGGATGACGAGGTCTGCGGCATCGATGATCTCAGCCCCTCCTTCTCCCACTTCGCCGTTGCCCACGATCATGATCGTCCTGCCCACCTTACTGGCCCATTCCATTGGCGAGTTCTTTGAGCTCCTTGGTCCTGAGGTCCGTCAGGTCAGCAAGACAGCCCGCCACCAGCATTGGCTCCATCGTGCCGCCGCGTGCCTGAAAGCCGTAATTCTCACAGTGAGCGTCGCGATAACTGATCCAGGCGCGCTGTGCCTTGAGAAGCGCCTGTTCGGCACCCTTCATGTCACCATCGAGATCCTTGTCCATCGCCACCATTGCTGCGCGTGTCTGCTTGTACTGGGCATTGAGCGCCTTGTCGGCCTCCTCATAGCGCGCCTGCGCGCAGCTCGTCATGTCGGACTGTGTCTGAGCATTGTCGCAGTCCACATCCTCGGCATGGGCGGCACAGGCGGCAAGCAGCACAAATGCCCCACCGATGAGCCCGATCTTCAAGCGCATGAATTTCCTCCCGTCATTTTCTTTTAATTAGAGCCGGCCCATGACGAGCTGGCGGAAGCCATAGACTTCGCGCTTGCCGGAGAGCGGTATGAGCGTCACCGAGCGGGTCTGGCCCGGCTCGAAACGGACGGCCGTGCCCGAGGGAATGTCGAGGCGCATGCCGTGAGCCTTGTCACGATCGAAGGACAGGCCGGCATTGGTTTCGGCAAAATGATAGTGGCTGCCCACCTGCACAGGGCGGTCACCAGTATTGGAAACGTCGAGCGTCACGGTCGGTGCGCCGGCATTGAGCTCGATCTCGCCATCAGCGGCAATGATTTCGCCAGGGATCATGTATCTCTCCTTAAGCCGCCTCGGGCGCACAGCCCTCGGCCTTCAGAACACGCTTCGTCGAAGCCGGATATTTCTCAAGTTTCGATGCGGGCCGAATCGGTCGGGCGGCAAAATTGCCGCCGCAATTGGGGCACTCGCCCTTCAGCACATTGTCGACACAAGCCGCACAGAACGTGCATTCGAAGGTGCAGATCATCGCTTCCGCGCTGTCGGGCGGCAGATCCTTGTCGCAGCATTCGCAATTGGGTCGCAGGTCCAGCATGGCGCGCTCCTCAGCGGATTGGTTCGTGCACGGTCACAAGCTTCGTGCCGTCGGGGAATGTCGCCTCGACCTGCACGTCATGGATCATCTCGGCAATGCCTTCCATCACCTGGTCGCGGCTGATCACATGGGCGCCAGCTTCCATCAGTTCGGCGACCGGGCGGCCGTCACGGGCGCCTTCGACGACGAAATCGCTAATGAGGGCGATCGCCTCCGGATAGTTCAGCTTGACGCCGCGCTCCAGCCGCCGGCGGGCCACCATGGCGGCCATGGAAATCAACAGCTTGTCTTTTTCTCTCGGAGTGAGGTTCATCGTCTATCCGCTTGTTGAACTCATAGATTCCAGACTTTCGGCACAGGCGCTCCATTGCGCAAGGCGGAAATGACCGGGATGAGGATTTTTCTGAGAGCAAAGCCATCGGCTGCAGCAAGGCGCACGACGATTTTATCGCTCCAGGCGCTTGCTCCGCCCATATGCCCGTCCACCAGCGGTCGCACTTTGGCGAGATAGGCTTCCGACATCGGTCCGGCATAAAGCACCGTCGCGAAAGCCACCTGCCCGCCGAGCACCGCCTGCTCTGCCGCAAGCAGCGCCACCGCATCGGAAAGGCGCAGTTCCTCGGCATGAACAAGCTGGCCCGACCGACGGATGCGCCAGCGATCGCGAAACAGCCCTGTTTCCATCGTCTCGCCCATCGCCTTGCGCCCGAGCAGGATTGCCTCGACGGCGAGGAACTCTGCGCTGTCATCGAGATCGACATCCAGACGACGAAACAGCGATGCACGATCGAAAAGAATGGTCTCCTGCGGCAGCCAGTCGACGCGGGCGCCTGGTCCCACCGTGATCTGCGTCGTCACATCTGCCGTTCCGGCCGATGCCCTGTAGATCTTCTCGCAGGCTTGCGTCGTCACGTCGATGCGCGTACCCGCTCCCGCTGACACGCTCCAGTTCATCCGGTCGCCGCCAGTCAATCCGCCGGCCGTATTGATGATGACGGCTTCCATCGAGGCATCGAACGTATCCGGCAGGCGGATCTTCGCCGCACCTTCCTGATAAAGCTCCTGAATCCGCGTACGCCCGCCCTGCACCTTGGCAGCAAGATGCCCGCGTCCTTCTGCTCTCTGCGGTCTCGTGATGCCCGCTGCCACGCCTGTCATGCCACCCCCGTGCAGAAGCCATCCTGTCTGGCAACTTGCGTTGAATGTGTCTGTTGACTGCAACAAAGCAAGTCCCGTGCCGCTTTCCGAGTGCCCGTGCCCTAACGGGCCACAAGGATGGGGCGGAAGGCATCTGCCGCAAAATGCGGCATCTGCCAGCGCGATCGCCAGAGGGATCATACGGTCAGATGGCGGCGCGCTTCCGGCGTATCCAGCGTCTCGGCAAGACCCTCGTGAACGATCTCTCCGCGGTCCATGATGTAGACATAATCGGCAAGCTCCCGACAGAAATCGAGATACTGCTCGACAAGCAGGATCGCCATGCCGGTGGAATCGCGAAGATACCGGATCGCCCGGCCGATATCCTTAATGATGGAGGGCTGGATGCCCTCGGTCGGCTCGTCGAGCACCAGGATCTTCGGCCGCGTGACCATGGCGCGGCCGATCGCCAGTTGCTGTTGCTGCCCGCCCGAGAGATCGCCGCCGCGACGCGACAACATCGACTTCAGCACCGGGAAGAGACTGAAGATATCGTCGGGGATGTTACGGTCGCGGCGGCCAAGCGGAGCAAAGCCGGTTTCGAGGTTTTCCTTCACCGTCAGCAGCGGGAAGATTTCACGCCCCTGCGGCACATAACCGATGCCTTGTTTGGCGCGGGCAAAGGGCGGCAAGCCGTTCAGCTTGGTATCGTTGAAGGTGATCGTACCGGCAGACAGCGGATGCTGGCCGGTAACGGCGCGCAGAAGAGAACTCTTCCCCACGCCGTTACGCCCCAGCACGCAGGTGATCTTGCCCATCTCGGCCTTGATCGAGATGCCACGCAGCGCCTGGGCTGCGCCATAATGAAGATTTGCGTTTTCGACTGTCAGCATCTTAGCGCCCCAGATAGTTCTCGATCACCTTCGGATCGTTGCTGACGAAATCGATGGATCCTTCTGCCAGCACCGAGCCTTCCGCAAGGCATGTCACCTTCACGCCGAGATCTCGGATGAAACCCATGTCGTGCTCGACAACGACGACGGACCGGGTCCTGGCTATATCCTTGAGCAGGGTCGCCGTCTCCGCCGTTTCCGCATCGGTCATGCCTGCCACCGGTTCGTCGACGAGCAGCAGCTTCGGCTCCTGCGCCAGCAGCATGCCGATTTCCAGCCACTGCTTCTGGCCGTGCGACAGGTTGGCCGCGAGCTCATCGCGCCGATGCGTCAGCCGCACCGTCTCAAGGATCTCATCGATACGATCCCTGTCCTCACCGGAAAGGCGATAGAAGAGCGTCGAAAACACCGTGCGCCGGCGGTTGAGCGCCAGTTCCAGATTGTCCCAGACCGTATGGCTTTCGAAGACCGTCGGCTTCTGGAACTTTCGGCCGATGCCAAGTTGAGCGATGTCGGCCTCGTCCTTCTTGGTGAGATCAACCGTGCCGTTGAAGAAGACCTCGCCCTCATCGGGCCTGGTCTTACCGGTGATGATATCCATCATCGTCGTCTTGCCGGCGCCGTTCGGGCCGATGATCGCCCGGAGTTCGCCGGGTTCGATGACGATGGAGAGCGAGTTCAGCGCCTTGAAGCCGTCGAAGGAGACCGAGACACCGCTGAGATAGAGCACGCTGTTGGGTTTGACGTCGGGGATCATAGGTCTACTCCGCAGCCTGGATTTTTACCTCGACGCCCTCTTCGGCAGCCGCCGGCGGCACGCCGTTCGAGACCGGTTTCCGCTTGCCGAGGTATTGGGCGATGGTGCCGACGATGCCCTTGGGCAGCAGCAGCGTGACGAGCACGAAGAGGCCACCCAATGCAAACAGCCAATAATCGGGGAAGAGGCCGGTAAAGATCGTCTTGCCGCCATTGACGAGGATAGCGCCGATGATCGGTCCGATCAGCGTCGCCCGCCCGCCGACAGCCGTCCAGATGACGACTTCGATGGAGTTGGCCGGAGCAAATTCGCCGGGGTTAATGATGCCGACCTGCGGCACATAGAGCGCGCCGGCAATGCCCGCCATCATCGCCGAGACGACGAAGGTGAAGAGCTTGAAATGCTCGACACGATAGCCGAGGAAGCGCGTGCGGCTTTCCGCATCACGCACGCCGACCAGCACCTTACCGAATTTCGAGCGTACGATGGCCGAAGCGACCATCAGAGAAAACGCCAGGAAGATTGCGGTTGCCGCAAAGAGGGTCGCACGCGTGCCATCCGCCTGCACGTTGAAGCCAAGAATATCCTTGAAATCGGTCATGCCGTTATTGCCGCCGAAGCCCATGTCGTTGCGGAAGAAAGCGAGCAGCAGCGCGTAGGTCATGGCCTGCGTGATGATCGACAGGTAGACGCCGTTGACGCGGGAGCGGAAGGCGAACCAGCCGAAGACGAAGGCAAGCAGGCCAGGCACGAGCAGCACCATGAGTGCTGCAAACCAGAACTGGTCGAAGCCGTACCAGAACCAGGGCAGCTCCTTCCAGTTCAGGAAGACCATGAAATCAGGCAGGATCGGGTCGCCATAGACGCCGCGCGAGCCGATCTGGCGCATGAGATACATGCCCATCGCATAGCCGCCGAGCGCGAAGAAGGCGCCGTGACCGAGCGAGAGAATGCCGCAGAAACCCCAGACGAGATCAAGCGCCAGTGCCAGCAGCGCATACGTGAGATACTTGCCGAACAGCGCCATGATATAGGTCGGCACATGCAGCGGACTGTCCGCCGAGGTCGCCAGGTTCAACACCGGCACCAGAATCGCGACCACCAGCAGGATGGCGATGGCAATGGAAATCCGGCGATCGAGAGACCGGAGAAGGAAGGCCGTAATCATGCTTCCACCGCTCTTCCTTTGAGTGCGAACAGCCCGCGCGGCCGCTTCTGGATGAAGAGAATGATGAGGACGAGCACCAGGATCTTGCCGAGCACGGCGCCGGCAAAGGGCTCTAGGAATTTGTTGACGACGCCGAGCGACAGAGCGCCGACCAGTGTGCCCCAGAGATTGCCGACACCGCCGAAGACCACGACCATGAAACTGTCGATGATGTAGCTCTGGCCGAGATTCGGCGAGACGTTATCGATCTGCGAGAGCGCCACGCCCGCCATGCCGGCAATGCCGGAGCCGAGCGCGAAGGTGAAGGCATCGACCCAGCCGGTGCGGATACCCATGGATGACGCCATGCGCCGGTTCTGGGTAACGGCACGCATCTGCAGGCCGAAGGCGGAGCGTTTCAGGAGCATCAACAGTGTCACGAAGACGGCTATAGAGAAGACGATGATCCAGAGACGGTTCCAGGTGATCGACAGGCCACCGAACTCGAAAGCGCCCGACATCCAGCTCGGATTGCGCACTTCACGGTTGGTCGGGCCGAAGACCGTGCGCACCGCCTGCTGCAGGATCAGCGATACGCCCCAGGTGGCCAGCAGCGTCTCCAGCGGCCGGCCATAAAGGTAGCGGATGACGACGCGTTCGATGATGAGGCCAACGAAACCGGTAAACACGAAGGCGGCAGGCACGGCGAAGGCCAGCGAATAGTCGGCCATGCCGGGAAAGTTCGCAGTAATATATTCCTGCACGACATAGGTCGTGTAGGCGCCGATCATCACCATCTCGCCATGCGCCATGTTGATGACGCCCATGACGCCGAAGGTGATGGCAAGGCCGATGGCCGCAAGCAGCAGCACCGAGCCGAGCGACAGCCCGTACCAGACGTTTTGGACGATATTCCAGAGGGCCAGGCTGCGGTTGATGGTGGAAATATGCGCCTGAATGGCAGGCTTGAGATCATCGGGCGCCGTTGCCAGCGCCGTGGTCAGAATGGTCAGCGCATCGCGGCCGCCACGGGCAGCAACCGTATCGATGGCAGCCCTCTTCTCATCGGCGCTCATTTCGCTCTTCAGCACCATGACCGCGCGGGCCGCTTCCATCGTGCTCTTGATATCGGCATCCTTTTCGTCGGCCAAAGCGGAATTCAAGAGGTCGAGATTGGCCGGATCGGCATCCTTCAAAAGCCCCTGGGCAGCCGCAAGGCGGGCGGCGCGATCGGGGCTCAGGAGCGTCATTTGGCTCGTCATCGTACCGATGAGCGTGCGCAGCGAATTATTGATCTTCACCTTCGACATCATGTCGGGATCGATATCCGCGATAGCCTCGCCGGTGATCGGGTCGGAATAGGTCGGCTCGTCGTCCGTGCCGCCCTGAACGAGGACGGGCCCTCCCGCGTCGGAATTGACGTAGAGAAGACCATCGCTCAGCTGCTGCAATATCTGGCTGACATGCGCATCCTTGGAAGCAACGAGCGCCGTGATGGCCGCTTCACGCTCCGGAAAACCGCCGATACCGAGCGCATCGACAAGAGCGTGGATATCGTCCTGGGCCTTCAGGCCTGCCGTCACGCCGGTAAGCGTTAGGCAAAGGGTTAAAAGAAAGATCTTGATGGCGCGATACATCGGCTTTCCCGCCTAAATCGTTGGCCTCTCGGCAATACCGCTGGGGACGGAGCTTCCGCCCGGATTGAAATCCGGACGGAAGTCTTGAGGCTCGTGTCGGATCGGCTAACTCAGGAACCCTTGCCGCCGCACTTGCCGGTGGCAACGTTGAAGTTGCCGCAGTTCATCGGCTTGCGCCAATCGGAGATCAGATCCTTGGAGTCCGGCAGGAAGTCGGACCATTCGTCGCCGACGACCGCAGGAGTCTGCTGAACGATTTCGAACTGGCCGTCGGCCTGAATTTCACCGATCAGCACCGGCTTGGTGATGTGGTGGTTCGGCATGACGGTCGCCGTGCCACCGGAAAGGTTTGGAACGGAGACGCCGATGATGTGGTCGAGAACCGCATCCGTGTCGGTCGTGCCGGCGGCCTGAACAGCCTTAACCCAGGCATTGAAACCGATATACGCAGCTTCCATCGGGTCGTTGGTCACGCGCTTGTCGTTCTTGGTGTAGGCATGCCATTCCTTGATGAACTTCTTGTTGATCGGCGTATCGACCGATTCAAAGTAGTTCCAGGCGGCGAGATGGCCGACGAGCGGCTTGGTGTCGAGACCGGCAAGTTCTTCTTCGCCAACCGAGAAGGCCACGACCGGGATGTCGGTTGCCTTGATGCCCTGGTTGCCGAGCTCCTTGTAGAAGGGAACGTTGGCGTCACCGTTAATCGTGGAGACGACGGCGGTCTTCTTGCCGGCCGAGCCGAATTCCTTAATCTTGGAGACTTCCGTCTGCCAGTCGGAGAAGCCGAACGGTGTATAGTTGATCAGGATGTCTTCCTTCGGAATGCCCTTGGATTCGAGATAGGCTTCCAGGATCTTGTTGGTCGTGCGCGGATAGACATAGTCGGTACCTTCGAGCACGAACCGCTTCACGCCTTCATTCTTCATCAGGTAATCGACGGCCGGGATCGCCTGCTGGTTCGGGGCAGCACCCGTGTAGAAGATATTGCGCGACGATTCTTCACCCTCGTACTGAACCGGGTAGAAGAGCAGCGAATTCAGCTCTTCGAAAACCGGCAGAACCGACTTGCGCGAAGACGAGGTCCAGCAACCGAAAACCGCCGCAACCTTGTCCTTTTCGATCAGCTCGCGTGCCTTTTCCGCAAAGAGCGGCCAGTCGGACGCCGGGTCGACGACGACGGCTTCGAGCTTCTTGCCGAGGAGACCGCCCTTCTTGTTCTGCTCGTCGATGAGCATCAGCATGGCGTCTTTCAGCGTCGTTTCGGAAATCGCCATCGTGCCCGAAAGCGAATGCAGAACGCCGACCTTGATCGTGTCGTCGGCGGCAAGCGCTCCGTGGAAGGCGGCCGATGCGGCCATGACGGCACCAAGCGCAGCGCCCGTGATAGTGGATCTGAGATTCATCTGGTTGAACTCCCCTCTTCTTGTTCCGCAACAGGCCGGAAACGGAAATTAACTGTTGCCGAGGGGACTATCGGGTGCTGCAGCGCGAAAACACATACGCAAAATGACGTAGGCGGCAGGGGCAAACGCGCATGTAGGGACGAGGAAGGGCACCCCGCAGACGGGATGCCCGTCGGTTCGATATTATCCGTCGATCGTCATGGTGACGGATGTCGGGCCGTATGAAAGGGTCGCCCTGTGGCCGGAGATGGTGAACCTGTCGAAGATGCCGGTGATGGCTTCCGCCTTCAGTATCTCGATCTGCGTTCCAGGCGCCGGGGCGTAGCCCGGGGCAAGTGTGACGTCGAGGTCGCCGGAGAGCGCCGCCTTACCCGCAATGACGAGCGTGCCCGCGCCGTCAGCACCGAGCGTCGGCTTTACCGCGGTATTGGCGAGCTGCTGGTAATCACCGCCAACGGTCAGGGGCTTATCGGCCGCCAGGACGAGAGAACCGCCGTTCACGGACAGTCCGCCGGTGCCGAAGGCCGAGGGTGAGCCAGCCACCAGCACGCCTTCTTCCAGCACCGTGCCGCCGGCAAAGCTGTTGGCGCCGGAAAGCCCGAGGATGCCGTTGCCGCGCTTCACCAGCCTACCCTTGCCGCCGATGTCGTTACGCCAAGTGTCGATCGCATTGAAGCCGCCCTTTGCGGCATCCATCGTCACGGTCACGTCCTGATCGAAGGCGCCATAGCCGTCTGCGGCGGCAAACAGGTTGAGACGACCGTAGCCTTCAGCATCATCGAGCAGCGGATAGCCCGAGGCGATCTCCGTCGTGCCAAGCACGTCGCGGCGCTGCTCACCATCGAGATAGGGCAGACGCGTTTCGAGAAGCGCTTCGGCGCCCAGCGGTACGCGCGCCGGCTGGTCGGTCGCATGGATCGTCGGCAGGCCGTAGCTCAGGCGCTGCAGCACGTAGGCGCGGTTGGCGTCATGATCGGCGAAACGGTCTGCGGCGAGCGGCGCTGCATGGGCCGCAATTTCGAGCGCGCCGGCATCCGCAACACCTGATTTGGCAATGAGCCATGACTGCGCTTGGGCGTAAGCATCGCTCTTCAGCGCGGCGTTATCGGCTTTGTTCAGATTGTAGACGACCGTGGCCGTGCCGAGCATGCGGCCGCCCATCACGTCGAGCGGGGAATGCATGCCGGCGAGGACGCGGTCCTCGCCCATTTCACTGGCGCGCGCGACCATTTCCTGGAAGCGCTGCGGCACGAGATAGGCCATGGCCAGCGCATCCCGCCAGGCTTCGGCCGTATGACCGCTCGGGAAACCGCCGTCTTCGACAGGCTTGCCGCTCTTGGCAGGCTCCAGCGTCGGGACGACCGATACGTCCTTGCTCCAGCGGTAGGGACGGGCATATTTGAAATAGCGTTTGGCGGGTTCGGTCGAGCCGTCGCTGCTCGCGGCGTTGATGAAGTCGATCGCAAGACCCATGTCCGGATTGGCATCGGTCTTGTTTTCCGCGTCCGGCTTGCTGCCGGCGCCGCGATTGTTGCCCTTGTCGTCGTATTTGACCGTCGTCGCATCGGCCGCCACCTCGGTGATCGTAGTGGTCTGTTTCGAACCGGCTTTCCAGGCATCCGTCAACGGACCAAGGCCATCGACGATGCTGGCATTCTTGCCCCGCCGATCGTCGAGATAAGCGGCAACTGCCTGATCGGCCGTCCGTGCTCGCGTCGCTTTGATGACATAGGCAATGTTGGCGTCATGGACGAGCTTGTTGACGACCTGACCGTCGGTCTTGCTCAAGGGAATGCCATCCCAATCCGTCTTGGCGACAGCGGGGCAATTGTCCTTGGCCGGGGCCTCTACGCCAGCATCAACGAACGGCGTGCGCGGCGTCCAGACTTCGAGGAAGCCGGAGAGAAGATGGACGGCGGCATTGGTGTCCGCGGTCGAGAAGCAGGCATCACCACGCTTGTTGGTGTTTCCGGCCTCCACATAAGGCGCTTTTACCGCCGTGGCCTGCTCGGCAGCGGCAAGCGATGGCACGATCGAAAGAAGGCAGAGCGCGGTGCTCAGGCGGCAAAGGCTTGGAACAGACATGGTGATACCCGAATTGGTGGAACGGACGGCGGGAGAGTTAGGGCCCTTATGTGACAGACCGGTTTCAAAAATATTGCCGTTCTGTGAATCTGCCAGCGTTCCGCCTCTTGCCTTTCCCGCTCATCCCGCCAAAAGTGGCTCAAAGACGGTAAGCTGACCGAAACGCCGGAAAGAGGGCATGACAGCGCGCCAACGCATCATTCCGGTGAGACGCGAATATAATCGCTGGGTCGCCAACCAGACGCTCGAAGATTACGCGCTGCGCTTCACCGCAAAGAGCGCCCGCCGCTTCTCCTCCCAGCGCATCTCGCAGACGGCGATCGGCGCCATCTCCTTCTTGGCGCTGGAGGCGATCGGCGGTGCCATCACACTGTCGTACGGCACCACCAATGCCTTCTTCGCCATCATCGTCGCCTCCATCGCGATGCTCGCGATCGGCCTGCCGATCAGCCGCTACGCGATCCGCCATGGCGTCGACATCGACCTGCTGACGCGCGGCGCGAGCTTCGGCTATATCGGCTCGACCATAACCTCGCTGATCTATGCGAGCTTCACCTTCATGCTGTTCGCGATCGAGGCCTCGATCATGTCGGGCGCGTTGGAGCTGACGCTCGGCATTCCACTCTGGATCGGCTACATCATCAGCGCCGTCATGGTGATCCCGCTCGTCACCCACGGCGTGCGGCTGATCAGCAAGTTCCAGCTGATGACCCAGCCCTTCTGGATCATCCTGAACATCCTGCCCTTCATTTTCATCGCCTTTCTGGACTGGGGCAAATTCGATGTCTGGCGCGCCTTCGCCGGCATCCGCCACGCTTCCGGCCCACCCGGCACGGTCGCAGATTTCAACCTCGTCGAGTTTGGCGCAGCCTCCGCCGTCATCCTCGCGCTCATGTCGCAGATTGGCGAACAGGCGGACTTCCTGCGCTTTCTGCCCCCCGATCCGCAGCGCAAATGGCGCCACCGCCTCGCCGTCTTCCTCGCCGGCCCCGGCTGGGTCATCATCGGCGCGCCGAAACTTCTAGCCGGCTCCTTCCTCGTGGTGCTGACCTTCACATCGGGCGTGCCAGCCGATCGTGCCGCCGACCCGGCGCAAATGTATCTAACCGCCTTCGGCTATATGATTCCCTGGCAGAATGCCGCCCTGCTGCTGATGGCCGCCTTCGTGGTGGTCTCGCAGCTCAAGATCAACGTGATGAATGCCTATGCCGGCTCGCTTGCCTGGTCGAACTTCTTCTCGCGTCTGACGCACAGCCATCCCGGCCGCGTCATCTGGCTCGTTTTCAACGTGGCGATTGCGCTGCTCCTGATGGAACTCGGCATCTACCGGCTGCTCGAAGAAACGCTCGGCATCTTCTCGATTATCGCCATGGCCTGGCTCTGTACGATATCGGCCGACCTCTTCATCAACAAGCCGCTCGGCCTTGCCCCTCCGGGCATCGAATTCAAGCGCGCCCATCTCTATGACATCAATCCGGTCGGCCTCGGCGCCATGACCTTGTCTGCAGGCACTGCGCTGATCGCCCATTTCGGCATTTTCGGTTCGGTTGCCGCGTCGCTTGCCCCCTACATCACCCTGGCAATTGCGCTGATCGCCTCGCCTGCCCTTGCCTGGGCAACCAAGGGCAAGTTCTATCTCGCCCGCAAGCCGCGCCATGCCTGGAAGAACCTGACCACCATCACCTGCTCCGTCTGCGAACATCCCTTCGAGCCTGAAGATATGGCCTGGTGCCCGGCCTATGCCGCGCCGATCTGCTCGCTCTGCTGCTCGCTCGACAGCCGCTGCCACGACATGTGCAAGCCCAATGCCCGCTTCAATGCACAGGTCGGCGCCGTCGCAAAGACCCTGTTGCCGGAAACCATCGTCCAGAAGCTGACCACCCGCCTTGGCCGCTACGGTATTGCCGTGGCGCTGGCCCTGACAGCCGTCGGGGCAATCCTTGCCATGATCGCCCATCAGGTGGGTTCCGCCTCGCCGGAGACTGCCGAAGTCGTCAACAGAACCATCCTGATCGTCTTCTTCGTCTTCTCGGTCATCGCCGGCATTGCCTGCTGGTTCTATGTGCTTGCCCATGACAGTCGTGTCGTCGCCGAGGAGGAATCCTCCCGCCAGAACACCCTGCTCCTGAAAGAAATCGCCGCCCACAAGAAGACCGATGCGGCGCTTCAGGCCGCCAAGGAAAGCGCTGAGGCCGCCAACCGCGCCAAGAGCCGCTATGTCGTAGGCTTGAGTCACGAACTGCGCACGCCGCTGAATGCCGTTCTCGGTTACGCCCAGATCCTTGAGCGCGACGAGACGATCCCTGCGCCGAGGCAATCTTCCATCAAGGTTATCCGCCGCAGCGCCGAGCATCTCTCCGGCCTGATCGATGGCCTTCTGGACATCTCGAAGATCGAGGCGGGCCGCCTGCAGGTCTATTCGAACGAGATCAATATCCAGGACTTTCTCGACCAGATCGTCGATATGTTCCGACCGCAGGCGCAGGCAAAGGGCCTGTCCTTCATCCATGAGCGTTCGCAGGCGCTGCCGCAATTCGTCCGAACCGACGAAAAGCGGCTGCGACAGATTCTCGTCAACCTGCTCTCCAACGCCATCAAATTCACCGACGAAGGCAGCGTCACCTTCGATGTCGGCTACCGCAGCCAGGTCGCGACCTTCGCCGTCTCCGACACCGGACGCGGCATCGCCGAGAAGGATCTGACGCGCATCTACGAGCCTTTCCAGCGCGGTGAAGCGGAGAGTGTGCGCCCCATGCCCGGTCTCGGCCTTGGCCTCACCATCACTCGATTGCTGACCAACACGCTCGGCGGCGAGATCTCCGTTGCGAGTGAAAAGGACAGGGGCTCCACCTTCCGCGTGCGCCTCATGCTGTCGGCCGTTATGCGCCCTGCAGCCCCGCCGCAGGAGAAAAAGATCGTCAGTTATGACGGTCCGCGCCGCACCATCGTCGTTGTCGACGACAACGAGGATCATCGCGAAATGATGCGGGAAATCCTGGTTCCCCTCGATTTCATCGTGCTGACCGCCGCAAGCGGTCCCGACTGCCTGACGCTCGTTGAAGGTATCGAGCCGGACCTTTTTCTCGTTGATATCTCGATGCCCGCCATGAACGGCTGGCAGCTCGTCTCCCGGCTGCGCGAGACCGCACGCACAGCGCCGATCGTGATGCTATCGGCCAATATCGGCGATGCCGCCGCTCATAGCGACAGCGACGACAGCCATAATGATTCGATCGGCAAGCCGGTCGATCTCAAACAACTGCGCGACAAGCTCGCCCTGCATCTCGGCCTGAAATGGCTTTATGCCGACGACCAGACACCGGCGCCGGCAGCAGCCAGCTTGCCGCTCAGGAGCCCCGGTGCTGCGCATGTGCAGGAACTGCTGCGCCTTGGCGAAATAGGCTACATCAGGGGCATAGAAGCCAAGCTCGCAGACCTTGCCAAGGTAGAGGCAAATCAGCCATTCACCGAGGAACTCCGCTCCTATGTCGGCGCTTTCGATCTCGCCGGCTTCCTGGATTTCCTGCACAAGTTCGAAGAAAAGGGTGAAACCGTTGGCTGAGCTTCCGCGCGATATCGTTCTGCTGGTCGACGATTCGCCAGAAGCGCTTGGTTTCCTGACGGATGCGCTGGAGCAGTCTGGCTTTTCCGTCCTGATCGCCACATCGGGCTCGGCCGCTCTCAGTATCGTCGAGCGCATCACGCCCGATCTCATCCTGCTCGATGCAGTCATGCCGGCGATGGATGGTTTCGAGACCTGCCGCAGGCTGAAAGCCAATGCCGCCGTCGCCCAGGTGCCCGTCATATTCATGACCGGCCTGACAGAAACCGAGCATGTGGTACATGCGCTCGAATCCGGTGGCGTCGATTATCTATCGAAACCGATCAATATCGACGAATTGCGCGCCCGCATCCGCGTCCATCTGCGCAACGCCCGCTCCGCCCAGAGCGCCCGCGTGGCGCTTGATGCCGCCGGGCGTCATCTGCTGGCGGTTAAAGGCGACGGCGCGATCCACTGGTCGACGCCGCAGGCGACCCGCCTCGTCAATGCCGCCATGGGCAGCGACGACGGCATGGACGTCGTCTCCCGCGCGATCGGCAACTGGATGAAGGAACGCACTGCCGCCGCTCGCGACGCCCTCATCTCCATCGCTCATGCTGGGCAGGCTGCCCTGCAACTCGCCTTTCTTGGCGCGATCGGTCCGGATGAATATCTCTTTCGCCTGACTGCCGCCAACCAACGCAACGATGACGCAGTCCTGCGTCAGTACTTTGCCCTGACACAGCGCGAATCCGAAGTGCTGATGTGGATCGCCAAAGGCAAGGCCAACCGCGATATCGGCGAAATTCTCGGCCTCTCCGCCCGCACGGTAAACAAGCACCTGGAACAGATCTATGTGAAGCTCGGCGTCGAAAACAGGGCATCTGCCGCCGTAAAGGCGGCGCATGTACTGCATGAGATGTGAGGGATTAGCACGGTAGCGCCCTCAGACGACCCGGTCCGGCGCCTCGCGGCCTTCGAAAAACGCCGTCACATTCTCCACCACCTTCATTCCCATCGCCGTGCGCGTCTCCTCGGTCGCGCTGCCGAGATGGGGCAGCAGAACGACATTCTCCATCCGTCGCAGCGCTTCCGGCACGTGTGGCTCCGCCTCGTAGACATCGAGCCCGGCGCCGCGGAGCGTGCCACTCTCCAGCGCCGAAATCAGCGCCGCCTCGTCGACGACATCGCCGCGCGCCGTGTTGATGAGAAAAGCGCCGGGCTTCATCGTTGCAAGCCGCGCCGCATTCATCAGGTGCCGGTTCTCCGCTCCACCGGGGCAATGCAGCGAGACGAAATCGGCAGCCGCCAGCACGTCCTCGACCGTCGGCAACTGCCGCGCGCCATAGCGCGCGGCTTCCTCGGGATCGACCGACGAGCGGTTAAAGAACACGATATCCATGCCGAAACCGAAATGGCAGCGCTGCGCAAAGGCCTTGCCAATGCGGCCGAAGCCGATGATGCCGAGTATCTTGCCTGATACCTTGGTGCCGACCATATGCGTCGGGCACCAGCCCTTCCATTCACCGGCGCGCAGCTGCCGGTCGCCCTCGCCGCCGCGCCGGGCAACGGAGAGCAGCAGCAGCATGGCGATGTCGGCGGTGCAGTCGGTCAGTACGCCGGGCGTATTCGTGACCGCAATACCCTTCGCCCTAGCGGCGGCGACATCGATATGATTGTAGCCGACGCCAAAATTGCCGAGGATCTTCGTGACGATCGATGCACCTTCGAAGACAGCCGCCGGCAGCCGGTCGGACACCGTCGGCAGCACTGCATCGTAGATCGAAAGCGCCAGCCTCAGCTCATTTTCGCCGAGCGGAAGATCGGCTCGGTTGAGCGTGACGTCGAAACGTTCGGCCAGAACAGCCTCTACCGCGGCTGGCCAGCGCCGAGTGACGAGAATGCGGGGTTTGGACATGGATGGCTCCGCCCGATGACAATGACGAGGGTTAGATCAGGTGAACAGGAATTGAAACGTCCACATAAGAAAGAAGCCCGGTCGATGACCGGGCTTCGATAATCATGTCCCCGAAAGGGAAGTGAGGCTTACATGCCCTGCGGCACGTAAGTGTACTTGCCGTCCGCGCCCTTCTTCCATTCGTACATGATGTAGCCGGGGATCTTCGGGTCGCCCTTTTCATCGTACGAGATGTCGCCGAGAACCGTCGGGAACGGGCCCTTTTCCTTCATGGCAGCGGCAACGGCTTCTGCGTCTGTTGAACCGGCAGCCTTGGCGGCACCGGCGATCACCTGCATCGCAGCGTAGGAATAGAGCGTGTAGGCTTCCGGGTTGAAACCGGCGGCCTTGAACTTTGCAACGAGGTCCTTGTTGGCCGGGTTCAGCGTCGGATCGGGACCGAAGGTGTTCAGCGTACCGGCGACGGCGTCACCAGCGATCGAGGCCAGTTCGTTGGAAACGATACCGTCACCCGAAACGAGCGTTGCCTTCAGACCCTGGTCAGCGGCCTGGCGGATGATGAGACCAGCTTCGGTGTGCAGACCGCCCCAATAAATGATCGAGACGCCGGCTTCCTTCATCTTGGCGATGAGGGCCGAGAAGTCCTTGTCGCCGACGTTGATGCCTTCGTACATGACTTCGGTGAGGCCAGCGGCATTCATAGCCTTCTTGGTTTCGTCGGCAAGGCCCTGACCGTACGGGGTCTTGTCGTGAACGACGGCGATCTTGGCGTCCTTGAAGTGATCGGCAAGATACTTGCCGGCGATGGCGCCCTGCTGGTCGTCACGGCCGCAGGTACGGAACGTGTTCCACAGGCCACGCTCAGTGAAAACAGGGTTGGTAGCAGCCGGGGTGATCTCCAGGATGCCGTTTTCGGCGTAAACTTCAGAAGCCGGGATGGAAACGCCCGAGTTGAAGTGGCCGATAACGAACTTCACGCCGTCGGCAACGAACTTGTTGGCAACGGAGATGCCCTGCTTCGGGTCGGAAACGTCATCGCCGAGCTCGATCTTGATCTGCTCGCCGTTGATACCACCAGCAGCATTGATGTCAGCGGCTGCCTGCTCGGCACCCTTCTGCAGCTGTGCGCCGAATGCAGCATTCGGACCTGTCAGCGGACCACCCACGCCGATCAGGATGTCAGCTCGTGCGACGCCGCCGAAAGCGACGATCGCCGTCAGTGCCACCGCTGACAAGAGAGACTTCTTCATATTGTTACTCCCAATTTTTGGGCGGGTTTCATTTGAAGACCCGGCGCACTACCCACCATTGACTGCGCCAGGAAAGCTGTTCCACTCTGAGGCTAATTCATGCCTAGTTTCAACGGGCTGTCAATGTTTCTCCTTCCACGAAAACGCGGAAGTTTTTTCGTACAGCCAGTAATAGTTGTTGACCATTTGATTGGTGCGGCGATAGCGGAACCCGGCTGTCGAGAAGATCAGTAGAGTTACGAAATCGATGATGTAGAAAAAGGCGCTGAGCATTGGGCCGTTGAACAGCGCATGATGCAGAAATTGCATCGCCCAGGCGAGCAGGAAGGTATAGACGACGACCAGCGGATAGGTGTTCCAGCCGTCCGCAACAGCCCTTCCGGCCCGCCACGCCGTCCAGAAACCGATGAGCACCACAAACGCACGGATGACGAGCTTTACGCCGTTGTCGCTTTCGAAGAAAAGGCCCTGCATAGTCAAATTCCCCCTTCTGCCGCGATCAATGCCGCCCGCCTTCGAGATAGGCGGCTCGGACCTCGGGATTGGCAAGCAGTTCCTTGCCACTGCCACTCATCGTCACCTTGCCGTTCACGAGCACATAGCCGCGGTGCGATAGCCTGAGCGCTGCGAATGCGTTCTGCTCCACGAGGAAGACGGTGAGCCCTTCTTTTTCGTTCAGCACTTTGATGGCCTCGAAGATGCCCTTGACGATCAACGGTGCAAGGCCGAGCGAAGGCTCGTCGAGAAGAAGGAGCTTCGGACGCGCCATTAGCGCGCGACCGATCGACAGCATTTGCTGCTCGCCGCCCGAAAGCGTGCCGCCGCGCTGCGACTGGCGCTCTTTCAGACGTGGAAACAACGTGAAGATCTTTTCCACATCCTCATGGAAATATTTGAGGTTGTCGAGGCCGGCGCCCATTTGGAGATTTTCCAGCACGGTCATACGCGGGAAAATGCGACGCCCTTCAGGAGACTGGGCAATACGCAGCCGGGCGATCTCATGGGTCGGCAGCTTGGTGATATCGCGGCCCTCGAAGACGACCGAGCCGGCTCGTGCCTGCGGGCTGCCACAGATCGTCATCATCAGCGTCGACTTGCCGGCACCGTTTGCGCCGATCAGGCTGACGATTTCGCCCTTGTTGACCTCGACATCAATTCCGGCAAGCGCACGGATATTGCCATAATAGGTTTCGACGCCGTGAACCTTCAGTAGTGGTTGATCCGCCATCAGTGTGCATTCCCTTCGAGGCTCTCCACGGTGGCGATGACCTCGTCTACTTCTTCGTCCTCGACGCCGAGATAGGCCGCAATGACCTTCGGGTCGTTCTTCACGTGCTCAGGCGTGCCGTCGGAGATCTTCTGGCCGTATTCCAGAACGATGACGTGGTCGGAGATTTCCATGACCACCGACATATCGTGTTCAATAAGCAGGATCGAAGTGCCGGTTTCCGTACGGATACCGCGCAGCAGCGCGTTGAGGGCGGCTGACTCACGCGGGTTGAGGCCGGCGGCAGGTTCATCGAGGCAGAGAAGCTCCGGTCCGGTGCACATGGCGCGGGCGATTTCAAGACGACGCTGGGCGCCGTAAGGCAGGTCGCCGGCCGGATCGTCTGCCCGGTCGATGAGGTCGGCCTTCTCCAGCCAGTAACGCGCAAGCTCGATGGCGGCTGCAGCTTCCTTCCTGTAGGGACCAATGCCGAGCAGGCCGAGCACCGTGAAACCCGAAGCCTTCATCAGCTTGTTGTGCTGCGCGACGAGCAGATTCTCCAGAACGGTAAGTCCCGAGAAAAGGCGGATGTTCTGGAAGGTACGAGCGACCCTGGCTTCCTTGGTAATACGAAAGTCCGGCAGACGCTCGAGCAGGTATTGCTTGCCGCTCTTCTGAGTCAGCGTGATCATACCCATCGTCGGCTTGTAAAAGCCGGTAATGCAGTTGAAGACGGTCGTCTTGCCCGCGCCGTTCGGGCCGATCAGCGCCGTGATTTCGCCGCGCTTGGCCTCGAAGGAGAAGTCGTTGATAGCCATAAGGCCGCCGAACTTCATCGACAGGTGCTCGACCTTGAGCAAAGTGTCATTCGACATCGTGTTCTCGACAGGGCTCATCAACCATGGCCCTCCTTGGTAAGGCTTCCAGATACCGCCTTGCGTTCCTTAAGGAAGGCGGTTGGTTCACGCGAGCCGACGAAGCCTCGTGGCTTGAACAGCATGACGATGACCATGGCGAGGCCGAAAAGCAGCATGCGATAGAGTTCAGGCGTGAATTCCGGTCCGAAGATGACCTTGAGGAAGCTCATTTCGCGCAGCACTTCCGTGCCCCCGACCATGACGACAGCAGCGATCGCAATACCCGTCAGCGAACCCATACCCCCTAGAACGACTATGGCGAGGATGACGGCCGATTCCAGGAACACGAAGGATTCCGGCGAAACGAAGCCCTGGCGGGCAGCGAAAAAGGAGCCTGCAAAGCCGCCGAACATTGCGCCTGTAGCAAAAGCCGTCAGCTTCGTCGTCACCGTATTGATGCCAAGCGAGCGGCAAGCGATTTCGTCTTCACGAAGCGCTTCCCACGCCCGACCGATCGGCATGCTACGCAACCGGATCGTCACGTAGGCGGTCAGCATGCAGAGCGCCAGAATGACGTAGAACAGGAAAATCTTGTAGTAGGCCGAGGAACTCGCCAGACCGAAGGCCTTTGTGAAATTATTCGCTTTGCCGACATCGAAGCTCCAGATGCCGAAGACCGAAGCCTTGGCGATGCCGGAGATACCGAAGGTGCCTTTGGTCACTTCTGTCCAGTTGATGATAACGAGGCGGATGATTTCGCCAAAGGCAAGCGTGACAATCGCCAGGTAATCGCCTCGCAGGCGCAGTACCGGAAAGCCGAGGATGACGCCCCAAAGTGCAGCGAAGATGCCCGCAAGCGGAAGAAGCACCCAAAAGGACAGGCCGAAATGGGCTGACAGCAGCGCATACGAATAGGCGCCAACCGCATAGAAGGCAACGTAGCCAAGGTCGAGCAGGCCGGCGAGACCGACGACGATGTTCAGACCCCACGCAAGCATCACATAGATCAGGATCTGGATGCCGAAATTGTCGACCCACTTCAGCGCGCCCTGCGGACCGAGGAAATAGGCGGTGGCCAGCGGATAGACCAGAAGGAATATGAGCGCGATTTTCAGGAAATGCGTCCGGAAGAAGCCTTTGTCGGTCGAAATATCGAGTTCGCCGTGACGCGCCTTCGAAAGCTTGCGCTGGTCGAGATGTGGCTTGACGAAAACGACCATGACGAAACGGCCGAGAGCGGCGATCAGAACGAAGATTGCAAGCAGCCCCCAGCGCTGAACGACAATCAACTCGTTATTGATGTTCTGCTGCGTGCCGAGACCGACATAGAGAACGAACAGGCCAAGTGAGATAAGGCCGGCGAAGAAGGCTTCCCTAAGCCCCTTCTGGACAAGCCCGGCGTCGGACTTGCCAGCGGAAGTGTCGATGTTTGCCATGATTTATACCTTCTCGACTTCCGGCCGCCCGAGAATACCCGTCGGCTTGAAGATCAGCACGAATGCAAGGATGGCGAAGGTAGCGACATCCTTATAAGCAATCGTGAAATAGGCCGACCAAAGGGATTCTATAAGGCCGATCATCAGTCCGCCAAGAACGGCGCCCGGAAGAGAGCCGATGCCGCCGAGAACGGCTGCGGTGAAGGCCTTGACGCCCGGGACAAAACCGTCCGCGAAGGACGCGACACCGTAATACATAAGGTACATCGTGCCGGCGACGGCTGCGAGTGCAGCACCCATTATGAAGGTAATGGAGATCGTCTGATCAACGTTGACTCCGAGGAGAGCCGCCATTTTGCGGTCCTGTTCGGTGGCGCGCTGGGCGCGTCCGAGTGCCGTTCTGTTGACGATGTACCAGAAAGCGGCGAGCAGGACCACCGTGATGACGACGATGATGATCTGCTTCAACGAAATAGACAGGCCGCCGATATTATAAACCGTGCCGACAAGCGGCGGGATCGGCTTGTTGCGCGGGCCCTGCGTGACCTGGATGAAGTTCGACAGCGTGATCGACATGCCGATCGCGGTAATCAGTGGCGCCAAGCGGAAAGAACCGCGCAGCGGGCGGTAGGCGACACGCTCGATCGTCCAATTCCACAAGCTCGTCATCAGCATCGCAATCACAAGCATCGCCAGCAGCAGCACAGCTACCGGAAGACCTGCGAAGATGGATGTGAGAACGAGAAAGACGATAAGAGCAGCGAAACCACCAAGCATGAAAATATCGCCATGAGCGAAGTTGATCATGCCGATAATGCCGTAAACCATCGTATAGCCAATAGCCACAAGGCCATAGATGGATCCGAGAGTCAGCCCGTTGAAGAGCTGCTGGACGAAATACTCCATATGTCATTTCCCCTGGATGCGAACCAAATTTAAGTTGCATCTCTTATTGATTTTATCGCTCTTGCTTTCACAGGAGCCTCTAACTCGCATTGCATAGCGGTTTCGTTGGAAATGTGAAGACAAAAAGGATTTACTGCGTCAGAATCTTGGGCAAACAGGCCTAAATGGCGCAATTCAAACCAAAATCCACACAAAAGCGGCATCGGTTGGCAAATTTTTAGCCAGAGCAGCTTCCGGCGCTTCATCTCTCGTCCTCAAATCAGGCCGGCGACGTTCGCTTTGTGCGTAAACCGTTCCACAAATAGGGAACTTGAAGAAATTCCAAACTAGCAGATGCTATAAATTGCAAATGTCATTTCTGGGTAAATGCTGGTCACGCGCTTTATGCGAACCCGCGAACCCGTGCTATGTTGGGCATTCCAGCAAGGGTGCGGCAACATCCTACTCTCTATATATAGGGTGGTGTCTCAAGACGAAGTTATGGGCGAATGGCAGGAATATGCTGAAGACATTTGAACGGGCAGCCCTCGAAGCCGGCAAGGCCATTATAGAAATCTTCTGCAACGGCTGCCCGGTGGAAATGAAGGCCGATGAAAGTCCGGTGACGTCCGCCGACCGGGAGGCTGAGCGAATCATACTGACGCATCTGGAGCGCGATTTCCCTAAAATCCCTGTCATCGCCGAAGAATCGGTAGCTGCTGGCAAGGTGCCCGATATTGCCGGAAAGTCATTCTTCCTCGTCGATCCCTTAGATGGAACCCGGGAATTCCTGGATAAGCGCCAGGAGTTCACCGTCAATATCGCCTATGTGGAAAATGGCATCCCGGTCGTTGGCATCGTCTACGCCCCTGCCCTCGGCGTCGCTTTTTCCGGCGAGCGCGGAAATGCAGAGAAGCTGGTGATCGACGACGAATTTGCGATAACTCAGAGAATGCCGATCAACGTGCGCAAACAGCCGGCAGAGGGCATGGCGCTCGCGAGCTTTCGGCATGACAGCCCTGAGACCGGCCTCTTTCTCGCCAGGCATGCGATCTCCAAATGCACCAATATCGGTTCGTCTCTCAAATTCTGCCTGCTGGCAGAAGGCAAGGCCGATGTCTACCCACGCTTCACCCGCACCATGGAATGGGATACCGCGGCCGGCGATGCAGTGTTGCGCGCAGCCGGCGGATCGACTGTCACGATGGACGGCCAACCGCTCATCTACGGTAAAACCGGCGCGGCTGCCGATTTCGACTTCGCAAATCCCCATTTCGTGTCCTGGGGCGGCGAGAAGCCTGCGTTCGAACAGGCTTAGCGATCGCCGAAAATTGGCTGAGCTGAGCAACATCAGGACCAGCCTGGCCTCTGGTCGGGAGATCCCCCACTAATCGTTCAGGCTTCACTTTTGATTCGCAGCCGCGCCCGATTCCTTTTCCCGCCGCATCCTCTTCGACTGTCGCCGCCGACGTCGTGTGACTTCGGTAACATCGCGCCTACGACAGACACAATTATGGTATTCAAGCCATAGTTTCAGATGACCGGTTCCCGCAGCATTCACCCGGTCTCATTGCGGCACAATAGACGCCAGATTCGATCCCGGCCGGACCGGGATTGCTGTGGACCTGCCGGGAATGGAGCGTTTTGGCGCGGTGTAAGCCGTGGCGATCGCACCTTCCCGTCTGCCGTCCCAAA